>NZ_AQWM01000001.1 GCF_000376105.1 Asticcacaulis benevestitus DSM 16100 = ATCC BAA-896
CGTGTGCTGGACCGCCCAGACATCCCACTACACACAAACGGTTCGGAAAACGACATCCGCTCTATCGTGACAAAGCGCAAAATATCAGGCGGGACCATGAGCGACGCCGGAAAGGCCGCCCGAGATGCCATGCTCGGCCTGATGAAAACCTGCGCAAAGCTCAAGATCTCGTTCTACCGATTCCTTGGCGACCGCTTCACAGTCCAAGACGCTCCATACGTCCAAAAGCTACCAACCCTCGTCAGGCTCGCAGCAACGTAGCTGCACCGGAATGTGCCCCGGTTACGCGGGCACCAGCTAAAGCCCTGAATATAATCGAGCG
Organism: Asticcacaulis benevestitus DSM 16100 = ATCC BAA-896; assembly: GCF_000376105.1. Classification (GTDB taxonomy): domain Bacteria; phylum Pseudomonadota; class Alphaproteobacteria; order Caulobacterales; family Caulobacteraceae; genus Asticcacaulis; species Asticcacaulis benevestitus. The sequence continues at coordinate 323 of NZ_AQWM01000001.1, forward strand.
CTTCGACCGCCAGACCGCGCAGACGGTCGGCCTCTTCGGGCGTATCCGCCGTAATGGCCTCGATGGGCTGAAAGGCACTGATATCCAACTTATAATCTCCTTACGGCGCGTGCGGGCATAGGCATGGCTTCCTTACCGGTGGTGGACGCCATCTAAGGCACATCTTCAAACACAGGGCGATACCATGGACACGTTCGATACCACGCAAGGCAAGGGCGGCGAAACCCATCAGCAGGTGCATCATGAGGGCGGTGAACACAGCCCGACCCGCGAAAGCGCGCATCTGACCACCAATCAGGGCATTCGCGTTTCCGATAACCAGAATAGCCTCAAGGCCGGCGCGCGCGGGCCGGCCCTGCTCGAAGACTTTGTCTTGCGCGAAAAGATCTTTCATTTCGACCACGAGCGCATTCCGGAACGCATCGTCCATGCCCGCGGTTCCGGCGCCCATGGCTATTTCGAACTGACCGAATCGCTGGCCGATCTCACGAAAGCCGACCTGTTCCAGCGCGTCGGCGAAAAAACGCCGGTGTTCACGCGCTTCTCCACGGTGGCCGGTGGCGCCGGCAGCGTTGATACCCCGCGTGACGTGCGCGGTTTCGCGGTCAAGTTCTACACCCAGGCAGGCAACTGGGATCTGGTGGGCAACAACATTCCGGTCTTCTTCATCCAGGACGCCATCAAGTTTCCCGACCTGATCCATGCCGTCAAGATGGAGGCCGACAAGGCCTATCCGCAGGCCGGTTCGGCGCACGATACCTTCTGGGACTTCGCGTCGCTGATGCCGGAGACCACCCATATGCTGATGTGGGCGATGTCGGACCGCACCCTTCCGCGTAGCTTACGCATGATGGAGGGCTTCGGCATCCACACCTTCGTCATGGTCAATGCCGAGGGCAAGGAAAGCTTCGTCAAGTTCCACTGGCGGCCCAAGCTCGGCGCGCAATCGACCCTGTGGGAAGAGGCGCTGAAGCTTCAGGCGGCGGATAATGACTACCATCGCCGTGATCTTTATGAGGCGATCGACACCGGCAACTTCCCCGAATGGGAACTGGGGCTTCAGGTCTTCGATCAGGCCTTCGCCGACAGCCAGCCCTATGATGTGCTCGACTCGACCAAGCTCATTCCCGAAGAAGTGCTCCCCTTGCGCATTGTCGGCCGCATGGTGCTGGATCGCAACCCGGACAACTTCTTCGCCGAAACCGAGCAGGTGGCCTATTGCCCGGCCAATATCGTGCCCGGCATCGACTTCTCGAACGATCCGCTGCTGCAAGGCCGGCTGTTCTCCTATCTCGATACGCAGAAATCGCGTCTTGGCACCGCCAACTTCCACCAGATTCCGGTCAATGCCCCGAAATGCCCGATGCACAACTTCCAGCGCGACGGCATGATGCAGATGCAGGTTCCCAAGGGACGCGCCAATTATGAGCCGAACTCGCTGGCGGCGCAGGGGGAAGAGGGCGGGCCGCGCGAATGTCCGGCCACCGGCTTTACCAGCTTCGAGGGGCGGGCGGATCATGACGAGCAGGGGCCTAAGCTGCGCGTCCGGCCTGAGCTTTTCGCCGACCACTATTCGCAGGCACGCCTGTTCTGGATATCGCAGACGGATAATGAGCGGGCGCATATCGCCTCCAGCTTCGTGTTTGAGCTCTCCAAGGTCGGTATTGCACCCGTACAGACCCGCACGGTGGCCAATCTGCGCAATGTCGATGAAGACCTGACCAAGCGGGTCGCTGAGGGCCTTGGCATTGACGTGCCCGACGCGAACCCGGCGGCGCGAGCCCTGGTCGATATGGACGCTTCACCCGCCCTCAGCATTCAGAAAAAGCTGAAGGCAACGCTTGAAGGTCGCCAGGTCGGCATCCTGATCCATGACGGCAGCGATGCCGAGGCCCTGCAGGCGCTGATCAAGGCGGTGCAGGATGCCGGCGGCAAGGCGGTGGTGGTCGCGCCGAAGGTGGGGAAAACCACATTGTCGGACGGTACGGCCGTCAAGGCGGATGGCCAGTTGGCCGGTTCGCCGTCGCAGATTTTCGACGCTGTCGCGCTGGTGCTGTCAGAAGAGGCGACCGCTGCCTTACTTAAGGAGAGCGCGGCGGTGCAGTTCGTTATGGACGCCTTCGGGCACCTCAAGGCGATCGGCCATACGCCGGCCGCTCAGGCCCTGCTCGATAAGGCGGGCGTGGTGCCGGATGCCGGCATTGTGGCGCTGAAAGACCTGCCCAAGGCCGGGGCCAAGCGCTATTTTGACCGCGAGCCGGGCGTCCGCACCCTGGCTTAAGCCGTCTCACAATATAGTCTGACCTGAAACGCGCGCACCGGTGGTGCGCGCGTTATAACTGCGCCTAAAAAGTAACAGTCAGGGTTATTTAGAATAAAATATACTATATCCGTTGCGAAAGGCCGGCAAGATGTCTACGGACAATTGTATGAGTTTTGTCCGGTTTGGCTTCCTCTCCGGGTTGCCGCAGGCCGGATGAAAAGCGGGGAGGGTGTTGGCGCGCCCTTCCCAAAACGGAAACACCCCGCGATCATCAGGTCGCGGGGTGTTTTTACGTCTGAACAGGCGGGGCCGAACCTAGAGCGTGTTCCGATCTGATTGGATCAGATCGGCGCTCTAATTTTTTGTTTTGACGCGCTTTTTTATCCGAAAAATGCGTCACACTTTTCGGAAAGCGCTCTAGTCGATCATGTCTGCGACGAGGCGCTGCAGTTCGCGGCGGCTGAAGCCGGGCGCCACGTGGGCCAGGGGCCAGCGCAGGGCGCGGGCGGCCACAAGTCGCAGATCGGGACGAGGGTGAGTCTTTTGGGTAAGATGTTGCATAGTAGAAATCCTTGCCGCCGGTTGCTGCCGGACGGTCTTTCTTATGGGTATGTAGCGATTGAAAGCTCAATAGCTGAAGCAGCCGCGCCCGAATGGCACGGCAATCAAACGGTGATGTGCGAGAAAGTACGCGTCCGGGGCTCGATCGAATATCGGAAACCCGCCGGACTATCGGCGTTGATAGAGCCTATATAGACGCTTTTCAGGCGAATTACAAGTTGCAATCGCAACCAGTAAAAGAAAGGATGTGAGGTCACAGACCCCACACCCCGTTACTAAAGCGCCGTCTAACATATGGGTGCAGGGGCTGTGCCCCTGCTATTCTGCCGGTACGTCAATCTCCGAGCCGAGAGCCCGGAATTTCTGCGACATATCGGCCATGCCGTTTTCGATATCCGCGCGTTCATTATCGGTCATCGCGGCAGAGTAATCCCGCACCTCCTGACTGATCTTCATCGAGCAGAACTTCGGCCCGCACATCGAGCAGAAGTGCGCCGTCTTGTGGGCTTCCTTCGGCAGGGTTTCGTCGTGGAAGGCGCGGGCGGTTTCCGGATCGAGCGCCAGATTGAACTGGTCCTGCCAGCGGAACTCGAAGCGGGCGCGGCTCATGGCGTCATCCCAGGCCTGCGCACCGGGGTGTCCCTTGGCGAGATCGGCGGCGTGGGCCGAGATCTTGTAGGTGATCACGCCGGTTTTCACGTCGTCGCGGTTAGGCAAACCGAGGTGTTCCTTCGGCGTGACGTAGCACAGCATCGAGGTGCCGAACCAGCCGATCATGGCCGCGCCTATCCCTGAGGTGATGTGGTCATAGCCCGGCGCGATATCGGTGGTGAGGGGCCCCAAGGTGTAGAAGGGCGCTTCGCCGCAAACTTTAAGCTGCTTGTCCATATTGGCCTTGATCTTGTGCATCGGCACATGGCCGGGGCCTTCGATCATAACCTGAACGCCCTTGGCCCAGGCGATCTTGGTCAGTTCGCCGAGCGTGTCCAGTTCGGCGAACTGCGCGGCGTCGTTGGCGTCGGCAATCGAGCCGGGGCGCAGGCCATCGCCTAAGCTAAACGACACGTCATAGGCGCGCATGATGTCGCAGATTTCCTCAAAATGCGTGTAGAGGAAGTTCTCCTTGTGGTGCGCCAGGCACCACTTGGCCATGATCGAGCCGCCGCGCGACACGATGCCGGTCACGCGTTTGGCGGTCAGGTGGACATAGGCCAGACGCACGCCGGCATGGATGGTGAAGTAATCGACGCCCTGCTGTGCCTGTTCGATCAGGGTGTCGCGGTAGACCTCCCACGTCAGGTCTTCGGCCACGCCATTGACCTTTTCCAGCGCCTGATAGATCGGCACCGTGCCGATCGGGGCCGGGGAATTGCGGATGATCCACTCACGGATATTGTGGATATTGCGGCCGGTCGACAGGTCCATGACGTTATCGGCGCCCCAGCGGATGGCCCAGACCATCTTTTCGACCTCTTCCTCCATCGAGGAGGTGACCGCCGAATTGCCGATATTGGCGTTGATCTTGACCAGGAAGTTGCGGCCGATGATCATCGGCTCGACCTCGGGGTGGTTTATATTGGCGGGGATAATCGCCCGGCCACGCGCCACTTCATCGCGGACAAATTCCGGCGTCACATAGTCAGGGATCGACGCGCCGAAGTCCTCGCCATCGCGGACCGTCTCGGCCTGTTCTTTCCGGCGCAGATTTTCGCGGATAGCGATATATTCCATTTCCGGCGTGATAATGCCCTGGCGGGCGTATTCATACTGCGTGACGGACTTGCCGTCCTTGGCGCGCAACACCTTGGGCAGGTTGGGGAATTGCGGGGCCAAAGCACCTTCGGAGACGTTGCCCCCCCTTAATAAAATACCATTATCCTCCGGCTTCACTTCGCGGGCCTCGATATATTCGACATCGCCGCGGTCCACGATCCATTGTTCACGCAGGCGCGGCAGGCCCTTGGCGATGTCGGGCGTGAAGCCGGCATCGGTATAGGGGCCGGAGGAATCATAGATCGTCACCGGCGGTTCGTTGGCGCTTTCGTGCAGCGCCACCTCGCGGAAGGGCACGCGGATGTCCGGAAAGCGGACGCCGGGCTCATACACCTTGCGCGAACCGGGGATTGGCGAGGCCTCGACCGTGATGGGTTTCAAGTCTTTGATTGGCTTATTCATTATGTCCCTCACATTCAAATTGCCCTACCGCTTTGCGGCTTGAGGGCGATAAAAGAGGGATCATGAGCGTCAGGTATGGCTGGAATCCGGATGTGGACGCACAGCGTGTCATCTCCCTTCGCCGGCATGACCCGGATCAGGTTCGACGGGTTTGAAGGACTAGACCCTCGTCTCAGCCCGCCTTTACGCGCGGACACCCCGGTGAACTGTGGGCGAATTTAGAGGAAGCCGGCGAGGGGAGCAAGGACAGAATGGCCGTTGAGGCTTCCTTAAGGGGATAGCGGTAAACTTATCCACAGGGCGGAGCGCCGCCAGCAAGGATAGACATGCCGCTGCAAGGGCCGGGAACACAGGTGACGGAGCAGGATCTGCATTTGCAGACCGGCGCCTATGATGAGGTGCACCATGCCCACGGCTATGCCCATGTCCGCGAGCGCCATCACTGGTACTGGTTCGCCGGCCTTGGCGTCACCGCTGTTCTGGCCCTCGCTGCCGGTTTTGTGAGCTGGCAGGTCCATGAGATCGCCGCGCCCTTTTGCGCGAGCGAACCCGGCAAGGTGATCCGGTCGCCGGGGGGCACGCTAGAACTCAATATCGCCAGCGTCAGTTGCTTTGGCGCCGTGCCCGAGCAGAAGATTTTCATTCGTCGTGCCGGCGAGACGGCGCGTGGCGGAAAGGCGGTCGCGGCCTTTGGCACCGGCGCCAAGGTCAATGCACGCTGGGTATCGGACGAGCAGGTCGTCATCAGCCAGCGTGGCGGCAAGATCTGGTTTTTCGTGCCGCGCTGGCACGATGTGAAATTCCGTTACAGGTAAGCCACACTTCTTTTTGCCCCACACTTCTTTTTACCCCACACTTCTTTTTTCAAAGTCTCTTCACATCGGCGCCGGTGGCCCTACATCTTCTCACAACACAGCTATGAGAGGATTACCATGTTCGGCACCCCATCCGTTCCCGTCACCCATCACCACGCCAAGTCCGGCGTGGCGGACGATATCGACTTCGAGATCAGGGGGCAGGAGCTCCAGTTCGTCGAGATCGAACTCGATCCGGGTGAAAGCGCCATCGCCGAAGCCGGCGCCATGGTCTGGAAGGATGCGTCCGTTGGCATGACGACCGTGTTCGGTGACGGCTCCGGCGCACAGGGCGGCGGCTTCATGGGCGCGCTGCTGGGCGCCGGCAAACGTCTGATCACCGGCGAAAGCCTGTTCACCACCGTCTTTACCCATAATGGCCATGGCAAGGCGCGCGTCGCCTTTTCGGCGCCGGTGCCTGGCGCCATCGTGCCGATCAAGCTCGATCAGGTCGGCGGCCGGCTGATCTGTCAGAAGGACGCTTTCCTGGCGGCGGCCAAGGGCGTGTCGCTCGGTATCGCTTTCCAGAAGCGGATCATGACCGGCCTGTTCGGCGGCGAAGGCTTCATCATGCAAAAGCTGGAGGGCGACGGTTGGGTGTTTGTCCAGTTCGGCGGCATGGTGATCGAGCGTGAACTGAAGGCCGGCGAGCAACTGCATGTCGATACGGGCTGCGTGGCGGCCTTCACCGATACGGTCGATTTCGACCTGATCCAGGCCGGTGGCGTCAAGTCGATGGTGTTTGGCGGGGAAGGGGTCTTCTTCGCGCAACTGACCGGTCCCGGCAAGGTGTGGATCCAGTCCCTGCCGTTCGCGCGTCTGGCCGGACGGATTGGGGCTGCCATCGGCGGCAGCGGCCAGAACAGCGGCGAGGGCTCGGTGCTCGGTGGCCTTGGCGATCTGATCGGCGGCAACCGCTAGGAAGCTCACCTGGCCGGTGCCGGGGACCGCACGACGCGCGTAGCGCGAGATGCGGTGATGGGGTTTCTTGCTTCGGTAAGTCTGCTAAGGCTAGGGTTTACCCGATTCCTGAAGCTTATCCATGTCAGACAACACCGAACGTTCCGATCACGACGCCTACGACCCGCTCGTCCCCGTGCCGGAGGGCAAGCGCAGCCTGACGACGCGCGATGCCTTCTCGCTATGGTTCTCGCTTGGCATCGGCCTTCTGGTGCTGCAGGCCGGCGCCTATCTGGTGCCGGGCCTGTCGCTGACCGAGGGCCTGCTGGCCATCGTCATCGGCAGTGTGGCTGGCGCGCTCCTGCTCGGGCTGGCCGGCGTGGTCGGGGCCGATACCGGCCTGGCCACCATGGGCGCCTTGCGGCCGACGCTGGGCGTGCGCGGGGTGCATATCTCTGCGCTGCTCAACGTTATTCAGCTTGTCGGCTGGGGATCGTTCGAGATCATCGCCATGCGCGACGCCGCCAACACGCTCTCGACCAACACCTTTGGCCTGACCTTCCCGATCGTCTGGACGCTGGTGTTCGGACTGGCCGCCACCCTGCTGGCCGTTATGGGGCCGCTCGGCTTTATCCGCCGTTTCCTACGCCAATATGGCCTGTGGCTGCTGCTGGCGGGCGCCGCCTGGATGACCTGGGCGCTGTTGTCGCGACATAACCTTGCCGACGCCTTCGCACGCAAGGGTGATGGATCGCTGTCGCTGGGCGGGGGCATCGATCTGGTCATCGCCATGCCGCTGTCGTGGCTGCCTTTGATCGCCGACTATGCCCGCTTCGGCAAGTCCTCGAAGGCGGTGTTTCGCGGCAGTTCGGCGGGCTTCGTGCTGGCCAATATCTGGTTCTTTTCGCTTGGTGCGGCCTATGCCCTGCTGACCGAAAACCCGGCCGATATGCTGCTGTCGGCCCTGGCCACCACCGGCGGCGGACTGGCGCTGTTGCTGATCCTGATCGACGAGACCGACAATGTCTTCGCCGATATCTTTTCGGCCGCCAGTTCGATGGCCAGCCTGCTGCACTTCCGCATCCGCCATCTGGTGATAGGCTTTGGCCTGCTGTGCACGGTGATCGCTTTGTTCGTGCCCATGGCCAATTTTATGACCTTCCTTTACGCCATTGGTTCGGTGTTCACACCGCTCTATGGCGTGCTGCTGGTCGATCACTTCCTCATCCGCAAACGCCAGATCGTGGCGAAGGATATCATTCGGATCATGGGCGTCTACCGCTTTACCTATGGCGTGCATGTCAGCGCCTTCGCGGCGTGGGGTGCGGGCATCGCCACCTATTATTACGTCCTCAGTTTTCTGCCTGCGGTCGGCGCCACCCTGCCGGCCTTCTTCGTGGCGGCCGTCACCTACTGGGCATTGGCGCAGATGTTTGCCAGGCCGGCAGACGTCTGACGCGCTGCCAGTTATTGTACGGCGTTCTCTGTATCAGACGGCGCCATAACCAGCAGGTCGCCGCCGAGAAGGCCCTGCTTCATGACCTCCATCTCCAGCATGAGATGGTGCGCCTGTTGCGGGTCAATCTGTTGACGGGCAAGATCGAAGACCGCGCTTTCCTCGCTGTAGAAATGCCCGATCACTGTCTCGCGCAGTTCGGCGAATTTGTCGGCCCAGCCGAGATCGTCCATATCCATGCGCGACAGGACATGCAGCATCATGGCGACATCCTGATCGGGAAGCTCAGGCACAGCACCGGACAGCGCGGCGTAGAAGGTGCGCGCCTTGCTTTCGAAATGGGCTTCCAGCTCGGCTTTGAGCATATCAAAGGCCTGCCAGCGTTTATCGAGCGTGGCGGCTTCGGGCAGAGCGTTCAGCAGACCGGTGAGCCGACTGTGTTCCTTGCCGAGGTAGCTGTAGATGTCCATAACAAAACTCCCTGATACGCCACATTACCTAAGGTTGCTTAACAAGAGTTTTCACGCATATCGATTGATGGTCACCCTTTCGTGACGAGGCTCTATCCAACCGCGACCGGCTGATCCTGCCGGATCTGCTGCTTGAGCGCCTCCATGGAGAGTGCCAGCCGGTGCGCATCGAGCGGGCTTAAGACCATCTTGGCCTTGTCAAATACGGTGCTTTCTTCTTCGGCCACGTGATGCTCGACGGCGAATTTCAGCTCGCCGAACTTCTCCATCCACTCTTCCGAGCCGATCGACAGGCGTTTCAGCACATGCAGCAGGGCCTTGATCTCATGGTGCTCATGCTCGGCATGTTCGAGCTTGTCGTTCATCGCCTGGGTCTGTGTGGCGTGTTCAAGAGCCGCATAGAAGGTGCGTTCCTCGCTGTCGTTGTGGAGCGTCAGTTCGTCAACGATCTGATCGAACAGGGTCTGGCGGATCGCGGGCAGGCGGATCGACATCAGGTCGTTCATAAGGCCGGCCACGCGGCGGTGATCGCGGGTGATATAGGCATAGATATCCATGGGAAACCTCCATATCTTTTGAGGCTTATCCTGCACGCAACCCTGTAGCGAAGACATACGAGACTATGACCACAAGGTAAGAAAGCCATAAGAATCACCACCCAAACCCGATAAAAAGCACTCCGGTTCTGTGCCCCCAAAGGCGCGCATACGTATTCACGTTTCCATCCCGCGCCTGCCGTGTCACCCTGTCAAAAACAGGGAGCCGATCATGACCTTTACGCACCTGGCGCTGGCCGCCGCCGTGTCCTTGCTTGCCTTGCCGGCGATGGCGGCACCCGTTATCGACGTGTCGCCTGTCGCGGTCACCGCCAAAGCCAGCGCCTTGCCGAAGGACTGGAACCGCTCGGCGTCCTTCATGGAGATCTTCGTCCGTTCGTATAAGGACAGCGACGGCGACGGCATCGGCGATTTCAACGGCCTCACCCAAAAGCTCGATTACCTCCACGACCTCGGCGTCACCGGCATCTGGCTGATGCCGATGATGCCGAGCGAAGACGGCGACCACGGTTACGCGGTCAATGACTATCGCGCCGTCAACCCGGACTACGGCACCATGGCCGATTTCGAGCGCTTCGTGCAGGAAGCCCACAAGCGCGGCATCGGCGTTATCATCGACTATGTCGTCAACCATTCGGGCAGCGGCAACGCCCTTTTTCAGGCCGCCGCCGTCTCGAAAACCAGCCCCTACCGCGACTGGTACGTCTTCTCCGACCAGAACCCCGGCTGGTATAATGCCAAGATGCGCGGCGTCAGCGGCGCCTTTTACAACGACCCGTGGAAGCCGGTCAGCCGAACCGTGCCTGGCGGCGTGGGCCAGTATTACGGCGTCTTCTCCGACAGCATGCCCGACCTCAACCTGAAGAACCCGAAGGTCATCGCCTACCTCCAGGACACCATGCGCTTCTGGATGAACAAGGGCGTCGACGGCTTCCGGCTCGATGCGGTCACCATGCTGATCGAGGACGGCAAGGACCGCTATTTCAACAATCCCGCCAATCCCGGCATCGTGGCGAAGCTGCGCGAAACGCTCGACGCCTACGACAACCGCTACATGATCTGCGAGGCCTCCGAAGGCGCGGAGATGTACGTGAAGGCGTGCAGCGCCTTTGCCTATGGCGTCCAGGCCTCGATCATCGACAGCGCCCGCAAGGGCTCGCTGCAGACGCCCTTGAGCGCGCAACTGGCCAATCCCCACGCCGACCTGATGCCGCTGGCCCTGCAGAGCCACGATTCCTATGTCGGCGACCGGCTGATCAACCAGTTCGGCGTCAACAATCCGGCCGATTACAAGCTGTCGGCGGCCATCGCCATCCTGGCCTCATCGACGCCCTTTGGCTATTACGGCGAGGAGATCGGCATGAGCAATGGCGGCGTGTTCAATGATCCCGGCATCCGCTCGCCGATGAGCTGGACCGGCTATCCGCGCACCGCCGGCTTCACCACGGGGAAGCCTTACCGCGACGTGGCGATCAATGTTGCCAGCCATAATGTGGCGGCGGAAGCGGGTGATCCGGCGTCCCTGCTCGAATATTACCGCGCGCTCTATCAGGTGCGGCGCGACCGGCCGGTGTTCGGCACCGGCGTGCTTGAGGTGCAGTCGAAGGCCGGCGATCCGGTACTTAGCTTCACCCGCACGAATGACACCGATCAGGTCGCGGTGGTGATCAACCTGTCGGATAAGCCGCAGACTGTCAGCCTCAGGGTCGGGGCAGGGACGTATCAGCAGGTTCTGCGCGGGGTGGGGGAGGCGGCCATGGCGCCGGTGTCGACCGCCAACGGAACGCTGGGCACGACAATACCGGCCAAGACGTCTTACGTCTTCGCACGGCAATAGAGATGGGGTTTTAAGGGGAAGACAGACGGCGGATCAGCGGATGCGGTGGTTCGCGCCGCGTTTACGGCGGGCCGGTGGGGTCTTCGTCGTCCTCGTCCCCGTCCTCGTCTTCCGGCTCGGCAGCGCGGCTGTCGAGATAGGCCTGAAAGATGGCGTTGGCGCGTTGTTCCAGATCGAGGGCGGCGGGCGGAAGAGCTTCGGGGGCCTCTTCGGGGGCGTCTATAGCGTCGTCATCATAGCTGGACGAACGCGACCTCTTCCGAGGGCTCTTCTGGTTGGTCTTGAGGCCGTTCTTGTGGCGCCAGAGTCTGCGTCTGTGTGGTCGTCTGGGGCGAGGCTTCGGGTGAACGGGCGGCTAACAGGGAAGGGAGGCGCTCGCTGAAAGGCCGGCTAAATTAAGGGCTTAAGGGCGAATTTGGGGCGCTTTGGGCGGTCTGGCCGGTCTGGCCGGCCATGGGCGGCAGGATGTAGCCCTCAATAAACCTCGGATTATCAAGTGGGACATTGTAAGCAGCCAATGCCGCCGACGCATTTGGAGACACGCCTGCGTGCCTAAACGTCAATGGAATGAAGAGCGAGAAGTCGAAAAGCAGCATATCGACAACATGGTCGATGATCGCATTGCGCTTGTCCATAGGAAGCGTATCCACGTAAATGTTTCCTCCTAGAAGCTGGAGGATTACTTTAAAGCGTGCAGTGATTTACTTGGCCGAGTGTATGTCCATTTTCTGAAAGAATAAATGTGCATAAAATTACTCCACATAAGAAAGATAAGATTACATCCTTAAATGCTTTGTGATCCTTTCATCTGCCGAAGAAAAAAACCTTTATGCCGCCATCTCTTCCCGCTATATCCACCCTATGACACACATCGCTTCTCCTCTTGATTCCGGCCGCGTGGCCGATCCCAGCAAACTGATCCAGGGCCGGACCGGCCTGTGGGAAATCGTCATGGGCCTCGAAGTCCATGCGCAGGTTGCCTCCAACACTAAGCTGTTTTCCGGCGCCAAGGTCGGCTTCGGCGCCGGCCCCAACGAGCAGGTCAGCCTCGTTGACGCCGCCATGCCCGGCATGTTGCCCGTGCTCAACAAGTACTGCGTGGAGCAGGCGGTGAAAACCGGGCTTGGCCTGAAAGCCGAGATCAACCGTTTCTCGCGCTTCGACCGCAAGAACTACTTCTATCCCGACCTGCCGCAGGGCTATCAGATTTCGCAACTCTTCCACCCGATCGTGGGCGAGGGCGAGGTGCTGGTCGAGCGCGATGACGGCTCAAGCTTCACCGTGCGCATCGAACGGCTGCACCTGGAGCAGGACGCCGGCAAGTCGATCCACGATCTCGACCCCAACGCCACCTATGTCGATCTGAACCGCGCCGGCACAGCCCTGATGGAAATCGTCTCGAAGCCCGATCTCAGATCTTCGGACGAAGCCGTTGCTTACTTTAAGAAACTGCGCACCATCCTGATCTATCTCGGCACCTGCGACGGTGACATGGAAAAGGGCAATATGCGCGCCGACTGTAACGTGTCGGTGCGCCGCGTCGGCGAGCCTTTCGGCACGCGCTGCGAGATCAAGAACGTCAACTCGTTCCGCTTCATGCAGCAGGCGATCGAATTCGAGGCGCGCCGCCAGATCGAGATTCTGGAAGACGGCGGCAAGATCGATCAGGAAACGCGGCTGTTCGACTCCGTGAAGGTCGAGACGCGCTCGATGCGCTCCAAGGAAGAGGCGCACGATTATCGCTATTTCCCTGATCCCGACCTGTTGCCGGTCGAGCTGGAAGAGGCGTGGATCGAGGATATCCGCAAATCACTGGTGGAACTGCCGGACGACAAGAAGGCGCGCTTTATCTCGCAATACGGGCTGTCGTCGTATGATGCGCAGGTGCTGATTTCCGAACAGGACCGCGCGGATTACTATGAAAAGGCCGTCTTGAAACTGAAAGAATTTGGGGGCCGTGACGCCAAGCTGGTGGCCAACTGGACGACCAACGAACTGCTGGCGCGTTTGGCCAAGGACGGTCAGGAGATTTCGGATTCGCCGCTGCCGCCCGGGCAGATCGCCGGACTGGTGGAACTGATCGAGACCAATGTAATCTCGTCCAAGATCGCCAAGACGGTGTTTGAGCACATGTGGGAAGGCAAGGGGACGATCACCCCGGCCGAGATCGTGGAAAAACACGGCCTCAAGCAGGTGACCGATACCGGCGCGATTGAGAAAGCCATCGACGAGATCATCGCCGCCAATCCGGACAAGGCCGCGGAAGTGGCGTCGAAGCCGCAGGCGCTGGGCTGGTTCGTCGGGCAGGTCATGAAGGCCACCGGCGGCAAGGCCAATCCGGCGGCGGTCAATGAGCTGTTGAAGAGCAAGCTGGGGCTGTAGGCCAGTTCATCCTCCCCCGTAAACAGGGGAGCATCACATCAAAGCCCCCGCATGCAGGTGCGGGGGCTTTTTTGTGTCTGATCTGGTGCAATCGTCCGGCGTGTGGCTATAGTGCGGCCAAACCGGAGGGGATACATGGCGGATGTGGCACTGAGCCTTGAAGGCGTTTGCAAACAGTATGGCGATTTCGAAGCCGTGCGCGATCTCAGTTTCGCGGTGAAGCGCGGCACGATCTGCGGCTTCCTGGGGCCCAATGGCGCCGGCAAGACCTCCAGCGTGCGGATGATGCTGGGCCTGTCCGAACCGACCGCCGGCCAGATCACCGTGCTGGGCGGGACAGCGGCTAAGGCGCTCGACCGCATCGGCTTCATGCCGGAGGAGCGCGGGCTCTATCGCAAGATGACGCCGGTCGACGTGATCGTCTTTCTGGCCGGCCTCAAGGGCGTAAAGGCCTCGGTGGCGCGTAAACGCGGCAAGGAGATGCTGGAGGCGCAGGGGCTAGGGCCCTTCATGAACAAGCAGATCCGCTCGCTCTCCAAGGGTATGTCGCAGAAGGTGCAGCTTATTTCCTGCCTGGTGCACGAGCCGGAACTGGTCATCCTCGATGAACCGTTTTCGGGGCTCGATCCGGTCAATCAACAGGGGCTGGAGACGGTGATCCGCGATCTGGCCAAACGGGGTGCGACGGTGCTGTTCTCCACGCACGTCATGCAGCACGCCGAGCGCCTGTGCGAGAAGGTGGTGCTGCTGACCAAGGGGCAGAAGGTGTTTGAAGGCAGCCTGAAAGAGGCGCGGGCGGCGGCGCCGCGGCATCTCGATCTCGAAGGCGCCTTGGGTGCGGCCGATTTGATGGCCCTGCCGGGGGTCGCGTCGGTGAGCGATATGGGGGCGACCGAGGATGGCGCGCACCTGTGGCAGTGCCGGCTGCATGCGGGGCAATCGGCGCACGAGGCGCTGAAGGCGGCCTTCCTGCGCGGGCTCGATGTGCGGCGGTTCGAGGCGAAGGAGCCGAGCCTGCACGAGGCGTTCATAGTTCTGACAGGAGGCGAAGCCGATGCGTAATACCTTCCTGATCGCCCAGCGTGAATATCTCGCCTTTGTCCGCACCGTCGGCTTCTGGCTGTCGCTGTTCACCGTGCCGCTGCTGATCGGCGCGGTGATCCTGGTGCCGCTGTTGCTGGCCCAGACCTCACCGGTCAAAACCATGTCGGTGGCGGTGCTCGATCTGAGCGGCGAGGGGCTTGAGCCTGAGTTGCGCGCCATGGTGCAGGCCAAGGCGGACGCGGCATCGGCCCCTGACGACGCACTGGCCCGCATGGCGGCGCGGATGGCGCACCAGAAGGAGGTCCGGCTTGTGGCCTTGCCGGCCGGTCTGACGCCGGTTATGTCGCGCGCTGAGGCGGCGGCGAAGATACCGGGCCTGCTGTCGGAGGACAGCGGCAAGCCGTCGACGATCCTGCTGGCCTATGACGAAGGCGAGAAGCTGCATTTCGATATCTGGTCGGTGCCGTCGCAGGCGGGTAACCTGAAGGATATGATCGAATGGGATCTGCACGGCCTGCAATATGAAAAGGTGGCTCGGCTGAATGGCGTTGATGCGAAGCTGGCGCATGACATGCGTAAAGCCCGCGCCGACATCGTCAGCCTGACACCCAAGCCGGCGGCGGGTGCGGCGCAAAATACCCAGGTCAACAACGGGACCGGGTTTATCGGCTTTATGCTGGGCTTCGCGACCTGGATGACCATCTTTTCCTCGTCGATGATCCTGCTGGGCGGGGTGATCGAGGAGAAGTCGAGCAAGGTGCTGGAAGTGCTGCTGGCCTCGACCTCGACCGAAAGCCTGCTGATAGGCAAGGTGCTGGGCGTCGCCATGGTGCTGCTGACCGTCGGCGGCATATGGGGCTGCGCCAGCCTGCTGCTGGGCACCTACGGCCTGAGTTCGATTCCGCCGCAAGCGATCAGCGCTATCAAGGCGGCGGCCGGCGGGTTGTTGTCGCCGCTGCATCTAGGACTTCTGGCGGTCTATTTCGTCTTTGGTTATCTGATGTATGGCGTGTCGTTCGCGGCGATTGGCGCCTTCTGCGAAACCCAGAAGGACGCGCAGGCGGTGATGGGGCCGGTCATGATGGTGCTGATGATACCGATGCTGTGCATGCAGGCGGCCCTGCAGGTGCCCGATTCGCCGATTATCCGCTGGCTGAGCTATGTGCCAATCTTCACGCCGTTCCTGATGCCGCTGCGTCTGTCGCAGCCCCTGCCGCTGTGGGAGATCGCGGTGACGCTGGGTGGCATGGTGATCGTCGGCGGGTTCATGATCGTGGTCGGCCGCAAGGCCTTCAAGCAGGGCGCGCTGACCGGCGGCAAGCTGACCTGGGGCACCTTGTTCCGGATTGCAACGCAGAAGCCGGCCGCCTGATGAAAGACAAAAAAAGACCCCCGGTGCATCGCATCGGGGGTCGTTCTTTTTAACCCGTAGCCGCTTACTGCGAACTGGCCGAGTCGGACGAAGCGCTGCTTTCGGTGCTGCTGGAGTCCTTCGTCGTTGTCACGGTGCCATCGGCGGCGACCGAGGTGGAGGCAGCTTCCGAGGTGGCGGTGACGGTGCCGTCAGCGGCGACGGAGGTGCTTTCGCTGGCCGAGCTGGTGGTGGCCGTCGCGGCGGCGGGATCTGTGGCCGGCACTTCCTGAGCGACCGAGATGAAAGGCACGATGCCGAGGGCGAGGATACCAGCGGCGGCGGAAGCGATGCGAATGGAAGACTTCATGTGTAGTTGCTTTCTCTGTTGGGGAGGAATGACTAACAGTGACCCTGAATATACTTGCATATTTCAGGAAGTATCGCTGAGTTTGTAAAGTGGTTGATAAGACGTCGTCTCAGCGAGTGTTAAACTTTAGTAAGAATGGGGCTCAAATTTGTCATTGATGGGGTCTGTTTGTGGTGCGTTGGCGAAATAGAGGTTATCTTTATGGCCTCTTTATTTAATCCAGGCTGATCGAGAACCTTGCCTTTATAAGCCTGTGACCGTCTTTTCGAAGACCGCGCGGGATCAGGGGATAGGCGGTTGAGGGCCGTCCACGGGCTTCCCTTGAGTCGGGTCAGGATCAGCGGGCAGGGGAATGGTCACCGGCGGCACGGGCGCCGCGTCTTCAGGGGCTGCCGGCTTTGCGGCCAGATCGACCGGCACCGGCGCCGTGCCCAACTCTGCGGCCCGGGCGGCCTGATGCTGATTAAGCGCGTCGCTGCTGGTCGAATTGTAGGGATCATTGGCATGATCTCCGGCGGCAAGTGCGCGATCGTGTTCGCGCTTGAGCTGGGCATCGTGCTGGGCGGTGCCGGGTGCGGGCGGCGTGCTGATCTCCTGTGTAGGCCCCGTCGGCGTGGCAACGGTCGTCTGCGCCACAGCGGCGGTGCCGGTCAGAAGGCTTGCGATAAGGAGCGCGGGCACATAGGATGACGTCTTCATAATCTATCTCCTTGGAAATCTATCCTGAGCGGCGGCGCGCTTTCCGGAAAGAAAGCGCGCCGCTTAGAGCGTGTTCCGATCTGATTGGATCAGATCGGCGCTGTAATTTTTTGTTTTGACGCGCTTTTTTATCCGAAAAGTGCGTCACACTTTTCGGAAAGCGCTCTAGCCGCTTAGTGCTTATCCATCTTGGCCTTGGCCTCGGCATCAAGTTTGGCTTGGGCTTCAGCGGAGAGCTTGGCCGATTTGGCGGTATCGATCGTATCGCCGACAGCGGCGCCGGCCTGACCGGTCACCCGGCCGGCATCATCACGCACGGCATTGACGCCCGTGCGCGTGGCATTGGCCGCCGCGTTCGGATCTGCCGCGACATTCGCCTCAGCATCGATCATGCCTTTCAGGTGGCCATCGCTGTCGGTCGTGGCGCTGGCATTGGCATCGCCGTTCACGGTCGCGGTGCCGTCTGTCTTTTTGACCGTATCCTTGGCCTGGTCCTTCAGGATACGCGTATCGTCCTTCAGGGTGTCAGTGGTGGAACGGGTCTGATCCTGCAGGCCGTCAGTAACGCCGGTCGCGTCAGCGCCGCCGGTCAGGCTGCCATTGCCCTGGACCTGACCAGTGACTTGACCAGTGACCGGGCCAATGGCTGGGCCAGTGACTGGACTGGTGGTTGGGCCTGTAGGGGGGGCAACCTGCCCGCCGACCTGGCCGCCGACCTGGCCTGCACCATTCAGGGCGCCGCCCGTAAGCTGGGCATTGGAAATGGCGGGGGTAAGGGCCAGTCCGGCAGTCAGGGCCAGAGCTGTGGTCAGGGTGAGTATACGTGTCATGGATGTCTTCCTCTTATGATGGTGAGGCGTCATCGGCCTCCGAGGACGTCATTGTGGGCCGGCATGCCGCTGGAAATGGGGCGGAATAGTAATGGCGGCATAGGTAAGGGGCGCCAAAAAACAGTGTTTTCCCGTCTGTTTGTTCCCGCGTTCCAGCATCAGCGACAACGAAAAGGCCCCGGATGCAGAGCATCCGGGGCCAGTTCAGGCGGTTTCGACAGAATCAAAACCTAATAAACGTCGTAGAACACATCGATGATTTGGCCACTCGACAGATCGACCAGAACGACATCCTGACCGACGAAGAAGTAGGCGCAGTCATATGGCGGGGTCGGCAGGCCATAGGACATGTAGTCGTAGATGCGGTACGAGAAGAAGTAGTCCGGCAGATATTCTCCGTTCGTCCAGCGGTGGCCGTACCATTGGTTCGGCACGCGGTAATAGCCGTGGTTCGGCGCGAAGTAGAAGCCGAAGCGCACGCCGCTGTAGCCACGGAAGCGACGATCGCCGCGGTAGTCAAAATGATGACGCCCGCCGCCGCGGTTCCAGCCGCCGTCACGATCACGGTCACGATCCCAGCCACCATTGTGCCCGCGATCACGATCGCGATCCCAGCCACCATTGTGACCCCGGTCGCCACGATCCCAGCCGCCATTATGGTTGCCGCGATCACCGCCAGTGTTGCCGTTATGATCGCCGCGACCGCCGCCTTGTTGTTGGCCAGGACGGTTACCGCCCTGCCAGCCGCCGCCGGGCTGACCGTTATTGCCGTTGTGATCGCCGCGTCCGCCGCCGGGTTGTCCACCGGGTTGGCCGCCGTTATTGCCACGGTCGCCGCCTTGTTGCTGGCCGGGACGGTTGCCGCCCTGCCAGACGCCGCTGTTGCGGCCGCCGCCATCACCACGATCACCCCGGTCGCCTCTGTCTCCACGATCCCCGCCAGTGTTGCCGCGATCACCGCGCGGCGCGCTGGTATCGCGTTGCGGCGGCGTGGCGCGCGGCTGAGGGGCCGGACGGCTTTCCGCTGGGCGGGCGGCCTGCTGACGTTCGCCGCGCGGCTGGCGGTTGCTGCCGCTGTTGCTTTCCTGGCGGTCTTCGCGTGGGCGTTCGGCATTTGCCATCTGCGGGGCCGCGGAAAGGCTCAAAATAAGTCCAAGCGCCAGGCCGGAGGCGGCCATTTTTGCGAACTTGCTGTTCATTTTCGTCCTCTGTCTGTTTAGATCATCCCCTTTTCATCAGGAATATGCGGATCTGAGACGCGCGGCGATAAAAATTATCGCGTTGATAGGTTTATGACAGAAACTGTGTGAACTGAAGCTGAACAAAATTGATCAGGTTCGCAGCGTTTGCCGGCAAGACTCCGGGGCAGGTAATGCCGGGTGAGGCGCGCCGTAAACTTGCCTCCGGCAGATCATGACGTTTTAAAACTGCAGGCGTTAACCGGCGTATATCTGTTGATTCAATGTATAAATCAAGTAGTTTACAATCAATGCACGGTCTATTCTTAAATATTTACCGCAATTTAATGATTATGTGTGAATATGTTAACGTCAATGTTAACATTAAGTTTTGATTTACATAAAAAAATCATCATAAATATCGCTGTTAACTTTAATTTTATCCGCTGGTGTTGAACTCAGTGCATCAACCGCAACGGAGACGCGCAAAACGCGCGGCATCAAAATGATCAACACGATCCAAACTGAAGTAGAGTTCAAGGCCATCCCGCTCCCGACCGCCGACATGGGCGGTGACGAGCTGTTCAGGCTGGGCATGATGTATTCGACCGGCCAGGGTGGCGCTCCCGTCGATCTGGTCTCGGCGCACATGATGTTCAATCTGGCCTCGATGCGCGGTTCGCTGGAAGCCCAGGTCTATCGCCGCGAACTGTCGCGCGAAATGGACCGTGAAGATATCGCCGAAGCACAAAAGGCCGCCCGCCAGTGGATCGACGCCGGCCGTATCGGCTACGCTGCTTAATCGCGATCCTTGATCGCGATTAAGGTTTTTTCGTAAGAGATGCCTCGCAACGGCTCGGGCGTGCCTATTCCAGAAGGATGGGGCGCTTGCCAAAATTCAAAGCATGAATTTTGGAGATATGAGCCATTGAAGAAAGAGTTCAGGCAGAGTGCCTGACAGGCAGCGCTTAATTGCTGCCGAACGTCTTGTACGTGAAATAGTTCATGATGCCGCCGGGGATCACATTGTTGACCCACTGCTCCATGAAGACGCCCGCTTCCGCGATATTGGTGCGCGGGACATAGATAATATCAAAACGACGCAGCGCCGTCATCTGGCTGGCGCGCCCCTTGAGCGGCGTTTGCAGATCGATGATGCGCCGCATGGCCTGACCGTCACGGCCCCGCCGGATCAGCAAGACCTGATGCCCCTTGGCGCCGTGGGTGAAACCGCCCGCCGCCAGCATGGCCTGCAGCGCGTCCATATCGCCCTGCATATCGACCCAGCCCGGATTCTTGACTTCCCCACCGACGAGCACGCGCATCGGCGCCGTCTCGCCCGGATAGACCATGACCTGCGGATCGCGCAGGATCTGCGCATAGCTGCGTTCGATGTCGTCCTGAAGCTGCGGTACGCTGCGGAAAGCCGCCATCACCTGACCGATCAGGCCCAGCGTAATGCGGCCATCGGGCCCGACCTGGGTCTGGCGACTCAGTTCCGGCGCGCCGGGGATGCTGATTTCCAGCTTGTCGCCGGGGAAGAGCAGGTAAGGGGGCTCGTCGTCGCTCCAGGTGGCGAAGCGGATATCCGGCGCTTCCGGCATCTTGCTGCTGGCGCGGGCGCTTTGCGCGATCAGGGAGGGCGCGATCAGGCTGCCGCCGAACGCGAAACCTAGGCCCGTGGTGAGAAGTGCGCGGCGTGTGAGCATGGCTTTAAGCGGCGAATCTGTCCGGTGGAGTGAAGATATCTGTCGTCCTTTGGATAAGGGTAAATATGGTAAACATTCGTTAACGGGCAGGGCGTTAATTTGCCGGCGGCCGACTTTCCCGTGCCAGGTTACGGGAGATGTGGGGGCGCCCGAAAGCACTGGTAATGGACAAGAGAATCTATGCACACTGAAGACGTGTGGAACGACGACGACGGCAAGGTGGTGCCTCTGCGCCAGGGCCATGCCGGAATTTTACGTCGACAGAGGACATCCATGGCCGCCGAGGCAGGTAAATCAGGGGGAAACCGCATCATGCAGCTTGGGCTGGGCGATGTCATCGCCCTGTTGCTGCGTGAGCTGTGGCTGATGGCCCTTGTGTTCGGCGTTCTCTTCGGCCTCGGCCTCGCCGTCGCGTTTTCGATGTCATCAAGCTATACCGCCGGCGCCAGCCTTTTGATGCAGCTCGGCAAGAACTATGTCTATGAGCCGGTGGCCGGCGATGCGGCGCGCGGCGCCACGGCCACCATCGATCAGGTGGTGCAGTCCGAAGTCGAAATCCTCAACTCGACCGAACTGAAGCGCCGGGTGATCAACAAGCTCGGCTTCAAGATCATCCTGCCGTCCGATCCCGGTTACTGGAACCCGCGCAACGACGCCGACAAGGCCGCGGCCGAAGCGGCGGCGCTCAAGGTTATGCAGGGCGGATTTGAAGCCACGACCGCGCCGCAGAACAATGTCGTGCGCCTGACCTTCAAGCATGAGGATGCGCAGGCCGCGTCGCTGATCCTCAACACCCTGATCGACGACTATCAGTCCTATCGTCAGGAGGTCTATACCGACTCGACCGGCCCGGTGCTGCAGCGGCAGAAGGATGCCTTTGATGCACGTCTTGCCGAGGCCGATAACGCCTATCGCGCCTTTCTGGCGCAAAATGGCGTGGGCGATTACGATACGGCCAAGGCGACCTACGCCAAGATCTATGATCAGGTGACGACCGACCTCTATGCCGCCCAGACGCAACTGGCCACCGATCAGGCCAAGCTGACGGAAGTGCGTTCTAACCTCACCACCATGAGCCCTGAAATGAGCATCGAGCGCGATCTTGATCTCAGCGTGCCCAACAAGATTTTCGCCTTGCAGCAGCAGCGTCAGGACCTGTTGTCGCGCTACCTGCCGACCGCCCAGCCAGTGAAGGATATCGACGCACAGATCGCTTCGCTGCAAACCATGATGAGCAGCGGACGCGGCGTCGGCGAGGCCACGCACAAGATGGGCGTCAATACGGTCTATCAGGGGCTGGTGACGCAGAAGATGGACCTCGAAGCCGACATGGCCTCGGTCAATGGCCGCATGGTCTTGTTGCAGCGTCAGGCCATTCAGGTGCTGGAAAAGCTGCAGGGCCTGAGCGGTCTGGAGGCCGAGAACAGCCGTCTCGCCACCGAGCGCAACACCTTGCAGGACAACCTCAAGACCCTGACCCAGCGTATTCAGGAAAATCAGGCGGCGCAGGAAATGACCAAGGGCTCGGACGATACGGTGCGCGTGGTCGAAAAGGCGTCTATGCCGGATAAGCCCAAGAGCCTGAAGCGAGTCGTGCTGATCCTGTCGTTCCTGTTCGCCGGCTTCACCGCCCTGTGCGCCGGCCTGTTGCGGGTCTATACGCGCAAGGGGTTCGCCAATGCGGACATGGCCGCCAAGGCGCTGGACCTGCCGGTTCTGGCGCAGGCCAAGACCAAGCCGGCCTAGCCTCCATCCGCTCACGAACGCTCTCAGGGTAGCGGGTGTATTTCACCTTGATCCCGACACGCGCCTTTGCGACAGTTCCATCAGCGATTCGGTGCAACTGTGATTCCGGACACGCAACTTTCAGTGGCATTAATGGTTGATTTGACACGCGAAATGGCCGATCTGATGTCGGCGCTCGGCCGCCCGCAATCGAAGCAGGGACGGGTGCTGATGTTCGTCTCGGCCTATGGCGGCGAGGGCGTCTCGACCGTGGTGCGCGAATATGCCCGCTGCGAAGCCGCCTTTGCCCGCAAGCCGATCTGGCTGATCGACGCTGATCTGGCCAACCAGACCCAGATGCACACCCTGACCGAAGATCCCGAGCGCTTCGGCGCCGCCGGTGCGCTCAGCCAGGCCTCGCCTGATGGCTCCGTCTTTTTCACCCTGTCACCGCCGGGACGCAATGCCGGCGGCGCGGCGGTGCAGGATTCGCACTATCTGGTGGCGCGGCCCTTTCTCGGCCGCCGCCTGTGGGTGACGCGCTTTCGCCAGAAGAACCTGGCGCCTGGCCAGCGCGCCAAGCTGTTTGATCAGACGACCTATTGGAAGGCCCTGCGCCAGCACACCCAGACCATCGTGGTCGATGTGCCGGCGGCGGACCGTTCCTCGGCAGCTCAGCAACTGGCGCCGCACGTTGACGGCATCGTCATGGTGGTCAGCGAAAACGCAGGCGATGTGCAGGCGCGCCTCGACCTCAAGACCGATCTCGAACAGGCCGGTGGCCGGCTGATGGGGATGGTCTATAATCGCGCCAGCCGGATTATGGGCGGGGCGACGAGGCGGCCGCTCGGGCGGTTTGCGGCCCTTTGAGGCGCGGCGTTTCCGAGGCAATCTCTGATTTCTGGCCGGGCGTAAAGGACGACTGGGCCGATAGCTGGTTCTCGCTGCTGTGCGGCGTTGCGGTGCTTTACGTCTTCTCGCAGGCCTGGCTGGCGCCTCTGTTTGGTTACAGCACCAATCAGGCGTCCTCCGGCGCGATGATCCGCAACTTCTATTATCCCTTCTATCTGGCCAGCGCGGCGCTGGCGGTGATCTGCTGGCGGCAGATGTTCAACGCCCTGTGGCGCACGCCCTTGATACTGACCCTGCTGGCCCTGTGCGGCCTGTCCTACCTGTGGTCGATCGACCCGAGCGGCACGCTGCGGCGCATGATCGCCCTGATCATGACCATGGTGGCGGGGTATGCGCTGGCGGCGCGCTTTAGCTGGCAAAAGCTGACCGAGGTGGTGGCCCTGGCCTTCACGATCATGATGCTGATGTCGGCCTTTCTGGCGATCTGCCTGCCGCAGCTGGGGCGGATGCAGGAGCTTTTTCCCGGCGCGTGGCGCGGGGTGTGGCTGGAAAAGAATAATCTCGGTTCGTGCATGTCGATTGGCTTTGTGGTGGCGGCCGCGGCGGCGCTGCACAACCCGCGACGGCGGCTGTTCTGGTGGAGCATGGCGGCGGGGATGGCGGCCCTGACCCTGTTGTCGCAATCCAAGACCTCGCTTCTGTGCCTGCTGGTGGGCGTGAGCGGCATCGTCTTTATCTATCTGGCGCGGCGCGGGCCGGTGCTCGGCATCCTGCTCACCTGGCTGGCCCTGACCGGACTGCTGGCGCTGGCGGGCTTCATCATCTATGCGCCCGATCATCTGTTCCTGCTGCTCGGCAAGGACCCGACCCTCACGGGCCGGACCTACATCTGGGATGGCATCGCGCGGGTGATGGAGGCGCGGCCGATGCTCGGTTATGGCTATGGCGTGGTGTGGACTGACGAGGGCGACTACGCACCGCTGGCCAAGATCACCGCCGTCGCCGGTTTCCGCGCCTATCATGCCCATTCGTGCTGGTATGAAATCTGGCTGGGGATGGGCATGGTTGGGCTGGTGCTGTGGGCGCTGGTGTTCGCCGAGACCTGCTTCAAGGCGTTGTTTCGCACCTGGCGCGGCGATGGCGGCTATTTCGGCCTGCCGATGGTGGCGATCTACGGCCTGTCGAGCCTGACCGAGAGCATGGCGCTGAGCTGGAATGACCTGCGCTGGTGCCTGTTCGTCATGGTGCTGGTCAAGATGTCCCTGCCGACAGACGAGGACAGTCGTGATTTCGCCGGCAAACTGCGCTTAACTCAGGGGACATAAGAGGAGACGTCATGGAACCGGTTTACCTGCTGCATCATACCCACAGCCTGGAAGAGGGCCATGAGGACGTCAAGCTTCTGGGCGTTTTCTCGACGCCGGAGCACGCCGAACGGGCCAGGGCGCGGGCGCTGAACCTGCCGGGCTTCAAGGACGCACCGGACGGTTTCAGCATCGACAAGTACATCATCGACAAGATGGCGTGGACGGCGGGCTACCGGACGATATAGGGGCCATATTTATGAAACGAAGACATCTGACGACGCGCCATTCAGGTTGATGTAAGGCTATCTGGGATAGGGGAAAGTCTAAGTGAGAAAAGCATTGTGGGGCCTCGCAGTCTTAATTTTACTAGGCTTTGCTCTGTGGGCTTACGTCAGATTTAGCCCTTCCGTTGCTCAGGATGTTTGCCTTGACGGTGGAGGGCGTTGGCAAGATGGCGTTTGTTTGGGGCGTCGGCCGAATGGGTAGGCGTTACGCATTAAGGCGTTCGCCATGCAGTAAATATTAAACCTGATCCGCTAGGCTTCCGGCTATGGAGACGCCTTATGCAGATTGAGCAATGCCGCAAGATCATCCTTCTGACCCGGTTGCGCGAACGCGCACGCCGTCGGATTGAAAGCCATAGCAAGGCTGGCAATGCCGGTGTGGCGCAGATCTATGTCTGTATCGACGCCTGGCTTGAAGGGCAGATGGGGCACGTCATATCCGAGGGGCGGCGCGCCTCGCGGTGAAGAAGGGTATGACCTTTGCGACGCGCGCCCTTGCCATCACAAGCTAGTGAGCAGGCGCCTGTCAGGCACACCACAAAAATATCGCAAGCCTCAGGGCGTATTCGACTTAAATGTCATGACAAATTTCGCCTCGACAGCCCGCTATGGAGGCGATACATCAGTCAGCTTGTATCACGATGAGGGCTCCTGCATGCGCATGTCACTTTCGCTTTTCCGCTCCAGCGCCCTTGTGTGTGTCGGTGCGGCTCTGGCCTTGTCCGGCGCGGCGCAGGCGGCCCCCCTCAGTTCAGCGCCGGCGATCTTCCCGGCGCCGGCATCGCTCACACTGACCGGCAGCGCAATCGGGCTTGGCAAGACCGCAGTGCTGGTGCGCGCCGGTGCGGTCGATGCCGAAACCGAGGCGCTGGTTCGCCGCGTGCTGGCGGCCGCCGGTGTCGAGACGATCCGCACCGCCACCAAGCTGCCCGCCCGGCTCGACGCCAGCTATGTGGTGATCGGCACGGCTGACGCAGACGTCATCAAGGCCGCCGCCGGGCGCGCAGGCGCGGCGCTCCCGACCGACTACGAAGGCTATAGCCTGGCCAGCAAGGCCGCTGACGGTGGCGCGCTGATCGTGCTGGCGGGCAAGGACGCCGACGGGCTTTATCATGCCGCCCACACCCTGCGTCAGATCGCCAGCGGCGACCACATCCCCGCCGTCACCATAGCCGACCATCCCGCCATGCCGGTGCGCGGCACGATCGAGGGCTTTTACGGCAAGCCGTGGTCGATGGCCGAACGCGCCGAACACATCGAATTTCTCGCCGAACTGAAGGCCAATACCTATATCTACAGCCCGAAGGACGAGGTTTATGCGCGCGACAAGTGGCGCGAGGCCTATCCGGCGGAAACGCTGAAACAACTGGGCGTACTGGTCGAGGCGGCGAACCGCCACCACATCAATTTCGTCTACGCCATCTCGCCGGGGCCTTCGATCTGCTACAGCGATCCGGCCGATCTGGAGGCGATCCGCAGCAAGTTCGCCGCCCTGCGCACCATCGGCGTGCGCAGCTTCTACGTCGCGCTCGATGATATCGAATACACGAAATGGAACTGCGCCGGTGATGAGGCCGCCTTCGGTCAATCGAATGAAACGGCGGCGGCGCGGGCACAGGCGAAGGTGCTGAACGCCGTGCAGGCCGATCTGGCGAAGGACGGCCACGGATCGCTGATCATGGTGCCGACCGAATATTACAACGCCACGGTATCGCCCTACAAGACGACCCTGGGCAAAGAACTCGACCCGCGCGTGGTGATCCAGTGGACCGGCACAGACACCGTGCCGGCGGCGATCTCGGTCGCCGATGCGCGCAACGCCACCAAGGCCTTCGGGCGCAAGACCCTGCTGTGGGACAACTATCCGGTCAATGATTACAACGAATCGGCCGGCCGCCTGCTGCTGGCGCCCTATGCACGGCGCGAGGCCGGTCTTTCGACCGAACTGGCCGGTATCGTCTCCAACCCGATGAATCAGGAGGTGGCGAGCCGCCCCGCCGTGATGGGGGTGATCGCCTTTGCCTGGAACGACACCGGCTATGACGCCGAGCGCACCTGGCGTGCCTCGGCGCGCTATCTGGCGGGCGGGGATGCGCAAACGACCGAGGCGCTGCTGGTCTTCTTCGATACCCAGCATCTGGCCCCGACCTTCGGCAACCAGCCGTGGCAGCCGCAGGCGCCGCGTCTGCGCGCCCTGACCAACCGCGTGCGTGATGCCCTGGCCACGGACGACGCGACCGAACGCGCCGCCGCGCTTGCCGCTTTGGGGCAGGCGGCGGACGATCTGGCGGCCGCGCCCGACCGCATCCGCGCCGGCGTGGTCGTGCCCGGTTTTGTGACCGAGGCGCAGCCGTGGCTGGACGCGACGGCGCTGTGGGGCCGCGCCCTGCGTCTGACGGTGGACGGCCTGCGCACGGAGGACGCATCGACGGCGCCGCGCCTGTTCGCCGAGGCTAAGCGTCTGGCGGATGAAGCGGCGAAATTCCAGACCATCCCCGGCGCGACCCGCCCTATGGGGCCGATCAAGATTGCCGACGGCGTGCTCGACACCTTCATCCATGATGCGCCGGGACTGGTCTATCTGCCGGCGTCTGCGAAGTAGTTTCTTCTGAAGAAATGTCTTTGCACATCTGCAATGGCCATACCGTCTCGACTTTCGTTCTGGTCAGAAAAAAAAGGCTGGAAACCTTTGGTAAGTCGCGTTAGCGGCTGCCCTAGCGCAAAGTCTGAGGCAAAGCTAACATGTTAAAGCACCAAGCACGGTATCTGACTGCAAAAACGCCTGCACAGTCGATGCTGCCTCTTCGTGCCCTTGCCAGAATGGGTTCGCTAGGTGTTTGTTCTTGCTCAAACTTGGTTCATTGCTGAGGTACAGTGCCCTTAGAGCGATTGGGCTATGCAGAAGACGCGTAAAGTAGGGTTCCAAGGCGATGTCCGCATGAGCCATGCCGCAGATGAGCGCGTCAACTTCAGGCAAACAATGAATTCCATCTTCCGGCTCTCGTGCGTCTTCAAGAACAAATTCAAACCACGCATCGACAAATGACTGGACGACTTTCTTTTCCGAGATTGGCCATTTTTGCCACTCAGCCAGTTTAAGTTTGTCCATTACGATCTCGGTTGTTGCAGACCAAGACGGATCAGTGAGGGCCAACTCAAAAATACGAGGCAGAAAATACTTGTAATCGGTAATATTTCCGACCGTGTGAAAAAGCGATCCGAGGTAGGGGGAAAGATGGTCTGCGTCTAACTCTCTGAGGGGAGTATGTATTAAAAGGTTTATGCAGGCTTCGTCCGCACAGCAGGGGCAAGCCTCAATATAGCGTGGCGTCGGAGCTTTGAACTCGTCATAAAGAGCTTCTACAACAGCTTTAAGTTCTGGTGTCATAGCCATCTCCCTAAGGACCAAATGGTAGCAGCCAACGACCGATTTTGAAAGAACCGTAAAGCGCTAATTCTGGCTGCGTGATGGCTGAAGGGCGGATCGCCTTGCGACGTTTGCGCGGCTGATAGTACCAGCTGGCAACGGCGCCATGTCGAATTATTTGGATGAAAACGCGATTATTGCCTCTTCGGATAAGCAATTATAAATGAAACGGACGCAGGGTGCGGCCGCGGAGTTTGCCATGCGTACCAAATCCAGACTGAACCTGTTTGTCGATGAATCCCGTAAGATCATCATAGTTCGGCCCATAGGGCCTTTGCCCGCTTCCGAGTTTATGGATCAGATCTTCAAGGCCTGTGAGAACATTGAAGCGCTCTGGACCTACAGCCGTCTGAACGATTTTCGGCGGTTTGAAACCGCGCTGGCGGATGAGCATCTTCATGAGATGGCGACCAGGTGGGCCGAGATCATGCAGGGGCATGACGATCCCACCCGGGTGGCCGTGGTCGATCTCGACTCGTGGAACGAGGTCCGGTTTCCCAACATCTCGCCGTTGTTTCCGAAGGATACCCTATGCATGTTCACGGATTATCACGAAGCCATGGGCTGGCTGATGGCCAGCGATTCCGAGGCTTATCTGGAGCACCTGCGCAACAATCCGGTTGCACGTCCTGATGATTTTTCCATTCAAATAAGTTAATCCTGCAAAGGGACTGATCCGTGGAGATCACGCCTGTTGTCGCAGGATTTTCTCCATGGTTTTACCGTTGGCGAGTTCGTCGATCAGCTTATCCAAATAGCGGATTTCCCGCATGGTCGGCTCTTCGATGCCTTCTATGCGAACGCCACAGATAAGTCCTTTGATAAGGTTGCGCGAAGGATGCAACTGAGGCGCATCGGCGAGAAAGGTCTCAAAATCCGTCTTCGCTTCCAGTTGGGCGTCAAGCTGGGCCTGACTGTATCCCGTCAGCCATTGTATGATCTCGTCTACCTCCGCCTTGGTGCGCCCTTTCCTTTCGGCCTTGGCAATATAAAGCGGATAGATACTGGCAAAGCTCATGGCGTAAATGCGGTGTTGGGGCATGGTATCTAACTCCTGCCTGTAAACGGACATCTATAAAAAGCTTTATGCCGCCTTGGCAATAGCCTGGCCCGTGGCGCGACGGACGCCCTCGGCGAAGGTGACGCCCTCGAAACCCATCTCCAGCGCCGTACTCACCAGCCGGTCGAGCACGTCCGGCGTGCAGCCCCAGCCTGACGGCTGCTCGCGGACATCGTGGGTATAGAGCACGAGCCATGCCTTTTGCGCGGCAGCGCGTTTCAGCCAGGTCATGGCCACCTCTTCGCCGTCCGCACCTTCGATGCCGACGGCGGGCGCCTGATTGAGGTCGGTGCCGGTGGTGATCTGGCCGTGGTGCAGGGCCCGCGCGGCCGTGAAGCGGTTTTTCAGGATAGATTTGGCGTGCGGTGACACATCGCCGTAAGGATAGGCGAAGGTGGTGGCGACCGGAAAGCCTGAGGCCGCGAAAGCTTCGCGATTACGGTCGAGATCGGCGGCGATGGTGGCGGCGGACGACTGGCCGCAATCGATATGATCGTGGGTATGGCAGGCGATCTCATGACCCGCGGCGGCCAGACGGCGGATCTCGTCGGCCTGCGCATAGGCGCCGAGATGGCTCGACTGCCCCATCAGGCCGGCGGAAATGAACCATGTGCCGCGCAGGCCGTGCTTCTCCAAAATCGCCGCGCCGGTGCCGGCCGCCGAGGTGGGGGCATCGTCGAACGAGACTGTGAGCAGGGGGCGCGTCAGATCGAGCTGCGCCGGACGGGTGTGGACCATGCGCGCGACGCGGCGGCGCAGCTTGCCGTAAAGCGAACGGTCGGCGCTATAGGGCGTATCTTCCATGCTCAGACCACCTGTGCGTAAAGGGCAGCGCGGTAAAGGCGCAGGGCGAAGGCGCGCAGTTTGAGCGGCGCCAGCGGTGACAGGCTCACCCCCTTGATCAGCGGGCGGACCACACCGAGCAGCGGCACGCGTTTCAGCAGTTTGGCCGCCTTGTAGCTCGGATACTGCGACACCACGGCCTCGTGGCGGGCGATGACGCGGGCAAAATTGCCGACCGATTGCTCATATTTGCGCGCCAAAGTTTCCGGCGTGTCGAGCCCCATATGGGTGGCGGTGTTGTCGATATGGCCGACGCCGTAACGGGCGGCGACACGCATCCCCCATTCGGTATCTTCCCAGCCCCAGCCGGTGAAGCTGGCATCGAAGCCCTCGGCCTCGAAGACATCGCGGCGCACCAGCAGGTTCGAAGTAAAGACGTATTTTTCCGGATGCAGGCGACGCGTATCGGCCGACAGGCAGTCGCTCTGGCCGGCCATCATGCGGTGGACGGCGAAGGCCCTGGTGGCGGGGGCCTGCAACAGCGAGAAGCCGCCAAAGACGACGGCGCTCAGGCCATCGGCCTGATCGCGCCAGCGGTCGAGGAAGCCTGAGTCATCAGGCAGCATGTCGGCGTCGAGGAAGAGGAAGTACGCGCCGCGCGCCGCCGAGGTCAGGCGGTTGCGGCCGCGCGCCCGGCCTTCGTTGGCGGGCAGGGTGATCAATTCGCAGGCCAGCGGGCTCTGGCTGATAAAGGCGCTGACCTCGGCGGTGATGTCGGCCATGCCGGAGCCGTCGTCGATCAGGATGATCTCCAGCGCCTGCGGATCGCGCGTGGTCAGGACGCGCAGCAGGGGCAGCGGCGACTCCTTGTAGAAGGGGATCAGCACCGATAGCCGTGGGTTGACGGTGGTGAAGGCGGCGTTGCGCAAAATGGGCTGTATCATGCGAACACCTTGTCACGCAGGCGGTTGACGATCTTCTGCGCGGGCGCGCGGATATTGTTGAGATTAAGGGCGATAGCCAAGGCGCCATAAACAAGGACGCCGGTCGTGCCCCTGATCACCAGATCGACGATCGGCAGACCGAAGGTCGGCAGCAGGGCGACCGCGCCCATCATGACGGCGACGGCCAGCAGGGGGCGGGCCAAATCGGCCCAGTGAACCGGCAGGGCGAGGGTGCGCAGGCCGAGCAGCCACGAGCCGATCAGGCCCAGACCGAAGCTGATGCACGAGGCGAGCGCCGCGCCCATCAGGCCCATGACCGGGATCAGCAGGACATTGAGCGCGACATTGCTGACGGCCGGAATGGCCATGGCGACGATGAGCAGGCGGGTGCGCTTGGCGAGCGTAAAGGCCTGCAGGAAATAGTAGGTGTTGAGGCCGGAAAACAGAGCGCCCAGGCTGATCAGCGGGGTGACCAGAAGCGCCTGCTGGCGCAGGCCTTCGCCGATCAGAAGCGTGCCGAGCGAAGGCGCTACCATGATCAGCCCGCCGACCGCCGGAAAGAGCACGAAGGCCATGGTGCGCAATTGCAGGGCCGCGACCTGTTTCAGACCGTCCTCACCCTCGTGTTCGAGGGCATGAACCATGGCCGGGCCGCCGGCGGCGCCGAACCAGATGAACAGGACGTCGAGGATGCGCGAGGCCAGCGAGAAGCCGGCATGGTAAGCGCCGGCCTCGGCGTCATTGAGGAAGTAGGCGATGAGGAAGCGATCGACCGTATAGAGCGCCAGAGTCAGGATCAGGCTGGCCGAGACCGGGAAGCCGTAATGGGCGTAAGTCTTGGCCTTTTCAGCGCTGAAGCGGCCTTTCAGGGCGCGGCCCCAGTCTTCGCGGGCGACGAAGGGCAGGCACATCAGGGCGATCAGTCCGCCACCGACGATGGGCGAGGCGCCGCCAAGGCCAAGCGTGGCGCACATCACGCCGAGGCCGAAGCCGCCGGCGGTCTGGATCATGTCGAGGATAGAGGCGGCGCCGACTCGGCCCTCGGAACGGCGCTGTTCCTGCACCAGCTTGATCAGCGAGCGGAAGATGACGCAGCCGAGGCTAAGCCCCATGGCCATTTTCAGCGCGCCGTGCAGCGGCCAGAGCCACAGGCCAAGCGCACAGATGAGGGTGAAGACGACCGCGATCATGGCGAACAGGCGGTAGACCGTGCCGTAGAGTTCGGGGGCGGTGGCGTCGGTGTGCGATTCCGACGGATAGAAGCGCGCCATGGCGGCCTCGATCCAGGTGAAGAAGACGGTTTGCGCCAGGCTGGATATGCCGAAGGCCAGGGCGTAACGGCCGTAGTCTTCAGGCGAAAGCACGCGCGTGAACACCATCAGGGTGGCGAACCCGATCAGGCCTTGCAGGATATTGGCGGGCAGGTAGCCCCAGAGGCCTCTTAAGAACATCAGCGGACCGTCTTCGCATCGCCGAGCAGGCAGGGAATGGTCATGGCCATGATGTAGAGATCGAACCAGATCGAATGGCGCTCGATATATTCGACATCAAGCCCGATGCGGCGGCGCACATCATCGGCATGATTGAGCGGACCGCGCGAACCCTTGATGGCGGCCCAGCCGGTGACGCCCGGCTTCATGCGGTGACGCCAGGCATATTCGGCCACCAGACGCGCGGACTCATCGGGGCCGGTGCGCATGCCGATGGCGTGGGGACGCGGACCCACCAGCGACATCTCGCCTTTCAGCACATTGAACAGTTGCGGCAACTCGTCGATGCTGGTCTTGCGGATAAAGCGGCCCACCGGCGTGACGCGCGGATCCCCCTTCGTCACCTGCTGCTGAGCGGTATGGTCGGTCATGTGGGTGTACATCGAGCGGAACTTCCACACCAGAATGGCTTCGTTGTTGAAGCCATGGCGGCGCTGGCGGAAGAAGACGGGGCCGGGGCTGTCGAGCTTGATCAACAGGGCGATGACCACCATGAGCGGCGCGAAGATGAGCAGGGCGAGGGTGCCGATGATCAGGTCTTCGCCGCGTTTCAGCATGGCCTTGCGCTCGTCCTCCGACACGCCGGAGACGCGGGCCAGAGGAATATCGGCGATGCGCGCCCATGCGGCCTTGGCGGCGTTGTCATTGTCCATGTCGACGAACAGCGACACCTCATTGGGCAGGCTGCGCAGCTTCTCGATGATGGTCTTGACGCGCGCCTTGGCGGAGGTGTCGATGGCCACCACGATCTGATCGACATAGGGAGTGATCTTGTGGCCCAGCAGCGACTGGACATCGCCCAGCACCGGCACGCCGACAATGGCTTGCGGATTGCGCGCCAGACGATCGTCGAAGATGCCCAAAATGTTGACGTGGCGCTCGGCCAAGGCGGCCTCGATCAGCTTTTCGGCGTATTTGGTAGCGCCGACGATGACGATGCTGGGGATGAGCTTGCCCTGACGACGCCAGCGTTCGACCAACCGCCACCACAACAGGTGCTGGATCATGAAATAGACCAGGCTGATACCCATCCAGAAGCGAACGGCGGCGGTGACGGCATAGTCATTGATGGAAAGATCGGCCAGGGCATCGGCCAGGAGGTAGCCGGTGCCGAAGATCAGGGTCAGCTTGACCAGATGAATCGATATGCGCGCCTTGCGGCCAAAGCGGTAGAGCCCGCAGACATAAAGGGCCCAGTAGATGCCGAGCGTGGCGGCGATAAAGGGCAGGATATTGCCGAGCGGGCTGGTGAAAAAGCCATGCGGCGCCACGACGCGGGCGCAGGTGACGGCCAGGAAAACCAGGGCGAGGAAATCGATGGTGCGGAAGAGGCGGACAAACATGTCACCGCTGCGCCGTTCTCTGGCGGAGACCAGCTTCTCCGGCCGGAACGGGCCACGGCGATTGCGCGGATCACCCGGCAGGATGTCCGTCGCGGTCGCATCGTCAAGAGTGGTGAGGGGGAGGGCGGCGTTCATGACCTGGCTGATATGGCGAGTTTTCTTATACGGTAAACCTACACAACTTGACTTAGGAGCCGGTTAACAGGCGGCGTTTTTCCTGAAAAAATCGGGGTTTCGGTTTTCGCGCAGGGTGGTGTGAGGTTAAAACGCGCGTTGCAGCGCCATGGGCAGGGCTTGAGAAAAAGCCTGTGCAACAATTACAAGCAGGGCGTTGCCTTTTTAAAACGAACGCGCTAAGTGATCCGTAACGGAGACGTGGCCGAGAGGCTGAAGGCACTCGTTTGCTAAATGAGCGTACCCCTAAAAGGGTACCCAGGGTTCGAATCCCTGCGTCTCCGCCATCCCCCCTTTGAATATAATGAGTGGTATCACGATTTTGTGTCGTGGACGGCGAGCATCGCGCGTCCTGGAGAGTTTTGTGCTGTTACGACAGACAAGGTAGTCTTGTTCAAAGCGTCCTTATTGGGCAGGCCGTCTTGATCAGGGCTTTGTGTCTGAAACGGCTGATCCGGATGACGCTACGTGAATTAAGGAAGTATTTACCGTAAAAGCGGATGTTGATCCAAGTGGGTATCTTAAAGCGACTCGCCTTTAACTTCGCGTTTATAAGTAGAAGATGGGCGTATTTTCGTTACCATCCATGATCATCTGGGGTAAGTGAATGAAACTATCTGACATCAAGATCGGTTATAAGATTTTGGCAATCATCGCCGTCTTTGGCATGTCCAGCATCGGTATGACGCTGTGGCAGAACTCGACGACCGCAAAGGCGCAAAAGAGTTACGAGCACATCGTCGATAATCTCGACGTCGCGCTGCTTTCGGGTGCACGCATGCGGCAGAACCTCTTTGCCATGCAGGCCGCGGCCTATGGTCTTGCGTTTCAGGAATGCCCAAATCCACTCTGTGATAGCTTTTCGAAACTGGAAAAAGTATCGGAGGAACGTTTCGTCGAGCGTTACCAAGTTGTCATTGACACTGTACCGGAATACAAAGCCGATTTCGAGCCGCTGAAGGCACGCTTCGATAAAATCGCTGACGTAATCGGTAATCAGGCGGTCCCAGCAGGGGTGCGTAACGATCAGGAAGCGCTGCGGCCCATATTTGCGGAACAAGACCCTTTGATTGAGGCCCTGGCAACCGACATTGGCGCCAAGATTGACGAAAAGCAAAAGGCGCATGCAAAGATTTCAGATAATCTAAAAGCCGATATTGCCGCCCAGTCACGCAATAGTTTGATTATTTCGGTATTGATCACGGCAGTGATCACGCTTCTGGCGACCTTGCTGGCCTTTGGCGACATCGCCAAGATGCTGGGACGCCTGACAAGCCAGATGCAGGCCATTGCCAACGGCAGGCTTGATCAACAAATCGACGGTCTGTCACGTGGTGACGAAATCGGCATCATGGCGAAAACCTTGGGCGTCTTCAAGGATGGCTTGCAGGAAGCGGAGCGCCTTCGTAACGCGACGGCCGAGCAGCGCGAGCAGGCCGAAGCGCAACGCAAGACTGCCATGCTGGACCTCGCCGACCAGTTCGAGCGTTCGGTCGGAGGTATCGTCACCCTGGTATCTTCGGCGGCGACAGAAATGCAGGCTGCCGCCGCGCAACTGACCTCCACAGCGCAGGAAGCGTCCGCCCAGTCGGTCGCCGTGTCTGCGGCGGCGGAAGAGGCGGGCACCAATGTGACCTCGGTGGCCGGATCGGCGGAGGAGCTTGGCGCTTCGGTGTCTGAAATCGGACGTCAGGTCGAGACATCGGCGCAGATATCTGCCTCGGCGGTCAATGAGGCGCAACAGGCCATGCAGGTGGTGTCTGAACTCAACGAGGTCGCCAGCAGCATCACCGGCGTGGTCGACATGATTTCGGGACTGGCCAGCCAGACCAATCTTCTGGCACTGAACGCCACGATTGAATCGGCACGCGCCGGAGAGGCGGGCAAGGGGTTCGCGGTGGTGGCGTCTGAAGTAAAGGCCCTGGCCGGACAGACAGCTAAGGCAACGACGGAGATTTCGGCCAAGATCGCACAGATACAGGAAGCAACCGTCCGGGCTGTCGGTGTGATCCAGGGTATCACCACTACGATTCAGGACATCAATACCACGTCAACCGCGATCGCTTCGGCTGTCGAACAACAAAACGCGGCTACGCAGGAAATCGTACAGGCCGTGAACCAGGCCTCTGTGGGGACGAGCGAAGTCACCGCGAACATCACAGGCGTCGCCCAGGCTGCCGAACAGACGGGGGCCGCGGCGTCGCAGGTTCTCAGCTCGTCAAACGAGCTCGCCCAACAGTCGGAAAAGCTGCGCTATGAGATGGATTCGTTCCTCGCTACGGTAAGAGCGGCTTAATGTAGCGGCGGGCCAGTCAATCTGGCCCGCCGTTGTTATTGTACAAGAGGCTATTTGGCATGTGTATTAACCGTCCCTGTTAATATCGTTGCTATCTTATTTTGCTAACCTGGCTCCCATTGTTTTTGATTATTGAGCCATAATGTCGTTGTTTAAGAGTCCTGGCAGACTGCCGCGTATAGTAAGTCACACCCTAATGTTAGACCTTTGGGTCGTCATGGCTTTGGGTGTGACGGGCACCCTCGTGCTGCACAGGTTCGACTGGTTTGAAGCCGTTTATGACTTTACCCGCCCCTATGAGAGACTACAGATTGATAATCTGCTGATTATCGTTTTGTTTGTCGCCATTGGCGCGACGTTCATTTCTATAAGGCGTTCGCTGGATATGCGCCGGGAGTATGAGCAGCGTCTGAAAGCGGAAGGGCGGATGAAAACCCTGGCCCTGACGGACGCCCTGACCGGAGTTGCCAATCGTCGACACCTTTATGATGCCCTTAAGCGTCGACTGGAGACTAATCCCGCCGAGGCATCCTGTTTTGCGGTGTGCATCTTCGATCTCGATCGCTTCAAGCCGATCAACGACGTCCACGGCCATCTTGTCGGCGATCAGCTCTTGCAGCAGATTGCGGAGCGTGCTCAGGCGCAACTTCGCTCGGGCGATCTGTTGGCTCGCCTGGGCGGTGATGAATTCGCCCTGATCGTCCGTACCGGGGCGGTCGACGAGGATATATCCGGATTGGCCGAACGTCTTATCGCCAGCCTGTCCGAGCCCTTTCGCATCGACCAGCTCGTCTGCCACGTCGGGGCGAGCATGGGTATCGCCTTTGCTCTGGGCGGCGCTTCGCAGACACCGGACACGCTTTTGCAAAAGGCTGACCTGGCGCTTTATCGCGCCAAGACGGAAGGCCGCGGGACGTTCCGCGTTTACCAGGACGCCATGGACGCCAAGGCGCGTGAGCGCACCCTTATTGAACTGGAGCTGCGCGATGCGGTCGAGAACGGCGAAATTCTCCCCTATTTTCAGCCGCTGATATGCCTGCGCGACGGCCGGATTGAAGGCTATGAAATCCTGGCACGCTGGATTCATCCGTCCTTCGGGCTTGTGGCACCGGATCGCTTTATCGCCGTTGCCGAGGAGGCGGGGTTGATTGGTGATATTTCCCTGTCCCTCCTGGAGCAGGCGTGCGAGCAGGCGCGTGACTGGCCAAAGGGGACCTATCTCTCGCTCAATATTTCTCCGGTCCAGCTTCGGGATTCTCAGCTCAGCACAAAAATTTGCGACATCCTGGACAGGATCGGTTTTTCCGCCACCTGTCTGGAAATCGAAATCACCGAAAACGCGCTGGTGCACGATGTCGACGTGGCGCGCCGAACCCTCATCTCGTTGAAAGCCAGAGGGATGACGCTGGCGCTCGACGATTTCGGCACGGGCTATTCCAGTCTGCAACACCTGCGGTCCCTGCCTTTTGACAAGCTCAAGATTGACCAGTCGTTCGTCATGAGTATGAGCGAGAGCGCGGAAAGCCGGAAGCTGGTCAAGGCTATCATCGCCATGAGCCACAGCCTTGGCCTGAAAACAACGGCGGAAGGTATCGAAACCCATGCGCACGCGCTGCGACTGACGCAAATGGGCTGCGAGACCGGGCAGGGCTATCTGTTTGGCAAGCCGTCTCCGCAGGCGCGTCAGGCCTGGGTGGCCGAGGCCATCGGGGCGGCGTAATGGGCTAAAGCCATTCCCTTTTTGATATTCGATAGACGTCTGTTGGAAGATATTGAAACTTGAACAAATTTTATGCGTTATGATGCAATTCGCCTCACGCCAGCGTTGTTTTTAACTATCCTTTAGGGGTTTTGATAACAGCATTATTGTGCAGTTGTGTCAGGATTGATACTTTCGCTCGCTGACCCAACCCGTGTGCCGCCGCTCTTTGTAGTGAGTAACCCTATGCAGAAGACAGTTTTAATTGTAGAAGACAGCCGCGTACAAGCCCAGGCCATCGGGGCTATGTTTCAGCAGCTTGGCTTTCGTACAGACAGCGTGGCATCCCATGCGGAGGCGCTGGAGAAATTGGCCGGGGCGTCTTTCGACCTGCTTTTGCTGGATGTTTTTCTGGCGGAGGATAATTCGCTGGATCATCTCCACGAATATAAGGCGCTCCAGCCCGGCCTTGCGATCGCGGTTATGACCGCCGGTGATTTCACGGAAAGCGACAGTATCTCTGAGGCGATCAATCGCGCGCGCAGATCCCATGTCGACTACATTCTCGCCAAACCTTTCAAGCTCATTGATGTCCAGCACATCAGCAAGGAACTGGAAGGTCGGCAGGTCGACGCCATGATCAGTATTGAATCGAATACGGTTTTTCTTCGATAAACGGACGAATCCTGCACCGCCCGGACAACGCTTCGGTGTCGGTAGCGGCAAAGGGTCAGGCGCCGCCAGGACCGGGCGATTTAGGCTTGGCGTTCATTTTTTCAAGAAACCCCAAGAGCAGGGCCGACACGACAAAGGTCAGGTGCATGGCGATGATCAGCATGATCTTCTCGTTTTCGTACTTTTCGAGATTGAGGAAGACCTGAAGCATGTGGATCGACGAAATGGCGACAATGCTCGACGCCACCTTGATCTTGAGCGAGCCGGAATCAAGCTTGCCGAGGAAGCTGACCTGATCCTTGTCCTCATGGTCGTTGGCGTCAAAACGCGACACGAAGTTCTCATAGCTGGAGATCATCACCATAACGATCAGCGAGGCCACCAGTGCCGCGTCGATCAGGGCCAGCATGGCCAGGATCATCTCGTTGGGATCGTAGTCGAAGGTATGCAGGGCGATCGTGTAGAGCTTGACGCAGAACGATATACCATAGACCGCCAAAGCCGCGGCAAGGCCCAGAATGAAGATCACCAGCAGCCAGCGGCTGCCGAGGATGACGCGTTCGATGAGGTATTCAAGCTTGTGCATGGACGCGTGGAGCCCTGTATGAAGATTGCGCTATATCATACAGGTGGCGTGCGTTAATCAAGAACCAGTTCGCGCAGACTTTGTTCTTGCTTCAGTTTTTCCTGGGACAGGCGGTCGACCTCGACGGCATGGGCTTTCAGGACGCCCAGCGCGCGCGGGTCAGCGGGGCGCGCGGTTATAGGCATAGTGGGTAGAAACGGTTGCTCAAACATAAACTCTTTATGCCTCGGGCTATTCGCTCACAAAGCCGACGCGGGCATGGCTGCCGTCGCAATAGGGTTTGTTGCCCGAATGACCGCAGCGGCACAGTTGCAGGGCCTGCGCCTTGCGGATGGTCCGACCGGTGCCGCTCAGGATCTCGACATTGCCGGAAAGGCGTAAAGGCCCGTTCTTTTGCGGGTTGATGCTGATCTCGCCATTGCGCACCTCAAGTGCGGTGACATCGCCCGTTTCCGGTTCGCCAGTGGCCTGGAAGGGATCATCACCTTCCTTGTGTGCGCCATCGCAGAACGGCTTGTTTTTGGAGCGTCCGCAGCGGCAAAGCGTGGCGCGGTAACCGATCGGTTCGCCGTTAAGCGTCAGTTGGCCGCGAAAGGCATTGGGGCCGTTTTCGCGTACCTGCACCAGATTGACCAGCGGCGCCAGTTCCTGCGGGCGGCCATCCTTGCGTGTGTATTGAATGGCGCCGGACGGGCAGTTCTGCGCCGTTGCCACCAGATTGTCGGCGCAATCGGCATCGTCCGGCATGATCCATTCGCCGACAACATTGGCCTTGAAAACGCCAGGCTGCTGCAGCACGCAAAAGCGGGCATGGATACAGCGTTTGGCTTCAAATTCGATGATGACGTCCTTGCCTTCGGCGCGCTCGATCGGCGGCGTCTGGCCGTGATTTTCCGCAGCCCCCGAAGGCGGATTGGGTGTGGAAGCGGCGGAGGCGGAATCGGGCGTGGTCTGCGGATCGCCTGTTACCCGTGGTTCGGCCATCACGCTCTCCTTCTTCGGCTCTGGTATATGTATGTCTCTCAGTTTCCTCGCCAGGGTGGAGAGGCGCTTTTGCGTCCCTTCCGCCAGTTCGCCGCTCAAGGCGCGCGGTATGCCCGTGGCCAGTTCTTCGAGACGTTCGGCGATGAAGGCGAGCGCCGCCTTGCCGTGGGGCAGGGGCGTGACATCGCGCAGGGTGGCGAACGACATGCCGGCGGTCACGTCCGGCACGGTGGTCGAGGCCTTCAGGCGCGTCAGATGTTCGGCCACCGGCGTCAGGGCATACATGCCGTCGATCGACACATCGATAAAGGCGCGCTTGCGCACAGGGTCGTGATCGGCAAAGCCCTGGGAAAGGGCGCGCAGCATCACATTATAGATGGCGTTGGCGAGGTCCATCACCGCGGCGGCCTCTGGCGCATCGACCCACAGATTGCCGCGGTCCGGTCCCCGCCGCATCACCGGATTGCTGGCCACCGGTCGTGCCGGCGCAAAGCCGGGATCAGCGGCTTCCATTTTGTGATAGGCCTCGCACATGCCAAGGAAGCGATTGTAGTGCGAGCGCGCGTTGTCACCATCAGCGCCTTCGCCCTGACTGACAATGGTGTCGCAGGCGGCCAGCGCGGTCTTGAGGCATTTGACGACGGTCAGGCCGGGCAGGGGCGTCAGGTCAGGCCCGACCTGCAAGGACATATCGCCGATGAAGAGATGACTTTCGCCGAGGCGCGCGCTCAGCGATTCCAGTGCCTGGCGGATGCCGCGATAGAGGTGCCCGACCGTGGCGTAATCCTGACCGTTGGGCATGAGCTTGTCCGCGCCCATATTACGGTCATAGGGCTGGGCCTTCTGCGCGAAAGCCGCGCCATCGGGACGGTCATTGCCTTCGGGACGTTCGAGATAGATGAAGTGATCGAGCGTCGACTTGTTAAAGGGGTGCAGTTCGACCACCACGCCGGAGGGGTGATAGCCGGCGGAAATCGGAAAGTTCGGACGGCTGAAATGCGGCGCGCCGCCCACAGCGATGGTGATATTGGCCACCAGAGCCAGATGGCTCATCTCCTCGACCGCGATCGAGATGATATCACGCCGCCAGCCAGCCACGATCCTGGCCTGTTCGGGTGTCAGGCCGTCGGCCTCGGTCTTCATGGAAAAAGCGGCGAACAGATAGCAGCACATCAGGTTATGCTCGATCTCCGCCGCTTCGGCGAGCAGGAAGATCAGTTCCTCGCGGGTGCGGATATCGATTGGCGTTTCTGAAAAGGACGTGTCGGCCGGCATGTCTTGCCTTTCCTGAGGTTTACGTGAATAGCGTAGCCTTGCCCCGTCCCGCCGTCTTGTACGAATGTGCCAGCTCAGTTAAGTCGGCTATCTGTAAAGGCGCAAGCGTTGATTTGCGCAAAAATGCCTTACGGCGCTTGACTCACGCCCACCTTTCCGACATAAGCCGCGACTTCACGCCATGGCTCACGCTTTGGCGTTACTACGGGTTGATCCTGAGCCGCCGTTGCAATCGCCCTCCGCACTCTCGCGGGGAGGCCGGTCAGGGTTAGATTATAGGTCTACTATGTCGAAGCGCCACAGCGCCAAGTACAAACTCGACCGCGTCATGGGTGAAAACCTGTGGGGCCGTCCGAAGTCCCCCGTCAACAAGCGCTCGTATGGCCCCGGCCAGCACGGTCAGCGCCGCAAGAACAAGATCTCTGACTTCGGTACGCAACTGCGCGCCAAGCAGAAGCTGAAGGGTTACTACGGTAACATCACCGAGAAGCAGTTCCTGCGCACCTACGAAGAAGCCGATCGCCGCAAGGGTAACACCTCGGAAAACCTGATTGCTCTGCTCGAAACCCGTCTGGACGCCTTCGTGTACCGCACGAAGTTCGTGCCGACCGTCTGGGCCGCCCGTCAGTTCGTCAACCACGGTCACGTTCTGGTCAACGGCAAGCGCGTCAACATCGCGTCTTACCGCGTGAAGCCGGACGATGTGGTTGAAGTGCGCGAGCGTTCGCGCAACATGGCTCTGGTTCTCGAAGCCCTGCAATCGCCTGAGCGCGACGTGCCGGACTATATCGAACTCGACGCCAAGGCCATGCGCGCCCGTCTGGTTCGCCTGCCGGAATCGGCCGAAGTGCCGTACCCCGTCAAGATGGAACCGAACCTGGTTATCGAATATTATTCGTCCTAAGTTCTGGCCGAATATCGAAACGGAAAACCCCGGAAGAGCGATCTTCCGGGGTTTTCTATTAGGCGCGGAAGCCAGGCACAGATCTTATGCTGCGGCGCAAACAAAAAGTGGACATCGTTGAAGGCTTGACTCATAATCGCATATCAAAGGTCGTTCTTTGGTACGCGACACAAGCTGTTGTAATGTAAGAGTTTAGGTGCCGAGATGCAAAGAATTTGCCCTCGTACACGATGTCACGCCTGCGCCTGCCGGGAAGCCTGGATGAGACCGTCTTGCCTTTTGGCCTGCACAAGGCCCGCGCGCAGAAGGCGATTACTTTCATTGACCAGGAGGGCAGAAAACCTGACGTCACGACGGTGAACCCGGTCGACCCGCTCTGCTCACGGGGCGCCAAGTCGCGCTGCGTGGGGCAGATGAAGGGCGTTCCCCTCTATTACGACAACGGCCACTTCAATGGCACGGGCGCTAATATGGTGGCCGGACAAATATTGAGCGTTCTGGACAGCCAGGCCCGCGACGGTGCCTACTAGAGCTTGCGTGATCTAAGCGATTACGCCTTTTCAAATTGGAGCAAATGAATTGGATTTCGCCCATAACTTAGAATTGTTAGTCCACGATCAGGAGGTAGTCTGCGAGCGTGTCAGTGAGGCCCGCCTTCGTATTTCTGGACCGATAGACGAGTCTTTTGTTAGGTGCCTTCAATCTAATAGAGACGGCAATCTGAATACAATAATTGTAAATTCTCCGGGCGGCGAAGTTGAAATATCCATGAAGGCTGGCGCCGAAATAGATAAAAAGTACAGCGTAATAGTCGAGAATTATTGTGCGTCAAGTTGCGTCAACTACATATTGCCAGCCGCTCGTTATATATACATCAGTCATGGTGCGGTAATACTATTTCATGGTTTCGTTGACGAAAATGACGTCAATTATGCCAAAGAGCATGCAATGGAAATTGTATTGGCGAACGCACCAAAAGATAAAAACATCGATGTAACAAAAGTCGCTCGGCATATGATCGAGGATACGATCAGACAAAAAGACGTTCAGGATAAGTATCTGGAAAAGTACAGCGTCAATTTGAAAGCATTTCGAAAATATGATGGTATTTACATTGGGGGCAATTGTGAAGATAAGTTCGTATATCCATCTTATGGTCAAATGAAAAAGGCGTATTTAAAATTTGATAGATTGCATTATGCCTCAATTTCGAAATCAGAATTTTCAAAACTGAATACAAAGTTTAAAGAATACAACCTTGATAAATGTATTTACTACGGAGGTTAGCGCTTTGATGCTTTCTGCTGTCTTGGTACGTATTCAACAAAAGAACATGTCCGTGGGGGCACCAAAAGGGGAGGCGACATACGTGTGAGCGCAAGAGGCCCCGGCCTTCCAGAGCCTGTTCCGATCTGATTGAACCAGATCGGCGCTCTATTTTTTTACGCGCTTTTTGAGCCGAAAATGCGTTCCCCTGCAGAGCACCAAACTTTTTGGCGCCGGCTTCGGCGGCATGACCACCTGGTGCCGCCAGGATCATCGTTGCGGCAAGCGCAGCTATGCCCTTA
Organism: Asticcacaulis benevestitus DSM 16100 = ATCC BAA-896; assembly: GCF_000376105.1. GTDB lineage: Bacteria > Pseudomonadota > Alphaproteobacteria > Caulobacterales > Caulobacteraceae > Asticcacaulis > Asticcacaulis benevestitus. The sequence goes on from NZ_AQWM01000001.1 coordinate 44,335, forward strand.
CGCAAAAAAAAGATGTCATGTTTTCCCCCGATTATTTCGGGAGGGGGGGAACCGAAAACCGCAGTTATAAAAGAGGCGATTTTACGCCTCAATCACGCCCTGTTCGGTCAGCGCCGTCTTCAGTTCGCCGGACTGGAACATTTCGCGGACGATATCGGCACCGCCAATGAATTCGCCCTTGACGTAAAGCTGCGGAATCGTCGGCCAGTCGGAATAGGTCTTGATGCCCTCGCGCAGGTCATTGTCCTGCAACACATCGACGCCGACATACTCAGCACCGAGGTGATCGAGCACCTGCACCACCAGGCTGGAGAAGCCGCATTTGGGGGCTTCAGGCGTGCCTTTCATGAACAGCACGATGTCGTGCCCCTTGATGGTGGAGTCGATAAAGGTCTGGGTGTCGGTTTCCGCGCTCACGCTACGCTCTCCTGCAACAAATGATCTGACCTGCATATAGGCGTGTCGGACGCTTTAATAAAGGGCCAGAGCGAAATTCGCCCAGACTAACAATTTTCCAGATGTCACCGGCGAGGTGGCATCTGGCAAGGCGAATTAGCCGTCGCGCACGTTTGCGCGCAATCTCTTACGAAAAATGCAATCTTAAGCAAGCGTCAGCCTGCTTTAGATTGCTCGTTGAAGCGGGCCATTTCGATCTGGGCGGGCACGGACGAGGGCAGGTGACGCTCCGGCACATCGGCCAGCGATTCCAGGTGCTCGGGGCTTTCGGCGTCGATCAGGATGCACGACATGCTTGGCTGCGACAGGGCATAGCCCAGGCAAAGCTGCTCCGGGGTCCAGTCGGGCGTCTGGTGCAGGAAGGCGTGCGTGCCGGCGCCGGCCAGCGGATTCTTCGCCTTGCCGCCAAAGAAACCGCGCCGCGCCGCCTTGGGCACAACGTCCGATTCCTTGCGATACATCTCAGGGAAGAAGTCGGCGGCGATAACCGCCATATTGCGCGTCATGGCGTCGTCGATGCGCCGGCGCTTGTCCCAGCTTGAATCGATATCGAAGCTCGTCATGATGACGTTGAACTCACCCGACTCGATCAGATCGGCGATGTCGTCGGTTTCGCCGATACCGCCGAGATAGCGCAGCATCTTTGATTTTTGCAGGCTAAGCAGGAAGTTGAGGCAGTCATCGGACAGGATGGTCGCGCCGGGCTGAGCGAAGTTGAGCAAATCGATCCACAATAGCCCGCTGTCCTTCACGACGCCGCGCAGGCGTTCTTTCAGCGGTGGCAAGGCATAGGTGTTGCGATCGGGCACTTGATGGGAGTCGTGGGCATTCACCGACACAAACAGCAGTTTGCGGTCGACCACCGAAAAGGCATCGGCGGCGCTTTGCAGGAAGGCCGTATCGGTGCTGTCGAAATGGTAGGTGTTGATGCCGTTTTCTAGGCCGGAGATGATCAGCTTCTGTAGCAGGGTCGGATTGCCGCCGAGCTTATCGAAGCTTAGGCGCAGGCCGATTGTTGACAGCGCCAGACCCGAGCGGCCGAAGGGGCGATAGCGCATGGTTAGCGCTCCCCGTCGGCATAATCGCAGGTCGGCATCACGATGATCATGTCAAAACCGTCCCACGGCTAAAATTGCGGGCAGTGAGCACGGCGGAATCAGATTCGCAGTACGGTAAACCCCAAGGCCAGCATAGGCCGCAAACCGGTTAAGAGAGATTTAAGGTTCTTTCTCGAAGGGCCATTTTGCGCAATTTGTTAAGCGCCTGCGCCTGCGCTATGGTGTGGCGATAACAGGAGATACAGATGCTCTGGAAACACGTTTGCGCACCCGCAGCCCTATGGGCCCTTACCGCCCTGTCGCTGCCGGCCTGCGCCCAGCCGGCGGTCTGCGCGCGCGATATGGCGTCATCGCTTGATGGCACTGTCAGGGACACGCTGAAAGCGGTCAGAGGCAATGATCCGGAAGGCTTGCTCAAAATGGTCAGTGATGACGGGGTGAGCTTCGGCAGCGATGGCGCGCAGGTGGCCTACCGCACGCTGCAAAACGACTTCGCTAACAAGACCGGCCGCTACTGCGATCTCTACGCCTGCAACGGCGTGGAGGGCGACCTGCATCACCTGTTCCGGGAGGGCTTAAGCGACGCCTCGCTCGATAAGGCGCACGGGCTGGCCACCATCTACATCAACGCCAACAGCAATGATGAGCTGGCGCTGACGTTTCGGTGGACGGATTGCCGCTGGGAACTGACCGGAATAGCCGGAACCTAAGCCTTGCCGGCCATGTAGTTCGGCAGCCAGTGCTCATGGGCTTCGCGCAGTTGCGTGATACTAAGCGACAGGCCGGCATAGGTCAGGTCTGTGCCGCTGGCGACGCCGATCACCGCGGCCGGCACATCGGCTTCCGCCGCCTGAGCGACGACCAGATGCGCGGAGGCTTCATCGACCGCGATCAGGTAACGCGCCTGATCCTCACCGAAAGCGAAGATATGGTCGGCCAGATCGGTCGGGTTTTTCAGGGACAGGCCAACCTTCGACGACAGCACGACATCGACCGCCGCCGACAGCAGGCCGCCATCGGAAAGGTCATGGACGCCCTTGGCAACGCCGGTCTTGATCAGGCGGCGCACCAGGGTGCCGTTGTTCTTTTCGCAGGCCAGATCGACTCTGGGCGGGGCGCCGGCTTCGATGCCACAGACTTCGCGCAGGTAAAGGGTCGAGCCCATTTCGCCGATGGTTTCACCGATCAGGATGATCACCTGACCCGGCTGCACCTTGTTGAAACCAACGCGCTGATCGTAATCCTTCAGCAGGCCGACCGCGCCGACGGTCGGCGTGGGCGGGATCGAGATGCCGTTGGTCTCGTTGTAGAGCGACACATTGCCGGACACGACCGGGAAATCGAGTTCGCGGCAGGCCTCGGCCATACCGTCGATGGCGCGCACGATCTGGCCCATGGTCTCGGGCTTTTCCGGGCTGCCGAAATTCAGGTTGTCGGTGATGGCGATCGGCTCGGCGCCGACGGCGGTCAGGTTGCGCCAGGCTTCGGCCACGGCCTGCTTGCCGCCTTCATAGGGGTTGGCCTGGACATAGCGCGGGGTGCAGTCGGAGGTGACGGCGAGCGCCTTCTTGGTGCCGTGGACGCGGACCATGCCGGCGTCGTGGCCGGTGGAGCTGTCGGAGAGCGTGTCGGCCATGACGTGACGGTCGTATTGCTCCCACAGCCAGCGCTTTGAAGCTTCGTCGGGGCAGGAGATGACCTTGAGCAGGGCGGCGTTCAGATCGTGCGCTGGCACGTCTGCGTGGCTGATCGGGGCCTCGGCGTGTGGCTCGACCCACGGACGGTCATAGAGCGGCGCATCGTCGGAGAGCGGGGCCAGCGGCAGGTCGCAGACGACCTCGCCCTTGTGCAGCAGCACGATATTGCCGGATGTGTTGGTTTCGCCGATAACGGCGGCATCAAGGCCCCACTTCTTGAAGATGCGGTAGCCGTCTTCCTCGCGGCCGGGCTTCAGGATGGCCAGCATGCGCTCCTGCGACTCCGAGAGCATCATCTCATAGGCCGTCATATTGGTTTCGCGCTGCGGCACCTTGTCGAGGTTAAGCGTGATACCGAGGCCGCCCTTGCCGGCCATTTCGACCGACGACGAGGTGAGGCCGGCGGCGCCCATGTCCTGAATGGCGGCAACCGCGCCCGACGCCATCAGTTCCAGCGTGGCTTCGATCAGCAGCTTTTCGGCGAACGGATCGCCAACCTGAACTGTGGGGCGTTTTTCTTCGGAGTCTTCCGAGAATTCGACCGAGGCCATGGTGGCGCCATGGATGCCGTCGCGGCCGGTTTTCGAGCCGAAATAAACGACCGGCAGACCGGGTTCAGGCGCGGCGGAATAGAAGATCTTGTCGGCATCGGCCAGGCCCACGCACATGGCGTTGACGAGGATGTTGCCGTTATAGCCGGCGTGGAAATTGGTTTCGCCGGCCACGGTCGGCACGCCGACGCAGTTGCCATAGCCGCCGATGCCCGACACGACGCCTTCGACGAGGCGGCGGGTCTTGGGGTGATCGGGCTCACCGAAACGCAGGGCGTTCAGCAGGGCAATGGGGCGCGCACCCATGGTGAAGACGTCGCGCATGATGCCGCCAACGCCGGTCGCAGCCCCTTGATAGGGCTCGATGAAGGACGGGTGGTTGTGCGATTCCATCTTGAAGATACAGGCCTGACCGTCATCGATATCGATGACGCCGGCGTTTTCACCGGGGCCGCAGATGACGCGCGGGCCGGTGACCGGGAACTTGCGCAGATGGAGGCGCGAGGATTTGTATGAGCAGTGCTCCGACCACATGACCGAATAGACGCCCAGTTCGACGTCGTTCGGTTCGCGGCCAAGACGGTTCAGGATGACCTGATATTCGTCAGCCTTGAGGCCATATTCGAGGGCCTTTTGGGCCATGGATTTAGCGGGTGCGGGGGATGTTGTGCTCATACGCGCGCATATAGGGGATTCAAAGCCCGATGTCACGCCGCCCGCACAGAAAATATCCGTTTTAACGACTTGAAACGGCGGGAAGCGTCATGGCCTCGTGGGTGCTTACTTGCCCAGATTGAACATGAACTTCGCCTGGTCCGTCTTGATGCACGAGGCGTCAACATTCGGATCGGCGGTTTCCAGGAACTGCCGGATCATCGCCTTGGCGCAATCGCTGCCCGCAATGGTGTGGGTGCGGTTGGGGAAGAAGTAATTCTTGCCGTGGCTCAGGCGCTTGACCACCGCGTCCGACAACTCTGCCGGACAGCCGGCATCGATATCGGCCGACAGCATCAGGGTTGGGATGTCGCTGGTCAGGGGCAGGTTTTCGACAGGATCAGGCTTGCCGGCATTGAAGGCCTGACAGACGGCGAAGAAGCGTCTGGTGTCGCGCGCCGTGGCCACCTGAATCGGATCCTTGTGATCGATCTTGTCGAGATCGGCGGGATTTTCAAACGAGAATTCTTCGTTGCACAAGGTGGTGAAGAACTGGCCCTCGGTATAGCCGGCCTGGGTTTTCTCGAATTTATCCAGAGTCTTGTAGTCGCCTTTCATGATCGTATCGAGCGTCATCGGCAGGCTTTGGGCACCGTCACGTGAATAGATTTCATCGAGCAGGAAGGCCGCCAGCAGGTCGGCGGTATAGGTCTTGCCATCCACCACGGCGGGCGTGCTCAGCCAGGTGGTAAGAAGGGCGTCGAGGCGTTTTTCCATGCCGGGGAACTTCGCCTTGCACGCCGCGTCGGCCTCGCAATAGCCGAGCACCTGACGGGTTTCGCGCGAAACCAGCGCCGGCAGAGGGGCAGTGGCATTGCCTTCCGGCGGCCAGGTCGAGGACAGGACGGCAGCGCGCAAACCTTCCGGATCGTGCTGCATCACCGCCATGGCGACGCGCGTGCCGTAGGAACCGCCGTAGAGATTGTAGCTCTTGATGCCGAGGGCCGTGCGCAGGTCGCGGATATCCTTGGCGATCGTGGCGCTGTTGTATTGCGTCAGGTCATAACCGGCGGCCTGATATTTCGCCATGCAGTCTGACAGCACCTTCACACCGGCGTCGCTGGTGATGCCAGCGTCCGACAGGGGCGCGTCGCCGCAATCAAACGACGGATTGGACTTGCCGGTGCCGCGCTGATCGAAGAAGATCCAGTCGCGATCGGGCGTGACGCGGTTCTTCTGGCGCAGGCTAAAGGCCAGGTTCTCGACCATGCCGCCGCCGGGGCCGCCATGCAGCATGATGACCGGATCGGGCTTTTTGGCCTCTGTGGCGCGGGCGATGACGACGGGCAGGGCCACGGTGCGGCCGTTTTTGGCGCCGCGCGTTTCCTCGACCACCATCGTGCCGCACTCGACATTTTTCAGGCCGGCATAAAGAGCAGAGCAGGTCGCCTTGTGATAACCCAGGCTGGTGTCCGGCTTTTTCGGCGTGCAGCCCAAAAGCGCCATACCCGCCACCACAACCACTGCAAACCTACGCCACATGATACTAACCTCTGTTACTCTTGAAACCAGTTTCTACAGGTCGTGACAGATTTGTAAAGCTACTGAGGCTGTTTGGCGGTCCGTTTCAGAAGGTCGCTCAGGTCATCCTTCCAGAATTTCGCCCAGGTATGGGTGCCGTGGCCGCGTGTTTCCGGCGAGGACGGGATCAGGCGGATGTGCGTGGTTTTCAGGCGCTGCAAGGCCTTGTCGGTGATGCCGAGTTCGGGTGGATTAATGAAATCGTCGCCCGAATTGATCCATGTCATCGGCGCTGTGATGCGCTCCAGACCCGGCCAGGGATTGTAGTTCCGCGAGGCGTCATACTGATAGATCATGTCATTGGCATCGGTGGAGGCCAGGTTCTTGTCGATGCGTTCGCGCCAATAGGTCTCGGCCTGTTGCCGGGTCGGGTATTGCGCCTGCAGATATTCCGGTGCGCTGCCGGCGATCACCGATAGGGCGGCGGCCGTTCGCAAACCCTGTGCGGGCGGGCTGGTGTAGTTGCCGCCCTGCCAGGCCGGATCGGCCTTGATAGCGTCGATCGAGCCGATCCGCCACATGCGGTTACGACCGGCGATCTCGATGGGCTGGCAGGCCATGGGCATCAAGGCATCGGCGAAATCCGGATGCGCCTCGGCCCAGACGAAGATGTGCATACAGCCCATCGATGTGCCGAAGATCAGGCGCAGATGCTCGATGCCCAGCCCCTTGGCCAGTATGAGGCGTTGGCCCTCCACCATGTCGTCATAGTCATATTTGGGGAAGGCCATGCGCAGGCCATCGCTCGGTTTGGACGATCCGCCGTGGCCGATATTATCCGGCAGGATGATGAAATACTTCGTGGCGTCGAGCGGCTGGCCGGGGCCGTAAAGTTCATCGGCGAACTGCGGCGCTAGGAATTGCGCGCCAGAGCCGCCGGTGCCGTGCAGGATCATGACGGCGTTGTCGATCTTGCCATGCGCATTACGGTGCGGCGTGCCGAGCGTGCGATAGTGCAGCTTCAATTCCGGCAGGGTTTCGCCATCGTGGAAATGGAAATCCTTGACGACGACATCGGCTTCCGTAACCGCGGGGGCTGCTGAGGCTTGAGCGGTGAGCATCAAGCTAATGATACCGGCGGTCGTCAGAAGGGTCGTCATCGCGCGCATGGGGCAGTCCTCTATCGCCTACAATCGTATACGATTATCATGCGGACGCACTTTAGCAATATACCGCCGCATTAATCGTCTCGAGATCTCAGGGAAGCTATCAAAGTGGCTCCCATAAAAATCAGGAGACCAATAACGATATCCGAAAGGATTTCGGAGGAATCGCTACCGGGAACCACATTGCTTGATATCAGGGGATGGGTCGGCCAGTAATAGATAGTAATGGAGCCGCCGACAGGGGCGTTGGCGCAGTCATGCCCTTTGCCGATAAAGTAGCGATCGCCGACACTGAACTGATATTTGCAGGTAACATGTTCCAAGGGAGCGGTCGTGATGACCGCAGCGGCCTCTTGCGATGACAGCTTTAAAACCGTTGAAGTTAAGACTTGTGGCCCCATAGCCAACACGAACCACAGGAGAGCGAGTGCTGGAAACCACCAACTGTGTTTCAAATTTTCGACGGACATTCCCCCTCCGTCTTAGCGCGATCAGGCGCTTTGCAGCGCGCCGACCAGACTGCGGAAAAGCGGACCGCCATCGGCCGAGCCGAGCGCGTCTTCGAAGGCGCGGTCGGGGTGCGGCATCATGCCGAGCACATTGCCCTTTTTGTTGATGAGGCCAGCGATGTCGTTCATTGAACCGTTGGGGTTTTCGGCGTAGCGGAAGACAACCTGGTTGTTGTCCTCGATGTCCTTCAGCGTCGCCTCATCGGCGAAGAAGTTGCCGTCGCCATTGCCCTGGGTCATCCAGACGCTTTGGGCATTGCCATAGGCGTTGGTGAAGCGGGTTTTGCGGTTCTCGATCTTCAGTTCGATCGGCTTGCAGACATATTTCAGGGCAGAATTGCGCAGCAGGGCGCCCGGCAGCATGCCGGCTTCGCACAGGATCTGGAAGCCGTTGCAGATCCCCAGCACCGACATGCCGCGCTCGGCTTCGGCCTTGACCGCCTGCATGATTGGCGACAGCGAGGCCATGGCGCCGCAGCGCAGGTAATCGCCGTAGGAGAAGCCGCCGGGAATGACGATCAGGTCGAGACCGGAGGGCAGGGTGGTGTCCTCGTGCCAGACCATATCAACCTTGCCGTTGACGGTGGTTTCCACGGCGGTCTTGCAATCGCGATCGCAGTTGGAACCGGGGAAGACGAGAACGGCTGCCTTGAACGTCATGTTACGCGACCTCAACCTTGTAGGATTCGATGACCGTATTGGCCAGGAGCTTTTCGCACATGGCCTTCAGTTCGCCCCTGGCGGCTTCCTGATCGGCGCCGTCGAGATCGAATTCCAGCAGCTTGCCGACGCGGACATTGGAAACGCCGCCCCAGCCAAGATCGTGCAGGGCGCCTTCGACGGCCTTGCCCTGAACATCCAGAACGCCGGGCTTCAGATAAACGTGGACCTTGGCTTTCATAACTCTTACTGCGCTCCACCTTCAATGACGCGGGGCATGTCGCCCATGATGCCGAGACGCTTGGCGACCTCGGTGTAGGATTCGATCACATTGCCCATATCGCGGCGGAAACGGTCCTTGTCGAGCTTCTCACCGCTGGTGGAATCCCACAGGCGGCACGAGTCGGGGCTGATTTCGTCGGCCAGAATGACGCGGGCGAAATCGCCTTCGAACAGGCGGCCATATTCGATTTTGAAGTCGACGAGGGTGATGCCGACGGCGGCGAACATGCCCGACAGGAAGTCGTTGACGCGCAGGGTGGTGGCGAGGATATCGTCGATTTCCTGGGTGTTGGCCCAGTTGAACGCCGTGATGTGCTCCTCGGTGACCAGCGGATCATTGAGGGCGTCGTTCTTGTAGTAGAATTCGATGATCGAACGCGGCAGGGCCTGGCCTTCGGGCAGGCCGAAGCGCTTGGCCATCGAGCCGGCCACCACGTTGCGGCAGACGACTTCGAGCGGGATGATCTCGACTTCGCGGATCAGTTGCTCGCGCAGGTTCAGGCGCCTGATGAAGTGGTTCTGCACGCCGATCTGGTTCAGCTTGGTCATCACGAATTCGCTGATGCGGTTGTTGATGACGCCCTTGCCTTCGAGTTGCGCCTTCTTCTCGCCGTTAAAGGCGGTGGCGTCGTCCTTGAAGTACTGGACCAGCGTGCCGGGCTCGGGGCCTTCATAAAGAATCTTGGCCTTGCCTTCGTAGATTTTCTTGCGGGTCTTGGTGGTCATATGCGTGTCCAGTGTTGGAAAATATCCCGGATAGCGGATTGTCCGGAACAAGGGCGGGGCCCTATGAGCGGCGCCAGGCCGTCAGGCTCACAGGCGGGGATTTCAGGGGCCATGGTCATCAGCATCATAGAGAATGCCAGTTGCGCCCGCAAATAAACAAAAACGCAGTGGATGTACAGGGCGCGCACGGGGAATTTCGTCGCTTTTTTAACATGGAGCGCCGGGAAAATGCGCCTTGAGCGCGCGTCGCGTAAGAAAACGGTCGATAAAGTGTCGGTTGTGGTTGCACCGGGACGTAAGGGGAACTAAAACCGGATTACCCTGAAAGGTTCCGCCACCCATGCCTTCGACCGACAAAAATTCTTCTGAAGCCAGCTCTAAAGCCATTGATGTCCCGTTTCAGGGCAGCGATGCCTTTGAATTCCAGGCTGCCGCCAGCCGCAATCGCATGATGGCGATGTGGGGGGCTGAGAAAATGGGGCTGTCGGGCAAGTCGGCGGAAAGCTACGCCCGGGCGGTTGTCCGCGCCGAGAGTGATCAGCCTTCGGAAGAAGACGTGATTCGCAAGATCCTCGGTGATCTGACGGCTTCCAATATCGCCGTGCGCGAATCCGAAGTCCGCACCAAGGCGGCGGAATTCCTGGCCCAGGCCAGAGAAGCCCTTAAAAGCTAAATTCTCAATACGGAGATGATGATGAAGTCGGTTGTTATTGCGTTCATGATCATCGGGTTTGCCACGGCCATGGCCGGTTGCGCCACCATGCCCAGACATTCCGATCTCGATACCCAGCCGATCGGCGCACCGCCGCCACCGCCGCCGCTGGATACGCAGCCGGTAGATGCACCGCCGCCACCACCACCGACGGTGCATAAATAGCACGGAGCGGATATGCTAAAGGATATTATAGCCAGACAAGATGCTGAGGCGTTGCGGTTCAAAAACCGTCTGGTAGCTTTATTTTATCTCGTCATTTTCGTTTTTGCAGGAATCATTGTCAGTTATGTCATCATCTATGGTGATATCCTATATGGTGATATCCGATCGGACTGGTACGTTCCCTTTTTTCTGACGTCCGGAGTGGTACTGTTCCTGCCGACCGTCATCATAAGCTACCGTCGCCGAAAAAGTTGGCTTGAACTGCCGCGATTACTTCTCCTGTCATTTACCATCCCATTATTTTTCTTGGTCGCATGGGAAGACGTCCATTGCCTGTGGCAACAGCAGTTTGGGGATGGCCGCAGGGCATACGAACATTCGGTCAATGTCATGACATACCTGGCCATTTACGTATCGATGACTCTTTATGCAGACGTGTTCAAGAAGCCTGCTTTGTCTAAGCAAGTTACTTATGACGCCATTCAGCCGAACCGTCCGGTAATCGAGAAGCGCGGGCCGCCGGCATAGGGCGCGACTGAGGCGATGGAGCGCGGCTGATCGCCGGCAAACAGCGACAGATCGTTCACACGCGGCATGATGCCGCCTTCGATATCGCCCGAGGGCGAATGGAACAGCATCTGGCCGCCCCAGTCCGAACGCCAGTTCTGCGTGAAGTTCCACTCAAAGCTCAGGCGGGCCGACTGGTCGGTGTGCTGGGTGAAGAAATCGCCATTGCGATAACAGACGGCGCTCAAGCTCATCAGTTCGAGGCCGCTGAGGCCCGTAAGCTGGCTGCAGAAGGCCGCGAAGGCTTCGGACTTGATCAGATTGGCCAGCGGCGCCAGCGCGATGGTGTCGGCCTCCATCAGGTCGAGACCGAGGCGCAGATAGGAGAGGCCGGACTGGGCGCGTTCGGCGGCGTCCTGTAGCTTGGTCTGGATGATGTCGGGTGACAGGGTGTTCAGTTCGGCGCTGGAGAGGATTTCCGGCTTGCCCGTCTTGCTGACCAGTTGCAGTTCCCACGGCGTCTGCTGTTCGAGCGCATGGTGAACGCGCAGGGCGTCCTCAGCGGCCAGCGCGCCTTCGAGACGGATGCGCCCCTTGCCGGTAAAGCGGCTTTCATAGCCGGCAAAGTCGAACTGATCGGTAAGCAGGGTGGGCATGGGAGGCCTTGAAAGTAAGATGCCCCACCACCATTCGCTTCGCGGAACTTCGTTTCGCTTCACTCATGGTCCCCCTCCCCGACAAGCGGGGAGGAGCAGGGTATGCATTAATTCTTATACCTCCCGGACATGTTCGGGGAGGGGGACAGCGCCTGAGGTGAGGCGTGGTGGTGGGGCTCTTTTGTGTAACTTAAGCGCCAAACACGCGGGCGAAAATCGTATCCACGTGCTTGGTGTGGTAATCGAGATTGAAGAACGGCTCCAGTTGTTCGCGCGTGAAGAACTTCGATACATCTTCATCCGCCGCCAGGAAATCGAGGAAGTTACCCTCGCCGCGCCACACCTTCATGGCGTTGCGCTGGACGGCCGAATACGAATCCTCGCGCGACATGCCCTTCTGCGTCATGGCCAGCATGACGCGCTGGCTGTGCACCAGGCCGCCGAGACGGTCGATGTTCTTCTGCATGTTGTCGGGATAGATCAGCAGGTTATCGATCACGCCGGCCAGGCGGCGCAGGGCGAAATCGAGGTGGATGGTGGCGTCGGGTGCGATGCCGCGCTCGACCGAGGAGTGCGAGATGTCGCGCTCGTGCCAAAGGGCGACGTTTTCCATGGCGGGCACGACGGCCGAACGGACGAGACGGGCGAGGCCGGTCAGGTTTTCGGTCAGGACCGGGTTGCGCTTGTGCGGCATGGCCGACGAGCCCTTCTGGCCGGGCGAGAAGAATTCCTCGACTTCCAGAACCTCGGTGCGCTGCAGGTGGCGGATTTCGGTGGCCAGGCGCTCGATCGACGAGGCGACCACGCCAAGCGCGGCGAAATAGGCGGCGTGACGGTCGCGCGGGATGACCTGGGTCGAGACCGGCTCGACCTCAAGGCCCATCTTTTCGGCGACATAGGCCTCAACCTCGGGCGAAACGTTGGCGAAGGTGCCGACGGCGCCGGAAATGGCGCAGGTCGAGATTTCTTCGCGGGCCACCACCAGCCGCTTACGGGCGCGAGTGAACTCGGCGTAATAGCCGGCCAGCTTGAGGCCGAAGGTCACCGGCTCGGCGTGGATGCCGTGCGAGCGGCCGACGGTCGGGGTAAGCTTATGCTCCAGCGCGCGCTTCTTGAGGGCGGCCAGCACCAGATCGACGTCCTCGATCAGAAGGTCGGCCGACTTTTGCAGTTGCACAGCAAAGCAGGTGTCGAGCACGTCCGACGAGGTCATGCCCTGGTGGAGGAAGCGCGCTTCGGGGCCGACGATTTCCGACACATGGGTCAGGAAGGCGATGACGTCGTGCTTGACGGTGCGCTCGATCTCGTCGATGCGGTCGGCGTCAAAGGCGGCGTCCTTGCCCTTTTCCCACAGAATTTCAGCTGCTTCTGTCGGGATCACGCCCAGTTCGGCCATCTTGGTGGCGGCATGGGCTTCGATCTCGAACCAGATCTTGTATTTCATCGCCGAATCCCAGATGGCGGCGGCTTCCTTGCGGGCATAACGGTGGATCATGGGGGGATACCTGTACAGCTTAAAACACGTGTCGCGGTGGCAATGGGAAGATGGGGGCGCAATGTCAAGCCTAAAAGAGGCTGCGGCTTGTTTAGCCATACCGCGAACGGGCAGAAAAATGGGGTTAATTTACGCTTTGCAGGTGAGAAGGGTTGGTGCAAAGGTTTATAAAAGGTTAATTTGAAATCTTCGGCAGCCTCAGCGTGAGTCACGCAAGGTCCAGGGCTGCAACAGATATTTGACGCGAATCTTGAGGGTGCTGTGGTGCATAAGCTTTTCCTGAAATCCGGTGTGGCCTTTATGGCCCTGGCCGGCCTTAGCCTTTCAGTGCCGGCTGTAGCGGATAGCCAGGCCAGGCCGGTCGTGCGACCGGTCTCGAAAACCTTCGACGAACAGTCACGTCAGGCCGCCGCGCGTACCGTGGGCGTGGTCCAGACCGGCACGACGGATGCGCAGTACAGCTCGCAAGGCCATGATGTCGATCAGGTCGTGGCCCAGACTGCCGCGCTTTCCGGTGAGCCGGTTATCGCCTGTCCGAAAGGGCCGGTGGGGTCGCCGGACTGGCAGCAACTGCCGGAAGACCTGCGCCGCAATGCCATTGCCGGCCAGTGTTTCTCGCGCCTGTTGACCTCGCCCAAGGTGGAAAGCTACCGTGAGCGCGTGGTGGTCAAGCCGGAGCGCACCGAGACCCGCACCGTGCCGGAAGTGGTGGAGATGGTCGAAGAGAACGTGCTGGTGGCGCCTGAACGGATCGAGCGCCGCGTTGTGCCGGCCGTTGTCCGTAAGGAAATGGTCACCGAAATTGTGCGCCCCGCCGGCTTCCGCGAAGAACGCATTCCGCCCCGTTACGAAACCCGGGTCGAGCACGTCATGGTCAAGGACGCCCGCCGCGAATGGGTGCGCCGCGAGGGCATCCCGACCGAGGCGCCGCTGGTGACGCCGGTCGAGCACGCGCCGGTGCGTTATCGCGCCGATGGCACCCTGCAATGGCCGGGTAAGAGCCAGCCCATGCCGGTGTCGCGCGAAACCGCTGACTATGTCGAGCATAACGATGGCCAGGACGTGTGGTGCCTCAAAATGGTGCCAGGCGTCTATGAAGACCGTCAATCGCGCGTCGAGGTCGAGCCTGAGCGCGTTCGCCGCGTCGAGGTGCCGGCCGAGACCCGCCGCGTCCGCCGCGAGGTGGTCGATGTGCCGGAAAGCGTCGAAGAGGTGGTCATCCCCGCCGTTTATGAAAAGCGCAAGGTGCGCCGCGTTGTCCGGCCGGCGCGCACCGAAGCCTATGTTGTTCCCGCCGTCTATGACGAGGTGACGCAGCAGCGTGTGACCGGACAACCGGAACCGGTGTGGCGTGAAGTCATTTGCGGCAAAAATACCTCCTCCACCAAGATCATGGAAGTACAGCGCGCCCTGGCGGCCCGTGGTTATCAGCCGGGCGCGATCGATGGCCAGCTTGGCCAGCAGACCGTATCGGCCATGCAGAAATTCCAGGCCGATAACGGCTTGCCTCAGGGCCAGCCTTCGGTCGAGGCCGTCAAACTGCTTGGTGTGCCGTTGGTTCCCCTAACGAAATAAAAATACTATAAATCAATGGAAACGGCGCGTTTTGGGGTTCAAAACGCGCCGTTTCCATGTCTATGCTCCCCCAAAATCATAAAATCGGGAGCAGGATATGAATCGTCGGGACTTGTTTAAAAGCGCCAGTGCACTGGTTGCCATGGGCTTGCTGCCTCAGACAGTTTTTGCGGGTACGAATGGCCCGGAAGCGGCTGTTGCAGGCCCCCGTGAGACTCTGTTGCTCAATAAGGGCTGGCGTTTTTTTGACGGCGATATCCCGTTCCCCATCATTGTGGGGCATGGCGCCACCTATAACGCCGCCAAGGCCGGCAGCGCGCAGGGCGCCGCCGCCACCGGCTATGACGATTCCGAATGGCCCCCGGTAAGTCTACCGCACGATTTCGTCAGCTTCCAGCCGATCGTCGAGGACGCCAATGTCTCGCAAGGCTATCGCAAGCGCGGCATCGTCTGGTATCGCAACACCCTGAGGTTCGAGAAGGCCGATAACGGCAAGCATATCGAACTGCAACTCGACGGCATCGCCACCAACGCGACGGTCTGGTTCAACGGCACCCTCGTGGCGCGTAACTGGAGCGGCTATAACTCGGTCTATATCGACCTGACGCCCTATGCCACCTATGGCGATCTCGTCAATTCGCTGGTCATCCGCGTCGACGCCAACGCCATGGAGGGCTGGTGGTACGAAGGCGGCGGCATCTACCGTGACGCCTGGATCGTCAAGCGCAACCCGGTGCATATCGTGACGGATGGCGTCTTCGCCCACCCAATCAAGGACGATGAAGGTTGGAAAATTCCGGTCGAAGTGACGCTTAACAATACGGGTTTGTCTGATAGTCAGGTCACTGTTATCAGCAGACTGTGGGACAAACGCGCGGCTGGTGTGTTGAGTGGGATAGCCGCAGAAGTTCAAGCAACAACAAAGGTTAGCGCCTTAGAGAATGCCGTTGTGCATATGGAATTAGCGCACGGATCTACTCTGACCAATCCTGCCTTATGGAGTGTCGATAATCCCGAACTTTATGAAGTGCATACGAGGGTTGAACAGGACGGCAAGCTACTCGACGAAATCACCACCACCTGCGGCTTCCGCACCCAGCGCTTCGATGTCGACAAGGGCTTCTTCCTGAACGACAAACACCTGAAAATTCAGGGCGTCTGCATCCACCAGGATCATGCCGGTGTCGGCGTTGCGGTGCCGGATGGGGTTATCGATTTCCGCCTGCGCCGGTTGAAAGAGCTGGGCTGCAACGCCATCCGCTTCTCGCATAACGCCCAGAGCCGCGCGCTGATGGACGCCTGCGACCGCCACGGCTTCCTCGTCATGGCGGAAAACCGCGTCTTCAATCCGGCGCTGATCCACATGGCCGAACTGCAGTGGCTGGTGCGTCGTGACCGCAATCACCCGAGCGTCTATCTGTGGTCGGTGTTCAACGAGGAGCCGATGCAGGGCACCGAGGCCGGTTACCAGATGGTGCGCCGCATGAGCGAGGCGGTGAAAGAACTCGATACCTCGCGTCCGGTCACCGCCGCCATGAACGACGGCCTGTTCACCCCGCTCAATGTCGCCCACGCGGTCGATGTCGTCGGTATCAACTACCAGCAGGACCAGTACGACGCCTTCCACAAGGCGCACCCGACCATCCCGGTCTTCTCATCGGAAGACACCAGCGCCTTCATGACGCGCGGCGTCTATAAGACCGACATGGACAAGCACGTCAGCGCCTCCTATGACGATGACGCTGCCGACTGGGGCGCCACGCACTGCAAGGC
Organism: Asticcacaulis benevestitus DSM 16100 = ATCC BAA-896; assembly: GCF_000376105.1. GTDB lineage: Bacteria > Pseudomonadota > Alphaproteobacteria > Caulobacterales > Caulobacteraceae > Asticcacaulis > Asticcacaulis benevestitus. Next base: position 60,498 of record NZ_AQWM01000001.1, read on the forward strand.
GTGGAAGGCCATCGCCACGCGCGACTATATCGCCGGCGGCTTTGTCTGGACCGGATTCGATTATCACGGCGAGCCGACGCCCTACATCTGGCCGTCCAACAGTTCGGTGTTTGGCATCATGGATTTGTGCGGCTTCGAGAAAGCGGCCTTCTGGATTCACCAGGCGCAGTGGGTGAAGGACAGGCCCGTGCTTGGTCTGGTGCCGCACTGGAACTGGGAGACGGCCGGTCAGCCGGTGCGCGTCATGGCCTGCTCAAACCAGGAGGAGGTCGAGCTGTTCGTCAACGGCAAGTCCGCCGGACGGCAAAAGGTCGATCCTTATGAGATGAACTTCTGGACCGTGCCCTATGCGCCGGGCGCCATCGAGGTGCGCGGCTATACCGGCGGCAAGGTGGTCAGGACGACGCGCAACGAGACGACGGGCGAGCCGTTGGCCTTGCGCCTCACCGCCGATCGTGCCGGACTGAAGGCGGATGGTCGCGATGCCCAGCCGCTGACCGTGGAAGCGATCGACAAGAAGGGCCGTCATGTGCCGCTGGCCCAGCACATGATCACCTACGAGATCAGCGGCGGCGCCATTGTCGGTCTGGGTAACGGCGATGCCAACAGCCTTGAGCCGGAGAAGGGCGACAAGCGTTCGCTCTATAATGGCTATGGTCAGGTGATCGTGCAGAGCCTGGAAGGGCAGGCGGGCACTTTGCGCATCCGCGCCACCGCGCCGGGGCTTAAGGCCGCAGACCTGCGCCTTCCGGTCGAGGCGACCGCGCCTCTGGCCTATCAGGTGACGACGCCTTCGGTGCAGTTGCTCGATAGCTGGTTCATGGCGCCGATGTCGGTGACGCGCCCCGATCCGGGTCAGAAAGCCGCCGATAACGATATGAATTCGTGGCAGTGGTTTAGGCCCGGCACGCTCAACCGACCGCTCGATCAGGACGGCTACAGTCTGGTGGCGGTGCGCTATGCGCCCTTTGCGAAGGTGCAGAAGGCGGGCGGCAAGGTCGAGTTTCTGGGCATCACCGGCGCCTGTGAGGTCTATGAGAACGGCAAGCTGATCGGGACGAAAACCGATGCCGCGCCGGGGGCTTTGACGCTGGACCTGCCGGCGCTTTCCGGCGAGCGCCGTCTGTCGGTGCTGTTCAAGGTCAGGGCGGGTGAGGCTTACGGCTTCAATGGCCAGATACGGACGCGGAGCAAAACTTAGCGCTGATCAGGCGGGGTGTCGCCGGTGCGGGGCTCGGACTTGAGCGCATCGTAAGGGCGGCGGGGGAACCTGCGTTGTTCCCAGTTGTGCGGACAGCCGGAGGTCGCGCCGTCGTCCGCGTGCCAGAAGGCGGGCGTGGCCCTGCTGTGCGTCCCCTCCTTCTGCCTGAGTTTCATAATCCCGTTCCTTCTCTTTTACACATCTTATAGAGGCTATCGCGCGTCAGGAAAGAGCTAAAACGCGCCGATCTGCTTGAGCGAGGCCACGCCTTCGCGGCCGACGATCAGATGATCATGGACGGTGATCTTGAGCGGCTTGCCGGCCGCCACGATCTGTTTGGTCATGTCGATATCGCCTTGCGACGGCATCGGATCGCCGGAAGGGGGGGGGTGGACCAAAATCACCGGACTCGACGACAGTTCCAGCGCCCGACGCATGATTTCGCGCCGATAGGCCGGGGCGTGATCGACCGTGCCGTGGCCCATGATCTCATCGGCGATAGGCTGGTTTTTCTTGTCTAGAAACAGGATGCGGAACTGCTCACGCCGTTCGTGGGCCAGGGGCACCTTGAGGTAGGATATCAGCGCCGACCAGCTCGAAATCACCGTCGAGCGCTTGAGCGGTTCGGCCACCATGCGGCGCGTCGCCTCGAACATCAGGGCGAGATCGAGCGCGATATCGCCCGTGACCTTAAGCGCCTTGCCCTTGTTATCGACCGCCGAGACCTGAAGCATATCTTCCAGCGGCGCCGAGAGCGTGGCAGGCAGGGAGCCGAAGCGCGCCAGCACGGCCTTGGCCAGCGGCCTCACATCGCGTTGCGGGATTGAGCGGAACAGGAACAGTTCCAGAAGTTCGTAATCGGGCAGGGCGGACACGCCGCCCAAGCCGGGCGCGGTGACGCAGACGATGGCGATGACCGCCATGATCAGGGAGGTTCAGAGCGGCGGGCACAGTGTCGAAAAAGCTGCCAGCCTCTTCCAGTGCGTTGTCGTCCATGCACCCCCCTGTGCTGAAATCTAGCCCAGAACCGGCAAGGGCTTGAACTGGCCGGTCGGCGAGGCGGTGAAGAGTTCCACGCCATCATCAGTCACGCCGCAGGAGTGTTCGCATTGCGCGGTCAGCATCTTGTCGCGCGTTACGGCGGTCCAGCCGTCGTTCAGCACCTTCACATCGGGCTTGCCGAGATTGATCATTGGCTCGACCGTGAAGAACATGCCCTTTTCGAGACGCGGACCGGTGCCCGCCTTGCCGAAGTGCAGGACGTTGGGATTATCGTGGAAGACGCGACCGACGCCATGGCCACAGAAATCGCGCACCACCGAGCAGCGCTGGGCTTCGGCGTATTTCTGGATGGCGGCGGCGATATCGCCAAAGGTATTGCCCGGCTTGATCTGGGCCAGACCCAGCGCCATGGCTTCGTAGGTGACATCGATCAGGCGCTTGGCCTTGGGCGCCACAACGCCGACCTCATACATGCGCGAGGTATCGCCATGCCAGCCATCGACGATGCAGGTGACGTCGATATTGGCGATGTCGCCTTCGCGCAGGGTCTTGTCCGACGGGATGCCGTGGCAGACCACATGATTGGGCGAGATACAGACCGTATGCTGGTAACCGCGATAAAACAGGCAGGCCGACAGGCCGCCGTGATCGGCGATGAACTCGCGCGCCAGATCATCGAGGTACGAGGTCTTCACCCCGGGCACCACGTAGGGGATCAGCATGTCGAGGCATTCGGCGGCGACGCGACCGGCCTTGCGCATGCCGGCGAAGTCCTCGTCGGTATGGATACGGATGGTTTCGGAGCGGAGCATATAATCGGAATCTGTGTTCATGGCGGCAATATAGTCCTGTCACGGCCTCAAATCCAGTAGGCAGTTGCGACAACTTACCCACGTCAAATTTTAACCCTATGTTAACCAGCTACTGGCGGCGCGGCGGCAGAGGGCTTAAATGAGGTGAACCACCTGATTCAATAAGAGGTGGCAGGAGTAAGTTATGAGTGACGTCAAGTCGGGCGCGCGTATTCTGGTATTCGGCAATGAAAAGGGCGGGGCGGGCAAATCGACCGTCGCCATGCACGTCGCCGTGCATCTGCTCCATCAAGGCAAACGCGTCGCCTTTATCGATCTCGACCTGCGTCAGCGGTCTCTGGCGCGCTTTTTCTCCAACCGCGCCAAGTGGGTGGCGGCCAATGAAAAGCAACTGCCGATGGCCTTTGAGCCTCACCTGCATGACAAGCCGGCCAGCCTACTGACCGTGCCCGAAGCCGAGGCGCGCAAGGCCTTTGACCGCGCGCTCGATGAGGCGATCGAGCAGGCGGACTATGTGATTGTCGATACGCCGGGCGGAGACCACGTGCTGTCGCGCCGGGCCCATGCCGTGGCGCACCTGATCATCACGCCGATGAACGACAGCTTTATCGATTTCGATCTGCTGGGCGAGGTTGATCCGGTGACGCTCGATGTCAAGCGGCCGTCGATCTATGCCGAAACCGTATGGAATTCACGCAAGCAGCGCGCCGTCTGGGACGGTAAGTCGATTGACTGGATCGTGCTGCGCAACCGTCTGGCCGCCAATGAGGCGCGTAATCGCAAGCGCGTCGATGAACGGGTGCAGGCGCTGGGCAAGCGCGTTGGTTTTGAGGTTCTGGCCGGTTTGCGCGATCGGGTCATCTATCGTGAGCTTTTCCCCTTTGGTTTGACGGTGGCCGATCTCTCCGGCGACATCCGGCCGGTGGCGGTATCGCTCAGTCATATCGCGGCGCGTGCTGAACTGCGGGCCTTGATGGGATCGCTTGGTCTTGAGGCGGGGGCGGAAGTTTCAGAAACCGCATCTGAAGGCGTGGACGATAACGATATGGCTGAGGTCTGATGCTCTGGGTCGGCGGCGCCATCGCTGTTTTTCTGTTGCTGGCTTATGTCGGGCGGCAATCGCGCCTTGGCCGGCTGAAACAGGGGCCATGGATCAACCAGTTCCGCGCCCTGCGCAGTCTGGTCAGCATGGCCTTGCTGGTGCTGGGCGTGACCCTGATGGTGCGCGAGCTGATGCTGCCGGGACTGGGCGCCTTGCTGGCCTCGTTCCTGGTGGGCGGCTCGGTGCGTTACCAAACCTATTTCCGTAAAGACGAACAGCCGGCCACCGCGGCCAGCTATACGCCTGATGAGATCAAGGCCTACAACACGCTGGGCCTGGCGATTGGCGCCGACAAAAGAGCCGTCAAGGAAGCGTGGAAAAACCTGATGAAGACGGCGCATCCGGATCAGGGCGGCGATGTCAGTCGCGCCAGCGCCTTGAATGCCGCAAGGGATGTGCTGTTGAAGCGGCGGCGCTGAACTTATGGGGTTTGGGGCCAACGGCCCCAAGTCTTCTCTCTTTCAAAAGAAAAACCCGGTCCAAAAGACCGGGTTTTTCTTTTGAAAGAGGTAAGGTTTGTGGGGTCACAGACCCCACGCCCCGTAGGTTTAGGCCTCGGGCTTGATCACCATGCAATCCAGGTGCTTGGCCGATATGCTCTTACAAGCGGCGGCGGCCTGTTCCTTGGTCAGGGTGGCGAAGCGGGTGCGATACCAGCCATTGTCGTTCTTGGCGATCTGCGTGGTGCTGTCCGTCAGGTGCTCGCCAAAGCGCGACTGCATCTTCTTCACCCAGTCACTCGCCAGCGACTTGTCCTTGAAGGCGCCGACCTGAATGGCGTAGGTCGCCTTCGGATTCTTCTTTTTCTTACCCTTGCTCTTCGGCTCATCGGCATCCGCCAGCTTGGTCTTGGCGTTCTTGGCGGCCGGCTTGGTCTTAGTATTTTGGGCGGCCACCTTGGTCGCGGCCGGCACGGCCTTCGGCTTGATATCGGCGGCGGTCGGGGCCTTGCTCAGGGTCTGCACCACGTCCGGCGCCGAGACCATTGAACTGGCGCGCTGCACATCGACATCCGTGGCATTGGCCTGTTCGCTACCCTCAAGGGTTTCGCGCAGTTGGTCATCTGTCAACGGCTTGTTGTTGCTGGCCAGCATCGTATAGGAGGTCGGGCTGTCCGGGATGCGGCTTTCGGCGAACATGGCGCGGGTGAATTCGTTCTGCGCCACGGCGATGGTCTCACCGCGCTGGCGGCGGCTGATGACGTCGAAGCCGGTGCTCATCAGGGTGGTGACGTGCTCGCGGCGCTGGGTCTTGTTGGAACCACCGAGCATGACGGCGATCAGTCGGTGACCGTTCTTGACCTGCGAGGCGACCAGATTATAGCCGGCGGCGTTGGTAAAGCCCGTCTTCATGCCGTCAACGCCATCCAGACCACGCAAGGGGTTGTGGTTGACATAGGTGCGGCCGCGGAACTCCTGTGAGGGCAGGTTGAAGTAGTTATAATACTGCGGATAGTCGCGTAAGGTGGCGCGGGCCAAGATCGCGAGATCGCGCGCCGAAGAGAGCTGGCGGGCATCGGGCAGGCCGTTGGCGTTGACGAAGCGCGTCTGGGTCATGCCCAGGTCCTGCGCGCGAATGGTCATCATGGCGGCGAAGCGCTCTTCGGTGCCGCCGATCTTCTCGGCCAGGGCAAGAGCCAGATCGTTGGCGGAATAGAGCGCGACCAGGCGCATCGCGGTATCGACGTCGATCGTGTCGCCGGCCTTGAGGTAAACCTTCACGGGGGCCTGGGAAGCAGCGCGGGCGCTGATGGTGATCTGGTCGGTCGGCTTGAGCTTGCCCTGGGCCAGGGCGTCGAACGCCATGTAGAGCGTCATGATCTTGGTCAGCGAAGCCGGATAGCGGGCTGAATCGGCACGACGGGCGTAAAACACTTCGCCGGTCTGGGCATCGACCACGATGGCCGCATACTTGGCGTTATCGCCCGGATCCTGCGCGCTGGCCGAAGCCGGCAGCAGAAGTGTCATGAAGGCCAGCATGGACAGGAGCAGGGCGACAACGCCCTTTCCCCCCAACACAACGTCCCCAAAAATTTGGCCTGTCGTCCGCCCGATCATACGCATCAAAGCTGTCCTTAACTCTATCAAACGCGATTACACACAATTTGGAATCCGCCGGACCCACGCAAAATAAGAAAACAATGTGGTCTTATTGTGAGTGGTATATCTATCAATATAGTCCCAGAAGCCTAGTCTGTCGTGAATTTTCCTTAACCAAGCCTTAAGCTCACCGTATCGTGACCGCTAACGCGCTATAATGTCTCAGTTCATGCCTGTTTGGCAGGCATCACCACACCAGACAACCACCACGCGCCTGAAGATGCTAAGAAACTCCCACATAGGGGGAATTGTCTCTTCACGTTTTCGTATTCCTTATTGTGCAGTGCAACATACGGCTTGACCATATGCTGCACTTGCGTTATATAAAGTCGCAACCGGGCAGAAGGTTCGATGTCAAACGACGTCGGAAATTAGGCTCATTTCGCCTTTGTATCCACGCATCAAACCAATCATAGGGAGTTTGTCATGTCGGAAGCTGCTGAAACCATCAAGACCACTGTTGAAAAGTTCACCACGGCTGGTAACCAGGCCTTCAAGGACTCGGTCGAAAAGACCCTGGCCGGCCTCAACGAAGCCAACGGCCTTGCCAAGGGCAATGTCGAAGCCGTCGTCGAAAGCCTGACCGCCGCCACCAAGGGCGCGGAAACGGTCGGCGCGCAAGCCATGGCCTTCTCCAAGAAGAACTGGGAAGAAGCCGTCTCGGCCGCCAAGACGCTGCAAGGCGCCAAGAGCATTCAGGAAGTCATCGAGCTGCAATCGAAGTACGCCAAGACCTCGATGGAAGCCTACGTCGCTGAAATGAACCAACTGACCGAAACCCTGTCGGCTTCGTTCAAGGACACCTTCAAGCCGATCAACGCGCGCATGACCGCTGCGGTTGAGAAGTTCCAGTCTTATCGCTAAGACTCTGGTCGCTAAACTCTAAGGCCCTAAAGGCCTGAGAATGCCGAGCCTCGCACCTTCACCGGTGCGGGGCTTTTCTTTTTTCAGCGGTGCACCATATGGACGTTTCCCTCATAAGCGTCACAATTCGACATCACACCCCATAAACTGTGATCGCGTTGCATCATGTTTGTGCATTTACCCCCTTAACAGCGTCCTCATTTGGACTATCTTGTTATTAGGCGACTCCTGCATATCTAGAGGGAGGGCTGGGAACATCGGTCCGGAAATAGCCAGAAAACGAACAGATACGAGATGAGATTGGTTTTGACACACGACGGGCAGAACGCAGCGCAACGGATCATGGCGGCCGACAAGGGCACCACGACCAGGCCCGGACAGGCGCCGGGATTGCTGATCGATACCAAGCCCAAGCCACAAAAGCCTTCGCTCTATCGCGTGCTGATTCTGAACGACGACTACACGCCGATGGAATTCGTGGTCTATGTGCTTGAGCGCTTCTTCAACAAGTCGCGCGAAGAGGCCACCCTGATCATGTTGCACGTCCATCAAACCGGTGTGGGGGTGTGCGGCGTATACACGTATGAGGTGGCGGAAACCAAGGTGGCGCAGGTCGTGGATATGGCACGCCGTCATCAGCACCCACTCCAGTGCACGATGGAGAAAGACTGAAGTTATGCTGATGACAAACATGCAAAACTGCCCATCAGCATCCGCTTCAATGCACGATGGAGAAGGACTAACCGGAGAAACTTAGACGGCCGGGATTTTATCTAAATTCTATCTACAGGGTTCAGATCAGGTTCAGACTGCCACGATTAACGTCTGGTAGGGTTAATGTCTTAAACCATAAGTAAGATTTTAAGCCCACAGTTTTGATTTGAGTAACAGCGTTTTCAAGATTTATTGGAGGTCGTCATGCCGTCATTTTCCAGCGCATTAGAAGAGACCCTGCATCGCGCAGTGGGTCACGCCAATGCCCATCACCACGAATATGCGACGCTTGAGCACCTCCTTCTGGCCCTGATCGACGATGTCGACGCGGCCGCTGTGATGAGTGCCTGCAACGTCGATTTGTCTAAACTGCGCGTCGCCCTGGACGCCTATATCGAAACCGACCTGAAATCTCTGGTCGAGTTGCAATCGGAAGAAGCCAAGCCCACGGCCGGTTTCCAGCGCGTCATCCAGCGCGCCGTGATCCACGTCCAAAGCTCCGGCCGCGATGAGGTCACCGGCGCCAATGTGCTGGTCGCCATCTTCTCCGAGCGCGAATCGCACGCCGCCTTCTTCCTGCAGGAGCAGGAAATGACGCGCTACGATGCGGTCAACTATATCGCCCATGGTATCGCCAAGAAGCCCGGCGCCACCGAGGCCCGCGTCGTGCGCGGCGCCACCGAAGACAACGCCAATTCGGGCGACGAAAAAGGTAAGGGCGGTTCCACCGATGCGCTCGCCGCCTATTGTGTCGATCTCAACGAGAAGTCGCGTCACGGCAAGGTCGATCCCCTGATCGGTCGTTCGGCGGAAGTCGAGCGCGCCATCCAGATCCTGTGCCGCCGCACCAAGAACAACCCGCTGCTCGTCGGTGATCCCGGCGTTGGCAAGACCGCGATCGCCGAAGGCCTGGCCAAGAAGATCGTTGATGGCGATGTGCCGGAGGTTCTGGCCGGTGCCACCATCTATTCGCTCGACATGGGCACGCTGCTGGCCGGCACCCGTTATCGCGGTGACTTCGAGGAGCGCGTCAAGCAGGTCGTCAAGGAACTGGAGGCGCACCCCAATGCCGTCCTGTTCATCGATGAAATCCACACGGTTATCGGCGCCGGCGCCACCTCCGGCGGAGCCATGGACGCTTCGAACCTGTTGAAACCCGCTCTGGCGGCCGGTTCCCTGCGCTGCATGGGCTCGACCACCTACAAGGAATACCGTCAGCACTTCGAGAAAGACCGCGCCCTAGTGCGTCGCTTCCAGAAGATCGACGTCACCGAGCCGTCGCTCGACGACACCATCAAGATCCTGAAAGGCCTCAAGCCCTATTACGAGACCTTCCACCATCTGAAATATACCGACGCTGCCATCAAGGCTGCGGTGGAACTGTCGGCGCGTTACATCACCGATCGCAAGCTGCCCGACAAGGCGATCGACGTGATCGACGAAGCCGGTGCGCTCCAGATGGTCCTGCCGGAAAACAAGCGCCGCAAGGTGATTGGTCCGAAGGAAATCGAGTACGTCGTCTCCAAGATCGCCCGTATCCCGTCGAAATCGGTCTCCCGTGACGACGCCACCGCCCTGCGTGATCTGAAGGTTGACCTCAACCGCACGGTCTTTGGTCAGGACGAGGCCATCGAGCAACTGTCCACGGCCGTGAAAATGGCCCGCGCCGGTCTGCGCGATCCGCAAAAGCCGGTCGGCTGCTATCTGTTCTCCGGCCCCACGGGCGTCGGCAAGACCGAAGTGGCCAAGCAACTGGCTGCCACCATGGGCGTCGAACTCCTGCGTTTCGATATGTCGGAATATATGGAGCGCCACACGGTGTCGCGTCTCATCGGCGCGCCTCCGGGCTATGTCGGTCATGATCAGGGCGGTCTGCTCACCGATGCCGTCGATCAGCAACCGCACTCGGTTGTCCTGCTCGATGAAATCGAAAAGGCGCACCCGGATATCTACAACATCCTGCTGCAGGTCATGGACCATGGCCAGTTGACGGACGCGGTCGGCAAGAAGGTCGATTTCCGCAATGTCATCCTGATCATGACCACCAATGCCGGCGCTTCGGATAACCAGAAGAACTCGATCGGTTTCGGCCGCGAAAAGGTGACCGGTGAAGACGAACAGGCCATCAAGCGCCTGTTCACGCCGGAATTCCGCAACCGCCTCGATGCGGTCGTCACCTTCAAGCAACTGAAGCTCGATGTGATTTCGCAGGTCGTCCAGAAGTTCATCATGCAACTGGAAATGCAACTGGCCGACCGTCACATCTCGATCGAACTGACCGACGAAGCGTCGGCCTGGTTGAGCGAAAACGGTTACGACGAACTGTATGGCGCCCGTCCGCTGGCGCGCGTCATCCAGGAGAACATCAAGAAGCCGCTGGCCGACGAAATCCTTTTCGGCAAGCTGGTCAAGGGTGGTCATATCCTCGTCAAGCTGACCGACGGCAAGATCGCCTTCGACATCACGCCCTCGCAAAAGGGCGCGGACAAGTCGGGCGCCAAGGCCGAAATCGTCGACTAGGCAGGGTCGCGGACCCTGCACCCGGATTGTTGACGACGTGTGTTGAAGTGTTGGCAGCTAAATAACGAAGGCCCTTTGGTGCAAACCGGAGGGCTTTCTTTTTTATACCTCCCTGCTTGCCGGGGTTTGGCGCCAGCGAAAGTATAGCTTTCGCCAGCCATGGGACCGACGCGCTTTTGCGCAGTGGTCATGGGCTTTCTTGCTTTCTTTCCTGTACACCCTCGTAATCGTAACCGCATCACCTACATAAGCACTTCAGGACCGCGCAGACACGCCGCATAAGCGGCGGCGGGCGGTCGCCCTAGCCAAGCGAAAGCTTGGAACTCTCCGGAGCGCCGCATGATCCCCTTTTCCATCCTCGACCTGTCGCAGATTTCCGAAGGCGGCAGCATCAGGGATGCGCTGGCCAATTCCGCGCGGATGGCACAAGGCGCGGAGGCGGCGGGCTATTCCCGTTACTGGCTGGCCGAACACCACGGCATGCCCGGCATCGCTTCGGCGGCGACCGCGATCGTCATCGCCCATGTCGGCGCGGCCACGAAGACCATCCGTATCGGTTCGGGCGGCATCATGCTGCCGAACCATTCGCCGCTTGTGATCGCCGAACAGTTCGGCACGCTGGAAGCGCTCAATCCCGGCCGCGTCGATCTCGGCATTGGCCGTGCCCCCGGCACCGACATGATGACCGCGCGCGCTTTGCGCCGGAATATGGACGCCGGCGTCGAGAGTTTCCCAAACGATATCATGGAACTACAGAGACTGCTGGGCGAACCGGACGATGGTCAGCGCATCCTGGCGGTGCCCGGCATGAACAGCCATGTGCCGATCTGGCTGCTCGGCTCCTCGCTCTATAGCGCCCAACTGGCGGCCCAACTGGGTCTGCCCTATGCCTTCGCCTCGCACTTCGCGCCGGAGCTTCTGTTCGACGCCATCCAGCTTTATCGCCAGCATTTCCGTCCGTCTGCGGCGCTGAACAAGCCCTATGTCATGGTCGGGGTCATGGGCGTGGCGGCCGATAGCGACGCCGAGGCCGACTATCAGTTCACCTCGATGCAGCAGTCCTTCGCCAATCTGCGCCGCAATGTGCGTGTGCCGTTTCCGCGGCCGAGCTATGACGCCGTGGCCAACCTGACGCCTGAAGAAACCACCATGATCGACCATATGCTGCGCTACGCCATGGTGGGCTCGCCGGCCACGATCGAAAAGCGCCTTGGCGGCTTCCTGCAACAGACCGGCGCCGACGAACTGATCATCTCCATGCCGATTCACGATATCGGCGCGCGCCTCAAGTCGGTGGAACTGTTCGCGGGTCTGCCATTGATGCAGAAGGTGGCTTAATCCCTAAGGCGTAAGCGTTCCTTGCCGATCATCAGATCATCCCACTTTGGTTTTGCCGCCGTCACCCGACCGGCATTGAAGTCTTCTTCGTGGCCGGAATTGTAAAGAGGACTGCCCTGCATTTCCCAGCCTTTTTCACCTTCGGCGTAGATATACAGCGCATTTGAATCCCGCATGATGATTTCCGGCTTTGCATCGCCATTGAGATCAAGCAGGACGACGGTACAAACGCGGTCGGTATTTGTAAGGCATTGCGGGGTGTAGCCTTCATCCGGGTAGTCCTGTTGCAGGAAGCTCGTCGGCAGTAAGGCCTTTTCAGGCGCTACGACTTTAAGCCGGCGCGCATCAGGTTTGACCCTGTTCTGAGGTGGCTGATACGGAGTGATCAGGTAGCGATCTTCGTTTGTGACGGCCAGGGCGGTAACAGCGGCTTTGCGGATCGTGTCCGTCTTACCGCTCTTGCTCAAGCGCTTGAGTTCATCCAGCCCATAGCTGCCGGTCTCGAAACGCAGCACGCGCCAGTCGAATTTTTCCGGTATCACCGCGCCACTGTTGACGCGCTCAGCTTGCGACTGCGCGCTCAGGCGATAGGGATCGGCGATGGGCGTCAGAACGACGAAGCAGATCGCCGCCATCACAAAGGCGAGGGCGATATTGACCGGCTCCAGCGGATTAAGCCAGCGGCCCCTGGGCAACGCCGCCGCCACCGCATAGCCCAGACCATAGAGCAGGGCGATGACGACACCGACCAGCGCCATGACACGCTCTGGCGTCAGGCCATATTGGGCGATGCGCAAATAAAGCGAATAGGCCGCAAGGCCCGCGAAGATCGCCAGCAGGCCGCACGCCAGCCGCGCCGACCAGCGCAACACGATATGGACCGGGCGCTCGGCGTCGCCCTGCTGATAGGCGGCATTGATGAGCAGAACCAGCGCCACGCAGGCGGTGAGCAGCGAGGCGGTGGCGGCTTTCGTCTTCCACAAAGGCTCAAGTCCGCTGAAGCAGAGCGATACGGCGAACAGAAGCCCGATGACAGTGATCACCGGCAGCAGCCACGACAGCACGCCGAGCACAAGGGCGCGGAAATTGTGCATCAACTTGGTCTGGACGTCACCGAGATTGACCGAAGCGGCGATGGCCAGCCCTGAGATCGGCCACGAGAAATATTCGTTCGAGAGCAAGTCCTTGAACCAGCTAAAGCCGATATAGCCGAGCAGCACGGCGCCCAGCCACAATATCCCCCAGAACAGGGCGGTAAAGATGACGCTCAGGGCCAGTTGCACGCCGCGCTTCCACGCCTCATCGAAATAAAGGCCATAGGGCGCTATCGGCGTGCCCGATTGATCGGCGCTGGAGACAAGTTCATGCGTAATGAACAGGAACGGATAGATCAGGAAGGAGAGGTTGAAAAAGAACGGATTGTAGCCGCCCTCATTGGCATGGGCGACGCGGTTCCAGGCGATCAGCGCGATCAGGCCAAGCGCGATCACGCTCCATATCGCCAGACTGAGGCGCTTCATCGCGCCCGCCCCGGCCCACAGGATAAAGGCGCCGAGCATCAAGGTGCTGGTCAGCACCTGCGCCCATAGCGGGATGCTTCTGCCCTCCAGGGCGTCGAACGACTTGATCAGCCAGGCGATGGCCAGTCCGAACACCAGCCCTGTGGCCAGCCGGACGATCAGGGCTTCATTGGGTCTCAACTGTTGGTTGGTCATGGTATCCCCCGCTTTGACTGAGGGGTAACACGAATAGGGCTATCCGCCTAGATATGTCCCCCAACCCTTAAATACGCCCCATGGTGGTCTGGGCGTTGTAGATCTGCTGGATCGGGGCGTTATCCGGATCGAGCGGCACCATACGCCATTCTTCACCATCTTGCTCGAAACGGACCGGCGCGGCGTTGGGGCTGGAATACATGTCGTTGAGAAACTTGCGCGTCACGGCGCGGAAGGGGATACCGTGGAAGACGAACAGGCATTTGCCGCCGCCAGTCTTGTCAAGGTTTGCACGGTGTTCGTTGACGCAGGCGAACACCCGGTCGATGACCTCGCCCAGCGGCTCGGCATTATGCGGATAGTGCTTGCCATCGAGATCGGCGTCCGGATTCATGTGCTCGCGCATCTCTTCGCGGTGGGCATGGACCTCATCGATCGTCATGCCCTCGAAGAGACCGAAATTGCGCTCGATCAGGCGGTTATCGATCACCGGCTCCAGCCCGCTGGCGGCGCCTACGATCCGCGCCGTTTCCAGCGCGCGGGAGAGGGGGCTGGCGATGATGCGGGTCAGGCCTTCGCGTGCCAGTATCCCGGCGGCGACATGGGCCTGTTGCCGGCCGGTCTCATTCAGCGGAATATCGGTCGAACCCTGGAGGCGTAACTGCACGTTCCAGTCGGTCTGGCCGTGACGAAGGACGTAAAAGGCCATTAAAGTTTCGCCTTAATGCGCGCCGCCAAGTCCTTCAATTCATTTATATCTGCCATCTCGCCGGAAGCGTGCTTGCGTGGCGCCGCCTCGCTCCAGGCCGGGATGATATGGAAATGGATATGGAAGACGGTCTGGCCGGCGGCCTCGCCATTGAACTGCATCAGGCGGATGCCGTCCGGCTCCAGCGCGTCGCGCACGGCGCGGCCGATCTTTTGTGTCTGGGCGATCAGGTTTTGCAGGTGTTCGCTCGGAATATCGAACAGGTTGCACGCCTTGACCTTGGGGATGACCAGCGTGTGGCCTTTGGTCTGTGGAAAGGCGTCCATGAAGCTCAATATGCGCGCGTCCTCATAGACCTTCGCCGAGGGAATTTCGCCGCTCAGGATCTTGGCGAAGATGTTTTTCGGATCGTATTGGGTCTGAAGGCTCATGGTTTACCTGCGATTTGTGCTGATTCCGAGCTTAAAGGACTATGCTCACAAGGCCAAGAGGGGGACTCCAAAACCTGTAAAGGTTTTGGCAAGGGCAAAGCCCGCCGCCGCTTTTGCGGCGAGCCCCCAATATGACTGAAAGCCATATTGGACTTAATCTAGGTTAAAGAGCGTGTTTCAATGAAACACGCGGGCGGCCTCTGAGCGCGACCTGAAATCCAAAGGTTTCCTTCTTTGGATTTTAGGTCTAAAGACCCGTCAATGTTCAATCTCGTACTTGTCATGATCGGTGGAGCTGTGGGCTCGGCGGCGCGCTATGGGCTTAGCCTCAGCACGAAATCGCTGTGGCCGGCATCGGCGTGGCCGATCGGCACCTTCTGTGCCAACATCATCGGCGGCCTGTTGATGGGGCTGCTGATGGGGGTGCTGCTCGGCAAGGGCCTGGCCGATAACGAACGTACGCGCCTTTTGCTGGGCGTCGGCGTGCTGGGTGGCTTCACCACCTTCTCGTCCTTTTCCCTCGAAACCGTGCAGATGCTGGAGCGCCGCGATTACGCCCTGGCGTTCGGCTACAGCACCCTGTCGGTTATCCTCTCCATTGCCGCCGTGATGGCTGGCCTTTTCCTGATACGGAAGTTTGCCCTATGAGTAACGAAGTCAAAACCCTGTATATCACCGATGGTGAGGACGGCATCCGCGTCGATCGCTTCTTCAAGCGCCGCTGGCCGCATATCAATCACGTCATGCTCAACAAGCTGCTCCGTTCGGGGCAGGTTCGTGTCGATGGCGGCCGGGTGAAGGCCGATACGCGCCTGGCCATCGGCCAGACCATCCGCGTCCCGCCGCTGCCGGCCGCGCCCGATGTCGACCAGCAAAAACGCGAACGCGCCATGCTGAGCCCGCAGGAAATCCGCTTTATCCGTTCGCTCGTCATCTACGAAGACGAGGACGTTATTGCGATCAACAAGCCGTCCGGGCTGGCGGTTCAGGGCGGCACCAAGACGAAGAACCACGTCGATCGTTTGCTCTCCGCCTGGGGCGAGGGGCTTGAGCGTCCGCGCCTCGTTCACCGTCTCGACCGTGACACCTCCGGCGTGCTGCTGCTCGGCAAAAGCCCGCAGGCCGCCGCGCGCCTCTCTGGTGCCTTCGCCAAACGCCGCGCCAACAAGACCTACTGGGCGCTGGTGGTCGGCAATCCGAAGCCGGAAGAGGGCTATATCGACGTGCCCCTGATTAAGAAGGGCTTCCACGACCGCGAAATCGTCCAGCCGGCCGAGCCCAATGAGGTTGGTGCCGAGGCGGCCGAGACCGAGTACGTCACCATTTCGCGCGCCGGTCCGCGTGTGACCTGGATGGCGCTGCGTCCGCATACCGGCCGCACCCACCAGCTCCGCGCCCACATGCAGGCCATCGGCCACTCGATCCTTGGCGATCCGAAATACGGTAACGAGGCCAGTCAGTCGCTGTCCGAGGGGCTGCAACTGCAACTGCATCACCGCCGCATCGAACTGCCGCACCCGACCAGTGGCAGCCTGATCATCGAGGCGCCGCTCGATCCGGTGATCAAGGCCGGTTTCGATCGCTTCGGTTTCGATGAGCACGAGGCCGAGAACGATCCGTTTGCCAATATGAAGAAGAAAAAGCGTTGAGCGACTCTCCAAAGACCCATTCTTCCTTGGGCTTTGGCAAGGGTGCCATTCTTTCCGAGAAGGATGGGGCGCCCGAGCCGTTGCGAGGAAAGCCCGCGCGGCTTGAGCGCATAAGAATGGCTGTTTTCGATGTAGACGGGACTTTGATCGACAGCCGGTCGTCCATCTTCCGTGCGGCGGTGGAAGCCGCCCACGCCATCAATATCAGCCCGCCGAGCTACGATGATGTGCGCGCCATTGTCGGCGTGTCGCTGTTCGACGCCCTGGCCATGATGCGGCCCGATCTCGATAACGAGACCATCGCTGCCTATACGCACGAGTTCCAGCAGGCTTTTCTGCGTTTCCACGCCGATCCGTCGTTCGCCGAGTCGCTCTATCTCGGCGCCGAGGAAACCCTGCGCGCTCTTAAGGCCGAGGGCTGGCTGATGGGCATGGCCACAGGCAATTCGCGCCGCGGCGTCACGCGCACGGTTGAAAAACACGGCTGGTCGGATGTGTTTGATACTACCTTCTGCGCTGACGATGGCCCTTCCAAGCCGCACCCGCACATGCTCCAGTGCAATCTTGAGGCCCTGGGTGTCGATCCACATGAAGCCGTC
This sequence comes from Asticcacaulis benevestitus DSM 16100 = ATCC BAA-896, assembly GCF_000376105.1. Taxonomy (GTDB): domain Bacteria; phylum Pseudomonadota; class Alphaproteobacteria; order Caulobacterales; family Caulobacteraceae; genus Asticcacaulis; species Asticcacaulis benevestitus. The sequence continues at coordinate 77,253 of NZ_AQWM01000001.1, forward strand.
ATGATCGGCGACGCCACGCACGATATGCGCATGGCCCGCAGCGCCGGCGTCACCGCCATCGGCGTGTCGTGGGGGTTCCATACGGTCGAGGAATTGCTGGCCGCCGGCGCCGATCAAATCGTCCACGATTTCACCGAACTGAAGGTTTGGCTCGACGCTTTCGAGCCGCAAGCTCTTTCTGAACAAAAACGCGCAAGGTATTGATATGACTTACGAAGCCAAGGCGCCTGATAAAAAATCCGACTCGCTCGGCTTCCGTCCCAAGCGCTTCTGGGGTGGCACAGCCACCGTTGACCTTGAAGGCGGCATAGGCGTTGCGCTCGATGGCCGGCCGGTCAAGACCCCCAAGGGCAAGCTGCTGGTGCTGCCGAACGCCGATCTGTCGCAACGGATCGCGGCCGAATGGTCGGCTGTGGGGGAGTATGTTGATTACGAAGCCATGCCGCTGACCCGCCTGGGCTTTGCCAGCGTCGATCGCATGGGCGAGGTGCTGGACGATACCCTGGCCGAGGTGACGCGCTATTCCGAAACCGATCTTCTGTGCTATCCGGCTGAATATCCTGCGGCCTTGCAGGCGCGTGAGGCGGCCGTCTGGCAGCCGGTTCTGGCCTGGGCCGATGCGACGCTCGATCTGCAGTTCCAACAGAACCAGAGCATCATCCATCAGCCGCAGCCGAAGACAACGATCCAGCGAATTCAATCGTTGATTTCCAACACCACGCCTTATGAACAGGCGGGGATCATGCTGGCCATTCCCTTGCTGGGTTCGGTCATTCTGGCATTGGCCCTGTGGCGCGGACACCTGAGCGGCGAGGCGGCCTTTGTGGCGTCGCGTATCGGTGAGGACTTCCAGACCGAGACCTGGGGACGTGATGAAGAGGCCGCCAAGCGCGCTGCCGGCATCCGGGCGCAGGCGCACAGCCTGGAGATCTGGTTCAAGGCGCTGGCTTGAGGTGATCCTCGGCCAGTTGGCGCCGCTTACTTAAGCCGCCGGTCAGCCACAGAAAGTACATGTGGTAGTCGCCTGCGAAGGACCACAGCGGGTATTTAAAGGTCGCCGGACGGTTATGTTCAATGAAGAAATGCCCGATCCAGGCGCAGCCGTAGCCGGCGATCAGGCCCACAACGATCCAGCCCGTCCAGCCGGTAGAGAGGGTGAGGATCAGCGCGACAATCCCGCAGGTCGAGCCGAGATAATGCACCGCGCGGGTGGCCGGCAGGCTGTGTTCGCTCAGGTAAAAATCGAAAAAGGCGGAATAGGTTGTGTAGCGTTCGACCATCGGTTTCATCCCTTTTGGCCTAAGATAACATGTTTTGGACTTGGGCAGCAAAAGAGGATCACGGAAAGGCACGGAATTCTTTGCGTGGCGCGTGCAGACGCGAAGCGTCATCCATCATATCTGCTCTAACAGCAAAGAGTGTGCCCTTCGGGCGAAGAAGGCGCCGCCTGAACCTTCCGTGCTTTTCCCTCTTCTTCTGTGCCTTTCCGTGATCCTTTTAATCACACGCCCTTTTTAAACGGCGACGCTTCCTCTTCGAGCATCTGCATCTGTTCCACCACAGCTTCACGTTCGCGCTTCAGATAATCCTCGATCGGTGCGCGCAGGCGCTTGTCGCGGATATAGTGCGCCGAATAGACCGGGTTGGGCAGGTAGCCGCGTGACAGCTTGTGCTCGCCCTGCGTGCCGGCTTCAACGCGCTTTAAGCCCCGCGCAATGGCGAAGTCGATGGCCTGATAATAGCAGACCTCGAAATGCAGGAAGGGGATATCGATCAGCGTGCCCCATTGGCGGCCGTAGAGCGTGTCACCGCCGATAAAGTTGATAGCGCCCGCCACCGCCTCATCGCCGTCATAGGCAAAGACCAGCGCCAGTTGATCACGCATGGTCTCGGCGATACGGCTGAAAAAGGCCCGCGTCAGATAGGGCGCCCCCCACTTGCGGTCATAGGTGCTCTCGATAAAGGCATACATCTGATCGAGATGGGTTTCCGTGATGTCAGAGCCGACATGCCAGCGCAGATCAACGGTTGACCGGACATCGCGGCGTTCGCGTCGGATCACCTTGCGGCGATTGGAGGAGAGGGCGGCAAGGAAATTATCAAAGGTGGCGTAGCCGTTATTGTCCCACCAGAACTGCTGGTCCTGACGTTGCAGCAGGCCCATACCGCCCATCATCTCCCATTCGTCGTCACGGGGGAAGGTGATGTGCAGAGAGGACAGCTTGTTGGTTTCGCACAGCGATATGGCGGCTTTCGCCAGCGCCTGCCGCACCTCCGGATCGGGCGAGATCAGGCGGCTGCCGGTCACGGGCGTGAAGGGGACGGCGCCTTGCAGCTTGGGGTAATAGTCGCCACCGGCCTGTTCGTAGGCGCGGGCCCACGACTGATCGAAGACGTATTCGCCCATCGAATGATATTTGACGTAGAGCGGCATGACGCCGCACACCACGCCGGCTTCATCGCATAAGGACAGATGGACGGGCTGCCAGCCGCTGGCCTGATCAACGCAGGCTGTCGCCTCAAGCGCATCGAGATAAGCAAAGGATGTGAAAGGGTTATCGTCATCCCTTAAACCATTCCATGCGGTTTCGCCGATCTCGGCGATGCGGCTGTGAATTTTAAGCGTCAGGGCAGGGGACATGTTCGCCATATAGTGCGTTGGAGGACAGGCAGGAAGCCCCATCACCATCTTTACTATGTGCGATGATCTTCGCGCCGACAAGCGGCATAGCGTGTCCTCCCCCGCCGGGACGGGGGAGGACATTAGATTTAGAACAGCTTAGCTTGCAGGCCCACCCAGACGCGGCGGCCGGTCTGGCCATAACCGCCGGCGGTCTGGTAGCGGGTATCGCCGGCGTTCTCGATACGACCGTAGAGGCTGAGGCGATCATTGAGCGGATAGTTCGCGCGCAGGTCGGCCAGATCATAGGCCTTGAGCATGCCGGTAAAGGCGGTATCCAGCGCCTCGCCGACATGACGCAGGCCAAGGCCCAGGTTCAGCTTGTCGGTCGCGGTCCAGGTCAGGTCGACACTGCCTATCTGATCCGGACGGCGCGGCAGCAGGCCGCCATTGCCATCGCGGGCGTGCAGGAAGCTGTAATTGCCGCGCAGATTCAGGGAATCGGTCAGGTCCTTTGACAGTTCCAACTCGACACCGCGCGTTTCGGTGCGGCCGACATTACCGTAGCAGCCGTATGGCTGGGCGAGCGTGCAGGTGTTGTAAACGAAGTCGATCTGGTCGCGCACCGAGCGGGTGAACAGGCTGACGCTGAACACGCCGCCGTCAAAGCCATAATCGACGCCGCCGTCGAGCGTGGTCGATTTTTCCTCGACCAGGGTGGCCGTGCCGTAATCGCTGTAAAGCTGGTAGAGGCTCGGCACCTTGACGCCCTGACCGGCGCTGGCATGGAGGCGCAGGTGTTCACCAAGTGGGGCATTGACCGTCACCTGCGCGATATCGTTGCCGCCGAAGGACGAGGCGTCGTCATGGCGGGCGCTTAAGGCCACATCAAGCGGACCGAAATCGTGGGTCACCTGACCGTAGACGCTGGCCAGCGTCGAAGAGGCCTTGAGCGGCACAGGGTTCGGATCCCAGCTTGCGGGGTAGGCCACGCTCATGGTGTCGCGCTCATAGCTCAGGCCACCGAGAAGACGTGTGGCGTCGCTCAGGCGATAGCTGATGTGATAATCGGCGGCTTCGATATGACCATTGGCGACATAGTTGGGCGAAGAATCGGGATTGTAATTGTTGCTGTCATTATCGGTGATGCTGAACGACAGGGTCTGTTCGCCTCTGGTGAAGCGGTGCGTCAGGGCGACGACCGAGAGAGTGTTGTCGTTCTTGCCGAAATCGCCGGTGTCCATGAAGTTGTAGGGGGCGACCGGGTTATAGCCGTCGAAATCACTGCGGCTGTGGCTGGTGGTCGAGAAGGCCTGCGCGCTGAAGGCTTCGTTGAAGTCGTAGCGCAGCTTGCCGTTCAGCGTGGTCTGGGTGAAGCCGTCCTTTTCCGCGCCGCCGGCAAAGCTTGATACGCCACGGTCGTTATAGGTGCTGCCCGACAGACGCCAGGTCAGACCGCTTGTTTTGCCACCGATACCGGCGCGGGCCGAACCGTATTCATCGAAGCCTTCAAAGCGCAGATCGCCTTCGAGCGGTTGGGACGGGGTGCGCGAGGTGATGCTGACCACGCCGCCCATGGCGCCGGAGCCCCACAGGGTCGAGAGCGGGCCGCGCAGCACTTCGATGCGGCTAGCATCATCCGTGCTGACCAGGCCGAGATTGGTGCCGCCGCCGACCTGCGCCGGATCATTCAGGCGCACGCCATCGAGAATATAGAGCGTGTGATCGGCACCGGCGCCACGGATCGAGGCGGTGGTGGCCGTGCCCGGACCACCGGTGCGGGCGATGCTCAGATCGGGCGTGCGGGTCAGGAGATCGGCGACGAACAGCGACTGGTAGGCTGTGATATCGGCATCGCTCAGCACGGCGACGCTCTGGCCGAGTTTGGACACCGGCAGGGTTTCGCGGGTGATCGAAACGACGACTTCGGTCGGCGCCTCGTCGGCGTGCGCAAAGACGGGCAGGGCCAGAAGCGAGGCGGTCAGGAAAAGGGCAGTCTTGGAGTTCAGCATGTGAACGGTCTTTCAGTCAGAAACGAAAGCCGTAAACCGCGCATGACGAAGCCTGCGCCGGTTACGGCTCACAAGGTATCGTCTCTCGGTATTTTCACGCGCCATCATGCAATCCTGAAAGTGGAGACCACGTTCAGGCATCAGGCTTTGAATTTCCGCTCGCGCTGCACTTCCCGGCCACGCAAAGGACGACAGCCAAGGCAGGTCTCCTGACTCGCGCCTCGAACGCTTCGCTGCCGTCTTCCCCGCAGATGCGAGTGACATAGGGCAGCAAGGCTCGGCGCTTACAGTTGCGGGGACAGTTTGGGCCTCTAACCCAATTCCCTATTATCCTGCGGTTTTGACGCGCAGGCACCATTGGCACGGGCGGGTGCTAGGGCCTGAGCTGCGGCGCGTCAAGCCTTCAAACGCGCATTTCGCCACAATGTGTCTTTTAGGAGTTGATCCGGACGACCGAAACGACCTTGTTAAAAAGCGCGGTCATGGCTTGGGAAATGCCCTGGTTAGGACCGACCTCAAAGTAGAGGCCCGGTGAGGCACAGGCTTCCATTTGCGTGGCAAGTTGGGACGGATTTGCCTTTGGGGGTAAAAATTTCTGAACATTGCCCATGAAGAATACGTCGGTGGGTACCGGCTGGTAGGTTGTGTACAGCACGGCGATGCGAACGCCTCGGCTTTTCATCGTTGTGCAAATAGCGGTATCGATAGGTGCGATGCGGCGGCAGCCTGATGAAGCGCAGTCATAACCATCGTTAAGACCGTCCGATACGAAGAACAGGACTTTTTGCGGATTGCTGGATGTCATGCCGTCACCCGTCTTTGGTATCAACTTGTCCATGCTGGTAAGCGTGGATTTGAAATTGGTCTGGCGGTCACTATTATAGTTTTGATAGGGAATCGTCATGAGGTCGAGGGCCTTAGCATCGATTGCTGACTGAACGAGATTGGCTTGGAGCTTGCTTATTTGGCGCGCTACCGGATTTTGCTGATCAATTACATCAGCAGCGCCCCCAAAGTCATATATAGCCATGCGGTATTGATCGGGTGTTCTCTCGGTGCTTTCGGCGGTTGTCATCAGTTTTTGCGTGGCTTCGCGGACAACATCAATACGCATGGTGACACCGAGGGTTTTAGCAAGGCCGTATCGTTCAGGAATTGTAGCCTTATGCGAAGCGGTAAATGGCCCCGTTTCATGACATGCGAAGGCGCACGATGGGTCAACGGGCGCGTTCTTAGTTGCGGCGATTAGCTTATTCATGTCAGCTACGGTCGCTCCCAACCCCATGGAGGGGGTGTTATCCAGCAGCAAATAAAAGTCGATAAAGGGCGGCATACTAACCAGAGATTTCGACGTCACCGCAATGGGGAGCGTGCTGAAGCCGAAAAGTCCCAGCATATAGGGCTTGTAATTTGCGGTGACCGTGACCGTCGAGGTGATCAGGGTGCCTGTCTTCATCACCTAGGCTTTGGGCGTGACAGCGCTCAGTTCCGCGTGGGTTGGCATGTCGGAGTTGAAAATACTGACGGCCTGTGCTTCGCCGGCGGTGATCTCGCCGGACCCCATGGTCTGGCCGATCTTGTAGGCGACCGAATTAATGGCCACGGAACCGACGCTGGCCACATCCGCCGAATCCTGAAGCTCGGCGCGCAAGCCAATGGCGCGGCCGAAATCGATCGCGCCGGCAACGAACATAAACAAAACAGGCACAGCCAGTGCCACGATCATGATGACATTGCCGCGCACATCGAGCGCAAAATTTCGCAGTTTATTCAGCACCGTGTCGCCCCAATGTCTGTTCAGTCGGGGGCACTATCGCATAGGATGATTAATGATGGTTAACCGGCGTTGCGCTTTTCGGCCTCTTCCGGTGTCAGGGTTTGCACACTGAGGGCATGGACCGGGCCGGCCAGATCCTCGGCCAGGGCGCTGTTCACCAGCCGCTGGCGGGCGACGCGATTAAGCCCTTCGAAGCGTTCAGAAACAATAAGTACGGAAAAATGGCTCTCGCCCCCTTCACGCGCGCCCGCATGTCCACTATGTTTGGCGCTGTCGTCGTGAATCTCCAACTGTTGTGGAGCGAAGGCCTGATTGAGCTTCACGCTTAAACGGTCCGCTACGGTTCCCATACTCTGGCCTCACTTTACAGCTATACGCACGTCGCAATTTTTTAAGATCAAAGGATCACTGTCATCATATGACCGAAGGATTTAAGTTCAAGCCCAAATTCATGGACATGCGTATCCGTCCGCCCAAGGAAGGCGAGGAGAAAACGCGCAGGCCGGAAGATGATGTCTTGCATCTGAAGCCTGGCGAAAAGCCATGCGAATGGCCGGAATGCCACAAGGCCGCCACGGCCAAGGCGCCGAAGTCGCGTGAAATGATGAATGAACACTACAATTTCTGTGTGGGTCATGCCGCCGAGTACAACAAGAACTGGAACTTCTTCGCCGGTATGAGCGAAGGCGAGGCGCGCCGTCACCGCGAAGCCATCGCCACCGGCGACCGCCCGACCTGGGCCTTCCGCGCCTCGCGCCTCAGCCGCGAAGCCGCTAATGCCGCCGTCAAGGGCACCAATTCCAAGACCTTCTTCGATCCGCACAGCGTCTTTGGCGCCGGTGCTGCACCCATGCGCGACAAGGGCGAACCCGCCGTGCGTCAGTATGGCAAGATCGAACGCGCGGCCTTCGCCGATCTCGATCTGGAAGTCGGCGCCACGGCCGAACAGATCCGCGTGCGCTACACCGAGATGCTCAAGCGTTGCCACCCCGATAACAACGGCGGCGATCGCTCGGCCGAGGATAAGCTCCAGCGCGTGATCAAGGCCTACAAGGTTCTGAAAAAGATGAGCCTCGCCTAAGCGGTGCTTTTCGTCCGTGGACGCCGCAGTCGTCGCTAGCGGGTACGCATTGTACCCGCGGCGCTAGCCGGCTAGCCACAAACAAAAATCCCTCGCCTATGCGCTACGGTGTTCTCCTCCCCTGCAAAGGGGGGGAGGTGTCTCTTTGTCGTCCGCGTGCCCTACAAGCTGCTGAAGAACGGATCGTGGGTGACATTGCCGCCGGGTTTGCGCAGCAGGTGCACCTGCATCAGGCGGCGCAGGCGAAAGCCGAGACTTTCATAGAGCGCAATTGCTGCCGCGTTTTCCGGCAGCACATTGAGAAACGGCACGCGCCCGTCGGCGACGATGCGCTTGCCGAGGATCGAGGTCAGCCGCCGCGCGTGGCCGCGTCCCTGATGCTCCGGATGCACGCAGATGGCGCTGATTTCGGTAAAGCCCTGCGGCTTCATGCGCTCGCCGGCCATGGCGGCCAGCCGGCCATTTTCATGTACGCCGATATAGTTGCCCATCTCGAGGGTGCGTTTGCCGAAAGGGCCGGGCTTCATCAAGGTGGTGAGCGCGATCATCTCATCAACATGCGTGAGGGTGAGCGCTTCCGCATCCATCGCATTAACCGGGGCAAAATCAAAAGCGACCATCTGGATAATCGGAAACCGCACGACCAGGTCAACGCCGGTCGGTGCTTTCAGTTCATCCGGCGACCACAGTACCGCTGTCTCGCCCTCGGCCATGCGCTCGGCCAGAACCGGCAGAGCGTCAGGCGTTTCCAGGGCGGCAAAGGGGGAAACCTCCGCCGGATAGCGCAGCACGGGGCCGTTACCTGTGGCCAGATGGGCGTGGCGGCCCTTGAGCGCCGCCCAGGCGGGATTGTCGAGTTCGGAAATATCCATAGGCTGCGATCTAGCAGATCGTGAGAGGAACTGCTGCCGGAATTTTGCGCTATCCTACGACAGAGTGTATCGAAAAGGAGACCGGCTATGACGATAATTCATAAGGGCGGCTGCCAGTGCGGTGCGGTGCGTTTTGAGGTCAGCGAACCGCTGGGCCATGCCTCGGTCTGCCATTGCCGCATGTGCCAGAAGGCGTTTGGCAATGTGTTCGCGCCGCTGGTGTCGGTACGCGGCACGGACTTCCGGTGGACGAAAGCCGAACCGAAGCGTTTTGCCTCGTCCAATCTGGTCGAGCGCGGCTTCTGCCCGGATTGCGGCACGCCCCTGACCTATGAGGCGCCGGATGGTGTCGCGGTCGCCATCGGCGCTTTCGATCATCCGGAAAGCATCGTGCCGGATATCCAGTTTGGGGTTGAGGCGCGCATTGCGTGGATGGATCATGTCAATGACTGGCCGCTCCGCACCACGATGGACGACATAGAAGCGGCGCCATTTCTCGATAAGCTGGTGAGTTATCAGTATCCCGATGAGGCCTGATGTCATCGTGACATTTTAAGTCTTTGAGGCTAAGGTCGCCTTATGAAACGTGAAGATGTTCTTGCCATCCTGACCCGGCATAAGTCCGACTTGAAAAGTCTGGGCGTCAGTCGGGCTGCGCTTTTTGGTTCAGTGGCGCGCGGTACAGAAACGGGCGATAGCGATATCGATATTCTGATTGATATCGATAAGGATTTGGACATCGGTGTTTTTGAGTACGTCGGCATCGTACAGTTTATTGAAAGCCTGTTTACGCAAACAGTGGATGTCGCCAATCGGGACGGCTTGAAAGCCGGCATCCGTCCTGCCATCGAACAGGAAGCTATTTATGCCTTCTGACCGGAGCCGGCAGGCCCTGAGGGATATCCGCGATAACATCAAGCCGGCGCAAAGTTTCATAGTCGGACTGGATGAACTTGCCTTCAAGGCGGATCAGAAAGCCTTCTACGCCGTTGTCAGGGCGCTGGAGATCATTTCCGAGGCCAGCCGGCACTTGCCGGAAGAGACTAAGCAAAAGCATGGCCATCTGCCATGGAAACAAATCGCCGGCGCCGGAAATATTTATCGGCATGATTGTCAGAATGTGACCGGAGATTTCGTTTGGGTGACATTGCACAAAAGTCTGCCGGTCCTATTGCGGACTGTCGAAGCCGAGTTGGATCAATAGTCAAAAAAATTTAATGCAGGACAACATTAGGGTTGTTTCGAGTGTCTTAAAGTCTTAGCTGAAAGGCCTGTCCGTTCGTTACCGAAAGCGTCTGTCCGCCATGTCCGTCGAGCTTGAATATCCCGATCCCCTGTTGGCCCTCGCACCCGATAAAAAGGTCAATGTCCGCGACGTCTTCAACGTAGATATCGACATGCAGGTGCCGGCGTTTTCGCATCGTGACAGCCATGTGCCGGATATTGACGACGCCTATCGCTTCGATCCGCAAACGACCCAGGCTATCTGCGCCGGCTTCGCCTTCGATCGCCGCGTCATGGTGCAGGGCTTCCACGGCACCGGTAAATCGACCCACATCGAGCAGATCGCCGCGCGCCTGAACTGGCCGCTGGTCCGCGTCAATCTCGACAGCCATGTCAGCCGCATCGACCTGATCGGCAAGGACGCCATCGTGCTGAAGGATGGCCAGCAGGTTACCGAGTTCAAGGAAGGCATCCTGCCGTGGTCGATCCAGCGCCCGGTCGCGCTGGTATTCGATGAGTACGACGCCGGCCGCCCGGACGTCATGTTCGTCATCCAGCGCGTGCTGGAAGCGCAAGGCCGCCTGACCCTGCTTGACCAGAACAAGGTCATCAAGCCGAACCCGTTCTTCCGCCTGTTCTCGACCACCAACACCATTGGTCTGGGCGATACCACCGGCCTTTACCACGGCACGCAGCAGATCAATCAGGGCCAGATGGACCGCTGGTCGCTCGTCACCACGCTCAACTATCTCAGCCATGAGGCCGAGGTCGAGATCGTGCTGGCCAAGGTGCCGGAGTTCAATACGGCTGAGCGCAAGGGCCTGATCAACGCCATGGTACGCGTCGCCGATATGTCGCGTTCGGCCTTTGCCAATGGCGATATCTCCACAGTCATGTCGCCGCGGACCGTGATTACCTGGGCGCAGAACACCCTGATTTTCAATAATGATCCAGAACTGGCCTTCCGCCTGTCGTTCCTTAACAAGAGCGATGAGCTTGAGCGCCATACGCTGGCGGAATTCTATCAGCGCGCCTTCGGCACCGATGTTAAAGAATCGGCGCTGAAAGTGAAAGTGATCTGATCTTCTCCTCCCCATGACAATGGGGAGGGGGACTACGAAGTGGTGGAGGGGCGCCCCTCCGTCTGCTCGCTTTGCTCGCAGCCACCTCCCCATCACGATGGGGAGGAGAAGGAACCTCTCTTTTCATGGCCAATAAGCCGACCATCCTCTCCGAACCGTTCAAGAAGGCGCTGGTGCATTCCACCCGCGCCCTGGCGGAGGATGCTGAGCTGGAGGTCGTCTTCGGCTCCGACGGCCCGCGCCTCGATGGCAACAAGCTGATCCTGCCGCATCCGCCGCGTGATCTGGCGCCCAAGGCGGCTCAGCGCGTACGTGGTCAGGCCGATCGGCTGGCGCTGAAAGTGGCGCATCACGACGATACGCTTCATGCCCGCGCTCGTCCGCGTGACGATATGAGCGCCGACGCTTTTGATGCTCTCGAAGAGGCGCGCCTTGAGGGCATCGGTGCTCACGCCATGCAAGGGGTGCGCGTCAATCTGCTGGCGGCTCAGGAAAGCGATCTCGAACGCAGCGGCCTTTACCGCAAGGAAGACAAGCAGGAGATCGGTATCCCCGAAATCCTGGGCCTGATGGCGCGTGAGGCCGTGACCGGTGATCCGATCCCGCAATCGGTGCAGCGCGTGGTCAATATGCTGCGTAATGAGATTGAGGAAAAAACCGGCGACGGCCTGGAGAAACTGGCGGCGCTGATCCACGATCAGAAGGCCTTCAACAGGCAGGCGCGCCATATCCTGACCTCGCTCGATCTTAAGGACGACAGTCAGGACGCCGAGGACGAAAAGAAAGACGAGGGCGAAGAGGGCGAGAGCGAAGGCGAAAGCCCCAAGGACGATGCCCAGGACAGCGAAGAGCCCGACGACAGCGACGGTCCGCAGGATCAGCCGGAAGAACAGTCCGGTCAGGAGCAGCCGCAGGAGGGGGAGGACGACTACACCCAGATGCAGGGCGATCCGCAGATGTCGTCCGAATCCTCGACCGACGAAACACCCGATGGCGAAGCCGGCGAGGCTGAACGCCGGGAAAACGACCAGCCTGAGACCAACGTCAAAAAGGACTACGACGTCTACACGAAGCAGTTCGACGAGATCATCACGGCCGAAGAACTGTGCGATCCGGAAGAGCTTGAGCGCCTGCGTGGCTTCCTGAACGCGCAACTGGCCAATATGGCGTCTGTCGTGTCGCGTCTGGCCAACCGCCTGCAGCGCAAGCTGCTGGCGCAGCAAAACCGCTCGTGGTCGTTTGATCTTGAAGAGGGCGTGCTCGACGCCTCCAAGCTGACGCGCGTCATCACCGATGCCTCGGCACCGCTCAGCTTCAAGCAGGAAAAGGACACCGAGTTCCGTGACACGGTGGTGACCTTGCTGCTCGACAATTCCGGCTCGATGCGCGGCCGGCCGATCATGGTGGCCGCCATCTGCGCCGACGTTTTGGCGCGGACGCTAGAGCGCTGCGGCGTCAAGGTCGAGATTTTGGGCTTCACCACCAAGGCCTGGAAGGGCGGCATGTCACGCGAGGCCTGGGTGCGGGCGGGCAAGCCGGCCAATCCGGGACGCCTCAACGATCTGCGTCACATCATCTACAAGGCGGCCGATAATCCGTGGCGCCGTACGCACAAGAACCTCGGCCTGATGATGCGCGAAGGCCTGCTGAAAGAGAATATCGACGGCGAGGCCCTGCAATGGGCGCACAGCCGCCTGATCGGACGCCCCGAACAGCGCAAGATCCTGATGGTGATCTCGGATGGCGCGCCGGTCGATGATTCGACGCTCTCGGTCAACAGCGGCCACTATCTCGAAAACCACCTGCGCAAGGTGATCGATGAGATTCAGTCCCAGCATCGCGTGGAACTGGTCGCCATCGGTATCGGTCACGACGTGACGCGCTACTACAAGCGCGCCCTGACCCTGATCGACGTCGAACATCTCGCCGGCGGACTTATGGATAAGCTCACCGAATTGTTTGAAGAAACCAAATGACTCGTGCTTTTGGCGATTGGCGTCGCAGTCTGCGCTAGCAGGCACTTGAGTACCTGCGTCGCTTGCCGGCTGGCCACTCATCCAAAATCCCGGCCATTTGGGCGACAATGCATAAAAAAACTATACCTCCCTGAAACGCACTTGCGTTTTGGGGAGGGGGGCGACGCGCTTCAGCGCGTTGGTGGTGGGGTTTCTTATTTGTCTTACTCAGGTGTTTCATGCGTTTTGTTTTTCTCGTAGCCCTTCTGGCCACCTCGGCTCACGCAGCGCCACAGCCCTATCTGCAAAAGCCGACCGTCAGCTTTCGCGCCCTGCCAGCGGTCACCGATCCCAAGCCCCTCAACGCGAAAGTGCGCTATGTCGGCGGCTATGAACTGAACGCCAAAGGCACCTCGGAACTTGACGGTCTCTCCGACCTGCTGGTTCTTCCTGAGGGCGATGCGCTGAAAGTCGAGGCCATCAGCGATTTCGGCGCCATAGCGCGCTTCGCGTTGACACCCGACGGCAGGGGCGGTTATCTCGACAGCCCGCTGGAGATCGACCGTCTGCGCGATGGTAACGGCAAGACCTTCCAGAACAAGATGCAGGCCGATTCGGAAGGGCTGACCTACGATCCGGTGAGCGGCGACCGCTACGTCTCGTTCGAGGGCGTACAGCGCGTGATGAAGTTCACTGGCTGGCGCAGTGCCGGCGAAACCCTGCCATTGGCCGGACTGGCCCAGTTTCCGAGCAATGCGGGCATGGAGGCGGTCACCTATGTGCGTGAGGCCGATGGCGATTCGCTGCTGATCGGCGTCGAATCGGGCGGTTTCTGGCGCTGTGGTCTGGCGCTGGATCGCTGCCGCGAGATTGCCGGACCCGCGACGCCCGGCTTTCTGTACATGATGACCTCGCTGGCCGTGGTGGCGCAGGACGAGACCGCCAAAAGCCATGAGGTATTGGCGCTGTATCGCTATTTCGATCCCTTCAGCGGCCCGCGCAATGTGCTGCGCCTGTTGCGTCTGGAGGGTGACAAACTGACCTTCGTGGCCGATCTGGCCAAGGTGGCGCCGCCCTTGCCCTATGATAACTATGAAGGCGTGGCGGCGATTAAAACCGCGGAAGGCTATCGTATCTTCCTGGTCAGCGATGGCCTGCACGATAACGACAAGCCGAAAATCCTGATCTACGACTGGCGGCGCTGATAGCAAAAAGCCCTGAGTGCGGAACACTCAGGGCTTTTCAAATTTGACGCTGATAAGCGATCTTTAAGCGGCGGTTTCGGCCAGCTTGTCCTTGATCTGCTTCTTCAGGCGACGGGCGCGGATCGACAGATCGGCATCGTCAGCCTTGACGATGAAGGCATCGAGGCCGCCCTTGTAATCGAGCGTGCGCAGGGCAGCGTTCGAGATCTTCAGGCGGAAGGTGGTGCCCAGCGCGTCCGAAGCCAGGTTGATTTGACGCAAGGACGGCAGGAAGCGACGCTTGGTCTTGATGTTAGAGTGGCTCACGCTGTGGCCGACCATGGGACCGACACCGGTGAGTTCGCAACGACGCGACATGGGATTACCTTCGGTTAAAACGAATAAGGGAGCGCGAAAGGACGCCGTGTCCATCGCGCGAGAGGCGGTTCTATAGGCAAATGAGACGGCGAGGTCAAGGGTAAAACGGCTTTTTTTGCCATAAGCACCAAGCCTCGCCATCCTTTTAGATGTGACGGCCCCGCAAGGCAAACCGGGTGTCCGGAAAGGCGCGCGGCATATCGCGGCGCGGCCTTAAAACAACCTGATGATCGTCATGCCAGATGATCTCGCGCGGAGACCTCAGCTTGACCGCCTGCACGGGCACGCCGCCTTCGGTGATCAGCCAGGCACAATACCGTGCCCGGTCGATACATTCCCGCGCCGCCGTATGGAACCAGCAAACGCCGTAGATACTGTTGCGGCGCTTGAAATGGCGGGCCACCCGACCGGGAACAGGCAGGTTCCGGTTGAACCAGCGGAACTGGATATCCAGTTCGTCATGAATCCAGTCGGGGCATCCGGTTCTGTGCAGATACCAGGACGCTCGGAAAAAGCCCGTCTCCATCCCGCTGTCGGGATGGATAAGCGGGGTTACAAACCGCACATACATGATGTTTCCGCGCTGGCCTGTAGGCAGGCGCGCCTTCTTTATCTTCGGATTTTTGCGTAAATTATAGCGAGCCCTTTGGGCCGCTTAGACGGCTTCCAAAGGGAGACGTGGGCCGTAGCCATTGCCGATATGTTTCATCGGAGTCTCCAAGACGTTAGGCGCAAGAGGCGCGGACATGCGGCAGATACAAAACGCCGTTCGATCCGGCAAGATGGTATTTTTTGAAACAAGTTGTTTGAGCTAGAGCGCGACTTTTGGGCAACAAAAAAGCCTCCTGACAGAAATCAGGAGGCTTTTTGATCTTCAAACCGAAGACGGCTTAGGCGGCCTTGGTCAGGTTCTTGTTGAGGATGGCGACAGCCGAGTCGCGATCGATCTTTTCGATGGCTGCCACTTCGCGGGCCATGCGGTCGAGCGCCGATTCATAGAGCTGGCGCTCGGAGTAGGACTGCTCGGGCTGGCTGTCCGAACGGTAGAGGTCGCGGACGACTTCGGCCAGCGAAACGAGGCAACCGGAGTTGATCTTCGCTTCGTATTCCTGAGCGCGACGCGACCACATGGTGCGCTTGATGCGCGCGCGGCCCTTTAGGGTGACGAGGGCTTGCGACATCACGGCCTCGACCGCCAGGTGACGCAGACCCGCGACCTTGGCCTTCTTGGTAGGGACGCGCAGGGTCATTTTTTCATGATCGAAGGTAACCACAAACACTTCAAGCGTATAGCCGGCAACTTCCTGCGTTTCGATGGCGGCGACCTGGCCCACACCGTGGGCAGGATAGACGACCTTATCGCCAATGGCGAAATCGTGACGGGAAAGGGTGAGGGTGTCGGACATGGCGAACCTTTCGAGAGGTTAGGGCAGTACCGAAGGATAGCCGCATCTCATAGGCGTCAAGAAGGCCTGCTCCAGAACCGGGGAGGGACTGAAGTAAGGGTTTGAGCGCACGAAGTCATCCGCAAAGAGGGAAACTCTCAGGGAGGGACATGGTGCGCTGATCTCAACTAAGACAAGGGTATCATCCGACCTGCGTCGATGGTGCATAACAGACCCGCTGGAACAGCCGGTCTGAACACAATAAAACAAACGAAGATTTGCGCGGATCGGCTGGTCTGGGTTTATCCGTAAGGACAGAAGAAGGCCGTCGACTCTTGCAATATGACATCCATATCACAAATTTACGGCAAAATAAAGGGCGGGCGCACCAATCCGTTAGGGCGCACTACGCAAACACGATTATAGAGCATAGCAGGACGACCTGAAATGCCACCACGGCATAAACCTTGTGTATAAAGGCTTTTTTGCTGCTTTTATGGCGAAAAACATGGCTGCCGATCATGCCCATGGGCCAGCCGCCGACCGCGCACAGGGTCAAAAGAGTCGATTCCGGCACGCGCCTTTGCCGGGCGATGGCATATTTTTTATCCAGCGCCCAGACGTGGAACGTCACAAGGTTGATCAGGCAGATGTAAATCAGGATGACGGACCACAGGATCATGGCCGCATCAGACTTTGAGTCCGTTAAGGCCTACTTACCGTCGCCGGGTTTTTCAGAGAAATACTTCTCGAATTTACCGGTTTCGCGCTCGAAGTCTTCACGATCGGCGGGCGGTGTGCCCTTTTCGGAGATGTTCGGCCAGATGGCGGCGTACTTGGTGTTGATCTCCAACCACTTGGTGCCTTCGTCCTCGGTGTCCGGCTTGATGGCGTCGACCGGGCATTCCGGCTCGCAGACGCCGCAATCGATGCATTCGTCCGGATTGATGGCCAGGAAGTTTTCACCTTCATAGAAGCAATCGACCGGACACACTTCCACGCAGTCCATGAACTTGCACTTCACGCACGGGTCCATAACGATGTAGGTCATAACGGTCTAGCCTCTTACTGGGGGGTCGAGCGTGCGTCATGCTCAGATAAGGCGTCTGTGTCAAGACTTGAGGCCCTGTTGATGGGCCATTTGTTCTAATTTCAGGCATTAGCTGAAGTGCGGCACGGTTGAAACGCCAGGATCTCAGGACTATGCGCCTCATTCTCGATGGGGTTCGGCTTGGCGGTAAAGGCTTTGCGCTTCCGACGCCGGGCCGCGTCGCTCGCCGGTATCGACCACCACGATATCGAGCAGGCGCGTACCGAGCGCAAAGATCAGATGGTCGTCGGGCTTGATAAAGGTCGAGGGCTTTTCGACGCGCACCACCTTGCCGAAGCGCTCGATACGGATATGACCGCTCTCGCAAGCCTTAGCGGAAAGCGCACGGGTCTTGAAAAAGCGGGCGCGCCACAGCCAGACGTCGAGCCGGCAGGAAGAAGAGTCTGTTTGCATAGGCGTCATATTGGAACGCGGCCATGAAATGTCAAACGGTCGCTTGTGATGGCGCCCTCGTGCGCTATAGTCGCGTTGTAATCGATATCAATGCCCCGTCATACCAGAGGGCAGCCAGGGAAAAGAACCATGAAGATCATGACGACGGCCGCCTCGTGTCTGGCGCTGATGATGGCAGGCAGCGCTTTTGCCGAGCCAGCGCTCAAGCTCAACGACAAGGGCTATTTTGAAGCACCGGGCCTGAACGTTACGGTCTTCGCCGACATCTATCCCGATGGCCACCAGACCGGCGTGACCGTGATCCAGCATGGCGTGCGTGTGGCGGCCAATGGTGATCTGCGGCTGGAACCATCGCCTGGTCAGTGGTCGCCGATGCCGGCGGGCGATGGCAAGCCGGTCGTGGATAGCGCAACCAGTTCGGTCAGTCAGGCGCTGCACTATCCGGACGACTCGAAGAACCGAAAGGGCTTCAATCCGATCGAATATCCCGATCTCAATTTCAGCTATCATGTCCGCGTCACGCCGCTGGAAGGGAATGCCTTCAAGGTCAGTGTCGATCTTGATAATCCGCTGCCGAAAGACTGGGAAGGCAAGGTCGGCTTCAATTTCGAACTGTTCCCGACCGACCTTTTCGGCAAGTCCTGGCTGATGAATCAGACAGATGGAAAAGAAGTGGCGGGCATCTTCCCGCGTCAGGCCAATGGCGGCATGAGCGATGATCACGGCCAGATCATCACCGCGCCTCTGGCTGAGGGCAAGCGACTGACCGTGGCGCCGGACAGCGATCTGCAACGCATGACGATCCAGAGCCAGACCGGCGAACTGGAACTGATCGACGGCCGCGGTAATTTTAACAACGGCTGGTATATCGTGCGCGAGATTACCCGGCCGGGCGCGACGACCGACGCGATTACCTGGGTGATCACCCCGAACGTCGATCCGGACTGGCGCTACAAGCCGGTGGTGCAGGTCAGCCAGGTCGGTTACCGGCCGGAGCAGACCAAGACCATCATCATCGAGCAGGACCTGCGCGACCGTCAGGCCGATCCGCTGATCCTCTACAAGCTGACCGACAAAGGCCGCGAAGAGGTGACGCGCTATACGCCCAAACCGTGGGGCCAGTTCCTGCGCTATAATTACCTGACCGCCGACCTGACGGCGGTGACGGCGCCGGGCATGTACGTTCTGGCGTATCGCGGCGAGGCGACCGGCACTTTCAAGATCGCTGACGATGTCTATGATCGCCACGTCTGGCAGCCGACGCTGGAATATTTCCTGCCGGTTCAGATGTGCCATATGCTGGTCAAGGAAAAGTACCGCACCTGGCACGGCATCGACCATGAGGACGATGTCCGCATGGCGCCGATCAATTTCAACCATTTCGACGGTTACCTGCAAGGCGGCTCGACCCTGACCAAATATCAGCCGGGCGATCATATAGCGGGCCTGAACGCCGGTGGCTGGCACGACGCCGGCGACTATGACCTGCGAGTCGAGAGCCAGATGGGCACGGTGTGGCTGCTCTCCAAGATGGTCGAAGAGTTCAATCTCGACTACGACGCCACCAGCATAGATCAGGCGAAGAAGGTCACCGAAATCCACCAGCCGGACGGCCGGAACGACGCCCTCCAGCAGATTGAACATGGCCTGTTGTCGGTGCTGGGGGGCTATAAGGCGCTCGGGCGCACCTATCGCGGCATTATCGAGCCCGACCTGGCGCAATATACCCTTCTGGGCGACGTCACCACCCAGACCGATAATCTCAATTACGATCCGGCGCTCAAGGCCGGCGAGCGCACCGGCACGACGTCCTCGCTGAAAGACGATCGTTATGTCTTCACCGAGGACAATCCCAACCGTGAACTGACGACGGCGGCGCAACTGGCGACCGCCGCGCGTGCCCTGACGCCGACCAATCCGAAAATGGCTGGGGAGGCTTTGGCAGCGGCGCGCGATCTTTATGGCAAGGCCTATGACCGCGCCACCGACCTGCAAGCCAGGGTCTTCGTCCTGTCAGAACTGGCGCAGACCACCCACGATGCGGCGCTTATCAAGCGTTTGATCGCGCTTAAGCCTGAGATCGTGGCGCATATCGATCAGACCGGCGCCGTCCTGGCCTCGGCCATGCCCTTGATCCGCGATAAGGCCTTCCTCAAGGACGTCGGGGCGGCGGTGCAGACCTATCAGGCCAAACTGACCGACGATGCCACCAAGACGCCCTATGGCGTGCCCTATGTGCCCTATATCTGGGGCGCCGGTTGGCAGATTCAGGAATTCGGCGTGCAGCAGTATTTCTTCCGCAAGGCGTGGCCGCAATATACGCCGGATGCCTTGCAAATGGAGGCGCTGAACTTTGTGCTGGGCGTCCATCCGGGCGAGAACACATCGTCGTTCGCCTCAGGCGTGGGCGCGAAATCAGCGACCACGGCCTATGGTGCCAATCGCGCTGACTGGAGCTATATCCCCGGCGGTGTGATTTCGGGTACGGCGCTCATCCGGCCTGACCTGCCTGAGCTCAAGGTCTGGCCCTATTTCTGGCAACAGACCGAGTATGTCATGGGGGGCGGCGAGACCAATTACATGTTCCTGGTGCTGGCGGCGACGCAGAAAGCGGATCAGAAGAAGTAGCTACAGGTCTTCCTGCCAGTTTTCGCGCGAATGACGGACGGCGAGGATGATAATATCTTCGCCGTCCGTTTTATAAATGATGATATGAGAGCCGTGAGGATGCGCGCGGACAGGCGGATCGATTTCAGCGTACTCACGGGCCATTCTGGGATTGTCGCCGAGCATGGCGAAGGTCGCTTCCAGGCGAGCATGGTACGTCTCGGCCTGCGCTTGTCCGAACATCATCACCCCCTGCACGTAGACGTCCACTACGTCATGAGTGGCCTCGGGTGTTAGACTGTAGGGCATCAGGCGCTCTTGGCGATGCCGTTGGCGGCGACATGCGCACGCGCCTTTTCAAGGATATCCTGCATGCTCAGGTCGCTAATCCCGCTGGCTATGCTGCGTGTAACGACCGCCTGCATCGCGGCGATTTTCTCGGCACGTTCCTGATCGCGGCGGATAAGATCGCGGACATAGTCACTGGTATTGCTGTACTTGCCGGTTTCCGCCTGGCTTTCCGCCCACGCCTTCATCTGTTCGGGCAGGGAAATATTCATTGTGGCCATAACGGTCTCCTTTGCGCCAGACTATATCTCTTGGCAAAGTTTGTCAAAGTCGCTCCGGACGCGAAAAAGGCCGGAACCTTGCGGCTCCGGCCTTTCCAAATTCGGTTAAACCCTAAGGCTTAAGCGTTTTCGAGTTGTTCGGCAGACATCTTGCCGGACTTGGCGTCGCGCGCCATCTCGTAGGAGATCTTTTGACCTTCATTGAGGCTGCGCATACCAGCGCGTTCAACGGCGCTGATGTGAACGAAAACGTCCTGGCCGCCGTCCGAAGGCTCGATGAAACCAAAACCCTTAGTCGGATTAAACCACTTAACTGTGCCAGTGCTCATAATGAACCCTTTCAAATAGCAATATTATACGCCGCCGAACGAAATGTACGACGACCTCTCGGTTAACTTTTGAATGGGGGTTCGCTCGATGCACTTTGGAAAAGTGCGAAACAAAACAGCAGACAATTATAAATCGATTTCTCAACTATAATGTAAAACTTGAAAACACGCAAGTCATTTCAAAAAAAGACGTAATAAAACTGCAACGGCGCGTCGTATTACTGACGCGCCGCTTTATAGAGTTCAGGATTGTCCCAGTTTTTCGCGCAGGATGGCGAAGGGCGAATAGGGGTTCACATAGGGCTCCGCCGGCTTTTGTTCGCGGGCGGGTTTACGATCCGGCTTGCCGCCTGAATAGGGCTTGCCCTCTTTCGGTGCCCCCTTGCGAGAGCGGTCGCCGCGCGGCTTGCCAGCGTTTTCACCTGGCGCGTCAGAGCGTGTCCGCTCCGGACGGACGCGCGGCGGCCGCGGCTCGAACGATTTTTGCCGCCAGCCAAGCAGTTGCACCTCACGGGTTTCAGACACGGGCGCCGGCGTTTCGGCCACGGCTTCCACGACAGGTTCTGTAATGGCTTCTGCCACAGGTTCTACAGCGGCTTCCGGCAGGTCAACCACCTCGACGGTCGTTTCCACAGCTTCCACGCTCGCTTCGACAGCGACGGGCGCCTTGCCTCTGCGGCGTTTACGGCGTGACTTGCCTTCGGTCGGCGCGGTTTCCGCCTTCACGTCGACCGCCACAGCCACCGTCTCGGTCACCGTGATCGGCTCAACCTTCACCAGCCCCAGGGCCTGCAACAGCTTGTCGCGTTGGTTCTCGTTGAGCCCCAGTGCGACGAAATCGGCTTCGCGCACGTAGGTCGCGCCTTTTTGCCAGACGCCATGGCCCATGATCTTGTCGAGCTGCGACAGGGTCTTCATCGCCACCGCGCCATAGTCACCCAGCAAAAGCTGACCGCGCTGGCTGTGCTTGCGCTGCGGATGATCGGTCGGGTTGGCGCCGCTGCCAAAGGCCTGCAACAGCGGGCGGATTTTCGGGCTTTGCAGTTCGGGCAGGAACCAGGCGTAGCGATGGCCGGCGACTCCAAGCGCCTTGAGCGCGGCCTTGTCTTCGGCGGTCAGCTTCAGGGTTTCATCGCGGGCAAGGATGCCGGCGTTTTCATAGAGGCGGAAGGCGATGGCGCGGACGGCTGGCGTCGCGGCCTCATCTTCCGAGGTCTGTTTGATCTTGTACAGGCTCTTGAGACCGGCCTGAGCGCTCTGGCGCACATAGTCGGTCAGGCGCTTGACGGCGCGTTCCTGCAAGGCCGGATGATCGGGCGCTTCGATCAGCTTGAGGCGCGGCGCGAACCAGTCGGAAGGCTCGATGCGGGCCACGATTTCCTTCTTCCAAAGGACGTCATGGCCCTTGATCTGGAAAGCTTTCGAGGCGCTGTTGGCGAGATCGCGCAAACGATCAAGCAGGATCGGCTTGATGGCGCGGTTGGCGGCCTGACGCAGCGCCTTGTCGGCGATAACGCTTTCGGCGCTGGTCGATGTGAAGGACAGGCCTTTCAGTTCGCCGACGACATGGCCTTCGATAATGACCTGGCCTTCGGGGGTGACTTCGGGGCGCGGCGCTTCCTCGGCATCGAGCGCCTTGAGCAGGGCGCTGGTGCGGGCGTCGATAAAGCGCTGCATGAGGGCTTCGTGCAGTTTATCGGACAGGCGCTCTTCGAGATCGCGCGCCGCGTCGCGCCAATGCTCGGTGCGGGCCAGCCAGGCGCCGCGGTTGGCGATGTAGGAGAGGGTGCGCACGCCGGAAAGGCGCGACGACAGGGTGTCGATATCGCCGTCCATATGGTCAAGATCGCGCAAGGCGCCCTCGAACCAGTCCTCGGCGATGAAGCCGCCGGGGCTGAGACGTGACCAGAACAGATGCGCCACCAGTTTCAGGTGCTCATCCAGCCCGATCTTGCGGAAGTCAGGCAACTGGCAGCCTTCCCAGAGCGTGCGCAAGGTCACCGGATTTCTGATCTTGGCGGCGATATCCTCGTCCTGGCTCAAAAGACGCAGGGCCTTTTCATCGAGCGCTTCCTTGGCGAGGTGCAGGCCGATGACGGTCGAGGGCTGCGACAGGCTTTTCAGCAGGGCGTCGAGCGTCGAGAAATCAAGCTTGTGGTTGCGCCATTGCGCGGCATCGAGCGCCATGAACTGATGGTTCTCGACCGCGTGGACCAGATCCTCGTCGAGTTCGTGACATTCACCGGTGACGCCAAAGGTGCCATCGCGCATGAAGCGGCCGGCGCGGCCGGCGATCTGGCCGATCTCCTGCGCTGTCAGGTGGCGCGTCGACTTGCCGTCGAACTTGGAGAGGCCTGAAAACGCGACATGCTGGATGTCCATGTTAAGGCCCATGCCGATCGCGTCGGTCGCCACCAGAAAATCGACCTCGCCTTTTTGAAACAATTCGACCTGCGCATTGCGGGTCTTGGGCGACAGGCTGCCCATCACCACAGCCGCGCCGCCACGTTGGCGGCGGATCAGTTCGGCGATGGCATAGACCTTCTCGGTTGAGAACGCGACGATGGCGGTGCGCTTGGGCAGGCGGGTCAGCTTCTTCGGACCGGAATAGGTGAGGGCGGAGAGACGCTCACGCAGCATGACTTCGGCGGCGGGGAAGAGGCGGTGGAACAACGGTGCGAAGGTCTTGGCGCCCAGAAATACGGTCTCGAAACGGCCGCGCGCATGCAGCAGGCGGTCGGTGAAGATGTAACCGCGCTCGGGGTCGGCGCAGAGCTGGATTTCATCGACGCACAGGAAATCGACCTGGCGTTCCAGCGGCATGGCCTCGACCGTGCAGATGAAATAGGAGGGCAGGCGCGGAATGATCTTTTCCTCGCCGGTGATCAGGGCCACGGCGTTGACGCCCTTCAGCGCCACCACGCGCTCGTAGATTTCACGGGCCAGCAGGCGCAGGGGCAGGCCCATCATGCCGCTGGCATAGCCGCACATACGCTCGATGGCGTAGTGGGTCTTGCCGGTGTTGGTGGGACCAAGCACGGCCATCAGCTTTGCGTCGCTGGCGGCGTGGATAATGGGGCGGGGGCTGTTGGGGGCTATCTCTGACACGCTGCATACATAGGAGCGCGGAAGCCGTTTGGGAAGCGCTATTGCACCAGAGGGCGCGCAAAAGCGGACTTGTAAACGAGGTGTTACCGGAATGCCGAACGGGATGGAAACGAATCATGTCCGAATCACTGACATCGACGGATACCGTTTATGTTCCCTACAGTATCTTGTGGGCCGCTCTGCGATTAACCATAGTCGATCTGCCGATTGCGTGATGGGGGCTATACAAAAACACTACGCAAGCCTGGCCAATCTATACGCCTGTCATACGGGCGAAGGCGTAGAAAACCGTTGTCTCATCCCTAGAGAGCCAACACAAAATGCCTTCCCCAGATCCCCTTCAGATGACGGTTTTGTTCCCCCTGACCGTCGATACTGACCTCAGCCTCACGGCGCAATCTCTGTTACGTCGTGAGTGCGGGGCGCAGATCCATTCCATCCACCTGCAATCCATCCCTGATAAACGCGAAGCCTGCCTGTGGGTGACGCTGTCAGCCTCGGCCTATGAACCGGCCGTGCATGCGCTCGTCCTTGGTCTGCCGGCCGCGCAGTTCGGCGCCGTGGCGATGGCGGCCTGATCCCATGCTTATCCCCGAAACCTTCGAACCCCGTTCCCCTTACACCGGCATCTGGGTGCCAATGATGACCCCTTTCAAACATGGAGATGTCGACTATGACGCTGCTAATCTCTTCACTCATCATCTTGTGGACTCTGGCGTTCACGGTCTGGTTGTCGGCGGGACGACGGGTGAAGGTCCGTCTCTCACGCCTTATGAGAAGGCCCGTCTTATTGAAACCGTCGCAGCATCCGTCCCTGATGATATCCCCGTCGTCCTGGGTGTTGAAGGCGCGAACACCTCGAAGATTTTAAACGAACTGACGGAGATCGGTGATCTTCCGGTGCATGGCTATCTGGTCTCTGCGCCGAGCTATGTCAGGCCGGGGCAGGAGGGTATCTACCGGCACTTCATGGCGATATCCGAAGCGGTGAAGCGTCCGGTTATCCTCTACGATATTCCGGTGCGCACCGGGGCGGCGCTGCAAATTGACACCATCCTACGCCTGATGGCCAGTGGTGATTTCCCGGCCATCAAGGCCTGCGGGCTGACGACGGATCGCCTGAAAGACCTGCTGGCCATATACCGCCTCAAGGTGATGTGCGGTGACGATCAGTGGATGTTCCGGGCGCTGGACATGGGCGCGCATGGCGTCATCAGCGCCTCGGCCCAGGTGGCGCCGCGCCGCTTCGTCGAAGCCTATGCCATGCTGGAAAAATACAGCGCCGATGGGGCCTGGAAACGCTTCAACATCCTGATGCCCCTCATCGAGCATATGTTCGCGCAACCGAATCCGGCGCCTGTCAAGGCCGCGCTCGCCTTGCAGACCTGGTGTCAGGAAGAGTTGCGCCTGCCGATGACGCCGGTGACGGCGGACTTTCGCCAGGAGCTGGAAACCGTACTCGCCCATATGCACGCCCTGCATCATGACGATCTGCTCTGTGCCGACAAGTCCTCGAAATAGGTAAAACCCGCGGACCCGGCCACAGGATCGGCCCCAGCCATCTCCTACGGCTGGGGCCGATCCTGTTTGCGGTTGTGTGCAACGGATGAGGGTTCTATGCTGACCCGATAAAGCGTTCGCTCAAGGACGCGCGAGGAAACGTCAATGCCCATCGATCACGTCGTGATAACCGGCGCCATGCGCACGCCCATGGGCGGATTTCAGGGTGATTTCGCCGGCGTCACCGCGCCGCAACTCGGGGCGGCAGCCATCAGGGCGGCTGTCGGTAACATGCCTGCCGATCTGGTCAGCGAAGTTCTTATGGGCTGCGTCCTGCCGGCCGGACTGGGGCAGGCGCCGGCGCGTCAGGCCGCCCTTCTGGCAGGCTTGCCGGTCTCCGTGCCGGCCACAACGGTCAACAAGATGTGCGGTTCGGGCATGAAGGCGGTGATGCTGGGCTATGACGCCCTGCTGGCGGGCTCGGCGGACACGGTGGTGGCCGGTGGCATGGAGAGCATGTCGAACGCACCCTATCTGTTGCCCAAGGCGCGTTCGGGGATGCGGATGGGGCATGGCGAGGTCAAGGACCACATGTTCCTCGATGGTCTGGAGGATGCCTACGAACCGGGGCGTCTGATGGGCAGTTTCGCCGAGGACGCCGCCCGGCACTATCAGTTGAGCCGCCAGATGCAGGACGACTACGCGTTGGCCAGTTTAAGCCGCGCTCTGGCCGCCGATGTCAGCGCTGAGATCGTGCCGGTTGAGACGAAGGCGGGCGTCATCACGGCGGACGAGCAACCTGCCAAGGCGCGGCCGGACAAGATTCCGCTGCTCAGACCGGCTTTTGCCAAAGACGGCACGGTCACCGCTGCAAATGCCAGTTCGATCTCCGATGGCGCGGCGGCGCTGGTGCTGACGAAGGCATCGGTCGCCGAAGCGCACGGCCTGACACCGCTGGCGCGTATCACAGGCCATGCCAGTCATGCCGAAGAACCGAAATGGTTCAGCCGCGCGCCGGTTGGGGCCATCAACAGATTGCTCGACAAGGTCGGCTGGTCGGTGGATCAGGTCGATCTGTTCGAGATCAACGAGGCCTTCGCTGTGGTGGCGCTGATCGCCATGCACGACCTCAAAATCCCGCATGGCAGGCTTAACATCCATGGCGGCGCCTGCGCGCTTGGTCACCCGATAGGCGCCAGCGGCGCGCGTATCCTCGTCACCCTGATCAACGCGCTCCGGCAAACCGGCGGCAAGCGTGGTGTGGCCGCCGTCTGCATCGGTGGCGGCGAGGCGACGGCGGTGGCGATCGAGTTGGTTTAGCCCTTCGCCTGCGGGCTGGTGCGGCCGCTGCGTTCCAACTTGCCCCAGCCAACGGCCATGCCGCGTCCGGCCGCGAACAGCGCCTTGATGACCACGTAATACATCATCTGGCGATAGACGAAGCGTTGCGACAGCAGCCAGAACACCGGATAGGACTTTTCGCGAGGCTCCAGCCAGTAGGCGATGCCGCCACAGATGGCGTCGATGGTCAGGAAGGCGATCCAATAGACCAGCATTCGCTCCAGATCGCCACTGGTGGCGGCCCAGCCGTGCTGCGTCACTTGCAGCGCCGTATTGATGATATTGACCACCAGCGCGAAATCGATCAGCGGCGAGATGACCGCGAAGCCGATCTGGAACACCCAGGCCTGCGGAATGCCGATAAAGGCGAGACCTTTCGGCTTGCCCTCTTTCAGGATGGTGCGGTGCTTCCACAAGCACTGCAGGGTGCCGAAGGCCCAGCGGAAGCGCTGTTTCATCAGGGCGCCAAAGCTTTCTGGTGATTCTGTCCACGCCACGGCATCCTGATCATAGGCCACCTTCCAGCCCTTGTGCTGGATGGCGATGGTCAAGTCCTGATCTTCGGCCAGGGTGTTGTGCGGATAGTTACCAACTTCGGCCAGCGCTGCGCGCCGCCAGGCCCCGACCGCGCCCGGCACCACCATCATGGCGCCGAACATGGCCAGCGCGCTGCGCTCCAGGTTCTGTGACGTGACGTATTCCACCGCCTGCCAGCGCGTGACCCAGTTGAAGCGGTTGCCAACCTTGGCGTTGCCGGCCACGGCGCCGATTTCCGGCCGGATAAACCAGCGCACCAGACGGGCGATGGTTTCCGGCTCGAACTGCGTGTCGGCGTCGAGCGCGATGATGATGTCGCCCTTCGAAGCGGCGATGCCGTTGTTGACGGCGGTCGCCTTGCCGGCATTGGCCTGGGTGATCAGGCGGACGCGAGGATCCGTCTTGAAGGTCTCGGCGACGATGGCGCTGGTGGAGTCCTTCGAGCCGTCGTCGATAACGATCACCTCCATGTTGACGCCGATGCTCGACAGCACCCGGCGCACCGAGTTCTCGATGACGCGCGCCTCGTTGAAGGCGGGGATCAGGACGCTGACGAAACGCCCGTTGACATAGTCGGCGACCTCATCGTGCTGAGGGTCGTTTTCAAGGCTGCCGGGCGCGACCATATGGCGGCTGAACTCGGCATAGATGGCCAGTCCGGACAGGAAGAGGGCGCGGGTGATGCCGAGGATGATGGCGATGATAAACAGCCACTTGAAGGCCTCCGCCGTCCACGCCAGGAACATGAAGATACCCACGTCAAAGCGCACCTCGGCGAGATCGGCGCCGCTCAGTTTCGGCATGACCTGATCCGGTGCCAGCCCGACCAGACCGCCGACCGTGGTGAAGGTATAGCCCTCGGCCTTGAGGGTGCGGATGATGGTTGGCAGGGCAGCGATGGTTTCCGTGCGCTCACCACCTGAATCGTGCATCAGGATGATCTGGCCGGAGTGACATTCCGACGCGTCTTTCAGGCAGGCCTCAGAGGTCTGGCTGGCCTTGCCGGCATGCACGCCATCCAGCGTATTCTTGATGATGGCGTCGATGCCGGGGCGTGTCCAGTCCTCGGAATCGACGTGCAGCCCGACATTGGTATAGCCAAGCTGTTGCGCCAGCAGCGCCGGTCCCAGTTCGTTTTCGGTGGTCGGCTCGGCGTCACCGAAGTATGGGGAACGTAACAGACGCATTGAGCGGCCGGTATAGGCCTCGACGACGCGTTGGGTCGAGTTGAGCTCGACGCGGGCCCATTCCGGTGAGACTTTCGACATGTCGGGATGGGTGTAGGAATGGTTGCCGATCTGGTCGCCTTCATTCACCATCTGACGCAGCAGAGCGGGATGGCTGATCGCTTTTTCACCGATGACGAAGAAGGTGGCTGGCACCTTTTCTTCACGCAGGATTTTCAGCACCTGCGGTGTCCACTTGGCATCCGGACCATCATCGAAGGTGAGGGCCAGATAACCCGGCTTGAGGCCGGTACGACGCACCACATAAGGCGTTGGCAGGCTTTGGTACTGCACAACCTGCGCCACGCGGTTCTTGTCAAAGGTGACGGTGCGGGCACCATTGGTCGGCGTGCTGTCGATATGCAGCACCTCGCCATTGCCCTCGACATCGACATTGCCCAGGGGCTGGAGCACGCGCAGGTCGGGTGTCTTGTTTGTCTGGAAGGCTACCAGGGAGGCCCAGACGCCGGGGTCTTCGCTGCCCAGCCGCCACAGGGCGACGCCGTAGGGGTTGGTATTATCGATGGTCAATAGTTGATTCCAGGCGCTGACGGCATCCAGCATCCATACCTGATGGTTCTTGCCGCCTTCCTGATAGGAGAAGTTCGGATTGCCGGACGCCGAATCGAACTGCACCGGCGCGTCGGAATCGTGGGCAATCAGCCAAGCTTCGGGAATGGTCAGCACATCGGCCTGTTTGTCATGCCAGTCATAAGCGTAGTTGCCGATACAGGCGATGGCCTTATCGAGCGGCACGCTTTTCAAGGCCTCGGTCAGGCGGGTATTGAACCAGTCCTGCGCGGCGATCGGCCCGGCCGGATCAACCATGGAGTGCTGGTCGTAGAGCATCAGGAACAGCTTGTCCGAGGCCTTGGCGAAGCCTTTCAGGTTCCAGGTGTCGTCATCAATCGGCGCGGTCAGGGTGACCAGAAAACCGTCGTGTGAGAGCTGCGCACGCGCTTCGTGGATGAATGTCAGGTAGTTGCCGAGCGCGTGGGCCGGCAAGGCTTCGAAGTCAAACACGACACCCGCGGCCCTCTCCTTGCGCAGCATGTCTTCGACCTGACCGATCAGGGTCTTGCGCTGCGCGGGATTGGCCAGCAGACGGCTCAGGCTGACACCGTCAAAACTGCCCTTGTAGGTGTTTTGCACCATGACCAAGACAGCCGGCTGATGCTTCGCCGAGGCGACGATGCTGCGGAACTGGTAATCGGGCGTATAGATGAAGGCGTTATTGGCACCGCTGACAATGGCCAGGGACGGGATAACAATATCAAGATCGTTGACGTGGCGCTCCAGCGAGGCGCGGCCGGGATCATCACCGATATAGAAGGCCGCCACGGTCTGGTTCACACTCGGATTACCGCGTTTTACCATGATGTCGCGATGGCGCGGCGCGGCCTTGTGGAAGGGGGCTGTCCAAGCCGAAGGCTTCGGATATTCCATGTGCAGGTCGAGATCCTTTTGAACCGGCACCAGCATAATCGAGACAATCAGGCCGATAAACAACAGGACGGCGACAAGGATCAGGCCGACGACCCCAATGAAGGACACCTTGCGGCGGCGGCCTGTGGGATCATAGAAAATGGGTTTTGGCATGGAATGACTTAATTAAAAACAGGGCGGCGGACAGGAGGTATCATGACAATGTTGCGATTCGTCGACTGGACGGCAGACTCAGTATGTCGCGGCACGGTACCATACGTCCGGCCTGGATTATATCGATAAGCCACGCTTTCAGGCCGGGATCGTAATCCGGCTTGCTGAGGGTTTGTGGGGCGCCGCCAAACAGCGAAAAGCGATGATCCATCAGGGTGCGGCTGCTGAGGAAGGTGTCGAAATCACGAACGCTGGCGAAGGCAGTAAAGTCGAAAACGCAGCCTTGCGGCGGTACGTCGTCAAGATCATGCAGGAAGGATGCCGCGGTTTCGGGCTTGTCGGTATCACTCATCGGGGTGATCAGCCGGACGCTTTTGCCGTAGTGAAGCTGCGGTATATTATCAACATTGCCGGTATCAAGCGCCGAGGCCGGCAACTGGAAATAGACGACGGTGGCCAGCGGCGGCCCTTTATAGATGAGATCGGACACGGAAGCCGCCGGGAACTGATAGCCGGTGCGCAGATCGCTGAGATCCTGCGGGATGGAGAGACCATCGCAGAAGATGACGCAGGCCAGTCCGCAGGCGAGTAAAGCCCAAATTTTCGGCGGCTCGTCCTTGCGCCACCGGATATAGCGCCCCGCCAGCCCCGCCAGGGTCAGGACGACACCGTAACCGATGGTGCGGACATTGTAAGGGTCGAACTGGGTGCGGAAACGTAACACAAAAGCCAGGGCCAGAAAGCCCAGTCCGGCCAGAAGGACAAAGGTGACAGCCGGAGAGGTCTTTTCGCGCGATAGCGACAGCCTGTTCCATGACGCGCCGGCCAGCACCACGATCACGGCGATGATGCCAAATGCGCAGCCGGCGACCGCGATAATAAATTGCCGGATCAGCAGCAGTTTGGCTTCGGGCGCAGCGATGCGCGGCATGCCGGTGCCGTAGCCGGTCATGTGGTGGTTGAAGGCCTGATAGCCCAGGAAGACGACGCCGGCGATGGCGAAACAGGCCAGGGTGCGCAGGGCAGTGGCGCGGCCATAGGCCAGCCAGGTGCAGATAAACAGGATGAAGGCGAAGGGCGCGAAGATATAGCGGGCGAAACAGCCGAGCACGAGAAACAGGGCAAGGAGGCCATAGAACGCCCATTTGCGGGGATGGGTATGAATCAGCGATATAGCGAAGAAGGTGCCGCAGACGCAGAACAGCAGCAGGTTTTCCGACCAGGTGTACATGCCGATCAGCAGGGTGACGGGATTGATCACGATCAAGGTCGCCATCAGCAGGTTGCGCGAGGCCTTGTAAACAAAGACAAATGAGGCCGCCAGCAAGAGGAAATTGGTCAGTTTGCTGCTGACCATCAGGAAGGCCGGATCAGCGACCGGCGCGGTCAGAGCCAGCATGGTGGGGTAGCCGCACGGGTAGACTGCCAAATAGGTGCCGTTCAGACTGCATCCCTGGCCGTGACGCAGGCTGTCGGCAAGAAAGATATAGTACCAGGAATCGACACTGATATAGCCAAAAGCGATGGCCAGCCCCATCGAGAGGGCCAGGATCGCCGCGACGGCCGCCAGATAAAGGGTCTTGGAGTTGATGGACATATACGTCTTTGCGCCGGATGAGAGTTTGTCGCCTTAGGCGCAGAGCATGGCCTTTTGTGGGCCGTCTTTCAATGCCGTAATATTTCGTGGAACGCGATCACAAGGCCTTTCGCTGTAAGGGTTTCGTCTGCGATCATCAGGGCGTCGAAGGGTTTCAGCGCATGGCCTTCGACTGTCTGCGCTCCGGTGACGATCAACAGGCCGCTTTGGAGGGCCGTTTCGCCGTCGATGCGGCGGACATCGGCGCGCATCTGTCCGCGTCGTGTCATGACATTGAGATCAGTGACGGGCGCCAACGGTACGCCACTGACCGGTACATCACCGGCAAAGGTGAGGCTTTCGCCCGTTGCCAGAATGACGCTGCGATCGCTGAACTCCAGCCTCAGGCTTCCGCTCAACACAGTTAGATGGCGGTCGATATTGGCGAATAGCGAAAACGGCCCCGGTTCGGTGACCTCCGCCATACTGATCCGCCACAGGAAATCGTCCATCGACGCGCCGATGGGAAAGACGGCGACCTCGCGCGTGACGCCACCGCCATTTTTCCACGGTGTGGCCACGCGCTCTGCAGCGGGAAGGTGCCGGATCAAAGGATGCCCGGCAAAATACCAGGAAGATCGAGGCCCTTCTCGCGGGCGCAATCAAGGGCGATATCATAGCCCGCATCGGCATGGCGCATGACGCCGGTGGCCGGATCGTTCCACAATACGCGGCCAAGGCGTTTGGCGGCATCATCGGTGCCATCGGCCACGATCACCATGCCAGAATGTTGCGAATAGCCCATGCCGACCCCGCCGCCGTGATGAAGCGAGACCCACGTCGCGCCGGACGCCGTATTGAGCAGGGCGTTGAGCAGGGGCCAGTCGGAGACGGCGTCCGAGCCATCGCGCATGGCTTCGGTTTCGCGGTTGGGCGAGGCGACGGAACCGCTGTCGAGGTGATCGCGGCCGATGACCACCGGCGCCTTAAGCTCACCTGTGCGCACCATCTCATTGAAAGCCAGACCCAGGCGATGACGGTCACCTAGGCCCACCCAGCAGATTCGCGCCGGCAGGCCCTGGAACTTGATGCGTTCGCGGGCCATGTCGAGCCAGTTGTGCAGGTGTTTATTATCGGGCAGCAGTTCCTTGACCTTGGCGTCGGTCTTGTAGATGTCTTCCGGATCGCCGGAGAGCGCCACCCAACGGAAGGGACCGATACCGCGGCAGAAAAGCGGACGGATATAGGCCGGCACGAAACCGGGGAAATCAAAGGCATTTGTCACGCCCTCATCGAGCGCCACCTGACGGATATTGTTGCCATAATCGACCGTTGGCACACCGGCCTTCTGGAAATCAAGCATGGCGCGGACGTGCTGGGCCATCGACGCCTTGGCGGCTTTGGCGACGCTTTGAGGATCGCGGTCGCGCATGTCGAGCCAGTGCTCAACCGTCCAGCCGGAGGGCAGGTAGCCATTGATCGGATCGTGCGCCGAGGTCTGGTCGGTCAGCAGGTCGGGGCGCACGCCGCGCCTGTAAAGCTCCGGCAGGATATCGGCGGCATTGCCGAGTAGCCCGACCGAAATCGGTTTGGTGGCGTTCTGGATCATGGTCAGAGCGTCATCGATATCCTTGGCCTGATAATCGAGATAGCCGGTGCGCAGGCGCATCTCGATCCGCGACGCCTGACATTCGATGGCGAGGCACGAGGCGCCGGCCATCACCGCCGCCAGCGGCTGGGCGCCGCCCATGCCGCCAAGGCCGGCGGTCAGCAGCCATTTGCCCCTGAGGTCGCCCTTATAGTGCTGGCGACCCATCTCGACGAAGGTCTCGTAAGTGCCCTGCACGATGCCCTGCGTGCCGATATAGATCCACGAACCGGCGGTCATCTGACCGTACATCATCAGGCCCTTGCGATCGAGTTCGTGGAAGTGGTCCCAGGTGGCGAAGGCCGGCACGAGATTGGAATTGGCCAGTAGGACGCGCGGCGCATTCTCATGCGTTTCGAAGACGCCGACCGGCTTGCCCGACTGGATCAGCAGGGTCTGGTTGTTTTCCAGCCGCTTCAGGGTCTCGACGATCTTGTCATAGCTTTCCCAGTCGCGCGCCGCCCGGCCGATACCGCCATAGACGACCAGTTCCTCCGGCCGTTCGGCAACATCGGGATGCAGGTTGTTCATCAGCATGCGCAGGGGCGCTTCGGTCAGCCAGGACTTGGCGGAAAGGGTGGTGCCGGTGGCCGGCCTGATCACGCGGGTATTATCGAGACGGGTCATTGATCTACTCCGGGCAAGGCAATATTCGCTGCTTTTATAACTGCGCCGGACCGCACCAGTTCGATCGCCAGCGCCATGTCCGGATGGAAGTGGCGGTCGTGATCGAGGGCGGGCACGGCCGAACGGGTGAGCGCGCGGACACGCTCCAGCGCGTCCGACGAGGTTAGGGGCTTGAGGAAATCACAGCCTTGTGCCGCCGCTAGCAATTCAATGCCGATCACGGCGAAGGCGTTATCGGCCATCTCCATCAGCCGGCGCGCGCCGTGGGCGGCCATGGAAACGTGGTCTTCCTGATTGGCGCTCGTCGGAATGGAATCGACGCTGGCGGGATAGGCGCGCTGCTTGTTTTCCGACACCAGGGCGGCCGCCGTCACCTGCGGGATCATGAAGCCGGAATTGAGCCCCGGTTGCGGCGTCAGAAAGGCCGGGAGGCCCGACAGCGCCGGATCAACCAGCATAGCGATGCGGCGCTCGGCGATTGAGCCGATTTCGCAGATGGCCAGAGCAATGATATCGGCAGCGAAGGCGACGGGTTCGGCGTGGAAATTACCGCCGGACAGGGCCTCATCCGGATCTGTGAAGATCAGCGGATTATCGGAAACGCCATTGGCCTCGGTCTCCAGTGTCACCGCTGCCTGACGCAGAATATCGAGTGCGGCGCCCATCACCTGTGGCTGGCAACGCAGGCAATAAGGGTCCTGCACGCGCTCGTCGCCCTTCAGATGCGAGGCCCGGATAGCGGAATCGCTCATCAGGTCGCGCAGGGTATGGGCGGTATCGATCTGGCCCTTGTGGCGGCGCAGGGCATGGATACGTGGATCGAACGGCGCATCCGACCCCTTGGCGGCTTCGGTCGAAAGCGCGCCAGTGACCAGGGCTGTTTGCAGCAAAACCTCGGCCTCGAACAGGCCAGCCAGGGCATTGGCGGTCGAGAATTGCGTGCCGTTGAGGAGGGCCAGCCCTTCTTTCGGGCCGGGCGTGAGGGGCTTAAGGCCGGCTTCCTTCAGCGCCCGCAGGGCCGGCATCCGCGCGCCATAGACCTC
The DNA here is from genome assembly GCF_000376105.1 of Asticcacaulis benevestitus DSM 16100 = ATCC BAA-896. Lineage (GTDB taxonomy): Bacteria > Pseudomonadota > Alphaproteobacteria > Caulobacterales > Caulobacteraceae > Asticcacaulis > Asticcacaulis benevestitus. The sequence goes on from NZ_AQWM01000001.1 coordinate 112,037, forward strand.
GATCTCGCCGACGCCGATCATGCAGGCGGCCATATGCGCCAAAGGCGCCAGATCGCCGGATGCCCCGACCGAGCCCTGGCACGGAATGACCGGCATCAGGTCATGATCGAGCATGGCCTGCATCAACTCCAGCGTTTCCGGTTTGATGCCGGAAGCGCCCTGCGCCAGCGAGGTCAGCTTGAGCGCCAGCATCAGCCGCACCACAGGCTGCGGGGAGGGGGCACCGACTCCCGCGGCATGGCTGAGGATGATGTTGCGCTGGAGCGTCGTCAGATCGGCGTCCTCGATGCGCGTCGACGCCAGTTTGCCAAAGCCGGTATTGATGCCGTAGACCGGCTCGCCCCGTGACAGAATGCGCGAAACCGCCGCCGCACTTTCGGCCACCGCAGGCATACAGGCCGGATCAAGCTTGAAGGCCGCGCCGCGATAGATATCGCGCCATACGGACAAAGGGACGTTGCCGGGGGTGAGGATCATACGGTTTGACCTTGGAATACACGAGCATGGAGGGGCGAAAAGCCCATGAAATAAACGAGATCGGCGGGCTGTTCGCAGTCCCAGATGGCGAGGTCGCACGCCTTGCCGGCCTCCAGCGTGCCGATCTCGTGCGATAGGCCAAGCGCTTGTGCGGCATGGATCGTTACGCCGGTCAGGCATTCATCGACCGTCATGCGGTAGAGGGTGGCGGCCATGTTCATCGCCAGCAGGATCGAGGTCAGCGGCGAGGTGCCGGGATTGCAGTCGGTGGCGATGGCCATGGGCACGCCTGCCGCACGCAGGGCTTCAATCGGTGGCTTGATGGTTTCGCGCATGAAGTAATAGGCGCCGGGCAGGACGGTGGCGACCGTGTTGGCGTCGCGCAGGGCGGCGATGCCATCGGCGTCGAGATGTTCGAGATGATCGGCCGACAGCGCGCCATAGCGCGCGGCAAGAGCTGCGCCATGCAGGTTGGAGAGCTGTTCGGCGTGGAGCTTGACGGTCAAGCCATGCGCCTTCGCAGCCATAAAGACGCGCTCGGTCTGGGCGGGGGAAAAACCGATGCCTTCGCAGAAAACATCGACCGCCGAAGCCAGGTTTTCGTGGGCCACGGCGGGAATCATGCGTTCGCACACCTCGTCGATATAGGCGTCAGGGCGGCCCGTATATTCCGGCGGCAGGGCATGGGCACCGAGCAAGGTGGTCACCACTCGCACCTTGCGATGATGTGCCAGCGCCTTGGCGGCGCGTAGCATCTTCAGCTCGTCTTCCAGCGTCAGGCCGTAGCCTGACTTGATCTCGACGGTAGTGACGCCGCTGGCTAAAAGCGCATCGAGGCGGGGCAGGGCGGCTGTGATCAGATCATCTTCAGTGGCGGCGCGCGTAGAGGTGACAGTGGAGAGAATGCCGCCCCCGCTACGGGCGATATCTTCGTAAGAGGCACCATCGAGACGCAACTTGAATTCATGGGCACGGTTGCCGGCAAAGACGAGGTGGGTGTGGGGGTCAATCAGGCCGGGGGTAACCAGCCGGCCTTGCAAATCTATGGTGTCGCCCGTGTAATCAGCGGCCGGGCCGGCATAGACGATGTGGCCACCACGTGCGGCGATCATGCCCTTGTCGATCACCGGTTGGCCCGCTTTCACCAGCAGGCGGCAATTCGTCCAGACCGTATCGCATTGCATAGCTTTTCAGACTCGCCTAATATGTCTATACATAATGCATAATGTATAGACATAATGAGTGCAAGTGCGATGTCGTCACTTTGGTTTGAAAAAGCGCTGCTGAAATCAGGCTGGCAGTCGGGCGTGTTGCTGACCATTAGCCATGGCCTTATCGCCAGCATAGAAATCGACGCTGAGCCTCAAGGGGAGCGCCATGCGATCGGCATCCCCGGCATGCCCAATCTGCACAGCCACGCCTTCCAGCGCGTTATCGCCGGCCTGACAGAGTGGCGCTCTGGTGAGCCGGCCCAGAAACCAGATAGCTTCTGGTCATGGCGCGAGCAGATGTACAAATTCCAGGCGCAAATTGGCCCGGACGAACTGCAGATCATCGCCAGTCTGGCCTATATGGAAATGCTGGAGGCCGGTTTTACCCGTGTCGGCGAATTCCACTATCTGCATCATGCACCGGATGGTCAGCCCTTTACCGATCCGGCGGAGATGGCCGCGCGTATCGCTGCGGCCGCCGCGCAGACCGGCATCGGCCTGACGCTTCTGCCGGTCTTCTACGCCCATGCCGGTTTTGGCGGACAGGCGCCCAATGCCGGTCAGGCGCGCTTTATCCATGATATCGAGGGTTTCCAGCGCCTGTTGGAAGCCAGCCGCAAACAGGTCGCCGCGCTCGATGACGCCCTTGTCGGAATCGCCCCGCATTCTTTGCGCGCCGTCACACCGGAAGAATTGACAGCCCTGATCCCCATGGCCGAAGGCGCGCCGATCCATATCCATATCGCCGAGCAGACGCGTGAGGTCGAAGACTGTTTGGCCATGACCGGCCAGCGTCCGGTCGAATGGCTACTCGACCATGCGCCGGTCGATGCGCAATGGTGTCTGGTTCATGCCACGCACATGACGCCCGAAGAGACGACGCGATTGGCGACATCAGGCGCCATCGCCGGCCTGTGCCCGATCACCGAGGCCAATCTGGGGGATGGTCTGTTCCCGGCGCGGGACTATCTCCAACAGGGCGGGCGCTTCGGTATCGGCTCGGATTCCAACGTCCTGATCAGCGCGGCCGAGGAACTGCGCCTGCTCGAATACGGCCAGCGCCTGATCCACCGTGAACGCAATGTGCTCGATAACCTCTATGTCCGCGCGCTTGATGGCGCCCAGGCGCTGGGTGTTGAGAGCGGTCTCGTCGTCGGCCTGCCTGCCGATCTGGTTAGTCTGGATTGCGATCTCGACAGCTTCGTCTTCGCCTCTGCGCGCTCACCGATCGATTGCGTCTGGCGCTTTGGCCGCAAGCAGGTCACGGGCGGCCGCTATATCCGGCGCGACGCTATACTTGCCGATTACCGCAGGCTGATGCAAAGGCTGTCCGCATGACCCGAATCCTGCCGCTGCATCAGCAGATCCGTAACGACATCGAAGCGCAGATCCGCTCCGGGGCCCTGAAGCCCGGTCAGCGTATCCCCTTTGAGCATGAATTAATGAAGCAGTACGGCGTGTCGCGCATGACGGTCAACAAGGCGCTGACCCCGCTCGATGAAGCCGGTCTGATCGAACGTCGCAAGCGCGCCGGCACCTTCGTGCGGTTGCCGCGCCTCGATTCCACCGTACTTGATATTCCCGATATCCAGATCGAGATCGAGACGCGCGGCGAAGCCTATCATTTCGAAGTCCTGTCCTATGCCATTCGCCCCGCGTCCAGCGATGATGAGCGCGAACTGGCCGGTGAAGGCGGACGGGTGCTGAAAATCGAGGGCTTGCATTTCGTCTCCGACAAGCCGTTGGCGCTGGAACGCCGCCTGATCAATCTGTCGGTGGTGCCGCAGGCCGAAGGCGTTGATTTCAGCCGCCAGTCACCCGGCCACTGGCTGCTCGGCGCCGTGCCATGGACGCACGTCGAGAACCAGATCAGCGCCACCGCCGCGGAGGCGCAGACCGCCCGCCATCTGCGCCTCGATGCCGGCGCCGCCTGTCTGGTGGTCGATCGCCGCACCTGGCGCGACAGGGACCGCGTCACCACGGTGCGGCAGATCTTCGACGGGGCGTCTTATCGCCTGATCGCGCGATTCGATCACGGTTAAGGTCTTTCCGGCGCCGTCCGGCAATCTTGCGTTAACTACAAGCGGTGATACTCCGTGCACACATACGCAAGGGCCCTTTCATGACATCCTGGCAAGCCGGTATCGCGCTTAGTCTGCTGATCGCTTCGGTGAGCGCTCCCGCGCACGCCACGCTCGGCGGCAAGGCGTCCACCATCGAAAACGATCGTATCCGCATGGTGGGGCGCAAGAGCGCTCAGATGGTCCAGGGTGAGGTCACCAGCCACGAAGTCACGCTGGAAAACGGCACGGTGACACGCCAGTTGACGCGCGCCGATGGCACGGTTTTCGCCGTGAGCTGGCAAGGGCCGGTGCGCCCCAATCTCAACCAGCTATTCGGCACAAGCTATTTCAAGCGTTTCCAGAGCGATAATGCGCCGGTCGGTCGTATCCGGATGCGGCGCGCCCTGGCCTCGACCCACAGCGATTTTGTCGTACGCACCGGCGGCCATGCCGGCGCGTTCTGGGGGTTTGCCTTCCTGCCCAAGGCCGCGCCTGCCGGTTTCTCAGCCCAGAGCCTTCACGCAGGTGCACAATGAAGCCGCATATTCTTCTGACGGGTCTTCTGCTCCTTCTTGCCGCCTGTGGCGGCGGTGGTGGCGGGGGCAGCACGTCCTCTGGCGGTGGTTTCTCTGGCGGCGGTTCCTCGTCCTCATCGTCCAGCTCCAGCAGCGTGGCGTTGAGTAATTTTACCACCATCTCGGTGGATTCCGGGCCGACTCAGGCGGGGGGTAACGTCAATATCGGCTTTGTTACGGTCACGATCTGCGCGCCGGGCACGAGCACCTGCCAGACCATCGATCACGTCATCATGGACACCGGCTCTGTTGGCCTGCGCATCGAAAACGAAGCCCTGACGCCGGCCATGCGCACTGCCTTGCCGCATACGCAGGTGGCCGGCAAGGGGGCCGCGGAATGTTACCAGTATGTCGATGGCTATGTCTTCGGCTCGATCCGCACGGCCGATTTCACCATCGGCGGCGAGAATGTCGCGGCCATGCCCATGATGGTCATCGGTGATGATGGCGATTACGCCAATGTGCCGACCGACTGCTCCTCCGGCGGCGGCACCAGCCACGACACCATCGCCGATTTCGGCGCCAACGGCATTATCGGCATCAGCAACGGTATCATCGATTGCGGCAGTTATTGCGCGGGGACCACCAATAACGGCTATTACTACACCTGTGTCGCGGCCACCTGTACGCCCTCGACCCTGGCCACGGCTTCGCAGGTGCCCAATCCGGTGGCGCGCATGGCGGTCAACAATAACGGCACGATCGTTGATCTGCCGGCGGTGGCCGGCCTTGGCACGCCCAGCCTGACAGGAACGCTTTACTTTGGCATAGGTACCCAGACCAACAACACGCTCGGCAACCGCACGGTCCTGACGCTCAGCAACAGTTTTCTGCTGACCGCCACCTACAAGGGGGTGGCCCTGACGCAGAGCTTTATCGACAGCGGCACCAACTTCTACGGCTTCTCCGACAGCGCCATTCCATCCTGCACCGGCAATCTGGCGGGCTTCTACTGTCCGGCCACCTCGCTTGGCCTGACCGCCACCCTGACCGGGCAGAACGGCGTTGTGGCCAATGTCCCGTTCACCATCGACAACACGTCTCAGCTTGTCCAGTCGCCAAACTACGTCCTGCCGGGATTGGGCGGTGATCCCGCCGGGTTCGACAATCTGGAGCCTTACAGCAACAGCTTCGATTTCGGCCTGCCGTTCTTCTATGGGCGGCGCGTCTATACGGCGATTTCCGGCCGCAATGCCGGCGGTACGCTTGGCCCTTACATCGCGTTTTAAGGTTGACTACCATGCCAGCCTATCAAGATGTCTTTTACGATAGCCATGATCTGCGCGTGAAGCTCTATGCCCGGGACTATCATCGTTCCGGGGGCGGCGAGATCATGCCGGTCATCTGCATGCATGGCCTGAGCCGCAATTCGGCGGATTTCGAGGTCATCGCGGCGCATCTGTCCGAGCGCTATCGCGTCATCGTGCCGGACCAGCGCGGCCGCGGCAAGTCAGGCTGGGATGCCGAGCCGGCCAACTATTCTCCGGCGCTCTATGTGCAGGATGTGTTCAAGCTGATGGGAGAGCTTGGCATCGCGCGGGCAGCCCTGATCGGCACGTCGATGGGCGGCATCATGGCGATGATCATGGGCATGATCGCGCCACAGGCCGTCATCGGCATGGTGATCAACGATGTCGGGCCGGAACTGGACGTGACGGGGCTGGCAAGGATCAAGTCCTATGTCGGCAAGAGCCCGCCGATCAACACCTGGGCCGATGCGACAGCGCGCGCCCGTCAGACCAATGCCGCGGCTTTTCCGGACTATGACGACGCCGACTGGCTGGCCTTCGCGAAGCGCACCTATCATGAGGTCGAGGGTGTGCCGGTATCGTCCTACGATCCGGCGATTTCCGGCGCCTTCGATCCGGATGGGCCGGTTGTGGCGCCGCCCGATATGTGGGGAATCTGGGATACGCTTAAAGGCATCCCTGTATTGGGCGTGCGCGGTGAGCTTTCCGACCTGCTGTCAGAGGCGACCTTTGGCCAGATGCTGGAGCGCCATTCGGCCATGCGCGCCGTGACCGTGGCGCGTGTCGGCCATGCGCCGATGCTCGACGAACCGGAGGCGATGACGGCGATAGATGCGTTTCTGGCTGATCTGGAAACGCGCGTCTGAACCTCTCCGGATGTCGCGGTACGGAGGCCTTATTGATCCGCCAGTGTTTTGACGAACTGATAATGGAACCGGCGGCCGTCCATCAGCGACTGGACGCGGATGCGCTCGTTCAGGCCATGAGCGTGGCTGCCGTCCTTATCGACGAAGATACCGGAAATGCCGTAGGTCGGGATACCGCCGGCGGTCATATAGATGCCGTCGGTCGCCCCGGTCGACATGGTCGGCAAGATCGGCGTGCCCGGATAGATCTTCGCTGACACGCTCTCGACTGCCGCCATGATCTCCGGGCTCAGCGCCGGCACCGGCGTGGCCGGACTGCGCGGCTCCACGATGGTGACGTGGTTGTTCGGATCGCCAATGGCCTGGTCGAGTGTGGCGCGCACCGATTCGATCGGCGTGCCCGGCAGGATGCGGCAGTTGATATTGGTCGTGGTCCGCTGCGGCAGGGCATTGGTGGCGTGTCCACCGTTGATCATGGTCGCCACGCAGGTGGTGCGCAGCATCGAATGCCACTTCTTGTCGGCCGAAACGATGGCGTTGGCTTTTGCGTCGGTCGTGTCCTTCACAAGGGCCAGCATGGCCGCGCCGATATCGCCGCCCTTGATGGCCGCCATGCGGGTGAAATAGGCGCGGGTGGTGTCGTTGAATTCGACCGGGAATTCCAGCGCGCTCAGCTTCGTCAGGTCGCTAGCCATGTCGTAGATGGCGTTGGCCGCTACCGGCTGCGAGGAATGGCCACCGGGATTGGTCGTCTCGATCCGGAAGTCCTGATAGACCTTTTCCGCCGCCTGAACGCCGAATGTGACGCGCTTGCCGTTTTCATCCAGTTCGCCGGAACCACCTTCATTGATGGCATAGGCGGCGTCGACCCAGTCCTTGTGGTTCTGCGCCAGATATTCCGCGCCATTGAAAGCGCCGGAGGTTTCCTCGCCGCAGGTCAGCGCCATCTTAATGTCGCGCTTCGGCGTATAGCCTTCCTGACGGTAACGGATCAGCAGATCGGTGAAGATGGCGGCCATCGCCTTGTCGTCCTGAGCGCCGCGGGCGTAGAAATAGCCGTCTTCTTCCACGAGCGTAAAGGGATCGCGCGTCCAGTCGGCGCGGTTGGCCTCCACCACATCAATATGGGCCAGTAGCAAGATTGGCTTCTTTTTCGAGCCCTTGCCGTGCAGGATGGCGACGAGGCCGCCTTCCTTGGGGTGCTCAGGCACCGAAAAGACGCGCAGATCGGCATCGGGATAGCCGGCGGCTTTCAGGCGCGCCGCCATGCGTTCGGCGGCCAGGGTGCAGTTACCGACGGAAAGCGTGGTATTGGTCTCGACCAGTTCCTTGTAGGTCGCACGGAAAGCCGGTTCGCCGTCACCCGACGTATCGGCCGCAAAGGCGGGGACGGAGATGGCAAGAACAGCGGTAAAAGCCAGCAGGCTGTGTTTCAGGTGCATATCGGTTCCCCTTATTGATCGGCGTAAAGCTTGACGAGCTTGTGGAAGAAGCGTCGGCCTTCCATCAGCGACTTGACCCCGACATGCTCATTGAGGCCGTGGATATTGCCTTCGTCCGGTCCCTCGAAGAAGCCGTAGAAGCCATAGGTCGGGATGCCGGCGGCGGTGGTGTAGATGCCGTCTGAAGCGCCTGTTTCCATGGTGGGCAGCACCGGCACGCCAGGATAGACCTCCGCCACCACCTTCTCAATGGGCGCCAAGATATCGCGGCCAAGCGGTGGCGCGGGTGTGGCCGGGCTGGGCGCGCCATTGAGCGTCAGGCTGACCTTGGGATTGTTGATGGCGGTGGCCAGGGCCTTCTTGACCTCGTCGACCGTCGTGCCCGGGAAGATGCGGCAATTAACATTGGCCTTGACCGTCTGGGGCAGGGCGTTGACCGCATGACCGCCTTCGATCATGGTCGCCACGCAGGTGGTGCGTAGCATCGCCTGCCACATGGCGTCCTGCGACAGGCGCGCCTCGGCAGCGGCATCGTTCGGATTGGTGACGATGGCGCGCATGGCGGCGCCGTCCTCGCCGCCCTTGATATCGGCCATGCGGGTGAAATATTCCCTGGTGGCGTCGTTGATCCTGACCGGAAACCTGTAAGCAGAGACGGCTTTCAGAGCATCGGCCATGTCATAGATGGCGTTCTCCGGCACCGGGCGCGACGAGTGACCGCCGGGATTGTCGGTCTCCAGCGTGAAGTCCTGATAGACCTTCTCGGCCGCCTCGACATCGAACGAGACGTGACGGCCCTCAGCATCATCCGCGCCATAGGCGCCTTCATTGATGGCGAAAGCCGCGTCGATCCAGTCCTTGTGGTTTTCGCTGAGCCATTTGGCGCCATTGAAGACGCCTTCGGTTTCTTCGCCACAGGTGAGCGCCAGCTTGATGTCGCGCTTTGGCCTATAGCCTTCCTGTTTGTAGCGGATAAAAAGGTCGGTGAAGATGGCGGCCTGCCCCTTGTCGTCGGCCACGCCGCGTCCGTAGAACTGGCCGTCTTCCTCGAAGAGGGTAAAGGGATCGCGCGTCCAGTCCTCGCGCTTGGCGGCCACCACGTCGATATGGGCCAGCAGCAGGATCGGCTTCTTACTAGAGCCGGTGCCTTTCAGTGTCGCTACCAGCCCGCCATCGTTCGGCGCGCTATCAGGAATAAAGAGATGGATGTCGGTATCGCTGTAGCCGGCAGTTTTCAGGCGGGCTTCCATGCGCTGGGCGGCGAGGGTGCAACTGCCGACGCCCGGCGCGGTGTTGGTTTCGACCAGTTCCTTGAACAAGGTGCGAAAAGCCGCTTCGCCATCGCCGGATCTGTCGGCGGCCACAGCCTGACCCGAAAGCGCCAGCAAGGAGGTTAGCGCCAGCGGGAGGGCTTTCAGGCGCATGGGGTGCTCCGCAAAAGAGGTGACGCTAACACCCCTTTCGCGGATGCACAATCGGCCATTACAGCCGCGTTCAGGCCTCTGACCGGAACTGGTTGATGGTCAGTTCGATCAGGGAAACGACCGTCCAGATGAGCAGGGCGAATCCTCCGAACAGGAACATATAGTCGATCCCGCCATGCAGGGTGGCGAAGCTCATACCCATGAAGGTTATCCAGCGCAGGCGGAACGACCAGCCTTCGAGAGTCAGGGCCGGCGTGCGCTGAAGGAGTGTGACGATCGTTATGGCGGAAACCGCAACGGGCTGCAGGATAGCCAGATCGCGCGCCTGCCATAACAGAGCACCGGCGCCGACAGTGAAAGCGCCGATTGCCGGAAGCGCGGATATGCGCCACGCCCTTGACAGGCGAAACCATAGCGGCAGCAGCGCCATTTTACCAAACGCGCTGACAAAACAAACCGCTATCACGGCGAGCGACATCTGGATTGCCGTGAGAGGTGGCATAGTGAAGGCAACCACGGCCCACCAGGCAATGAGATAACCTTCACTTAGAAATGCGCGCATCTGCCACGGAATGCTGCTTTCGCGCTGATCGGGGACACCGGTTATGGACACCCATATGGCGATGAGGGTGGCCAGAATACCGATAATAACAATAAGAGGCCATGAGGCCGGCACCGCGGCCAGCAGCAAAAGTAACAGAACGGCAGGTCCCCAGCCAAATTGCAGCAGGTGATTACCCTGCAACCGCCAGCTCTTTTTCAGACTGTGGCGCGGCATGATGACTGCGAAGTGGTGCAGAATAGTCGACAGGGTGAGCGCGGTTGGTATCAGCAGAAGCAAGGCGACCTCACGCCATTGCGGGCCGGCGTTGTAGATTACCGCTTCCAGAGCCAGAAGAATGGGCGCAAGCATCAATGCCCATCTCGCTGTGGATTTCAGGCGTGGTTTCTCGAAATAGGCCTCCCAGTGCGCCAGTGAGTCGGCGTTCATATCCTTCAACAGACCGTCATGACGAGTGTTCAGATGATCCAGCAGGGCCCTGACCCCGGCGCTGTCCCCAAACAGCTTGCGCCAGAGTCCCGGCGGTTTAGGTGGCGCATTCAGCACCTTGTAGGCGTCATGATGTTCGCTGGTTGGATTTTTCAGACGCTCCAGATAAGCGAGATCATCGCTGCGCGTCAAAATCCGCCGGGTCAGATAGGCCGTTTTCAGACCGCGTGATTGCAAGCGCCAGCCGAAGCGCTTGATGATTCTATCTATTAGTGGATCGCTGTAGGGGCTTGTCTTCAGCAGCAACTGAGCCATCCAGATCTCAGTCTCGGCGCGGATATCGAGCGCTTCCAGAGAAGGTGAATCAAGGACGGTTTGCAGCGCCTTGATACGCATGTCCGGTTCGGCGCTGGTGGCGCGTAGAATTTTTTCCAGTCGCAGGCGCGCGGTATAAAAGTCGGCGTGCGGATCAGCAAAGACGACAGGCGCGGGGGCTTCTATTTTTTCCGCAAGCTCAGGTCCGGCGATAAAGGCCGATACCTCCGAGGCCTTGACGATATAGACCTTGCCCTGAGACAGGGCGGGTGCCGCAACGGGACGCTCGGCATAGTTCAAGGCACGTTCATAAGCTTCGCGCAGGGCCTTGAAGCCCTCCGCGTCGTCTTCCGGATTGGTGACCTTCAGTTTGGCGGCATATGCCCTGCGAATATCCTTGCGATCAGATGTCTTCTTAATGCCGAGTGTCTTCCAGATCGATGTCACAGCCATGTTTCGCCTTCAAGCGAATCGAGAACCGACAGCAGATGTCCGCGTGCCTTGTCGATCAGGCGATTGTCCTGACTGGCCAGAGCCCCCTCGAACTCGCGCATCAGGCCGCCGACATGCTCGCGCTTGTCGCCCAGGAAGTTTTCGTAGCAACGCGAGGCACGCGCAAGGGCCGCGCGATTGGCGTCGCTGTCGCGTGGATGCGCCTTGAGCGCTTCGAGCGCCTTGCGCTGTTTCTCCAGATCGGCGCCCGTGGGGCCATCTTCATCGACAATAACAAGCTGGTGCTTTTCGCCCGTCATGGGGATATGGACATCGACCTCGATCAGGCCGTTGATATCGTAGGTGAAGCGACAATCCGCCGTCACCTCGCCGGCGGGCCTGCGCGGGACCGGCACGCTGATCTTGCCCAATGAAATATTGTCGGTCACATAGCGCGACTCGCCCTGATATATTTCGAACTCGATGACCGACTGGTTGTCTTGCAGTGTATTATAGGTGTTCATCCGGCTGGCGGGCACCGCGACATTGCGTTCGATGATCGGCGAGAAAATACCATGATGCAAATGGCCGGCATGGTCATGCTCGGCGATGCCCACACCTAAGCTGTACGGGCAGACATCAGTGACCGCGACCTCTTTCAGGGCCTGATCGCGTGCTTTCAGACCGGCCTGCACCGCGGCGCCCATGGCCACGGCCTCATCGGGATGCACGGTCTGAGATGGGAAGCGCCCGAACATGCGGGTCACAGCCTTGCGCACCACCGGCATGCGCGTCGCACCGCCAACCAGGACGATTTCATTCAAGGCATCGGTGCGAATCTCGCCGTCGCGCAGGCTGCGCAGCACCGGTTCGCGCAGGCGCTCTAACAGGGGCGCGGCCAGGGTGTCGAAATCGTCGGCGGAAACCGCGTGCTCATAAGCCTTGCCCCGCCACACAATCTCCATCTTCGCCCACGGCTGGCTGGTGAGTTCGCGCCGCGCTTTCTCCGCCGCCGCGCGCAGCAGTTGATGCAGAGCGTCTTCCTCGCCGAGCTTGAGTTTCCAGTCGTCGGTGAATGTATTGCGCATAGCGCGGATCAGCAGGTCGTTGAAATCCTCGCCACCCAGCCGAGCGTCGCCGGTCGAGGCGCGGACCTCGATGACGCCTTCGAAGATTTCCAGGATCGAGACGTCGAACGTGCCGCCGCCGAGATCGAACACCAGAAACTGAGATTCGTCCTCCAGCAGATGAATGCCGTAGGCGAGAGCGGCTGCGGTCGGTTCGTTCAGCAGGCGCTCGACCTTGAGGCCGGCCAGTTCTCCCGCCCGGCGAGTGGCCTTGCGCTGTTTGTCGTTGAAATAGGCGGGGACAGTGATCACGGCCTCGGCCACCGGTTCGCCCAGATAAGCCTCGGCATCGGCCTTGAGACTGCGCAGGACCAGCGCCGACAGTTCCTCAGGAGAGAACTCGCGCCGACCAAGCGTTGTCATCCGCCGTGACCCCATATAGCGCTTGAAGGCGCTGGTGGTCAGCTTAGGGTGCGTCGATTGCCGCTCACGCGCGGGTAGTCCGACCAGCAGGTCGCCATTGTCGTCCAGACCAACAGCCGAGGGCGTCAGGTTATGCCCCAGGCTGTTCGGAATCAATTCCGCCTTGCTGTCACGAAAAACGCCGACGGCGGAGTTCGTCGTGCCCAGGTCGATGCCGATAATCATAGTATGTCCCCCCTCAGACCGTTTTTAGCGACGATCCGACACTTCGATCAGGGCATCGATCTCGACGGCGAAGCCGAGCGGGATCTTGTACATGCCCACGGCCGAGCGGGCGTGCTTGCCGGCGTCGCCGAGCGCGGCCACCATCAGGTCGGAGCAGCCGTTGATGACCTGCGGGATATTGTAGAATTCCGGGCCGGCCTGGACGAAGGCGTTGAGCTTGATAACGCGGACGACGTTGTCAAGATCGCCGTCGGCGGCGGCCTTCATCTGGGCCAGCAGGTTGATGGCGCACAGGCGCGCAGCTTCCACGCCCTGTTCCAGCGTGACATCGACGCCAAGCGTGCCCTTGATTCCGCCATTCGCGTCATTCGAGAGCTGGCCGGAGATATGAACGTGATTCCCGGTGCGGACGAACGGCACGTAATTGGCCACCGGCGCGGTGGGGACGGGCAGGGTTAACCCGAGGGCGCGCAGACGATCTTCGGTTTGTGACATGAGGAATCCTTTATGTGGTAAGAGTATGCAGCCGCTCAAAGGTGGCCAGTTGGCGGAGGTTATAGCTGATTTGCGTTCATGACTTCCATCCCCATTTTTACCTTTTGTTACCTTCCCCTTCATCGGACCTTAAGAGAGTCCCTATAGATTGAGGCTCGAAAAGCCGAGGGCCGCGCAAGCGGGCGATTCGGTGCAAAAAATAAGATGATGTGGGGCTGAGGGTCTTCAATATTGAAGGTTTCCGGCGGGGCTCAAAGGTTTTGGAATGATACAGAAGAAAGTCCTTATTGTTGAGGACAACGAACTGAACATGAAGCTCTTTCATGACCTGCTCGATGCGCAGGGCTATGAAACCTTCCAGACCGGCGAGGGATTGTCGGCGTTGACTCTTGCCCGCGAACACCGTCCTGACCTCATTCTCATGGATATCCAGCTTCCCGAAATCTCCGGCCTGGAAGTCACCAAGTGGCTGAAAGAGGACGATGAACTGTCGCACATTCCAGTGGTGGCCGTGACGGCCTTCGCCATGAAGGGCGACGAGGAACGCATCCGCGAAGGCGGCTGTGAGGCCTATATTTCGAAGCCGATCTCCGTCACCCATTTCCTGGATACCGTGCGCCGTTATCTCGGTTAAGGCTGAGGGGGCAAGATGACCGCGCGCGTCCTGATCGTCGATGACATCGCCGCCAATGTGCGCCTGCTTCAGGCCAAGCTGGAGGCCGACTATTACGAGGTGCTGACCGCGCAGGACGGCCGCACCGCCATTGCCAAGGCGGCCAGCGAGCAGCCCGATATCATTCTGCTCGACGTCATGATGCCGGAAATCGACGGCTACGAGGTCTGCCGTCAGCTCAAGAATAATCCCGCTACCCAGCATATCCCGATCATCCTGATCACGGCACTCGATGGCCGTGATGACCGCTTGTCGGGCCTGGAGGCCGGCGCCGACGATTTCCTTACCAAGCCGGTCGATGATGTGATTCTGATGGCGCGTTTGCAGGCGCTGGTGCGTCTCAAGCAGATGGTCGATGACCTGCGCCAGCGCGAAGCCTCAAGCCGCCGCGCCGGTCTGGTCGATAACGATCTCCTGCAACGGCAGATTTCCGCCACCGGCAATGTGTTGATTCTCGATGACAATCCGCGCCAGGCCGAACGCCTGATGCTGCAACTGGGCGAAGACCACCGCTGCGCCTACGAAACCGATCCGGTGAACGCCATGAAGATCGCCGGCGGGCGTGTCGATCTGGTGGTACTGAACCTGACCGCCAAGGCGTTCGATCCCCTGCGCTGGGTGGCGCAACTGCGTACCAACGAAGCGACGCGCCAGCGCCCCGTCCTCGCCATCATCAATGCCGATGAGCGCAAGATCATGTTCAAGGCGCTGGAACTGGGTGTCAATGACGTGGTGCCGCGCCCGGTCGACATGCAGGAACTGCGTGCCCGCGCCAAGACCCAGATCCGGCGCAAGCGCTATGGCGATTTTTTACGCAATTCACTCGATCGCTCGCTCGAAATGGCCGTCACGGATCCGCTGACCGGCCTGAACAACCGCCGCTTCCTCGATCACCAACTCAGCATGGCCATGGCGCGCCATACCACGTCGAAGGATGCTGAGGCCGATATCGTGTCTCTGCTGATGCTCGATATCGACTTCTTCAAGCGTGTCAACGACACCTACGGCCACGATGCCGGCGATGAGGTGATCCGTGAATTTGCCCGCCGTCTCAGCCTGAATGTCCGCGCCATCGACATGCCGTGCCGCTTCGGTGGTGAGGAATTCGTGGTGCTGATGCCGGGCACCGATCAGGCCGATGCCGCTCATATCGCCGAGCGTGTGCGCTCTCAGGTGGCCGATACACCGTTTGTGCTGGCCGATGGCCGTGAGCTGGACGTCACAGTCTCCGTGGGGGTTGCGACCTCGCGCGGCATGGGGGATGCGCCCGAAAGCCTGCTTAAGCGTGCCGACGAAGGCGTCTACGAGGCCAAGCAATCCGGACGTAATCGCGTGATTGTCCGGTCGGCGGCGTAAAATTTAGGGTTTGCCGTCCGCTTTTTTAACGTAAACCTGCCGCTCGTTTTTCGAGTTGATCCATTCGTAAGAATCTTCAGAAACAACCCATCTGCTCACGGGTACGTCTGAGCCAAGATTGTAAAATATAATTTCATTACCTATACGCTTCTGCGTTGCGTAGGAAATGAGACCAGCAGAATGGTAATAGCTGCTGTCTATCTCGCCCGTTACCGTATCGATGGTGACGACAGATACACCTTCCTCATCAACACTCCCGTCCGAATTGAGAAATGTGTGCGTATTGATAGCCAATTTGTTGCCTGTTGCGACATGAAAGCAGCGGGTGTCTTTTTGACCGCTTTCAAAAGTAGCCTGCCAACAATGGCCATCAAGGCCTTTGAAATGAGTAGCTAAATCAACAGTGGAAGCCTGCGCCATCGTGGCCAGCAGAAGCATCGAAGTTAACATGTCATATCCCCCAAAAGTGTATCCAAGCAAATAATACGGTATACGAAATTGTGCGAGAAATAATTTATGTTTGCATAGCCTTCGGTATTCTTGAGACGTAAAAAAGCCGCGCCGAGTATAGGGGGAACTCAGACGCGGCTTCCTTTAAGGTCCTTCGGCGGGGGGGATGCCAAAGGACAATCTCAAGAGGGCTTGATTACTTAATCTTGCCTTCTTTGAATTCGACGTGCTTGCGCACGACCGGATCGTACTTCTTCAGCACCATCTTTTCGGTCTTCGTGCGGGCGTTCTTCTTCGTCACGTAGAAGAAGCCGGTGTCAGCCGTCGAGTTCAGACGGATCTTAATGGAGGCTGGCTTTGCCATGACGTAAAGTCCTTAAGGTACGGGTGCGGACCAAAACATCAGTCATGGAGCGCAAATAAACGAGAGGGGCGGAAAATACTCAGGAACGGCGGGAAGTCAAGGACCGATCCGGCATAAAAAGCGTTTTTTCGCTGTAAGACGGGCATAGACGCATTTTTGCCCCGAAGGTCAAGCTATCTGCAACCTTCTACACGGATTTCGGGACAAAACGCCATGACGCACCACCTCGCCGCCGCATTTATCTTCTCCGGACTGATTCTGGCGGCGCCCGCCCTGGCGGCAGAGCCGAAGGCGCCCTATCAGGTCGCGGAAGCGCTCAAGCTTCATGCCGACGCCGGCAAGAGCAACACGGCGTCGTCCGATTCGCTGACCGATATCACCCGCGTTGATCTGGTCGTGCGCCTGTCCTGCGCCGAGGCCAATTGCGATACGGCGTCGTTCGGCCTGTCGATGGATGGTGTGGCCAATGAGGCGGCCGCCCTGACCTTTGAGGTCGGGGGGGATGGCCGCCTGCAATCCACCCTGACCAAGGTGACGGGCAGCGGGCAGGACCGGGGGCAGACCTTCAAGGTGGCCCTGAAGCCCGATGAGAGCTTTGACCTGCGCATCCACTGGACCCGCAGCGATCGCGTCACCTTCTATCTTTATGGCCGCGATCCGGCCACAGGCTTCGACAGGATGGAAAGCCGCGATGTGCAGCTTTCGGAAGGTGTCAAACAGTTGTCGATGCGCGTCTCCGGCGGCGATCTGACCCTGCTCAAGCAGAGCTACAGCTTCCGTTGAGAGCTTATGCCGCCCCACAAGGGTGGGACGGCATAGCCAACTTACCGCTTCTTTTTCTTTTTGGCGTTCTTGACGCCTTGCGGAATGAAACCCTTGGGCCGGCCGCCGGTCTTCGGACCGGGCTTGCCGCTGCGGGGCTGGAAGGCCTGACCGGTGCGGGCACGCACACCCAGACGGGCGCGCGGCGCGTTCGGATCGGCGGCCTCGGGTTCGCTCAGCATCTTGAAGACCAGCCCGCCGGTGATCGGCATGGCCTCCATCAGTTCGACTTCGATATTCGTGCCCAGGCGCCAGCGCTGGCCGCTCCGTTCGCCGATCAGGGCGTGCTGCACATCATCATGGACGAAATAGTCATTGCCCAGCGACGACACCGGGATGATGCCATCAGCGCCGGTCTCGGTCAGCTTCACGAACAGGCCAAAGCGCGTGACGCCGACGATGCGGCCCTGGAAGGTGGCACCGACCTGATCCTGCAGGAAGGCGGCGATATAGCGCTCGATGGCCTCACGCTCGGCCTTCATCGAGCGGCGCTCCGTCTCGGTGATGTGCTCGGCGGTGTCCTTCAGTGTCTTGATCTCGTAGTCGGTCAGGCCGTCATCACCCAGCTTGAGGGCGCGGATCAGGCCGCGGTGGACCACAAGGTCGGCATAGCGGCGGATCGGCGAGGTGAAGTGGGCGTAGTTATCAAGATTAAGCCCGAAGTGGCCGTAGTTCTCCGGCGAATAGTGCGCCTGCATCTGCGTGCGCAGCACCACTTCGTTGATGATTTCGGCGTGCGGACCGTCCTTCTGGCCATCGAGCAGGGCGTTGAAGCGCTCGGTGCGCGGCGGCTCGCCCTTGGTCCACGGCAGGCCGAGCGTGGCGAGGAAATCGGCCAGATTGCCGATCTTTTCCAGTGAGGGCGCTTCGTGGACGCGGAAGATCAGCGGCGTCTTGTGTTTTTCCAGCGCTTCGGCGGCCGAGACATTGGCCTGGATCATCATCTCTTCGATGAGTTGCATGGCATCTAAGCTGACGCGCGGCTCGATCTTGATGACCTTGCCCTCGGCATCGAGCGTGATCTTGCGCTCAGGCGAATTGATATGCAGGGGCTGGCGGATATTACGGCCGCGCGTCAGGCAGGCGTGCGCCTCCCACAGGGGCTTCAGCAGCGTATCGAGCAGCGGGCCGGTCTTGTCGTCCGGCGTGCCGTCGATGGCGGCCTGCGCCTGCTCGTAGCTCAGCTTGGCGGCCGAACGCATCAGCCCGCGCACGAAGCTGTGGCTGAGCTTCTTGCCGGCGGCGTTGAACACCATCCGCACGGCCAGGGTGGCGCGGTTCTCGCCTTCCTGCAAGCTACACAGGCCGGAGGAAAGGACATGCGGCAGCATGGGCTCGACGCGATCGGGGAAGTAGGTCGAATTGCCCTTGTCGCGCGCGTCCTTGTCGAGTGAAGACCCCGGCGTCACATAGTGCGCCACGTCGGCGATGGCGACCCAGACGACATAACCGCCCGGATTGGCTTCGTCCTCGTCGCGGTGGGCGTAGACGGCGTCGTCGTGGTCCTTGGCGTCGGAGGGATCGATAGTGATGAAGGGCAGGTCGCGCAGGTCGGTGCGCTTGCCCAGCCCGGGCGCCTTGGCGGACTTCGCCTCAAGCTCGGTGTCGGCGTTGAAGCCGATGGATAAGCCATGGCTGTGGATCGACATGATCGAAGCCACCTTTGGCTCGTCCTCCTTGCCGATGACCTCGATCACCTTGGCGGGCTTGGGGCCATAACGCGTGATGCCGCCAACCGGCGCGGCCACCACCACGTCGCCGTCTTCCAGCGCGTCGAGGCCCTGACCGGTGAGGACGTAGTTTTCCTTGGTCTTGCGATTGACCGATTCCAGCCTGATCTCGCTGACACCCTTGCGCTGGCGGCTGATCCGCACAACGCCGACCACTTTGGGCGCGCCCTGATCGAGCACCTTGATCAGGTGTGCCACCCAGCCGTCGGAGGTCTTCTCGAAGCGCGCAAAGATGCGGTCGCCGATGGTCGGCGGCGTCTGGACAACGGACTTTTTAAGCGGCGCCAGGCGCGCCAGCGGTGGCTTGGCCTTGTCCTTCTTCGTGTCTTCCGGCTTGCCCCACTGCACCCACAGTTCGCCGTCGATATCGCGCTCGACCACTTCGCAGACGCCGGTATCGGGCAGGGCGCCGATGGCGCCGAAGGTCTTGCGGCCGCGCTTGTCGAGCTGGCCGGCTTCGGACAGATGCTTCAGACGCTGGCGCAGCAGGCGGCGGTCGTCGCCCTTGAGTCCGAATTGCTTGGCAAGATCGCCGACATCGAGTTCACGATTGGCGGCCAGCGCGTCCAGCAGGGTCTGGTCGTCGGGCAGGCCCCTGGCGACTTTTACGATGGGGGAGTTCAGCGGTTTGGCGGCGCGGGGCACGCGGGGGAATTTGCTCATGGCCATAATGTAAGGGAGTCTCGCGTTTGAGACCATCCCCCGAGGCACAAAATCCTTATGAGAAGGCGGAAGGGGCCTGATCGGGCGGCAATTGCATCAGGGTGAACCAGTATTGTTCGATGCGCGCCACGATATCGTCATAGGTTTCGGTGGTGACCGGCTTGGTGATGTAGCCGTTGGCGTGGCGGTCATAGCTGCCGATTACGTCCTTGTCGGCGCTGGAGCTTGACAGAATAATGACCGGGATGCGCTTGAAGTCAGGATCGGACTTCACCGTCTGGAGAAAATCCTGACCGTGCATGTGGGGGAGGTTGAGATCGAGCAGGATGATGTCGGGGCGCGGGGCGCCGGCGTGCTCACCTTCGCGGCGCAGGATGCTCAGGCCTTTTTCACCGGTTTCCGCCACCACGATATCGCTGGCGATATTGGCGCGCCTGAAGGCACGTCGGGTCAGGACAGCATCACCCCGATTATCCTCGATCAGCAAAACCTGCGGCGGGCGATCTCTGTCGGTGATATGTGTCATGTAGCGGGTCCATAGTAGTCATCCTGCTGTGATCACAGGTTCGGCTAATTTGTCCCTTTCCGCAAGCGGTTTCCTTCGAAGGGGCCGTTGTTACTACACCCAATCGCCTGTCTGGTGTTTCGTTTGCTTTTTGACTCAATTCGCGCTTGTTAAGGGCAAAACGGACTCACCTTTGCCGGGAAGGACGACACGACGTGGATCACGATATGAACGTCAACCAATTTATGCCGCATGGCTACTGCTTTCTGTGGCAGCCCGGTATTTTGTGGCTCCATGTCCTGTCAGATCTGGGGATTGTTCTGGCCTATTTCGGCATTCCCCTGGCGCTGATCTATTTTATCAGGAAGCGCAAGGATCTGCCGTTTCAGATGGTGTTCGTGCTGTTCGGCGCCTTCATCCTGCTGTGCGGCTTCTCGCACCTTCTTAATATATGGGTGCTGTGGCATCCGGACTATTACTTCGAAGGTGTTATCAAGGCGCTGACCGCCGTGGCCTCGATCGCCACCCTGGTCACCATTGTGCGCATGATGCCGAAAGCCTTGGCCCTGCCGAGCCCGAAGCAACTGGCCGACGCCAACGCCAGGCTGGAGGACCTTCATCGGCAAAGCGAGGAGAACAACCGTGCCGCCATGGGCGCGGTGGTCGATAACGTCCTCGATGGTGTGATCACGATCGATGAGAATGACCGCATTCAGAGCTTCAACGCCGCCTGCGAGAGCATTTTCGGCTATAGCGCCGAGGAAGTGCAGGACAAGCCGATCAGCCTTTTGATGCCCGACCCGACCTATACCGAACACGACCGATACATCGGCGAATATCTGAATACCGACACCACTGGCCGCGAGGTCAAGGCGCGGCGCAAGGACGGCACGGAATTCCCGGCCGATCTGTCGGTCAGCGCCTTCGAAATTGACGGCAAGCAGCACTATACCGGCATCGTGCGCGACATCACCAAGGCCAAGCTGGCCGAGGACAGCCGCCAGAGGCTGTTGCGCCGCCTGACCGATTCCAACACCGAACTGGAGCGCTTCGCCTATGTCGCCTCGCATGACATGCAGGAGCCCCTGCGCATGGTGCTCAATTTCAGCCAGATCGTTGCCAAGGACTATGCCGACAAGCTCGATGACGACGGCAAGGAATATCTCAAGATCATCGGCGATTCGGCGATGCGGATGCGCGACATGGTGCAGGATCTGCTCGAATATGCCCGCGTCGATAAGGAAGGCTTCCGCTGTTCCGATGTCGATATGCGCACCGAACTGGTGCATGTGCTCGATAACCTGCGCGCCCTGACCCGGGAGAGCCTGGCGGTCATCACCTATGACACCCTGCCGCGGCTCAAGGGCAATGGCGTGCAACTGATGCGCCTGATGCAGAACCTCGTCACCAACGCCATCAAGTATCAAAAGCCGCGCCGTCTGCCGGTCATCCATATCGGTGTGGCGGACGACGGGGATATGTGGAGGTTTTCGGTGAAGGATAACGGTATGGGCATTGATGAGGCCTTTGTCGGCCAGATTTTCGAGCCCTTCCGTCGGCTGCATAGCTGGGACGGCATCCAGGGCACGGGGCTGGGCCTCGCGGTCTGCCGCAAGATCGTAGAGAACCACGGCGGCCGCATCTGGGTGGAATCCGAGCAGGGTGTCGGTTCCACCTTTTTCTTTATGATCCCGAAAGACCTTAAGAGCGTATAATCTTTCATAGGAGTGCAAAACATGGTCAATCTGCTTATCCGCGAAGGGCGCGCAGCGGAAATCATGCTGGTGGAAGATAATCGCGGCGATGCCCTGCTGGCCTCACGCGCCTTTCGCCAGGCCGAGATCGACAACAACCTGACCGTAGCGGAAACGGCCGAGACGGCCCTGTCGATGCTCAGGCGCGAGGGGGATTACGCCGGGATGCGCCTGCCGGATATCATCCTGCTCGATCTCAACCTGCCAAAGATGAGCGGCAAGGAACTGCTTAGCCTTATCAAGAACGACGAGGGCTTGCGCCATATTCCGGTGATCATCCTGTCCAGTTCGGCCGCCGAGCTGGATATTGCCGGCAGCTATGGTCTTCACGCCAACGCCTATATCGTCAAGCCGCTCAATCTGCAGAATTTCACCGACGTCGTGCGCTCGATCGAGCAGTTCTTCTTCATGCTGGCCGTTTTGCCGGGGGCGGATTGACGTAAGGTAACATAATTACTTTCATTTCCCTGTATTCAGCCGGCGATAACTTGCCTGCGGCTAATTTGTGACAGGCGTGCAAAATAAGTTGCCCCTTAACGTTGCGGAAATATTGCCATCTCGCCAGTAACATAACACTGTCGTGCTTGTGACGGTGTTCTTCATGCCGTCGCACGACTTAAGGCTGGACCGTAACGGTCACGGCATTACTTATTGCATCGCAATATGTGTCCGGCCGGACGGCAGGCTTGGGTTGCCGCCATAACAAAAATAAAACTCGCAGGGTCCAATGAAACACACGCTCACTCTGGCGCTTCTGGCGTCCATGGTTTCCATGCTGCCGTTCGCAGCCCACGCCCAGTCCTATGACCGTCTGGTCAGCTTCGGCGACTCGCTCAGCGACCCCGGCAACCTGTTCACCGCCACCGGCCAGCCGCCCGCCCCCTATAATCGCCGTTTCACCAATGATCTGGTGTGGAACGAATATCTTGCTGGCAGCGGCCTCAACTTCTTCGGCTCGCCCGCAACCATCAACAGCGGCAATGTCTATTCCGGCTGGGGCGGGGCGCGGTCCGATTCCGCCGCCAACTCCAGCGGCCCCATCCCCGGCACGCCGACCCAGATCGGCGCCTATCTGGCGCGCGGCGGCACCTTTGGGGCCAATGACGTCGTCTCATTATGGGCCGGCGCCAACGATATCTTCCAGGCGCTGCCAACCGCTGCGGCTAATCCCGCGACCGCCTCGGCCTATATGACGGGCATCGCCAGCACGGCGGCCGGCAATGTCAGCAGCCAGGTTGGGCAACTGGCCACCGCCGGCGCAAAGACCATCGTCGTCATGAACCTGCCAGATCTCGGTTCGACGCCGCAGTTCAACACCAGCATCACCACATCGGGCCTGACCACCTACACCACGGGCGTCTTTAACACCGCGCTCGACACCGGCCTCAACGCGGCGGCAGCGGCACACAGTGACACCAATATCGTCGAGGTCGATATCCGTTCGGCCTTCAGCGCCATCGTCGCCGATCCGCAAGGCTTCGGGTTCAGCAATGTCACCCAGGCCTGCATCACTGTGACGGCCTGCGTCACCGGATCGCAGGAAACCCGCAACAGCTATCTGTTCTGGGACGGCGTCCACCCGACGGCGGCTGGTCATCAACTGGTGGCCAACCTGGCCGCGCAATATCTTTACACACCCACCCTGACCCGCGGTGTCGGGATGCTGGCCGAGCAGGGCTACACCACCCGCCGTGCGATTCAGGCCGAGATGGGCTCGCTGCTGCATCGCGCCACCGGCGAGGGCTATTTCGTCCAGATCGTCGGGGCGCAAGGATCGCGTGACACCTCGCTCGCCATGCAGGACGGCATCGGCGGCGATGACGCCAGCTCTGACGTCAAGGCCTATGATTACAGCCTGGCCGGCGTTCGCGCGGGCGCCGTGCAGTCGATCGGCAGCGCCACCACTTTTGGCTTTGGCGTCACTGCCCTGACCGGTGATTCCAAGGGCTTCCTCGTCACCGCCAAGCCGACCGATCTGAGCTTTGATCTGGGCCTTGACTGGCGTCCCGGCCGTTATTTCATTACCGCGACAGCGGGCGCCGGCATCACCAGTTTCAGCGATTATGAACGCCATACGCTGATCAACGCCTTCCGCGAGACGGTCAATCATGTCGATACCGCCGCCTATTCGGCGCAAGTCCAGACCGGCTTCGATCATGCCATGGGCGATTGGACGGTCACGCCGGTAGCGCGTCTGTCCTATGCCAGCGCTACGATGAAGGGCTTCAAGGAGCGCGGCACGGTGGCGGCGGTCGGCTTTGAGGACCGCAAGGTGTCGGCGCTGTCTGGCGCGGTCGAACTCCAGGCCAGTGGCAAGCTCAGCGAAAATGTCTCCTTGAGCGGTGTGCTGGGTTATGAGGCCGTGCTGAGCGGCGATCAGGAAGACCTGCGCGGCAAGCTGATCAACAATACGGCGCAGGCCTTTGCCACCAAAATGGGCGATGTCGGCAGCCCCGGCGTACTGGTCGGCATTGGTCTGGAGCGCAGGATGGGCGGCTATGCGCTGTCGGCGCAATATCGCGGCACCTATGGCTCTGACAGCCAGCAGGACCAGACCGCGCTGATTTCTCTGAATAAAGCGTTTTAGGGAAAACGAGTCCTTATACCTCCCCGGTTTACCGGGGAGGGGGACCGACGCGCCAGCGCTCAAGCAGCGAGGCGATAGCGCAACATTTGCAGGCGCGTTGGTGGTGGGGCTTCTTACTTTAAGACGAACTGATCAAGCCGGCGGCGATATTGATCGTCAGGGCCAGAACCGTGGCGTTGAAGAGATAGGCCGTTACGCAGTGGATCAGGCCAATGCGACGCATATTGGTGGTGGCGAAATCGACGTCCGCTGTCTGGCCCGATGTGCCGATAACAAAGGCGAAATAGAGAAAATCCATATAGTGCGGTGCCTTGGTGCCGGGAAAGATCAGCGACGGCTCGCCCTTGTTGCGCGGAAGTTCGGCATAATAGCCGTGGGCGTAATGGAAGGCGAAGGCGATGTGGATATAGGTCCAGGCGGTGATCAGGGTCAGGCCGGAGAGGGCGACATGCCAGGCTTTTGCCGCGTCGCTGACGTTCTGCGTGGTCGCCAGTTCGCCGATGATAGCGACGAAACTCAAAATAGCCGCCAGAATCGACAGCAGGAGAATCACCCCTTCGCCATCGTCATAAAGGTGGGCGTGGCTTTCGAGGCTGGCGCGATCGGCGGTCAGCATGGCCTGAAGCGCAAGGGCGATGTAGGGAACCGTGAAACAGTTCCACGCGATCAGGGCGCTGGTGATGCCGTTGAGGTGCGTGAAACCAAGGCAAAAACCCAATACCGCAAGGCCAGTCAGCAGTGAAAAGACAAGTTGGGGTTTGTGGCGCAGATATCGGATAACGGTGAGATTTAAAAAGCCGGTCTTGCGGGACGTCATAGTTATGTAAAACTCTTGTCAGTTGTGTGACCTATGTTAGGCTCTTTGATCTGCCGCTTGTCAATTTTGCAATGGGGGAGCAACGAGGTTTCGCGTATGACGATCGCTTTCGAACACGGTATTGAACTGCCGCAACCGCCGCATCAGGTTTTTGCCCTCCTGGCCGACTATTCCAAGGTGCCGTTGTGGCTCAAGCGGTGCGAAGGCGTGGCCAAGGCGAGTTCGGGCCCTAACAAGGTGGGCGACAAACTGCGCTATGCCTATTGCGAGAGTGGCCGCCACGGATTGATGGACGGCGTGATCACCGCCTATGACCAGGATCGTCACATGGCTTACCGCTATTTCGACAAGATGATGGCGGTGGTAGTCGAGTTCCACATGGAGCCTTCCGGCGAGGGCACGCGGCTGACCCACCTGATAGACATCACCCCGCATAGCTTCATGGCCAAACTGATGTCGCCGGTGTTCAAAATGAAGCTGCCGAAGCAGACCATCCAGACGACGGAAAATATTCGCGACTTGCTGGCGAAGGAAGCGGTCAGTCTATAGATCGTATAGCTTCGCCCTGGCGGCAAAGGCTTTATGAGCGGCGGAGAACTCCGCCTTCAGGCGGCTGACGAGGTCGGCGACCGGCAGCACCTCGTGGATCGAGCCGACGCCCTGGCCGGCTGACCAGATCGTCTTCCAGGCCTTGGCCTCGCTGTTCAGTTCTTCGGCCATGTCGATCTTGTGGTGCGGGTCCTTGGCCGCCGCCGGATCGAGGCCGTTGGCAATAAGCGAGGGTGTCAGGAAGTTGGCGTTGATGCCCGAAATAGCATCGGTATAGGTGATGTCCTTGGCCGTGCTCTCGATCAGCATTTCGCGGTAGCCCTCGACAGCGCGGGCCTCGGTGGTGGCGATAAAACGCGTGCCCATATAGCCAAGGTCGGCGCCTGCCATCAGGCCCGCCGCCACGTCGCCGCCGGTTGATTGCGCACCGGAAAGCAGGATGGTTCCGCTGAAGAACTCGCGGATTTCATTGATCAGGGCGAACGGGTGCTGATTGCCGGCATGGCCGCCGGCGCCGGCCGAGACTAGGATCAGGCCATCGACACCGGCCTCCATCGCCTTGCGGGCATGGCGGGCATTGATAATGTCATGGAAGACCACGCCGCCGTAAGAATGGACGGCATCGACGATATCCTTGACCGCGCCAAGCGAGGTGATGACCAACGGCACCTTGTGCTGGACGGTGATCTGGATATCGGCCATCAGGCGCGTATTGGTGTTGTGAACGATCAGGTTGACGCCGAAAGCGGCATCTTCGGGGCCTAAGCTGCCCTTGATCTCATCCAGCCATTCCGCATAGCCCTCCGACGTGCGCTGGTTGAGGGCGGGGAAGGTGCCGATCATGCCGGCCTTGCAGGTGGCGATGACGATCTCCGGGCCTGAAACCAGAAACATCGGTGCTGCGACCGCCGGAAAGCGCAGGTTCTTGGAGAGCGAAGCGGGAATGGCCATGATGTTTCCTCTTATATTAGCTCGAGCGCCGCATGGCTTACGCGCAAACGTGCGCGGCGCGCGGTCGCGCTTGCCAAAACGCGGTCGGCATTTTGGAGATAACATTTGCAGAAATTGACGTTCGCGTAAAGTTCAAAATCCATATCTCTTGCTTATTTGGCGGTCGCGTCTATATCCAGCTCATGAGCCATTATACCGATAACCTGACCCAATTAGGTGGCGGCAATGCCGTCGCCAGCGATCCCGCCCTGGCCGTGCTGGAGCGCGTGCCCAATCCGCATAGCGATGTCGACTATGTCGCGCGTTTCACGGCGCCGGAATTCACCTCGCTGTGCCCGGTAACCGGCCAGCCGGATTTCGCCCATCTGGTGATTGATTATGTGCCGGGCGAATGGCTGGTCGAGTCGAAATCGCTGAAGCTGTTCCTGACCAGCTTTCGTAATCACGGCGCCTTCCATGAGGATTGCACCATCTATATCGCCAAGCGCCTGAAAGAGTTGCTCGACCCGCGCTGGCTGCGCATTGGCGGCTTCTGGTATCCGCGCGGTGGCATTCCGATCGATGTTTTCTGGCAAACAGGTGAAGCGCCCAAGGGCGTCTATGTGCCGGACTTCGGCGTGCCCAGCTATCGTGGCCGGGGCTAAGCGCAGGTGAGGGGCTTTGGCAAATGGTGGTTTAGGGGCGTGGTGATCATTGGCATCACGCACGCCATTATTTTGCTGCCTGCCTTGATGCTTGTACTACTTTCGCAAACCAAAGTTCTCGACTTTGCTGGCGGCGCCGTTGTGAACATAAAATGGCTGACCTTGCTCGCCCTGTCACCAATGTTAGGGTGCGTTGCTGAGGTCTGGAGGCGGCTCAGCCGGAAGCGATGACAACCCCAGGCTTAAGTCTGGCAGGGCTGTAAGCGCCGTTCCCAAACCTGTTCAAGATCGATATCGAAATAACCATGGGCTATACGATTGCGCATCCCACGCATGTTGCGCCAGGGAATGTCTGGGTGCTCTTCGGTAAACTCAGGAAACTCCTTCATCGCTCGCGTCGCCGCTTCGCCTATAATGACGAGGTTCATGATCACGGCCTGCTGCGTGCGTTTATCCGCTACAAAGCCGGCCTTATCCATGCCAGAAATATAGTCAGAAGCCTGCTTTACGCCCTCCTGCATATGGCGCAGATAGTCTTGAAGCTTCTCAGCCATCATATGGCGCGGGCCTCAGCAAGCACCTGAGCGCGGAAAGACGGGGGGATGTCGCCGGGTGTCAGCAGATCGACAGGCACACCAAGCATTTCCTGAAGCTCATCCTGCACCCCCCCCAGATCAAAGAGAGTCGTGTTCGGCAAGGTGTCAACCACCAGATCAAGGTCGCTGCCGTCTTTGTCGCTGCCATGTAAGGTAGAACCAAAGACACGCGGGTTCGAGGCTCTGAAACGTGTCGTCAGGGAGCGTATAGCATCACGATGGATGTTCAGGGCAACAGAGGGCTTCATGAGTTTAGCTTAGCCTATATTCAAGAAAAAGGCCAACTCAGCCCTCCCACCAGCTAACCCGTGCCTCATAATCCGGGCGCTCGCGTTCCAGCGGCGCTTCGGTGGGGGTGCCGAGGAAGATCCAGCCGGCGACATTTTCGCCCGCGGTCAGGCCGAGCAGCGCCTTGGCGTCGTCGTCATAGGAATACCAGTCCGTGATCCAGTTGGCGCCATAGCCTAAGGCGCCGGCGGCGATCAGCAGGTTCTGGCAGACCGCGGCGGCGGAAAGCTGCTGTTCCCACAGAGGTTTTTTATACGGAAACACCGGACTGGAAATCACCAGCAGGGCTTCCGGTGGGATCGACAGCTTTTGCAGCGCGCCCACGGCCTTGCGATCATCGCGGCTCTCGGCCAGTGTTTTCAGTTTTTCCACCAGCTTTGCCTTACTCTCCGGCGTGAAGCGCACAATGCGCCACGGCCCAAGCTTGCCGTGGTCGGGCACGCGGAAGCCAATTTTGATCAACAGATCGATCTCGTCTTCCGAAGGGGCTGGCAGGTCGAGCGTCGGGGCCGGGGCGCTGCGGCGGTGAAACAGTACATCGAGCACCTCGGCCGATTTTTTTTGCGCTACGGGCTGGCCGAATGCGATCGGCGTCTGGTCAAAGTCGGGCAAGGACATGCTATGGCTCACGGTGAAGAATCTCTCGTCAGCATATAGGTGAGCCGTGGCCGATAAAACACCCAACCTGCCCTCATGGGATAATGAAACGCGCGCCGCTGCCCGCAAGGACTGGCAAAGCCTGACCTCGCAAACGGTTTTCGAGAACCCGTGGATCAGGATCGAGAGCCACGATGTCATCGCGCCCACCGGCAATCCCGCGCATTACGGCCTGGTCAAGTTCGCCAACCGCGCCATCGCCGTCCTGCCGCTGCACGATGACGGCACGGTGTCGCTGGTCGGGCAGTCGCGCTTTGCGGTCGGCACCTATAGCTGGGAATTGCCCGAAGGCGGCGGCCCGATGAACGAAGACCCGCGCCAAGCCGCCATCCGCGAACTGCGCGAGGAAACGGGTATGGAGGCGGCGGAGCTGCGCGAAATCCTCGGCTTCGATATGTCGAATTCGGTGACCGATGAGGTGGCGGTGATCTATCTCGCCACCGGCCTGACGCCGGGTGAAAAGGAACCCGACGAGACCGAGGCCTTCGACTATGCCCGCGTGCCGTTCCGCGATCTGCTGGAGGCGGTGATAAAAGGGCAGGTTCGCGATGGCTTAACCGTTGTCAGTGTATTGCGGGTACACCATATGGCGGTCACAGGCGAATTGCTCCCGCATTTGCGAGATGCTATACTCGGCTAGAAATTATTGAAGGCTTTACGCATGGCTCAGGTTTTCGAGGTCATCCATCCTGACGACAGACGTATCTGGCTCAACCTGCGCCAGGAAGCGGCTGATGCCCTGGCGGCGGAACCGGGCCTGGCCTCGATGCTCCATTCCACCATCCTGTCGCACGATGATCTAGCCAGCGCGCTGTCCTATCATATCGCGCGCAAGCTGGGCGATGACACCATCCGCGGCATGACCTTGCGCGAAATCGTGCGCAAGGCCTATCTGACCGAACCGCAACTGGTCGAGTATGCCGAGGCTGACCTGCAAGCCATCTATGAGCGCGATCCCGCCGCGCGTGGCTATCTTCAGGCCTTCATGTTCTTCAAGGGCTATCTGTCTTTGCAGATTTACCGCGTGTCGCACCGCCTGTGGCAGGAGGGGCGCGTCACCATGGCGCACTTCCTCCAGAGCCGTGTGTCCGAACTGTTCCAGATCGACATCAATCCGGCCGCACGTATCGGCAAGGGCGTCTTCCTCGATCACGGCACGGGCATCGTCATCGGCGAAACCGCCGTGGTGGGCGATGACTGCTCGATCCTGCAGGGCGTGACCCTGGGTGGCACCGGCGCTGAGCGCGGCGATCGTCACCCCAAGGTCGGCAAGGGCGTGCTTCTGGGCGCTGGCGCCAATGTCCTCGGCAATATCACCATCGGCGATTACGCCAAGATTGCCTCGGGCTCCGTGGTGCTCAAGCCTGTGCCGGCCCATTGCACGGCCGCCGGCGTGCCGGCCAAGCTGATCAATTGCAAGACCTGCGAAGATCCGGCGCGCCAGATGGACCATACCATGCCGGATATCGATCTCGACTATTCGATTTAAACGCAGAATGTGGATAAGCGCGGTTAAGGGTTTGCACCTGCGCGCCTAAGCGCCTATGGCGTTGATCACACACAAAGTTTATCCCCGCGCCCGATAAAATGTGCTTTAGTTACAGCCTTGCATCGGGGGCGCTGCACCACTGGATAGACCTCCGCCACATCTACCCTACGAGGCTTAGCCATGACCCCCGCCGAAATCACCAAGGTTCAGGATTATCTCTTCAAGACCTTCCAGACCAAGGGCCTTGAAATCAAACCGCGCAAGCAAAAGGATTCCGCCGAAGTCTATATCGGCGAGGATTTCATCGGCGTCGTCTATGTCGACGAGGATGAAGAAGGTTCCTATCTCTTTGAAATGGCCATCCTCAAGGAAGACCTCTAAACATGAAAAAAGCCCGGTGAGCGATCACCGGGCTTTTTTCATGTTTACATCTCGGCGTAAGGATCGTCGTTCTTCTTGCGGCGGCGCTTGACCACCGGCTCGACATCGGGCGGTGTCGGCGTGGCGGCGCGTTCGTACTCCGCCTTGGCCTTGCGCACCTTCGATTCGGCGCGGCGGACCTTGTGCAGTTTGAATTCCTCACCCAGCGAACTGACAATCTGCGAAAACATCGGCAGATACTGCGGGAAGCGCGAGGCCATGAAGCCGGCGACGATCGCGGCCACCGTGGCCAGCACCGGCGATACGCCCGAGAGATTGTCGATCAGGTTGGAGATGCTGCCGACGGTCGAGCGGCTGAAGGCCTCGTCGATCAGCGACTGGCGTCTCTTTGCCTTGTTATGGGGCAGGGACTTGATCACCAGGTAAATAACGATTGGCAGCAGGAAAACGCCGCCGAGCGCCAAGGGACCCCACAGGTCACCCAACAGCTTCACCGCCAGACTATAGAGGCCAATGCTGACCCAGATGAGGCCGATGATGGCGCTGGCCAGCAGCAGCACAAGTCCGATCAATGAGGATTTGAGGTTTTCAAGCTGGTTGGAGAAATTGAACATAAGGCTTCCGGCTGAGTCTGAAATGGCTTCCAAATTAATGCCACAAACCTATAAGGGAACAATATGAATAAAGCACGCATTCTTGTCCCGACAGGGCCGTGTTAGGCACAGTTTATAACCACGAACAGGGCGAAAAATGAGCTTTCAAGGACTTTGGCTTCAAGGGCTTTGGCATTCGGCGAAAGTGGTCAGCGCGGGCCTCTACTGGCTGTTGTCGCTGGCCTTCCTGTGGGGCGGTTTCGTGCAGATGGGCTATCCCGGCATGGCCGGTGAGGTCTGCATCGCTTTTGTCATCTGCCTGTTTCTGTTGCGTTTCATTCTGGTCAAACGGTTTGTGGCCGCCAGCGTTTTCAACGTGGCGGCCACCGTGGTCTTCTTTATCTTTATCGCCATCCTTCAGGCCAAGGGCATGACAGGCGTGGCCTAAGCGGTTTCTTTCAAAGCCGCGCGGATGGTCTCGACCATCTGGTCGATATGCGCTTTTTCGAGAATGAGTGGTGGTGACAGGGCGATGATGTCGCCGGTGACGCGGATCAGTAGCCCCTTGTCGAAACAGCGGTCGAACACCTCCAGCGCGCGCGCGGTCGGCGCACCCGGACGCGATTCCAACTCTATGCCGCCGATTAGACCGAGGTTGCGGATATCGATGACGTGCGGCGCGTCACGTAAGGCATGCACGGCCTCTTGCCAGTAGGGTGCCATGGTGTTGGCGCGATTGAAGAGATCTTCTTCGGCATAGACCTCGAGCGTGGCGATGCCTGCGGCGCAGGCCAGCGGATGGCCGGAATAGGTATAGCCGTGGAACAGCTCGATCGGCGCATCCGCCGTCTGCATGAAGGTGTCGTAGATGCGGTTGGAGACCGCGACCGCGCCCATGGGCACGCAGGCATTGGTGATGCCCTTGGCCATGCACAGTATATCGGGCGTGACGCCGAAATAGTCGGCGCCGAAGGCAGCGCCCAAGCGGCCGAAACCGGTGATGACCTCATCGAAGATCAGCAGGATATCGTGCTTGTCGCACAAGCTCCGCAGGCGCTGGAGATAGCCCTTCGGCGGCACCAGCACGCCGGTGGAGCCGGCCACGGGCTCAACGATGACGGCTGCGATGGTGGAGGCGTCATGCAGCGCCACCAGACGCTCCAGAGTATCGGCGAGGTCGGCGCCGTGCTCGGGGATGCCTTTGGAGAAAGCGTTGAGCTCCGGATCATGGGTATGGGGCAGGTGGTCGACGCCGGTCAGGAGCGAGCCGAAATACATGCGGTTGCGCACAATGCCGCCGACCGAGATGCCGCCGAAGCCTGTGCCATGATAGGCGCGCTCACGGCCGATCAGGCGGGTTTTCGAGGCGTGGCCGCGCGTGCGTTGGTAGGCTAGGGCGATCTTCAGCGCCGTATCGGCCGATTCCGAGCCGGAATTGGTGTAGAAGATCTTCTTCAGGTCGCCGGGCATGATGCCGGCCAGCTTGTGCGCGAACTCGAAGGCCAGCGGATGCGCCATGTTGAAGGTAGGCGCGAAATCCATGATCGCTGCCTGCTTCTGGATCGCTTCGGTGATCTTCGCCCGACCATGACCCGCATTGACGCACCACAGGCCAGCGGTGGCGTCGAGGATCTGGCGGCCATCGACATCGGTATAATGCATGTCTTTTGCGCTGGTCAGCAGCTTAGGCTTTGCCTTGAAGGCGCGGTTTGGCGTAAAAGGCATCCAGAAATTATCGAGCGTGGGCGTGGTCATAAGGCGTGTTCCAACTGCGGATTGATGACGAATCTCGCAGGATATGTGCTAGATTAAGATGAACGGTCGCGGCAATTGTGATCACAAAATGCGCGGGCCTGCAAGAGGCGGCCGCAAAAGGTAGAATATAATGGTTGTCGTCAGCCTTGAGAGCCTGTCTGGCGGAGTTTTGAATGAGGCCAAGATCCATGATCAGGTCTACGAAGCCCTGTCGGAAGCCTTGATCCAAGGGCAGATCCCGCCGCTCAAGCCGGTTAGTTTGCGCACCCTGGCGCAAAATCTCGGTGTGTCGCCCATGCCGGTGCGCGAGGCGGTGCGCCGTCTGATCGCGGAAAAGGCGCTGGAGCTCCAGCCGTCGAACAAGCGTCTGCGGGTGCCGGATCTGACCGAAAAACGCCTCATGCAACTGATGAAGGCGCGCCAGTGGGTCGAGCCCGAACTGGCCTTTCTGGCCACGCCGAGCGTGACGCGCGATGTGATCAGACGCCTGCGCGAGGACGATCAGGCGGTGATGTCGGCGCTCGCCAAGGGCGATGTGTCAGCCTATATGCAGGCCAATCAGGACTTCCATTTCTCTATCTACAAACTGGCCGACGCCGACCTGTTTTACAACATGGCGCGCACCTTGTGGCTCCAGGTCGGCCCCTTCATGCGTGTCGTGTTCGGCCGCATGGGCACAGTGCATCTGCCGAAGGACCACCACCAGGACATGATCCGCGCGCTGGAAGAGGGCGATGCCGAGGCGGTGCGCAGCTCGATGGCGGCGGATATTCACGAAGGCATGGAGCTGATGCTGGAGGCCATCAAGGCGCAGGTCGCGCCGGAGCCAAAGCGGAGACGGCGGGGGGGCTAGTTTTCAAGATGCGGATGAGCGAGCATTGCGGTTAGATCAAAAGGCGGTAGCCATTTGCTTATCGCTCTTTCTGATGGTGGGACACCGACGGCTTCCAATGTCTGCTCAAGATATAATATGCAGCGCTCACGATCTTCTGTGTCGCTGAGATCAAACCACGCATAGGTGTCTGAAATCTGTTCTTTGAGATAGGTTTTCGATGGTTTTTTAGGCAGCTCTACTTGTAATTTGCTGATCAGATCGTTGATTAGCTTTTCCGCAGCAGGCTGATGCTCTTCCGGTAAATAACCCACATACATGTCGTCAGGCGCAAATTTAGTTTTCGCCTTAAGATGCATTAAACGCACGTCTAAGTCCGCAGGGAGCGTCAACGCATCGTCGTTCATTGCGTTTCCTCTTGCAGAGCAAGCAGACAACGCCACAATCGTCGCTATTGCAATCAAGATATGTCTGCGTTGCATAGTGATCCCGTTTACGTGATGGACTCTTATTTTACCTTACCAGCAGAAGCGGAGACGTTTAAAGTCAAATTTGCAAGTGCTTGACACCGACCGTGACGGCGGTGTCTAATTGTGATCACAAATTGCATTTGAGGCCTTCCCATGCCTGTTTCCGCTCTGCAAACCCCAGCCGACACACTTGAAGGCGTATTGGCCTCGATAAGAGCGCTCACCCTGCCGGACAAGGCCGTGATCGAAGGCATGGAAGTGTTGTCGGCATCGGGGCGAACCTTCGACAATTTTTCTTCACGCGACGGCAAGCTGATCAACAAGATTGCCGCCTGCGATCGCGCCGATGTCGATGCCGCCGTTCATTCGGCGCGGCAGGCTTTCGAGGATGGCCGCTGGCGCGCTTTGGCGCCGAAGGTACGCAAGAAAATCCTGCACAGGCTGGCCGATCTGATGACCGGGCACGCCGAGAACCTTTCCCTGCTGGAAAGCCTCGATACCGGTAAGCCGATTTCGGACGCGCGCAATGTCGATATCCCGCTGGCGATCAACAGCACGCGCTACTATGCCGAGGCGCTCGACAAGGTCTATGGCGAGGTGGCGCCGTCGCCGGAAGACCGGCTGAGCTACGTCGTCCATGAACCGCTGGGCGTCATAGGCGCCATCGTGCCGTGGAACTTCCCGCTGCATATGGCGATGTGGAAGGTGGCGCCGGCTTTGGCTATGGGCAATTCCGTGGTGCTGAAACCGGCGGAAAACTCGTCCATGACCGCGCTCTATACGGCGCAACTGGCGCTGGAAGCCGGTGTGCCGGCGGGTGTCTGGAATGTCATTCCCGGGCTTGGCGGCGAGGCGGGTGACGCCCTGTCGCGCCATATGGACGTCGACATGATCACCTTCACCGGCTCCGGCCCGATCGGGCGGCAACTGATGCGCGCCTCGGCTGACAGCAATCTCAAGCGCGTGTCGCTCGAACTCGGCGGCAAGTCACCGCAGATCGTTTTCGCAGATTCGGACGATCTCGATGGCGCGGCGGCCAATGCCGCCTGGGGCGTGTTCTACAATCAGGGACAGGTCTGCACCGCCGCCTCGCGCCTGCTGGTCGAGGAGACGATCAAGGACGCTTTCGTCGCCAAGGTTATCGCCGTGGCGAAAACCATCCGGGTGGGCGATCCGTTCGATCCGAAAACCCAGTTCGGCGCCATGATCTCGGAGCGCCAGATGAACACGGCGCTCGACTACATTGAGAAGGGGCAGGCCGAGGGTGGCAAGCTGCTGCTCGGCGGGGAGCGTGTGCGCAGCGAGTCCGGCGGTTATTACGTCGCGCCTTCGCTGCTCGATATCGCGCAGGACAATATTCTGGCGCAGGAAGAGGTCTTCGGGCCGGTGCTGTCGGTGCTGACCTTCAATGATGAGCAGGACGCCTATCGCATCGCCAACAACACCATCTACGGGCTGGCTTCGGGCGTCTGGACCTCGAACATCGGCAAGGCGATGCGCGCCGCCAAGGCGCTGAAAGCCGGTCTGGTGTGGGTCAACGGCTGGGACGCCTGCGACATCACCTCGCCGTTCGGGGGCGTCAAGCAGTCGGGCTTCGGACGCGATCGTTCGCTCCATGCCCTCTATAAATATGCCGATCTCAAGGCGGTTTCCATCAGCTTCAAGGCGTAGCGTCATGCAACTTTCCCCCTCGCAAAAAGCCCTGCTCGACGGGCTGGTCTTTTTTGAAGCCAGCCCGGACCGCTTTCCCGTGCTCAATCCGGCTGATGGCTCCACGCTCTGTTATGTGCAGGCGCAAGGCGCGCCAGAAACCACCGCCGCCATCGGTGCCGCTGACAAGGCCTTCGCCGCGTGGTCCGGCCTGACCGCCAAGGCGCGCTCGATCGTCCTGAAAAAATGGAACGATCTGGTGGTGGCCCATAGCGAAGACATGGCGATGCTGGTGACGCTTGAGCAGGGACGTCCGATCCGCGAAACGCGCGGCGAGGTGGCTTATGGTGCCTCGTTCATTGAGTGGTTTGCCGAAGAGGCCAAGCGCGCCTATGGCCGCACCATCCCGGCCACCATGCCCGGCAAGCACCTGCAAACCATCAAGCAGCCGGTGGGGGTTTGCGCCGCCATCACGCCATGGAACTTCCCGATCTCGATGATCACGCGCAAGGTGTCACCGGCCCTGGCCGCCGGGTGCGCCGTGGTGATCAAGCCGTCGGAAGAGACGCCGTTGTCGGCGCTGGCGCTTTATGCCCTGGCGCTCAAGGCCGGCCTGCCCGAGGGCGTCATCAGCATCATCACCTCGGTGAAAGCGAAAGAGGTCGGCGAGATCATGACCTCCGACACGCGCATCAAGAAGCTGAGCTTCACGGGCTCGACCCCCGTCGGCAAGCTGCTCTATGCGGCTTGCGCGCCCACCATGAAGAAGGTGTCGATGGAACTGGGCGGCAACGCGCCCTTCATCGTGTTCGATGATGCCATTCTGGAAGATGCCATCGAGGGTGTGCTGGCGTCGAAGTACCGCAATTCCGGCCAGACCTGCGTTTGCGCCAACCGGATTCTGGTGCAGGCCGGCATCTATGACCGCTTCGCCGCGGCGCTGGTGGAGCGCGTGAAGGCCATGAAACTGGAGGCGGGCTGGCGGGAAGAGTCGCAGCTTGGGCCGCTGATCAACGCCAAGGCCATCGAGAAGGTCGAGCACTTGGTCAATGATGCCGTGAAGCACGGCGCCCGTGTCGAGACCGGCGGCCATGTCGATGCGCAAGGCGCGCTGTTCTATCAGGCGTCGGTGCTGACCAACGTCACCGCCGACATGGAGATCTTCTCGACCGAAATCTTCGGTCCGGTGGCGCCGCTGTTCAGGTTCAGCGATGAGGCCGAGGCGGTTCAACTGGCCAACGACACGCCGTTTGGTCTGGCGGCCTATGCCTATACGCGCGATATCGGCCGCGCCATGCGCGTGGCGGCGAAGCTGCAATACGGCATGGTCGGCATGAATGATGGTGTGATCTCGACCGAGGTGACGCCGTTCGGCGGCATCAAGGAATCGGGCATCGGCCGTGAAGGCGCGATCGAGGGCATGGAGGAGTATCTCAGCGTGAAGTACATCTCCTATGGCGGACTGGGTGCGATTTGACCGATCTCAAGACCTTCCTGTCGCAGCAGCGCGCCATCTTTACCGTTGCACATCCGAAATCTCAGGCGCTGGCGGGGAAGGCATCCGCCTGGCGCAGTGGTGTGCCTATGCACTGGATGCGCGACTGGGCGACACCGTTTCCGATCTATGTGCAGTCGGCGAAACAAGCGACCCTGACCGATGTCGATGGCCACGCTTACGATGATTTTTGCCTGGGCGATACACCGTCGATGTTTGGTCATGCCCGTCTCGAACTCGTGGCGGCCATAGCGAAGCAAGCCGGCGAGGGCGTCGGCTTCATGCTGCCAACCCCGCTGGCTAATGAGGTCGGTGACCTGCTGCGCGAGCGTTTCCACATGGCGCAATGGCAGGTGGCGACCACCGCGTCCGACGCCAACCGCGCCGTCATCCGTTGGGCGCGCGCCCTTACGAAACGCGACAAAATTCTGGTGTTTGACGGCTGCTATCACGGCATGGTCGATGATTGTTTTGTCGCTCTGAAAGACGGTGTGGCCAGCAATAAGACTGGTCTGATCGGTCAGGTGATTGATCAGGCGCGGACCACGAAAGTGATTCCATTCAATGACGTACAGGCGCTGGCTAAAGCGCTGTCTGAAGGCGATGTCGCCGCCGTTCTGGCGGAGCCGGTAATGACCAATTGCGGCATGATCCAGCCGATCGACGGTTTCAACGAAACCCTGCGCGAACTTTGTACACAGTATGGCTCAATCTTGATTCTGGATGAAACCCATACGCTTTCCTCCGGCCCATCGGGCTATGCCGGCGCGCACAACCTCAAGCCGGACATGTTTGTGGTCGGCAAGGCCATAGCCGGCGGCATTCCGGCGGCCGTCTGGGGCGTGACGTCGGAGATCGCCGCACGCATGGACGCCGCGCAACAAGAGATCGGGGCCGGCCAGTCCGGCATCGGCACCACGCTTTCGGGCAATGCTTTGGTCATCGCGGCGATCAAGACCATGCTGACCGAGGTCATGACCCCCACGGCCTATGACTATATGCTCAAAGGCGCGACCTATCTGGTCGAAGGCCTGCGCACCGTTATCGCGCACCATAAGCTGCCGTGGTGCGTGGTCCATGTCGGCGCGCGGGCGGAACTGATCTTCGCGCCCGAAGCGCCGCAAAACGCCGAAGCGATGCGCGATCATCTCGATCACGATCTCTTGGAAGCTTTCCATCTCTATCTGATCAATCGCGGCGTGCTGATTGCGCCCTTCCACAATATGATGCTTATCTCTCCCCAAACCGGATTCGACGCGATCGATCGTCTGGTGGCGGCGGTGGATGCCTTCTCACAGGAACTGAACTCATGAGCACTTTCGGCAAATCAAGCGGTCCGGCCAAGGCGAAGTCAGAGCGTGGCCTGCCGCCATCGCCGCGCGTGGCGACGGTTGAAGAGGCGAGAGCCTTTCTCGACGCCAATCCTCATATCGTTTATTTCGAGATACTCTTCACCTCGATGACCGGCGTGCCGCGCGGCAAGCGCCTGCGCCGTCATGAACTTTTGCCGATCTATGAGTATGGCCGTTTCCTGCCGGGCTCGATCCTCGTCGTCGATACGCTGGGTGCCGATTGCGAAGAGACCGGCCTCGTCTGGGAAGATGGCGACGCCGACCGCGTGGCGCGTCCGGTGCCTGGCACGCTGGTGCCGGCGCCCTGGCTGGGCGATGATGTCGGTCAGGTCATGCTATCGCTCTATGAACTGGATGGCACGCCCAACGATCTCGATCCGCGACATGTGCTGCAAGGCGTGCTCGACCGCTATGCGAAGGATGGCCTGACCCCTGTCGTGGCGTGCGAACTGGAATATTATCTTGTCGATATCGAGCGTGGTCACGATGGCCAACTGATGCCGGCGACCTCGTTC
Source organism: Asticcacaulis benevestitus DSM 16100 = ATCC BAA-896 (assembly GCF_000376105.1). GTDB lineage: Bacteria > Pseudomonadota > Alphaproteobacteria > Caulobacterales > Caulobacteraceae > Asticcacaulis > Asticcacaulis benevestitus. The sequence goes on from NZ_AQWM01000001.1 coordinate 151,231, forward strand.
AACACCGGCGAAACCCCTAAGGGTATTCAGGTCTACGGCCTGCCGGAGATCGAGGCCCACGGCGCCTTTTTCCGCCAACTTTGGGAAACCGCCGATGCTCAGAATATCCCGCTCGAAGGGGCGATTTCGGAATTTGCACCGGGCCAGGTCGAACTGACCCTCAAGCACAAGCCTGATGCCCTACGCGCCGCCGATGACGCTGTGATGTACAAGCGCCTGGCCAAGGGCGTGGCGCTCAGCCTTGGCATAGAAGCCACCTTCATGGCCAAGCCGTGGTCGGATCGCGCCGGTTCGGGCTTCCACGTCCATATCTCGGTGGCCGACAAGGACGGAAATAATTTGTGCGCCTCGGAAGACCCGCAGGGCTCGAAGCTTTTGCACAACATGATCGGCGGCATGAAGGATCATCTAGCCGATGTCATGGGTATTCTCGCGCCGGGCGCCAATAGCTACAAGCGCTTCAAGGCCAATTCCTACGCGCCGGTCGGCCTGACCTGGGGCGTCAATAACCGCACGGTGTCCCTGCGCGTGACCGCTGGTCCGGCCCACACCCGCCATGTTGAGCATCGCGTGGCTGGCGCTGATGCCAATCCCTATCTCGTGCTGGCGGCGATCCTGGCCTGCGCCCACCACGGCATTACGCACAAGACCAATCCCGGCCCGGCTGTGGTCGGCAATGGTTATGCGGCGGCGGCTGAGAGCGGTGCTATCCTGCCGACAAACTGGTTCGCGGCTGTGGATTATCTCGACAAGTCGAAGGTTTTACGCGACTATCTCGGCGAGCGCTTCGTCGACATGTACGTCAAGGTCAAGCGGACCGAACAGGCGCGCTTCTTCGAGGAAATTACCGAGCTGGACTACGACTGGTACTTGCGAAACGCTTAACCGCCAAGGGAGACGTGTATGCTGTCAAAGAGGTCTTTGCTGAGGTCATTGCTGGCCGGAACAGGGGCCGCGGCGGCGGGCATGAGTTTCACGGGCGGGGTTTCGGCCCAAGCCCAGCGCTTGCGTTTCTACAATTGGGATACCTATATCGGCGCCACGACCCTGGCCGACTTCAAGGCCGTTGCCGGCGTCGAAGTCGAGATGTCGCTGTTCGCCAGTAATGACGAGTTGTTCTCGCGTATCGCCGGAAATGGTGCGGCTTACGATGTCATCGTGCCGTCGAGCGACTATATCACGCGCATGGTCGAGCGCGGCTTGCTGACCACGCTCGATCACAGCCGCCTGCCCAACCTCGCCAATATGTCGGCGTCCTTCCGCGATCCGTCCTACGATCCGGGCTGTGCGCACAGCGTGCCCTATACCTGGCTGGTGCTGGGGCTTGGCTTTCGCAAATCGCGTATGAAGGGCTATGTGCCGCCCAATTCGTGGAAATGGGTCTTCGGGTCTGATCGCTACAGCATGGCGTGGCTGAGCGAGCCGGCCGATATGATGCGGCTCGGTGCCAAATATCTCGGTTTCAATCCCAATGCCCTGACGCTCAAGGAGATCGGGAAGGTCGAGAAACTGCTGACAAAGCAGGCGAAGCACGTGAAGGCCTTCCATCAGGATGACGGCCAGGACATGCTGCTGGCCAAAGAGGTCGATATTGTTATCGAATATAATGGCGATATCGCGCAGGCGATGACCGAGGACAGTGATCTTGATTTTCTGGTGCCGAAGGAGGGCAGTTTAAGAACCGCCGATGGCTGGGCCATCCCGAAGAACGCCACCAATCCGGACGCCGCCTATCGGTTCCTCAACTATATGATGGACGCCCAAGTGGGGGCGGATATCAGCCAGACCATCCTCTATCCGACGCCGAACGAAGCCGCGCGGTCGCGCACCAGGGACGCCTATCGCAACAATCAGGCGATCTTTCCGCAAGGCGGCCTGTCGTTAAGCGACTTTGCGCGCTGGCCGGGTGCTGCAACGCAGCAAGCTTTCGAGGAAGCCTTCGCGCGGGTTCGGCTGGCGGCCGGGCGCTAATCTGCTGCAATGCGGTGATGTGTGATCGCCGTGCGCGTCATTTGAGAGACTTAAGTGACATATTCTTAACAATTGTTCACTTGTGATCACATTTGGGGATTGACAGCCGTCGCGTCCCGTATTCCTCTCAAGGTCCGGGGTTTCCCACCACACCATATATCGCCCTCAAGCAACGACGTGACAGGGCAAGCAAACTGGAGACTGGCTTATGAGTTCAAGAACTTCAAGACGCTCGCTTTTGACAGCGCTGGGTGCTGCCGCCGTGGGGATCAGCTTTGGCGCCGCCGGCTGCTCGAAGCCCGGTGAAAAGGCCGGTGGGGCCTCTGCGGAAGAGCCGACACTGAACTTTTACAACTGGGACACCTATATCGGTGAAACCACCCTGGCCGACTTCAAGGGCGCCAGTGGCATCGATGTCAAGATGACTCTCTTCGCCACCAATGACGAATTGTTCGCCAAGATGAAGACCGGCAATTCCGGCTACGACGTCATCGTGCCGTCGAACGATTTCGTGACGCGCCTGTCGGAATCTGGCCTGCTGCTGCCGCTCGATCACGCCAAGCTGCCGAACCTCAAGAACATCGATCCGGCCTTCATGAACCCCGATTACGACCCGGGCCGCAAATGGTCGGTGCCCTATACCTGGCTGGTGCTTGGCATCGGCTATCGCAAGTCGAAGATGAAGGATATGGGCGGCGGGAACAAGATCCCCGACTCGTGGAAATGGGTGTTCGATTCAGACCTCTACAAGGGCAAGATTGCTCTCCTGTCAGAAGCCGGCGACCTGATGCGCCTGGGCGCCAAGTATCAGGGCCATTCGGTCAACGGCATTACGCCGGAGATTATCGCCAGCGTCGAGAAGATGCTGACCAAGCAGAAGCCCAATGTCCACGCCTTCCACAGCGACGACGGACAGGACATGTTGCTGTCCAAGGAAGTTGATATCGTCATCGAATATAATGGCGACATCGCTCAGGTTATGACCGAGGATAAAGACCTTGATTTCGTTATCCCGAAGGAAGGCAGCCAGCTCAATTCGGACACTTGGTGCATCCCTAAGGACGCCCCACGGCCTGACAACGCGCACAAGTTCATCAACTACATGATGGACGCCCAGGCGGGCGCTGAAATCTACAAGACGATCCTTTACCCGACGCCGAACGCCGCCGCCAAGGCGCTGATGCCGGACAGCTACAAGAACAATCCGGTCATCTTCCCGCCGGCTGATCTCCTGGCCAAGTGCGAATACGCCAAGTTCGATCAGAAAACGGCTTCCGAGTTTGAAGAAGCCGTGACGCGCATGCGCGCCAGCTAAGAAACAGGTGCGTCCCGAGTGATCGGGGCGCACTTTTTTTGTTCAGTATTGAGGGGATAAGATGGAACAGAGTTGGCGACAGGCGAAAACTATTTTCGTGACCATGATCAGCGCGCCGCTGTTCTGGCTTGTCTTCTTTTTCTTTATCCCGCTGGGCATTGTGTGGCTCTACAGCTTCGGTGAAAACCGTGGCCTGATCGATATCGCCTTTACCGGCACCTGGTCCAACTATGCTCACGCCCTGGATGATCCCTATCCGGGCATTTTCTGGAAATCGATCTGGATCGCCGGACTTACGACCTTTCTTTGCCTTGTCATCGGCTTCCCGGTGGCCCTGGCCATCACCTTTGCGCCCGACAAGGCGAAATCCTGGCTGCTTCTGGCGGTGATGCTGCCGTTCTGGACCAATCTGCTGATCCGCACCTACGCCCTGATCGCCGTTCTGCGTACCGAGGGCTATGTCAACATGACCTACCATTGGCTGTTCGACATGACCAACAAGGTGGCGGGTGGCGCGCTGGGTGACTTCACGCCGCTGGCCTTGCTGCACAACAATTTTTCCGTCGTTTTCGGTCTGGTCTTCGTCAATCTGCCGTTCATGATCCTGCCGCTTTATTCGACGCTCGACCGCATGGATCGCTCGCTGCTTGAGGCCTCGCTTGATCTCGGCGCCGGTCACATCAGCACCCTTTTCAATGTTGTGGTGCCGCTGGCGGGGGCAGGCATCATGTCGGGTATCCTGATCACCTTCATTCCGGCGCTTGGCTCCTATCTGACGCCTGACCTGCTCGGCGGGCCGGATTCGCAGATGATCGCCAACATCATCGAGAGCCAGTTCAAACGCGCCAACAACTGGCCGTTCGGCGCTGCACTCAGTTTCATCCTGGTCTATCTGACCTTTATCGGCATCGCCTTGCAGGGTCTTATTGAACGCAAGGACAAGGGGAGGGCCGCCTGATGACCTCGACCACCGCCGCTAAAGTACGAAAGATACCGCCCGGACCGCTTGAATATCTGCGCCGCTGGCCGCTGCAGGCCTGGCTGGTACTCGTCGGCATCTTCCTCTACGCCCCGCTCGTCAGCCTGATGGCGTTCAGTTTCAACGATTCCAAGCGCAATATCGTCTGGCAGGGCTTCACGCTGAAATACTACGTGAAGGCGCTGAACAACGACAGCCTGATCACCGCCTTCGGCAATTCGATGACAATTGCGCTATGCTCGACCGTCATCTCGGTGGTTATCGGCGCTATGGCCGCGATCGTTTTGTGGCGTTTCCGCTTCGTCGGCAAGACGGCCTTCAATGCCGGCCTGGCCATCCCGATCGTCGTGCCGGAAATCTGCATGGGCGTGGGGATGCTGGTCTTTTTCGCCAAGGTATTGCCATGGCCGCATAACCTGCCGTGGCCGCTCGATCTCGGCAATATCATTATCGCCCACGTTTCCTTCTCCTTCCCGTTTGTCGCCGTCGTGGTGCGGGCGCGTCTGGCATCGTTCAACCGCGAACTGGAAGAAGCCGCCAAGGACCTCGGCGCCTCGGAATTCCGCGCCCTGATGGATGTGGTGGTGCCGCATATTCAGCCGTCGCTGATCGCCGGTGGCCTGCTGGCCTTTACCCTGTCGCTCGATGATTTCGTTATCACCTTCTTCACGGCAGGACCGGACACCATCACCTTCCCGGTCAAGGTCTATTCCATGGTGCGTTTCTCGGTCACGCCCGAGGTCAACGCCGCCTCGACCATCCTCATCGTGATTACCGTCCTGCTCACCTTCCTCGCGCTTAAATTCCAGGGCTCAGGCGCCCTGACCGCCGGTCACGGCGCAGACGATAAATAGGGGTCCCATGTCCGCTCAACCGATCATCAGCTTTCAGAATGTCAGCAAACGCTTCGGCAAGACGACCGCCGTCGACGATGTGTCCCTGACCATCCATGAGGGCGAATTCTTTTCGCTGCTTGGGCCTTCGGGCTGTGGCAAGACGACGCTCCTGCGCATGTTGGCCGGCTTTGAAATGCCGACCGAAGGGCATATTCTGATCGATGGCAAGGATGTCAGCCTGACGCCGCCGAACCAGCGCCCGGTCAATATGGTGTTCCAGTCCTATGCTGTCTTTCCGCACATGACCGTACTCGACAATGTCGCTTACGGCCTGAAAATGGACGGGGTAGGGGCATCCGAACGCCGTGACCGCGCCGAGGAAGCGCTAGGCCTCGTGCAACTGGCCGGCTTTGGCGCGCGCAAGCCCGATCAGTTGTCTGGCGGTCAACGCCAGCGCGTCGCTCTGGCGCGGGCGCTGGTGAAGAAGCCTCGCGTCCTGCTGCTTGATGAGCCCCTGTCGGCGCTCGACGCCAAGCTGCGCGACGCCATGCGGTCGGAACTGACCAGCCTGCAACAGAAGGTCGGCATCACCTTCATTATGGTGACGCACGATCAGGACGAGGCTCTGGCCATGGCGACGCGCTGCGCTGTCATGAACCGCGGCCTGCTGCAACAGGTGGCGACGCCGTCTGACCTGTACGAATTCCCCAATTCGCGCTTCGTGGCCGATTTCATTGGCAGCGTGAACATGTTCGAGGGCACGCTCGATGTCGACGAGCCCGATCATGCCATCGTCAACACGACCGAGGCCGGACCGGTCTATCTCGATCACGGCGTCACCGGCGCCACGGGCACAACCGTCTGGGCGGCCGTGCGTCCGGAAAAAATCGAGATGCACAAGCGCACCGAAACACCGCCCCAAAATCTCCCTCCAAAGGTCGATGATGCGCCGGAAGGCTATAATGTCATCGCCGGCGTGGTGAAGCACATGGTCTATCTCGGGTCTGAGACCAATTACGAGGTCGAGATTGCGGGGGGCAAGCTGATCAAGGTGGTGCGCCCCAACCTGACGCGCTGGGATCAGGAAGATTTTGAACTCGGTGAACAGGTCTGGGTCAGTTTCCACGCCTGCTCGCCGGCGGTTTTGCTGAGCTGATGAAGCCCATTGTCGGCATTATGGCGTGCAATCGCATGGTCGGGGTGGAAAACGCTCACGCGGTGATGGAGCGCTATGTCCGTGCGGCCGTGACCTATGGTGATTGCCATGCCCTGCTGATCCCGCCCATGGCCGACGGCTTTTCGTCGGGTGCCTTGACGGCACGGCTGGACGGTCTGATGCTGACGGGTTCGCCGTCCAATCTCCAGCCGGAGCTTTATGGCCAGGAAGACGGCGCCGGGCCGTTCGATGAAGGCCGCGATACCGTGTCGCTCGGAATGATCGAATGTATGGTGACCATGGGCAAGCCGGTGTTCGGTATTTGCCGCGGCTTTCAGGAGATCAATGTCGTTCTCGGCGGTTCTTTGCGTCGTGATGTCGGTTATGGCGCTGAAAACGGGGCCAATGGCATCAGCCACCATGCGCCGGACGGCACGGCCTTTGATCAGCAGTTCGAGCATGTCCATGAGGTCGAGCTGATAGAGGGCGGCGTGCTCGAAGGCGTCTACGGCCGTGATCACTTGCGCGTCAATTCCGTGCACTATCAGGGCGTTGATCGGCTGGGCGAAGGGTTGATAGTCGAGGCGGTTGCACCCGATGGACTGATCGAGGCGTTCAGCGCCAATATCGCCGGCTGTCAGGTTCTGGGGGTGCAATGGCATCCGGAATGGCAGGCGGACCGGCATCCGGAAAGCCAGGCCTATTTTCACATGATGGGGCAGGCCCTGCGCGGTATGCCTCTGCGCTGATCGCGCTTTGTTAACGCAAAATTGTGATCACAATATTTGACTTTTGCCGTAATTTCGATGAAATAGGCGGCAATCATATCGCCATCGCTGCCGCTTTAAGGCTGAGCGAGCCCGCTTCGAGGAATTTTCGCATGAACGCTCCCGCAAAACCGCCTGTGCGCAATTATGACATGAACGAGTTGAAGAAGCTCGACATGGCGCACCATCTGCCGGCGCAATCCGATTACAAGCTCCAGCATGAACTGGGCGGCTCGCGCATCATCACCCGCGCCGACGGCGTTTTCATCACCGACGCCGAGGGCAAGTCCCTGCTCGACGGCATGGCTGGCCTGTGGTGCGTCAATGTCGGCTACGGCCGCGAGGAACTGGCCCGCGTCGCCTATGAGCAAATGCTAGAACTGCCCTACTACAACACCTTCTTCAAGACGGCGACGCCGCCGCCGGTCAAGCTGGCGGCCAAGATCGCCGAGAAGATGGCTCTGTCGAACCCCGATCTGACGCATGTCTTCTTCAACAGTTCCGGCTCCGAGGCCAACGACACCATCTTCCGTCTCGTGCGTTATTACTGGGAGCTCAAAGGCGAGCCGGAACGCACCGTCTTTATCTCGCGCAAGAACGCCTATCACGGCTCGACCGTCGCCGGCGCCTCGCTCGGCGGCATGACCTTCATGCACGCCCAGGGCGGCCTGCCGATTCCCGGCATCGAACACGTCGAGCAGCCTTACCACTTCGGCGAAGGCTTTGGTGAAGATGAGGAAGCCTTCGCCACCCGCGTCGCCAATTCGATCGAGGAACGTATCCTGGCCGTCGGGCCGGAAAAGGTAGCCGCCTTTATCGGTGAGCCGGTGCAGGGCGCCGGTGGGGTTATCATTCCGCCGGCCTCCTATTGGCCGAAGGTCGAGGCCATCTGCCGCAAATATGGCATCCTGCTGATCTGTGATGAGGTCATCTGCGGTTTTGGCCGTCTCGGCCATTGGTTCGGCCATCAGCATTATGGCATCAAGCCGGATCTGATCGCCATGGCCAAGGGCATGTCGTCGGGCTATCTGCCGATTTCGGCTGTTGGCGTGTCGAAGAAGATCGTCGATGTGTTGCTGGAAAAGGGCGGTGATTTCGTCCATGGCTATACCTATTCCGGCCACCCGACCTGTGCCGCCGTATCCCTGGCCAATATCGGGATCATGGAGAACGAAGGCCTGATCGAGCGCACGCGCGACGTGACAGGCCCCTATCTCGCCAAGGCTTTGAAGCGCCTGGATTCGCATCCGCTGGTGGGCGAAGCCCGGTCGCTCGGCCTGATCGGCGCCGTAGAGATCGTGTCTGAAAAGGGGACGAACAAACGCTTCAAGGGCGCGGAGGGTACCGCCGGTCCGATCGTGCGCGACCTGTGTATCAAGAATGGGCTGATGGTGCGTGGTATCCGCGATTCCATCGTCATGTGTCCGCCGCTGATCATCACCGAGGCTGAGATCGACCAGATTGTCGATACCATCGAAAAGTCGCTTAACGAAGCCGAACCGGTCCTGCGCGCTTTATGATGCGTGTCGCAGGGCTCGCCGTCGCCGGTCTGCTGCTCGCCGGCAGCGCGTCGGCGCAGGATGTTTTTTTCGGCACTCTGGAAAAGGACGGCGGCAAGCTGATCCTGTCGCGTTGCGATCTTGGCGACACCCGTTATGAACTGCGCGATGATTCCGAAGATGACGCGCCGGTGGCTGACTGGCTGAAACGCGATACCGTCAAGCCGACGCAGGCCTCGGTCTTTGGATCCGTCGAGGAAGAGGGCGACACCTATATCCTGATCGTCATGGCCATCGATGACGTCAAGCCGGGTGTCAATTGTCACCTCAGCGATGCGTTGGATCAGATGACGCTTCAGAGATAGGTCCGTCTCAGGGCTTTTGCACGATGACGCCGTACCAGCCGAGCCCAGCATAGGTCTCGTAACCCGGTGTGCGATGATAGGCGATCATGGTGCCTGAGGCTTCGGTATAATGCCCGAAGGCGCGGCCTTCGCTGCGCAGGGCTATGCGGTCCTGCAGAATGCCGCGGCCATCGGAAGCCGCAATGATCAGGCCTTGCGCATCGACCAGCAGGGCGCGGGTGAGCTTGCGCTCATCTTCGGAAAGGCGCACCCCTTCGGCGATGGCGCGCGCCTGGGGCTGCCAGTCGAAATGCACGCCCAGAACACCGAGCAATTCGCCAGACGCATCGCCATGCGCGCGCACACCGGTGGCATAGGTGGCGACCTGCGCGCCATTGAGCAGGGGCTCCGTCGAGATATCAGCAACGGCGAACTCATTGCCGCTGGCCAGTTTGCGGGCACGCGTGAACCAGGCGCTTGAGGCGACATTGGCGCCCTTAGCGCTGTAGAGGTCCGGTCGGCCATTGGCGATAATGTTGCCGTTCAGATCGCACAGCCACAAATCGAGATAAACCGTATAGGCGTCGAGAATAACGCCGAGGCGGCGCGACGCATGGCCATGACGCGCGTGATCGGCGGCGGCCTCGACCATGGCGGCGTCGGTCGCCCACCAGCGCACATCACACGTGCGCTCATAGAGATTGCGGTCGATCAGTTCGATGGCGTTGCGCGCCAGATCGACCATCCGCGCGCCCTGGTTCTGGCGCGCCATGTCTTCGGTCAGGCGCTCCAGCGATGCGATTTCTTTTCCCAGATCCGTGGCCATGATGTTGGTGATGGTCTCGACCTGTGTGGATATAAGGCGCACCTCGTCGGCGACCACCGCGAAACCGGCACCCATCTCGCCAGCGCGCTTGGCTTCGATCAGGGCGTTGAGCGCCAGAATGCGCAACATGCCCGTAACACCCTTGATATCGCGTAGGCTTTCCGACGTCACCGACTTCGCCTTAGCCGTGTGCTCTATAATATCGCGAACGCTGACCGTTTGCATGACGTCTCCCAGGCCGGTAGATAATACCGTTTTTGGATGCCGCAATTCAGTTAATGGCGTCTAAACCTTGCCTCAAATGTAACGCAATATGTCGAAATGTGTCGGTGATTTGATCTCATGGGCAACTATTGGGCCAATTGGTTTCAACTGGTCTTATCTTACAGACGGTCGCGTAAGGCGTAATAGCTGAGGCCGGCGACGAGGGCCGGCCAGCGCAACAGGCGGCCGCCGAAGAAGGCCGGTGTGGGCAGGCGGCTCAACAGGCTGACATCATGGTCATCGCCGGTGATGGCGCGCGCCAGCAGACGGCCGAAATAGGGCGCCAGCACCACGCCCTGTCCGCTGTAGCCGGCGGAGGCGTAGACATTGGGTGCCAGATTGCGCACGAAGGGCGCTCGGCTCATGGTGATGGCCAGGGTGCCGCCCCAGCCGTGCGAGATTTTGGCCTCGCCAAGCTGAGGGTAAACCTTCAGCATATTGTTGCGCACGAAGGCCTTGATGTCTTTCGGGAACCAAGGCGTGTAGTTTTCGCCTCCGCCAAACAACAGCCGGTTATCGGGCGTCTTGCGCCAGTAATTGACGACGAAGCGCGAATCCGCCGCGGCGTAATCGTTCGGCAGGATGGCGGGATCATCGAGCGGTTCGGTGGTCAGGATGAAGTTGTTGATCGGCATGACGTGGCTGTCGATCTCTTCCGACAGGCCTTCCATATAGCCATTGCCGCAGATCAGCAGGCGTTGACAGGTGACGGTGGCGCCGTTGTCGAGATGCAGATGGATGCCCTTGGCTATTTTGCGGTAACTTATGACGTGGCTATTCTCGAACAGCCGGGCGTTGAGATCTGTCGCGGCGCGCGCGAGCCCTTGCGCCAGTTTGAGCGGATGAAGATGGCCGCCCCCGCGATCGAGCGTGCCGCCGTAATAGACGTCGGTGCCGAGTTCGTCGGCCACCTGCGCCTTGTCGAGCAGGGTGACCTTGTCGTAGCCGTATCTGGCGACAAAATCGACATAAGCCCGATCATCGGCTTCATAGGCAGGCTTGTGCCAGGCATGGACGAGGCCGTGCTTGAGGTCGCAGTCTATGCCGTGGGTGCGGATGAGATCATACAGGCTGGTCTTGGCATCTTCCGACATGTCCCAGAGCTGGCGCGCCTGATCTGCGCCGAAGAGGGCTTCCAGACGTTCCGGATCGACGCGCTGGCCGGTGTGGATCTGCCCGCCGTTGCGACCAGAGGCGCCGGAGCCTATCTGCGCCGAGTCGAGCACGGTGACGTCGATCTTCTTGCCAGCCAGTTCGATGGCGGCGCCAAGCCCGGTGTAGCCACCGCCGATGATGCAGACATCGGTGTGATGCGCGCCGCTAAGCGCGGGGTAGGCGGGGGCGCTCGCCGTAGCGGCGTACCAGGAATCGTAAGGATGACCGGTGTTTTTCATGAAAGTTTCGGCGCTTGGTTCAGCCGTTTTTGCCCCTCACCCCAGCCCTCTCCCCGCAGGCAGGGAGAGGGGGCAGTATGGCGCTGTATGCCCCCTCTCTCCCGTTTTAACGGGGAGAGGGCTGGGGTGAGGGACTTCTTACTTACACGTTCAGCAGCAGGAATTCGCGTTCCCACGGGCTGATCGTCTGCATAAAGGTCTCGTACTCGTGCAGCTTGACGCGCGAATAGGCGCTGACAAATTGCGGGCCGAGAATGTCGATGATGGGCTGAGAACGCTCCAGCTTGATAATGGCCTGTACGAGCGAATAGGGCAGGTCGCCCTGTGGTAAGGTGGCGGCGTCCTTATCGACCGGATCGGCGGGGGTCATCTTGTCGACCATGCCGAGATAGCCGGAGGCGAGCACAGCGGCGATAGCCAGATACGGATTGGCATCGGACGACGGTATCCGGTTTTCAAGGCGGCGGTTGGCGGGGTTGGAGGGCGGTACGCGCAGGCCCGCCGTACGGTTGTCATAGCCCCATTGTGTATTGACTGGCGCGCCGGAGCCCTTGGCGAGGCGGCGATAGGAGTTGACGTAAGGCGCCAGCAGCGAGGTGATGGCCGGCATGTATTTCTGCTGGCCGGCGATGAAGTTGAAGAAGGCCGGGGTCGGCTCACCCGTTTCCGGATTGGAAAACAGGTTCTGCCCGGTTTTGGCATCGACGATCGACTGGTGGATGTGCATGGCCGATCCGGGCTCATTGGCCATCGGCTTGGCCATGAAGGTGGCGTAGATATCGTGCTCCAGCGAGGTTTCCTTGATGGTGCGCTTGAACATCAGGACCTGATCCGCCAGTTCGAGCGGATCGCCGTGCAGCAGGTTGATTTCCATCTGCGCCACGCCCGATTCGTGGATCAGGGTATCGATTTCAAGGCCCTGGCTTTCGGAATATTCGTACATGTCCTCGAAAAGGGCATCAAACTCGTTGACCGCCGAGATCGAATAGCCCTGACGGCCGGTTTCCGGACGGCCGGAGCGACCGATCGGCGGCTTGAGCGGATAGTCGGGGTCGATGTTCTTCTCGACCAGATAGAATTCCAGTTCCGGCGCGATCACCGGCTTCCAGCCCTTGGCCTCATAGAAGCCGAGCACGCGGCGCAGCACCTGGCGCGGGCTTTCCTCGACCGGACGGCCATCGGGATGGAAGGCGTCGTGTATCACCTGCGCGGTCGGGTCATGCGCCCAGGGCACGGCGGCGAGGGTGGCGAAATCGGGCTTCAGGAAGATGTCGGTGTCGGATTGCACGGTGCCGACCACGCCTTCGAGATCGGGGTAGTCGCCGGTGATGGTCTGATAGAAAACCGCCAGCGGCAGGTTCATGTAGGGGGTGTTGAGGAACTTCTTCGACGGCATGATCTTGCCGCGCGCCACGCCGGCGAGATCGGGCACCATGCACTCGATTTCCTCGATATTCTGGCTGGCCAGCCAGGCGCGCGCCTCCTCCAAATCTTTCGCGCCGCGCTTGGCAAACGTCACCTTACGTTTGCTCTTGGACTTCATGTAGTTGTCGTGTGACATGTTGAATCGTCTTTATGGCTTATTGGTCATATGGATCAGACACCAGCCAGAACGCTTTTGGAAATGACAAAAGCGCGACGAGGTCCACGGCCAGGAGTTTTAAGCGGCCGCCGGGGTATTCTGATGAATTGTGATCACAATATGCGGGTTTTCAGGCCTTGGCAAGCGCCTGTTTCGCGAGTCGCCCGCGATCCGGCTTGCCTGCCTGCGATGCGGGCGTTAGGGGAGACGGATGATCACTGAGATATCGGACCCGCATGATGAACGTCTGGCACTTTACCGCGATGTGAAGGACCGCGACCTGACCGGCCGTGGGGGACTTTTCATGGCCGAGGGCAAGGTGGTGCTGGAGCGCCTGTTTTCGTCGCCCCTGGCGCAGACCGTCAGTGTCCTGACAACGCCGGAACGTCTGAAAGGCTTGGCGCATTTGCCTGAGGCCCCGGTCTATGTCGTGGCACAAGAGCTGATGGATGACCTGGCGGGCTTTCCTATCCATCGCGGCTATCTGGCGCTGGGGCGTTACGCGCCGCCGAAGTCGCTGAGCGAAATACTGGCGGGCGAACGTGTGCGGGTTTTGGTGCTGTCCGGCATCGCCAATACCGACAATATGGGCGGGCTGATGCGCAATGCGGCGGCTTTTGGCGTCGATGCGGTGATCCTTGATGCCACCTGCTGCGACGCCCTTTACCGCAAGGCGATCCGTGTGAGTGTTGGCGGTGTGTTGCAAATGCCGCATTATCGCGTCGACAATCTGGTGGAAACCCTGCGTGCGCGGGACCTGACGCCCTATGCGCTTAGCCCCGCAGGCAGGCTGACGCTGGATGAGGTCAGGCCCGCCGCCCGATCCGCCATGCTGTTTGGCGCCGAGGGACCGGGATTGTCCGCCGAGGTCATGGCCGCCTGCACGACGGTGCGTATCGAGATGAGCGGCGGCTTCGACAGCCTGAACGTGGCCACGACCTCAGGTATCGTGCTCTATCAGTTCTGCCGTTAAACGCTCACAGGCGTCACCGTGCGTCCAGCCTCGCCGAAGATGCGCAGATAACGCGCAATCTCGGCAGGTGCGCCGGTGGCTTTGGCCGGATTATCTGACAGCTTGACCGCCGGCCGGCCATCGGCCTCGGTCACCTTGCAGACCAGAGAAATCGGATCAAGGCCATGATCCGTGAAAGGCGCGCAGTCGCGGAAATCGTTGGTCAGATTGGTGCCCCAGCCAAAACTCAGGCGCACACGGCCGTCGAAATGACGGTAGGTCGATTCGATGCTGTCAACGTCCATGCCGTCGGAAAAGATCAGCAATTTTTCGCGCGGATCGACGCCCTTCGAGTGCCACCATTGGATAATCTGTTCGCCGCCGGCGATCGGCGGGGCGCTGTCCGGCCGGAAGCCGGTCCATGCCGCCAGCCAGTCCGGCGCGCGTTCAAGAAAGGCGGTGGTGCCGAAGGCATCGGGCAGGGCGATCCGCAGATTGCCGTCGTAGTGCGCCTGCCAGTCTTCCAGCACGCGATAGGGCGCCGAAGCCACGCCAGCGTCATCATCGGCCAGCGCTGCCAGCACCATCGGCAGTTCGTGCGCATTAGTGCCGATGGCTTCGAGGTCGTTGTCCATGGCCAGCAGAACATTGGAGGTGCCGATAAAGCGCTTGCCTAAGCCCTCTTTCAGCGCCTCGACACACCACCGCTGCCAGAGGAAGGAATGGCGCCGGCGGGTGCCAAAATCGGACACAACGAGATCGGGCAGGGCGCTTAAGCGCTCGACCTTGCCCCACAGTTTCGCCTTGGCGCGGGCATAGAGCACATCGAGTGCGAACCGGCCCTGACCGCGCATGACGGCGCGGGAGCGCAACTCGTTGATAATGGTGAGCGCCGGGATTTCCCACAGGGTGGTGTGCGTCCACGTGCCATGGAAGTGCAGGTCATACTGGCCATCGACCTTGCGCAGCTCGTAATCCGGCAGACGAAAGTCCTTCAGCCAGGTGATGAAGTCCGGGCTGAACATCTGGGTCTTGCCGTAGAAGGTGTTACCGGCCAGCCAGATCAGTTCCTTAGGTGCAAAGCGCAAGGTTCGGGTATGATCGAGCTGGGCGCGCAGTTCATCTTCGTCGATATCGTCGGCAATGCGAACGCTGCTGCGATTGACCAGGCCAAACGTCACCGGCACCTCTGGGTAGAGGTGCCGGATCATCTGCAACATCAGAAGTTTGTAGAAATCGGTATCGAGCAGGCTGCGCACGATCGGATCGAGCCGCCAGTTATGGTCATAGGTGCGTGAGGCGATATCCGTGACGGCCATGGATCAGCCTTCGACCGAGGTCTCCGGGCGATCGCCACCATGCGCCAGTTCTTCATGCCAGACACCGTTGGTGTCTTCGTAAGAAATGCCGGTGTCGCTGCCCGGCGCGGTTTGTTCGCGGGCGACCTTGCGGGCAGCGGCCAGTGCGAGATCATGGCTGGCGAAGGTTTCGGAGTAGGTGCCGTCGGCCTGATAGGCCCAGCCGCCATCGTGCTGAAGCACCTTGTAAATGACCTTCATCCCTAGATCTCCTGATTGTAATCCGTGATTTCCGGATATTTGGCCAGGCGCGGCTTCACTTCCTTGCGGAACAGGTCGCGCATATCGTCTTCGGAGCGCAGGGATTCAACGACGACGACCAGTTCCGGCTTGTTGCTGGAGGCGCGGACCAGAACCCACGAGCCGTCTTCGAGGTGGACGCGGGCGCCATTGACCGTAATGACCTCGGTCACCTTGCGGCCGAGGATCGAACCGCCAGCGGCCAGCAGGTCTTCGTATTCCTTGACGATGCGTTCCAGCACTTCGTACTTCACTTCATCGCCGCAGTGCGGGCTCATGGTCAGCGAGGTATAGGCCACCGGCAGGGCGTTTTTCAGCTCGGAAAGCTTCTTGCCCGGGTTGCGGTCGAGCATGGCCAGGATCGCTTCGGCAGCCTTGAGGCCATCGTCGTAACCGCGGCCGATCGGCTCGGCGAGGAAGAAGTGGCCCGACTTTTCGAAGCCGGCCAGCGCCTTCAGTTCGGCGGTCTTGCGCTTGATGTAGGAGTGACCCGTCTTCCAGTAGACGGTGGTGGCGCCGTTCTTTTTCAGAATCTCATCGGTGGCGTAGAGGCCGGTCGATTTGACGTCGACCACGAAGGTAGCGTTCTTGTAGATGTCCGACAGGTCGCGCGCCAGCATCAGGCCGATCTTGTCGGCGAAGATTTCATTGCCCTCGTCATCGACCACGCCGCAGCGGTCGCCGTCGCCATCGAAGCCCAGCGCCAGATCGGCGCCGTGTTCTTTCACGGCCTTGGCCATGTCGAGCAGCATTTCGTGGTCTTCAGGGTTCGGGTTATACTTCGGGAACGTCGAGTCGAGATTGGTGTCGAGTTCGATGACCTCGGCGCCCATGGCGCGCAGGGTTTGCGGCGCGAAGGCGCCGGCCGTGCCGTTACCGCAGGCGCAGACGACCTTCAGCTTGCGCTTCAGTTGCAGCTTCGACGAGATATCGTCCATGTAGCGCTGCTGTACGCCCTGAACCTGCTTGAGGCTGCCGCCCGGACGCTCGACACCGAGGCCGCCCAGGACGATTTCCTTAAGGCGGGTCATTTCTTCCGGGCCGAAGGTGAGCGGCGCCTGGCAGCCCATTTTCACGCCGGTCCAGCCGTTATCATTGTGCGAAGCCGTGACCATGGCGACGCAGGCCGCGTCCTGATCGAACTGGGCGAAATAGGCGATGGGCGAGAGGCAGAGACCGATATCGATCACCTCGATGCCGGCCTGCATCAGGCCGAGGATCAGGGCGTTCTTGATGTTGGTTGAATAGGAGCGGAAATCGTGGCCGGTGACGAGCTTCGGCGTGACGCCGCGCTCATAGATGTAGGTGCCAAGACCCAGGCCCAGCGCCTGAATGCCGAGCAGGTTGATTTCCTTGCCGAAGATCCATCGTGCGTCATATTCGCGGAAACCGGTCGCCTTGACGAGCGGGATGGTCTCAAAATCGTAGCTGTTTTCGGGAATGGCGGCTTTCGGCAGCATGGTCATTCAGGCAGTCCTCAGAGGGTTTGGCATGGGGAATGAACCCCTATGCCATGTAAAAATATAAAGATGCAAAGCGATGTTTGAGGCTCTAGGTCGAGCCGGCAAGCTTTACTGGAAAAAAGGCAGAAGCGCTTCACGCGCAGCCGCGCCGAGTTCGGGGTTTTTCAGCGCGAGGGCTACATTGGCGCGCAGCAGGCCGATCTTGTCACCGCAGTCATAGGTGACGCCGTCATATTCGAGCGCATGGAAATCCTGGCTTTCCATCAGGCGGAACATCGAATCGGTGAGCTGGATTTCGTTGCCGGCACCTTTTTCCTGATCGGCGAGCAGCGCGAAGATTTCCGGCTGCAGGATATAGCGACCTGAGACGATCAGGTTGGAAGGCGCGGCGCCCTTCGAGGGCTTTTCGACCATGCCGGTCATCTTGTTGAGGCGGCCGTTCTGGTTTTCCAGAGCGACCACACCATACTGATGCGTCTGGTCGTGCGGCACGGCTTCGACGACAATGATATTGCCACCGACCTGATCATGGGCGTCGATCGCCTGTTTCAAGGCCGGGACCTCAGCGTCCATCACCATATCAGGCAGGATGACGGCGAAGGGCTCGTCACCGACGATATCACGGGCGCACCAGACGGCGTGACCAAGACCCAGCGGTTGCATCTGGCGTACGAAGCTCATCTCGCCGGGCTTAGGCAGTTCGGCCAGCAGCTCATTGAGGATGGCGATTTTGTTCTTGGCGGCGAGTTGAGCTTCCAGTTCGATCTGGTGATCGAAATAGTCCTCGATGGCGCCCTTGGCGCGGCCGGTGACGAAAATAAAGTGCTCGATGCCCGCGGCGCGCGCCTCGGCGACCACATAGGAGAGAATAGGGCGATCAACGACATTGAGCAGTTCCTTGGGAACCACCTTGGTACCGGGCAAGACCCGGGTGCCGAGACCGGCGACCGGGACGACCGCTTTACGAACGCGCTTTTGTGACACATGAACCTCGAAGCAAGTGAAGCCAACCCCTTTTCAGGTGTTTCGCTTCAGGTGATAACCAGCGCCCCGTCCCCGGTGGCACGTTAGTGTGCAGTTGCACAAAAAAGCAACAGCCCTCTGATACATTTCACCTATATCATGATTATTTAAGAGCTGTGAATGGGCTAAAAATTAGTCGATCCGTCTGAAATTTTGCACATAAATCGTGAATCTTGCGTGATTGGCTCCTGGCTCGCGCCGTGAATAATAAAATTTGTTGTCTTTAATTAGGGGCGCCGGGCTTTAGCCCTTGCAAGGCCATCCGTTGTATTATTTATGAATAAAAAACAGGCTTTTCGGGCCATATTTGGGAGCAGACCTATGGAATTCATGACAAAATGGCGCGGCGGGCTGATCGCCGCCCTGCTGATCACCCCAGCCTTGATGGTAGGGCACGCCTCAGCCCACGAAACGCTCGGCCTTGACGCGCCGAAGCCGCAGATCGCTCTGACGCCGCCCATGGGATGGAATTCGTGGAACAAATTCGCCTGCAATATTGATGAGGCCAGGATTCGCGCCGTCGCCGATGCCATGGCGGCTTCCGGCATGAAGGACGCTGGCTACCAGTATATCGTTATCGACGATTGCTGGCAGAAGGACCGCGCCGCCGATGGCACCATTCAGGCCGATCCGGAGCGTTTTCCCTCCGGCATCAAGCATCTGGCCGATTATGTTCATGCGAAGGGCTTGAAATTCGGTCTCTATTCCGATGCCGGCGCCAAGACCTGCGGTGGCCGTCCGGGTTCGGCGGGTTATGAATTTCAGGATGCCCGCACATGGGCGTCTTGGGGCGTTGACTATGTCAAGTATGACTGGTGCTACACCGGCACGCGCAATGCCGAGGCTGCCTATACCCTTATGGCCAAAGCCCTGCGCGCTTCCGGCCGCGATATCGTGTTCTCGATCTGTGAGTGGGGCGATAACAAGCCGGCGGAATGGGCGGCGGGGCCAGGCCATCTGTGGCGTACCACCGGCGATATCCGCGATTCCTGGGACAAGGACGAAGGCTACAGCCACGGCTTCCTGTGGATCCTCGACCACAACGCCGACCTGTGGAAGAACTCGGGGCCTAACCAGTGGAACGATCCGGACATGCTTGAAGTCGGTAACGGAGGCATGACAGACGTGGAATACCGGTCGCACTTCTCATTGTGGGCCATGCTGGCAGCGCCCCTGATCGCCGGTAACGACCTCTCGACCATGGACAAGGCGACGCTAGATGTCCTGACCAATAAGGACGTCATAGCCGTCGATCAGGATAAATTGGGGCAGCAAGGGCGTCGCGTCAGCAAGAATGGCGATCTTGAGGTCTGGGTGCGTCCGCTGACCGGTGGTGATCGCGCAGTGGTGCTGTTCAATCGTGGCGCGGAAGCCAAAACCATGTCGGTCGATTGGGAAGGCCTGCAACTGCCGGCGGGCATGAAGGCAACGGTCAAGGACCTGTGGTCGAAACAGGTGACGAAGGGCGTCAAGGGCGGTTACAGCGCCGAGGTCGCGCCACACGGCGTGGTCATGATCCGCGTCACGCCAATGGTCTAAGGGGGCTGCTTCGCCCTTAACCCTTTCAGGGGGGAGGGGCGAAGCGCTGGACACGATGGTAAGGGCTTTTTCTTACCTTGAGTGTTGCAAGGCTCACCCGGATAAAATTGTTTATCTGTGTCTGTTTCATTCCCAGGCATAGGCATGGGGTTCATGAGCGGGGATAAATCCCGTTGCGTCCGGTTGCGTGGCAGGGGTATTGCCGCTAAAGCACGGCCATGCTCCGTATCACCGAACTGAAGTTGCCGCTCGATCATGCGCCCGCGGCCTTGCCCGCGGCCATCTGTCAACGCCTGAACATTGCGCCTGAAGACCTGATGGCGTTTGAGATCGTGCGCCGGGCCCACGATGCGCGGAAGAAGTCGGGGATCCTGCTGATCTATTCGGTGGACGTGACGCTGAAGAACGAAGCCGACGTTCTGGCGCGTATGACCCATGAGCCAAGCGTGCGGATCACGCCGGATACTGAGTATCGCTTTATCGGCACAACGCTTGCCAACAACGGCAAACATCGCCCGGTGGTGATCGGCGCAGGCCCCTGCGGTATCTTCACCGCGCTAATCCTGGCGCAGATGGGGCTCAAGCCGATCATCCTTGATCGTGGCAAGGTGGTCCGCGAACGTACCAAGGACACCTGGGGGCTGTGGCGTCGTGGCGAGCTTGAGCCGGAATCCAACGTCCAGTTTGGCGAAGGCGGCGCAGGCACCTTTTCCGACGGCAAGCTCTACAGCCAGATCAAAGACCCGCGGCATCTCAGCCGCAAGGTGCTGACCGAGTTCGTCAAGGCTGGCGCCCCGCCGGAAATCCTGACCGAGGCGCATCCGCATATCGGCACCTTCCGACTGGTCACTATGGTTGAGCACATGCGCCGGACCATCGAAGCCTTGGGGGGCGAATATCGCTGGCAGACTCGTGTCACCGATATTGACGTCCATGTCGCATCCGATCGCATACGCAGCGTGCGCGGACTTCATCTCCATGGGGGCGGCTATCTCGAAGCCGATCAGGTCGTTCTGGCGGTGGGTCATAGCGCCCGCGATACGTTTGAGATGCTCCATGAACGCGGCGTCTTCATCGAGGCCAAGCCGTTTTCCATCGGCGTCCGTATTGAGCATCCGCAGTCCTGGATCGACCAGGCGCGCTTTGGATCTTGCGCCGGTCACCCCGATCTCGGCGCGGCGGCCTACACCCTGTCGCACCATTGCGCCAATGGCCGCACGGTCTACAGCTTCTGCATGTGCCCTGGCGGGCGCGTGGTGGCGGCGGCCTCGGAACCTGGCCGCGTCGTCACCAATGGCATGAGCCAGTATTCGCGTAAGGAGTTCAACGCCAATGCCGGCTTTGTGGTCGGCATCGACCCGGAACGCGATTATCCTGGCCACCCGCTGGCCGGTGTTGAATTGCAGCGCCGACTGGAATCGCTGGCCTTTGTGGCTGGCGGTTCGGACTACAAGGCGCCGGGTCAGAAGGTCGGAGATTTCCTCAAAGGCCAGGCCTCGACCGAATTCGGCGAGGTTCTGCCGTCGTATAAGCCGGGCGTTCACCTGACGGATCTCAGCGCCTGTCTGCCTGACTTCGCCATCGCAGCCATGCGCGAAGCCCTGCCGATCTTCGGCCGCCAGATCAAGCGTTACGACCATCCGGACGCCATGATGACCGGCGTTGAGACGCGCACCTCATCCCCCATCCGCATCACGCGCGGTAAGGATATGCAGAGCCTGAATACGCAGGGGCTATATCCGGCGGGCGAAGGCGCTGGCTATGCCGGCGGCATCCTGTCGGCGGCCATTGACGGCATCAAGATCGCCGAGGCTGTGGCGCAGGAATGGGTGGAGGTTGCTCCCTAAAGGCCGAGCGCTCTAAAAGACGATGCGCTCGTGTCGTGTGAAGACCTCAAAACCATTGTGGCGGGCCACGGCCACGACGGTCAGGCCAGCCTCTTCGGCGGTGCGCAGCGCCAGCGCGGTCGGGGCGGAAATGGCGATGAGGACCGGCGCGCCCATGGCCACGGCCTTCTGCACCATCTCGACCGACACGCGGCTGGTCAGCACGATCGCACCGCGGGTGGGATCTGTGGCCTGGCGCGACACAGCGCCTGCCAGTTTGTCGAGCGCATTGTGCCGCCCCACGTCTTCGCGGGTCGCGATCAGCCCGGCTTCTGGCGTCCAGAAGCCGGCGGCGTGGACCGCGCGCGTTTGCTGGCCCAGCGGTTGCTGGCTTTCAAGGCTCTCGACGGCACTCATAATGTCCGCCACCGATAATCGTAACTCGGAAGGGGGCAGTTCGCCCCGCAGACGCAGAACGTCTTCGAGGCTTTCAATCCCGCATAGGCCGCAACCCGTCGGACCGGTGCGGCTGCGGCGCCGCGCCGTCAGCCTCCGGCTTTTGTCCGGCGTCAGCCATATGCGCGCTTCGATGCCATCCGGGCCTGAAACGATATCCAGGCGCTGGATATCCGCCGGCTCGGAAATCAGACCCTCATTCAGGCTGAAGCCATAGGCGAAATCCTCCAGATCAGCCGGCGTTGCCATCATCACCGCTTCGGTCGAGGCATCATAGACAAGGGCGACGGGCACCTCTTCGGCTATGTCGCGGCGGCCGTGGCTGGCGGTTTCGGACCAGAGGATATGGGCGACGGAGGTTGCAGGCGGCGGCAGGGTATCGGGCATCACGCGGTTTCCGCGGCGCGTGTCACCTTGATCGGCACTGACTTGTAAGAGGGCGTCCCGCTCGTCTTGTCATGGCGTGACAGCGGGATCAGCACATTGGCTTCGGGATAGTAGGCGCCGGCGCAGCCGCGCGGAATGTTGTAGCTGACGACGGAATAGCCCTTGAGTACGGCGTCCGAACCGATCGATGACAGATCGACAACATCACCCGTGGCCAGCTCGCGCGCTGCCAGATCGTCCGGGTTCATGAACACCACGTCACGACGACCGAAGATGCCGCGGTAACGGTCATCAAGGCCGTAGATGGTGGTGTTGTACTGATCGTGGCTTCGTAGCGTCGTCAGGGTCAGGACGTCTGGATCGTGCTCGACCGTCTCGACATTCAATCCGGCGAAAACGCGGAACTCCGCCTTCCCCGAAGGAGTTTTCCATACGCGCTCCGCCGGACCTATCGGCAGGCGGAAGCCACCCGGTACCTGGATGCGGGCATTGTAATCATGGAAAGCCGGCAGCACATCGGCGATGGCGTCGCGGATCAGATCATAATTATCGGCATAGGCTTCCCAGGGGATGTTGTACCTGTCACCCAGCACGGCCCTGGCCATGGCGCAGACAATCGCCGGTTCGGAGCGAACGTGCTCGGAGGGCGGCGGCAACTTGCCGGTTGAGGCGTGCACCATGGACATGGTGTCCTCGACCGAAACCGATTGCGGCCCAGACGCCTGCACATCCATCTCGGTACGGCCAAGGCACGGCAGCAGCAGGTTATCCTTCGCCAGCAACAGATGCGAGCGGTTGGGCTTGGTGGCGATGTGAACCGCCAGATCGAGACTGCGCACGGCGGCGAAACTGCGCGTGGGATCGGGCATGGCCACGGCCAGGTTGCCGCCGAGGCAGATCATGATTTTCGATCGCCCCCCCGCCATGGCTTCCATGGCCGCTACGGCATCATGGCCGTGCGCCACCGGCGGATCGAAGCCGAATACGCGCTTGATGCCTTCGCGCAAAGGTGCTGGCGCTTTTTCATCGATGCCGACCGTGCGGTCACCCTGCACATTGGAATGGCCGCGCAACGGACAGATGCCCGCGCCTGGGCGGCCGAAATTGCCGCGCAGGAGCAGGAGGTTGGAGATTTGCTGAACCGCCGACGTGCCGTTGCTGTGTTGGGTTACGCCCATGCCATAGCAGACGATGACAGATTTAGCCTTGGCATAGATCGCGCCGGCATGTTCCAGTTGGGCGCGCGTCAGGCCGCAAGCGGCTTCGATATCGGGCCAGAGCGTATCACGCAGATCGTTGATAAGCGTCTCGGGGCCCGTGGTGTGTTCGGTCAGAAAGGCCCGATCGAGCACACCGTCGCCGCCGGCCGCGATATCGGCGTCATCGAGCGCGATGACCGCCTTCATGACGCCTTTGAGGGCGGCGATGTCACCGCCGACCTTGAGCTGCAGGTAGTCGCTGGCAATCGGGGTCGAGGTCAGGGTCGCCATCTCCACCGGCGATTGCGGGGCGGCAAACCGTTCCAGCGCGCGTTCCCTGAGCGGATTGAACACAACGATCGGCGCGCCGCGTTTTGACGCCTCGCGCAGGGTCGTCATCATGCGGGGATGGTTGGTGCCGGGATTATGGCCAATGGAAAAGATCGCGTCGGCATGATCGAAATCTTCCAGCGACACGGACGCCTTGCCCAGACCGATCACCTGCGCCAGACCGACACTGGTGGCCTCGTGACACATGTTCGAGCAGTCCGGGAAGTTGTTGGTGCCATAGGCGCGCACGAACAACTGATAGAGAAAGGCGGCTTCGTTGGAGGCGCGACCCGAGGTATAGAACTCGGCCATATTGGGATCGGGCAGGGTGTTCAGGGCTGTTGCAGTGCGTTGAAAAGCCTCGTCCCAGCTTATCTCGACATAGTGGTCGGTGGCCGGATCATAGATCATCGGGTGGGTCAGGCGGCCAAGGTTTTCAAGATCATGGTCGTGCCAGGTCAGTAACTCCCTGACGCTGTGCTGAGCGAAGACCTCCGGCGTGGCGCGCTTTTTCGTCGCTTCCCAGGTGACGGCCTTGGCGCCGTTTTCGCAGAATTCAAACGCCGATGTATGTTTGGGATCGGGCCACGCGCAGCCCGGACAGTCAAAGCCATGCGGCTGATTATTCCGCAACAGGGTCTTGGAGCCGGACACGGCGTCCATCTGGCTACGTATGGTGCGCGCCACGGCGCGAAGGGCACCCCAGCCGCCGGCCGGCGCATGATATTCACGAATGCCTTTGTCCGACATGACGACTCCTCACTCTGCCGTGCGAGACTACGCCGAACCAACAGGCGTTTCCACCTGTCCTGTGGTATTAAATTGCGTCAAATGCATCCTGTGAGGATTACGCCTTAAATCGTGACGCTGATCTGATAGGTTTTACCGGCCACAATGTCGCGGATCACCTTGCCCGTCACGACCTCACCATCAACGTTCAGGGCCGGTGTGCCACGGCTGATTTCGACCTCGAACGTCGCGCCGCGGAAGTGTCGCGTGACGCGGGCGGAGGCCCAGCTTGCCGGCAGTTGCGGCGCGATGCGCAGGCCTTCGCGGGAGCCTTTCAGACCGAACAGGCCTTCTATGAGGCTGCGGTAGAGCCAGGAGGCCGTGCCGGTGTTGAACAGGTGCGACGAGCGGCCGGAGGCTTCCGGATTTTGGCGATGGGCACCGCGATAATAGTTGGGCACGAACACCGGCATCTGGCCACGTCGCAGGTAGTCCTCATCGTCCGGTCCGGTCAGCATTTTACGCATTAATTCAAAGGCTTTTTCGGCTTCATTTACCTGATACAATGAATAAATATAGAAGACGGCGGCGTGATTATAGACCGAGCCGTTTTCGGCCACGCCGGGGAATTTCTGCGTCAGACGACCGACATCCTCACGCATGTGCGTATAGGCCGGCGCGATCATCTCGACGCCATAGGGCGTTTCCATCTGGTCTTCGACCGCCGTCACCATGCGCTTCTGCTTGTCGCCGTCGGCTGCCCCACTCATCAGGGCAAAGCTCTGCGGGTTGAGATAGATACGGCCCTCGACATCGCTTTTGATGCCGAACTTCACATCATCATCGGTGATGCCGCGCCCGTACCAGTCACCATCCCACAGGTGGGTGTTCATGGCGTCATTGAAGGCTTGCGAGGCCCTGGCGAAAGCGGAGCCATCACGGCCGTCGCGCTCCAGGATCTGTGACCACAGGCGAAGCGAGTGGGCGGTGGCAAGCGTGAGCCAGCCGGAGACACCCTTGCCCTTCCAGCCGACCATGTTCATCGGGTCGTTCCAGTCGCCCTGATCGATGAAGTTCAGACCGCGATAATCAATCGCTTGAATCAACCATTGATTGGCGGCGGAGATGCGATCGCGCACGCTCCGAGCCGTCTGGGTTTCCTTATCGGTCACCAACTCATCGAGCACGGCATAGTCGTCGGTTTCATCGAGATAGGCTTCGAGGAACAGGGCCAGCCAGACACTGTGATCGGTGTGCGGCACCTGATTGATGTATTTCAGCTCGGCGCCGTCATAGAGCGTAATGCCGTCAGGCATCGAGCCATTGGCGTGTTGTTGCGACAGGGCTTTCAAAAGCGTTTTGCGCGCGGTCTTCGGACTGACATAGGCGCTGCCCATGGCGTCCTGCAGGAAGTTACGCGTTTGCGGATCGGTGCTCAGGCGGTTGGTGTCGCCATGATAATAGACCTGGCGCGGCAGCCAGGTATTGACGAAGGCATTCAGGTGCGGATCGCTTGAATCAATATTGATGGACTTGGCGCCGGCCGCCATATAGGCGACATATTCAGCACGTGCTGTGGCGAAGCCGTCTTGCGACAGATAGCGGGTTTTAAGGCGTGTGATCTCGGTGTCGTCAAAGGCCGGTCCGAAGAGGAAGCGGTGTGTGACGCTTTCGCCCTTGTTCAGTTCATGATCGAATTGCAGGGCGGCGATCGGGTTTTCATAGAGCGCCACGCCATCGCCCATCTGTTCGGCCATGATGGCGTCGGGCTTGTGCAGGCCGCCTTCGCCTTCAAAGCGCGCCTGACGGGTTTCAAAGGCCAGCGGCGTTTGTTCGCTGAGCAGAAACACCTTGTCCTTGAGGCTCTTGTTTTTGAAGTAGTCCTCGATCTTCTGATAGGCGGTCACGCAGTCGGCGACGATGCCCTGATGGCCGGCGTGATAGTTTGCCGACTGGTTCATCCAGCTCATCAGGCCGATGGGGAAGGCGGGGTAAAAACTGACATTGCGATGGCGTGCACCGCTGTTGATTAACCGCACTTCCCATAGTTCGCAGGCGTCATCGACCGTCAGGGTCAGCGTCAGTTCGATACGCAGGCCCGGGCGATCGACGGTCCAGTGCAGACGGGTGGGCGTCACCTCGAAGGCGAATGCCTCGACGGGCGCGCGCACCGGCTCGTAGGGGGCCGAAAACAGCGCGCCGGTTTCGCGGTCCTTGACGTAAAAGAAGCGGCCGGGGTGATGGGCATAGGTGCCCTGTTCCGGCAGCATGAAGTGCTTGGCCTCCATGATCTGGGCGCGGGCGTATTTCGACGGTTCCGGCTGCATGAACTGCGCCGTGGCGTAACCGCGCGCTGTCATATGGATCATCATATGCGGGTTCCACAGGAAGCCGGCGGCCAGCGGCATGGCGGTGGGGCTGCTGAGGATGCAGCGGTCGGCGTCGAAATCGATCAGGCTCACAGTTTGGACTTTCGTTCGCTAAGCGCCGCCTGAATTTCTGCCAGGCGGGAATCGTTGAGATTGTAGAAGCACATGATGACAGCAGCGAGAAGGGCCAGGGCGCCGGGCACCACGCTGATCAATAGCACGATACCGGTCTGCGAGGCGCCGCTCTGCGCTTGGTTGGCGACATAACCGAGGCCTGCCAGTACGCTGGCGATGACGAAGGAGGCCAGCGCTCCGCCAAGCTTCTGCGAGAAGGTGGCGGCGGCGAAGGTCATGGCGGTGGCGCGGCGGCCGGTCTTGTATTCGTTATAGTCGGCGCAATCGGCATACATGGAAAAGGTGAGGGGCGACTTGGGCCCCAGGCACAGGCCGATGGCGATTTGCAGGGCGTACATCAGGCCTATCTGGTCTTTCGGGATAAAGAAAAACAGCGATGACAAAATGCCGACGAGTATCATCAGGATGATCAGCAGGCGGCGCTTGTCGATGAACCGCGTGAGAAGGGGCGTGACCAGCGATCCGGCCGCCAGCGCAAAGCCATAGACGGTCAGGAAACTGGCGACCAGTTCGGGTTTGCCGACATAGTATTTGATGTAATAGGCGCTGGCGCCCATGCGCGTCGAGATCGTGATCATGATGACAAGCGCCAGCACGAACATGATCAGCCAAGGGCCGTTTTTCACCAGGTCGCCAATGTCTTTCAGCGGGCTGACCTGCACCTCGGCGACGGGCTCGATGCGTTCGCGCGCGGTCAGGAACAGGACGAAAAAGATCAGGCAGGCGACCACGCCATAGAGCGCCAGGGTCAGTTGCCAGCCGATAACCTCATTACCGTTGCCATACTGCGCGGTTAGCCACTTGACCAGTTTGGGCGTCATGAAGGTGACGAAAGTGCCGCCGAGAAAGCCGCCGACGAAGCGGAAGCTGTTGATCTGGGTTCGGGCCTGCGGATTGTTGGTCAGCACGCCGGACAGCGCGCCATAGGGGATATTGACCACCGAATAGAGCGCCATCATGAGCCCAAAGGTCAGGTAGGCGTAGATCAGCTTACCGCCCTCGGCCAGATCAGGCGTCGTGAAGGTGGCGACGGCCGATAGCGCCAGCGGCACACCGCCCCATACCAGCCAGGGGCGAAACCGGCCCCATTTGGTGCGCGTCCGGTCGGACACTGCGCCCATGATCGGATCGACGCAGGCATCGACCAGCTTGGTGGTCAAAAGCATGGTGCCGGCCGCGGCGGCGCTCAGTCCGAAACTGTCGGTATAGAAGATCAGCAGAAACGCGCTGATGGTTGTCCAGTAGAGGTTGAAGCCGAAATCACCGAAGCCGTAGGTGATTTTCTCCAGCCAGCCC
This sequence comes from Asticcacaulis benevestitus DSM 16100 = ATCC BAA-896, assembly GCF_000376105.1. Classification (GTDB taxonomy): domain Bacteria; phylum Pseudomonadota; class Alphaproteobacteria; order Caulobacterales; family Caulobacteraceae; genus Asticcacaulis; species Asticcacaulis benevestitus. Next base: position 179,466 of record NZ_AQWM01000001.1, read on the forward strand.
GGTTGTGTCGCCGTGCGCGTCGCGTTTGTCATTCTTCCCAACTTTTATAATCTTTGGTAGGTCAGGTTTAGCACAGGGGAAAGCGCTGTCACCTCATGAATTGGGCTTGAAACGTGCTCAAACGCCGCGCAGGCGTGACGCATTGGCGTCGGCGGGCTATTGCCCTTGCCAAATCCGCAAAGGACTTGGAGGTCAGTGTCTAAATTGGGCGCTCATTTCCTTGACAGTCTGCAATTCACGCATACCGAAGGCGGTGGAGGGCTCTATCTGGCTGGCCTCATGCCATTCGTTGAACGACACAATCAGAATCCAGTCCGGATTGGCGGCAATGGCGGCTTTCCACTGACGACGGAACGGTCCGCCGTCCTCGCGCTTCACGGTGGGGCGCCGGCCGGGGCGGTCCTTTTGCTGGCGGTCGTCGAAACCTGGCAGGATGGTGGCGGTGGTCACTTTGGCGCCGGCCTGCGCTTTCACCCAATTCCTGTAAAACGCTGGTCGCCACAGGGCAGGTATCCAGTGGTGATCGGCGGTTTCGAACTGCATCGAATAGATGTGCAGGCCGTCAAATGCGCTCTTGCGTGTGCTGATTTCCTTCAGCGTGTTGGCGGTGCCGACAAAGCTGATGGCGTTGGGCACCTGTTGATCCATCAGGCGGCGCGCTTTTGCCCAGCCATTGAGCCCGATCACCTGCATCAGCCGGTCGAAGAACATGATGACGGGCTTGTCGTCGAGCCTGAGCAGCGCCGGATGGCGACCATATTGCTTTTGCAGGTAGAGAACATCGTCGGCGACCTTTTCGGCGTTTTCCGCCTGTTCGACATAGGCGCAGACCTTGAGGCCGTGGGCCTCGGCGGCTTTGAGCAGTAGGGGAAACTGCTGATCAGTGCGATCATTCTGCCCCCACCAGGAGGCGATCAGGCCGGTGATGCCGGCGGCCTTCATCTGCGCCATCTGACGGTCGATTATCGCCGGATCGAGACTGTCGTAAGGACCACCCACCGGATAGTGTGGCGCATCCTCGATGCGTTCATGCGCTGGATCGGGGTTGAGCCAATGAATATCTGCGCCGGAACGCGCTCTGGTGCCGTACCAGCCGTAATAGAAGGCCAGCACTTCACGCTGGGCGCGGGTTTGCGCCAGGGCGCGCCATGGCCAAAGAGCCGTGGCGACAAAGCCGGTCAGCAGGTGACGACGAGACGGTTTAACCAAGGCCATGCCCCTGTGTGAGCGTGAAAACGATAAAGATGACGGCGGCCAGAACGAGGGCAAGCGGCTTGCGCTCCATGACAGCAACCTTCGCCGGCGGATGTAAGGCGCGTAGCGGAATGATCAGCAGAGGCAGGCTGGCGACGCCGATCTCCATGATGGTGTCGTGCAGGTTCTGACCCATGCCGCCACGATAGGTCAGGGCCGCGGCCACCGTGGCCAGTGTGGCGGCGCACCAGGTGATGCGGGCGACGTGGCGCGCGGTCTTTTGCGGCCACAGATTCAGAAGTGCGCGTGAGGTGAGACGTATCGTGAGCAAATACAGCAGCACGCCAATAAGGCCGCCGACCAGCCGCCACCACAAAGACGGTTCGCCGATAAAATTGTGTCCGGCGAAATAAAGGTCGCCTTTGGCTGTGGCCATTGCCTGGACCAGATAGCCCCCCTCCCAGAAATAGCTGAAAGCGGTAATGAGTATGAAAAACAGTCGCCAGGGCGTGGTGGTCACCCGTCGTGACAGGATAAGCGCCAAGGTGCCCAAGGCTAGATTGGCCAAGGGACCGGCCGGATCAATCCATGGCGAAGGCGTGTCGCAATGGAAAAGCGAAGAGCTTAGTTGTGTAATGCGTCCACCGAGGGTCAGGCAGGCGCCGCCATGGCCGAGACCTTCGTGCACGAAGGTGACCGTAAGTGCGGCCATCGTGGCGATGGCCGCTATGGTAAGGCCATCATTCTTCTCCGGGTTCGTCATGGTTCTGTGCCCCCTTGGCTTGCACCTTCTTACGGATTTCCTTGAGCTTTTGTCCCTGTCGCATGGAGAGCGTGCCGTTCATTGCGCCCTTGTCTGGATCGGCGAAGGCACGGCCATAGGTTTTGACCCGCTCGCTGACGCCTTCGATAAATTCGTTTTCCCACTCCGAGAGAGCGACACCCTGTTCGGCGGCCTCGCGTCTGGCCTTTTCCAGGGCTCGGATCGTGGCGGCCTGCAGGGCCTTCTTTTGCGCCTTGATCTGATCGAGGGGCGAGGGCGGTTTGGCGCTAAAGGCAGCCTTCTTCGTCAAACCTGCCTGGGCCTGCATCGGCTTGCGCGTTTGCAGCCCTGCCTTACTTTGCAGCGGCTTTGATCGGGTCATGCCGGTTTTGGACGGCGTTTTAAAAGCCATCTGCATCATCCGCGCATGAAAAAGCCATCCTCATGCGGTTCAGCATGGGGATGGCTTGATACGTCGTCAACTGGCTTTGTTTGCGCCTCAGGTGTATCCAAAAAGTGGCGACCACTTTTTGGCATGAGGCTTTTAGCGGTCGCCGATCGCGGTCAGGTACAGATCGAGGATGGTTTCTTCCTCATCTCGCTTGACCTTGTCCTTCTTGCGCAGGGAAACGACCTTGCGCAGGATCTTGACGTCGAAGCCTTCGCCCTTGGCTTCGTCATAGACTTCCTTGATGTCGCCCATGATGCCGGCCTTGTCTTCTTCAAGGCGCTCGATACGCTCTATGATGGTACGCAGGCGGGTCTGAGCGGCGCCGGAAATGACGTCGTCGGCGGAAAAGGAGAGGGGGGCGTCATCGGCCATGGGGGATATCCTGTGAAACTGTTGGCTTAACCATAGCGCTTGCGAATCAGCTTCTCAACGTCTGCCTTGAGGATAAGTCGGCCTAGGCTGTGGATTAAAGTGACACGCAAGGCTCCGTCCGAACACGAAAAAACGCTTAAAGCATAAGCCTTAAGCGTTGTTCGATGTGTCATGTCAAAGCCACGATAGTGGCCTCAAACAAGCTTAGCCTTGCTTCGCCTTGAAGCGCGGATCGGTCTTGTTGATGACATAGACGACGCCCTTGCGACGCACGATCTTACAATCGCGGTGACGACCCTTGAGCGACTTGAGCGAGCTGCGGACTTTCATTGGTTTTCACCTGATCTTTAAAATGACGGTTAAAGCGAACACAGGGCAACCAGAACCGGACGCACGCATGGGTCAACTTCGTTAGAGGGCGGGTATCTAGGGGAGAGGCAGAATATTGTCAATGACGATTTGGCCGGTTTGCGGCCGATTGCGGCATTTTCTCGTTTTACACAGGTGATTGACGGGAAAGTGAGGCCTTTAAGGGCTTGGAAAGACGAACGCAATGAGGTTTAGTCCATCTATAGTCTACAAAGGTGCCTACCATGCGGTTACGTTATGCCAGTCTGTTCGTTGTCTTGAGCGCCTGCACCACGGCGGTGCCGCAGCCGGAAAATGTAACGCAAACGCCCGTGCCGCCGGCAGCGTCCTCGGCCGCGTCTTCGGCCAGTGAAGCCGTAATTCCCGCCAGCCCGGCCACGGCGCCCCTGCCGGCCAACGCCACGTTCGATGACTGGAAGCAGAGCTTTATTGCCAAGGCGACCGCCAAAGGCTTCGATCCCTTGTTCGTGGCGCAGGTTCTGAGCAATGTGACTCCGCAGGCCAGTGTCACCTCATCCGATTCGCAGCAGCCGGAGTTTTCCAAGCCGGCCAGTTCCTACATGCGCGCCTCGGTCTCGGCTTCTCGGGCTCAGGCGGCGCGCGCCAGGCTCGACGCCAACGCCAACGTCGGCGAAATCGTCAGCGCCTATGGCGTACCGTCGGAACTGATCGGCGGCATCTGGACCATGGAAAGCGATCTGGGCCGCGTGCAGGGCAAGATAGATGTGGTGTCGGCCCTGGCGACCCTGGCCTATAATGGCCGCCGTCGTGACTGGGCCGAAAGCGAACTGATCGCCTGCCTGACCATCCTGCGCGATTCCGGCATCAGCCGCGACACCTTGAAAGGCTCGTGGGCCGGCGCTATGGGGCAGACGCAGTTCCTGCCCGACAATTACCTGCGCCTTGGCGTCGACGGCGATCATGACGGCAAGGTCGATATCTGGAATTCCGATTCCGACGCGCTGGCCTCATCGGCGAACCTGCTCGCCAAGGCGGGCTGGATGCCGGGACAGGAGTGGGCCGTCGAGATCATGCTGCCGGTGGGCTTTGACTATTACCTCGCCGAAACCGCCAGCAAGACGCCGCTGGAATGGGCGGCGCTCGGCGTCAAGCGCGCCGATGGCGGTTACTGGAAACCTGCCGAAACCGGCGAACAGGCCAAGATCCTGCTGCCTTCGGGCGCGAAGGGCCCGGCCTTCCTCGCCTTACCCAATCATTATGTCATCCGCAAATACAACAACTCGACCTCCTACGCTTTGGCGGTGGGGCTGATCGCCGACAGCATCGCCGGTCGTCCGCCGCTAGTGACACCGTGGCCGGTTGAGCCGCCACTTAGCCTTGATCAACGCCTCAAGACGCAAGCCGCGTTGAAAGCGGCGGGCTTTGATCCGGGCACGATCGACGGCGTGATCGGTGTCGGCACCCGTCAGGCTATTCGTGACTGGCAGCGCGCCAACCAACTGACGGCGGATGGTTATCTGAGCTTTGATCTCGCCAACCAGTTCGTCGTGTCGCAAGGCGGCACGCCGGCGGAGCGTCCGGCGACATAACTGCGCGTAAAACATGCCTTTCTCTGCAAAAAGGTAAAAAAGAAGGGTTAATGCCGTCGGTTCGAAACTCGTAATTAATCATTAACGCCGAAGGTAGCCTCAGAAGTTTGAGTCGCTGGGTGTGGTCTAAATGTTTCAAATCATCGGTATTGTCTGTCTGTTCGCCATGGTGTTCGGCAGCTACATCATTTCCGGCGGCAATATGGCGCCGATCCTGCACGCCCTGCCGCACGAAATGATGGCCATTGGCGGCGCTGCCGTCGGCGCCACGCTGATCTCCAACAGCCTGACCACGCTCAAGGGCATGGGGAGCGGCATGGGCAAGGTGTTCGGCGGGCCGAAGTGGAAGGCCAGCGACTACCGCGACCTTCTGTCGCTTCTTTTTCTGTTGACCAAGACCATGAAGTCAAAAGGGGTCATCGCGCTCGAAAGCCACATCGAAAAGCCGCACGATTCGACGATTTTCAACCGTTTCCCCAAGATCGTGAAAGATCACTTCGCCACCGACTTCATCTGCGATACCCTGCGCATGATGACCATGAACCTCGAAGATCCGCACCAGGTCGAGGATGCCATGGAAAAACAACTGGAAAAGCACCACCATGAGGCCCTGCATCCGGCGCACGCCATGGCCGGCCTGTCCGACGCCTTGCCGGCATTGGGTATCGTGGCCGCCGTTCTGGGCGTCGTGAAAACCATGGGGTCGATTACCGAACCGCCGGAAATTCTGGGTGAAATGATCGGCGGCGCGCTCGTCGGTACCTTCCTCGGTATTTTGCTATCCTATGGTCTGGTCGGGCCTTTCGCGGCGCGGATGAGCGGTGTCATCGAAGAAGACGCCGCCTTCTACAAAATTATTCAGGCCGTTCTTATCGCCCACCTCCATGGCAACGCGGCTCAGATCTCGGTCGAAATCGGCCGGGGCAATATTCCCTCGACCATGCAGCCGAGCTTCCTGGAGATGGAAGAGGCGCTCAACAACATTCCGGCCGAAGCGGCCTGATAACAGACTTGATTCGCAAAAGCGGCCGGCATTAACCACGCCGGCTGCTTTTTTGCATATTAAAAGACGATACGGGCATGTCTCATGCCGTTGGAGATACGTGGATTTCTATCGTGCCGATCACGATTTTTTGGCCACTTCCCCGTTAACCATCGTTAAAATGGCCGTTTTGCGCAGGAAATACCTCCTTTTAGATGAATTTGGCCGTTTTAGTCACCGAAGCGATCACAGTTTTGTGAAATAAGGTCTTGCGGGACTCGCGCAAAATCGGTATGAAAAGGCTCGGGCCTAGGTATCAGTTCCTGGCGCTCTAATGTTAGATATAGGATCTGATACTATGACCTCCAAGATCATCCGTACCGCTCTGGTCGCTGCTGTCGCTGTCGCAGCTCTGTCGGTTGCCGCTTGCCAAAAGCCAGCCGCCACTGAAGAAGGTGCTACCTCGGAAATGGCGCCTGCCGAAGCCACCACGGAATCGGCTGCTGATTCGGCTGCTGCCGTTGACGCCGCTGTCGCCGCTTCGCCTGCCGCTGCCGAAGCTTCGGTGGCTGCTCCGGCTGCTGCTCACTAATCACGAAATTTGACGGGGGCGGTTTTACCGCCTCGGTCAATAGGTTCAGGAATGGTCCTGCGCCTTAAAACTTAATCAAAAGGAATAGATCCATGACCTCCAAGATCGTCCGTATCGCTCTGATCGCTGCCGTTGCCACCGCCGCTCTGTCGGTTGCCGCTTGCACCCCGAAGGCCACGACTGATGAAGCTGCTGCTTCGTCGGAAGTCGCTTCGGAAGCCGTCGTTGAGTCGGCTGCTGCTTCGGAAGTTGCTTCGGAAGCTGCTTCGTCGATGTAATGATTTGCCTTCGGGCATTGATTTGAAGAGAGGGTTGTCGCAAGACGGCCCTCTTTTTTTATTTGCGTGAGACCGATGTCCACTAATGATCCCGAGCTTTATTTCGCCGAGGATGGCGCGCCGCGTTCCGGACTGTTCGGTGATATCTATTATTCCCTGCAAGACGGCCTGAGTGAATCGCGCGCCGTTTTCCTGGGCGGTTGCCATATGCCCGATGTCTGGCAAGGCAAAAGCGACTTCTCACTGCTGGAACTTGGCTTTGGCACCGGTCTCAACATCGCTGCGGTGATGCAGCTCTGGGCGCAGACACGCGCGCCGGGTGCGCATCTGCATATCTTCTCGGTCGAAGGCTTCCTGATGAGCGCCGAGGATGCCGGCAAGGCGCTGGCGAACTGGCCGGAACTGGGGGATTTCACGCAAGGCTTATTGGCGCAATGGCCGAAACAACGGCGCGGTTTTCATTATATGGATTTCCCGCAGTGGGGCGTCAGCCTGACGCTTGGCCTGATGGAGGTTCGCGACGCTCTGATGCAATGGCAAGGCGGCGCCGATGCGGCTTTTCTCGATGGCTTCTCGCCGGCGCTCAATCCCGGCATGTGGGGCGAAGATGTGCTGGCTTTGATCGCCACGAAAGTGCGGCCGGGCGCGCGGCTGGCCACTTTTACCGTGGCGGGCTTTGTCAGGCGCGGCTTGCAGGCGGCCGGCTTCGAGATTGAGAAGCATCCGGGCTTCGGACGCAAGCGCGAACGTCTGGAGGCGGTTTTCGCGGGGGAGGTGGTCACGAGGCCTGAGCGCCCGCGTAAACTGGCGATTATCGGCGCAGGCATTGCTGGTTGTGCACTGGTGCATCAGGCGCGTGGACTGGGGCTGCAGATTGATTTTTATGACAGCGATGGAGTCGGCGCCGGGGCTTCGGGCAATACGGCGGCTTTGGTGACACCGCGCCTGGATGCCGGCGATAACGAGATCTCCGCCCTGTTCGCCGATGCCTTTGCCTATGCCGGTCAGCTTTACCGCCGCCTGTGCCCTGAGGCGATCATTGGCGAAGGCGTCCTGCAATGCGAAGCCACGCCACGCGATGCTTCACGCTTTGAACGTATTGCCGGGCAGGCGGCTTTCGCGCCGGAAGATATCGAGCTGTTTGACGCGGGGGAGGCGGCTGATGTGCCGCAGGCGAAGGGACTGACCCTCAACACCGCCCTTTGGCTGCGACCACAGCCGGTGCTGGAGGCCTTGCTGGGAGGCGAGGCGACCATCATCGCAAAGATTACGGGATTTCAGGCAAGGCCTGAAGGCGGCTACAGCCTGGTAAGCGACGAAGGCGCTAACCTCGGCCCTTATGATGCGGTCATCTTTGCCTGTGGCGAAGGTGTTTTCGATATGGACTATGCCGCGCGTTACGATCTCAAGCCCGTGCGGGGACAGGTGGAGTGCGTCGCCGATATTGCGCCGCTGGAAAGCGCGCTGAGCTGGGGCGGTTACGCCATACCGCTCGACGGCGGCTTTCTCTTTGGTGCGACGCACGAACGCGACGATCGCGGCACAGAGGTGCGCGAAGCCGACCGCGCCCGCAATCTTGATAGCCTCGCCAAGGCCATGCCAGAGCGGGGCGCGAGAATCGCGTCTGGCCCGTTTCAATCGCGCGCTTCCATCCGCGTGATGACGCGCGATTACCTGCCGGTAGTGGGAACGGTTGGCGAGGGCGTGTATGTGATGACCGGACTGGCGGCGCGCGGTTTCTGTCTCGCACCCTTGCTGGCCAAGGCTTTGCTGGCCGGGATTATCGATGTGCCATCCGTATTGCCCGTGGTCGCGGAAAGTTTACTCAGTCCGCAACGGCTGGAGCGTGTATCGAGCGTATAAGTCACAGCCACGATCTGACAAATGCGTTCATCGGCCGTTCAGATTGCGGCGCGTACTTCTGTAAGTCTTGAGGTGCTGTCATGAAAAAATTTACCACTATCGCCTGTTTGATCGCTGTCGGATTGGGCATGGTTGCTGTGACCGGCGCCGCGCTCGCCATGTCGGCGGGGCGGCCCTCAAGTGATGTCCAGCTGGGCAAGGACCGCTATGCCTGCTTTGATCCGGCACAGGTGCGCAGTTTCGATACAGTGAGCGATAATAAGATCATCATCACGTCGGACCGCAACGAGGCCTATGAACTGAGCCTGACGGGTATATGCTTCGGTTTGCAGAGCAGTTTCGGCATTGGCATCCAGTCGCGGATGGGCGGTATGTCCGATATCTGCGGGCCTTTTGATGGTGAGATTGTCTTCCGTGATCATGGCAGCGATCGCATCGAACGGTGCACGATCAGTCAGGTGCGACACCTGACCGGCGAGGAAGCGGCGCCCTATGTGGTGAAGCGCAAATCCGAACGCTCGAAGTAACGATAGAATTGGGAGAAATGAAAATGACGAACAAGACATATCTGGCCGGCTTTGCCGCTGCAGGACTTCTGGCCGGCGCGTTGGCCATCACGGCGCTTTCCGGTGCGGCGTCGGTTTCGGCGCGTGAAGCGCGTGACGACGATCGCGCTTCCACGCCGCGTCAGGCGCCGAAGTGCCTCGATGGCCGCAATATCGGCCGCACCCACATGGTCGATGACCATACGCTGCTGGTCTATGATACCTGGGGTAATCCCTATAAGCTGGATGTCCGTGGTCCGTGCCGCAGCATGAACGATTTCTCGACGGTCGGTTTTGAATTCAACGGTTCCGACCAGATATGCAAGGCGCATGACGCCAAGATATTGCGTTCGGAGAACGGTTCGCGTCCGGTGAAATGCCTGATCAATGGCGTGGAATCGATCAGCCGCGAAGAAGCCGACGCACTGGATAAGGGGTAAGATTATGAAGCATCTGAAGCTTGTAACGGGCGGTGTTTGCGCCCTGGCAGCGGGCGTTGTGGTGGCGATGACCGCCAGCCGGTCGATGGCGGATGACGACAAGCGCAGCAACAGCGTATCGGGGCGTCAGTGCGTGTCGTCGCCGCTGGAGGATTCCAAGGTCATCGACCGCGAGACCCTGATGCTGACCGATCGCTCGGGCAATGCCGTTCTGCTGCATATGACGGGGCCTTGCCTGCAAAAGAATGAGCCGGTCGGGCTGGAGTTCTTTGGCTCGGCGCGCGTCTGTTCGCCTCTCGACGTTACCGTCACCGGCGACATCTCAAGCGCTGTGCCGTTGCGCTGCATGATCTCGTCGGTCGAGGCCCTGACGAAAGATCAGGTCAAAGAGTATAACAATATGCGCTGATCCCTAATGGGATTAGTCATTGTCCATCTTGAGCGCGGCGATGAAGGCTTCCTGCGGTATTTCGACCTTGCCGAACTGCCGCATCTTCTTCTTGCCCTCTTTCTGCTTTTCCAGCAGTTTCTTCTTGCGCGTGGCGTCGCCGCCGTAACACTTGGCCGTCACGTCCTTGCGCAGGGCGCGGACGGTTTCACGGGCAATGATACGACCACCGATAGCCGCCTGAATCGGGATCACGAACAGGTGCTGCGGGATCAGCTCGCGCATCTTCTCGCACATACCACGGCCACGCATTTCCGCCCGATCGCGGTGAACGAGCATCGACAAAGCGTCGACCGGCTCGGAATTGACGAGGATCGACATCTTGACCAGATCGCCTTCGCGATATTCCTCTATGGTGTAATCGAACGAGGCATAGCCCTTCGATACCGATTTCAGGCGATCATAGAAATCGAACACCACTTCATTGAGCGGCAGATTATAGACCACCATGGCGCGGGTGCCGACATAGGACAGGTCGATCTGGACGCCGCGGCGATCCTGACAGAGTTTGATGATGGCACCCAGGTAATCGTCCGGGCAGAAGATGGTCGCCTTGATCCACGGTTCCTCGATGCTGGCGATCTTGACCGGATCGGGCATGTCGGCGGGATTGTGCAGGTCGATCACATCGCCGTTGTTCATGTTGATCTTGTAGACGACCGAAGGCGCCGTAGCGATCAGGTCGAGATTGAACTCGCGGCTCAGGCGCTCCTGGATGATTTCGAGGTGCAGCAGCCCAAGGAAACCGCAACGGAAGCCGAAGCCCAGAGCGGCAGAGGTTTCCATCTCGTAGGAGAAACTGGCGTCGTTGAGGCGCAGGCGGCCCATGGCGGCGCGCAGGTCTTCAAAGTCAGCGGCGTCGACCGGGAAGATGCCGCAGAAGACGACCGGCTGGACTTCCTTGAAGCCCGTCATGGCGGCAGCCGTCGGCTTGCGCTCGTCTGTGATGGTGTCACCCACGGCGGCGTCAGAGACTTCCTTGATCTGGGCGGTGAAGAAGCCGATCTCGCCAGGCCCCAAGCTCTCGACATCGACGGCCTTCGGCTGGAAGACGCCGAGCTTGTCGATCTTGTAGGACGCGCCGGCGTTCATCAGCTTGACCTGCTGACCCGGCTTCATGCGGCCGTTGAAGATACGCACCAGAACGATAACGCCGAGATAGGCGTCATACCACGCATCGACCAGCAAGGCCTTCAGCGGCTCATTTTCCTCACCCTTGGGGGCAGGCAGGCGCTTCACGACGGCTTCGAGCACATCCTCGATGCCGAGGCCGGACTTGGCAGAGCAGAGCACGGCTTCCGAAGCGTCGATACCGATGACATCCTCGATCTGGGCGCGGATACGCTCAGGTTCGGCGGCCGGCAGGTCGATCTTATTGAGAACCGGCACGATCTCGTGGTTGTTGTCGATGGCCTGATAGACGTTGGCGAGCGTTTGCGCTTCGACGCCCTGCGAGGCGTCCACTACGAGGATCGAGCCTTCGCAGGCGGCAAGTGAGCGTGACACTTCGTAGGCGAAGTCGACGTGACCCGGCGTGTCCATTAGGTTGAGGATATAGGTCTTGCCGTCCTTGGCCGGGTAGGTGAGGCGGACGGTCTGGGCCTTGATGGTAATGCCGCGCTCGCGCTCGATATCCATATTGTCGAGCACCTGCTCCTTCATCTCACGCGCGGTGAGACCGCCGGTGAATTGGATCAGGCGATCGGACAGGGTGGATTTACCGTGGTCGATATGGGCGACGATGGAGAAATTGCGGATCAGGGACAGGTCTGTGCTCATGCCGGTGGCGATAGCATGATGCGCCGCGAAAGGAAAGGCAGGGGGGCAGCCCCTGCACCCAATTGTTTTTAAGTTTGGACCGGCATATGGCTTTAGATAAAGGGGGGCGTTGCATGTCGTGGTTTTTTGATAAGGCGGATCAGGTCAGTGAGCCGTCGAAAGAGTGGGATTTCTATTTTTGCCAGGTCGATCATAAGCCAGCGTCAATCTTTGTCGATATCGGGCGTATGAACGCCATTCCTGATAAAGGCTTCCAGCATATGGCCTATCTCAGGCTCTATATGAAGCAGCCAAGAGAAGACGGGTTATCCAGCAACGAAGAATATCAAATCCTCTGTGATTTTGAAGATCACCTGAATACCAAGCTGATTGCCAAGGCCGGGATATTATACGTCGGGCGAAATACCAACAATGGCGTTCGCGACTTCTATTTCTATGTCAAAGAACCAAATGCTTTCTCTAAAGCATTGGCCACTCTTATGGCGACACTATCAGAATATGAATATGAAACCGGTGACCGGCTGGATGCCAATTGGTCTACTTACCGTGAATTTTTGTATCCAGATGCGAAGGCTTACAGAACGATTCTCAATCGCCGTGTGTTGGAAGCCTTGGATCAGCATGGGGACGATAAGGCGGTTCCTCACAAGTTAGATCATCGCGTATATTTGACTCAAAATAGTCAAGTCCAGCCTTTTATAGATAAAATTCTGTCTATGGGGTTTCAAATAGAAGCTCAAAATTCTGAAGATATTAATATCTTTATTGTTGACTTTTTTAGAGCTTATTTACTTCAGAATATCGACAATGTGACTGATATTATTGAAGGATTAGTCGAGGATTTTGGTGGCGACTATGATGGTTGGGGGATTGAAGTTATTTCTCCTTCATAGGACCATTAGGCATAACGATAAGACTGAGTTTGAATCTTACATATGGTCTACAGATGGCTGATAAAATTTAAAAAATGCGTGACTCATGGCGACGGTCTCAGAAGCGTCTCAGGGGGTCCCATTAACCCTGAGAGCAATTTTAGTGATTGCCAGACTCTCCATATTGCCCCCTTATGCTGGTCAGTAGCTAACTGGCGAAAAGTTCTAAAGGTGGCCTGATGAAAACGATCGCTCTTTCAGTCTCGGTAATATGCGGCCTTATGGCGACGCAAACCCTTGCCCAGGATGCAACAGCGAACGGTGGCGGCGTCAAGTGCGCGCCCGTTGCACAGCCTGATCTGGCCGGCGCGCGGGTCTTTACCCGTGACGGTAGCGACTTAAGCGACGCTGGTGAATATCCGCGTCTCGCCAAGACCAGCGCGGTCGAAGGGCCTGCGGCGGTCGATTGTGAAATTGGCGCCGATGGTTTCCTGACACGCTGCGTCGTCGCATCCGAAGGTGCAGCCGGCTACGACCTCGGGCAGGGTCTGGCAATTACGGTGCTGAAATGGGCCCAGACCGACACGTCGCGTCCTGATCACCAGCCGGGCGCCTGGCTGCGTTTCACCACCAACTGGAAGCTGGCGCCATCCCAAGTGGCCAGCACGCAAATCGCCAGTGCTCAAGTCCCCGGTGCTCAGGTTCCCAGCACGCAGATTGCCAGCAAATAGGCTGGCGCTACTTAATTCCAAACAATGTCAATGACACCGCGTCGGCCATGGCCTTGTAGCCTGCCTCGGACGGGTGAATATGATCGCCGCTGTCATACTCAGCCTTAAGATGGTCCAGCTTGGCCGGATCACGCAAGGCGGCATCAAAATCAATGACCGCATCGAAAGCGCCTGACGTTCTGATCCAGCTATTGATGGCCTGACGATCGGCCTCGCTGACGGGTTCGGGGTGATAAAAATCCATCCCCATATAGGGTGTGATGGTGCCGCCGTAGATCTTTAGTCCGCGGCTGTGTGCCTTGGCGATGATCTGAAGATAGGCCGCCTTTAGCTGACTCACCAGGGCTGCATGGGCGTCGGGTGTGGCCGGAGCCTCCTTGGTCAACATGCCGAGATCATTGACCCCTTCCAGCACGATGACATAGCCGATGCCGGACTGGCTCAGCACGTCACGCTCAAAGCGCGCCAGAGCGTTATGGCCGTTACCATCGAGCAGCAGACGGTTGCCGCCGATGCCAGCATTGATCACGGTCAGGGGATGCTCCTTAAGGCGTTCGGCCAGACGGTCCGGGAAGCGGCGGTTGCTGTTGGGTGTGATGCCGTAACCATCGGTAATCGAATCGCCGAAGGTGACGATGGCGCGGGTGCCGACTGGCGCCATGACGTCCACTCCGGCGATATGGAACCAGTGATTGACGGCGGTGGCACCCGGCAGATCGGCCTCGGCACTGTGACCGCCGGGTGCTAGATACGAGGTGGCGCGTGAGCCGGGATGGCCGGTTTGTTGCGCTGGCGGTTCTGCCATATGGAAGCTGATGGCGAGATCGGCCTGATCGGGCAGGGCGATGGCGACGGGATCGGAGAGATAATCGGCGCCGGCGGGAATGACGATATCGCTCATGCCGCCGCAGGTGACGGCGCGGTCACTGGCCGGATCTATGCCGGCACCGGCTGAGGACAAGGCGCGGGCGACGTGCACGTTTTGCAGGCGCAGTGGCGCGTTGCTCATGACGTTCGACAGCTTGATGCGGATCGTGCCGCCGCCTTTTGTGATGCGCACGATCTGACGCAGGGTGACATCGGTAGCGTCGACCGGGGAGAGGGCGCTATCGGCGCCGGGTGTCATCTGCGCCGAGGCCCAGGTGCCGACCCACGCAGGCGGTGGCGCCAAAGAACGTGTCAGGGCGAAGGCCGGTGTGGCCAGCAGGCTAAGGCCAAGCAAAAGTGCGGCGCGACGTGTGCCTGACAGCATGTTTCTCTCCCGATAGTCTTATTTGTTAGCGCTAACAGCGGCGCCAAATTTATGCGCCGAATATCATGCTGAGGCAAGTCCCGACAAAAAGGACCCCGGATGCCTTGGGTGAGAGGGCGGCATCCGGGGCCAGTTGGTCGAAATCAATCGGGGAGAAAGCTTACATGGCAGGCAGGAGCACCTTGTTGACCACGTGGATTACGCCGTTTGACTGGTTGACGTCAGCGATGGTGACTTGCCCTGTGGCACCGGAGCCATCGGTCAGCCAGATCATGCCGGCGGCATCCTTTTTGGCGGTCAGCGAACAGCCGCCGACCGTGGTGATTTTGTAGCTGCCGCCGTTCTGGTCGATCGCGTTGGACAGGTCCATGGCCGACACCTTGCCGGCTACGACGTGACAGGTCAGGATCTTGGTCAGCGTGGCCTTGTTCTCAGGTTTGAGCAGATTATCGACCGTGCCGGCGGGCAGGGCGTCAAAGGCGGCATTGGTTGGCGCGAAGACAGTGAAAGGGCCAGGGCCGGAGAGGGTATCGACCAGACCTGCGGCCTTGACGGCAGCGACCAGGGTGGTGTGGTCCTTCGAATTGACGGCGTTCTCAACGATGTTTTTCGTCGGGTACATTTCGGCGCCGCCGACCCAAGGGTTCTTCATCGCAGCGTTCGCCACAGGCTTGGCCGCAGCGTTTGTTCCTTCGGCATAGTGCATCTGGTGCGCGGGGTTCTGATCGGGTTGAGCCGGCTTGGTATCCTGCGCCATGGCGGAGGATAACGAGGCGCCGACGATAAGGGCGGTGATGGAAAGTGTGCGGTACATGGGCGTTCCTTTGTGAAGTCTGTGTGTCGTGGCTTGCAAAAGGATACGTCCCCGGATGGGGGTTGGATGGCCCACTTATCGCTTCTTTATATGTTTGCAGGCCTTACCACCTGCCTTTCTTATGAGGCGTTGCGCTTGACTCTGGCGGGGTAAATTCTAGCATCACCCGAAACTTTTTTCGGAGAGACCCATGTTCAAACGCATCCTGATGATGACCGCGGCCCTGACGCTCATGACCACGCCGGTTATGGCCCAATCGATCAGCGCAGCGCGGATATCGCAGGACGTCAAGGTGCTGTCATCCGACGCCTATGAGGGGCGCGGCATCACCACGCCGGCCGAGCAAAAGACGATCGATTACCTGGCGAAGGGTTTTGCCGCGGCGGGTTTCCAGCCCGGTGGTGACAATGGCGGATGGACGCAGGCCGTGCATCTGCGCCAGTTCATCGTCAGTGATTCGAAACTGGCTTTCAACCTGCCGGACGGCAAGACGTTCGACTTGCATCAGGGCCAGGAGATCACGGTCAATACGCGCGGCGCGCTCAGCGATGTCAGCTTCGACAAGGCGCCGCTGGTCTTCATCGGCTACGGCGTGACGGCGCCGGAACGCGGCTGGGATGATTTCAAAGGCCTTGATGTGAAGGGCAAGATCCTCGTCGAACTGATCAACGATCCCGATTTCGTCGAGCCGCAACTGATGACCTTCAATGGCAAGGCCATGACCTATTACGGCCGCTGGACCTACAAGTATGAAGAAGCGGCGCGACGCGGCGCAGCCGGCGTGCTGATCATCCATGACGCCGATGCCGCCTCTTACGGCTGGGATACGGTGCGTAATTCCAACAACGGCTCGAAGTTCGATATCGTCCGGCCCGATCCTTCGACCGCCAGTCCGAAACTGGAATCGTGGATCAGCCACGAAACGGCCGAGGCCCTGTTCAAGGCGGCCGGGCAGGATCTGGCGGCCTTGAGGGTCAAGGCGCGCGCGAAGGACTTCCAACCGGTCGAACTTACTGTGTCTTTGAGCGGCAGCTACAAGGTGGCCGCTACGGAGATCACCACGCATAATGTGCTGGCGCGCCTGCCGGGCACCACGCATCCGGACGAGACGATTCTTTACACCGGCCACTGGGACCATCTCGGCATCTGCGCGCCGGAGGCCAAGGACAAGATCTGCAACGGCGCGGTCGATAATGGGACGGGCATTGCCACCTTGCTGGAGATCGCACGCGCTTTCGGTCAGCCCTCAAGCAGCGCAGCGATAGGGCAAAAAAGTGCAAAGAAGCCGGAACGCAGCATCGTCATGGTCGCTTTCACCGCCGAGGAAAGCGGGCTTCTCGGTTCGGAATATTACGCTAGCAATCCGGTCTATCCGCTGAGCAAGACGGTGGCTGGCATCAATATGGATGCGCTGAACGTCAATGGCGCTACCCGGGATATCATTGTTGAGGGCGTCGGTCAGTCTTCGCTCGATGAACTGGTCAGCCTCTACGCCAGCGAACAGCACCGTGTTGTCGTGCCGGAACCTCGCCCCGAAAGCGGTGGCTTCTTCCGTTCCGACCACTTCCCGCTGGTGAAGCGCGGCGTGCCGATGCTGGTGGCCAGTTCGGGCGATGATATGATCAAGGGCGGCAAGGCGGCTGGCGAGGCCTTCAGCAAGGATTACACGGAAAAGCGCTATCACCAGCCGGCGGATGAGTGGTCAGCCAAATGGGACCTGTCGGGTCTGGTGGAGGACGCCACGCTCTATTATCGCATTGGCTCAGCACTGGCCAATTCTGCTATCTGGCCCGTCTGGCGTGACACATCCGAATTCAAGGGTGCGCGCGATTCCAGCGCCGCTGACCGGAAATAGGCGTTGCCCCTCACGTGGCGTTAGAGACTATGGCTTGTCCTGCGCCGGATGGTCCGGCGTACGGAGGGAGACTGTTGACTCGCTATACCGTCAAACAACTGGCTGATCTGGTTCGCATTTCGGTGCGAACCTTGCATCACTATGACGATATCGGCCTGCTGAAACCGGCCTACCTTGGCAATAATGGCTACAGATATTACGAACGGACGCAGCTTCACAGGCTGCAGCAGGTGCTAATGTACCGCGACTTGGGCCTGGGACTAGATCAGATCGGTGACATCATGGATGCGACCGATTTCGATGTTGCCAGCGCTTTGCGCGGCCATCGCCAGCGGCTGGTGGACCGTCTGAGAAGCCTTGGTGATCTGCTGAGTATTATCGAAACCACGCTCAGGCGCATTGATGGAGATGACATGACAGATACATATCCCAACATCTGGAAATCGGATGCTCAGGCGGCCGAATACAAGCAATGGCTGATGGAGCGCTACAGTGAAAAAGTTGACAGCTCCGTTGCGGACACGCGCCGCCGTATCACCGCCATGACGCCGGAAGAACGGACTGGACTTTCAGCGCAGCGCAAAGCTTGGGAGGGTGATTTGGTGACAGCATTTAAAGCCGGTATGACGGTTGAAACGCTGGCGGTGTCCGAGCTGCTGGTCAGGCACCGTATTCTGACGGCTGCCATAATAGGCGGGCCATGTATGCCGGAAACCTATACAAGCGTGGCCGACGCTTTCGGCTATGCCGGGTATAAGGATCATTTCGAAAGCCTGGCGCCTGGACTGACCGTATGGCTGACGTCCGGCATGAAAGCGTGGGTGGCGCTCGACGCGGCGGCATGAACGCGGTAGGTTCAGACTGCAAAACAGGAGGCTGGCATGGACTGGACACGGCGCAGCATGGTTATGGCGGGGGCGGCGACTCTGGCGGCTGGTCCTGTTCAGGCACAGCAACAGGTTAGTGATCCCGATTTCAAACCGAAAGTTGATATGCCGGCCATCGCAGGGAAGCACCTGACGATAGATCAAGCGCATAACAACTTCCATACGCGTGACGGTCGTTATGCGCCGTTTGCGCGGCTGATGACCGCTGATGGTTGGACGGTTGGGACGAACGACGCGGCCTTTAGCGCCGCAACATTGGCCGAAAACGATGTGCTGGTTGTCGCTAATGCCCTGCCGCCGAAGGGCGGCGAAGAGGCTTTCACGACTGAGGAATGTACCAACGTTGAACAATGGGTTAAGGGCGGCGGATCGCTGTGGCTGATCGCCGATCATGCCCCCTTTGGCAAGGCGGCGCAGATCATGGCGAAGGCCTTTGGCTTCGACATGGGCACGGGCTATGTGTTCGAACCGGAAGCAAACAGTCAGCTTGTCTTTACCGGCGCCGCGCTGGGTGATCATCTCATCATGCATGGGCGCAATGACAAGGAGCGTATTCGCAAGATAAAGAGCTTCACCGGCCAGTCGTTGAGTGTGCCGAAAGGCGCTACGGCCTTGCTAAAGTTTGGTGACCGGGCGCGTGAGGCACCAACACCCCAGGATATGACCCGCGGACGCAAGATGCCTGCAGTCGCCGGGCGATGCCAGAGCTTCGCGCTGGACTATGGCGCAGGGCGATTGGTGGTGATGGGGGAGGCAGCCATGCTGTCGGCCCAGGTGGTCATCCAACCAAATGGTGAGCGTATCTATGCCGGTATGAATGTCCCGGGATATGACGACCAGCAATTTGCGCTGAATGTAGGACGTTGGCTTGAGCGTGTCCTGTGAGCCTGACCTTGCAACACCTCTGTGAACTGGCTCTGGAACTGCCTGGTACCGAAGCCTCGGAATCGTGGGGTGCGCCGAACGTCAAGGTAGGCAAGAGGGCGATGTTCTACTGGAATTCGAAGTGGGATGCGCCGGTCTTCAAGATGGATTTTGAGACGCGCGACGTTTATCTGGAGGCTGATTCCGAGACCTTTTTTATCACAGATCATCATCGTAATTGGCCATGCATCTTGGCGCACAAGGACAAAATCGATGAGGACTGGATACGCGGAAATCTGCGTCAGGTGTGGCTGGCGCAGGCACCGAAAAAGCTTCTGAAGGCGCATGAAGCGGACGTCAGAACTTTGTAATTGATATCCCGAAATTAAGAATTGCGGCCGGCTTGCGGCGGATCAAGCCCTATTGACGACACATGACTCTGTCATCGTCAAATCAACCGGGGAATTTGCGCGCGTAAGGGGATGTTAGTAAATACGGCATTAACCTTCATGGCGATACACCCGATCTTTTGAGTTTGAGGAGTCGCCGCATGGAGCGTCGTTCGTTTCTTCTGGCCGGTGTGGCCGCCGCCGCCACGCCCTTGATCGCTGGCCTCGCCCCGCGCTTGGCTATGGCGCAGGATTATCCTGTCGAGAAAGGCCAGCCTGCCGAAAAGCAGGAATATCGCTATTATACGCGTGATGAAATCCTGACCGCAGGTTCGGATTTCCTCGGCGTGACCGTCGAAGCGCTTGGCGGCGCGCTGGAAAAGATCTTCGCCGACTATGGCGATCACCCCACCGCCTATATCGCCGGCACCGAAGCCTCCGGCGCGGTCGGCATCGGCGTACGCTATGGCAAGGGTAACCTGTTCATGAAGGACGTGCCGGAGCCGACACAACTGTTCTGGCAGGGGCCATCGATCGGGTTTGATACCGGCGCCAACGCCTCGCGCTGCTTTACCCTGATCTATAACCTGCGCGAGCCGATCTTCATGTATCGCCGCTTCCCTGGTGTCGAGGGTTCGGCCTATTTCATCGGCGGCCTCAGCCTGACCTACCAGCGCGCCGAAGGTATCGTGCTGGCGCCCATCCGCGCCGGTGTCGGCTTCCGTCTCGGCGCCAATGTCGGCTATATGAGCTTCTCGAAGAAGCGCCGTATTATTCCATTGTAAGAGCTCAAACGCCGCATAGCTCGGCGCATCAGCGCCGGCGCGTGATCGCGCTTGCCGAAACCTCACGGTTTCGGAACTACACCGCTACTCTTCGACCTTCACGTGAGCTGATAAAGCCAAGCTCCAGTAATCGCATCACTTTCAGCGCGTCCTCTCCGCTCACCGGATTGGGCGCGTTGTCGGGTATGGCCTTCGCCATGGCCTCGTAATAGGCAAGGTAATTGCCGGTTGTGGCCACGATCTCCTCCGGCATGCCTGCGACATCATCCGTGACCGGTGTGAAACGTCCGGTGACCGGATCGGCGCCCCAGCCAGGATCGCCCGGTGTGCGACCGGCTTTTAGCATCTCTTCCTGCGTATCCATGCCATACTTGACGAAGGCGCCCTTTGAGCCCTGCACCTCAAGGCAGGGGCCGTTGATGGTGGTCATCATCGAACTGTGCAGGATGACGCGCAGCGGGCCGTAGCCGAGCGTGACGTGGAAATAGTCATCGGTCTGCGCAGCCGGACGCTGGCCCGTGATATCGGCCATGATCCATTCCGGCTGTCCGAAAAGGCTCAAGGCCTGATCGAGTAGGTGCGAGCCGAGGTCGAACCAGATGCCGGAGCCGGGACCCGCGCGTTCACGCCAGCGATCGCGCACCACGGGCCGCAGACGGTCATAGCGCAGGATAAACTGATAAAGGTCGCCGAGGCGCGGACGTAGGGCTTGGAAAGTCAGGTAGTTGCTGTCCCAGCGGCGGCAATGGAAGACCGATACGAGTTTGCCGACCCGCTCGGCATGGGCCAGAACCGATTCGCCTTCCGCTACACTGAGCGCAAAAGGCTTGTCGATGACGACATGCTTGCCGGCTTCCAGCGCTTCGTGGGCCTGTGAGGCGTGAAGGTCGTTCGGTGTGGCGATCACCACCAGTTCGATAGCGGGATCATTGAGTGCGGTGGTGAGATCGGGCGCGACCGTGACACCAGAGATATCTGACAGCACATCGGCAGGGCGTGACGATACGATGGTCGTCAGCTCAAGCCCTTTGGCCGCGCGGATCAGCGGCGCGTGGATGGTCTTGCCGGCATAGCCGTAACCGACCAGCGCTGCCCTGACCCTAGGCATAGTTGAAACTCACCGAAATGCGCACATCGTCGCTCAGATTGATCGGCACCTCATGGCGCAACCAGCTTTCCCACAGCAAAACCGTTCCGGCCAGCGGCGTGGCGCAGACAAAGCTCTGGTGCTCCGGCTTGCCATTGGCCTTGCGCAGGGGGGCGTTCATCATAAAGCCGAGGCGCGGGTCTTCGAGGCGCAGGGCGCTTGAGCCTTCGGGGATGGAGACGTAAAACGTGCCGGAAATGACGCTGTGCGGATGGATATGGCTAGAATGGTGGCCCATCGGCTCCAGAACATTGATCCACATCGAGTCAAGCTTGAGCTTGCGGCCGTTGAGATCGAAATCGAGCTTGTCGGCAAAGGCGGCGACGTGGCTGTCGAGTATGGCTTTCAGGTCGGCGAAGATGCTGGCGCGGGCCGGCAGGTCGTTCAGCGACGCATAGGAGGTATAGCCGAGGTAGCCCTTGGTCTGCGACCAGGTCTGCCCGGCCTCGTCCTCATCGGCGATGGCGCGGCAGGTGTCGTCGAGTTCGGCAAGGAAATCCTCGAACTTGGCATCGCCGAGATCGGCGCGGTAAAGCTCGGTGACGAAAAGAGGGGTGACGGAGGCGGGGGCTGTTTTGCTCATGGCGTTTCCCTAAGCTTATAGGGCGTTCAGGGCAAGACTCAAAACTACTCCACCGTCGGGCAATCGCCGGCCAGCTTGCGCTGGTAGGCGTCGACCAGGGCCGTGTAGGGGGGCACAAAGGCGTTGGCGGTCAGTTGCGTGCCGTCGGCCAGTTGTTCGGCCTGCGCGATACGCACCTCGAAATGCAGGTGGATGGTGGTATATTGCTGCACGCCGTTGGAAACGCCGAGATTGTTTGAAACGAGGCCGAGCTTTTGCCCGCGCTTCACCGCATCGCCAACCGTCACCTTGACCGAGCTTTTTTGCATATGCAGGTAACGGTAAATGCGGTGCGGCGCGCCGTTCCCGGTGACGGCTACGGTATAGGAACCGACCTGTGTGACAACGCCGTCCTCGGCCGCCACGGCCCAGTACATATTGGCCTTGCAGGTGGCTGGGCGAATGTCCTGGCCCTGGTGGCCCTGACCGCTGGCACAGACCGGATTGTTCCAGCCGCGCGCCTCGCAGAAATTGTCCTTCCACGGATAGGCGTAGTTGACCGGGTCGCACTGGACGCCGTGATTGCTGGCCGTGGTGGTGGGGTAATGGTCGCCGCCGGGGCTATAGACCTGTGAATTTGCGTAGACGGGCGTCTGGGCCATCGGGAAACAGATGCCCGGCGCCCAGTTGCTGACATCGGTGTAGCCGCTGCCGGAGCCGGCGACGAGGGCGGTCGCGGCGCCATGCGGGAAATCGACCATGGCGACTTCGGAAGCTGATTCGGATGCCACTTCTGATGCGGCATCGGACGCTTCCGCGCTTTCTAAGCTGTCCGCGCTTTCGGATTCGCTGGCTGAGGCGCTGGCGTCACCGCCATCGACCGGCGGCTTGCTGTCACAGGCGTTCATACCGAACAGCATGGCGGCGAGGAAGATGGCGACATTGATGGGATGACGGCGCATGATCAACTCGCCTTCGTCAGCTTGCGCACCGACTGGACGGCGCCGTCCAGCCAGTTGGCGGGCTTTGCGACCGCCCTATTGGCTTCTGCCTGGGCTTCGGCGCCGAGGGTCACGTCATCGAACTGCGCGATGGCGTTGCGGATATAGCCGTCGCTCTGGCAATCGGGGCTTTTGATATCATCGCAACTGACATCGAGGCTGTAGACCACGCCGTAGCGCGTGAAGGTGCCGGTCCAGCCGTCCTCCATCTGACTGATGCGGACGTCCTCGACCACATTGAGCAAGCGGGCGACCGGTCTTTTCGACACGGCGCCGGCCTCGGCCGGCACGAAGGAGCGGTTGCCGTACATGGTGATCTGCACGCCCTTGGCCTGCGGCATGTTGAGCGCGTAGGCATCACCAAAGCTCACCAGTTTGGCCTTGGCGGCATCAATCACGCCGGCGCGCGGCAGGATGACGGGGAGGCGGGTGCGGT
Organism: Asticcacaulis benevestitus DSM 16100 = ATCC BAA-896; assembly: GCF_000376105.1. Classification (GTDB taxonomy): domain Bacteria; phylum Pseudomonadota; class Alphaproteobacteria; order Caulobacterales; family Caulobacteraceae; genus Asticcacaulis; species Asticcacaulis benevestitus. The sequence continues at coordinate 202,687 of NZ_AQWM01000001.1, forward strand.
CGAGTTCAGCCTTGGGCAGGCGCGCCAATATGCCATCCGACTTGCGCAAGGACTTTTGCTGGCTGGCGCGCTCAAGGGCTGACTGCCACTGCACCGGTGCGGGCGGCAGCGCCTTGCGTAAAAGAACAGGGCTGCCATTTCGGAGGTCGCCGCGGAAGGTGGAACTGGCCTGCCGATTGGTGGCCACCTGCCGCGCCTCAGCGCTGTAAAACACGGCGCCGGCGCCCATCGTCAGCGCGACCACAGCGGCTGCTACGGCAGCAATCTGCTTTTTGGACACGTCAAAGCCTCCCCATCCATCCCACAGCGCCAATCTGACGCCGTCACCCACGCGGCAAGTTAACAAAAAGTTAACACCCTGTCACGTGTGAAGAAGGAAATGGATGAAGAGGCTTTACCTTACTCGCCTTGGGAGAGGTTTATTTCTCCAGTTCGAAGGTCGCCGACACGTTGACGCTCAGTTGCAGTTCACCGGAAGAGACGGGCGTCGAGGAATCGGCCGACTTGGCGCGCATCGACATCATCATCGGCTGCGGCTGGTTGTAGACCGGGCCGCCTTCATCGATTGTGATGATACGCTTAACCTTCATGCCGGTGGCAGCCGCATAGAGATTGGCGCGCTTGAGCAGGGTGGCGACGGCGGCCTGACGGGCCTGATCGAGCACGGCTTCATCATTCTTCAGGCCAAAGGTGATGGCATTGACCTGATTGATGCCGGCCTTAATCACAGCGTCGATGACCGGGCCGGTGCGGGTCAGATCGTTGACGCGCACGGTGATCTGGTTCTGGGCCTGATAGCCGGTCAGTTTCGGGGCCTGACCATCGGTGTAATCATACTGCGGGTTCAAGTTGAGGCTTGAGGTCTGGATGTCCTTGGCAGCGATCCCGGCGTCCTTGAGGGCGGCCATGACCGTATTCATGCGGACATTATTGCCCTTCATGGCTTCGGAGGCGCTGGAACCTTGCGTCACCACGGCGAAATTGATCGTGGCCATGTCGGGTGTGGCGCTGACCTCACCGGAGGCGTTGAGGCTGAGCGTGCTGGGCGCCGGCATGATCATAACGGGCGTCTGGGTGGCGGCCTGAGCGCTTGCCATCAGAGGGGCGGCGGCCATTCCGGCCACAAGGGCGCCTAAAGCGAAGGATTTCAGCAGGGCGGATTTGGCGTTACGGATGGCGGTCATGTGGATGGTCTTTCTCTATATTGGGTCGCATGTCGATATGACAGTCCGCAGCTTGCATCGTTTGTATGACGCTTCTCTGCGGTAAGCTCATAATGGCGCAAGCTGCATGAATGTGGCCTGAACAGCGTGGATAGCTAAAAAATGGGGTTTAAATCATGTGGCGTGCATGTTAGGCACGGCCTCCCTTCGGGCGCCTTTCGCGTTTTGGGGGCGAGTAGCTCAATGGTTAGAGCCGACCGCTCATAACGGTCTGGTTGGGGGTTCGAGTCCCTCCTCGCCTACCAACCTCCTTTCCCAATAGATCCCATATGTGTTCAAAACTCCTTATTTTAAAAGGGAATATTGAAAATTCTCGTCCCTTGAGGTACCGTTAAATGTCACCTGTTCTCATATATTTGTTGGGATGTTTAGGTCAGATACCAACACGGGTTGGCCGGGATACCAACACATGTCGCTCAGCGAATTAAGAATTAAGGCGTTAAAGCCTGCCGAAAAGGCTAAAAAATATTCTGACGGTGAGGGGCTTCATATCCTTGTGACACCTTCTGGCGGAAAACTCTGGCGCTTGGCCTACCGTTTTGAGGGCAAACAGAAGTCACTAACGTTTGGAGCTTATCCGCATGTGAAGCTTCTTGACACTCGCCGCTTGAAGGATGATGCCAAGCGATTGTTGGCGAAGGGGGTTGATCCGTCTGCTAAGGTGCCCGCTAAAGAGAAGGCTAAATCGATTAGCTTCGAGGCGATGGGGCGCGAGTGGTTCAACTTAAAGCAAGGAGCATGGGTCGACCATCACAGCAGCCCGATTATCTCAGGCTTGGAGAGAGATGTATTCCCGGTTCTAGGTGCGAATTGATAACCGAAATCGAGCCTCCCGAAGTCTTGGCTGCGATTCGAACGGTGGAGGATCGAGGCGCCATCGACACGGCCAAACGCCTCCGACAGACCATCAGTTCAATCTTCAGGTACGCTATTGCCAACGGAAAGGCGAAGTACGATCCAGCAGCTTCGCTCCATAACGCGATGCGACCGGCACCGAAGGTCAAGCATCAACCGAGCATTCGGGAAAAGGAATTGCCCGAGTTTATCATTCGCGGCTGTCGATCCATGGTCTCCGCAGCACGGCATCAACCATTCTAAACGAGAGTGGTCTATTCAATTCTGACTGGATTGAACGGCAATACATGGCGCCTAACACTCCTTATGAACACTCACTGATCGAGGTGAGGCTCGTCGTCTCGCAGCCCATTCCTTGCTTGATGGGTGCTCGTCCAAGTTTCGCAATTTCGATTGTCCAGCATTCCATCTTCGAGGAAATCGATTTTACACCCTGCCAGGCCCGTCAGGTGGCTAAACCTGTTGAATGGAAGTTTAGCCACTTCTCTATACCACATTAACGCCTTATCGGTATCTTTTGCGAAACCGATTCCGTGCTCATACCGCTTGGCGATTGCAACCATTGCGTCCGGATCATGTTGCTCTGCTGCTGCCAGATAGAACTCGGTAGCTTTGGACTGGTCAAATCCAACACCCAGTTGATCAGCAAAGACAGGGTCGTCATAAATAAACGCTATGGTCGACTGGGCACCTGCCAATCCTTCCATTGCAGCTTTTTGAATTACAGCAAAAGCTTGCTTTCGGTCCTCTATGGAGGCGTCGAAGGCAGGGTCTTGAAATGGATTGAGTATTGTAAATGCCCTTTCGAGTTCACCAAGCCTTCGCTGCTCCAGTCGTCCCTCTACTGTGATATGCTCAAACAAATCCGCCGATTCAGCAGCAAAAGGTATTCCATGCTCGGCGGCCATTCGATACCATTTAGCCGCCAACTCGCTGTCTTGAGGGACGCCCAAACCTCGGCCGTACATCTCTCCAAGCATTTGGGCAGCCGAACTATTGCCATTGTTGACGGCTTTACGAAACCAGAACAAGGCCTTTGCGTAATCCTGTGGCGCGCCATTGCTTCCGTGAAAATAGTCTAAACCAGCACCTTCGTATGCCTGCACGTCACCTTTTTCCGCGCGGCTGATAGATTTCCCGAAGTCAGTGGCGGTTGTTTGCGCGATCACAGGAAATGGCTGAACTATCAGCAGGCATATATAAAAAATCCGGCAAATTGACGCAACTGATTGGCTCATTCTTCTCCCCCCTATGGAATTGCAGACTTTAGACGGAAGGCCTAAAACTCTAAAGCACATATCATTCCGGATTAGATTTTTCCCTGTCGCCGCTGGGCCAGAAGCAAGTGTTATCCTATTATTGAAACAGTTGCTTAGGAGAGGAGCATAATGGCACCGGCATTTTACCACATTGATCTTCAGTTGCTGGGAAGTGTTCACCTCCAAAGTGTGGCCGTTCGGCCGTTGGGGGGCGTTTAGCGGGAGGGGCGGCTGACCGACACCAAATACGGATACCTATGCCCATATACGGGCTGACTGGCTAAATGTTGAGGCTTGCGAATTGCAAGTTGTCATTTAAGCGGGGCACTCGTTCGGCTTCGCCATAAACATCGAACGGATCATTTGCATAGCCTCGCGCTGCTCAATCTTGTTTGTCGCCATGGCGATTCGGGTCATGGCTTGCGCCATGCCGCCCAAGATGATGTCGCCCGCCATTCCATTGACCTTGGGGCCAATGGAATCCAACACAAGCCATTCGACCGCCTCGACTATTTGTTCATAGGTCAAGCCGCTCGCGGCTATTTCCTGGCCCGTTAGTCGTTGGTCTGACACGTGTCCCCTGTAACAGGGTGGCATCATTTCACCATTTTGCGTGTCTGAACAGCGACTTTGCCGACAGTCTTAAAGGATGACCTCCGTCATCCACAGTTTCCGCTCACTGGTAGCTGTCAATTAAGGTGACCGTAGCTGAACGGCAGCCGAAGTGGCCTGCGTAACGGCAAGTGGAATGTGTTTTGCTGGTGGTCATCTGAATGCGAATGGAGTTTCGGAATGAGACATATTAGGTACGCAGAGAAACCTAAAATTGCCGAAAAACAATCTGGCAAGGGCAATGTTGACCTCATCATGTACGTTGTCGCGTGGTGTGGCTTTACCCTTATCGGGGTGGCATTTGTTTTAATGTGGCACGTCTGAACTCACCCAGTCTCGATGATTTATCTAGTGCTGTGAGGAGCTTGCCTTACAGCTTACATTTGGCGATTAAGAATACCTGGTTCGCATTGTAACATCGCAACGGTCACTGCAGGCTCAGACAAGCAATGAGGACTTCTATGATGCCGCTTACGACGTGCAGTTGGGTGTGTTCGTCTGATTTAGAAGAACCATACGTCTCCGGACAAAAGCCAAACACCCGCCAGATAAGCCTCTGGCGGGTGTAGTCATAAAAGCCTTCAAGATGCCCGAATTGACCGCATCGGCGACACAGGGGCCCCAAGCAAGCGGTCAAATCTGGGTCAGGACATAGTCTATAGCTGCGCAGACCGCGGCCACCTGGGCGTCGCTGCATTCCTTAGGGGAGGCGCGGGGACTGTCAGGATAAACCTCGGTCGTCGTCGTGTAAGGCGCGCCGGTGATGCCCGTGCACATGGCGTATTTGGCTACCGGATATTCAATGACGCCATGCGCAACCAAGGGGGAGCCGATGATGTTGCCGTGCGCATCTGGCGGCGCGATGTGGGTGACGGCTTCCACCGCGGTGACAATCGCCTGTTGAAACTCCGGCTGCGGATTGTCACTGTCGTCCACCAGATAGAAGCCGTCAGGGATTTCACCCGGCTCATAATCCTTGCCGTCGCGTGCTGCGAGCGCCGGTCGGAACTCGCTTTCATCGCTATCGGTCGTCTCATGAAGGTCGATGTGCATGAGAACTTGTCCGTGCAGCGGCGACAATAGCTGGATCAGCGCGGCCGATTCCGGGGCCGGACCGTCCGCGCGGAAGTTGCGATTAGGGTCAAGAGCGTCATAGTTCCAGCGGTTGACACGTTCATAACCCCACGGGCTGACGCAGGGCGCCACGATAAGATTGACCCTGCCCGCATACTTGGCCGCCTGGGTTTCCAGAAAGGCCAGCGCACCTGTCACGCCACTGGTCTCATAGCCGTGGACGCCGCCAGTCACCAGCGCCACCGGCAAGGTGGGGTTCCAGTCGCGCGAACGCAGCGCAAAAAGCCGGTAGCTGTCGTCAGAGTAGTTGAGCTCTCCATAGGTTACGACGTCGAACTGGGCCGATAGGGCGTCTATGCGAGGGACGACATCCTCGGCATAATTGCGCAAACGAATGCGGTGTTGGCGCCAGGTGTCGAGCTCAGCTTCGCCCCAGGGCGTTCCTGGTAGTCCGATAGGGTAGGTGGCAGCAGTCATCATGGGGCTCGCGGTCAGAGAAAACGTGCTCCAGATTAAGGACGCACGGGCGTGTGTGTCAAACCCGTCTTTAGGGTTGTTCGACGCGCTTAGTCGTCTCTCAGTTTTGGCTTGTTCGTATACAGCGCGCGGCACTTCGAGACTATTCTCAGCCTGACGAGGCCCCCAATCTCCAAGCGTCAATTCGTAGCGATCATCATATGCCTCAGCCTTCAGCACGTTAACTTGAAGGTGTTTCACTGGCTGATTGTCTAGGGCCAAATTCATGAAGCTTAGACTTCCCCATGCACAAGCGAAATAGATGACCACAGTCAGTGCGGCTATCGGTCCATCCCATGGCCGCCTGGATGACCATGTGAAGGCGGTGGAGCCTTATGGTGTAAGGAACGAGCACACGCCGATAGGCTCACTATGAGCAACCCCCGTTGTGCTTGACGCCTTAGTTGACACCTCGAGGCGGGCCAATTCAATTGGCTAATGCCTCACGGACATAATGGTCTAGTAGGTCCGGGCATTCTCTCTGCTGGTCGTTCTAGCGGCTGTTGAGAACAGCATCCAGTTCCCTGGTACGGCGCCCCGAAAGCCCTGCGGCCTCGGCAAACTTTGGCCAGAGGTCGAGGGCGGCTTTCACACAATCATAGGCTTCTGCGGCATCAGCCACCCTAACACCAGAAGCCTTGGCCTCAGCCATAATGTGTGCGTTGTTGGGGTTTCGTCCCTCGCCAGCAATGGTCAGGTTATGTTCGCCCCCGGGGCCCGACGAAAAGGTGATGTCGTAGGCAGGTGTGGCGCTCCATATGCCATCAGCATCCATCGCAAACCCATGGTTTTTCGCATGATCGTCCCTGTTCCGGGCCAAAACGTTGAAGACCATGCGGCGGAACATTTGCTTCACATGACGCTCATCGCGTGTCACGATACGCGTAGCCTTTAATAGGCTGCCGTAGTCTACGGACGGGATTCGATGATCAGCATGCAGTAATCCACTCAGTGTGTGGATGTGACGGCTTCCCTCCGCTGTGCGGTCAAACCGTTCGACGGCAAAATAGCGAGCACCACTTTTACCACTTAGCAAAAGGGTCTTTGGCATGTCGACACCCGCTGCCTGCGCCATCAAAGAATAAGCATATTCTTCCGCGCCAATCTCCTCGGAGTCGCTATCCGCTTTGAATTTCACGATGTATGGAGCGTATCCTTCAGGCAAGCCCGTATTCCGATCTGGAAACAAAAGACCGGTTTGAACATCGAGACCTACGACAATCTTGGGTCTGACGCCAGCGGAGCCTCCCTGTTCCGCCAGTAGTCGGTCAATGTCCGCCTCAGTGGCATCGCGTTGAGCGAGTTCGGCCTGCGATGCGAGCCAGTCAAGCTCTAACGCCGCCTTGTCTGGTACATCCAGATCACCCGTCGGCTTGTAGCGCAGGGCTCCCATGCCGCTCGTCCCTACAAAGGACAGCCGGTCCAACGGACTCAGACTCTGGTGATCGTAACCGAGGCGTTGGAGGTGGCGATCTAACAATTTTCGCCCCCAGCCATCCGGCAAACTATCGTTGAACAGGCCGTGGAGGCCCTCAAAGGGTACGTGAGGGGCTGCAACGGCACCGCGTTCGAGGCGCATAGCTATTGGGGAGAGGGAGAGCCGTGTCTCGATAAATTCGGCAGCGTATTCAAAATAGCTGCGACGCTCAGCCGTACTCCACGCGAGCGTTCCCACAGCTTGGGTGCGCCCAGCTAGATCGAGCGAGACGTCGAGTCGGGTGACATGATCAACATTTTTGAGCACCTATTTCCGCCTTCCACGTTGGCGGACGGACGGGTTCGCTACGTCTTCAATGTGTATGTAAGTGAAAGGCGGGAACAGGCTTTCAAATTCACTGACCGCATCGAGCGCGAACGCGATGCGCACGATGGTGGCAAAGGAAGCCTTGCCCTCTTTTTCGAACAATTTCAGAGTCCCCAAGCTTACGTCGGCACGCGCCGCCAACCCTTCTTGCGTAAGGTTCTGAGAGAGCCGTCGCGCCTTGGCCCTATTGGCCACATCGCGCAAAAGTTCGTTTGGTGATTTCAGGGCAATGGATAACATAATGCCTGTTAAATGCCATGGTGGCAGGTAATAGTCAATATGTTGTCTCTAATATGACGCGCAATGTGGGCGCTGCGGTGTCCCCGGCATTAAGAGTGAGGCAGAGCCGGATGACTAATTCGCGGTGGCGAGCGCGTCAATTGCGACCTAAGTCCAGCGGGCGTCAGCCATTCTAAAAATGCCGGTTTAGTAATTTGCCCCGCCTGAGAGCAGACGAGGCAGGGCTATGACCGTTCAGTATGTGAAAAAAAAGATATCGTCCTCATCTCCAGCCTGTCGATATGTTCTAGGAGCCCGTCCGAGTAATCAGTTTTGGGGTTAGGCATTTTTTGACGCGGTTCGGCACTATCGGGCTCTGCCATTTTTTTGGTGCGGCCTGTCTCTTCAAAAGGTGTTTTGTCTTTAGGTTGCCTTGGCGAGCTTCGGGATGTTGTGGACGGTACAGATCATTGCCCATTCGGCGGATACGTTTTCTATTCCTCGCATTAGAAACTGACGAAAGCCTCTGGCGTGTTTGATCTGGCCAAACACAGGCTCTACCGTCTGCTTGCGTAAACGGTATGGACTTTCAAAGCCGCCTTCGCGCAATCGTTTGCGCATCTCTTCCGTTTTGGGCGTTTTGGCCTGGCCGCCATCAGCGGCCGGGCCGTTATGCTTTTGGCGTCCGGTTGCAATAAAGGCGTCTATTTTCCGATTTTCCATAGCCGCTATATTGGCTTCGGAGCAATAGCCTGCATCAGCCGATAATTCGTCTGGAGCCTTGCCAGTATTGGCAATAACGGCGTCAACCATAGAGATTTCCACAGCGGGCGGATGTAGGCGACCCCTTCGCGTTCGGCCTGACTGAAGGTTATCATTGAACGCTCACTCATAATGAACAGGCCTGTCATTAAAGCGAGCGGGACGGCCATTGCTGCCACGATAATTGAAAGCTTGCCGGCCAATGGCACATTACTAAGGTGCATAAACCGCCCCTCCCATCTTTTACGCATCACTCAAAAATTGAATAACAGCGTTTTCCGAATCCGGATGATAAAGCCATAAGTAAACGGCAATTTCGGGAGTTCCCTCAGAAATTCTCGGTATGGGCAAGTGTTGTGCGGGCAAAAATAAGCGCCGCATAAATTCTCGTCGAATGGAAGTCTGGTTGAGCTAAAGCTTGCGGTGCCGGCGCATCCAGGCCGCGGCGTAACCGCAGATGGGCACAACCGAATAGCCCTTTTCGGCGGCGGAGGTCATAATGCCCTCCATCAGGCGGCCCGCCGCCCCGGTGCCACGCAGGGCAGGTGGGGCCTCGACATAGTCAATATAGAGCTCGTCGCCCGATAAGCGGTAATCGGCGTGGGCGATCTCGCCGTCGATAACCAGTACGAACCGGCTTTCTTTGGTATTGTCGATGACCTGTGCGTTCATGATGGGCTCCTTTGTGATAAAGGTAAGTGCTTCGGGGCGGGAGTTCAATTCTGCGCGCTTCACATAGCAGTGAGCCATGCAAAACAGGTCGCTGTGGACATTTTTGGACACAGGGGTGTCCAAATCGTGCGCTACCCTCTATTCTCATCGCCGATTCCCCACCCATAGTGGGGAAACGACACTTAACTTTGTTGCCGGCGGACGCGCCGGGCGTTTGGGGATACACCATGACAGACAACGATCACGGATCAGGCGACAGGGATCGCGGAACCTATTCGCCGCCGACCGAAGATCACTTGAGCTATGAACGTCGTGTCCCCACATCGCGCGATCAGGCGCCGGTGACCCTGATCGTCAGCGGCATCTGCCTGGTGGTTCTGCTGCTGGCGGTGGTGATCCTGTACAATTTCGCTCTCAACAAGCAAGGCAAGATCGCGCCGGAAGTTGGCGATCCCCTGGGCGATGTCAAGGAAGGCCAGGTTCAGGAAGCCAAGCCGCTTAGCGATCAGGATATGAGCGTCGAAGGCGGCGTAGCCTTCGCGCCAGGTTCGGAAGTGCCGGGCGCGCGTCCAGCCGCCAGCGCGGGCGTCGTTGATGTCGCCCCCCTGCCGGCTGCGCCGATTACCGGGCCGCTGCCGTCGCAACTAGGCGCAAGCGCGGCTGCGACCTCCAGCGCTGTGGCTTCGTCCGCCGCTGCGCCGGCTGTGACACCTGCCAAGCCGGTTGTGACGCCCGCCAAGCCGGCTGTGACACCCGCCAAGCCGGTCGCTGCTTCGGGTTCGTCGGCTGTGCAGATCGGCGCCTTCACCTCGACCGAGATCGCCAACAGTGAATACGCCAAGGTGGCGTCGTCCTACGGTCTCTTTGTGGGTGGCGCCGGCAAGCGTGTCGAGAAGGTCACCACGCCAAACGGCACCTTCTATCGCACGGCCTTCACCGGCCTGAGCGCGGAAAAGGCCAAGTCCTTCTGCGCCGCGCTCAAATCTGCCGGGCACGACTGTATCGTAAAATAAGGCATCCCCTGTGGCCAAGGCGATCGCGGCATGTATCCTGGGGCTTGAAGGCCTCGAACTGACGCCTGAGGAGCGCAAGTTTTTCAGCGATACCCAGCCGGTGGGCTTTATTCTGTTCCGTCGCAATATCGAGACGCCGGAACAGGTTAAGTCACTGGTGGCGTCGCTGAAAGCTTTGGTGGATCATGAAGCCCTTATCCTGATCGATCAGGAAGGGGGCAGGGTGCGCCGCCTGCGTCCGCCACACTGGCCGGACTATCCAGCGGCCGGTCGCTATGCCGAGGTCACCAATGATCCCAATGAGGAACGTGAGCTGGTGCGACTGGGCGCGCGCCTGATGGCGCACGATCTGGCTGAGTTGGGTATCAATGTCGATTGCGCCCCGGTGCTCGATGTGCCGCAGCCGGATGCTCACGAGATTGTCGGTGACCGGGCCTATGGTCACACGCCGCAGGATGTCGCCATCATGGGCCGCGCCGCCTGCGAAGGCTTCCTGGCGGGCGGTGTCCTGCCGGTCATCAAGCACATACCCGGTCATGGCCGCGCCGGCGCCGATTCGCACATGGATCTGCCGCGCGTCGATGCCAAGCTCGATGACCTGATGCGCGTTGATTTTTATCCGTTTCAGGTCAATGCCGATATGCCGATCGCCATGACGGCGCATGTGCTCTATAACGCCATCGACAACCGGAATCCGGCCACCACCTCGAAGAAATGTCTCAAGATCGTCCGCGATGTCATCGGTTTTGAGGGCCTTCTGGTCACCGACGACCTCTCGATGAATGCTCTGTCGGGCACGCTCGGCAAGCGCGTGAAAGCGGCTCTGCGTGCCGGTGTTGACGTGGTCCTGCATTGCAGTGGTCAGATGGCCGAGATGGAGCAGGTTGTGCATGAAACGCCGAAGCTGAAAGGCAAATCACTGCGCCGCGCCCGTGCGGCTATCAAGCGCATCTTGCGCGTCCCCGAACCGCTCGATGTCATCGACGCCCGCGCACGTTTTGATATGGTGCTGGCGCGCGGTCAGGAAGCCGTGACAAAGGTTGATCCTACTGAAAGTCAGGCGTCGTGAACCGCGATACCAGCCCCAGAGGCTTTGAAAACGACGTCCTGCAAAGGCGGCTCGATTTCGACGGACCGGGGCCTGAGGTCGCTGAAGAAATTGCGGCTGACGATACCCTCGTGCTCGATCTCGATGGCTATGAAGGGCCGCTGCACGTCCTGCTGGCGCTGGCCCGTCAGCAAAAGGTCGATCTGCTCAAGATATCGATCACCCGTCTGGCTGAGCAGTATCTCACCTTTATCCAGGAAGCGCGCCGATTGCGCTTTTCTCTGGCGGCCGATTACCTCGTCATGGCGTCGTGGCTGGCCTATCTGAAATCACGCCTGCTGCTGCCGCAGGCCGAGCGCAAGCAGACCAACGAGCCCCAGCCCGAAGAACTGGCCGCGGCGCTGGCCTTCCGCCTGAAAAAACTGGAAGCCATGCGAAAGTCGGTCGAGGCACTGACCTCGCGGCCCCAGCTCAAGCGCGATGTGTTTGCGCGCGGCGATCCGGAGGCGCGGTTGATCATTCCGTCGTCACGCATCGAGGCCAATGTGTTCGACCTGATGAGCGCCTATGTGACGCAGCGCCGTCGCGAAATTGAGCGCCATTACGACCCCACGCGCCGCATCGAGGCCTATTCGCTAGAAGACGCGCGCGACAATCTGCGGGCGCAATTGCCAAAGCTGAGCAACTGGACGGCGCTCGAAGACGTGGCGCCGCAGCCCTATGGCGCGGGCGGTCCACGGCGCGTCTCCTATGTCGCCTCCACCTTGAGTGCCTCGCTCGAACTGGCCAAGGAAGGCCATTTACAGCTTCAGCAACTGGCGACTTTCGAGACGCTCTATATGCGTAAAAGGCAACCTATCTCCGGAGACAGGACATGACGCCGGAAACCGTGGAACGCGCCATCGAGGCGCTTTTGTTCGCGGCCGATGGACCGCTGTCGGCGTCGGAAATCGCGTATCGTCTGCCGGAAGGCGCTGAGGTCGGCAAGGCGCTGGCGGCCTTGCGGGCGCGCTATGCCGGCCGTGGCGTGGCGCTGGAAATCATCAACGACCGCTGGCAGTTCCGCACCGCCTCCGATCTGGGCTACCTGATGGTCGAGGAGCGCGAGGAGCCGCGAAGGCTTTCCAAGGCCGCGCTGGAAACCCTGGCCATCATCGCCTACCACCAGCCGGTGACGCGCGCCGAGATCGAGGCCGTGCGCGGGGTTGGCCTCTCACGCGGCACACTTGACGTGCTGCATGAAATGAACCTGATCAAGCTGCGCGGTCGCAGACGTAGCCCCGGCCGTCCGGTCACATACGGCACGACCGACGCCTTCTTGGAGCAGTTCTCTTTGCCCTCGCTGGCCGATCTGCCGGGCGCGGCCGAAATGCGCGCGGCGGGGCTGCTCGATATCAACGTGCCGGCCGATTTCATGGTGCCCGATCCCTCCAGTGGACAGACCACCGAAGATCCCCTTCTGCTTGAAGAAATGGAAGAGACCGAATTTGCCCAAGACTTTTTCGAGAAGGACTGACTTCTTTGAGAAAGACTGAGTTTTCACTTCCAACAAGCATAAACTTGCGCCTATAAGGACGTAAATCTGTCCGTACGGGCTGACATATAAAAGCCGCGCCACCATGTATGAGGTGTAGGCTGCGGGTTTAAGGAGATTAAGATGGGTAGTTTTAGCATCTGGCACTGGTTGATCATCGGTGTGGTAGTTCTGGTTCTCTTCGGCGGCGGCAAGCTGTCCGGCCTCATGGGAGATGCCGCCAAGGGCATTAAGGCATTCAAGAACGGCCTGAAGGACGACGAAGACGATGTGAAGGTCAAGAAGGCTGACGAAGAGCCTAAGGCTTAATCCTCAACCTTGAACTTCTAAGAGCCAGAAATACTAAGAGAAAGTCTGTCACATGGTGCCCGGTATCGGGGGCGGTGAGCTCATCCTTATTGCTGTCGTGGCGCTGGTTGTCGTCGGGCCGAAAGACCTGCCGAAGCTGTTGCGTCAACTTGGCCGCTTTGTCGGCAAGATGCGCCGCATGGCGGATGAATTCCGCACCTCCTTCGAGGATATGGCGCGACAGAGCGAACTGGACGATCTGCGTAAAGAAGTCGATGCGCTCAGATCGGGCAAGCTGAACGGGCTTGAAGATATGTCGCACCAGATGAAATCCATCGAGAGCGATATCAATTCGAGCCTGCAGACCAAGACGCAGGTCTATAATGGTGGCGCCAATATCCCCGCGCCGGTCGAACACACCGAGATGGATATCAACCAGATCGACGCCGACCGCGAAGCCATGCTGGAAGCCCAGATGGAAGGCTTGCCACCACAAGGCAAGCCGGAAAAAACCAAGCGCGTCCGCAAGGCGCCTGTAAAGGCCGCGCCGGTCGAGGTTGTCAATATCGAGCCCACCGTGACGCCGGTCAAACGCACACGCACCAAGAAGACTGTAGCTAAACCGAACGAGACTGAAGCATGAGCGAGAACCTGCCGGCTCAGATTATCGAGGACAAGTCCAAGCGCAGCATCGTGACACCGATGGAGCACGACGAGGCCGATATCGAATCCTCGCGCGCCCCCCTGATGGATCACCTGATCGAGTTGCGCACCCGCATCATCATCATGGTTGTGGCCTTCTTCGTCTGCGTGATCGGCTGCTATGCCTTCCACACCCATATCCTGAACCTGCTCGTGCACCCCTTGGCGGTTGCGTCGTCTCTTTACGAAGCAGAACAGCGCAATGCCGGTCATGGAGGCCCGTTCGACCTGATCATGGTTCTGACCGGCCTGAAAACCATCGCCAACGTCAAGAACATCCCGCTCATTGCCACGGCGCCGATGGAGGTCTTCTTCACCAATCTGCGCCTGGCCATGTTTGGCGGCGTGATCGTCAGCTTCCCGGTTCTGGCCTTCCAGCTTTACCGCTTCGTCGCCCCCGGCCTTTACAAGCGCGAGCGCATGGCCTTCTTGCCGTTCCTGATCGCCGCGCCCGTGCTTTTCATCATGGGCATGGCGCTGGTCTATTTTCTGATCCTGCCGATGGTGCTGTGGTTCTCGCTGAACCAGCAGATCGTCGGCAATGCCGGCGTCGCCGTCCAGTTCATGCCGAAGGTGTCGGAATATCTGCAACTGATCGAAACCCTGATGATCGCCTTTGGTCTGTGCTTCCAGTTGCCGGTGATCATCACTTTGCTCGGCCTGACGGGCATGGTGACCTCGAAGATGCTGGCCGGTTTCCGCCGTTACGCCATTCTGGGCATAGTGGTTGTCGCCGCCGTGGTCACGCCGCCGGACCCGATCTCGCAGATCATGCTCTCGGTGCCGATCTGGCTGCTCTATGAAGTCTCGATCCTGTGCGTGAAGATCATCGAACTCCGTAAGGGACGTAACGTCCCTTAACCCGTAACGCGACGATGCTTGTGTCGTCGTCTATGGGCTTGCCTGAGCCGCAAACCATTGTATAGACACATATACCCTTATCCTACCCTGTGAAACGGGGGAGGTGGCACGGCGCTCGCCTCGGCAGAGGCGACGTCCGTGACGGAGGGGGCAGACCCCGCATTCAGTCAAGGCTTCTCACATGCACGATATCAAGGCGATCCGCGAAAATCCTCAGAGCTATGTTCAGGGCTGGTCGCGTCGCGGCCGCGAAACTGCGCAATCGGATGTCGATGCCCTGCTGTCGCTGGATGCCGATCTGCGTGCCGCAAAAACCGCCTTCGAGACCAATCAGGCGCAACTGAAAAAGCTGTCCGGCGAAATCGGCAAGGCCAAGGGCCAGAAGGATGAGGCGCGCGCTGCCGAACTGATGACCGAGGTCGAGGGCCTGAAAGGCGCGATCAGTACGGCGCAGGAAACCGAACGTCTCAAGACCGAAGACCTGAAAGATCTGCTGTCCAGCTTGCCGAATATCCCGTTCGAGGATGTGCCGGAAGGCGCCGACGAGCACGGCAATGTTGAAGTTCGCAAACATGGCGCACCGAACATCCTGAGCTTCCCCGCCAAGGATCACGCCGATCTGGGCGAAGCGTTGAAAGGGCCAATCGGCCCACTGATGGATTTTGAAGCGGCGGCCAAGATGTCTGGTTCGCGCTTCGTGGTGCTAAAAGGCCAACTGGCGCGTTTGGAGCGCGCGGTTGGCCAATTCATGCTTGATGTTCAGACGAGCGAGCACGGTTATACCGAGATCAACCCACCGGTTCTGGTCCGCGAGCAAGCTCTGTTTGGAACTGGGCAATTGCCGAAATTTGAAGAGGACCTATTCAAAACGGGAGAGCAACCAGTATCGAGCGAGGAAAGCTGGATTTCCTTCGGACAACGCTTGAAGTCTATATTAGCTTCTAAAGGTAAAATTGACAGTTTTGTGGACGTCGATAGCTACATCCGGGAGGCTCAAAGTAGTTTGGAGGCACCTCCAGCAAAGAATCAACCGTATTACCTCATCCCAACGGCCGAAGTGACCCTGACCAATCTCGTCCGTGAAGCCATCACCGCCGAGGAAGAGTTGCCGCTGCGCCTGACCGCCCTGACCAACTGCTTCCGCGCCGAGGCCGGTTCGGCGGGCCGCGACACCAAGGGCATGATCCGCCAGCACCAGTTCCAGAAGGTCGAACTGGTCTCGATCACCACGCCGGAGCAATCCGAGGCCGAACACGACCGCATGACCACCTGCGCCGAAACCATCCTGAAAAAGCTCGACCTGTCGTTCCGCACGATGCTGCTGTGCACCGGCGATATGGGCTTTGGTGCGAAGAAGACCTACGATCTCGAAGTCTGGCTGCCGTCGCAAAATACCTACCGCGAAATCTCCTCCTGCTCGAACTGCGGGGATTTCCAGGCGCGCCGCATGGACGCCCGCACCCGCAAGGCCGGCGAAAAAGGCACGCGCTTTGTCCATACCCTTAATGGTTCCGGCCTGGCGGTTGGTCGTACCCTGGTCGCCATCATGGAAAACTATCAGGACGAGGGGGGCCGCATCGCCATTCCCTCGGTGCTCCAGCCCTATATGGGCGGGCTGACGCATATTGGGTAGTTAAAGCAAGAAACCCCACCACCACATCTCGCCTGCTTCGCTGGCTCGTGCGGTCCCCCTCCCCGACAAGCGGGGAGGTGCAAGAAATAGCGGCCTCCTGTTCCTCCCCGCTTGTCGGGGAGGGGGACCGCGCCATTCTTTATGGCGTGGTGGTGGTGTATCTTTCTTGCTTTGAGTGCTGCTTTCATCGTTGCGTGATCTGTTCAAATCGCCGTACAAACGCCCCATGCGTATTCTGCTCACCAATGATGACGGTATCGATGCCTTCGGGCTGAAGGTGCTTTACGATATTGCCAGCGCCCTGAGCGATGATGTCTGGGTTTGCGCCCCGCTCACCGAACAATCCGGCAAGGGTAGGGGCATCACCCTGCATGATCCGCTGCGCGCCCGCCGTATCGGTGAGAAGCGCTTCGCCGTTTCCGGCACCCCCACCGATTGCGTGCAAATCGCCGTGAACGACCTGATGGACAGTCCGCCCGATCTTTTGCTCTCCGGCGTCAATCGCGGCTTCAATCTGGCGCAGGACGTCACGCTTTCGGGCACCGTCGCCGGCGCCCTACAAGGTATGACGCTCGGCATTCCCTCCATTTCCCTGTCGCAATGCCTTGATTTCGAGCTCGATATCGAAGCGCAATGGCTGGCAGCGCAGGTCTATGGCGCGCCGGTGATCAGCAATCTGATCAAGCAGGGCTGGCCGGCCGATGTCATCATGAACATCAATTTCCCCGATTGCGACGCCGACAGCGTCACCGGCGTCGAGGTCACCAAGCAGGGTTTGCGCGATCAGCATGAGATGCACGCCGTCAAGCGCGTCGATACGCGCGGCCGTGATTATTACTGGATGGATTTCCACGCCCTCGAACAGACCCTGCTCGATGGCACCGACCTCAAGGCCGTGCGTGAAAAACGCATTTCGGTGACGCCGCTGCACCTCGACCTGACGCACTATGAGACGATGCACCGCCTCAAAAAGACTCTGGGCGGCGTGGCGCCGAAAGTCATCAAGGACGAGGTGGCGTCATGAGCGAAACACGCAAGGACAGTCCCGAAGAAACGCGCCTGGAAAGGCTGCTGCGTGGGCTGAAAAGCCAGGGCATCGACGACAAGAAGCTGCTGCACGCCATGGAATACACGCCGCGCGACCTGTTCGTGCCGGAGCTTTTTCTCGATCGCTCGTGGGAAGATTCCGCCATTCCGATCAATTGCGGCCAGACGATCTCCCAGCCCTATATCGTGGCGCTGATGACCCAGGCGCTGAAGATCGAAGGCCGCCACCGCGTGTTAGAGATCGGCACCGGCAGCGGTTACCAGACCGCCGTGCTCAGCCGGCTTGCGCGCTATGTCTATACGATCGAGCGTTACCGTTCACTGATGGTCGAGGCCGAGATCCGCCATAAGCGGCTGATGCTGGAAAATATCATCTATCGCTTCGGCGATGGCTGGGAAGGCTGGCCGGAGCAGGCGCCGTTTGATCGCATTCTGGTCACAGCTGCCCTGCCGGAAGCGCCGACGCACCTGCTGGCGCAACTTAAAGTCAAGGGCATCATGGTGGGGCCGCAAGGGCGGGGCTCGACCCAGCGCCTGCTGCGCTATACCCGCACGTCGGATGGCTATGAGACCGAGGATCTTGGTGAGGTGCGCTTTGTGCCGCTGATCGCCGGCGTCGCCAAGGAAACCTAAAAACGCCAACCTAACTGGTTGAACACGCGGCGGGTCTGCTCAAAGCCGACCAGCGAAAAGCCGGCTATGCCTATAGCAATGACCAGCGGCCACATGGCTTGACCCAGTCCGGTGAGGGCAGGCGTAATGACCGGCATGGTGATGAAGAGCAGGGCGGTGACGGTGGTAAAAATCAGGGTGAGCCATGCCAGGCCCTCATAAAGCCGGCGGAGCTCGACACGCTTCATCACCTCGACGACAAAGCCGATATCCCGCGCAGGCGGGGCGGCAGGTGCGTCGTTCGTCAACATTGATTTCAAAGCGTCATTGGTCATCGGGTACACCCAGAAGGGCATTCAATCTGGCCCTTCCCTTGAGAATATGGGACTTAATCGTGCCGAGCGGAAGCCCCAAAATGTCAGCTGCCTCGGCATGGCTGTAATCGCCGGCGACGCACAGCGATATGGCGGCGCGCTGATCAATCGGCAGGGTTTGCAGGGCGGCCTGCACCGTTAGTCGGGCATCAACCGTTGATGAACGGGATTGGTCCTGCATCCCCGACCATTCGGTGTCGCGTGCGCCCGAGCGGTTAAAGCGCTTGCGATCATTGAGCGCCTTGCGGTAGGCGATGCCGCAGACGAAGGTTTTGAAGGCGACACCCTCGCGCAGTTTGTGCAGGTTGGTCCAGGCGGTCACGAAGGCCTCCTGCGCCAGATCGTCCGCATCGTCAGGCAGGGCGCACAGGCGGCGCACGAAGGCGCGCACCGCCTGTTGATGATCTGCCACCAGCCTTGAGAAGGCGTCGCCAGAGCCTTCCCTGGCCCGCTTAATGAGCGGGTCGGACATGAAGATTAGTCCTTCGTGTCAAGGTCAGCCGGGCGCGAAGCGGCGGCGCGAATAATCGAGATGACCAAAAGGCTGACCGCGGCGACCCCGAAACCGAGCGCCAAAGCGATGAAAACCTGTCCGCCGCCGCCATAATAGCCAAAATATCCAAAGGCGGCAGACAGGGCGCCGAAGACGACAACCTGCGTCCACGCACCGCCGCGCCGGCGGCCGTGGCGGGCGCTGTAGTCAAAGCCATGAGGTTCGTTGCTGCGCAGGGCGTCGAGCAGGGCAGGCGGTGGTTCCTTGCCCTGATCGGCATAATATTTGATCAGTTTCAGGGTTTCGCTGCGGTGGCGGAAGGTGCCGAGCATCCCGATCAGGCCCATGCTCATGCCGAAGATCGGAAAGATCAGCCACCAGTAGCTGGCAAAAAGTTGACTTGCGGTCATGATAAGACTCCGGATGAAAGACGAGCGCTTAGCGCTTCAAAAGATTAAAAAGTTCGGGCGGAACGTCCTTGCCCTGGTCGGTGTAGGTGCGGATCAGAGCCATGGTGCGGCGCTTTTCCTCGTCCCTCAGTACCATGCGGACCACGCCCGCGACCATGAAGCCCAGCGGGAATACCAGCCACCAGTATTGATTAAAAAGCGTCATGAACATTTTCATCTCTCCGTAAGCGCGGATCAGCCCGCCTTCTGAGACTTAATGTCCGCCGCGAGCCGGTTTGGATGTGGCCGCCAGAATTATTTTTGCGTTTTTTGAACTGTCCCCCGTTTCAAAGCTCCGCTTGCCGGACAGTTTAACGATTCGTTATCCATAAGTTCGCATAGAGTGGTTTTGACCTACGCTTTTTCTGCTTGCTACCGATGGAGCCTGCCATGTTCCCGCATCCTTTCAAGACGGATCACCTAAATCGTCTGTCCGTCAAACTTGCGCTGACGGCGGTGACTGTGATGGCCTTGCAGGCCTGTACGGCTACGCCCCTAAAGCCGAAATATCCCATCTATATGCAGGACAAGCCGGCCGAAGCGGTCGTGCCAGTGAGCCGCGTGGAGGAAGAGGCGCCACCGCCGCCGGTGACATCGCCCAATGGCAGCGTGCAGGTGACCGAACTGGCCGCCCCGCCACCACCGCCTCCGCCACCCGCTGAGATGACAACAGCGGCCAAGGCAGCGACCAGGCCTGTGGCTACCGCGCCGGTACGCGATACACCGGCGGCCTATGTCTATGTGCTCCAGCCGCACGACACCCTCTACGGCGTGTCGCGCCGCTTCGGCGTGCCGATCAAGGCGATCTATGAGCTTAACGATCTGGCGCCGGATGCCTCTTTGCGCATCGGCCAGAAGGTTCTGCTGCCCTCCTCGGCGGTCGATAAGGGCGTTGAGGATCACGCCAACGGAACCGGACTGGTCAAGCTCGAAAAGGCTCTGGCAGTTCCAGCGGCAAAGCCGGCTGTTGCGCCTGTTAAGCCCGCTGTCGTCGCGCCGGCGAAAACGACGACCGCCCCGACCACGACGACACCAGCGACCAAGCCGGTGATTGCACCGCCTTCCACCGCAAAGCCGACCGTGACCGCGCCAGCGGTAACGACCACGACCACAACAACGACGCCGGTGAAGCCGGTTGTCAAGCCGGCCGTTACGCCGACTGTGGCAGGTTTCCCCGGCAGCGCGCAGCTTACGCAGATGGGCAAGGGCAGGTTCGTATGGCCGGTCAAGGGCAAGCTTCTGGTGCCGTTTGGCCAGTTGGCGCCCAATGTGCGCAATGACGGAATCAACATTGCCGCTTCCGTAGGCACCGAAATCCGCGCGGCGTCCGATGGCGTGGTGGTCTATGAAGGCGACCAGGTCAAGGAACTGGGCAACACCATCTATATCAAGCATCCCAACGGCTGGTATACGGGCTATTCACACCTGCAAAACATGTTGGTGAAGAACAATGAAACCGTCACCAAGGGGCAGGTGATTGGCACGGTTGGCAAGACCGGCACCATTGATCAGCCGCAACTGCACTTTGAAATTCGCTACACGCCGTCGACCGATATCGCCCGTCCGATCGATCCGACGCTCGTTCTGCCTTAGAATTCAGAAGCGAATTCCACGATTTACAAAGCCGGACCGCTTTTGGTGGTTCGGCTTTGTCTATTGACGGTTGGTGGTGGCAAACCGTGCTAATAATGTCATTGACCTTTTTTTGGTTGTGCCTATGTATGGCGAACAAATTTTAACCCGCCACCGAACCGGCGGTTAAAAGTCAATGATATTCAGGAGACATACGTGTTCGCAACACCTGCCTTTGCCCAGGCCGCTGGCGCTGCTGCCCCCGCCGCTGGTGGTGACCTTTTGACCATGCTGCCGATGATGATCGTGCTTTTCGGCGCGATGTACTTCTTCATGATCCGTCCGCAAAGCCAGCGCGCCAAGCAACACAAGACCATGATTACGGCGCTGAAGCGCAACGATACGGTGGTTCTGTCCTCCGGCCTGATCGGCAAGGTCACGCGCGTTGAAGACGCCGAGGTCATGATTGAAGTGGCGACCGGCGTCAATGTACGCGTTGTCAAGGCCCTCATCGCTGAAGTGCGCGTTAAGGGCGAGCCTGCGCCCGCCAACGACGCCAAGAGCTAAGCTCACCCTTTCCTGATTTTGCAGATTTAACGACCGAGCATCCCGATCATGATGAATTTATCGCGCTGGAAGGTAGGGCTGGTTATTGTAGCCGTCCTTCTGGGCATCCTTTTTGCCGTGCCCAACTTCCTTCCGGCCAGTGTGCGGGATCAGGTCAAAGGCTTTATGCCGACTCAGACTCTGAACCTCGGTCTCGATCTGCAAGGTGGTTCCTACCTCCTGATGGAGGTCGATACCAACGACCTGATCAAGACCAAGATCGCCGCTGTCAGCGATGATGTGCGGGCCCGTCTTGATGAAAAGGGCATCGCCTACACCGGCGTCGCCGCCACCGGCACCTCTGTTAGCGTTCGCATCACAGATGCGTCGCGCCTGCAGGAAGCGCAAGCCACGCTCGTCAAGCTCGGCACGCCCCTGCCGAAGAACCCCGGCGTGATGGATCTCGCGGTTCAGCAGAATAGTGATCAAACCCTGCTCGTGATCTTCACGCAGGAAGGTATCCGCTCCACCTCCGCCGGTGCGGTCGAAACCTCGATCGAAGTCATCCGAAAGCGTATCGATGCGCTCGGCACCAAGGAGCCCTCGATCAGCCGTCAGGGCGTCAACCGGATCGTTATTGAAGCACCGGGCGAAAGCGACCCTGAGCAACTGAAGCGTCTGATTGGCCGCACAGCCAAGCTGACCTTCCAGATGGTCGATGAAACCGTAAGCCCGTCCGATCTCGCCGCTGGCCGCGTGCCGCCGGGCTCGGAAGTCCTGCCGGATGACAGCCGTGGTGGTACGCCTCTGGTGGTGCGCAAGGCTATTCTGGTATCGGGTAACAACCTGACCAAGGCCAATGTCGGTGTCGATGAGTATCAGCGTCCGGCCATCGATTTCGCCTTCAACAGTGAAGGCGCCAAGAAATTCGGTGACGCCACGTTGCGCAATGTGGGCAAACGTTTCGCCATTGTTCTGGATGGCCACATCGTTTCGGCGCCGGTTATCCATGGCGCCATCACCACGGGCAGCGGGCAGATCACCGGCGGCTTCACCCATGAAGAGGCCTCGGAAATCGTCAACATCCTCAAGAGCGGCGCCCTGCCGGCCAAGCTCAACTTCGAAAGTCAGCGCACTGTTGGCGCCGAACTGGGGGCAGATGCGGTTCACGCCGGTGTCGTGTCGACCATTATCGGTTTCCTGACCATCGTCGTCTTCATGTTCCTGGCCTATGGTTTCATCTTCGGCGGCGTGTCGATTGCGGCCCTGCTGGTCAACCTGCTGCTGATCGTGGCCTCGATGACGGCCTTCCAGGCCACCCTGACCTTGCCGGGTATCGCCGGTTTGATCCTCAGTCTGGCCGTGGCCGTTGACGCTAACGTGCTGATCTATGAGCGTATCCGCGACGAAGAACGATCCGGCCACCGGCCCATCGCGGCCATGGATGTCGGCTTCGCCCGCGCGCTGGTGTCGATCATGGACGCCAACATCACCAACCTGATCGCGGCGCTTATCATGTTCGTCTTCGGCGCCGGCCCGGTGCGTGGCTTCGCTTGGACGCTGATGATCGGTGTGTTCACGTCGGTCTTCTCGGCCATTCTGGTCAGCCAGATCCTGCTCGGCTGGTGGTATAAGGCCGCCAAGCCCAAGAAACTCCCGATTTAAGGTATCCGCGTCATGCAATGGCCTCTGATTAAAAACCTGCCGAACGAGTTCCACTTTCGCTTTACGAAGTATGCACCTGTGGCGGCCGTCATTTCCGGACTGGCGATCATCGCCACCATCGCTGTGCTCTTTCTGCAAGGCCTGAACCTCGGCACCGATTTCGCCGGCGGTAATGTGCTTGAAGTCGAGACGCCGACGGCGGCCAATCTGGATACCCTGCGCGCGCAAATGAATCAGTTCGGCGCGGAAGATACGGGCGTCCAGACCTTCGGCAGCCCGCGCGACGTCATCATCAAGTTCAAGCTCGACGAGAGCCACCAGACCAATGACGGCGTCGAAGCCATCAAGACCAAGCTGTCGGCGGCCATTCCGGGCATCGCCTTCAAGCGCACCGAAGTGGTCGGCCCCAAGGTTTCGGCTGAACTGTTGCGTTCGGGCTTCCTGGCCCTGGGGGCGGCGCTTGTGCTGATGCTGATCTACATCTGGATCCGCTTCCCGTCCGGCCTGCAATTCGGTTCGGGTGCGGTTATCGCCGTGCTGCACGACGTGGCTCTGACGGTCGGCATGATGGCCTTCCTGCAGATCGAATTCACCATGACCTCGATCGCGGCACTGCTTACCGTCATCGGTTATTCGATGAACGAAAAGGTGATCACCTTCGACCGACTGCGTGAAAATTTGCGTAAGTTCCGCAAGACGCCGCTGGCCGATATCATCAACCTGTCGGAAAACGAGCGTCTGTCGCGCACCATCATCACCGGTTCGACCGCTGTTCTGGCACTGGCCGGCATGTTGTTCCTGGGTGGTCCGGCGTTGTTCCCGCTCGTCTTTGCCATGGTCTTCGGCATCCTGATCGGCACCTATTCGTCAATCTACGTCGCCTTGCCGATCATCCTGATCTGGGGCGTCAACCGCAACGACCCGGACGCCGAGGTGGTCGATCTGGGTGGCTTCAAGGGCGGTAAGAAGCCCAAAGACATGCCTTAAACACTGTTGAAACGGCCTCCCAGCGGAGGCCGTTTTGCTTTGATGGCGCGTCTGACGTAGGATACGAATCGGATTTCAGGATAAGGGGCAGGCTATGGCTGGTTTTCTCGGTAATTTTCGCAATGTGATGCTGGCCAGTTTTCTGCTGGCGGCCTTGGTGATCTTTGGCTTCGGCAAGCACGGCGCGGGCTTCAATGAGGTCTTTCTGATCGCCGTCATCCGCTGGGCGCACGTCCTGTGCGGCGTACTGTGGGTCGGTCTGCTCTACTATTTCAACTTCGTGCAGATCCGGGTCATGCCGGATATCCCCGCCGATCTTAAACCAGCTATCAGCAAGTATATCGCACCCGAAGCCCTGTTCTGGTTCCGCTATTCGGCACTATTTACCGTCGTCTTCGGCCTGATCTTGGCCTGGTTGCGCGGCTACATCGTCGAGGCCATGAGCTTTGGTTTCGTCAGCCTGACCGCCAAGGGCTATGCCTTCGGTTTTGACAGCGCTAATTCCCAGTTCATCTTTATTGGCGTCGGCATGTGGCTGGCCCTGATCATGTTTATGAACGTCTGGCACGCCATCTGGCCGGCGCAGAAGATCGCGCTTGGCATCCGCGAAGGCTTCACGCCGGAGCAGAAGGCCGCCGCGGCAAAAAAGGCCATGATGTTCAGCCGCATCAATACGCTGCTGTCTCTGCCCATGCTGGCGAGCATGGCCATGTACCAGACCATTTTCGGCTAGTCCGAAAACGGCTGGATCAACAAAAACTGTATCAGACTATTTTTGGATAAATTTGCGTGACGTCCTCTGAATTGGTACCGAAGTCCGAGGACATTCGCCTGGCCTGCGCCTTCATCCCTGAAGCGAATAAGCGGGCCGACATACTGGTGCTGTTTGCTTTTCTGGAAACCCTGCGCGATATCCCCGAACGCGTCACCGATCCGTTGATGGGCGAAATTCGTCTGCGCTGGTGGTTTGAGGCGATTGAGGAAATCGACCAGGGTCGGGCGGTGCGTTACCATCCGCTGACCGAAGCGCTGAAGGCGATCATTGAGCGCTATAAGCAGGCGCCGAAGGACTTTTTCAACCTGATCGAAGGCCAGATGCCGCTGCTCGATAAAGGGCCGCTGACCATCAAGGACGCGCTTAGCGTCGTGGATCGCGGGGAGGGCGTTGTTTGCCGTCTGGCCGCTCATATACTGGGCGAGAGCGCCGACCTGACCGATATTGCCCGGCTCATCGGCATGTCGCATATCAAGGCCGCGCGCGGCTTGAGCGACGCCGGCGATATGGAATTTGCGCACCTGAAACGCGAAGCCGTGAAGGCTGCCAAGGGAATGCCGGTGGCTGTCATGCCGCTGGCCTTGCCGGCCACTCTGGCAGGTGATTTATGGCATGGCCGGATGCCTGGACCACTTTCCAAGCGTTTGAGGCTGTTCTGGGCCTTTATCAGCGCCAAAATCTAGAAACTTATCTAGTATTTCTTCTTTTTGCCCCATGGCATGCGTTCCATCACGCCATCCAGCGGCTTTTCCGTCACCACGACCGGCGGCGGCACATTGATGATGATTGGCTTTTCCGGATAGGCGCGCCAGCCGCTCTGAATGAGTTCGTTGAAACCCTGGCATTTCGGCAGGATGCGTACGGCGCCGGTCCGAGGCTTGATGAAGGGCGCCGCCTGTTTGACGCTCTGCCGCGTCGGGTCGACGAATTGCCAGTCACCCGCCAGGCCATACCCGCCCTGACCGCCGACATGGACGGCATTATAGGCGATGCGGGCCTGATATTCCGGCACGCCGTACTTGATCATGGCGCGGTAGAAAATGCCATCGGCGACATCGCGCTTGCCCGGCTCGCCGATGGTGTAGAGCCAGTCGTGGATGATGGCCGCGCGCGCCGTCGGCCCTTGCGGATCGATAAAGCTCTGGCCGTACCATGGCACCGAGGCGAAGTCGGTGACGTACCATTTCGGCACCACGATCACCATGCCGGTGGCGCCGTCGCAATAGGGAAATTCGGCGTTGAGGGTGAAAAGCTTGCGGCCCTGTTTGGTCTGGTTGAACAGCATGATCGGCAGCGGCGTCAGCGAACTGGGCGGCGTCGGTGCCACCACTGGCACATAGACGGTCTCCGTCGTCTTCGTTGTGGCGCATCCGGCGACAAAGAGCAGGGCGGCTAAGGCGGCAATTTTCAACGAACGCAAGGGAACCCATCCGATAAGCATGTACCGGGCCATTAGCCCGAAATTCAGGCGATATTTAGCCAGTCCTGCAAATCCTGCAAGGCGCGTAACGACATAAGGCGTTTTTTGGCGCGGCCACGCTCCTTGAGCGGGATTTTCTTGCCGTCCTCATCGACCTTCGGCGCGTCCAGCGGCGGGAGCAAGCCATAGTTGATGTTCATGGGCTGGAAGGAGCCGCCTTCGAGGTGGCCGATGGTGATATGGTTGAGCAGGGCGCCCAGAGCGGTCGTTTCGGGCGGGGCGGGGAGGTCGCGGCCCAGAGCCTGCGCGGCGGCGAAACGGCCGGCCAAAAGGCCGATGGCGGCGCTTTCGACATAGCCTTCCACGCCCGTGATCTGACCTGCAAACCGCACATGTTTTTGCCCTATTGCTTCGCTGCTTGAGGGCGCGAAAAACGCTTTCATGCGCAATTCTCGGTCGAGAAGCTTGGGGGACTGGATAAAGGTGTTGCGGTGCAGGCCACCCAGACGCGCGAACTGCGCGTTCTCCAGGCCCGGGATCATGCGGAAGACCTCAGCCTGAGCGCCATGCTTCAGCTTGGTCTGGAAGCCGACCATATTATACAGCGTTCCCAAGGCGTTATCCTGCCGAAGCTGAATGATCGCATGAGCTTTCACCGTCGGGTTATGCGGATTGGTCAGGCCCACAGGCTTCATGGGACCGTAGCGCAGGGTTTCGCGGCCGCGCTCGGCCATGACCTCGATTGGCAGGCAGCCATCGAAATAGGGGACGTGCTCCCAGTCCTTGAATTCGGCCTTGGGGCCATCTAGCAGGGCGTCGATAAATGCCTCGTACTGCTGCTTGTCCATCGGGCAGTTGATATAGGCCGCCGCGTCGCCGCCGGGGCCTTCCTTATCGTAGCGCGATTGCTTCCACGCCTTCGACATGTCGATGCTCTCGGCATGGATGATCGGCGCGATGGCATCGAAGAAACTGAGTTGGCCTTCGCCGGAGACATCGAGCACGAAGCGCGACAGCGCCTCGGAAGTGAGGGGGCCGGTGGCCACCACCACATTGTCCCAGCCCTTATCGGCCAGGGTGGTGATTTCCTCGCGCACGATGGTCATGAGCGGATGGTTGGCAAGCGTCTCGGTGACGGCGGCGCTGAAATTCTCGCGGTCCATGGCAAGCGCACCGCCGGCCGGCACCTGGTGCTTGTCAGCGCAGGCGAGGATCAGAGACTTCGAGCGGCGCATTTCTTCATGCAGCAGGCCCACGGCATTGAACTGCCAGTCATCCGAGCGGAAAGAGT
Organism: Asticcacaulis benevestitus DSM 16100 = ATCC BAA-896; assembly: GCF_000376105.1. GTDB lineage: Bacteria > Pseudomonadota > Alphaproteobacteria > Caulobacterales > Caulobacteraceae > Asticcacaulis > Asticcacaulis benevestitus. The sequence continues at coordinate 229,993 of NZ_AQWM01000001.1, forward strand.
TGGAGCAGACCAGTTCGGCCAGGCCATCGGTCTGGTGGGCATCGGTCGTGATCGGCGCGCCATCGCGCGTGCCGCCGCGCATTTCGTGCAGCACCACCGGAATGCCCGCCTGAACCAGTTGCCAGCAGGCTTCTGAACCGGCGAGACCGCCGCCAATAACATGAACTGTCAACCTGATCTCCTGCCGTAGAGCCTAAACGGAAAGACGATGCCTCTATAGCAAGGCGACGCCTGTGGGAAGAGATTACAGGCGGCCGGCCAGAAAGGCGTCGATCTGTGTGTGATGCGACTTGTAAAAGTCTATATTGGCCGCATTGGTGTAGGACAGGATGACATCGCCGGCGCCCGGTTGCGCAGCCGCCACGGCATCGGCAATGGCTAGCATGCCATAGAGAAAATCATGCGGCGTCAGACCGTTTCTGACGATGATGTCGCGTGCTTTCGGCGAGGCCTCGATCTGGCCGACCAGTTGCGCCAGGGTTTCCATCTTCGACATATCGGCGCCACCGCCGAGATCGATCTTCTGGGTGTTGATCTCCTTCGCGGCGGCAATCAGCTTGGCCAGCAGAGGTTCGGTCAGTGGAAACTGCGCCAGTTCGGCCGATTCCTCATCGGTCATGGATTGTGCCATGGCGGGTGATAGGGGCAGCATCGCCATCACGAAAGCGGCCATGGCCAACCAGAACTTTTTCATCTTGATCCTCATATCACGGTCATATCTGTGTGGCTCTATAGCAAGCTTGGATCGGAAATGTGACGCGGTTAACGAAATAAGCTTTAAAAGCGAATGGATTTGTTTCTAAATTGCTATTGGCCTGAAATAGATCGACAGGCCATGGTTGGGGGTATTATGAGGGATACATCGGCATTTTCGGTGACGAAAGCCTTGAAGACGGCTACAGGCTTTCTGCCGCAGGCGTGGGCTGGCGGGTGGCTTTCGCTGCTCGTGATACTGGCGCTTGTGATCGGTGGGCCGATGGCAGCGATAGCGTTCACAACGCCGTTGGCCGGTCTGGCGCTGGTTGTGTTGCTGGTCATCGCCAAGCTCATGACGCAAGGGGGGCTCTATCGCGTCGCCTTGTTCGGCAAGTCAGCGTGCGAAGAAGGGCTTGGTCTTGGCGGTCTGCAATTTGGCCCGCCGGAATGGCGTCTGTTTGTGGCCTCGCTGGTCGTGACGGCCTTTTTCGCCTTGATGGCGGCCACTTTGTTTATCGTTTTCGCCATCGCTCTCAGCTTTTCCGGTCTGACGCATGGCTATGACACCACGATGCAGGCGGTTCAGGCGCTGATCGCGCGGCATGACGGCATAGACTATCTGTTTATCGCCTATATCATCGGCAGCTTTCTCTTCCTCGTTTTTGTGGGGCTGAAATTCGCCCTGTTGGCCGCCGCCAATATCGCCGAGCGCCGGCTGGTGACGCTCAATGCCTTGGGGCTGACCTCCGGTCATGTCGGGCGGATATGTCTTGGGCTGTTGGTCATCCTGTTACCATTCGGGCTGATCTGTGGTTTAGTTAGCCAAGGGCTGGGACATGCCGGGCAGGCGCGTCTTGTGGTCCATGCCGCGCTGATGAGCCTGTATATTTTCCTGTTTTTGCCATTGACCGTCGGATTTTTGGCCGCCAGCTATAGGCAGATTGTCACGATCAGGTCTAAATAGCCGAGTCCGTGCCTGATGCGGACGGACGAGACCTGCGCATGAACCTCACCTTTGACTTCGCTTTTGAAGGCTTCCGCCTGATCCGCGAGCGACCCAAGCTGATCGCTTTCTGGGGGGCGCTGACGCTTCTGTGGTGGGGGGCGATGTGGGGCATCATGGTCGCTATGGCCGGACCGGCTCTGGCTACGCTGATGAAGATGACCAGCTATGATCCGCAGGTGATCCAGACCCTGACCGAGCAGCTTTTACCGGCTTTAGGCGTATGCGCGCCCATCTATGTTGTCATGTCGTCGATTCTGGTCTGCGCCATCTGCCGCGCCTCTATGGGACAAAGAGATGATCGTTTTGGCTTTCTGAAGCTGGGTATGGATGAGATCCGCATGATGGGCGTGCGGGGCGGGACCTTGCTGACCCTTGCCGGTGTTTTTATCGGTTTTGGCACGGTTGGCAGCCTTTTTGCAGCTTTGGTCAATGCCAGCAGCCCGCAAGCCGCGGCGGCGGCGCAGTCCTTGAGCAGTATTCTGGCGCTCGGCACCTTTGTCTGGCTATCCTTGCGCCTGTCGCTTAACAATCCGCAAAGCTTCGAAAGCCAGCGTATCAACCTGTTCGGTAGTTTTAGCATGACGCAGGACCGCTTCTGGTCATTGTTCACTGGCTATGCGGCCGCCATGGCCCTGGCGCTGGTGGTGCAGTTTCTGTGTGACAAGATCATCGAGGCGGTGCAGGTCTTGAGCCTCGGCCTCAAGGTTACCGGCGATATGGTGCCGCCCGACCCGACCACCCTGACCAGTTTCCTGTCACCGGCCTCTCTGATCTACTTTGTCCTGAGCTATGCGATTGTCGCGCCGCTGACCTCGGCCATACAGTTTGGCGCGCCGGTGGCGGCCTACAAGATCCTGCGCGGCAAGGTGGCGCTTCTACCGGATCAGGAAGCGGCGCGTTAACTGCCCGCCATATGCAGGAAGTCGCGTCCATGCGCCGGCTGCAAGGGGCGGGCGTTCGGGCCGATAAGGCGTTGAAAGGCGTCGGCCTGTTCAGCGCTGACGGTCAATGGCGAAGAAAAGACCATCCACGTCACCTCTTCCGTGCAGGGCGGCGTCGTCAGTGAGCCTGAATAGACATAGAAGTCCTCGGTCCCCGGCATCAGATCCTGCGCGTTGATCAGAAGATCCGGCAAGGGAACTGGCTGGCCCGGATCGGACGGCAGGTAGGTCCACAAGGAGGCCAGCATGGGGTCTGCAGCACCAATGTCCGACATGACGGAGATCACGAGGTAATGGCCCTTGGCATCTTGGTGGACAAAGTGGGCTTCCAGCGCGGTGGCGTGGCCATTGATGGCGTGTTCGCTCGGCGAATGGAAGTGGAATTGCTTGAGCGTAAAAAGATTGCCATCAATCTCAACGCCGCCGCCGTCTTTCGGCGTTACGACGATTGTATGGCCGTTGTTTTGTATCGTGGCGGTCGAGGCGTGATAGGCCATGACCATGTGCGATGACATATTGCGCGTGTTGCCAGAGATATCGACAGGGGACTGGCGCTGACCGGCGCTACACACCGCATTAGGGCCGCCCATCTGAGCCCAGTGGGCCGGCCCTTCGTTGCCACTGTAGGTCCAGTGCTGCACGGCGCCCGTTTCGGAGCCGTGACCGGCCGCAGCCGCGCCGTGCTCAGCAGAGCCATGCTCCGTTGCGTCAGGCGCGTGTTCATCCGCCTTTTTGCCCGAGCAGGCGACAAGGGATAGGGCCAGCAGGCTGACCGCAACGATTCTATGGGCGCGACTCATCTTCATGTCGCGATCCTGACGAAAATTGGTTAACGGAGGTTAAGCGCGCTTCGCTTGTAAGGCGAAAAAACAGTTATTGCACCGGTTCGAGATGCCGCTGTTTGTGTTTGGCCAGCATCTCCTTGAGATACTTGCCAGTCCAGCTCTTACTGTTTTTCGCCACGTCTTCCGGCGTACCGAAGGCCACGATCTCACCGCCGCCATCGCCGCCTTCCGGGCCGAAATCGAGCAGCCAGTCAGCCGTCTTGATGACGTCGAGATTGTGCTCGATGACCACGACTGTGTTGCCGTGATCGGTCAGTTCATGCAGCACTTCCAGCAGTTTGCGCGTATCCTCGAAGTGCAGGCCGGTGGTAGGTTCATCAAGAATATACAACGTCTTGCCGGTGGCGCGCTTGGAAAGCTCTTTCGATAACTTGACGCGCTGGGCCTCGCCGCCGGACAGCGTGGTCGCCTGCTGGCCGATCTTGATATAACCGAGACCAACGCGCTTGAGGGTTTCCAGCTTGTCGCGGATGGTGGGCACGGCCTTGAAGACCTCGGCGCCTTCCTCGACCGTCATGTCCAGCACGTCGGCGATGGAGTGGCCTTTGAACGAAATATCGAGGGTTTCGCGGTTGTAACGCTTGCCCTTGCAGACATCACAGGTGACGTAGACATCGGGCAGGAAGTGCATTTCGATCTTGATCAGGCCATCGCCCGAACAGGCTTCGCAGCGCCCGCCCTTGACGTTGAAGGAGAAGCGGCCAGGGCCATAGCCGCGCGCCTTCGATTCCGGCAGACCGCAATACCAGTCGCGGATAGGACCAAAGGCACCGGTATAGGTGGCCGGATTGGAGCGCGGGGTGCGCCCGATCGGCGACTGGTCGATCTCAACGATCTTGTCGAAAAACTCCAGACCTTCAATCTTGTCATGCGGGGCCGGATGGGCAGACGCATTGTTGAGCCGGCGGGCGGCGGCTTTGTAGAGCGTTTCCAGCGTGAAGGTCGACTTGCCGCCACCTGAGACACCGGTGATGCAGGTCATGACTCCGACCGGGATCTCGCCGGTGACGTTTTTCAGGTTGTTGCCGCGGGCGCCGATCACCTTCAGCATCTTCTTCTTGTTGATTGGGCGGCGCTGATCGTTATGACCTTCGCCATAGAAAAGCGGGATTTCCTTCTTGCCGGTCAGGTACTGGCCGGTTAGGGAGTTCGGATTGGCCTTGATCTCTTCGGGCAGGCCCTGTGCGATGATCTGGCCGCCATGCACGCCGGCGGCTGGGCCCATGTCGATGACATAATCGGCTTGCAGGATCGCGTCTTCGTCGTGCTCGACCACCAGCACCGAATTGCCGAGATCGCGAAGGCCCTTGAGGCTGACGAGCAGACGGTCATTGTCGCGCTGGTGCAGGCCGATCGACGGCTCATCGAGCACATAGAGCACGCCCGTCAGACCAGAACCGATCTGTGAGGCCAGGCGGATGCGCTGGCTTTCGCCGCCGGACAGCGTGCCGGAATTGCGCGACAGGTTGAGGTAGTCCAGACCTACATCATTAAGAAAACGCAGCCGGTCTTTGATTTCTTTCAGGATTCTGCGAGCGATCTCCTGTGATTGGGGCGTCAGCTTGTCTTCGACGGTGGAGAACCATTCGTGTGCCTTGCGGATCGACAAACCGGAAATCTGCGAAATGTTTTTGGCGTCAATCTTGACGGCCAGGGCTTCCGGCTTGAGGCGTGCGCCACCGCAGGCCTCGCACGGCGTTTCCGATTGATAGCGCGCCAGGTCTTCCCGCACCCACGACGAATCGGTTTCACGCCAACGCCGGTCCATATTGGGAATGACGCCTTCAAAGACCTTGGTGACGTCGTAGCGCCGATTGCCGTCTTCGTAGGTGAACTTGATCTTCTGGCCGCCTGAGCCTTGCAGGACGACGTTCTGCACCTCTTCGCTCAGCTTGTTCCACGGTGTATCCATCTTGAAGCCATAGTGCAGGCTGAGCGCCTGCAGGGTCTGGGCATAGAGCGGCGACGGGCCCTTCGACCAGGGGGCTATGGCGCCGCCGGTCAGGGAGAGCTTAGGATCGGCGACGATCATCTCCTTGTCGAAGGCGAGCTTGACGCCCAAGCCATCGCAGGTCGGGCAGGCGCCGTAGGGGTTGTTGAAGGAGAACAGGCGCGGTTCGATCTCGGTGATGGTAAAGCCGGAGACAGGACAGGCGAATTTTTCCGAGAAAATAATACGCTTCGGTTCGGTTTCACCGTCTTCCAGATCGGCATATTCAGCGATCGCTAGGCCATCCGCCAGTTTCAGAGCGGTTTCCAGCGAGTCGGCGAGGCGCGCCATGATGCCGGATTTGACGATGACGCGGTCGATAACGACGTCGATGTCATGCTTGAACTTTTTGTCTAATTTTGGTGCATCTTCAATGGGATAATATTCACCGTTAATCTTAAGTCTCTGGAAACCCTGACGCTGAAGGTCGGCGATTTCCTTTTTATACTCACCCTTACGGCCGCGCACGAACGGCGCCAGCAGCAGCAGGCGCGTACCTTCCGGCAGGGCCATGATCTTGTCGACCATCTGCGAAATCGTCTGGCTCTCGATCGGCAAACCGGTGGCTGGCGAATAGGGGATACCGACGCGCGCCCACAACAAGCGCATATAGTCATGGATTTCGGTGACGGTGCCGACGGTCGAGCGCGGGTTCTTCGAGGTCGTTTTTTGTTCTATCGAAATGGCCGGCGACAGCCCTTCGATCAGGTCGACATCGGGCTTCGACATGAGTTCGAGGAACTGACGGGCATAGGCCGACAGCGATTCGACGTAACGCCTCTGGCCTTCGGCGTAGATGGTATCAAACGCAAGTGACGATTTGCCTGAACCGGAAAGGCCGGTGAGCACCACCAGTTGACCGCGGGGGATATCAACGTCCACGCCCTTGAGATTATGCTCTCTGGCACCGCGAACCTTGATGAAATCCTGATCGAAGTGCTTCGCCATACGCGCATATCCCGAAATTTGAACAAGAGGACTATATAGAAGTTTTGCCGTGATTTGCCAGAGGGCTTCAAGAACATTTTAGCAACATTTAGTTTTTGCGCCGCAATACATATCGGTTCTTTAGCTATGACGATAAGCTGTCAGGATGTGTCAGCAGATGTTTTTGATGTATTTTCAACCATAAGAACACAGTAAGGCCTGATTTATTGATCAGGGTCAGGATGAAGGGGGCTGTTATCATGTCGGTCATCGTTACCCGTTTAAGGCATCGTATAAGCGACGGCCTTGAGTTATCGCTGGCGATATTGGCGGCCCGCACCAGCCGACGCACGCGCTTAACGGGCGCCGTTGTCGTGGCGCTTGGTCTTCATGCTCTTTTTTTATGGGCCCTGCTCAGTTCGCGTCTCGGTGTCTGGGACACGGATCTGGCGGTGATCGATGAGGCGCCTGTACTGATCGAGCTTTGGGATGTGCCGCCTCTGCCGAAACCCGAACCGGTTCCGGTTATCGAGCCGGTCGTGACGCCGCGCGAGGTCGAGCCGCAGGATACGCCGCAACAGGTCGATGAAACGCCGCAAAAGTCAGAGTCGGCGCCGGCTGTTGTCGCGCCACAGCCCGTGGTTCAGCCCCAGGTCGTCAAGCCGATTACCATCCAGATACCCAAGGAGAAGCCGCTCGACATGACCGCACCGAAAACGGTTGCGGATGTGCCCGCTCGTCCGAACATCGGCGCGACGGTGAAAAAGAAAACGCAGGAGGAGATCGAGGCGGCCAAAAAGGACACGGCGACTCAAGTGACTGATCTCAATCTGCACGCCGTCGATTCTATCAATATGCCGGCCTTGCAGAAGGTTCAGCCTTCCGGCTTGGCCCCGACAGGTCAGGCTGCGGCACCCGAGGGCGGCCGAATCGGGACCGTGCAATTGCCGCTGGGCAGTATAAACGGCACAGGCCTCAAGGGCGGTCGTGGTCAGGTGACGCAATCCCTGCAAAACCATGACTGGTGCGTTGCAACGCAAAAGGCTGGCGAGCCCATACCTGCTGATTGCAAGATGACGGATCTCGCCAGCCAGCCCCCGCTGGGGCCCAGGCCGGATAAAGATTTCCAGGCGGCTGTGGCGAAGAAGGACTTCGACCTGCGGTATAAGACAACACCAGGCAATGATGAGTATTGGAAGCGCGTCAATCACGCACCGACCTCAAGCGACCGTAAGGATGACCTGCCTAAAAAGGGAGCCTATTCAAATCCCAAAGACCAGCGCCTGAATGGCAACTAAGGCCTGTAATTTTCAGGCCTTTTTGCCGAAGTTAAACGATTGCGGGCCGCTGACGACCGTGCGGCCGCGTGCGCCATAGGGCGAGTTTTGCGTGCGGCGGGCGCTCAGGTCTTCGGCTACGGCGCTGATGATGCCCTCGGTCACCGTCTTGGCGGCGGTCACCGCCAGTTCATAGCGATGCAGGCGTTCCTGAAACAGTTCGGTGGCCTCGCGCAGCGCCTTCTTCTCATTGGCGGTCAGGCCATTCAGCAGGCTCGGGTCTGACTTGATGCGCATCGATTCGTGACGATAGAGGTTCGACAGGTTGCGCGTTTCCTCAATGCCTTCGTAGATATCCTGCGGGCGGTGCGCTTCAAGACAGGCGGTTTCACCCACCAGGCGTTCACCAAGACGGATGGTCAGGGCGATCAGTTGCGCGGCGCGATCAGAAGGGCTTGCGGCGGAAAGAGCCATCAGGCGGACACTCCCATTTTTTGGCTCATTTCCTGGCCCATTTCCTGGGTTTTAAGCAGTTGCTTCTGCATCATGTCGGATATGCCGACGCCGCCGCGCAGCGCCATTTCCTTGGCGATGGCGCCGATATAGAAGGATTTCATCGCTTCCTCGCCTTCGCCGCCGCCGAACGGGCCGTCAGATTTCAGGCCTTCAAACATCGGCGTCATCAAATTGGTCAGGCACATGGTCTCAAAATCGAGGCCGAGCTTGGCGTTACTCTTTCCGCCCGTGGCAGCCATGGCGCTGCTGATGCGGTTCTGCTGGGCCGATTGCGTTTGGGTTTGGGCGGCTTGCAGGGTGAGGAGGGCGGCGGTGTCCATTTACATAACCTCAATATCGGCTTGTAGGGCGCCGGATGCCTTGATCGATTGCAGGATGGCGATCATATCGCGCGGCGTGACGCCCAGGGCATTCAGGCCGGCGACCAGATCGGCAAGTGATGATCCGCCGCCGAGCTGGAGCAGTTGTTTGCCCTTTTCCTCATCGATGCTGACATTGCTGTTGGGGATCGCGGCCGTCTGGCCCTGGCTGAACGGCGCCGGCTGGCTGATATCCGGGCGCTCATCGACGCGGATGGTTAGGTTACCCTGAGCGATGGCGACGCGCGAGATGCGGACGTTCTCACCCATGACGATGACGCCGTTGACTTCATCAATGATAACCTTGGCCGGGGTATCGACCTCGACGTTCATTGGCTCGACCATGGTGATGAAGTCCATCATCGAGGTGCCGGCGGGCGGCTTGATGGCGACGATCGAAGGATTCTGGGCGATGGCCGTGCCGGGATAGCGTGACACGATGGTGTCGGCGATGCGCTTGGCGGTGGCGAAATCAGGATTGTGCAGGGTCAGGCGCAGGAAAGGCATGGAGTTGAAGTCAAAGGCCGTTTCGCGCTCAATTGTGCCGCCCGAAGCGATGCGCCCGGCGGTCGGTACGCCCTTGGTGACCGAAGAGCCTGACGCGCCGCCGGCCGAGACCGAACCGGTCTGGACGGTGCCTTGCGCCACGGCATAGGCTTCGCCGTCGGCGCCGAGCAGGGGCGTGACCAGCAGGGTGCCGCCCAGCAGGCTCTTGGCGTCGCCCATGGCCGATACGGTGACATCAATGCGTGAGCCAGCGGCGCCAAACGGCGTCAGTTCGGCGGTGACCATGACGGCGGCGGCGTTCTTGGTGTTAAGGCTGGCGTCACGGACATTGACGCCCATGCGCTCCATCATGCTTTCCATGGATTGCTTCAGCATGGGCGAGTTACGAACCGTATCGCCGGTGCCGCTTAAGCCCACCACGATGCCATAGCCGACGAGTTGGTTGGTGCGGACACCCTCGACATCGACGATGTCCTTGATGCGGGAGCCGGCCTCGGCATGGCCGCACAGCATCGCGGCGGCGAGGGCCGTGGCGCAAAAAGCAGCTTTCAAATTCCTGATCAGCATAAAATTACCCGTTAACCATAACTGCCGGATAGGTCTGCGAATATCGTGCCACGCTTTGTGGATTAAATTCGCCTTGAGAGTCAGTTACTTGTGAGGCGCATTTTGCGAACTTGAAGCGAGGCGGAAAATTATGCCGGGGCGTTAAGGCTTCGCTTACCCGTAGGCGGCAATAATGACCGTGTCGTTACAACTGGCAAAAGCCGGTTTCCGCTATCGGTCATTCTGATCGGCGCGGATGAAGAGAAGCTAGACGGCATTTCTTACAAAATGCATAAGGGTGAGGGGCATTTCGTCCCCGTAGGTCTATCATGACGTTCAGAATTAATCCGACGACCGGCGCTTCCGTCAGCGTACCAGCCAGCGGCGCCAAAAAGCCCGGTTCTGGCTTCTCGCTTTCCGGTAGCACGGGCGCGCAAAAATCGGCGGCGACGGCGCAAACCTCTGCGACCTTCGGCATGATGGGCATGGATGCGCTTCTGGCGCTCCAGGGCGAGGAGGACGTGCTGACTGGCCGCCGCCGCCGCCAGATGAAGCGTTCTCACGATATTCTCGATGCGCTTGATGATATCAAGGTCAGCGTGCTCTCCGGCGATCTCGATGACGAAGCCTTGCTGCGCTTGCAGTCACGCATCGCCGAGCATCGGGAGGACATCGAAGATGACAGGCTGCAAGGTGTGCTCAACGAGATCGAAACCCGCGCCTGCGTCGAGCTGGCCAAGCGCCGTTTGATGTAACGCTGCACCGCTTCCGGCGATTTACGAACCATTCACTTAAAACCGCTTCACAGGTTTAGATTCCCGCATTATAAGCCCGCCATCGCACAATCGCGCCCGGCGGGGATGAGCGACTGTCGACTGGTATCGTTTTTGCTGTCTAGGGTTCTTATGTCCGGCTGTGTTCAGCGTCAGGACATATTGACCAGCGTCGTTCATCAGGGGTGTAATCTTATGTCTGCCATCCAAGTAACAGAGCCCTATCGCCCGACCGATGGCGAAGAGTATATGAATTCCCGCCAACTGACCTATTTCCGCGGCAAGCTGAACGCCTGGAAAGAAGAAATTCTGAAAGGCGCCAAGGAAACCGTCAACATCATGCAGAAAGAGACGGAAAACCATCCGGATCTGGTCGATCGCGCCTCGTCGGAATCCGACCGCGCCCTCGAACTGCGCACGCGCGATCGTCAGCGCAAGCTGATCAGCAAGATCGACGAGGCGATTTCGCGCATCGACGATGGTTCCTACGGCTTCTGCGAAGAGACCGGAGAGCCGATCGGACTCGGCCGCCTTGAGGCCCGCCCGACGGCGACACTCTCGATTGAAGCTCAGGAACGCCACGAACGTTCCGAGCGGGTCCACCGGGACGACTAAGCCAGAAAATGGAAAATGAAAAAGCGCCGGCGTGATCCAGCGCTTTTTTATGTGCCGTAGCAGACAGCGAGCGGCTGTACATAGGCACTGATATCCGGCGCCGGCCGACCGATCAGGTAGCCTTGGGCTTCGCCGCAATTGAGCGCTTTCAGGGCTTCCATTTGTGCTTCCGTCTCTACACCTTCGGCGGTGATCAGAACGCCGAGCGACTGCGCCATGTCGGTGATGGCGCGAACAATCGACAGGGCGTTTTTGTCGTGTGGCAGGTCGCGCACGAAGGACTGATCAATCTTGATCTTGTCGAACGGGAAGGTGCGCAGGTAACTCAAGGATGAGTAGCCGGTGCCGAAGTCATCCATGGCGATGCGAACGCCCAGGGCCCGGATGGCGTTCAGGATGGCGAGATTGTGCGTCTCGTCTTCCAGAATAACGCTTTCGGTGATTTCCAGTTCCAGGCGCGCGGGCGACAGACCCGAAACCTTGAGCGCCCTGTTTACCAGACCCACCAAGGATTTGTGCCGGAATTGAAGCGGCGAGATATTGACAGCCACGCGCCAGGCTTCTGGCCACAAAGCGGCGGTGCGGGTAGCTTGATTGAGGACCCATTCACCCAGTTGCCCGATCAGGCCGCAGTCTTCGGCCACCGGGATAAATTCGGCCGGCGATACCATGCCCCGTAACGGATGGTGCCAGCGCAACAGTGCCTCGAAGGAGACGATGCGATGGGTGTCAAGATTGAGCAGAGGCTGGTAAAACAGCTGGAACTGATTATCAGCCAAGGCTTGCCTGAGGTCATGTTCCATCTCGATGCGGCTTTGTAACTGCGCATCCATTTCCGGACGATAGAAGCGCCAGCCGTTACGGCCTTCCGCCTTGACGCGGTACATGGCCAGATCGGCGCGCGACAACAGATTGTTGGCGTCCATGCCATCCGTCGGCGCCATGGCAATGCCGATGCTGGCCCCCACTTCGAGCGCCGTATCATTGATTACGATCGGCAGTTTCATCGCCTCGACGATGCGGGCCGCCAGATGCTGGGCATCTTGGGGCACCTCAATATCCTGAATAATGGCGAATTCATCGCCGCCCATGCGCGCGATGACATCGCCTTTGCGTACGCATCCGCGCAGGCGTTCGGCGACCTCGGTCAGCAACTGATCACCCGTGAGATGGCCGTAGGAATCGTTGATCGCCTTGAAACGATCGAGGTCAAGGCAGAGAAGGGCGGTTTTACGATCAAGGCGCTGCACGCGACTGAGCGCGGCCTCCATTTCGCGGCTGAACAGCGCCCGATTGGCCAGGCCTGTGAGGGGGTCGTAGTGCGCCAGATGGGCGATGCGCGCTTCGGCTTGCTTTTGTTCGGTCAGGTCGGTGCCAAGAGTCAGGATGCAGTCGGGCTCGCCGGACGGCGTGCGCAGGACGGTCTTCTTGAGCTGGATAATACGTTGCCGGCCATGGGCGTCAGTGACATGCTCTTCCTTGAGCATGATGGCCTCATCGCTATTGAGCGCCATCTGATCATAGGTGTTGTAAAGCGCGGCGCGTTCGGCGGTCATGAAGTCGCCGCTGGCCTGGCCAACGACGGTCTCGTGTGAGACACCGAGCATGTCCTCGCCGACGCTATTGAGCAGGACGATCTTTTGGTCAGAGGCGTTTTTAACCAGCACCATGGCCGGGATATTCTGGATAACCATGTTGAGGAAGGTCTGGTGGCGCTGGGATTCACCACCCAGCCTGATCAGGTCGTTGGTCATTTCCTGCTGACGCCCCAGCGATTGCTGGAGATCGCCGCTGATCGCCCTGAGCACGGATAGCGAGGTGCCGACGCCGGCATAACGGCCATCCGAGGTGGCGATAAAGCCGCGCATCAGTTCGGACGGGCGTTCGGTCAGGGTCTTGCTGGTGAAATCGCGCAAAGGCGTGGTGATATCGACGAGCAGCGGGCACTTGTCCATCACCGTGGTGACCGGCTTGTTGCCATAGAGGGCGCGGCCATATTCGGAAGCCATGGTCAGGTTGAAGGCATGGCGTTCGATCAAGCCAAGGACCTGGCCGGCAGTATCGACCACAGCCACCACCATCAGGTCATGATCGTCACGGAAGGCTTCGTAGAGGGTGGAGTTATTGCAATGAACGGGCACCGGATCGATCCGGTCGGTGATATCGGAAATGCACAAGGACGTCTGCATAGAGTTAAGCCTGACTTCTTCACTAGACACGCAATGGACGCGATTTTGGCGTCTTGTGGTCAGTCCTAAAGGTAAGTGCTTAATTGTCGCTTGATGTCACAAAAGATTATTATTCTTATTCAGAGCGTTAAAGCGTTTCCCTAAGAAACCAAGTCAAGGCGCAGGCGGTATTTTCATATCTGGGCCTTGGCGCCTTTTCCATTCGGCCCCTTCCCAAAGCGGATCGGGCGGCGTATGGGAGGGGCTTGAATTTCAGGCTTTTATCAGAGACCGTATCCATGACCGTCAAGGTTCGCTTCGCTCCTTCGCCCACCGGCCGCATCCACGCCGGCAATGTTCGCGCCGCGCTCGTTAACTGGCTGTTCGCACAGAAGAATCAGGGCGTCTTTGTCCTGCGTATCGACGACACCGATCTGGAACGCTCGACCAAGGAAAATGAAGACCTGATTGAGACCGACCTGACCTGGCTGGGTCTGGTCTGGGATGAGCGCTATAACCAGTCCAAGCGCTTCGACATCTACCAAAAGTGCGCTGACCAGCTAAAGGCCGATGGCCGGCTCTATCCGTGCTATGAAACCGCTGACGAACTGGATCGTCGCCGTAAGGTGCAATTGTCGCGCGGCCTGCCGCCGATTTATGACCGCGCGGCGCTCACCCTGACCGCCGAAGAGATCGCCGCCTTTGAAGCCGAGGGGCGCAAGCCGCACTGGCGCTTCAAGCTGGAAGGCAAACGCGTCGCCTGGGAAGATCTGGTGCGCGGGCATTGCGAAGTCGACACCACCTCGATGTCCGACCCTGTGCTGATCCGCGAAGACGGTGCCTTCCTCTACACCCTGCCATCGGTGGTGGATGATATCGACATGAAGATCAGCCACGTCATTCGCGGCGAGGATCACGTCGCCAATACCGGCACGCAGATCGAAATTTTTGAAGCGCTTTCCGCCTTCTTCGGCAACGCGCCGCTGCCTATTTTCGCCCACATGCCGCTGCTGGTCGGTGCCGATGGCGAGGGGCTTTCCAAGCGCCTGGGCTCCATGTCGATTTCGCAAATGCGCGAAGACGGCATCGAACCTCTGGCCATCACCTCACACCTCGCCAAGATCGGCACCTCCGATGCACTGGAAGCCGCGCCGTCTCTGGCCGCGCTGGCCGAAGGTCAGGATTTCGGCAAGATGGGGCGTGCGCCGGCGCGTTATGATTTTGATGACCTGATGCGCCTCAATGCTGGCGTGTTGCAGGCCATGAGCTATGCCGAGGCCAAGCCGCGTCTCGAAGCCCTCAACGCCGATCTCGGAGAACTCTTCTGGGACACCATCCGCATGAACCTGCACAAGTTCAACGAGGTGACCGAGTGGGCCCAGATCGTCGGTGGGGACATCACGCCGAAGATCGAAGACGCTGCCTTTGCCGCCAAGGCGCTGGACCTTCTGCCGGCCGATTATGGCCGCGAGAGCTGGTCCGCCTGGTCGGGCGCCATCAAGGAAGCCACCGGCGCCAAGGGCAAGGCCCTGTTCATGCCGCTGCGCCAGGCCCTGACCGGGATGGACCACGGTCCGGATATGGGGGCGCTGAGCTTCCTGATCGGCCGTGACAAGATCGCGCAACGCTTGAAGGGCTAGATCACGGCACCGAACAGTTTGCCGATACCGGCGGTCACACCCAAAGCGATCGCGCCCCAGAAGGTAACGCGGAAAACAGCCTTACCCATGTTCGACCCGCCAGCCACAGCGCCCAAAGCGCCCAAAAGGCCGAGGAAGACAATGGCGCAGGCCGCGACGATCCCCACGATGAGCGGGCGTGGGCTAAGCCACATGGCCAGCAGCGGCAGGATGGCGCCCGAGGCGAAGGTGATGGCCGAAGTCAGGGCCGCCTGAATGGGCTTGGCCTCGGTGTGTTCGGAGAAGCCCAGTTCGTCGCGGGCGTGGGCTTTCAGGGCGTCTGTCTTCATCAACTGCTCAGCCACCTGACGGGCGAGCTGCGCTTCGAGACCCCGGCCAACATAGATCTGCGTCAATTCCTCGATCTCGGCTTCTGGGAAGTCTTGCAATTCCTGAGTTTCGCGGGCGATATCGGCAGCTTCGGTATCGGCCTGCGAGCTGACGGAGACATATTCGCCCGCCGCCATCGACAGCGAGCCCGCCACAAGAGCCGCTACGCCTGTCAACAGGATGGCGCTCTTGTCCGCGGGGCTGGCGGCGATCCCGACAATCAGGCTGGCGGTCGAGATAATCCCGTCATTGGCGCCGAGAACTGCGGCTCTTAGCCAGCCGATGCGTGAGATATAGTGCCGTTCCGAAGCCTTGTGAGATCGTGTCATGTCAGACCCTACGCCGGGTATCGATATCCACCGTGTGCAGGCCAGCGCGGGCTATGGCAGGCAGAACCTCTTCGACCGTATCCACGCTGAAAAAGGTGTCGAGGAAAACAGCAGGGGTGAAGGCCTCCGCTTCGGTATGACGTATCAGCGCAAAGAAAGGCTCCCAATAGTGATTGATATTGAGAAAGATGACCGGCTTCTTATGTAAATCGAGACGACGCCATGACATCAGTTCGATGACCTCTTCAAGCGTGCCGACGCCGCCGGGCATGACGACGAAAGCATCCGATTCCTCGAACATCATCATCTTGCGTTCGTGCATATTCGACACGATGCGCGTGTCGACTCCATCGACAATGGCTTCACGGTTCTGCAGGAATTTGGGCATGATACCCAGCACCTTGCCGCCTGACTCGTGCACGCTGCGGGCGGTTTCGCCCATAAGCCCCACGCCGCCGCCGCCATAAACCAGGCGCATGGCGGCGCCTGCCAGAATTTGCCCAAGATCGTGGGCCGCCTGTTTATAGGCCGGGTCTTTGCCGAAGGCCGATCCGCAAAACACACAGACGGAACGGATTTCGTTTTTGGTCAGGGGCATGTTGGCTTCAATCTCGGTTAGGGAGCGCGACTCACTTTAATCTTATAAACCTGCGTCATGACATATCTAACCCTCTATTCGCGCTCGTGAAAAGCGGTTAGGTCTAGGGCGTGAAAAAGATATCGACCATGAGACACGTAACTGATTTGCGCCGCCTTTTGTCGCTGACCGCTATGGTGGCGTTGACGACGCTTGGGGGCTGCAACGGCAAGCCGGCCTTGCCCGAAGCGCCCGACGCCATGCGCGCCGCCGGCTATTCGCGCGCCCCGCAGATCATTGAGGTGGCTCAGGCCGGTTCCAACGTGTTCGTGGTCACCGGTCAGACGATTCCCGATGCCCGCGTGCGCTTCGGCTATGGCGGCAATCGCGCCATTGGTGTCACTTCGGACTCCAAGGGGCGGTTCCGCGCCGAACTGCCGGCCGGACCGCAAGGCGGCCTTTACGACCTCTCGACCGAAGATGGTGGCCGGCTGATGTACGCCGAAGGACGCCTGTTCATTCCGCCGCTGGCGCCGCATAAGGCCGTATTGATGCGGGCGGGTTCTCCAAGCCTGGCCCTGTTCAACGATGATACAGAGGTGGCGGTGCTGGATTATGATGCGGCAGGCGCCCTTGCAATCAGCGGACGTGTAGCGCCTTCTGCCGCGGTCGAGGTGATTCTGAACGGCGACATCTGGCGCACCACCAGCGATGATCGGGGATATTACAACGCGACAACGCAAATCGAGCCTCCATTGAAAACCGAGACGCCCAACAGCCTGACATTGGTGGTCGGTGAAAAACAGATAAAACGCGATTTCACCGACGTTCTGCCGGCAGATAATGAGGACGCCATAAGCCGGGTGGGAGAGGGGTGGCGCGTCGCGTGGAAACTGCCTGGCGGCGGTATGCAGACAACCCTGGTTTTTTAGTCCGTCTGCCTTGCTTGAACGCGAACTGTCAAATCTTGGTTTGCGTTTCCACCACCGCGTCTGTGACAGGTACATCTTCATCCACCGGTACATAGCGATCAGCGGCTTCTGCCTGTAGCGCCTCGGCGGCTTTCAGCTGCACCATGGCTGTCGCAGCCAGGATCGCCACGATGACAATTGCAAAGAAGGCCATCAAAGCATAGGGCGTGGAAGAGCTTGTGCGTATGGCATAGGCGGAGGACATGATCTTAGGTCTCTGCAAGGCTGAAAGGTCTAGCGGTTATGGGCGCGGGTGTCTCGGTCCGGATCGTATGGGCCTGTGTGTCTCCGGGTGCTGCAAAAGCCCTGCCAACATAGAGGGAAAAGCCGGAAATGATCATGATGAGGGCCAAAACAATGACGATGGTCTCGAAGACGACGGGCTCGCGTCGATCGCTGCGATAGTCTGTATTCCGTAAGGTAGTTGCGCGGGGCATGGCAGGACTCGCATTGAAATAACGCGTTCAACATGCGCTCGTGGGCGGTAAGGAAAATATAGGCCAGTCCCTGGGCGATTATAAAAAGGGCGAGGGTCATCTGCTGTGTGATTTTTATGGAGGCTTTAATTCGCCTAAGGTTTCAGCCCGACGGATGAGATGGACATACAAGCTCAGGGTGTTTGAGAAGACCCAGTTCAGTATGGCAATGCCAGGTGGATCTCTTAAACGCGACAGCGGTGAAAATTAGTTCTGTTTATGGTTGTGGAAATGTCCTACAATTGAGCCTAAGCAGGGCATTATAAGGCGCAAAGTCAGTGATCAGGATTCAAATAAAAGATGTAGCCTCCGTGATAGGGGGACTTGTAATCTTGCTCCTTGCGGTTTCGGCCGTGCAGGCCCGACCCGTCGGCGTTCTGAGTCCGGATGGAAAAGTCACAGCGGTTATTAGCGACGAAGGCGGGGTCTTGGCCTATCGTGTGTCGATGGACGGCAAGTCCGTCCTCAATCCATCCCCACTGGGTATGCGTACGAACGGGATTGATCTTGGGGCTGGCGTATCCATCAAGAAAACGCAACGCGGGAAGGTGGCGGAGCGTTACCCCTTCCATGGCGGCAAGGCCTGGGCCGATAACCATGCCAATACGGCGAAGCTTTTTCTGTCGTCCAACGGAGTGGCGTTTGAGGCGGATGTCCATGTCGCTAACGATGGCGTGGCCGTGCGGCTGAGATTGCCGGCCCTTGCCGGTCGAAAGGTTGAAGCCAATGGATCCGGCTGGAACCTGGCTGAACCTGATCCCAAGATCTGGGCAACAGAATTTGGACCCGAATATGAAAATACCTATGCAGAAACGACCTTAACCAAGCTTGGCGACAAAGCCTACGGTCTGCCATTAACGGCCAAGGTCAGCGGATTATGGGTAACCTTGAGCGAAGCGGCGGTGGTCGACTATGGCGACAGTTCTATCCATTTGACCAAAGAGGGTACGCTGGCGACGCGCCTCTATGCTGATCCCAATGGCTGGTCAACAGACCAGGCGGTGATCCAGCCCTGGCGCGTGACGATTATTGCCCGCGACCTGACAGGGCTGGTCAATTCAACTCTTGTGCAAAACCTCAATCCTCCCCCGTCGGCGGAGTTGGCGGAGGCCAAATGGATTCGTCCGGGGCGTTCATCGTGGCAATGGCTGGCGATTGGTGATCCTCTCGAAACGGATCAGCATCAATGGGTCGACTGGACGCACAAGCTTGGTTTTGATTACTACCTGATCGATGACGGCTGGGCCAAATGGGCCGCGCCGTGGCCATCCCTGACCGATACGGTCCAGTATGCCCGTCAGCAGGGCGTTGGCATCTGGGTTTGGGTTCATAGTCATGACGTATCGACCCCGGCGACCCGGCAAGCCTTGTTCAAGCGCTTTGCCGACATTGGCGTGGTGGGGGTCAAGGTTGATTTTCCGGCACCTGCCAGTCGTGAATGGTCCAACTGGTATAGAGACACGGCAAAGGATGCCGCGGCCGAGCATTTGATGGTTGATTTTCATGGAGCCTCCAAGCCGACAGGCACGGAGCGGACATGGCCGAATGTTCTGACACGCGAGGGGGTGCGCGGCCATGAGTGGCATATTACGCGCTATCAGCGCAAACTTACGGCCGACCACGACACGATCCTGCCGTTCACCCGCTATGTGGTAGGCCCCGGGGATTACACGCCGACCGTTTTTGAAACCAAGGAACTGCAGGGCAATAGCTGGGGCCACGAACTGGCCCAGATGGTCATGTTTACATCGCCTTATCTGTCAATGGGCGGGCACCCGCAGGCCTATCTGTCAAACCCTGGGCTTGACCTGTTAAAGGCTGTGCCCGCCACGTGGGATGAGACGATCGTCCTGCCTGGCAGCGAACCGGGTAAGGTCGCTATCATGGCCAGACGCAGTGGTAGCGACTGGTTCATCGCGGCCATCAATAATGGCGAGGCGCGTGACATGGAGCTAAGCCTGGCTTTCCTGAAAAAGGGGACGTGGCATATGGTTGAACTTGCCGATGATCCGGATAAGCCAGATTCTTATAAGCCTTTGGAGGGACCGGTCGCATCTGATCAGCTTATCAGGCTGACCATGCGCGCACGCGGCGGCTTCGTTGCGCATATACGCAAAGCAGCGAACTAGGAGCGCCTGTAGCCGGTTCCCTTGTCCTTGCTGACACATCAGCGCTATTGCAGAGATCGCGGATCTTTGTAATAGTCTGAGTAATATAAACGCCGAGAGAAAACAAACGGCGATATAACTTAGGGAGATGTCAAATGAACCGGTCTATAGCCACAGCCTTGATGGCTGTCTTCATCGTTGGCCCCGTGTCCGCGCAGACAGCTACGCCGCCACAAACCGGACCTGCGGCGATAACGGAGGACTTTAAGCCGTCTTCTGTGAATCAGCCGGGTCAGCAATACCCTCAGGTCAATTCGCAGGGATATGCCCGTTTTCACATCGTCGCGCCGGACGCTCAAAATGTTAAGGTGAGCCTCGGTTTGGGTGGTCGTGGCGGTACAACCCTCACCAAGGCCTCAGACGGCACATGGAGCGGCACAACGGAAGGCCCGATGGACGAGGGCTTTCATTATTATCACCTGACGGTCGACGGCGGGACCTTCAATGACCCGGGGGCTTTGAATTTCTATGGCTCGACACGATGGGAAAGCGGCATAGAAATTCCGGCGCATGACGCGGACTTCTATGCGCTCAAGGACGTTCCCCATGGTAATGTGCAACAGGTTCTTTTTGCCTCTCTCAGCACAAGCGCGCAGCGACGCGCCTTTGTCTACACGCCGCCAGGATACGATAAAAATCAAGGCATGCGATATCCGGTGCTTTATCTCCAGCATGGCTGGGGGGAGGACGAAACCGCCTGGTCCAATCAGGGCCACGCCAACCTCATCATGGATAATCTGATCGCTGACGGTAAGGTGCGTCCGTTCATCATTGTGATGACATATGGCATGACGAACGAGGTCCGTCCCGGCGGTTTGGCAAGCTTCGACATCAAGCCGTTCCAGACGGTTCTCGTCAACGAACTGATCCCCTATATTGATGGCCATTTCCGCACACTTGCCGACCAGCCGCACCGAGCCATGGCAGGCCTTTCAATGGGCGGCTTCGAAACCAAATTGGTCACGCTCGCAAACGTCGATAAGTTTGCCTATATCGGCCTTCTGAGCGGTGGAACACTATCCGTCGAAGACGTCGACAAGACGCCGGGTTTCCGGGACAAGGTAAAGCTGGCGTTTGTCAGTTTTGGCAGCCGCGAACTTGAAGGCGGACGCGGCGGCCCTCCGGGCGGACCTCGCCAGGATCCGCGCGCAAATGCGGAAGCTTTGAAAAAGTCTGGCTTTAACAGTGTTTTTTATGTGTCGCCGAATACGGCACACGAATTCCTCACCTGGCGGCGGAGTCTGCGTGAAATGGCTCCCTTGCTCTTCAAGGACTGATAGCCTGAGTTGTGTCGGTCTTGGCCCCAGTTGGGGGCTCCAATGTCGGCGTAGCTCGAATGCCCATAAGGGGGGGTAACCCTTGAATCCCTTGGCCCTGCGCAAATGCGAAGCTGTTAAGCGACTGGCTATTTGGTGGGCACATCGTCAATGGGCGTGGGTACGTGCCAAAGTCAGGTACTCAACCATTGATTTACGACCTCGGCGGCGCTGTCACTATTGCTGGCCGCCGCTTTTAATTCCTCCAGGGGGGCGGCGATCGAGTGCGCGTACATGCCCTGAGACTCGATATTGACGATCCCCACAATGTCGCGGCCTTCGCCAAGGAACTGATAACGGGCTGTTCT
The DNA here is from genome assembly GCF_000376105.1 of Asticcacaulis benevestitus DSM 16100 = ATCC BAA-896. Classification (GTDB taxonomy): domain Bacteria; phylum Pseudomonadota; class Alphaproteobacteria; order Caulobacterales; family Caulobacteraceae; genus Asticcacaulis; species Asticcacaulis benevestitus. The sequence goes on from NZ_AQWM01000001.1 coordinate 251,313, forward strand.
GGTGTCAATCTGCTGTTCAACAGCGCTGGCATTATGCGCATGGAGATGGGGATCGGGCCGCTTGATCAGCTCCCGCACAGTTTAATCAAAAGGCCTTCGCTTTCGGTTTGAGGACTGTACAGGGCTGGTTCGTTAGACTCTAATGAGGCCCAAAAAAAGCAAACGCATGGATTACTCTCAAAGGACTAAAGCTGATGTCAAAACAACGCCAGGCGTGTGTGTGTTGTCGCGGCGGAGGTCGGAGCGCAGGCGCAAGCCGCGTTGGGTGACCTTGAGAGGGTTTGCCGTGTGATGAAACTCACTGTATTCGTCAATTCGACGGTCGATTTTACCGATCAGCCCAAGATTGCCAATGGCGCCTCCGAACTGATGGTGGCGGCTTTTGGCGAAAAGGGGCGACATACCCGTAGCGCCGTTTCGGCAGCGGCCCTCCCTCTGGGTGTGGCTGTAGAGGTCGATGCCGTCCTGAAGATAAACGCCTGAGACAGCCGTCTCGGCACAGAAAGAATGACTATGAACAGCTTGCTGGATCCCCTGCATCTTCCACATTTCGCAGACCTTACGCCGGAGGCGATCGGCGCCGCCCTTGATGAGGGGCTGGCAGCCTATCAGGCCGTCGTTCGCGACCTGATCGAGACGCGCCCCACAACCTTTGAAGAGGTCTGGCTGCCTTTGGAGCGCGCCGATGTCGCCGTGAGTGCGTTGTGGTCCGGTGTCAGCCACCTTCACAGCGTCGCCGATACGCCGGAGTTGCGGAAGGCTTATGCCATGGGCGAGGCGCGCATGGTCGAAGTCATAACCGCCGTGCGCCAGATGCCAGAGCTCTATAGCTTACTCGTCGATTTGAGCACATCCGCAGATTTCGCGAAATGTCCGGCGGCTGATCGTGTCGCCGTCGAGCACGAGATTCGTAATTTCACGCTATCCGGCGTGGCGCTGGCCGATGAGGCGCGTTCGCGCTTTGCTGCGGTATCGCTTGAGTTGTCGAAACTGTCGACGGCGTTTTCCAGCGCCGTGCTGGACGCGACGGACGCCTGGTTTGAGCCTATCGAGGACGCGGCGCACCTCGCCGGTATTCCGGAGGGGGCGATGGCGATGTTTGCCGCCGCAGCGGCCGCACGGGGCCTCAAAGGCTGGGTCGTTACGCTGCAGGCCCCAAGCGTCATCGCCGTTTTGACCTTTGCCGAGAACCGGGACCTGCGCGAACGTGTCTACAGGGCCTATGGCACCCGGGCCTCAGATGCTGGTCCTGATGCGGGCCGCTTCGACAATTCTGAACGTATCGCCCAAATCCTGGCCCTGCGCCAGGAGCGCGCAGAATTGCTGGGCATGCCAAGCGCGGTCGACCTGTCGCTGGCGACGAAGATGGCCCCTGACGGTGCCGAGGTTCTTCGTTTTCTGCGCGACCTTGCCGTGAGGGCGCGTCCCTCGGCTGAGAAGGATCTGGCGGCCCTGGAGGCCCACGGCCGGACGTTGGGTTTGGAAACACTGGAGGCCTGGGATCGCGGATTTGTGTCCGAGCGTCTGCGTGCGGAGCGCTACGCGGTTCAGGAAGAAGAGATCCGGGCCTATTTTCCGGTCGACCGTGTCATGGAGGGGTGGCAGCAATTGTTGTTGCGCCTCTACGGGGTGCGGCTGCAGCCGCGCGTAGATGTGGCCCTGTGGCACGAGGATGCGCGATATTTCGATGTCGCCGACGACCAGGGGCGTGTGTTCGCCGGCGTCTATCTCGACCTGCATGCCCGCACGGGCAAGCGCGGCGGCGCCTGGATGGCCGAAGCCCGGCCGCGTCTGCGTGACGGCGATGCCGAGAGTTTGCCGGTGGCTTATCTCTCGTGCAATTTCGCGCCCAAGGACGAGAATGGGGTGTCGCTGCTGTCCCACGACGACGTGGTGACCTTCCTGCACGAAACCGGTCACGGTCTGCATTTGTTGTTCACGGAAATCGATCGCCCCTCGATTGGCGGGGTCAACGGTTTCGAGTGGGATGCCGTCGAACTGCCGAGCCAGATGATGGAGGACTTCGCCTGGGATCGCACGACCCTGAAGCAGATGTCGGCGCACAATCTGACAGGCGAGGCCCTGCCGGACGCGCTTTTTGACAAGATGGTGGCGGCGCGGCATTTCCAATCGGGGCTTGGAATTCTTCGCCAGGTGGAATTCGCGATGTTCGACCTTATCCTGCATCTGGGCATATGGGGCCGCGATCCGATGGTTGTGCTGAAGCGGGTTCGCGATGAGGTGGCCGTCGTTTCCTATCCGGAGTGGCACCGGTTCCCGCACAGCTTCAATCACATTTTTTCTGGCGGCTACGCGGCCGGCTATTACAGCTATCTGTGGGCCGAGGTGCTGGCGGCGGACGCCTTCCGCAAATTTGCCGAAGCGGGCGTGGTCGATCGCGCAACGGGGGATGCGTTCCGTAGGGAGGTTCTGTCGCGTGGCGCGTCACGCCCGGTCGCCGAAAGTTTCCGGGCGTTTAGCGGCCGTGACCCGGATCCTGTGGCGATGCTGGTACGGCATGGGTTAGCAGCATGAGGTCCCTGCGCACCTGGCAAACCGAAGCCGTTCGCCGTATCGAGGCGGATTTCAACCGTTCTGCGGACACCCATCTGGTTCGCGTACCGCTGCCACGCTATGACGGCATCACGCTATACCTCAAGGACGAAAGCTCTCACCCAACGGGCAGCCTGAAACATCGGCTTGCACGCTCGCTATTCCTGTACGCCCTGTGCAACAACTGGATCGGACCGGATACCTGCCTCATCGAAGCCTCTTCTGGATCGACCGCGGTCAGCGAGGCCTATTTCGCCCGCATGCTGGGGCTACGCTTTGTGGCCGTGGTTCCCAGTGCGACGGCTCAGCCCAAGCTGGACGCGATTCGCTTTCATGGCGGCGAGATCCACAAGGTCGATGATCCGCGCACGGTCTATGACGTTGCGCAGCGCCTGGCTGAGGAAACGGGCGGCCACTATCTTGATCAGTTCACCAACGCAGAGCGGGCGACCGATTGGCGGGGCAACAACAATATCGCCGAGAGCATCTTCAACCAGATGGCGGAAGAAGAATATCCAACGCCTGAGTGGATCGTCTGTGGTGCGGGCACCGGCGGTACGTCCGCCACGCTCGGCCGCTTTGTCCGCTATAATCGCCGTAATACACGGCTATGCGTGGCTGATCCGGTGCATTCGGTTTTTCACCAGTATCATCGTGACCGGCGCGTGCGCAGTCTTGCACTGGGCTGTTCTTCGCGCATCGAAGGCATTGGCCGGCCGCGGGTTGAACCGAGCTTCATCGCCGAACTTGTCGATCGTATGGTCGTAGTTGAAGACCACCAGAGCATCGGCGGGATGCGAGCTCTCTCACGGCGGCTTGGGCGAAATGTCGGCGGCTCGACGGGGACGAACATCTGGGCCTGTGCGGAACTGGCGCGAGAGATGCACGAAGCCGGAAAGAAAGGCAGCATCGTGACCTTGCTGTGCGACAGCGGCGATCGGTATGCCGACACCTATTACAACGATGGCTGGCTGCTTGAGGCTGGCATCGACTGGCAAGGCAGCGCACAGGAGATGGAGGCCTTTCTGTCGGCGACGATGTGATAGCGGCCATCCGCCGAAGGGGACCGCGGACGAAAACTTGGATTACCAGGAGGGTAATTCATGTAGCTGGACTAGTCTAGGCGCCAGGCCAGAACAGGATCAGATATCCGACGCCCGCACCAAGGCCTAAAAAAGGTAGACTATAGACGTGAAAGGTCAGCCAGGCCTTTCGATCGCCGGCCATTCTGAGGGCGATGAGATTTGCCAGAGACCCAATGAATATGCCAAACCCGCCGATATTTGCCCCGTAGGCCAGGGCGCGCCAGTCGTGGGCGTAGCTCATCAGCGCAATCGTCGCGGGTACATTGCTGATAATCTGCGAAGCGCCTAGGGCTGCCCAATACAAGTGAGACGCGATATCAAGGTGCCAGGATCGCAAAGTGCTCGCAACCGTTGGCAACTTTGTCACCAGGCCGAGGTCGATGAACATCAGCAGAAAGGTCACCAGCAATCCCCAGTCCAAACTCACAAGCACGGCGCGCCGAAACCATAGGAACAGAACGGTCATCGCCGCCACCGCCCATAAGGCCTGACCGAAATTGGTGGCTATCAGGAAAGGCAAGAACAGGGTGAGCGCTGCAGCGCACAAGTCACGCTCAATAGGCGATAGACGTTCCTCTGGCGAACTTGTGATGGCAATCGGGGACCCTTTGAAAGTAAGGGCTGTAAGCCCCAGTAGAACGATGATCAGGATGAATACCAGCGGCAGCATATGGATTATGAAATCTGCAAAGGACACGTTGGAAATTTGCCAAAGGTAGAGGTTTTGCGGATTCCCGATCGGGGTAAGCGCCGAGCCCGCATTGACGGCCAGAGCTTCGAACATGATGAGACGAGTTGCAGGCATCCCGGTCGATTTTGCCAGCGCCAAGGTGACGGGAACGACGACGAATAACGCAACGTCGTTGGTGAGCACCATCGATAGTAGGCAAGTCATAAGGACGAGCGCAAGTGCAAGGCGCCGCTGATCAGGCATGCGCTTCGCGACGACCTCCGCGAGCCATTGCAGCGCCCCGGACATATCCAGTGCCTTGGTCAGGATCAGCAGACCGCACAAGGCCGCCATGGTGGGCCAGTCGATGAGCGATGGAACAGAGGCCATACCTGACGGGATCACGAACACTAAAACACCAAAGGCAGCCAACAAGATGAGCAACAGCTTGTCGCGGGCCACGGCACGGACGAGGCCTTGCAGCAAGCCAAATATACGCGTCGCCATACGAAATCTTCCCGGTCAGGTCTTTAGTGCAACTCCTTACCGCTTTCGCCCAGCGATGGGTATGGAAATCTACACTTTGGCGGCGGTGGCTGTAGTCGTAGAAATGGGCTGGTTGCATGGACGCCATGCTGAGATGCAACATGCCGGCAGAAGTGTAGAGCTTCTATCGGGAGTTCGGTTTATTTTCTTCGTTTCAGTGTGTCCTAAGGGAGTTCCCCGAATTTTTGCCAGTATGCGCGGGCAAAATGGCCAAAACTGCTAAATCCACAATGAAGTGCGATTGAGACCACAGAAGCCGAGGGCGCGCCTTTCAGCATGGAATGTGCTTTTTGAAGGCGGAGGTGCCTAATATAATGACTGGGGGCATCTCATGCTTTTTCTTAAAATGCTGGCATGGAGTTTTGCCGCTGACCTGAGCCACTTCGGCCAACCGTGAGGGGAAGTAGTGGTGCGATGCATGACACGAGCGCCCGAGTGGAGTTGATGAATACTTCTAATAGACGACCTCAGAGTATACATTCTTGAAATTGAAGCCGACATAGTGATCGACCGTTGGGCGCCACCCCGGCCGGGAGGAGTTTCCGATATTCAGGCCAAATTTGGCAAGTTGTTCGTCATTGGCGATCCATAGTTTATATTTTGCTCTCATGCGCGAAAGCTCAGGTGTTCCGTCCAGAGGTGGTCGGATTTCCAATTGTATTTTCCGACCTGCGTAGACAAGCAAGGCCGGATCGACGCCTACGCTTCGCCGTCTCATGGAGACCTTGTCGCTCGATCTTCTTCAACGCCTGAAGCAACTGAAACGGTTCGATTTCGGTGATGGGCAGGCGCCCGATATCACCCTCGATGAGGGTTATAAAGCGTTTGTTCTTGATGATCGTATGGTCGACCAGGCCGTCGGCCTTTCGTTTGGCCAGATATTCCTCGGCAATGACGCTGAACGTGCTGCCTGCGGCCAACATAGCGGCGGCTGCGACCTTCTTTCTTTCGACGCTCAGGTCGGCGCCAGCGTCCATGGTCCGACGCGCATCTTCCCGCCGTTCGCGCGCCTCCTTTAAATTGGTCTCTGGATAGGTCCCGATCGAAAGCTGAAGGTCCTTACCGCCAAATCGGTATTTCAGGCGCCAGAGCTTGCCACCTGTCGGGTGGACGATGAGGAACAGTCCGCCGCCATCAAACAATTTATATTGTTTCGTCTGAGGCTTAGCGTTGCGAATAGCCGTATCCGAGAGGGCCATGGGGGTCACTTTTTGGCGTTGAGTCCCACTTTCAAATCTGACCCCCAAAGTGCCCCCCAATAACGTGGGATACGATGGGACGCGCAGAACCGCCGCGGGACAGTTAGGCCGCTAAAGTGCCAGATTTTAAGGAATTTTTCAACGTCATGGGACGTGGATACATGCCAAGCTGGCTCCCCGAACAGGACTCGAACCTGTGACAAGTCGATTAACAGTCGACTGCTCTACCAACTGAGCTATCGGGGAACGATTAGCTTGGCAAGGCGCGCCCTATAGCAAGGGTTTGAACCTCATGGCAAGCCCAATCGCCAAGTTTTGCACAACTATCCAAAATAAATGCGTTTGCCTGGGCGCGGGGCGAAAAAAAGCCCGAAATTGCGCTTTCGGGCTTTAAAGTTTTGTGATGGTGGGTGTCTTAAGTAAAGCAAAGACAACGCTGTTATGTAAGGAGTTGGGTTAATAAGGGGTTAATTCTCCTGGTTGGCGAAATATTTTTGCATGTCTTTTAAGTGTCGGGGAAGTCATATCTTCACCACAATTTAACGATGCCTGGAAGAAGTTCCTCTTGAGCAACAAGTTAGGAATCAGCCGTGCGTCTTCCCCCAATCAAGATCCGTATCCGCGCCCTTCTGGCGCTCTTCTTTGCCGGGCTTGGCATGGCGACCTTTGTGGTGTTGCAGCATACGAACGCTGTCAGTGGTCTGTTGGTTCAGGCGCAAAGCCAGGGGGCAGGCGATTACATCGAACAGATCCGCCAGTTGGAGGCAGGGTTCACTTCGCTGGCCATCATGACAGCGATCATTGTTGGGCTTGCTGGCCTGGGGGCCGCTATCTATTTTGATCGGGAAGTGTTTTCGGTTATCGACCGCCTGAGCCACTATACGGTGCGCTTGGCGGATCGTAAGTACGATATGCCGGCCGAAGGCGCTCATCGTTCGGACGAAATCGGCCGTCTGGCCAGTGCCCTCGATGTGTTGCGCGCCAATGGTCAGAAAATGATTGGCCTGGAAGAAGATGCCTCACATCACGCTGAACATATAGCCCGCGAACGCGAGCTTGCCTTGCAGGAGCTCGGTGTCAAGCTGGAAGCTCAAGTCTCGACCCTTCTGGAAGGGCTGACAAATTCATCCAAGGCGATGATCATCTCGTCGGATCAGATGAGCCAGTCGGCCTTCGCGGCGTCTGAAAGCGCCGGCAAGGTGGCTTCGGTCGCGGTCTCTACGTCTGAGAGCGCGCAAAAGGTGGCCGCCACGGTGATGGAGCTGTCGCAAACTGCCAACGAAATCGCCGGGTCGACGCAGATTTCGACCGAGGTTTCGGCACGCGCCTCGGCTGAAGCCGAATCAACCTCCGCCATGATGACCCGTCTCAGCCGCAGCGCTGACGAGATCAGCGCGGTGGTGGATATGATCACTTCGATTGCTCAGCAAACCAACCTCCTGGCGCTCAACGCAACCATTGAAGCGGCGCGGGCAGGGGAGCACGGCGCAGGCTTCGCCGTGGTGGCCTCTGAGGTTAAAACCCTGTCGCAGCAAACAGAGAAGGCAACGCGTGAAATCACCGCCAAGGTTCAGCAGATCCAAAGCGACGCTGGCGACGCGACCTTAGCTATTGCGGCCATTGTGGGAACCATAAGCGAATTGCGTTCCGGCGCCGATGATATCGCCCGCTCGGTGGCGGCCCAGCAGATGGCCACCAGTCAGATCGCCGAGACCGTCGAATCTCTGGCGGAGGGTTCGGCCAGTGTCGGCAATGATATTGACGCCGTGCGCGATGTCGCCAATGAAACCGGACAGGTCGCCAGTGTGGTGTTTGAAGAGGCCAAATCGGTAAGTCAGGCCTCTGACAAGCTGAAAATGGAAATCGCCAAATTCCTGAACAGCATGCGGGCGGCATGATAGCCGGCTGAATATATCGGGGGAACGCTTGGAGGCCTGACCCGGAGTCGAACCGGGCTTCACGGATTTGCAATCCGGTGCGTAACCGCTCCGCCATCAGGCCTCATCAGAGCGAAGCGGTGAGCTATCAGATCGCATCACCGCCTGCAATCACTTGTAGGCTAATTTAGCTAATAATTTTGTATAAGCCCACAGGATTGTGGGTTTTTTGCTGGAAAACAAACGTAAATGCCGATTGAAGACGCGCAGGCTTCCGCTTATAAGCGGTGCAACCGTTTCTAAGTCCGAGTTTGCCAAAGGGGTTATATCCATGGATCTTTACGCCGCCCGCCAGAATATGGTCGAATCCCAGGTTCGCGTGAACGATGTCACCGATATGCCACTGCAACTGGCTATGCGTCACATCCAGCGCGAACGTTTGTGCGCGCCGTCGCAAGCCTTTGGCGCCTACGGCGAGGTCGAAAGCCCGATCGCACCGGGACGTGTGCTGATGAAGCCGCGCGATATCTCGAAGCTCTTGCAAATAGCCGAACCCAAGACCGGCGAGCGCGCGCTGGCGATAGCTGCACCCTATGCCGCCGCCGTTCTGAGCCATGCCGGTCTCAAGGTGACAGCGCAGGAATCCGATCCGCGTGTCCTGTCGGTCACCGAGCCCTATCTCAAGGAACTCGGCGTCAGGATTGAAACAAGCGATCTGAAAGCGCCTGTGGGCGCTGACTACGACATGATCATCATTGAGGGCGCCGTGGCCGAAGTGCCGGCGGCCTGGCTTGATGCTTTGAAAGTAGGCGGGCGCCTGGCCGTGGTGGTGCGTGATGGCGCTGTAGGCCACGCCCGGCTTTATATCCGGCTTCAATCGGGTGTCTCAGAGCGCGATGTCTTTGACTCAACACCGTCCACGCTGCCCGGTTTCGAGCGGGCTCCGTCCTTCCAGTTCTGATGAAAATGGCCAGCCTTAGCACTGGCCATTTTTGCAGGCGCTACTGCTGACGGAAATCGTCCGGCTAACCGATAGAGTGATGCATAAAAGTCGCCCGCTGACGAAGAGTGTCAGATGTGACAAGAAAATGCCAAACGTGAAAAATCCTTAACTCGCCAAGCTCGTAAAGTTCTGGCAGTAGGGAATAAGTGGTAATTTATCGCATCGGCCCCGAACGATGCCGCAGGTACATGCGGCTACGGGGTAACAGGCCGTGTTTGTGGTCTGCCTTAAACTTTATGGGGACGTCTTTAACATGATGAAATTCAAGCTTGCCAGGTATGCCGCCGTATCGGTTCTGGCCCTTACCGTGAACGCATTCGGAAGCATCGGTGCGCAGGCGGAGAGCCTGAATGACGCCATCGCCATGGCCTATGCGCAAAATCCCACCTTGCAGCGTAGTCGCGCTACGCAGCGCGCCACCGACGAATCCTACGTCCAGACACGTTCGCAGCTCGGGCCGAATTTGAGCGCCAGCGCCACAAGTACCTATAACGACCTGCCAACGGCTGGCAACCGCGCTTCGACCAGTGCCGGCATCACCGCCAACCAGACGCTGTTTGCTTCGGGCGGCATCGCCTCGTCGTTGGATGCGTCACGCGCTAATGTCAAGTCCGGTCAGGAAGGTCTGCGTTCTACCGAATCGGGCGTCCTGCTTGATGTGATCAGCGTCTATACCGCCGTGCGCCGCGACCAGCGCGCTCTGCAGATTTCGCAGGATAATTATGACATTCTCAAGCAGCAGCTCGACCAGACCCAGGCTCAGTTCGACGCCGGTCAACTGACGCGCACGGATGTGGCGCAGTCGCAGGCCCGTTTGTCGGCTTCGGCCGCGTCGCTGGCCTCGGCTCAGGCCCAACTTGATTCGGACCGCGCATCTTATGTGGCTGTTGTTGGCCAGGCGCCGGTGGCACTTGAACCTGAGCCGACCCTCCCGGGGCTGCCTTCAGATTTCAATGCTGCGCTCGATGCCGCCCAAAAGAACAATCCCGACCTGCAATCGGCGCTCTATGCCGCGGATGCGCTCAAAGCCCAGGTGAGGGCGCAGCGTTCGACTTTTGGCCCGACGGTTTCGCTTTCGGCCAGTACGGGTGGCAATGTGCCTGGTCTTAAAATCGGCGATCTCGCTGATAATGACGCCACATCGGCCAGCCTGCGTTTGTCGATCCCCTTGTTCAGCGCCGGCCTGAATGGTTCCCGCGTCCGTCAGGCGACCGAAAACTACAATGCCCAGGTCGCTGTGGTCGAATCGACCCGCCGCCAGGTGGTGTCGTCGGTCTCGCAAGCCTGGTCGCAGATGCTGGCGGCGCGTTCGGCTGTTTCTTCTAATCAGGAGCAGGTCAAGGCCGCGACCGTGGCGGCCGAAGGGGTCAAGGTCGAGCAACAGGTCGGTTTGCGCACCAATATCGAAGTGCTGAACGCCCAGCAGGAATTGAAATCAGCGCAATTGTCGCTGGTGGAGGCCGAGCGCAGTCAATATGTTGCTGCCAGCCAGCTTTTGTCGGTAATGGGCGGCATGACGGCCAAGGCCTTCGTGCCGGATATCGAGGTCTATGATCCTCAGAAGCACTTTGATGATGTGAAAAAGAAGGGCTGGACACCGCTTGAGCCGGTGGTTCATGCGCTCGATGGCCTGGCTGCCGGCGGCAAGTAATCCTTATTGCGACCTTATAATCCTGTGGCGAAGTCGGGCGCTGTTAACCGCCTTGCTTAACCACAGGAAATTCGTCGTTTCGACGAAATTTCGCTTGAGCGACCTGCCTAAAGAGTTGCAAAAAGCGCCAAATACGTGTCACCTGTACACGGTTTCAGTTCCCGAATCCGATTCGCAGCAGTTAAAAAAACATGGCAGAACAATCCGCACACGAACCGACCATGGAGGAAATCCTCGCCTCTATCCGTCGCATCATCTCTGAAGATGACGCTCCGGAAGACGCGAAGGCCGAGCCGGAGGTCGAAGTCGAGGAAGAGCCCGAAGCCGTCGCTCCAGAACCGGAGCCGGAAATTGAGGACGAGCCGGAAGACGATGATGTGCTCGAACTGACGGAAACCTACGAAGCACCGGCCGCTGTGTCTATTGGCGACATCGACGCTTTTGATGCGCCGGCCCCTGCGCCTGTCGCTGCAGCACCGGCGCCCAAACCAGCCCCACGCCCTGCGGCGCCTTCGGCCGCTGGCGGTCTGGTCAGCGAGCGCACCGAATCGATCGCCGCCTCGTCGTTTGGTGCCTTGACCAGCAATCTGCTGGTGCCGCATAGCGACCGCACGCTTGAAGACGTTGTCAAGGAACTGCTGCGTCCGCAACTGCAAGCCTGGCTCGATGAAAACCTGCCTGGCATCGTCGAAGAGCAGGTTCGCCTCGAAGTCGAACGTATTGCGCGTCAATCACGACGTTAAGATCTGGCACGCCACTAAGACTTGGCACGACGCTAAAACATAGATTTTATAAAGATCACCTGATAAGAGGGCGGCATCACTCCGGTGAGCCGCCCTTTTTCCTTAAAAGTCGCCCTGTCGCTTTTCCGCCCAGGCTATTCCCCTTACGAGACCATGTTAGAAAAAAACTTCGATCCCGCCGCCGTTGAGCCCCGCCTGTACAAAAAGTGGGAAGACTCCGGCGCCTTTGCGCCTTCCGATGCGGGTGAGACCTTTTCCATCGTCATCCCGCCACCCAACGTCACCGGCAGCCTGCATATCGGCCACGCGCTGAACAACACCTTGCAGGACGTCCTGACGCGCTTTGAGCGTATGCGCGGCAAGGCGGCCTTGTGGTTGCCGGGCACCGACCACGCCGGCATCGCCACGCAGATGGTGGTGGAGCGTCAGTTGGCTGCCGCCGGCAACGAAGGCCGCCGCGAACTGGGCCGTGACAAGTTCGTCGCCAAGGTGTGGGAATGGAAGAAGGAATCGGGCGGCACCATCGTGCAGCAGTTGCGTCGCCTTGGGGCTTCGTGCGACTGGTCGCGCGAACGCTTTACGCTCGATGACGGTCTGTCGGCGGCCGTGCGTAAGGTCTTCGTTCAGCTTCACAAGGACGGCCTGATGTACCGCGACAAGCGGCTCGTCAACTGGGACCCGCAGTTCCAGACGGCGATTTCCGATCTCGAAGTCGAGCAGAAAGAGGTCGACGGCCACTACTGGCACTTCGCCTATCCGCTGGCCGATGGCGTCACCTATCCGTTCCCGATTAAGGATGAAGAGGGCAACGACACGACGGAGACGCGCGACTATATCGTGGTCGCCACCACCCGCCCGGAAACCATGCTGGGCGATAGCGGCGTAGCCGTGCATCCGGATGATGAGCGCTACAAGGATCTGGTCGGCAAGTTTGTTATCCTGCCGATCACCGGCCGCCGTATCCCGATCGTGGCGGATGAGTATGCTGATCCGGCCAAGGGGTCCGGCGCGGTCAAGATCACACCGGCGCATGACTTCAACGACTTCATGGTCGGCAAGCGTCACGATCTGGAGCAGATCAATATTTTGGATACCCAAGCCAATCTTCTGAAGTTCGATCCGATTCCGGCGGAATATCAGGGGATGGAACGCTTCGCCGCGCGCAAGGCGATCATCGCTCGTGCCGAGGAAGAGGGCTGGCTGAAGCAGATCGAGAAGACCAAGCATATGGTGCCGCATGGCGATCGTTCCGGCGTGGTCATTGAGCCGTTCCTGACCGATCAATGGTACGTTAATGCCGGCGAACTGGCCAAGGAAGCGATTGCCGCTGTCGAGGACGGTCGCACGGTCTTCGAGCCTAAGAACTGGGAAAAGACCTACTTTGAGTGGATGCGTAATATCGAGCCGTGGTGCGTGTCGCGCCAGCTCTGGTGGGGCCACCGCATCCCGGCCTGGTATGCCGAGGACGGCTATATCTTCGTCGCCGAGACTGAAGCCGATGCCCACAAGCAGGCTGAAGCCCATTACGGCAATAAGGTCGCGCTCAAGCAGGACGAGGACGTGCTCGACACCTGGTTCTCGTCGGCGCTGTGGCCGTTTTCGACCATGGGCTGGCCAGAAAATACCGAGGATCTGGCGCGTTTCTACCCGACCCATACCCTGATCACCGGTTTTGACATCATCTTCTTCTGGGTGGCCCGGATGATGATGATGGGCCTGCACTTCACCGGCAAGGCGCCTTTCAAGCGCGTCTTCATCAACGCCCTGGTTCGTGACGACAAGGGCCAGAAGATGTCGAAGTCCAAGGGCAATGTCATGGACCCGCTGGTGCTGATCGATGAGTTCGGCGCCGACGCCCTGCGCTTCACCATGACCGCGATGTCGGGGCAGGGGCGTGATATCAAGCTCGCCAAGCCGCGCATTGAGGGGTATCGCAACTTCTCGACGAAGCTGTGGAATGCCACGCGGTTCACGCAGATGAATGAATGCGCCCGCGTCGACGGTTTCGATCCGGCCACGGCCAAACTGACGCTCAGCCGCTGGATCCGCGGCGAGGTGCAGAAGACGGTTGCTGCCATCACCGAAGCGCTGGAAGCCTGCGCCTTCGATGATGCCGCCAATGCGCTCTATAAGTTTATCTGGAATGTGTTCTGCGACTGGTATCTCGAACTGGCCAAGCCCATCCTCAATGGCGATGATCAGGCCGCCAAGGCTGAAATCCGCGCCATGACGGCCTGGGTCCTTGATCAGGCGATGATCCTGCTCCATCCCGTCATGCCCTTCATTACCGAAGAGCTTTGGGATAAGACCGGCCACAAGGATATGCTGATCACCCATAGCTGGCCGAAATCGGATGCCGGCGCGATTGATGCCGAGGCCGATGAAGAGATCAACTGGCTGATCGATTTGATCTCGGAGATTCGCTCGATCCGTTCGGAAATGAACGTGCCGGGTTCGGCGCGCGCGCCTCTCACCTTAAGTGGTGCCTCAGATGTTACACGCAAGCGTCTGGATACACACGAAGATCTGATCCTGTTCTTAGGGCGTTTGTCAGGCGTTGATGTCAGCGAAACGGCCGCCGCGGGCTCCGTGCCCTTTGTGGCCGGTGAAGCGACGGCGCATCTGGCCATCGCCGAATTCATCGATATCAAGGCCGAAGAGGCGCGCCTGACCAAGGGCATCGCCGACTTTGACAAGACGATTGATGGCGTGCGCCGTAAACTCGACAATCCGGAGTTTGTCCGCAAAGCGCCGGACGAGGTGATCGCCGAAAACCGCGAGCGCCTTGAAGACGCACAGAACGGCAAGGTCAAGCTGTCGGCCGCGCTGGAACGCCTGCGCGCCGCGCAGTAATCAAACCCTACGCAGCGCCCTGAGCCATATGCCGGGGCGCTGCGACCACGCTTGCAGCGTTTCCCTGCGCGCATGGAGCGTCAGCCCGACTACGGTCAGGTAGATGACGCACGATATCAGGAAGGTGCCGGGGAAATAGCGCAGAATATTGATACCGATAATGCTGATCCAGAAATTGGCACCCATGGTGATCACGTAGAGCCAGCTTAGCCAGACAAAGGCTTTGCGGTTGAGCGGCTCGGCCATCATGACCACCATCGCCATGGCCGGATAGAGCAGGTAAAGATCGAAGTTGTATTCGAACAGGCGCGGATTGATGAGTTGCGCCACGCCCAGTCCAAAGAAGCAGCGCTCCTCGACCGTCAGAGGGCCCCATTCGGCCAGCGCCAGTCCGCCGCCGATGATGATAGCGGCGAAGACCATATAGGCCAGGAAAACGGGCAGGGTGTTGGGCTCAAGCCCGATATAGGTCAGCAGGGCGAAGAAGCCGCGTCCGGGCTGGCGGTTGAGCACGATATCGACGACATAGGCATGCCATTCGGCGGACAAAGGCCCGGCGGTCAGGAAGATAGTCGCCACGCCGGCAAGGCCCAGGGCAAGTGCTAGGGCAAACGTCACGAGGCGGTGCGTGAACGGCCTTTTCTCATAGAGCAAAACCACCAGCACCGTCAGGAAGGCCGGCTTGATCAGCCCGGCCGTGATTACCATGGCGATAAACAGCCAGCGCCATTTACGGATGACCAGCACGCTGGCGACGATCAGGGCGTGAATAACGCCTCCGATATTGCCGGTCGTCAGCGGATTGCCGCGAATGGCGCTCAAGGCCATCAGGCGCATGTGCAGGGGCAGGTGCGGGAAAGGCTTGATCATCGTGTACCACAGCAGGAAAACCAGCAGCGGCAGGAGAATGGCGCCATAGGTCCAGTGCAGGCCCCACGGTCCAAGAAGCTGTTCGAGGGGCGCTATCGCCTTGCCGATCTGCGGCGCATAGACATAGCTGGCGGCTTTCAGCCCCGAACAGTTGGCCGGATCGACATAGGGGGATTGCCCCTGGCCAAGCCTTTGGGCACCGCAGATGAGCGCGTCGAAATCGCCCAGCCACCAGCCCGGCTTGGAAAAGCGCCGGGTCAGGGCGCCGATCATCGGCTCCAGCGCGAATAGCAGGAAGAGGCCAAACATCCACTTGTTGCGGGTGCGGTCTCTTAAGAAGGTTAGCGCATCCATGGGGCGTCCTGAAGGTGGCGAAGGCGGCGGAGCATAGGCAGTAGCTGCGCACCGTCAAGAGCTTAGCGAACCTGCTTCTTGTATTTAGGGCTTTAACCGGATATGCAGCGTCCTTTGATTTTGTCTTCGGCTGGGAGCTTTTTTTGTCCGGAATCGATCCTGTATCTGCGTCTGCATCCGTTTCCGGGGGCGCGCCTGATCTTAGCCTGATTATTTGCACCCTGAATGAAGGTGTTGCGATCCGTTCTGTCGTCGAAGAGGTTTCGGCGGCGCTCGGTTCGATCCGTCACGAGATTATCGTGGTCGATGACAATTCGTCGGACAACACCGCCGCAGAAGTGCTCTCGCTGGCGCAGTCTCACCCCCATGTCCGCCTGCATGTCCGCGTCAATGAGCGCGGGCTGTCGTCGGCCGCCATAAAGGGCTGGGATATCGCCCACGGCAAATATCTCGGCGTGATGGATGGTGATGGTCAGCATGACCCGGTGGCCATTCGTGCCCTGGCCGATATGATCATGGCCGGCGACAAGGATCTGGTCTGCGTTTCGCGCTATATCGGCCAGACCGATACGGGCCTGAGTGGCCTGCGTGATATCGGTTCCAAGGTGGCTACGGCCGCGACCGGCATGGTGCTGAAGGTGCCGCTGTCCGATCCGATGAGCGGCTGTTTCATGATGACGCGCGACTATTATATGTCGGCGCGCCCCAAGCTGACGGGTATCGGCTTCAAAATCCTGCTCGATGTGGCGGCGTCTTCCCCGATCAAGCCGCGCTTTGGCGAGGTCAAGGCGGCGCTGCGCCAGCGCCAGGGCGGCGAATCGAAGCTCGATATCCGCGTGGTGCTCGATCTGGGCGCCTTGTTGATCGAAAAGGCTACCGGCGGCGTTCTGAACGCGCGCTTCGTTCTGTTCGCCGGCGTCGGTGTGACCGGCGTCTTCGTCTATGCGGCGGTGCTCTTTCTCTGCCACCACCTTTTTAATACCGGTGAGTCGGTGCCTATGTACCGCTTCCAGAAGCGTCTTGACGACGTGCTGAGCTTTAGCCTGGCGATCTGGGTGTCGATGACATGGAACTTCTTCGTCAACAATGCCATCACCTTCCGCGACAAGCGCCTGAAGGGCATCGCCATGTTCTATGGCCTGCTCGGTTTCTATTTCGCCTGTTCAATAGGGGCAATCCTGAGCCTCTTCATGGCGGTTTACATGAAGGACCATCTGCGTATTCATTACATGGTCGCGGGTATCGTCGCGGCCCTTCTGAGCAGCGTGTGGAACTACTTTGCCTCCAAATGGCTTGCCTGGCGCACCCCCAAAGGCTCGAAATAAAGAAACGCCCGAGGCGGGGGAAACCTTGGGCGTCAAGTTTGTCTTGGTGAAAGTCAGATCTTACCAGTTGTCGTGGCGGTCTTCCCAGCGATCTTCACGGCGTTCCTGACGGTACTCGTGGCGATCATGGCGACGGTCGTCACGGCGATCCCAGCGGTCATCGCGGCGATCTTCACGACGGTCGTAACGGTCATCATAACGATCATTGCGGTCGTAACGATCATCATAACGATTGTCGTTATAAGCGTAGCGGTTGTCATTGTAAGCGTAGCGGTTATCGCATTTGCTGTTGTTCTTGGCGATCGAGGAGCCCACGGCCGCGCCAACCACGGCGCCAAGCACCGTACCGGCGCCCTTGTTGCGGGTGTTTGCCGCGCTGCCGCCGATCAGGCCACCGGCCACGGCGCCAAGCACGGCGCCATCGGTTTGCTTGTCGCGGCACGATGCCGAAGCGATACCGGGCAGGGCCATGCCGACCAGAGCCGTCGATACCAGGGCGGATATAATAATCTTCTTACTGTTGGACATCTTCGTCATCTCAGGTCTCCTGTGGCATGAGCGCGTATCGCCTTGCCGTTGATGTCACCACCTTAGTCGCACCAAGATGAACGAGACTTGATAACTTCGTTCATCTTGGTTCATGTAACGCTGTGCTCAATAGCGGCTGTAGCGATCGCTGCTGGAATAGGTGCGGCGGTCGTTATAGCCGCCAAGTTTGCGATACTCATGCTCACCCCAGCTATTGTAGACGCGGTAATAGGCGCGGCGGCTGCATCCACAGGCAGAATCATAATAGTTGCGGTAGGCACGATAGCCGCGCGGGCGGGTCTGAAGTACGCCGTCCCGATAGCCGTCCTGCTCACGGGCGCGGTGGTCCTGAGCGGGCTGGCCCTGATAGCGGTAATAATCGCCTTTCAGATAATCGTAAGCCAGATTCTTGCCGGCGTAGGGCACGCCATCTTCGTTATAATAGGCCGGGCTGTTGTAATAGATGTCATCTTCATCGCCATTGCTATAGGGCGCGATGGCAACGTCATAACTATTGTCCTGGTCATCGGGGTAATAGTCGCTGTCACTGTAGGTGAAGCGATTGTCGTACCTGTCGTCATGCTGCGCATTGGCAACGGCGGGCATCAGCAGCGCCACGATGGCTGCAGCCAGCACGCTGCCGATCAGGACCGGACCGATATGATGCGGGTGAGGCGTGGGATAAGGGCGGGGCATGGCGACTTTTCCTCAGAATGATAGGATATAGTATCGCCTTTCAGGCGAAAAGTCCGCATGGTTAATTCGAAGGCCATTTGTAAATAATCGATAAAAATAGCGCCGATTCGACACAGCAAGGGCTTTAAACTTGCATTTTGGCCGGTCTGCTTTAAGCGGGCCTCTCTTCGTAACAGCGGAACTACAATGGCCGAATTTGAGGCTCTAATTGAAAAAGTGGGTTTTCAGGGCGATGGCATCACCGCTGGCGGCCTGATCGTGCCCCTGACCCTGCCGGGTGAGCGCGTTGTTGTGCGCGAAGGCAAAGACCGGCTGGAATTGGTTGAGGTGCTGGAGGCCAGCCCCGATCGCGTTACGCCGCCGTGCAGGCATTTTTCAGCCTGTGGCGGATGCAGCCTGCAACATTGGGATATGACCGCCTATAGCGGCTGGAAACAGGCGATGGTCGAGGTCTTCCTGCAAAGGGCGGGGCTTGAGACCGAGGTGGCGCCGATCGTGACCACTCCGGCGCAAAGTCGTCGTCGCGTCGGCCTGCACGCTCGCAAGAATGGCAAGCAGATCGAACTGGGTTTCAAGGCGCGCAAGTCGTGGAACCTGGTCGCCATCCAGGAATGCCCGGTCTCGGAACCTGCCATTGTCAAGGCTCTGCCCAAGCTGAAAGAACTGGCTGGCTATCTGTTCGAGCATCCGAAGTCCGCGCCGATCCTGCATATTACCCTGTCGATGACCGGACTCGATATCGATATCACCGGCGTCGAGCGCATGAAGTCCGGCGGCCTTTCGGCCGACGCGCGCATGAACATCGCCATGTGTGCCGGCGAGGCCGATTTCGCCCGTGTCTCCATGGGCGAGGACATGCTCTATATGGCCCGCACGCCCAAGGTGCGTTTTGGCAAGGCTATGGTCGGCCTGCCGATCTCGCCCTTCCTGCAAGCCAGTGCGTCCTCGGAAATCGATATGGCGAAACTGGTGGTGGCTGGCATCGGCGACGCGAAAAAGGTCGCCGATCTTTTCTGCGGCGCTGGCACCTTCACCTTTCCGTTGGCGGAAAAGGCCGTGGTCTATGCCATCGATGGCTCCGCGCCGGCCATCCACGCCCTGAAAACCGGCATAGCGTCTGCGCCAGGGCTGAAAACCATCACCGCCGAAGCGCGCGACCTGTTCCGCCGGCCCATGCTGGCCGAAGATATGAAGGGCTATGAAGCGATCGTCTTCGATCCGCCGCGTGCTGGTGCCGAGGCGCAATCGGCCGAGATCGCGCGCTCACAGGTGTCGCGCGCCGTGGCCGTGAGCTGCAATCCGTCTACCTTCGTGCGCGATGCTAAAATCC
The DNA here is from genome assembly GCF_000376105.1 of Asticcacaulis benevestitus DSM 16100 = ATCC BAA-896. Classification (GTDB taxonomy): domain Bacteria; phylum Pseudomonadota; class Alphaproteobacteria; order Caulobacterales; family Caulobacteraceae; genus Asticcacaulis; species Asticcacaulis benevestitus. The sequence continues at coordinate 270,596 of NZ_AQWM01000001.1, forward strand.
TTGTGAACGCTGGCTTTTCGCTGGACAGGGTGACGCCGATCGATCAGTTCTTGTGGTCTGGCCACGTTGAGCTGGTAGGAGTATTTTCGCGTTGATTTCCGTTGTCATGCCGACCCTGAATGCCGAGGATCACCTGGCCCGCACCTTGTCGGCGCTCGTCCCCGGTGTGGTCGAAGGGATGATCAAGGAGGTTGTCATCGTCGATGGCGGCTCGGACGATGCGACGCTCGAAATCGCCGATTCGACCGGCTGTCAGATCGTCAAGACCGACGCCGAACGCGGCTTGCAACTCTGGCAGGGCTGTCGCGCCACGCGCGGCGACTGGATCCTGATCATGCACTCCAATTCACAGCTTGGCGACGGCTGGATGGATCAGGTGCAGGCGCATATCAAGAACTTCCCTTTGCAGGCGGGCTACTTCCACCTGCGGTTTGATGATCCGTCGATTATGGTGGGTCTATGGGCCGAAATGCTGGCCTTGCGCGCGCGCTGGCTGGCCATGCCGAGCGGTGACCATGGTCTGCTGCTGTCGCGCGCGCTCTACGATACGGTTGGCGGCTATAAGGATCAGGCGGCGTTTGAGGATGTGGCGCTATCCATGGCGCTCGGTCGTGCGCGGCTGCGTCCGATCGGGGCCTCGCTGACCACGAGCGCCGAGCGATTCCATGCCCGTGGCTGGATGCTGCGCCTGATCGGCAAGAGCTTCAGCTTCCTGGCCTATCTTCTAGGGATACCGCCCAAGCCGCCGGTAAAAAAGCCGTCCTGATTATTTATCGGCGAAGGCTACGGCTTGCGCGGGTGAATCCGCCGTCAGGTCGATGATCTGTGCGTCAGCCGCCGCGGCCGCCAGGGTCTTGCTCGTCTTGCCCATGATCTGGCGGTAAATCCAGTAGTTAGCGGCGACTTCTTCGACATATTGCCGGGTCTGCGCCACGGGAATCGATTCCATCACCAGCAGCGAATCAGCGTCATTGCCGAGCGAACTCACGGCATCCTTTACGGGACGCGGACCGGCATTATAGGCGGCGATCGTGCGCAGCAGGTCGCCATCGACGATATTGGAATCCTTGAGTCGCATGATGTAGTTCTGGCCGACGCGCAGATTGACACTTGGGGTCAGCAATTGCTTGGGCTTGCTGTTATAGCTCGGATCGTTTTCAACCAGCGCCGCGGTGGACGGCATCAGTTGCAGCAGGCCATAGGCGCCGGAATAGCTGTGCGCTGAGGCGTCAAACTTGCTCTCCTTGCGCGCCAGGGCATAGATCAGCGCCTTATCGACCGTGTAGCCGCCCTTGGGGGCTATATCCGGCATGGGATAGAGTGAGACGTCGAACAGGCGGTCGGTCATGGTGAGCTGATTGACCGGCAGATGGGTCTTGGCGCCGAGGGCCAGCCACTTCTGACGCTCATCATTGTTGCTCGAATTCTGGATCGCTGTTTTTAGCTCATACTGCGCTTCGGAATGCTGACCGACCTGAACGAGCGCGTTGAGGCGCTGGGCGCGTGCATTGGTGTGGGTCCAGCTAAAGTCGCTGGTCAGGCTGGCGGCGAGGGCGGTGCGTTGATCACGGCTGAAGGTGGGGGGTAAGCCCTTTTGCGCCAAGGCGATGGCGGGCGTGACGCCCAGGCGGGCCTCGGCGAGCAGGCCATAGAAGGTGAAGGGAAAGCTGGCGGCGAGTTGGAAATAGGTGTCGGCCTGTTCCTTCTGACCCAGTTTGGCAGCGCAGCGACCGGCCCAATAGGCGCCACTCGATTGCGTCCAGGCGTTGGTGCTGGGATCGGAACTGACGAAGGTGAATTCCGCCATGGCGTCTTCGTAGCGTTTGAGACGCCAGCTTGCCAGGCCTGCCACCCAGTGATCGCCGATCTTGCGACCGAGGCGCACGGCTTCGGCAAGCTGACCATTATTATAGGCCGATCGGGCTGATTTTGGCGTCAGGTCGGTATCGGATGCGGGGGCGCTGGCATCGGCACGCGCCACCGGCGTGCTGCCGGAAAGGGTGGTGCCACCGTCAAGCTGAATCGCATTGCCACCTGTCAACACCGGTTTTCCGGCCAGCAGCGGGAAGGCAGGATCGGGTGCGCCTTCAGGCTTCTTGCGCTTGGCCAGGCCCCAGACCTTCATGGCCATGGGCTGATCGCCATAGTCGGCCAGCCACGCCATCAGTTCTTCGTAGGTCGAGTTATAACCGCGGCTAAAAAGCTTGTTGTATTGAGCGTAACCCATAAGCCTTTTGTCGGTAACCTGCGCCAGTTGCGCATCGGCGCCGGCATAGTCACCCTTGTCGATCAGGGTGAAGGCTGATTGATAAAGCGCTGTATCGTAAGGTGAAAGGGGGGTATTCAGCGCCACCGGCGTGATCGGTGTGCCTTGCCCGGCCACCAGACCATAGGGCAGCGGCATAGCGTTCATCACGACGGGGGCATCGACCTTGGGGGCTGTTATGGTGGCCACAACGGCTGGCGCCTTGACGGTGGCGACCTTTACGGCCGTTTTGCTGGATTTTTTTGCCGGCGCCGCAGCGGCCACTTCGGTCTTTTTACTGTTCTTCTTGCCGGATGTCTTGCCAGACAAGGCGTCTGCGAGTTCGGATTTGCTTTTCTTGCTGGATTTGGCCTCAGCCAGTTCCGATTTGCTCTTTCCCGTGGCTTTCTTGGAGGCTTTTTCGGAAGCTTTGCTTGTCTTCGAGCCTTTTTCAGGCGCGGCATCGGCGATCTTGGCTTTTTCCTTGCCGTTTGCGGTTTTGCCCTTGGTTTTTAAGGGCTTGGCGTCGTCAGATTCACCCGCAGCGGTTTTTTTGCTGGCTTTCGACGATTTTTCAGCGACCTCAGTCTTTTTAGAACTGGTCTTGCTGGCCGCCTTTTTCGCATCCGTTTTCTTTTCCGCCGGCTTGGCGGTACGAATTTCCGTTGTCGGCTTCTCTGTCTTGCTCGTAGCGGTCCAGCCGGGAGTCGCCGCCATAAGGGCGAAACCGAGCGCGGACAGGCTAATCAGGGCGCGATGGGTTGGCTTCAAAACGTCTTCCTTGGTCCGAATGCAATTTTTAGCGGAGGAACAGACCGGAAGTTCTTCGGGACTGACCGCCAAAATCGTTGAGCGAGCTTAATCAAAGATTAATTTTTGGCAAGCCGCAACCTATTGCGACCTAATAACCATCCTGTGAGTAGGGGAGAGTTCGTGCAACGCCTAGTACCTGTGGGTTGTATCACGTCTTCTTGAGACTCTTAGAGTTTGGCGTTATCGACCAGTTGCAAAAGGTCATTCCAGAAAAGGCCCTTGGCCTGCGGTTGCCTGAGCAGAAAGTTGGGGGGGTAGCTGGCCATGACCGGCAGGGCCTGATTTTCGCCATAGCTGACAAGGCGACCGCGCAGTTTGGCCAGGCTCTGATCGAGATTTAGCACGCACGACACCGCCGAGGCGCCCAGCAGCAGAATCGCTTTTGGCGCCGCCAGCCGGATCAGGGCGTGCATGAACGGGGCGTTCAGGCTGACATCTTCCGCTGTCAGGGGGCGACCGCCGGCCGGCCGCCAGAAAACACAAGGGCTGAGCATAGCCTTGTCGAAAATACCGGCGGCTTTCAGCGCCTTGTCCATCATTTCGCCCGCCTTGCCGCTAAAGGCGCTGAGCCTCGCGTCCTCTTCTTCGTCAGGGATCTCACCGATCACCAGAATATCGGGCTGGGCATGGCCGCGAAACCGCACCACACCCTTGCCGCCTTCATGGCGCAAAGGCATGTGCTGGAAGGCCTCCAGTTCGGCATAAAGCTCATCAAGCGTGCGGGCCGCGCTGGCGCGCTGGCGCGCTTCGTGGAGCACAGTGCCGAGATCAAGATGGGCAAGGCTTTGCGGTTTGAGAGCGCTGACATTGTTGCCCGTTTGCACGGGTGTAACGTGAATTTGCGCAGGTGCCGCAGCGGCACGCTTAAATGCGTGTTTATTTTCCGACAGAGTCCGATTAAGAGGCTCTGTTTCATAGGCGTCTTCCAGCTCATGATCGATCAGAAAGCCGAGATAGCTTTCGATTTCAGATCTGAGGTCGTCGGAAGGGATCACGGGCGGGCCTTAAGCTAACACTATCGCACTGTCATAGTGAGACTGTGCGTAAAATTCAAAACAAAACGGATGCCGGGATCCGTCAGGAGTTACGATAACATGGCCGATACGCAAGACACCGTTATTGAGCGCGAAGCCATGGATTATGACGTGGTGATCGTCGGCGGCGGTCCGGCCGGTCTTTCGGCCGCCATTCGCCTGAAACAGCAGGCGGAAAAAGCCGGCAAGGACATTTCGGTCGCCGTGTTGGAAAAGGGCTCGGAAATCGGCGCCCATATCCTGTCCGGCGCCGTGTTCGATCCTTCCGGCCTGGCCTCGCTCTTCCCCAACTGGAAGGAGATGGGCGCCCCGCTCGATACGCCGGTGACCGAGGATAAGTTCATCTATCTCGGACCACAGGGCGCGATGGATATCTCGGCCCTGCCGAAGCCCGCCTATATGAGCAATCATGGTTGCTACATCGGCTCGCTTGGCAATCTCTGTCGCTGGCTGGCTCAACAGGCCGAAGGTCTGGGCGTCGAAATCTATCCCGGCATGGCCTGTTCGGAAGTGCTTTATGATGACGAGGGCGCTGTTGCCGGCGTCGTGGCCGGCGTGTTCGGTATCGCCCGCGATGGTCATCATAAGCCGGATTACCAGCCAGGCCTTGAACTGCGCGCCAAATACACCTTCTTTGCCGAAGGGGTGCGGGGCTCGCTGTCACAACTCGTTATCCGCAAGTTCGACCTCGACGCCAAAAGCGACGTCCAGAAATACGGCATCGGCCTCAAGGAACTGTGGAAGGTCAAGCCGGAGAAGTTCAAGCCGGGCTTTGTCCAGCATACGCTTGGCTGGCCGTTGAACGACAAGACCGGCGGTGGTTCCTTCCTCTATCACTTCGGTGATCACTACGTGTCGATCGGCTTCGTGGTGCATCTGAACTACGAAAACCCCTACCTGTCGCCGTTTGATGAGTTTCAGCGCTTCAAGCAGCATCCGGCCATCCGTGATGTGCTGGAAGGCGGCGAACGTGTCGCTTACGGCGCCCGCGCCATCAACGAAGGCGGTTATCAGTCCGTGCCGCGTCTGGTGTTTCCGGGCGGGGTGCTGATCGGTTGCTCGGCCGGCTTCGTCAATGTGCCGCGCATCAAGGGCAGCCATAACGCCATGAAGACTGCCATCATGGCCGCTGACGCCGCCTTTAAGGCTCTGCAGTCGCTAGACGCGCCGCGCGTGCTCGAAGGCTACCAGAAGGCCTATGAACATTCGGATGTGGCCAAAGAGCTCAAGCTTGTTCGCAACGTCAAGCCGATCCTGACAAGGTTTGGCACCAATCTCGGCACCCTGATCAGCGGCATCGAGATGACCCTGACCCATCTGCTCGGTGGTTTCAGCATCTTCACCGGCACGGGGTCGCTGCACCACACGAAGAGCGATGCCCATAGCCTCAAGCCAGCGGCCGATTTCAAGCCCATCGCCTATCCGAAGCCGGATGGTGTGATCTCGTTCGACAAGTTGTCATCGGTATTTGTGTCGGCCACCAACCACGAGGAGGACCAGCCGGTTCACCTCAAACTCAAAGATCCGCATATCCCGATCGATATCAACCTGGCCAAATATGCCGAGCCGGCGCAGCGTTATTGCCCAGCCGGTGTTTATGAAATTGTCGGCCTGGAAACGCGCGAGCCACGTCTGCAGATCAACGCGCAGAACTGCGTCCACTGCAAAACCTGCGATATCAAAGACCCGACGAACAACATCGTCTGGGTATGCCCGGAAGGTGGCGGCGGGCCCAACTATCCGAATATGTAGGCTTCTGAACGTCGTAAACTTTTATGTTACGCATTTTAGCCCTATATGTTTGATATGGGAGTCTGATCCGTTGGCTGAACGAAAGCTGACGGAGCTTGCTGAAGCTTCAGAGGTCGTAACGTGAAGACAAGTTTGGTGTTGAAGTCTGGTTTTAGTCTGGTGGCTATCGGTTTCGCCTTGGCGGGACAGGTGTCGGCCAGCGATAAGATGGCCGCGCCGCGCGTCATTTACGCGAGCGCCAGCCAGGAACTGGGTGTCTATCCAAGCCCTTACGCCAACTATCTCGTCGGGCGCTTCGCCATGGCTCAAGGCGACGTAAGTACGGCGGCCAAGGCCATGGGCGCGGCAAGTCTGGGCGATCCGACCGATAGTGATTTACGCGAAAAAGCATTTTTGATCAGTGCGTTGGGCGGAGATATTGATCGCGCCTCTAAGCTGGCGTCGGGCATGAAACCGACCAGCGACACCGCCGAACTGATGGTCAATTTGCTGGGCGCCGTCACCTCTGCCAAGGCCGACAGACCGTCTCAGGCGCTGAAAAGCATAGACGCTGTGCTGGCTTTCAAGAAAAACGACCGCAACGCCGTTTTGTTGCGCCCCTATATCCTGGCCATGAACGGCAAGTGGTCGGCGGCGCTCGATGATTCCGGGGATGCGGCTCTGCAAGGCAATGACCGCGATCGCCTGCTGGTTTATCTCGTCAAGGCCGACCGTGCGCGCCTCAATGAGATCAAGGGCAAGTATGATGCGGCCGATGCGCTTTATAAATCGCTCTATCAGCCCGGCGCCGCCAGTTTCGTATTCGGGCCGGATTATGCCAGTTTCCTGGAACGCCGTGGCCGCAAGGATGAGGCTAAGACGGTCTGGAGCGCCATCGCCAGTCAGAGCGGCGATATCACTGCGGCGCAGGCCCTGAAGCGTCTCGATGCCGCCGATTACAAGCCGCCGGTTTTGCCAAGCTTAAAGGAAAGCATGGCGCAGGCCCTGTTCGTATCCTCGACGGTGTCGTTCAGCGAACACGATAGCGAGTTTGCGCTGGCCAGTCTGCATCTGTCGCTCTATCTCGACAATTCCTCCGACCGCGAGCGCATCTTCCTCGGTCAGATCCAGCAGGAACTGAAAGATACGCCGGCGGCCGAAGCGGCCTGGGCCAGTATCGCACCGGAATCGCCCTTCTATAACGAAGCGACTCTGCGCCGCGTCTGGGCCATGCGCGAGGATGAGCAGCTTGGTCAGGCCCTGGCGCTTATCGATCAGGCTTTCAGCCGCGATCCCGATAATCTCAGCCTGCTGATTGAAAAGACCGGTATCCTGCACGCTCAGGACAAGGATGCCGATGCGCAAGCCTTGCTGGATGCCCGCATCAAACGCGTGGGCGACAAGGATTTCGGCTGGCAGGCCTGGTATATGCAGGCCATTGTTTATGATGGACTGGGGCGCTGGTCCGATGCCGAAACCGCCATCAAGAAGGCACAGGCGGTCAATGGCAAGCAGCCGGAAATTCTTAACTTCCTTGGCTACGGCTATATAAACCGCGGCGAAAACATTCAGGGCGGTATGGATCTGATTCGTCAGGCGCTGAACGTCAATCCGAAGTCGGGCGCCATCGTCGATTCGCTCGGCTGGGGCTATTACAAGCTCGGTGAATACGAACAGGCGCTGAGCTTTATCGAGCAGGCCGTGCAGATGGAGCCGTCCGATCCGGAAATCAACGAGCATCTTGGGGACGTTTACAAGGCAATGGGACGCGATATCGAAGCCGGTTACGAATGGAAGCGCGTATTGACGCTGAAAACGACCGAGCGCCAGGCCGTCGAGGTACGCCGCAAACTGGACGCCAATGCCGCCGATCGCAAGATCGCCGCCAAGGCATCAAACGGTACGCAGGCACTGAACGAAGAACCGAAGCGTCACCCCTGATGACGCTGACCGCGACCGCCAGAGCCAAGGTCAATCTGTATCTTCATGTCGCAGCACCAGATGCGCGTGGCTATCATCCTTTGCGCAGTATGGTGGCCTTCGCGGATATTGGGGATGAGGTTCAACTCGTGTTTGGCGGCAAGGGCCGGTTGAGAATTGATGGGCCTTATGCTGAAGGACTGAGCACGGGTGAAGACAACCTGATCATGAAGGCAGTCCGCCTCTTTGAAGAAGCAACAGGCGACAAGAACAAGGTTTGGGATTATCGCCTGACCAAGAACCTGCCTTTGGCTTCGGGTATTGGAGGTGGTAGCGCGGATGCAGGGGCCATGTTACGCCTGCTAAGAGACTGGAACCCGGAAATGTCACAGGAGACATTTTTCGCCATAGCCAGTAAGACCGGAGCAGACGGCGTGATGTGCGCCTGGTCAAAATCTTGTATTGCTGAAGGTTATGGCGAAAAGCTCAGTCCTATCATTTTGCCTTCATTGCCATGTGTGTTGATAAATCCTGGTGTTGAGTGTCCGACACCTGAAGTTTTCCAAGCCTATGACGAGGCAGGCAGCTATCGTTCGATCTACACGAGATGGATTGGAGAGGACGTAATTTCCGCGCAGGACTTGGTCCACGGTTCTGTGCTGTGCTTCAGTCATAACATTCAGCTTACGCAGTTAATCGACTACCTAAATACCACACGTAACGATTTGGAGGCGCCGGCAATATCGCTGCAGCCCGTTATCGGGAAAGTGTTGGCTGACTTACGTGAGCAATCGCAAACACTTTTCGCCCGCATGTCCGGCTCCGGCGCTACCTGTTTCGCCCTTTGCCGCACTGACGAAGACGCCGAAGCCCTAAGCGTGCGTCTGCGCGTGATGTACCCGTCCGGCTGGGTCAGGCGCTGTCGCCTTGGCTGAGGCGGGGCGCTTTGAGCGCATCGCCATCTCTACCTTATTATCCGGGTCGTTGAGAAGCTTATGATAGGCTTTTGAATCAACGGGATAGATGGCTATTTTTCCGGCATAATTATAATGCGCGCCAAAGCCATGGGTCTTGGTCAGCGGTGAGGCCCGCATACACGGGTGGCCCTTGGAAAAGAAGGCTTCGCGGTGGCTTTCACGGTCGGCCGCATCGATATCGTTGCGTTGACACCAGATTTCAAAATTGAAGCTGTCGAGATCGTATTCATAAGGATGATCGGTCAGAAGATCGTAATGCATGCGCCCCACGCTTGGCTTGCCAGGCTTGACCTTGGGCACAATGCCCATGGCGGCATCGCTGTCATCGGCTATGCGAATGAAAGTATTGGTGATTTTCATGTAACATCCCCGCACGCATTGGAACTTTATGGGCGAGATTTAGACCTTCGCCGCATAAAAAGACGATACGAATATCAGCGTGAGAATACGCCTTTTTTGCCCATATAACAGCACAAGATGAGGCAAGGCAGGCCGATCAGCGCGGTGCCCATAAAGAAGGCGGAATAGGCGTTGAAAAGGCCAAGGTCCGGTTTGATCAGATCGACCGCCCAGCCCGAAAAGCCTTTGAGGAACTTGCCGGTTAAGGCGGCGACCGAATACATCAGCGCATAGTGGGTGAGGGTGTGTTCGCGGCCTTGCTGGCTGTTAAGGGTCTGCTGGGTCATGAAGCCGACGAGTGCGGTCTCGGCGATACCGTTGGAAAAATTATCGGCCACAAGCGTGAGGCCAAAGATGACCGGATCGCCATGCGACACAGCCATCCATGAGAAACATATGTTGGAGATCGGTCCGACCAGTGCGCCCAGTAGGAAACTGCGCTGGACACCCAGCCACAACAGACATGAGCCGCCAGCGGCGATCCCGATAAAGGACGCCCACAAACCGATGGAGGCGCGCATGGCGGCGATGGTGTCCTGATCGAGGCCGATATCCTGATAAAGCGGGCCGGCCACCGGGCCGATCAGGTAATCCGGCAGGCGGTAAAGCGCGAGGGTCAGCAGGATCAACCCGGCTGTGCCCTTATGCGCGTTGAAAAAGCTGACAAAGGGCTCAACGATCAGAGCGTAAAGCGTTTTGGTCGAGGTTTTGATATGGGTTTCGATGGTGCTGGGGGGGGCCATAAGCGTGACGGTCACGCCGATCAGCATGGCCAGAGCCAGGATCTGGTAGGACAGCGGCCAACCGACGCGCTTGGACAGGACGAGTACCAGCGCATCGGTGGTCAGGATGGCGATTCTAAAACCAAAGGCGTAGAAACTGGGGTTAAGCGCCTGATCGGCCTCGCTTTCCGTCTGTTCGACCCGCCAGGCATCGATAGCGATTTCCTGCGAGGCAGCGGCGAAGGCGACGAAAAGGGCGGCGCAGGCAAGCCCTGCCAGATGTTGCGGACCGATCAGGGCCATGGCGATCAGGCCCAGGGCAACGCCGATTTGCGACAGCAGCATATAGCTGCGGCGCTGGCCGAGCCAGCCATGCAGGAACGGCAGGCGCACCTTGTCCATCCAGGGCGCCCAGACCACTTTCAGACCGTACAGCAAACTGACCCAGCCCAGAAAGCCAATCAGAGTCAGGGAGATGCCCGAACTTCTTAACCAGAAACCCAAGGTGCCGCCCACCAGCAGGAAGGGCAGGCCGGCGGAAAAGCCCATACCAAGCAGCAGCCACGAGGTCGGATGCCGGAGAGCTGCGCCTACGGCTTTCACGCGGTTTTTTGTCTCGTGTGCAATCATATGGCGGCTCCTTGCGCGATGAAGCCAGATTCTCCCGTCTTCGGACAGGTTTTCTTTTTAAATACGGGGTCTTTTGGCTTGCGGGCGGTTAAGCCTCCCTCTATGTTCGCGCCAAATTCAAAGCCATTTGCAGAGCACAATGTCTTCAGCCGAACCCTTAAGTTTTCAGGACCTGATCCTGACCCTTCACAGCTACTGGTCCAAACAGGGCTGCGCCATACTCCAGCCCTATGATATCGAGGTCGGCGCCGGCACGCTCCATCCGGCCACGGTTCTGCGCGCGCTTGGCAAGAAGCCGTGGAAGGCCGCCTATGTGCAGCCGTCGCGCCGCCCGGTTGATGGCCGCTATGGCGAAAACCCTAACCGTTTGCAGCACTATTACCAGTATCAGGTCATCCTGAAGCCCAATCCGGAGAACCTGCAGGCGCTCTATCTCGGCTCACTGAAAGCGATCGGGCTCGATCCGCAACTGCACGATATCCGCTTCGTCGAGGACGACTGGGAAAACCCGACCGTGGGCGCCTGGGGGCTTGGCTGGGAAGTGTGGTGCGACGGCATGGAAGTGACGCAGTACACCTATTTTCAGGGCGTCGGCGGCATTGAGGTCGATGTGGTGTCGGGCGAACTGACCTACGGGCTGGAGCGTTTGGCCATGTATGTCCAGAACGTCGATAATGTCTACGATCTCCGCTTCAACAATGCCGGCGTGAAATACGGCGATATCTTCAAGGAGCAGGAGCGGCAGTTCTCGGCCTTCAATTTTGAAGCCTCGGACGTGCCGACGCTCAAGCGCCAGTTTGAAGACATGGAAGCCAATGTGACGCGCATTCTGGAGACGAAGAACAGCCTCGGCTATCCGCTCGTCCTGCCGGCCTATGACCATGTGTTGAAGGCCTCACACCTGTTCAACCTGATGGATGCGCGCGGCGCCATCGCCGTGGCGGAACGTCAGAGCTATATCGGCCGTATCCGTGATCTCTGTAAGGCCTGTGCGCTTGAATGGGCGAAGCAGGAGGAGGCGCGCTTGCCCTCAAGCAACGAAGTGGTAGGGCAATAGACATGGCTCAACTGTTGATCGAACTCTTCTCCGAAGAAATTCCGGCCCGTATGCAACTGGGTGCCGCGCGTGATTTCGAGCGTCTGTTTGGCGCCAAGCTCACGGCGTCCGGCCTGACCTTTGAAAGCCTCAAGGCCTATGTCGGCCCGCGCCGTCTGGCGTTGGTGGTCGAAGGCCTGCCAAAGGAAACCGCCGCCGTGACCGAAGAGGTCAAGGGGCCGAAGGAAAGTGCCCCACCGCATGCCATGGAAGGCTTCCTGCGCAAGGTCGGCCTGACACGTGATAAGCTTGTGCTGGAAAATGGCGTCTGGCTGGCGCGCATAGAAAAGCCCGGTGTGAAAACCGCTGAGGTGCTGGGCGCCATGCTGCGTGAGGTCATTCTTAGCTTCCCCTGGCCGAAGTCGATGCGCTCGGGTACCTCAACCTTCCGCTGGGTGCGGCCTCTGAAGCGCATCCTGTTCCTGTTCGATGGCGAGGTCATTGCGTTTGAACTCGAAGGCCTCACGGCAGGCAATGTGACCGAAGGCCACCGTTTCCTCGGTTCGGCACAGTCTTTTCCCGTCAGTGATTTTGACAGCTATCAGAAGGCCTTGGCGGATAATTCTGTCATTCTGGATCATGCAGAGCGCCAAAAGATCATTCTCGAACAAGCCAAGGCCATCTGCACAGAGGCCGGTTGCGAGCTTATAGAGGATCAAGGGCTTCTGGAAGAGGTGGCCGGGCTCAATGAGTTTCCCGTGCCGTTGCTGGGTGATATGGACCCGGCCTTCCTGACCTTGCCACCGGAAGTCATCAAGACCTCTATGCGCACGCATCAGAAGTACTTCGCGGTCAAGGATAGGACGACGGGCAAGATGGCGGCTAAGTTCGTCATTACCTCGAACATGAAAGCGATCGATGGCGGCGCGGAAATCAAGCGCGGTAACGCCAAGGTACTGTCGGCGCGTTTGTCGGACGGTGTCTTCTTCTGGAAGGAAGACAATCGCGCCCATAATTTCGATCAATGGTTGACGAAGCTGAATGGCGTGACTTTCCATGCCAAGCTCGGCACGATGGCGCAGCGCGTGGCACGCATCGAAGCCCTGGCCAAGGATATCGCACCTTTCATCCACGCCGATCCGGCTGTGGCGGCTGAGGCGGCGCGTCTCGCCAAGGCCGATCTGGCGTCTTACATGGTCGGCGAATTTCCGGAACTGCAAGGCGTCATGGGCGGTTATTACGCCGATGCCGCAGGGTTGAAGCCGGAGGTCGCCAACGCCATCCGTGAGCATTACAAGCCTCAGGGCCCTTCGGATTCGGTGCCGGAAGCCGCTGTTTCGGCCGCTGTGGCCCTAGCTGACAAGATCGATACCCTGATCGGTTTCTTCGCTATCGATGAAAAGCCGACCGGCTCGAAAGACCCGTTCGCCCTGCGTCGTTCGGCGCTCGGTATCCTGCGCATCCTGCGCCAGCACAATGTCCGCGTTGGTCTCAGCCAACTGGCCGGCTTCTGGTACAAGAGCCTGCTGATCTATGCCGGCGAGGGCAGGGCCGTCTATGTCGATACCGAGAATTGGCGCGGTTCGGCCGGTCCGCGCTGGTCGGAAGGCGAAGGCGATATCTTCGACAACTACCTGCGCGATTTCCAGCAGGGGCTGCTGGAAAGCCCGGTCTGGGTGATCCCGACCGATCGCAATTACGATCTCGATATCCTGTACGAGCACGTCCCGAATGTGCCGGAGGTTGAAGGTGCGTTGCTGAGTTTCCGCAGCTTTACCCAGGTCGGACCCGAATTCGAGGATTTCATGGCCGATCGCCTCAAGGTCCAGCTCAAGGACGAGGGCTTCCGCTTCGACGTGATCGAAGCTGTCTTCGCGCTCAAGGACGGCGATATCGTGCGCCAGACCGAGAAGATCGCGGCTCTTGAAGCAGTCCTGAAGTCTCCTGAAGGCGAAAACTTACTGGCCGCTCACAAGCGTGCCGCCAATATTCTGGCGGCCGAAGCCAAGAAAGCGGCCTTGCCACTAGGCGCGCCCAAGGCTCTGAAAGACGCGCCGGCGGTGGAAGCCACCCTGCTGACGCACATCAACACCGCCAAACGTGCGGTAGAGACGTCACTCGCTGAGGAAAAATATATTGACGCCTTGCATCATATTGCTGCAATGCGGCATGATGTCGATGCCTTCCTCGACGGGGTATTGGTCAATGCGGAAGATCCGGCGATCCGGGCCAACCGTCTGATCCTTCTGCAAGCTGTGTGTGATCTGTCCGGAGATATTGCTGATCTCAGCAAAATTTCCTGATGACGTTTTTATAAAATACAGGAAAACAACGAGTTTCCTGAAACACCTCGCTTAAAATATCAAGTCATGCTTGAAAATGAAAAGGGAAAGTTCATGTCAAAGCACTGGGTTTACGCTTTCAAGGCCGGAAAGGCCGATGGCGACGCCTCAATGAAGGCCCTGCTGGGCGGCAAGGGGGCGAATCTCGCCGAAATGTCGTCGCTCAACCTGCCGGTTCCGGCGGGTTTCACCATCACGACCGAAGCCTGCGTCCATTATTTCAAAAACGAGTCGTCCCTGCCGGAAGGTCTGGTTGACGAGGTTGAAAAGGCGTTGGCCGAACTGGAAAGGAGCACGGGCAAGGGCTTCGGCCAGGTGTCCAATCCGCTTCTGGTATCGGTGCGCTCCGGCGCCCGCGCTTCAATGCCCGGCATGATGGATACGGTGCTCAATCTCGGTCTCAACGACGAAACCGTCGAAGGCCTGAGCGAACTGACCGGTGACCGCCGCTTTGCGCTTGATTGCTATCGCCGTTTCATTACCATGTATTCCAATGTTGTGCTGGGCGTCAGCCATCACAGCTTTGAGGACATTCTGGACGATCACAAGGATCGCCTTGGCGTGACGGTCGATACCGACATCACCGACAAGGACTGGACGAGGATCATCGCGGATTACAAGGCGATGGTGAAGTCCGAGCTGGGCCGCGACTTCCCGCAAGACCCCAAGGAACAGCTTTGGGGCGCGGTCAAGGCCGTGTTCAGTTCGTGGATGAACGATCGCGCCAAGTTCTATCGCAAGATGCACGATATCCCCGAAGATTGGGGCACCGCCGTCAATATCCAGTCGATGGTTTTCGGCAATATGGGCCTGACCTCGGCCACCGGCGTCGCCTTCACCCGTAACCCCTCCAACGGCGACAGCGATCTCTACGGTGAGTTCCTGCTCAATGCGCAGGGCGAAGACGTGGTGGCGGGTATCCGCACCCCGCAGGCCCTGACGAAAAAGGCCCGCGAGGAAATGGGCGAACGCGCACTTTCGATGGAAGAGGCGCTGCCGGAAGTCTTCGACCAGTTCAAGACAACGGTCGATAAGCTCGAAAATCACTACCGCGATGTGCAGGACGTTGAGTTCACAGTCGAGCAGGGCAAGCTCTACATGCTCCAGACCCGCAACGCCAAGCGCACCTCCAAGGCGGCGCTCAAAATCGCCGTCGATATGGCCAGGGAAGGCCTGATCACGCCCGAAGAAGCCTTGATGCGTATTGACGCCTCGGCGCTCGATCAGCTGCTGCACCCCATGCTTGACCCCAAGGCCGAGAAGGTGGTCATCGCCCGTGGTTTGCCGGCATCGCCCGGTGCGGCCTCCGGCAAGATCGTCTTCACCGCCGATGACGCCGTGCGCTTTGCCGCGGCCGGCGAAGCTGTGATCCTGGTGCGCGACGAAACCTCGCCGGAAGATATCCACGGTATGCACGCTGCCCGCGCCATCGTGACGGCACGCGGCGGCATGACCAGCCACGCCGCCGTTGTGGCGCGCGGCATGGGCCGTCCGTGTGTTTCCGGTGCCGGCGAGATGAGCATCTATGCGGAGCGTGGCGAATTCGTTTCGCGCGGTCAGACCTTCAAGCATGGCGAAGTTATCACGCTGGATGGCTCGTCGGGCGAGATCATGAAGGGGGCTATCCGCATGATCGAGCCGGATTTTTCGGACGATTTCCACCAGATTATGAAATGGGCCGACGAATACAAGACGCTGGCCATCCGCACCAACGCCGAAACACCCGCCGATGCCCGTACGGCGCTCGGTTTCGGCGCTGAAGGTATCGGCCTGTGCCGTACCGAGCATATGTTCTTCGATGACGAACGTATCTCGGCGGTTCGCGAAATGATTCTGGCCGATGAGGAAGCCGGACGCCGCAAGGCGCTGGAAAAGATCCAGCCGATGCAGAAGAAGGATTTCGCCGAGCTGTTCCAGATCATGGACGGCCTGCCGGTGACCATCCGTCTGCTCGATCCGCCGCTGCACGAATTCCTGCCGCATACGCCGGAAGACATGAAGGCCGTAGCCGAGGCTTCGGGCGTGGGCGAAGAAAAGCTCTACAAGCGCACCAAGGAACTTTCCGAGACCAACCCCATGCTGGGCTGGAGGGGATGCCGCCTCGGTGTCACCTTCCCGGAAATCTACGAAAGCCAGCTCCGCGCGATCTTTGAAGCGGCGGTGGAAGTGGCGGTTGCTGGCGGTCATCCGAAGCCGGAGATCATGCACCCGCTGGTCGCCACGCGCGAGGAAATGGCCTATCTGACGACCATGACCCATGCCATCGCCAAGGAAGTCTTTGCCGCCAAGGGCAAGGATATCCCCTACATGGTCGGCACCATGATCGAACTGCCGCGCGCCGCCCTGCTGGCTGATAAGCTGGCGGAAACGGCCGAATTCTTCTCCTTCGGCACCAACGACCTGACCCAGACGACCTACGGCATCAGCCGTGATGACTCGGGCCGCTTCCTGAACCCGTATATCGAAAAGGGCATCTTCGAGAAGGACCCGTTCGTCTCGCTCGATCAGGAAGGCGTCGGCGCGCTGATCAAGATTGCCGCTGAAAAGGGCAAGAAGCAGCGTCCGGATATCAAGATGGGCATCTGCGGCGAACACGGCGGTGATCCGGCTTCGATCGCCTTCTGTCATGGCGCCGGACTGGCCTATGTCTCCTGTTCGCCCTATCGCGTACCGGTGGCAAGACTGGCAGCAGCGCAAGCGGCGATTGCCGCCAAAGGCTGATAAGACGTTACATCGAAAGCACATCCGGGAGGGGGCAATTTATTTGTCCCCTCTCAGTTGTTTTGGGTGGTTGTGTGTTGCGCCGGCACGCGATAAAAAGGTTAACGCTATTGGGTGGGTTTTAGGACGCATCATGGTTGTCCAAAAAGTGGCGTCCACTTTTTGGCATGACGCTCGTTAATCGTGTGGGGGTAACCGATGACAGCCAGGACCGTTTGGGTTGCAGGTCTTTCAGGCCTGGCCTTATTATGTGGTGCGGGGCTTTACCGCATCCTGCCGGCTATGGAGACCGACCTCAGGGCCAGTATCGATCAGGCCCTGACGGTCAAAGGCCTCACGCAGGTCAAGGCCGATGTCTCCGGCCAGAGTGTCACCTTACACGCAACAACCGACACACCAGAGGCCAAAGCCCAACTCGTGCTGGCTAAGGCGACCTTAGCGGCGGTGAGTATGAACGCGCCGGTCCTGCCGGGCGGGGCTCTGGTCAATAGCCCGATCAGCGATATTCAGGTGGTGGATGGCGTCAGGGTGACGGCTCACTTGGCGAGCGTCAGCCCGCCTGTGCCCGCCTATAATGATCACTCCGCCCTGCCGACCACGACACCGCCGATCACGGCACCAATCGAGACTATCCATGGTGATGGCGCTACCGTTGTGGCTTCGATCTCCCCCGGAGATGGGCCGCGTGTTGCCGGGGATTCGGCTCTTGAGGCCAGCACCCAGGTGGCGCGCTCCTGCGATCAGGATCTCGATGCCGTGGTTGGGCAGCGTCAGCTTATCTATACATCAGGCACCTACGACCTGACGCCGGAAAGCCAGCGCCTGATCGGTGATGTCTATAAGGTGGTGGCCGCCTGTCCGGTTCAGGTGCGCCTGACGGTTTCGGGCTATACCGATAATGTGGGGGACGGTCTCGTCAACCAGACCATTTCGCAGGCCAAGGCGCAGGCCGCAGCCGATGCTCTGGTCAAACGCGGTCTGGCCGCCAATCGCGTGATCGTGCGCGGCTTTGGTGGCGCTTTGCCGGTGGCCGATAACGCCACATCGGAAGGGCGCGCCCGCAATCGCCGTGTCGTTTTCACTGTCAACGCGAGCTAAGGGGGAAACCATGCTGCATCTGGTTATGGAATTGCGCTGGTTACTGGCTGGGGCGGCTATGCTCGGTTTGATCACCGGCTTTATTGCCAAGCGCGTCAGCCCGCCGAAAAAGCGCTAAGGGGAAGCCATGACGATCCTGATCCTGAAATCCTTGCTGCTGCTCTTGAGCGCCTTTCTGGTTTCGGCCTGGCTGGGCTGGACGATAGCGCGCCGGGCGCGCAGCGAATACAGCGCTTTTGAGCGCCCGCGCGCCGTTTTCGACGATGAGCCGCTTATGCCCGTGGCGGACAGTACGCCCGAACCGGCACCGGCACCGCAGCCGGTGGCTTATCTCGATGCTGCAGCCGAGGCCTTTACCTCTGGTGTGGTCGTGCCCTTTGGTGGCAAGCCCCTGGGCGACAAGCCTTTGGCGGACAAGGCACCCTATGCACCGCCACACAACTCCGCTCGTCTTGATTTGGTGGCGGCTTCGCATGTGCCTGGCAATGTCCAGATCCGTCGTTTCGATAACAGCCTGCAACGGCGCATTTCGAGTCTCGCCAGCATGACGCCGGAGAGCATCGAGGCCGCGGTTCAGCAGGCAGGCAGCGGTCTTGAGCCATCGCGTGTCGGCGTGCCGCAAACAGCACCGGACGATTTGACGGTCATTTCGGGCATCGATGCCGGCAAACAGAGCGAACTCAATGCGCTGGGTATCTATTATTACTGGCAACTCGCAGGCTGGTCGCCCGAAAACGTGGCGTGGATGTCGAGCCGTATCCAGTCGCCACAGCGCATGGTGCGGGAAAATTGGATGGCGCAGGCGGCACGTCTTGGCGGACTGAATTAAGCCCTAGGCAGGCTTAGGCCCAGTGATGGGCCGAAGCGGAACTGGTCTTGATCGTAGCTATAAAGTTCAGCGGGGCGGCCACCTGTGTCTTCGCGCATGATGCCCAGTGGCGTCACAAAGCCGGTCCGTTCAAGGGCACGACGGAAGTTCTGCTTGTGCAGGCGCAGGCCTGAGAGGGCTTCCAGCGATTTTTGCAATTCCAGCAGCGTAAAGCGTTCCGGCATGAGCTCGAAAATAACCGGACGGTATTTCAGCTTGCCGCGCAGGCGTGAAAGGCCGGTAGCGAGGATGCGGCGATGGTCAGACGCCATGGGTTCGCCGCCATAAAGGGACATACCCGCTTCACCATGAGCGCGGCAGGCCTCTCCGGCCAGGCCGGCATTGTAGAGTAATTCATAGCGATCGAGAACGCGCTCCTCGTTCCAGTTGTCGAAGTCCTCCGGAAACAGGGTGGCGACACGACGTAGCCTGAGTGCGCGTTCCTGCGCAGAATCGGCGGCTTCGCACCAGCGTGACAAGGCCGGACGCAAGGCTTCGAGATCGGGGTTGATCTCGCCTTTGCGCCAGTCTTCCCAGGGAAAGAAACGATGGAAGGGCACCCAGGTCGCGTCAAAGCGCGCCTGAAATCCGGCCTGCGGCGTCAGGGCCAGATAGCCGACCGAAATGGCCCGGACATCTTCAGGCGCGGTGGCGGCGATACCCTGGCGTCCGTCATCGCCGAAGCTGTACAACTGTTCGACATAGCCGATGTCAAAGCCGGTTTGTTCACGCACGAAGGCGCGCAGGGCGAGATCGAAGGTGCGGTGGTTCTGCGGCACGAACGGTCCGGAGGGGAGGGCGAAGGCCGCACCGCCTTTCGGCAGGTTAAGGCACAAAACCAGCGCCTCGTTGTCCTTGACGGTCACCACCACAGCCGAGAGTTCGATTGCGAGGTTCATGGTCAGCGCTTCATCTCGGACAGAAGGTGATTGAACCGCGCCACGAAAGCTTCGCCTGCCTGACGGTCTGACAGGGGCGTGATGGTCAGGCTGTAACCTGTGGGCGGTTCGCCGAAATATTCACGCGCCTCGGTATCGGAAAAACCCACAAGCTGGGTGGCCTCGAAATAGGCGCAGGCGTGATCGGCCTGCTTGATGAGTTTTTTGACCGGCGCCGGCATCAGGGCTGGCAGACCAAAGCGGATATGGATGGCCTGTTCGAGATGGTTTTCAAAGCGCCGGTAATCGAAGCCGAGCGCCGCCTTGAAGGGGGAAATCATATCGCCGATGACGTATTCGGCCGCATCGTGCAGCAGGGCCATCAGGCGATGCGGCACGGTTATATGGGGGTCGATATGGGCGCAGATCTCTTCAACCACCAGACAATGCTGGGCGACGCTGAAGCCATAGGCCCCCAAGGTCTGGCCATTCCAGCGCGCCACTCGCGACAGGCCAAGCGCTATGTCGTCGATCTCAATATCGATGGCAGAGGGATCGAGCAGATCAAGGCGGCGGCCAGACAGCATCCTTTGCCAGGCGCGCGGCGGTGCATCCTTGGTAGTGCGTTTCAGTTTCGGTTTTGATTTGGCGGCAGGGGTAGACATAGTGTCACATGAAAGGTCAAAATGCGAATTGTCGCATCGGGTTTTTATCTCAGAGGGTATATAACTATAGCAAGCCTCCGGGGTTTGGGCGGCAAAATAGCGACTATACATAAAAACAGGAGAAACAGATGGCTGACAGCATCGTAAAGCAAGGCCTGCAAAAGGTCACAGGTCAGGCATGGTCTCGCATCAGTGTTCCGGTCAGTGGCGCGGTCACGGAAACCCTGGCGCTTGAGCTGGCGGCGCAGGTCGCCGAAGCGTTTGACGCCCAATTGAATATCCTGTTTACGCCACCTGATCCGGCCGAACTGGCACCCTGGCTGGGCGAAGGCTTTATGGGCACGGTGCAGATGTCGACCATGGATAGTCTGAAACAGGCGGCGGAGGAATCCGAGGTCATGGCGCGGTCACAGTTCGGCGCCATCGCTTATGAGGGTAAGTTTTTTACCGCCTTGAACTCGCCGGTGTGGCAGGATCTGGCCATGGAAACGCGCCTGTCGGACCTGATGGTCTTTTCCGAGCTAAGCGCCAAGGGGCAGGGCATGCTTTCCGAGGCCTTCCAGCAGGTACTGATGGAAGAACGCGCCGGCGTTCTGATTGCGCGCAAACCGTTCAATATTGGCGGCACGGCTCTTGTGGCCTGGGATGGTCGTGAGCCGTCATCGCGCGCTGCGCGTCGGGCGCTGCCGCTGCTGAAAAAGGCGTCAAAGGTTGTGGTTACTGGCGCACCGTGCGGCGATCCGCCTTCCGATCTGAACCGCCTGGCTGCCTACTATGCCTCGCACGGGTTGGCTGTTGAGATCGAAGTGCTGCCAAAGGGCGATATTCTCAGTCAGCTTCTGAGTGCCAACGAACGCCATAAGGCTGACTATATGGTGGCCGGTGCGTTCGGCCGTTCGCGGCTACGCGAGTTCGCCTTTGGCGGCACGACACGGGCCTTGCTGCAAAATACCCAGCTTAACCTCTACATGGCGCACTAAAGCGCGTAGATCACGCTGTCGAACAGGATCGGTGAAGAGTGGCGCAAGGTGAGGCTTTAGATGTCTTGCGTTTTGAAAGTGAAGGCATCGGTGTCGACCGGGTCGATTTCCTAAACTTAGAGCCTGAAGCGCTCGATCATCGCCAGACGCATATCGTCCATAGCGGGTTGCCAATCGTTCAAATGCGGCGGACTGAAAAGGCGTACACTTGGATACCAGGGATAATGTTGTTGGCCGAGCCTGAGCCAGCTACCTGCGGGACTGAGCATCCAGGTTGAGACACCGCAGGCCGCCGCGATATTGCTCGTCGCGTTGGAAGGACCGAGAATGACATCCATGGCGGTGCACAGCGCCGAAAGATCGTCGAGATCGTCCTTGAGGTCTATGCCTTGAGCGGTATGGATGGACAGGCCTTCGGCGGCAGCTTGCGCCAGTTCCTCACGGCAATCGCCGTATTGCAGATTGATGAAGGTGACGCCCTCCAGTTTGAGGACATCGCGCCATTGCTCGTAGGGGGCGAAATAGCGATCGCGCTGTGCGTCGCTTTTCAGGCTCTTCCACAGGATGCCGGCCTTGGGCTTGTCGCTGAGCGCGTTCAAATAGCCGCGCCAGTGCTCGACGCGCTGCGGGTCGGGCCTGAGGAACGTGTTGGCGGCGGGAAAATCTTCGATCCTGTTGCGGTAAAGCGGCAGGAAATCGCCCATCAGCGCCCAGCCATCGGAGGCGCCGGTATCCATATCCGGAAAACTACGTTGCAAAACACCATCGATTGTCTGGGTGCGGTGCGCCCCGACGGAGGCTTGCGGAAAGCTACGCTGGAAAAGCGGCACAAGACGTGGCTCGACACCTAGGCTCAGGTGGCCATCCGCGCCAAGATCGCGGATCAGATCAGGCAGGATTGAGGCGAAAAGCACTTCATCGCCGAGGCCTTGCTCGGCACTGACAAATAGGTTGCGACCTGCAAGTGGCTGGCTTTCGCGCCAGCGCCGTGACCACAGGCTGTAGTGAACTTGCCGTGTCGTGCCGTAGCGTTCGCGGCCCTCATAGGCGCGCCAGCCGTCGGCAATCCGGCCGGTCGCCAGCAAGGCCTGACCATAGGCGATCTGGGCCGAGGCGAGGTTGTCCGGGTCATGAAAAGCGGTGGCGCAGGCGGCGAGTTCTTCCAGGCCCGTCGTCTTGTCGTCGCTATCCATCAGGGCGCAGCCCCGGTTGAAGCGCGCGTGCAGATTGCCGGGCGTCAGGCGTAGGGCCTCGTTGAAGAAGGTGAGGGCATTGCCGATATCGCCCTGCGCCACCATGACGGAACCGAGGCCTTCCCACAAAGCCGACTCTTCGGGTTTTTGTCCCAGCACAGTCTTGAGCACGTCGATGGCTTCATCAAATTTCGCCTGTTCGCGCAAGGCGGCGGCGAAACTGGCAATGGTCTCGATGTCGTGCTGGCCGTGGGTGATCAGATGAGAGAATAGTTTCTCGGCCATAGGCCACTGGTTGAGCCGGAAGGCCAGCGCCGCCAGACGGGCGGCGATATAGAGCGATTCCGGCGCCAGGGCTAGTGCGGATTCGTAAGCTTCCAAGGCACCGGGCAGGTTGAGTTCCGCTTCGGCGTTGGCGGCTTGCGCCATAAGGTCTTTAAGCGACATGGGGCTTATCGATAAAGACGTCGACAAGGGCATCCCTGACCTGGTTCATCACCGGCGCCCAGTCGAGCAGCGAGTCCGAGAAGAAGGCGCGGGTCGACGGGTACCATGGGAAATAATCGGTGCCGAGACAGGTCCAGGAATTGGTTGGGGTAATCAGCCAGACCGTGGCGCCGGCGGCGCCGGCGATATTGCTGGTGGCATTGGCCGGGCAAAGAATGCAGTCCATGGCGCTGCACAGGGCTGACAGATCGTCGAGATCGTTCTTGAGGTCGATGCCGGGTGGCGTCCAGATATCCAACCCCATATCCTTCGCCAGGGCCAGTTCTTCCGTGGTGTCGCCATATTGCAGATTGATGAACTGCACACCATCGAGGCGCAGGATATCTTCCCATTGCGCGAAAGGCGAATAGTAGCGGTCGCGGCGCGAATGCTTGATCAGGCTTTTCCACAAAAGGCCAATTTTCGGCTTGTCGTTGAGCCCATCCAGGATGGCTTTCCAGTAGGCGACACGCTCGGGATCAGGCTTCAGGAAGGCGTAAGGCGCGCCTTCAGCGGTCGTCGTGGGGAAGTCATCAATGCTCAGACGATAGCGTGACAGGAAGTCCCCCATGATCGACCAATAGTCATAGGTTTCCCAATGGATGATATCGGGGAACAGACGGACGGGCAGATTTTTGTGTTTTGTGGTGTGGTGCTTGACCACGGTGGCGGTTGGAAAGGCCTTTTGAAAGAGCGGCACCAGACGCGGTTCCACGCCAATACCAAGATGGCCGTCGTCACCAATCTCTGCCAGCAGATCTTCCAGAATATTGGCGAACAGGATCTCATCGCCAAGCCCTTGCTCGGCCGAGACGAAGATGCGCTTGCCCTTGACCGGCATGTCGGGCTTCCACCGCGGCCGATTAATGATGTGGTGGACCTTCTCGGAGGTATCGTTCTTGTCGCGCGCCTCGTACCATTTCCAGCCTTCTTTGAAGTTCTGCAAATGCAGGTAACAGAAGGCGATGCTGAGCTTGCAGGTGTTGGTGTTGATTGGATCGTTGAACATCGGCAAGGCCGTCAGCAGGTCTTGCAGACCGCCCTCAACATCACCGGCAACAGCCTTGGCATTGCCAAGATTATAACGGGCATGAACGTGGGTCGGGTTGTGGCGCAAAGCCTCTTCGTAGAAGATTATGGCGTTGGCCATGTCGCCCTGAGCGTTGACGATGGTGCCGAGCGCGTTCCACAACTGGGCGTCGTTGGGCGTGTCGCCGATGGCCCCCCTTAACAACTCTATCGCCTCATCCAGCTTGTTGAGCTCTCTCATGGCGCTGGCAAGATTGTTGACAGCCTCGATGTGGCCCGGGCTTTTCGCCAGGAAAAAGCGGAAGAATTTCTCCGCCAGTTCGTTCATGCCCATCTTGTAGGCGAGGCGCCCGAGATCGTTAGCGATGGCCGGATTTTCCGGCTGGAGCTTTAGGGCGGTCTCATAGCAGGTGATGGCGCTGGCGAAATCGTTGCACTTGTCGCGCGATACCGCGAGGATATGCCAGGCTTCCGGGGATTTTTCGTCAACATGCAGCGCTTTCAGCGCGCACTCGCCGCCGCCTTGCCAATCGCCCTTACGGAAAAGCTCCAGCGCATCTTTCAGGAGATTAAGCGTATCGGTGCGCTTGATATGTTCGGTGGCGCTCAGCAGGATTTTCAGCGCTTCAGATGATCCGGAATCGCCCAAAATCTGCGCCGCCGGATTGAGCACCTCAACCGGCTTGAATGTGGGGACATCGTTTGGCACATGGATCGCCAGCGAGGCAGGGGCTGTTGGCGCGCCAGCATTAAAAATCGACAAACCAATGGGCGCTGCCGGTAGACTCTGGCCTGATTTCTTTTGCTGTTTTACGCGAAGCGACATGACTAGCTCCAAAGGCACTGACGTGCCATCCTGTAAACAGAGATTCGCCTGAAACATCCTAAAGAAATATGGAGACCGGGGCAAAGCCATTCCGTTGTTTGGCCTGTACCGGAGCAGAAATGACCGGCGTTTCACGTCATTAAACCTGCTGTTAACTCGGTATGTGCAATAAAGACCCATGACGGGTTTGCGCGTGCCTGCAGATCCGAAGGAAAGAAAATGCCCTTAAAACTATCCTTGAAGCCTGGGGAAAAGTTCGTCCTGAATGGTGCCGTCGTGCAAAACGGTGATCGCCGCTGTTCGCTCGTCTTGCAGAACAAGGCTTCGGTGCTGCGCGAGAAAGACATCATGCAGGAGAGCGAAGTGACCTCTCCGGCGCGTCACGTCTATTTCCCGGTGATGATGATGTACCTCGATGAGGCAGGGGCAGATAGATATTACGATGAATTTCTGCGGCGCATGTCGGAGTTCATGGGGGTGATCTCCAATCCGCTAATTTTGGCGGAATGTGTGACGGTCTCCAAGAGCCTGATGGCGCATGAATATTACAAGGCGCTCATGAGTTGCCGGCGTTTGATTGAGTACGAAGACGAAAGATTGGGACATGTCGCTTAAGGCGTACCAGACCACCGCGGCACGTGCCGAAAATCCGCGTCAGACGGAGTATCGTTTGTTTGGTCAGGTGACCCGCGCCCTGATGGAAGCGGAGCGCATGGACAAGAGCCAGATTCGCGAACGTATGGACGCGCTCGACTGGAATCGTCGCATGTGGTCGATGCTGGGGAATGATTGTTCGCTGTCGAGCAATGGACTGCCTGAACAGGTTCGGGCCAATATTATTTCGCTGTCGATCTGGGTCAATAAGCACACCTCTCTGGTGATGCGTAACCAGGAAGAGATCGCGCCGCTCATTGATGTCAATCGAATCATTATGCAGGGCCTCGCCCCGGTGGAAAACGCTCAAGAGGGCGTAAGTGCCATACGTCAGTCTGTAGGTTAATCACCTAAATAAGAAGGTCACACAGAAGCCCGGCGCCCTAGAGCGTCGGGCCTTTTGCTGTCTTGAGCTTTGGCCTTCTGTGCAAACATGGCTAACGCGCGGTTAAAATTGCCGCCCCGGCAGGTTTTGCCGGAATGATTGCCGCTTGGCTTGCGTCAGAGCTTTGATTCGTGCAAGCGCAATATAAAAATATCAATATATTTCAATTGTTTATATTAAATTCTAGGGTGGTTTTTTATGGCCCCAACCTTGCTTTGCTTAGCATGGCTAAAATAGCTGTGCGGCAAAAGCCGTTTAAAATCTCCCCGACCAGAATGGAAAGGAAATCCGATGACAAACGTTTCGGTGAACACCAATGTTGGCGCAATGATCGCGCTGCAAAACCTTAACAAGACCAATTCCCAAATGGAGGTCACTCAAAACCGCATCAACACCGGTTTGAAAGTGGCTTCAGCCAAGGACGACGGCGCGACCTTCGCGATCGCTCAGAGCCAGCGGGCTTCTGTTTCGTCCTTGGATGCTGTCAAGGACTCGCTTAGCAGGGCGACATCTTCGGTAGATGTGGCCATGTCGGCGGGTGAAAGCATTTCGGATATGCTCACTCAGATGAAGGAGAAAGCACTCGCAGCTTCCGACACCTCGTTGGATACCACCAGCCGGGTTGCGTTGAATACGGATTTCGAGGCCTTGCGTGACCAACTCACCAAGACCATGCAGAATGCCAAGTTCAACGGTATCAACCTGATTGATGGCAGCCTTCCAGGTTTGGAAGCCCTGGCTAACGCCGATGGCACATCCCGACTGACAGTCGCGGCTCAAAATCTGAGCCTTGGCGGTTCGATTGTGACGCTCGCTACGACGGCCAGTTTCGCCACATCTTCTTCGGCTGGCGCCCTGCTGACGACCATTGATGCTTCTATCAACAATGTGTCTGCGGCGCTCGCCAAGATGGGGACGTCTTCTAAGTCTTTGGAGGCCCATTTGACCTTCATTGGTAAATTACAGGACTCGATCACGGCTGGTATCGGCAATCTCGTGGACGCTGACCTGGCAAAAGAAAGCGCTAAGCTACAGTCGTTGCAAACTAAGCAGCAACTGGGCGTTCAAGCTCTTTCCATCGCCAATCAGGCTCCACAGCAGGTTCTCAGTCTGTTCAAGTAAACTCATAAGCCGGAGCGAGTTGACCGCTCGCTCCGGCCTACCTTTCCGTCGTCCTGAGTGGGGCGCGAAGAGCGCTACCTTGCGGGCAAAATCTGCCGACCCGGCAAAAGTTGCCGCACTTGGGCAGAATTTGCCTAGTGAAAACAGGGTTAAAACAAGTTTAAAGTCAAGCAATTCAATTCATTAGAGTTTTTTGAAAAAGTCGTAAGTTCTGGCCTTCTTCTTGCAGCCTTCGGATCAGGCAAAATGCCGCCGGCAGACAAAACGTCGCCGGTTAACATCTAGAAGAAAGACTAGACCGATGCCCGTGAATAGCGTCAACACCAATGCTGGTGCCCTCATTGCCCTGCAAAACCTCAATAAAACCAACTCCGACCTGCAAACCGTTCAAAACCGCATCAACACCGGTTTGAAAGTTGGCAGCGCTAAGGATAACGGCGCGGCTTTCGCTATCGCCCAAAGCCAACGTTCGACCGTGTCGTCGCTCGACGCCGTCAAGGACTCGCTGTCACGCGCAACTTCGGTTGTTGATGTCGCTTCGTCCGCCGGTGAAGGCGTTTCGGATCTTCTGACCCAGATGAAGGAAAAGGCCTTGGCCGCTTCCGATACCTCGCTGGATACGACAAGCCGTAACGCTCTGCAAAACGACTTCAACTCGATCCGCGACCAGATCACCAAGACTCTGACCAATGCCTCCTTCAACGGTATCAACCTCGTTGACGGCAGCAAGACTGAGATCACGGCTCTGGCCAATGCCGACGGCTCCAGCGTCCTTACAATCGCTGGACAAAATCTGTCGCTCGGCGGTTCGATCATCACCCTGGCGAGCGATGCTTCATTCGCCACCGCTTCGTCGGCTGCCGCGCTGCTGACCACCCTGGATTCCTCGATCAACAGCGTTTCGGCCTCGCTTGCCAAGCTGGGTACCTCCGCCAAGGCGGTTGATAACCATGCAGAATTTGTCGGCAAGCTTCAGGACTCGATCACGACCGGTATCGGCAACCTCGTCGACGCCGATCTGGCCAAGGAAAGCGCCAAACTCCAAGCTCTGCAAACAAAGCAACAGCTCGGTATCCAGGCTCTGTCCATCGCCAATCAGTCGACTTCGACTGTTCTCAGCCTCTTCCGCTAAGACTGAAGGGGAGGCGGGTCGTCAGGTCCGCCTCCCACTCATCATCACAATTCCGATATAATCAGAGGGCGCTTAAGCGATTTATCGCCGGCGTATCATGGAGATGATCAATAATGTCTTGAGTTTTCCACAGGTGACCAACGACGTCTCGCAGATCAAGCGGGCGCCGGACGTGCCTAAGGAAATCGCCAGCACCAGTTCGTCCGAGCCTTCCAAGAACGACAGTCAGCCCGACCTTTCAGATGGCCAGAATTCAGGCAGTGCGCCCGCCTATCTGTTGCGCCTGACAGTCGACAAGGATCCCAAGACGGGGGACTGGGTCTATAAAGCCATCGATCGTTACACCGGTGAAGTGGTACGTGTCATGCCGCGTCAGGAGCTTGTCGAGATGAGAAAGTCGACGAGCTACAAGGCTGGTTCCGTAATTAATACAGACGCTTAAATTTAAGTTTTAAGGTCAAAAATCCAACATATCCACCGTGCATTTGTGAATGCGCGGTAAAAGTCGTTTGCGCTCGTTAACCTTTTGCTTACCATAAACGTTAAGACTTTGCTGAGTCGGCGTTTTTATAGAAGGTATTTGGGCCAATGACAGTGAGCGTTCACACGAACTCCTCCGCAATGATTGCCTTACAGAATCTGAATGCAACCAACACAAAGCTGGAGGATGCGCAACAGAAGATCAGCACGGGTCTGGCGGTATCCTCTGCAAAGGACAATGCGTCCGTCTACGCAATCGCGCAAGGTCAGCGATCCGATCTGGGCGGCCTGAAGGCGGTTACGGACAGCCTTAACCGCGCGTCCTCGATTGCCGACGTTTCGCTGGCGGCCGGTGAGTCGGTATCAGATCTGCTCAACCAGTTGCGCGAAAAGGTGGTCGGTGCGATGGATAGTTCCATCGACACGACTTCGCGTAATGCGCTGAACAGCGATTTTAAGGCCATTCTGGGCCAGATCAGCCACGTCGTCGAAAACGCGACTTTTAACGGCTCAAACATTATCGATGGTTCGCTGCCAAACGCCATTCAGTTTATCGCCAACGCCGATGCCGATTCGTCGATCACGCTCAGCGTTCGTACCATCGCGCTCGGTGGCCCGATTATCACCATTTCGGCGGCTTCGGACATTTCGACATCGTCGGGCGCCTCGGCCCTGCTTAGCAAGCTTGATACCTCGATCGACAATCTAAATGCCAACCTGGGGGCGCTGGGTTCGCAAGCCAAACAGATCGAGGGCCACCTCAGCTTCGTCTCCAAGCTTCAGGATTCGATCACCGGCGGTATCGGAAATCTGGTCGATGCTGACATGGCCAAGGAAAGTTCACGTTTGCAGGCGCTTCAGGTTCAGCAGCAACTGGGCACGCAGGCGCTATCCATAGCCAACCAATCGCCTCAGCAGATCCTTTCGCTCTTCAAGTAGGCGGCGGTGAAATCATAGGAAAATGGCGGGCGAAAGCCTGCCTTTTTTTGTGCGTTAAAGCTCTGCGGCGTATGGGAAGCGGACCGCTTTAACCGTGCGTGTTAATGACTCTTAAGGATTATGAAGCGATACTGCTGAGCTATACGTGTTCTCCAGCTGAAAAGTCCTGAGTGTCCGTCCGTGTCCACCTCGTTCGATGCCGCATTGCTGACGAGCTATTTTAATTCGAAATTGGGTCTCACTGCCCAGTCTTCGTCTTCGGGCACGTCTGGTTCATCAAGCAACACGAGCAAGACGCTTTCACCTACCGGTATGGCCGATGCGCCGCGCGCGCCCTGGACGGGCAGCACCGGCATGCTGTCTGAAAGCCAATTGGTCACCAAGGTGCTGGCCGGTCAAAGGTTTATCAACGCCAACGCCGTCACCTCGAACGTTGCCGGCGCTTCGCCCGATTACACCAAGCTGTTCACGCTCTACCAGGGCTTAAGTGCGTTGGAGGGCCTTGCCACAAAGGCGCAGGACAGCAAAACATCGCCGCTCACCCTGGCGGCGGTTCAGCGCCGTTTTACCGCTGGCATATCCGAGGTCAGTGACTATCTGGCCAGCACGGATTATGACCACCTGTCACTGAGCGCCGGAACTCTAACCGGCGAACTGAAGGGTACGGTCGGTACGGCCCGTACCGATACCGTCTACACGGCGCCGGCCATTCATACCGGTTCGGCCACGACCGCGGTCAAGGCCTTTGAAGGCGACATCAAGTTTTCAATGAGCGTGAAGAAGATCGGTACGGCCACGCCCTTCAACGTCGATATTGACCTGTCGGAAATGGGTACGCAAACGCGCAGCATGTCGAACGTGGTGTCGTTCATTAATGGCAAGCTCAAAGATCAGGGTTTGCAGACCAAATTCGTGGTCAATCGCACCGCTGCCGTGCCGACCACTACCACTGTCAATGGCAAGACGGTCACGTTGTCGGCGGGGCAGGATACGTTCGGCCTCCAGATCAAGGGCGTCACCACCGAAGCGCTGACCATGAGCGCCCCGGCCGTAGCCGATTCGGTCTATGTCGTGCAGACGACCGGCGACCCGACGGAGACCACGACCAAGAAGGCCAGCGACGGCACGAAGACCACGACCAATGCGGTGACCTCGCAGATCATCAAGTTCCAGACCGACACGTCCAGTACGGCCACGCAACCCGGCGATCCAATCTCCAAGGTCGGTGCGCAATACTGGGTGGCGGGCGAGGCGGGGCAGACTGTCCTGCCCAATACGGTGGCCAGTGTGGACGCCAACGGTACTGCTGATGACACCATCGCCAACGCCTTGCAGACCGTTGCCGGTCCTGACGGTTCGCTCTATGTGCTTGCCAATATCGACGATACGACCGACGACCAGACGATCAAGGGCACGCAGGATGTCGCGCTGATCAAATATGATTCGGCCGGCAAGATCGTCTTCACCCGCACGCTTGGTTCATCCGATACCGCTTCGGGTCTGGCCCTGGCGGTATCGAGCGACGGCAAGGTGGCGGTGACAGGGTCGGTGACCGGCGCCCTTAATGTTGCAACCACCAAGACGACCACCTATGGTACAGGGGCGAATGCTAGCAGCAGCACCTCGACCACGACGACCAGCCTGAACGGGGCCAACGACACGACCACAGACAGTTTTGTCACAGTCTATGACGCGGCCGGAGTCGAGCAATGGACGCAGCGCCGGGGCAGCAACGCCGCGGATGAAGCCACTTCTGTCACCTTTGCAGATGACGGTTCGGTCTATGTCGGCGGCAAGACCCAGGCCCTGATGCAAGGCGCCAGCGGTCAGGCCAATGGCGGCTGGGACGGCTATGTCATGGGCTTCACCGCCACCGGCGCGCATAAGTTCACGGTCCAGACGGGCACGGCGCAAACCGATAACGTGTCGCAGGTCATGACCGACGGCAATACGCTCTATGTGGCGGGTGTCGAAGCCGGCAACGCCACGCTGAAAAGTTATAGTCTCGGCTCGACCAGCACGACGGACGCCAAGGGTGTCACGACGACTAAATACACGGCGGCGCTCGGCACCTCGCGCGATCTCGGCGGTATCGGCGGCGGCACGATCAGCGGCATGTCGATCTATGACGGCAAGGTCTATCTCGGCGGCTCTACCGGATCGGGCGATCTGCTGAGCGCCACCGGTAATCACACCACCAACTATGCCGGCGGGTATGATGCTTTTGCGCTGTCAGTTGATAAGGATCTGAGCGCGAACGGTAACGACAAGATCGCCTTTTACGGCGGCACAGGCGCTGAAAAGAACGCCAAGGTGCAGTTCGCCAATGGCAAGGCGTGGATATCAGGTTCGACCACCGGCGCCATCGATGGCACGACCAAGGTCAACGGTACCGACGCATATCTGGCGCGAATGAATATCGAGAATGGTCAGGTCGAATACCAGACCCGCTATACCGGCACCAACGGCATGGTCACGCCCAACGCTATCGCGATCTCGAAGGACTCGTCGAGTGTACTCGATCGCCTGGGGCTGCCGCTCGGCAAGATAGAGACCACGGATTCCAAGCTGATTACAGCGGGCACCAGTGTTCGCACCGGCGATCAGTTTTATCTCGTCGATCCCAAGACCGGCGTGAAGAAGACCGTCACCATCGAAGCCAATGATACGCTCGAAAGCCTGGCCAAGAAGATCACGCGGGCGTCGGGCTATAAGCTGACGGCCGAGGTCAAGAAGATCACGGGCAAGCAGATCGATCGCCTCGATTTGACGCCGACCAACAAGACGAGCCAAATGCAAATCGTGAGTGGTCCGGCTGGCAAGGATGCGCTTGAAGGCCTTGGTCTGGCCTCGGGCCTAATCACAAACGATGCCGGCAAAACCATGGACGCCTCGTCGAGCAATTACCTCACCTCGCAAAAGGCGATGGGGCTGGAATTCGATAACGCCCTCAATCTCAACTCCGCGGCCAATATAGCCAAGGCGCTTGACACCTTGAAGGGCACCATGAAAAGCGTACAAAAGGCTTACAGCTATCTGCGTTATGGCGACCCTCAGGAAAGCGACTCCAAGAAAGCCGGTAAGTCCGGAGGCACGGTTCCGCAATACATGACCAATCAGATTGCCAACTATCAGGCGGCGCTGACCCGTCTGACCGGCGGCGCTTGAAGGCAGTTGTATGACGTCCGCAGACGCTTGACAGGCGCGGCGGAAAAGGGCCTTTACTATCCCTCTGTGATGCAGACAAAATGGCATGAACCTTGATGGGATCTGCCATATTTTCGCAGCATCCTTATGATTAAGGTGCGTTTCGGCACGTCAGCCGGACGTCGTGAGGGGAGTTCTTCGAGTGAAGGATCAAAAGCGTTGGATTGCCATTGCTATTGGCGCCACGGTCGCCATTGTGGTCGGTATCGTGCTGGCCATGGGCCTGTCACATGGCCATAAGGACGAAGAGAAGATGAACGATCAGCCGACAGGGCTGACCTTCACCGTCGCTGATCCTTCGCCCTCGCTCGACGCCAAGAAGCCATTACGCTGTTACGTCAATGGCGCCTATGTCGGTGATCTGACCCTCGGTGACTGCGCCAAGAAGAACGGTGTGGCAGCGCAAAAGCTTGATGTTGGTGTTGATGACGCCGGCAACCTGACGGCCGCTCCCACGGCCTCGCTCGTGCCGGTGCCAGGTGCGCCTGCCAGCGCTATCGCCGGTGTGGAACCGGCGGATCCGGCTCAAGGCGCCGAAGTTGTGCCGGATACACGCGCGGCTTCTGGCCCAACTGCCGCCTGCTTGCGTTTCAGTAGTAATTCTTGGAACCGGCTGTCGGATAATGTCACCCTAGGACAGTGTGCCATTCTGTTGTTCGATCAGCGCTGCGTCACGCCAGGACAGGCCTCTTACGGCCGTTGGGGCAGCAAGACGCTGCGTCTGGTGCCGAAGCGTGTCGAGCAATCGGATGATAACGCCACCTTCCGCCCTCTGGTCGATCAGGAGCAGGGCTGTTCGGTGCCGATGGTGCGCTAGGCTTGACGTCTACATTTTTTTTAAAGGCGGGCCATGTGTCCGCCTTTTGTTTTACATCACATAGCCTTGACCATAATTTTCTTGGTGCTGACTGGCGTATCATGATTAAATCGCCCCCATACAGGGGCGGATGACAAGAGGATAAAACCATGCAGACCAAAGCAATTCTGGTATTGGGACTGACAGCGGCCCTGGCGGCCACCACCTTGAACGGTTGTACTGAAAAGGTGAAGGCGCCACGCGATCTCGGCACCTGTTATTTCATCGGCCACACCAGCAAGGATGAATACAAGTTCAACGTCGTCTCGAAGAATGAGCCTGACTTGGAACACTGCGCCGCGCGCCTTTACAACGTCCGTATGGACCTGTTGCGCACCGGCACCGCGGGCACCTTCACCGCCGGCAGCTATCAGGGCAATTTCCTGTTCCTCGACAACCACGAAATCCGCTATGCCCAGCGTTATGAGGGGCCGGCCTATCCGCTGCTGGTCAAGGCGCCCGATGGCCGTCTGGTGGCGCCCGGTTCTGTCATGCGTGAAGAGGATCTTCCTGACAAACAGGTGACGGTCGAGGTGCCCAAAAACCTGCCGAAAATGCCGTCCGACGACAAGAAGTAACTATCTGTGGAAACTGCCGGCTGCTTAAGCGGGCTTTGCGTTGGCGGCCCTTCACATGGGCGGCAGAAGGCTCTAGTGTTAACTATTCGACTCGCTGACAGGCGTGCTTGATTCGTCATGAATCGGTCGTGTGAACAAATGGGCGCGCAAAGCGTCTGGGATATATGGATCGGCCCGTGATGGTGGTGCGGTCAAAGATAAGGAACGAAGACAATGGCAGGCAGTGTCAATAAGGTCATTCTGGTAGGTAACCTCGGTAAGGACCCAGAAATCCGCACGCTCAATTCGGGCGACCGCGTCGCCAACCTGACGATCGCCACCTCGGAAACCTGGCGGGACAAGTCTTCGGGCGAGCGCAAGGAAAAGACCGAATGGCATCGCGTCGTCATCTTCAACGACAACCTGGCCAAGATCGCCGAGCAGTACCTGCGCAAGGGTTCGTCGGTTTACCTCGAAGGCTCGTTGCAAACGCGCAAATGGACGGACCAGCAAGGTGTTGAGAAGTACTCGACCGAAGTCGTGCTGCAAAAGTTCAATGGCAACCTGACGCTCTTGGGGGGGCGTGGTGACAGCGGCGGTGGCGCCGCCTCCGGCGGCGGCTATGATCAATACGAAGATTCCTACGGTGGCGCTCCGGCGTCTTCTGGTCCGAAGGCGTCCCCGGCCGGCGCTCCGCAAAACTTCGATCTTGACGACGAAATCCCGTTCTAAGGTCAGGCAGGTCTCCTAGTTACGCATTTTAACCCTCACCATTCCTGCAAATACGCGGGAATGGTGATGCACATAAGATATTGATTTCATGAACGATACGACATCTTACGAGAGTTTAGGCCCTGACGATCAAGAGC
This sequence comes from Asticcacaulis benevestitus DSM 16100 = ATCC BAA-896, assembly GCF_000376105.1. Taxonomy (GTDB): domain Bacteria; phylum Pseudomonadota; class Alphaproteobacteria; order Caulobacterales; family Caulobacteraceae; genus Asticcacaulis; species Asticcacaulis benevestitus. Next base: position 305,390 of record NZ_AQWM01000001.1, read on the forward strand.
CCGGTCAAGGCTCTGGCGGGCAACCGCCGGCCGGTATCAGCTTTGTCACCATCGAGGATGAACTGAAGCGTTCCTATCTCGATTACGCCATGAGCGTGATCGTGTCGCGGGCTCTGCCCGATGCACGCGATGGCCTCAAGCCCGTTCACCGCCGCATTCTCTATTCCATGCACCAGTTGGGCATGCAGCCGTCGAAGTCCTATTCCAAGTGCGCCCGCGTCGTCGGTGACGTGCTCGGTCGTTTCCACCCGCACGGCGACGCTTCGGTCTATATGGCCCTGGTGCGTATGGCTCAACCGTTCTCGATGGGGCTGATGCTCATCGACGGTCAGGGCAATTTCGGCTCGGTCGATGGCGATATGCCGGCCTCCATGCGCTATACCGAGTGCCGTATGGCGACCTCGGCGGCGGCGCTTCTGGCGGATATCGAACAGGACACGGTCGACTTCCAGCCCAACTACGACGGCAAGGAAGAAGAACCGACCGTCCTGCCGGCGCGTATCCCGAACCTTCTGGTCAATGGGGCAGGCGGTATCGCTGTCGGTATGGCGACCAATATTCCGCCGCACAATCTCGGCGAAATCGTCGATGCCTGTGTCGCCATGCTCGACAACCCGGCGATCACGCTGGAAGAACTGCTTGATATCGTGCCGGGGCCGGATTACCCGACCGGCGGTGAAATTCTCGGCCGCACGGCGGCGCGCAACGCTTTGATGACCGGCCGTGGTTCGGTCGTGACACGCGGCAAGGCGACGATCGAGACCCTGCGCAAGGATCGCGAAGGCATTGTCATCACCGAGTTGCCCTATCAGGTCAACAAGGCGACCCTGACAGAGTACATCGCTGACATGGTGCGCGAGAAGCGCATCGAGGGCATTTCAGACATACGCGATGAAAGCGATCGCGACGGTATGCGGATGGTGATAGAGCTGAAGCGTGAAGCTTCGGGCGACGTCATCCTCAACCAGCTTTATCGCTATACGGCCCTGCAAAGCAGCTTCGGCGTCAATATGCTGGCGCTCAACCATGGCCGTCCGCAGCAGATGGGCCTGCGTCAACTGCTCGACATCTTCCTTGAATTCCGCGAAGAGGTGGTGGTCCGGCGTACGCGCTTCGAACTGAACAAGGCGCGCGATCGCGGCCACGTGCTGGTTGGCTTGACCATTGCTGTCGCCAATATCGATGAAGTCATCCACATTATCCGCTCGTCGGCCGATCCGGCGGAAGCGCGCGATCGCCTGACCCAGCGGGTCTGGCCGGCCGGCGATATGGCGCCGCTGATCGACCTGATCGCCGATCCGCGTTCGATTGTCATGGCGGATAGCTCTGTCCGTCTGACCGATGAACAGGCCCGTGCCATCTTGGCCCTGACCCTGTCACGCCTGACCGGCCTTGGCCGCGATGAAATTGGCACGGAAGCCCGCGCCCTGGCTGACGCCATCGCCGGCTATCTCGAAATCCTCGGTTCGCGTGAGCGTATCGTCGGTATTATCCGCGAAGAACTGCTTGAAGTGCGTGCACAGTTTGCTGTGCCGCGTCGTACTACCATTCTCGATGGTGAAGGCGACATTGAGGATGAAGACCTGATCCCGCGTGAGGAGATGGTCGTAACCGTGACGCACTCCGGTTACGTCAAGCGCACGGCGCTGGCAGCCTATCGCGAGCAGCATCGCGGCGGCAAGGGCCGCTCCGGCATGGCGATGAAGGACGAAGACGCAATTATTGGGGTCTATTCGGCCACCACGCACCAGCCGATGCTGTTCTTCTCCTCGACCGGAAAAGCTTACAAACTCAAGGTCTGGCGCCTGCCGCTCGGCAATCCGCAATCCAAAGGCAAGGCGTTCGTCAACCTGCTGCCGCTTGATAGCGGTGAGACCATCACCAATATTCTGGCCCTGCCGGAGGATGAAGCCGCCTGGGAACGTCAGGACATCATCTTCGCTACCCGGTCGGGCGATATCCGACGCAACAAGCTGAGCGATTTCGTCAACGTCAACCGCGCCGGCAAGATCGCCATGAAGCTGGAAGACGGCGACACCATTGTCGGCGTGGCGGTCTGTAACGAAGATCAGGATGTGCTGCTGTCCACTGCGGGCGGTCGTTCGATCCGCTTTGCCGTCGATGAGGTTCGCGTCTTTAAGGGGCGCGATTCCACCGGGGTGCGCGGCGTGCGCCTGGCGGGTGAAGACACCGTGATTTCAATGGCGATTCTGCGCCGTGTCGATGCCACACCGGCTGAGCGCGCCGCCTATCTCAAATATGCGGCTCAACAACGCGCGGCTCTGGCCAGTAGCGAAGAGGGCGATGATGCTGTCGTCGTCGCTGTTGAAGAGAGCGAAGACGAAGGCGATGTCGGCGAGGCCAATCTGACGCCGGAACGTATCGCCGAACTGACGGCGGCCGAGGAATTTATCCTGACCGTGGCCGACACTGGCTTTGGCAAGCGTACGTCTTCCTATGATTATCGTCGTACGGGTCGCGGGGGGCAGGGCATTGTCGCCATCGACCTCTCGAAGCGCGGCGGCAAGCTGGCGGCTTCCTTCCCGATCGATGCGACCGATGGTCTGTTGCTGGTGACATCGGGCGGACAACTGATCCGTACCAACGTAACCACAGTCCGGATTGCCAGCCGCAACACCCAAGGCGTCACCATCTTCCGCACATCGGGCGGTGAGAAGGTCGTCTCGGTCGAGCGGATCGTTGACTCGGGCGATGATGAAGCCAATGAAGGCGCAGTGTCGGGCGAGCAAACCTGATCACGCTACCGCGGAGGGGCAATGACTGTCGAACGAACAGGCCAAAGAATAGGCCTCTATCCGGGTACGTTTGACCCGATCACCAATGGTCACAGCGACATTATCGGCCGGGCTGTCAAGCTGGTCGATAAGCTGGTGATCGGCGTGGCGCGCAATATCGGCAAGTCACCGATGTTCACCATTGATGAGCGCGTCGATATGGTGCGTGAACAGGTGGCGCATCTTGGGGATCGCGTCGAGGTCAGGCCGTTTGACAGCCTGCTGATGCATTTCGCGCAGGAGCTTGGTGCCGGCGTCATTATTCGCGGCTTGCGTGCCGTGGCGGATTTCGAGTACGAATTCCAGATGACAGCGATGAACCAACAGCTTAATCGTGAGATTGAGACGGTTTTTTTGATGGCTGATCCACGACACCAGGCAGTTGCCTCGCGTTTGGTCAAAGAAATAGCCCAATTGGGCGGCAGTATCGCGCCGTTTGTGGCCCCCAGCGTGGCGGAACGTTTGCTGGGCAAGGTCACAAGGTAACTTAAACAGGAAGACTTGATGTCAGTGTTGAAAAAGAAGACGCTCTGGGCGGGGGCAATAGCGGCTTTGATGGCAGCGACATCCGCATTTGCACTTGATCCGGGCTATCGCGCGCCGGATGCCGACCACACCCTGGTGATCGATACCACCAAGGGGCAGGTCATTGTTGAACTGTATCCCGCCATGGCGCCGCTGAGCGCTGAGCGCCTGATTACCCTGACGCGCCAGAAATTCTATGACGGCCTGATCTTCCACCGCGTTATCGAAGACTTCATGGCTCAGACCGGTGATCCGCAAGGCACCGGCATGGGCGGTTCCACCTTGTCGAATGTCAAGGGTGAATTCACCATGCGCCATGACGCCAGCTTCCCGCTGACCGTGGCCGTGCGCCCCAAGGGCTCGCTGATCGGCTTTGTCGGCGCCCTGCCGGTGCAAAGCCAGGTCAATGAACTGATGCCGCTTTCCAACGACGGTAAGGTGATGGCCTGGGGCCTCTATTGTCAGGGCGTGCTCGGCATGGCGCGTGACAATTCGCCGGATTCGGCCAACAGCCAGTTCTTCCTGATGCGTGGTGCCAATGCGGCTCTTGAAAAGCGTTATACGCCGGTCGGCGCTATCATCTCCGGCCTCGATGTCGTGCGTAAGCTCAAGATCGGTGAACCGCCGGTCAATCCCGACAAGATGACGCGCGTGCGCATCTTGTCAGACATTCCGGAAGCCGAGCGTCCGCAGGTCGAGATCATGGATACGACCTCGCCACAGTTTCAGACCGTGCTTGAGGCCGTGCGTAAGGACAAGGGCGCGGATTTCTCGGCCTGTGACGTAACGATCCCGTCAAAGATCCTCAATGCCCCGGCCGTCGCCACCGCTGAAACGCCGGTGACCCCGCCCGCCAAGTAGGTTTCGACTGTTCTACGTCAAAAAGCGCGGGCCTGAGGGCCGGCGCTTTTTTTATGCCGGAACGTTGGCGGCGGCAGGTTTGGGGCCACGCCGGCGGCGACGGCGGGTTTTCTTTTTCGCCATCGAGAGCAGAAGACCTTCGCGCAGACCGCGATCGGCGACGCGCAGCCGCTGGCACGGCCACAGGCGCTGTACGGCCTCAAGGATAGCGGCGCCGGCCAGTACCAGATCGGCGCGATCCTTGCCGATGCATGGCTCAAGTTCGCGACCGGCATGGCCCAGATCGAGCAGGCGGGTAATGACAGTCTGGACTTGGTCATGGCTCATCCACAGGCCGTCAACCTTTGAGCGGTCGTAGCGCTCCAACTCCAGATGCATCCCCGCCAGTGACGTGATCGCGCCGGAGGTACCGACGATATAGGCCTCGCCGCAATCGAAATGAGCGCGGAGGGCTTCGGGCTCGGCGAAATCGCGTACCTTTAGACTGACCTCCTCGACCATGGCTTCAAACCAGGCCGAGGTATCGCCGGATACCGGTTCTGGGAAACGCTCGGCCAGATTGACGACACCGACTGGAATTGAAATCCAGTAGCGCGGCTTTGGCTGCCGGGGTGCCATGCGCAGGGCGTTATTCTGCGCCAGGGCCTGCGCTTCGGGCAGGGCGATCCTTGGGCTTGTATCGCCGACCGGCTCAGGGCTCAGTTCTACCCAGCTCAGTTCGGTCGAGCCGCCGCCGACATCCATCACGAGGGCGGCGCGTGCCAGAGGTCTGACCTCACGGCCATCGAGTAGCGAAGCGCAACCCAGAACGGACAGGTGCGCCTCTTCTTCGGGGCTGATAATGGCGAGCTTCAGACCGGTTTCGCGTTCTACGCGCTGGATAAACTCAAGCCCATTGGCGGCGATGCGGCAGGCTTGCGTTGCCACGGCGCGAATCCGGGTTACGCCGCGCTTCTCGATCTTTTCGGCGCAAATTTTCAACGCCTTCAGCGCGCGGTCCATGGCGCGTTCGTGCAATTCACCGGAATGCGCCAGGCCTTCGCCAAGACGGACGATTCGCGAAAAGGCCTCAACGATGCGAAATTGCGAATTATGCAGGGTGGCGATCATCAGGCGGCAATTGTTGGTGCCAAGATCGAGCGCAGCATACATAACCGCGGGCTCGCCACGCGGCGCCTGAGGAGCGTTACGCTGACCGCTGGCCGGTTGGCCGCGTCGGCGGTCTTTTGAGGGAGCCCGATACATGGCTCATACCCCGCTTGATCCGTGAAGTCCGTTTCAACACCATGTTGAAAGCCAAGGCCTTTTGGCTTTGACAGGTCTTCTTTCTCGCTCACCTTATGGCGCGGAATCGTCCATGCCAACCGCTAAATTACACGCCAGCCAGCTCTGGCAAGAAATCCACCTTAATCGTCTCTCGTGAAAATGCTGCGTATCTGACAACCAAGTGGGGAAGGGCGGTGCGTTTTTATATCGCTTCAGTCCATGATGGTGACATAAGAACGGAGGTTGCGAGTCGTACCATGCCAGACCATTCATCAGATCAGCGGTCAGCCAAGTTCGATATTGGACAGGTGGTCAAGCACAACCTGTTTGAATTCCGCGGCGTCGTGTTCGATGTCGATCCGGAGTTTTCCAACACCGAAGAATGGTGGCAGGCCATACCTGAAAGTGTGCGCCCAGAAAAGGATCAGCCCTTTTATCACCTGCTCGCCACCAATGGTGACAGTTGCTATGTGGCCTATGCCTCCGAAGGCAATTTGTGCGCAGACAATACAGGTCAGCCCCTTAGCCATCCGCAAACACGCCTGATCTTCGAGCGATTCGAAAATGGCCGTTATTTACCCAAGCAGCGCATGGCCAATTAATCGGCCACGGATTTCATGAGCCCGTTCAGTTCTGGTTCATGTCACGGTCATTAGTTTGGTGGATAAGGACATTATGTCCTCAGTATCTTCATGTAAATGTCACGCAAGTCTATGAAAAGACTTGGTGAGCGCGCTGGGACTCGAACCCAGGACCCTCTGATTAAAAGTCAGATGCTCTAGCCGGCTGAGCTACGCGCTCATGAAGAAAGTCAGACTTGACCCGCTCCGTAAAAGAGTGGATCAACGTGGGCTCTTCATAGAGGGGACTTTTCCTTTTCGCAAGCGCGAGGCGTTGAAATGGAAGCTTTTTTTTATGTATTGTTTTTTTATGGCCCGAATACGCTATAACGAGGCAAGACCGGACAGGGGCGCTTATGGTGCTTAGTCCATTGGTATCGAGGGGGCAGTAAGTGACGTCAACTAAGGCCGTAGAGATGAAGTTCCCAAGTGGAGTCTGGCTAATGCTGGCCGCAGGAATTTTGTTGTCCGGTTGCGCCTCCAAGCCCCACTACGATCCCAGGGGGTATCCCGATGATTCGCGCCGGGGAAATCCGGATGAGCGCGCCCGTTCTGACGATCATCGTGGTGTCCGCGCCAGCAACGAAGATCAGAGCAATAGCTGGGGTGATGCCGTCATGGCGCCGCTTGAAGATCTCAATCTGCGCAAGCAGGATATTCCCGAAATTCTGACCCAGGCTGTTACCAAGCCCTACGATCTGACGGGGCTTGATAATTGTACGGCGATCGCTGCGGAAGTGACGAAGTTGGATAGCCTGCTGGGTGCAGATTTCGATGAGCCGCCTCAGCCGGCTGATACCCGCACCTTGCGTGAAAAAGGCAGTGAAGCCGCAGGCGATATGGCGCGCGGTTCCGTGCGTAACGCCACGCGCGGCATCATCCCTTTCCGCGGGCTGGTACGTCAGGTGACGGGCGCCGAACGTCATCAGAAGGACATGGACCGTGCCATACAGGCGGGCAAGGTGCGTCGCGCCTATCTCAAAGGCGTGGGCATGAACAAGAATTGTGCGCCGCCGGCCGCACCATCATGGTTTGTTCCGCGCGTCTATACCGATACCCTCACGGATGGCACCAAGCCCAAGCCGATTCTTGTGCCGGAAAAGCCGCGCAAGCGTTCCAGCCGGAAGCATTAACCGTCCTTGGTTAGCCAGCGGCTGAGCAGATCGGCGCGTAAGATGTCAAACGTGCCGGTGGTAATGGCAGCGCGTATCCGAATCATCAGAGCCTGGAAGAAAGCAATATTGTGCCAGGACAACAGCATCTGGCCGAGAATTTCTTCCGATTTCACCAGATGGTGCAGATAGGCTTTGGAATAGTCGCGGCTGGCCGGGCAGTCGCTCGTCGCATCAAGCGGCGCGTCGTCCTCGGCGAAGCGGGCATTTTTCATATTGAGCGGTCCATCCCAGGTCCACACCTGACCATGACGTCCGGAGCGTGTTGGAAGGACGCAATCGAACATATCGACGCCGCGCGCCACGCCTTCGAGCAGGTCGATCGGTTTGCCGACCCCCATGAGGTAGCGCGGGCGTTCCCAAGGCAGGATAGGCGCGCAGAAATCGAGCGTATCACACATGGCTTTATGGCCTTCGCCCACGGCCAGACCGCCGATAGCATAGCCATCAAAGCCGATATCGAGCAAACGTTCGGTCGATTCCCGGCGCAGGTGCTCGAAGGTCGAGCCTTGCTGGATACCAAACAGCGCCTGGCCGTCGCGAGCGCCGAAGGCGGACTTTGAACGCACGCCCCAGCGCGCGGAAAGTTGCAGCGCCTGTTGGGCGCGCTTTTCGTCGGCCGGATAGGAGACGCATTCGTCGAGTTGCATTACGATATCTGAACCTAGCAGATCCGCCTGAATTTCGATGGACCTTTCCGGTGACAGGACGTGCTTAGAGCCGTCTATATGGCTTTGGAAAGTCACGGCGTCTTCTTTGACCTTGGAAATCTTGGACAGGCTCATGACCTGAAACCCGCCGCTGTCGGTCAGGATCGGGCCATCCCAGCCCATGAAATTATGCAGGCCGCCCAGACGCGATATCCGTTCGGCTGTCGGGCGCAGCATCAGGTGATAGGTGTTGCCGAGGATGATCTTGGCATTTGCCCGTTTCACCATGTCGAGCGTCAGCGCCTTGACGGTGGCGGCTGTGCCCACGGGCATAAAGATCGGCGTCGGGATGTCGCCGCGCGGCGTCTTCAGGACACCGGTACGCGCCTGACCTTGAGAGGCTTCAATTTTGAAGGGAAAAGTGCTCATCGTGATGTGTTACTCAACAGACTAGCGTCGCCATAGGAGAAGAAGCGATAGCCGGTCGCTATAGCATGGGCGTAGGCCTTTTTCATGGTCTCAGTACCGGCGAGGGCACAGACAAGCATGAAGAGGGTCGATTTTGGCAGGTGGAAATTGGTCATCAGCATATCGCACGAGCGCACCTTGACGCCCGGCGTGATGAATATAGCGGTTTCGGCTGCGAAGGGGTGGATGACGCCCGCGTCGTCACAGGCCGATTCCAGCAAACGTAATGACGTGGTGCCGACGCAGACAATGCGACCACCAGCCGCGCGTACCGCATTGATGCGGTCGGCGCTGGCCTGAGTGATCATGCCGAATTCGGCGTGCATGACGTGATCTTTGGTGTCATCGACCTTGACCGGTAGGAAGGTGCCGGCCCCCACGTGCAGGGTGATATGCTCGATGCCAACGCCCTTGGTGGTTAGCTTTTCCAACACGGCAGGCGTGAAATGCAGACCGGCGGTTGGGGCCGCCACAGAGCCTTCATCCCTGGCGAAGATCGTCTGATAGTCGCTCTTGTCCTGCTCATCTTCATGGCGCTTCGAGCGAATATAAGGGGGCAGGGGCATGCCTCCGACGATATGCAGGCGCTCCATCAGCTCTTGCGGACTGTGCTGAAAATCGAGCGTATACAGGCCATTGTCGTCCTTGGCGGACACATGGGCACGAAGTTCAGTGGCGTCACTTTTGAAAAGCAAGTCATCGCCAGGCTTGACCTTGCGGCCCGGTTTCAGAAAGGCTTGCCACTGTGCGGGGCCAGTGCTTTTGACCAGGGTCGCCTCGATCACTACCTGGCTATCCGGCCGGATGCGCAGGCCATCGAGTTGTGTCGGCAAAACGCGGGTGTCGTTGACGATCAGCAGGTCGCCGGCGCGCAGACAATCAGCGATATCACCAACGCGGCTATCGATCAGGGCACCGTCAGCTTCAACGCGCAGAAGTCTGGCGGCCTCACGCGGTTCCACGGGCCGCAGGGCGATGCGGTCATCGGGCAGGTCAAAGTCAAAATCGGAAATAAGCATGCGGTCTCAAAGCCGCAAAATACGCCAAGGTCAAGGATTATGTCGGCTGTACGACGGTAGCCGCCTTGCGCGCCTTGATCCAGTCTAGACCTTCGTCGAAGGTGTTGAAGTTTTCCAGGGTACGCTGCGGAAAAAGGGACTGAGTTATCGACAGGCGCGCCCGCACCAGAGGGTCATCGCTGATGATGGCGGTAAAGCCGCCAGCATCGCGTCCCTGCACAAGTTGATTCCAGCGTACACTGAGGTCTTCGATTTCCTTGCCCATGATCGTGCCTTCATAGCGACGCATGTCGAGGATGCTGTCATACTCCCAGACATTCGGCACATGAACGAGCTGCGACATCATGTTGCTGTTCACCTCATCGCCGTTCAACGTGCCGATGTAGCGGATATTCATGATCTTGAGTGTCTCGTCGAGCGATACGGTAATTCGTGAGCGGGTCATGGGTACAGTCCGGCTTAGACAGGATATCGGGCGGGAGGCCCATATCTTTTCTAGCACATGCGCCTTAAGGCTTAGTTGACGTAGGGTTACGCGCCGGCGTTGAACGCCTTATGCGACCTTGCGGATATCTTCGCCGGCCTTGATCCATTCCAGTCCTTCATCGAAAGTGTCGAAAATGGCGATGCTACGATTGGGCATGACATCGAGCATGGCTTTCAGATTAAACGTCAGGTCGGGATTGCCGCCGACCAGCGCCATGGTGCGACCGCTGTCGCGTCCCCGCGTAAAGGCGGTCCATTTTTCTGTAAGAAAGCTGAGATAATCGCGTGACAAATCCGCTTCATGGCGGCGGAAGTCAAAAAGGGCATTGAAAAGCCAGGGCGTTTCTACTGTGGCCAGTCGGTCGATCAGATCGGGCCCGGGGTCTTGATCACCGCGCAGGGAATGCAACCGGATAATCAGGATCATATTGGCGCGGTCAACCGTGACCGAATACCGCGAACGCTTCTGCATATGCTTACTCTACACTTCGGGTTACTAAACCATAGAGTGCGCGAAACGTTTTAACATAACCTTAAGTGAGTGGTTTAATACCCGTACCTACACGGGGTCATTCTCATGAATGACCCCGTAAAGCTTTGATGTGACTTAGATGTCGGCCGCGACCTTCATGGTCACGATCTTGCCGGGGGCGCGCGGCGGCTCACCCTTGGGCAGAGCGTCGACGTTTTCCATGCCCTCGGTGACCTGACCCCAGACAGTGTACTGATTGTCGAGGAAGCGGGCCTCATCGAACACGATGAAGAACTGGCTGTCGGCCGAATCCGGGTTTTGCGAGCGGGCCATCGAGCAGATTCCGCGGACGTGAGGCTCCTTGTTGAACTCGGCCTTGATCTTCTTGCCGGAACCGCCAAAGCCCTGGCCCTGAGGATCGCCGCCCTGGGCCATGAAGCCGGGGATGACGCGGTGGAAAACGATGCCGTCGTAAAAACCTTCGCGCGCCAGTTCCTTGATGCGGGCAACATGGTTCGGCGCCAGATCCGGGCGCAGCTTGATGGTGACGGGGCCGGTATCGAGCGTCAGGATCAGGGTATTTTCGAGGTCTTCGGACATGATGTCTCCTTTGACAGTAAATTTGTGGTCCTGACATAGGGGCTCGTCAGGGCAATTGCAAAATAAAATCTAGGCGGTGCACTCGGCGGGTTTCTTTTCTTCCGGGCCATACATGGCGCAGGAACGGTCGATCTCATCCTGAATCATGTCGCAAGGATTGCTGGTATTGCAGGGCGGGTGCGTGGCGGGAGATACCATGATGCAGCGCTTAACCAGGCGATCAGCGGCAACCTTGCCGATGTCCGACAAACAGGTGCCATCTGTCGCGGCCGACGATGGCGCCAGTTCCTCCGTCAGGTTCGTAACCGATTTCGACGAAGACGCGACGGATACGGCCTGAGTACTTTCGGCGCCGGCGCCGGCGCCGGCGCTGGTGTCGCTGGCGGGCGGTTTGGCGGGGGAGCAGGCGGCAAGACTAAGCGAGGCGGCCAGCAGGGCGGGGGCAAGACGCATGAACGCGTTCCTTCTGTTTTGGCGCCTTTTAGCAGCTACGGCTGTAAAGAAAAAATAGTTTCCGCAAACGCGGCAAAAACCAGTATAGACGCGCCATGAGTGATCAACCTGAAGATAAAGAGCCGCGCCGTAAGATGGTCAAGGCGCCGACCGGCGGCAACCTGTCCGGCCGTTCGAAAGGCCACACAGCCGTCAAGACGGCGAAGTTTCGCACACAATCCTCCGCCAAGTGGTTGGAGCGCCAACTGAACGACCCCTATGTCCAGCAGGCCAAGGCCGAGGGCTGGCGGTCGCGTGCGGCTTTCAAGCTGATCGAAATCGATGAGCGCTTCAACCTGTTGCACAAGGGCGCCAAGGTTATCGATCTGGGCTGTGCGCCTGGCGGTTGGGTGCAGGTTGCGATCAAACGCGGCGCATCGCATGTGGTCGGTGTCGATCTGCTGCCGGTCGATCCGGTGCCCGGCGCCGATCTGCTGGAAGCCGACTTCACCGATCCGGCCATTGGTCCGCAACTGATGGACCTGATGGGCGGCAAGCCGGACGTCATCCTTTCCGATCTTGCGCACAACACGGTGGGCCACAAGCAGACGGACCACCTCAAGATCATGGGGCTGCTGGAAATGGCCGGCGATTTTGCGCTCGATAACCTCAAGCCCGGTGGCGCTTTTATCGCCAAGGCGTTTCAGGGTGGCGAGACCGAGCATCTGTTGCTCAAGCTCAAGGTGACCTTCGAGACGGTGAAGCACTTCAAGCCGAAGTCCAGCCGTGTCGGTTCAAGCGAAATCTATATAGTGGCGATAGGATTCAAGGGCTGATCCTTCCTTATTGCCGCTTTATAACTGTGAGGATAGGCTGCGGCCATTATGGAGGGGATGAGTATGAAAAAGCTGATTGCCGCGGTTTTCGTCGTTGCGCTGGTGTTTTTAGCAATCTGGACCGTGCCCTACTGGACGCATGGTTCCCGCGAAGTGATCGTCACCGGTGTTGACCACAAGATTCTCAGGCAAGGCGACAAGGTGAAGGATGTTTATCTCGTCTTCACCACCGACGAAACCTACAAGAATGTCGATAGTCCGGCTTATCTGAAATTCAACTCATCTGATATTCAGGGCAAACTTATCCAGACCGGCCGGTTCAAAATTTCCTATTACAGTTTCCGCATGCCGATTTTCTCGATGTACAAGAACATCACCAAGGCTGAGAAGGTCGATTAGTCAGCGGGCGCCTTTATTTTCGGACTTACGAAGGTTATAAAGGTTTTGCTCCGGACGAGATGCGCCGTACCCGGTCAAGACAAGACGACGCTTTAGTTTGTATCGCGAACGCTGGAGCGCATTGTCATGCCGTCATTTATCTCCCTGCCGTGGATCTACCTGATCGTCGCCGGGTTGTTTGAAATCTGTTGGGCCATTGGTCTCAAATACAGCGCCGGTTTCACCAAACCTGTGCCGTCCCTCTTTACCCTCGTTACCCTGGCGCTCAGCATGGTGCTGCTGTCGAAAGCCGCCAGCACCTTACCGATCGGCACGGCCTATGCGGTTTGGGTCGGTATTGGAGCACTTGGCGCGGCGGTGATGGGCATATTCCTGTTTCATGAGGCGGTGACGCCGCTGCGCATCCTGTTTTTGGTCATGCTGCTCAGTTCTATTATCGGCCTGAAGGCGACGGCGGGTTAGGCGCGTGATCGCTGCTTAAGCTTTGAAACAATTATTTTGCATCAACCTCTTTACCTCAAGGCCGGTTTCCCATAGGTACAAACCGCAAAATGGAGAGTCCCTTATGGATATACGCGAAGGCTTAACCTTCGACGACGTTTTGCTGGAACCCGGTCCCTCGGACGTGGTGCCCACTCAAGTCGATACGAAAACGAAATTCACCAAAACCATCAGCCTGAACATCCCGTTGGTCTCTTCGGCCATGGATACGGTCACTGAGGCACGCCTCGCGGTTGCCATGGCGCAGGCCGGCGGCATGGGTATTGTCCACCGCAATATGACCAATGAAGAACAGGCTGAGGAAATCCGCAATGTGAAGCGGTTTGAGTCGGGTATGGTCATCAACCCGATTGTCATCTATCCCGACACCAAGCTGGCCGAGGTTCGCGAGATCATCGCCCGCAAGCATATTTCCGGCTTCCCGGTGGTCGAGCGCGAAACCAACAAGCTGGTCGGCATCCTGACCAACCGCGACATTCGCTTCGAAGGCGAGGGCTCCAAGTCAGCCGCCGAGGTCATGACGACGGAAAACCTGATCACCGTGCGCGAAGGCGAAGGCCAGGCGCGCGCCCGTGAACTGATGGCCAAGCATCGCATCGAGCGCATCATCGTCGTCAATGACGCCTATGCCTGCGTCGGTCTGATCACCGTCAAGGACATGGAAAAGCAGCAGGCCTATCCTCTGGCCGCCAAGGACGCTGCCGGACGCCTGCTCGTTGGTGGCGCTTCCACGGTCGGCGATGCCGGCTTTGAACGCTCGATGGCGCTGGTCGAAGCCGGCGCAGATGTCATCGTCATTGATACGGCCCATGGTCACAGCATTCTGGTGTCGCAAGCGGTGCAACGCCTGCGCAAGGAAGCCAACAAGGTTCAGATCGTCGCCGGTAACGTTGCCACCTATGACGCCACCCGCTCCCTGATCGATGCCGGCGCCGACGCCGTCAAGGTCGGTATCGGGCCTGGCTCCATCTGCACCACGCGTATCGTTGCCGGCGTCGGTGTGCCGCAACTGACCGCTATCATCGACAGCGTGCGGGCTGCGGCCGGCACAGGCGTGCCGATCATCGCTGACGGCGGCATAAAGTTCTCCGGCGATCTGGCCAAGGCTATCGCGGCGGGCGCCTCTTCGGCCATGCTCGGTTCGATGTTCGCCGGCACCGAAGAAGCACCGGGTGAGGTCATCCTCTATCAGGGTCGTTCCTACAAATCCTATCGCGGCATGGGGTCCGTCGGGGCCATGGCTTCGGGTTCGGCCGATCGCTATTTCCAGAAGGAAGTGCGCGACACCATGAAACTGGTGCCGGAAGGTATCGAGGGCCAGGTGCCGTTCAAAGGACCGATCGCTCCAGTCGTCCACCAGCTCGTCGGCGGGCTTCGCGCCTCCATGGGCTATGTCGGTGCACCTACCATCGAAGAGTTCCAGAAGCGCGCGCGTTTCGTGCGCATCACCGGCGCCGGCCTGCGCGAAAGCCACGTTCATGACGTGATGATCACGCGGGAATCACCCAACTACCGCCAATAGCTATGCCGCCAGACCAGTAACTAAAGGGAGAAGTGTATGACTTACGAACTATGGGTACTGGTCTGGGCCGCTATTCTGGGGCTGGTTCAGGTGGGCCTGCCGCCGATTGCGGCCATGTCGCGCAAGGGCTACGCCAAATGGAACGCCGGCCCGCGTGATACGGATTTCGACACAGGACCCATGGCGGGACGCCTTAACCGCGCCTTCGCCAACTTCATGGAAACCTTTGCTTTCTTTGCGGTTATCGTGCTTGCACTCGCCTTTCTTGGCAAGTCAAGCCAGGTGTCGATCTGGGGCGCTCAGGTTTATCTGGCGGCCCGCATCGTCTATATTCCGCTCTATGCGTTCGGCGTCGTTGGCGTCCGTTCGTTGGCTTGGATTGTTTCGCTCATCGCCATTCTCATGTGCCTCTATACCCTGTTTGTTTAAGGATCTGATTTGACCCCCGCTGCCCGACTTCAAGCCGCCGCCGATATCCTCGATCAACTTTCGGGAACCCGTGCGACTGTCGAAGCCGTTCTGAAACAGTGGGGGCAGGTCAATCGTTACGCCGGATCGAAAGACCGTCGGGCCATTGCCGATCGCGTCTATCGCTGCCTGCGCGCCAAGCAACGCCTCTTGTGGGCTATGGAACTGACTGAGAAATCACCAGCGCAAGGGCGTGCACTGGTTCTGGCGTCGCTATCGCTGATCGACGCCATGCCGATCGAAGACATCGAGAGTTTTTTTTGTGGTGAAGGCTATGGGCCCAAACCCCTGACCGCACATGAACGCGAACGCCTGGCGGTGGGCGAGGGCGAGGCGCCTGCCTGGGTCACCACCGGCCTGCCGGAGTTTGTTGTTTCGCGCTTCGAGCAGCAATTCGGTAAGGCATGGAGCGCCGAGGCCACCGCCCTGATGATGCCGCGCGCGCCGATCGATCTGCGCGTCAATAGCGCCAAGGCAAACCGTGCGGATATGATGGCGGCACTTGAAGCTGAAGGGTTGTCGCCCGAAGCAACACCGTTCTCGAAATACGGCGTCCGCCTGAGAGCAGAGCCGCCGCCCAATCTCGTCAAGCTCGATATCTACCAAAGCGGTCAGGTTGAAATTCAGGACGAGGGCTCACAACTCGCGGCCTTTATCGCCGGTGCCGGTCTTTTGCCCGGGGCCGCTAAGGTGGTCGATTTCTGTGCTGGCGGTGGCGGTAAAACGCTGGCGCTTGCCCAGATGATGGACGGGAATGGTGAGATTTACGCCTGTGATGTCGTGGAAAAACGCCTCAAAGCCATTGAGCCGCGCCTGATCCGTGCCGGCGCTACCGCACATTTTATCCACTTCTTCGATCCCGACGATGTCGTCCAGCTCGAAGTGCTGAAAGGCGCCGATCTGGTTCTGGTCGATGCGCCATGCTCCGGTTCCGGCACCTGGCGTCGCCATCCCGAAGATGCGCATCGTCTCGACGAGGCCAAGATCGAAGGTCTGCATACCTTGCAAACCCAAATTCTCGACCGTGCCGCACAATGCGTGAAGGTGGGCGGGCGTCTCGTCTATGTCACCTGCTCGGTGCTGGATGATGAAAACGTCCAGACCGCCGACGCTTTCGAAGCGATGCATCCCAATTACGACGCCCTGCCGATCCATACCCTGTTGGAAAACAGCACGCTCTATATCGATCACGCGGCGCGCCTGAACAAACTGGCCAAAACCGGCCATCGCCTATCGCTCACACCCCATACCACTCAGACCGACGGCTTCTTTATCGCCGCCTACACACGGACCCAATAATCATGGCTTCGCTCACTCCCGAGTCTTCCCGGCACGAAACGCTTCTCATTATCGATTTCGGCTCACAGGTCACCCAACTGATCGCGCGCCGCGTCCGCGAATGCGGCGTCTATTGCGAAATCCATCCCTTCACCAAGGCCGACGAGGCGATTGCACGGCTTAAGCCGAAAGCTGTCATCCTGTCGGGTTCGCCGCACAGCGTCATCGATGAAGGTCCGCGGATCGACGCCAAACTGTTCGACATGGGCGTGCCGGTCTTCGGCATCTGCTATGGCGAGCAACTGATGTGCGAACTGCTGGGCGGCAAGGTCGAAAGTGGCCATGACCGCGAGTTCGGCCGCGCCGAGATTACCGTCAAGGGCCAGTCGCCGATCTTCAAGGGCCTCGATCAGGTCGAGACGGTGTGGATGAGCCACGGTGACCGCGTCACCGCCATTCCGCAAGGCTTCGAGGTCATCGCCACATCGGAAGGCGCGCCCTATGCCGCCATCGCCGATGAAAAGCGCAAGTTCTACGCTGTGCAGTTCCACCCGGAAGTGGTGCATACCAAGCGCGGCACCGATATGATCCGCAACTTCCTGTTCGAGATCGCTGGCTTCTCGGGTGACTGGTCGATGTCGGCCTTCCGTGAGGAAATGGTCGCCAAGATCCGCGCCCAGGTCGGGACCGGCAAGGTGATCTGCGGTCTGTCCGGCGGGGTTGACTCTTCGGTCGCCGCCATCCTGATCCACGAAGCGATCGGTGAGCAACTGACCTGCGTGTTCGTTGATACCGGCCTGCTGCGTAAGAACGAAGGCGAACAGGTCGTGTCGCTGTTCCGCAACCACTACAATATCCCGCTGATCCATGTGCAGGCGCAAGACATGTTCCTCGGTGCGCTGGCGGGTGAATCCGATCCCGAAAAGAAGCGCAAGACGATCGGCAAGCTGTTCATTGACGTCTTCGATAAAGAGGCTGGCAAGATCGACGGCGCCGAATTCCTGGCCCAGGGCACGCTCTATCCGGACGTTGTGGAGAGCATCTCACCCCACGGCGGGCCTTCGACGGTCATCAAGTCGCACCACAATGTCGGCGGTTTGCCCGACTATATGAAGTTGAAGCTGGTCGAGCCGTTGCGCGAACTCTTCAAGGATGAAGTGCGGGCGCTTGGCCGTGAGCTGGGTCTCGACGCCGCTTTTGTCGGGCGGCATCCGTTCCCGGGGCCGGGCCTGGCCATCCGCATTCCGGGCGAAGTGACGCCGGAGAAGGTCAAGACGCTTCAGGACGCCGACGCCATCTACCTCGATGAAATCCGCAAGGCGGGTCTCTACAATGACATTTGGCAGGCTTTTGCCGTGCTGCTGCCGGTCAAGACGGTCGGCGTCATGGGCGATGCCCGCACCTATGAAGACGTGCTGGCCCTGCGCGCCGTCACCTCGTCCGACGGCATGACGGCCGATTTCTATGAGTTCCCGTGGGCCGTGCTTGGCCGATGCGCCACCCGCATCGTCAACGAAGTCCGCGGCGTCAACCGCGTGGTTTATGACGTCACCTCGAAGCCGCCTGGCACCATCGAGTGGGAATAACCAGGCTGCAGACCCATACGACATCGAACGGACCCTCAATGCTGACCCTTTATGGTATTCCCAACTGCGACACGGTGAAAAAGGCACGCGACTGGCTCGACGCCAATCGCGTCGCCTACGCCTTTCATAACTTCAAGACGGACGGCATTGACGAAGTGCATCTGAAGATCTGGTGCGCAAAGGTGGGTTGGGAAAAGATACTCAACTGGTCGAGTACAACCTTCAAGGCCTTGCCGGACGCAGACAAGCACAATCTGAATCAGGAAGATGCCATTGCTCTGATGATCGAGCAGCCGTCGATGATCAAGCGGCCTGTTTTCGAGAAGGACGACATCCTGATTGTTGGTTTCAAGCCCGATTTGATCGACCCCAAAACCCTTCGCTAGTTTATCCGCGTCCAGATTTCGGTGCGGCAGATACGGCCGCCCAGGATACATTCGCGGGTGAGCAGTTTGCCGCCATCGAGCGTGACGGTGCCGGGGTAGGTCTTGCCGTCGTCGGGATTGGAGGCGTAGCCCTTCCAACTCGTGGCGGTTTCGCGTTTCAGGTCATGAAACACGGTGTCGCCGATATGCGCCTTGCTTTTGGTGTCCGGTTTGCTCCAGACCAGCTTGCCGCACACGCCGTCAGGGCACGGTGCGAAGGTGACGCGCTCACGGCCATCGGAACGTTGCCATGTACCGCTAAGGTCAGCGGCCAGTGCCATGGTCGGCGATAGCCACAAGGCTGTCAGGGTAAGGGATAGGATTAAGCGCATCGACGCCCCCGCGAGATAAGATGGCCACGATAGCCTGTCTTGCTGTAGGTTCCGTTAATCGCCGATGGTGTCGTGCGCGCCGGCATCTCCCTTGCGCCAATAGCCCGACGCCCTGATCCATTGCGGACGGGCGCCATGGTCCTCAATCAGATGCGTGCGGATGAGTTTCGCCTGCGAACTTTCACACGCCACCCAGATGTGGACGTCGTTCTGCGGTAGGTGCAGGCCTCTCAAGGCTTCGAGCAGGCTGTTATTCTGTGTCGCCTGACGATAAACCCAGTGAACGCGCAGATCGGCGTGGGTATTGAAGTGCAGGCGGTCATCGAGGCTATCGACCTCAGCCACAACACAGACCGGCGTGCCGGCGGGCATCTCTTCGAGCCTGCGGGCGATGGCGGGCAGGGCCGTATCATCACCGATCATGACATAGCCATCGAAGGTCTGCGGGATCAGCGTCGAGCCGCGCGGGCCGCCAATAGTGAGAAGGTCGCCGACCCTGGCGTTCATCGCCCATAGGCTCGCCGGACCGGCATCATGCAGAGCGAACTCGATATCGAGCGTCTGGGATTTGGCATCAAACTGGCGTGGGGTGTAGTCGCGCATCACCGGTTTGGGGTCCTCAGGCACCGCACCCATGACGGGCAGGGTCAGGATACCGGTTTCCGGATCGGGAAAGAACAGCTTGACGTGATCATCGAAGCCCAGCGACTGGAAGCCGTCGAAATCGCCATGGAGACCTATGCGGATCAGGTGAGGGGTGAGTTGGCGTACACCCGTCACCGTCAGTTCCCGCAGACGCGTTTCATAGCGGACACGTGTTATCGAACGCCCATCGATATGCGTATCCATGGCTATAACCTTTCGATCTTTTTGGCGACCTCGTCGATCAGGTCGACGATGGCTTCGATCTCTACCTTACCCATGGGCTTCATGCCGCGCGCCTTGAGCGAGGCCTTGAGATTGCCCATGGCGCGGAAGAGCGGGCTGTAATCGCCGTGTTCGCTGGTCTGGCCATCCATCTGGCTGAACAGTTCGGTGACGGCGGCAGCCTTGTCTTCAAGAAATGCCTTACCGGCGTCGGTGATCTGGGCCGATTTGCGGCCGTCTTCGCCCGGGGTGATGGTGATGAAACCTTCGTCTTCCAGCCAGCTCAGTGTGGGGTAGATTACGCCGGGGGAAGGGCTGTAGGCGCCGTTGAACCGTTCTTCGATCGCCTTGATCAGTTCGTAGCCGTGGCTGGGTTTTTCGTCGATGAGCTTAAGCAGAACCAGACGCAAACCGCCGTGACCAAAGCCCATTCTGCCACGGCTCAGGCCATCGCGGCCGCCGCGCATGCCGCGGAAACGCTCCAAAAAAGCTTCGCGTCCGCCGCTGAAGCCGCGACCAAAGCCGTCACGATGGCTGAAATTGCGGTCAGGCTGAGCGCCGTGTCCGCGATGATGAAAAAAGCCTCGCACGCGAGTCTCCTATAATTAGAGTGTAATGAGATATATCGAATGTTGGCCTATTTGCGAGTTGATTGCAAGCGCCTTCCTTTCGATGCTATTCAGATATATCTAAATTGCATCTAATTCAAGGTGGCTACGAAATTATTTTGATTACGGAAACTTAATGCGAAACACTGCATCCAAAGGGTGGGTCTCGCGCCTCTTATAAACAAAGGGCCAGTTCAGACTGGGCCGCAACCTTACACAGGAGTGTATTATGGATTGGGATAGCGCTACAGGCCTTATCGCCGTCATCATGATTTTTGGCATGCCGGTCTTTGTCGTCGGCATCATCTTTTTCTTCATCTACCGCAGCCGTCAGGAAACGCAGAAGACCCTGCGCATGGCGATTGAGAAGAGCGACAGTCTGCCACCCGAATTTCTCGACACGCTGAAAAGCCTGCAAAAGAAGCCTAAGACGCCCGCCAATGACATTCGTACAGGTCTTATCCTGATCGCCATTGCGTTGGGGATTGTGGTGTGGAATTTCCTTGATAACGGCTACACGGTTGACGAAATGTCAGGCTTGGCTGCCATTCCGGGCTTCATTGGCGTCGCGCTGCTTGTTTTGGGCCTGATCGGCAATCGCAAGCAATAAGTCGATAGCGGCAACCCGGAGCAAACTGAACCATGGCCCTGGCCAGCGACAAGCCTGACCTGACGCGACAATCGGATGTTGACCTCGTGCGCCTGAGCACGGCGGGTGACAAGCCGGCGTTTGCCGAACTGGTGCGCCGCCATGGCAGCGGTTTGCGTATCCATCTGCGCCGCATGGGGGCGCAGGGCGCCGATGCCGACGACATGGCGCAGGAGGCCTTTATGAGCGCCTACGAGCACTTGACCGAGTATCGTTTCGACGGCCCCTTTACCGGCTGGCTCAAGCGGATCGCCTCTAGGCGTTACCTTCGCAAGGTGCGCAACAACAAGAAGTACGTGCTGACCGATGATATCGGCGCTTATGAGCCCGAGCCTATCGCCCACGAAGGTGAATTTCGCGCCCACAATCTCGATGCGGCCTTAAATCGCCTTAAACCTGTGGAACGACTGTGCGTCACGCTCAATTTCAGCGGCGACCTGTCCCATCAGGACATAGCCGATGAACTTAAAATTCCGCTTGGTACAGTGAAAAGTCATATCCGGCGTGCGCTGGATCAGTTGAAGATTATCCTGAGCGTGAAGCCCGCTCCCGTACTGGAAACAGGAACATGAGTGATTTGAATTTGAAAGACGACGATATCGGCGATCTGTTCGCCGCTGCGCCGGTTTACGACGACTCCGAGGTTTTTCAGGCGCGCGTGATGCGGGGCTTGCGTTTTAACCTGTGGCTGCGTCAGGGAGTGGTCGTGCTCGCCGGCTTTGTCGGCGGGCTCTATGCTCTGGCACAATTCATCCATATGCCAAATTGGGCCGGAGGCGAGGGCGGCTCTGCCCCAAAGGTCGCCACGGTGACGCTGACAAAAGCCGCAACTGAAACCGACGAAACCTTGCGCGCCGGCGTCGAATTTTTCGATGGCATGGGGAAATCGGCCATGAGCCTGATTGAATCGTCGGCACGATACCTCAACCTTATGCAGACCCCGTTCTTTTTCTGGGTCAGTTTTTCCCTATGTTTAGCCTGTCTGGCGTTGTATTACGCCTACTCCCAGGAGGAGACGATCTGACACGTCTCCAAAAGACATGAGTGAATACCTTGAGCAGCCAAGCCGGTCCCGCCCGTACCAAACGCATAACCGCACCTGATATCATGAGCCGCAAGGGCCAGACTCCGTTGGTCTGCCTGACGGCCTACACCACGCCCACCGCACGGATCATGGACCCGCATTGCGATATTTTGCTGGTTGGCGACAGTCTCGGCATGGTGATCCACGGTCTCCCCAACACTATCGGCGTCACCATGGAAATGATGATTCTGCATGGACAGGCGGTCATGCGCGGATCGGAGACCGCCTTCGTGGTCATCGACATGCCGTTCGGCTCCTATGAGGCCAGTCCTGAGCAGGCCTTCGCCAACGCCGTGCGCCTGCTGAAAGAAACCGGGGCGCAAGCCGTCAAGCTGGAAAGCGGGCCGACGGTCGCTGAGACAATCCGCTACCTGACCGAACGTGGCATCGCCGTCATGGGCCATGTCGGGTTGCGGCCGCAAGCGGTCAATGTCGAGGGCGGTTTCAAGGCCAAGGGCCGCACGCAGGCCGAGCGCGACAAGGTGATCAAGGAAGCGCAAGATAGCGAAGCCGCCGGTGCCTTCGCTATCGTCGTTGAGGGCGTGGCGGCCGATCTGGCCGACGAGGTGACCCGTCTGGTCAGTATTCCCACCATCGGTATCGGCGCCTCCAATACCTGCGATGGCCAGGTGCTGGTGACCGATGACATGCTTGGCCTGTTCGACTGGACGCCTAAATTCGTCAGACACTATGCCGACCTGCGCACCCAGATCAGCACAGCGGTTGAAACTTATGCGAAAGATGTCAGGGATCGTAGCTTCCCTGCCCCACAAGAGACATATTTTGCTAAATAAGTAGGGTGGCGGAATTTGATTTTGGGGGAAGCCTGAGCCATGGTGCTGTATCCGGTTGCGTTAACCCTGGCCAAAGGCTAGGTTCGCGCCGAATTGGAAGCGCCTGTGCGCCTTAACAGGACGGCGCTTCTCCCTGAATATTTGGATATGAGGATTCGCTGTGAGCGATATTTTTGACGAAACAGAAGAAACCCTGCGCGCCGACAAATGGGCGACCATCGTCAAAAAAGGCTGGCCCTGGGTGGCTGGCGTTCTTGGCGCGGCCCTGATCATCGCGCTCGGCTTCTGGGGTTATGAAAGCTGGCAGGCCGGCGTGGCCGCCAAGGCGTCGGAATCTTACGGCACTGCCATCGAGTCGATGGTCAAGGGCGACAAGGGCGTGGCCAAGACGGGCTTTGAAGCCACTGTGAAGGCTGGTCATCCGGTCTACAAGGCCATGGCCCTGCAACAACTGGCTGGTATCGCTCTCGAAGAAAACAACACCGCCGAAGCGATCAAGGATCTCGATCTGGCCGCAAGCGCCTCCAAGGTGCCCAACATCTCCGATGGCGCCGCTCTCAAGGCTGCCTTGCTGGAAATGGACGCGAAGCCTTTCGCCGACATTGAAAAGCGCCTGACGCCCCTGACCAAGGAAGGCCGTCCTTACGCCGCCATGGCCAAGGAAGCCCTCGCCATGGCCAAGCTACAGGCCGGCGACGTCAAGGGTGCCCGCAATGATCTGCAGGTCCTGTCGGTGACGCTCGGCACGCCCGATGGCGTCAAGCAGCGCGCGAGCGCCTTCGTGGCCGCCATTGATTCGGGCGCGATCGCCACCGCTCAGGCGATGATGAAGCAACCGGAAGCCGCCATGCCGGTGATGCCGCAAATTCAGGGCGCGCCGCAAATGCAACAAACGCCCGCGCAATAGGCTGCGCTTTACCTCTCCGGCCCTGCGGGTCATATTGATATCTTGATTATGGAAAACGCGCTTATGAACTCGTCGAAGGTCCACGCCAAAGGTTTCGGGTCCAAGGTTTCCGGGCTGAAGGCCGCCAGTCTTCTCGCCCTGACCGCGGCGATCTCATTGAGCGGCTGCGCTACGGTCGAGAAGGTCAACCCCTTCAAAAATCGTAACAGCGATCAGGGGGCCGTGGCCTCCCAAGGCCAGCGCATTTCCATCGTTGCCTTCGATCAGAAGCTGACACCGTCTAAGAGCCTCAAGGGCATTGGCTACTATCTGCCGGAGCCGGCTGCCGTGGCCATCTGGCCGGTAGCAGGCGGGCCTGACACGCTGGTTCAGAATGCTGACGCTGCCAAAAACTTCAAAGTGGCGTGGACCAAGTCGATCGGTGCGGCCAGCAAGGGCGGTAATCAGGTTCTGGCCCAGCCGGTATCTGATGGTCAGACCATCTACACGCTCGATGCCGAAGCCCGCGTTTCGGCCTTTGAGGTTGCCACCGGCCGTCAGGTGTGGAGCGTCGATCTCAACCCCAAGAACAAGCGCGATAAGACGGCCTTCGGTGGCGGCTTGGCGCTTTCCGACGGCAAGCTTTATGTGACCTCCGGTTTCCGCTTCGTAGAAGCGCTCGATGCCACGACCGGTGCGGAAATCTGGAAGAAGGACGTCGACACGCAGATTCATGCGGCGCCGACGGTGAATGCTACACATATCTTCGCGACCGATGTCGACAACCAGGTGTTTGCTTTTGACCGCACGACCGGTGAAATGGCCTGGACGTATCAGGCCATCGCTGAGCCGGCGCGTCTGCAAAAATCTTCGACGCCGCTGGTGTCCGGCGATATCGTCTACACGCCTTTCTCGTCCGGTGAGCTGGTGGCCCTGAGCACGGCGACGGGCGATCCGGTTTGGCAGCAGGTGCTGGCGCAATCAAACCGCACCAATGCCCTGTCGGAAATCCGCGATATCTCCGGCCGTCCGGTGCTTTATAACGGCGTGGTATTTGCCGCCAGTCACTCCGGTGTCTTCCAGGCGATGGACGCGAAGACAGGCGTGCCGAAATGGAAGGTCGATACTGATAGCGTCAACACCCCCTGGGTGGCTGGCGACGTCGTGTTCCTGGTCAGCCTGCAAGGTGAGCTTTTGTGTGTCAGCCGTGAAAGCGGCCAGATCTATTGGATCAAGGACATGAACGCCGGCATTCAGAAGACCAAGAAGGGCTTCTTCGGCCTGGGTCGTGAAAAGACCGTCGGCAAGCTGCCGCTTTGGTCAGGGCCTTTCATGGCGTCCAACCGTCTCGTGATGGTCAATTCGTTGGGTGAGGCTGTGGCCTTTGATCCGAAGACCGGCGAGCGCCAGGAAACGATCAAGCTGGGCGATGCCGCCTATATCGCGCCGATCGCCGTGGGTGACAAACTGTTCGTCGTGACCAACGATGCCAAGCTGGTGGCCATCCACTAAAAGGATGGCTACTCACTAAAGTGTGGCAATTCAGGCATTTTTCGCTATAAGGCGGCCATGCCTTTAAAAATTGCCATTGTCGGCCGCCCGAATGTCGGCAAATCGACCCTGTTTAATCGCCTCGCAGGCAAGAAGCTAGCCATCGTTGATGACCAGCCTGGTGTCACGCGTGACCGCCGCTATGCCACGGGCCGCATCGGTGACATCGATCTTGAATTGATCGACACCGCCGGTTTTGAAGATCTTGCCGATCTCAGTCTCGAAGCGCGTATGCGTTTACAGACCGAAAAAGCCATCGAAGAGGCCGATGTCGCCTTCTTCGTGGTTGATTCGCGTGAAGGCGTTACGCCGCTCGACCGTATCTTCGCGCAGATCCTGCGCATGAAGGATACGCCGGTTCTGCTGATCGCCAACAAGGCTGAAGGCAAGGCCGGTATGTCCGGTGCCGCTGAAGCCTATCAGCTTGGCTTTGGCGAACCGCTGCACCTTTCCGCCGAACATGGCGAAGGTATCGGCGAGCTATATGATGAAGTCGAGAAGTTCCGTCAGCGCTTTGAAGGCGACTGGGTCGTTGATGAAGACGAATCGGAAGATGAGGACGACGAGACCAAGCCGATCCGTATCGCCATTATCGGCCGTCCGAACGCTGGTAAATCGACTCTGATCAACAAGCTGCTCGGCGAAGACCGTCTGCTGGTTGGCCCTGAGGCCGGGATCACGCGCGATTCGATCAGCGTGGACTGGGAATATGAAGGCCGCACGATTCGGCTGGTCGATACGGCGGGCTTGCGCCGTAAGGCGCGTGTGCAGGAGAAGCTGGAAAAGCTATCCACCAGCGATACCATTCGCGCCATCACCTTCGCCGAAGTCGTCGTGCTGGTCATGGATGAGGCCAATGCCTTTGAAGTCCAGGATCTGCAAATCGCCGATCTGGTCGAACGCGAGGGCCGGGGGCTTGTCTACGCCGTTTCCAAGTGGGATCTGGTGGAGAACCCGCAATCGCGCCTGACCGAAATTCTTGAGGTGTCCGAGCGCATGTTGCCGCAATTGCGCGGCACGCCTCTGGTGACGCTCTCTGGCGCCACAGGCAAGGGGCTGGAACGCCTGATGCCGGCTGTGCTCAAGACCTATCGTAACTGGTCGGCCAAGATCAAGACGCGCGATCTCAACGACTGGCTGGCCTTGGCGATCCAGAGGCATCCGCCCCCCGCGGTCAGCGGCAAGCGCATCAAGCCAAAATACATGGCTCAGACCAAGGGGCGTCCGCCCACGTTCGTGCTGTTCGCTGCGCGTTCTTACGCCATGCCGGATCACTACACGCGCTATCTTATCAATAGCTTGCGTGAATCTTTTGACATGCCGGGTGTGCCTATCCGTCTGACCGTCAAGGCGAACTCGACCAGCAATCCGTTTGTCGATGGCGATACGTCCGATGGTGGCAAGCCGGCCGGTTTCAAGCGGGTCCGTGCCCAGCCGAAGTTCAAGCCCGGTGAGAAGCCGGCGCACCCTAATCGTGTCCGTCAAAAAGCCAAGGGGACCGTGGCAGCGGCACCGAAAGTCGCCGTGAAAACGCGTACAGAGGTCAGCAAGGCCAAGGCAGTCAAGGCGCGGGCCATGGGGCCGAGCACCAAGCCGGGCGCCGCAGGGCCGGGCGGTCGTGTCCGTGGTGCGCCCCCGGCGCGTGGCAAGCCGACGCCTAAAAAGAAGTAAAAAAAACCTCCCCGGTATGCCGGGGAGGTTTTTTATTATAGACGTTCGAGAACCCGTGCGAGCTTGGCCAACATGGCGTCGATATCGCCAATGGTGACATCGAGGGGTGGGCGGAAGCGGATACTGTCGGTGCCGGCGCCCAGCAGGAGCAGGTTTTCGCTCTCCAGCGCCAGATCGACCAGACGGCCCTTGTTGCGTTTCTCATTGACCGTGAAGCCCTGATAGAGCCCCAAGCCACGGACATTGCTGATCAAATTCGGGAACTGCTCAACCAGTTGATTGAGACGATCGAACAGATAGCTGCCCTTGGCGGCGACGGCGTCGAGCAGGCCTTCGTCCTCAACAATCTGCCATTCCTGAACAAAGCGCACCATATCGGCCAGTGTGCCGCCCCAGGTCGAATCGAGAACGCCGATGTCTTCCATCGGGTTCAGCATATAGACGGCGCCATTGCCGAATTTCTTGGCGACGGCGATGGCCTGCGGTGGATAGGGCACATCGAACAGATCGATCGAGAAGACAGCGCCGGTCTGGCCACCGGAGGTTTGCACTTCATCAAGCCCCCAGCCAACATCGTACTGATGGCAGAGTTTCGACAGGCCTTGATAGAAACGCGGCAAGGCGAGGCGATGGCCGCCAGCACCTTGCAGGGGCTCCAGAATAACGCCGGCGATCTCATTCGGATGCTCGCGCATGAAGGCTTCGATCAGGGTCAGGCAGCGGTCGGCCTCGCGCTCATTCTCAGCGGTCGAGCGGCGCGCGTCATATTCCGGGAACGGCACCTGAAGATTGCCGCTGATGATGCCGCGGAAATCCTTGGTGGCGACGGGATCGTGCGACAGTTCGGTAATGTTCAGCGCGAAGACCGTGCGGCCGTGGAAGGCTTGCTCGAAATAGATGAAACGGCTGTTCCTGACGGTGTTGCCCTTGGCCTGCTGCTTGTGATTATGCAGGTTGATGAGGTATTTCATCATGTTTTCGACCGCTTCAGCGCCCGAATTGACGGCGTAGACCTCGACATGCTGATCGCGCATGCAGACAGGCGCGAGGCGATGCAGCAAACGGTAATAGGCCAGGCACTGTGGTGTCAGAAAGTCAGGATTGGCCATCTTGTTGTTGGCCGCCAGCACCAGTTCGCGCACATAGTCCGGCTCGAAAAGGCGCGGATGATTATAGCCGATCAACTTTGAGCCATAGAGGCCGCACCAGTCGATGATCTTGTCGCCATCCACCGTTGCCAGTGTCATGCCCTGGCTGTTGGCCAGATCGACCACAAACGGGTACGGTTCGGCAATGACGTACTTGCCGAGTTCTTCTAGCATGGAGGCGCTTTGGGCTTTGGGATAGGCGGGGGGCGTGTGACTGTTCATGAAACTATTTTTAACGCATTCAGGACAAATTAAAAGTAAATTCAATCAAATTGGTTTGAAGTTTGCGCAAATTGATGGCGGCAGGATACAAAAAGAGCGCATCTTTAAGGATGCGCTCTTGCTCTGCTATGTCAGGCGATTGTTGCGGCTTGCGTTTTCCAGCTAGGAAAACTGACGGTTTCAAGCGGTGGCACCTTGCTGGCATCGGCCAGTTCGAGGATCAGGGGCACGATCTCATTGGGGTGCGGCAGGCTCTGCGGATCTTCGCCGGGATAGGCCGAAGCGCGCATCCGGGTGCGCATAGCGCCGGGGGATAAAATCGCAGCGCGAATAGGCGTGATCTCAACCTCATCCGCCCAGGCGCGTACCAGGGTTTCCATCGCTGCCTTCGTGGCGCCATAAGGCCCCCAGAAAGCGCGGCCAGCCGTCACGCTTTCGCTGGTGGTAAAGAAGATGGCGCGGCCGGCGGTCGATTGGCGCAACAGTGGCTCCAGCGCTCGCAACAAACGCCAAGTGGCCGACAGGTTAACGGTGACGATCTTGTCGAAATCCTTGGGCTCATGGTGCGTGACCGGAGACAAGGTGCCGGAAATAGCGGCGGCATGGACCACGGCATCGATGCGACCGAAGCGCTCAAACAGCACGGCACTCAGGCGATCGAAAGCATCGCCATCGGTGATATCGAAAGGTATCAAGGTCGCGTGCTGACCGGTGGCGGCGAAAATTTCGTCGTCGAGTTCTTCAAGACCGGCCTTGGAACGCGCGCAGGCAATAACCTGTGCGCCAGCTTTAGCCAGCCCTAGTGCGCAGGCACGACCAATGCCGCGTGAGGCCCCGGTGATCAGAGCGATACGGCCGGCTTGTGAAGTCATGGGAGTGTTCCATAAAAATATGACGCGCTTTTCATTTTAAAAGCGCGTCATACCTGTAGCGGATATCAGTGGCTGTTGGCCAGCAGCGAAAGCTGCGCGCCGGCGTTTTCACCCTCGGCCTGCGCGCCTTCACGGTCGGTCAGGCGGGTAGGGTATTCACCGGTGAAATAGTGATCGGTGAATTGCGGCTGCGCGTTGTTGCGGCCATTGTGGCCCATGGCCTTGTAAAGACCATCGACCGACAGGAAGCCGAGGCTGTCGCATTCCAGCTTCTGACGCATTTCTTCCAGTGTGTGATTGGCGGCCAGCAGCTTTTCACGGTCCGGCATGTCGATGCCGTAGAAATCAGGCCACATGATGGGCGGTGAGGCGGAACGCAGGTGGACTTCCTTGGCGCCGGCGGCGCGGACCATGCGCACGATCTTGACCGATGTGGTGCCGCGCACGATCGAATCGTCGATCAGGATGACCTTCTTGCCTTCGAGCACGACGCGGTTGGGCGCGTGCTTCTTGCGTACGCCCAGGTCGCGGATGCCTTGCGTCGGCTGGATAAATGTGCGGCCGACATAATGGTTGCGGATGATGCCGAGTTCAAACGGCAGGCCCGATTGTTCGGCAAAACCGAGCGCGGCGGGCACGCCCGAATCCGGCACCGGTACGACGATATCGGCGTCGGCGGGGTGCTCAACGGCAAGCTGGCGGCCCATGCGCTTGCGCACATCGTAGATCGACTTGCCGTTCACGACGCTGTCGGGGCGGGCGAAATAGATATATTCAAACAGGCAGGGACGGGCGGATTTGACACCGAAAGGCTTGAACGAGGTCAGGCCGGTTTCATCGATCTGGACCACTTCGCCGTGCTCGACGTCGCGCACGAAGGTGGCGCCGATCATATCAAGCGCGCAGGTTTCGGAAGCGAAGACGTAGGATTCGCCAAGCTTGCCAATAACCAGCGGACGGATGCCGAGCGGATCACGCGCGCCGATCAGCATACTCTTGGTCAGGGCCACCAGCGCGAAGCCGCCTTCGATGTGACGCAGGGCGTCCATGAAGCGATCGATGATCTTGAGCGAGCGCGAACGGGCGATCAGATGCAAAATGACCTCCGAATCGGAGGTCGACTGGAAGATGGAACCTTCGCTGACCAGTTTGGTGCGCAGGTGCATGAAATTGGTGAGGTTGCCGTTGTGGGCGATGGCGATGCCACCGTCATCCAGATCGGCAAACATCGGCTGGATGTTGCGGATGAAGGCGCCGCCCGCTGTAGAATAACGTGTGTGGCCGATGGCGGCGCGGCCTTTGAGGCGGCTGACGATCTCGGGCTGGGTGAAGACATCACCCACAAGGCCGTGTTCGCGTTCGGTATAGAAGCGCTTGCCATCGCAGGAAGCGATGCCGCAGGCCTCTTCGCCGCGGTGTTGCAGGGCGTGCATGCCCAGAACCGTAATGGCGCTGGCGTCATCGATGCCGTAAACGCCGAACACGCCGCATTCGAGGCGGGGGCGGTCGTCTTCAGAATCGCGCAGATGGGCTTGGGGATCGGTGAGAGCAGACAGTTCAAGCTGAGACAACAGCATGGAATCTCTTTTCTAAAAACGCAGTGACCGTCCGCAGGGGGAGACCGGAGGGTCAGATTACTTCTGGTTTTCAACCACCCGATTGGCCGCGCTCGTACCCGTGGGGACGAAGGCCTGGATGATTTTGGCGCATTTGACACTCAACGGGTAGATCTTCGCGCCGCGGAACCAGTTGGGTTGCCGGTCAATAGGCGTGACCAGCGAAAAAAGCAAATGGAATACGCCCAAAACGACCAGTGTACGGAAGATTCCGATGCCGACGCCCAGAACGCGATCGAAGGTATTGAGCGCCGTCTGTTTCTGCACCTTGTCCGAGAGCGCATGGCCCAGGTAGCGGACGCCGAAATAGATCATCAGGAAAATGATGAAGGCGCCGAGGTACGCGGTTATGGTGTCGAGATGGAAGGTTTTGGCGAGAAGGGGTTGAGACATAAAGGAAATGAACATCGCCAGAAAGAAGGAGATCAGGTTGACCAACTCCTTGGTGGCGCCGCGCACGGCACCTGCGAAACACGATATGGCCAGCAGGGCCAGAAAGATGAAATCGTAGGCTTCCATGTTATCCCCCATATGTGATGGCCGCCGCCATTTTCCAGTCCTATGCGCGTTTTTAATAAAAACGCGAACGATCGCCATGTCTATAAACGACTGGAACTGGCTTATTCATAGCATCGGCAGGCTGCGTTAACAATATAGCTTAACTCTGAACATCAGGCGGTCTGGGGGAAAAGTCCGGTCACGGCATCGACGAGGGTGGTATAACCGCGCACCTGAACAGGCGCATTTTCGGCAACCGATTGGGCGGTGACGGCACTGGAAAAGCCCAGTTTCAGCGCTTCCTTAAGGCGTCCTTCAGCGCGGGAGACCGAGCGAATATCACCGGACAGGCTGATCTCGCCAAACACCACGCAATCGCGCGGCAAGGGCTGGTCGGTCAAGGCCGAAACAAGCGCCAGAGCGGCGCAGAGATCTCCGGCCGGCTCGGAAATGCGCAAGCCACCGGCGACATTGAGATAAACATCTTTTTGGCCGAAGCCGACGCCGCAGCGTGATTCCAGCACGGCCAGGATCATGGCCAACCGACCCGAATCCCAGCCGACGACGGCGCGGCGTGGCGTGCCGTAAGCCGAGGGCGCCACCAGGGCCTGAACCTCGATCAACACGGGCCGCGAGCCTTCGATTCCGGCGAAAACCGCCGAGCCCGAAGCGCGTTCGTGACCATCGCCGAGGAACAGAGCGGAAGGATTGGGCACTTCGCGCAGGCCGGCATCGCCCATCTCGAACACGCCGATCTCATCGGTGGCGCCGAAACGGTTCTTGGTGCCGCGCAGGATGCGGAACGGATAGCCGCGCTCTCCTTCAAACGACAGGACGGCATCGACCATGTGCTCGACCACACGCGGACCGGCGATCTGGCCTTCCTTGGTGACGTGGCCGACCATAATAATGGAGGTCGATTGCTTCTTGGCCAGCCGCACCAGTTCGCCGGCACAGGCGCGCACCTGTGATACCGAACCTTGCGCGGCCTCGACCGCATCTGACCAGAGAGTCTGGATGGAATCAATAATGACCAGATCGAACTTTTCGCGTTTCAGCGATTCCAGGATGGTGCGCAGGGCGGTTTCGGCGGCCAGATTAACCGGCGCCTTGGAAAGTCCCATGCGTGAGGCGCGGCCACGGATCTGCTCAACGGCTTCTTCACCGGAAATATAGGCCACTTTCAGGTTTTTTAGCGCGGCATTGGCGGCGACCTGCAACAGAAGGGTCGATTTGCCAACGCCGGGATCCCCGGCAATCAGGATAGCCGAACCCGGTACGACACCACCGCCACACACGCGATCGAATTCCTCGATCCCTGTCACCATGCGCACAGGTATGGCGTCTTCGCTTTCAAGCGTTTCAAATTGCAGCTTGTTCAGGCGTGAGATTTTGCCGGCGGCTTCCGGCTTTAGCCCGCCCGGTGGCGCGCTAAAAGCTTCCTGCACCAAGGTATTCCACTGGCCGCAGCCGCTGCACTGACCCGCCCATTTGTTATGGACGTTGCCGCAGGACTGACAGACATAGATGGCGGAATCGCGGGCCATGACACACTCATATGAAGTTATTTGTTCTTCATATGTTCTTGTTTATTGGTCTTGTCAAGACTTACTGAAACCCTATTGGAGGCCTGAAAATTTTCTGATTTGCGGTTCAAGGGCTTTAGGAAAAATATTATCAATAGTTTCAGGGTGTGCAGCAATGTCGGATATTGAAAGAAAATCTGTAATTTCGAATCTAAGACCGTCAATTGCTGCCAAACGCACCGCACCTTGGTCAAGGAGATTACCGTCCGAATTCACCTTTACCCAAAGATAATACTTTGGATAAGCAATCCCGCTTTGCGTGGGACCATCTCTCAATAGTGTATATGTTACTTTTACTTCGCGTGATTTTAAATCGGTGAAATATTTATTCAAATCGCGTTGTAGGTAAGTCTCAAAATTTTCGTTCGATGGAATATTTTCGATTAGGTTTGATTCGCTCTGGGCATGTGCATAACTTGGCCCAAGTAACGTTGTTACTGCCACCATGATCAGAGTCGCAAATTTCATTAAAATTCTCCGATTGCAGATAGCTAGTGTGTTGCTGCTAAAAAAAGCACCAGACTATTCGTAGTTGCTCTCATATAAATGGCTACTGGCCAGGTTTCCGAAGCGCACGGTGTTGGCGTCGAAGGAGACGCGGACGGTGCCGATCGGGCCGTGGCGCTGCTTGCCGATAATGACTTCGGCGACGTTACGCGTACGATCCATGTCTTCCTGCCAGGTCAGGTGTTCCGGTGTGCCTTCGCGGGGTTCGGCGCGGCCAAGGTAATAGCTTTCACGATAAACGAACATCACGATATCGGCGTCCTGCTCGATTGAGCCTGATTCACGCAGGTCGGAGAGTTGCGGTCGTTTATCGTCGCGGCTTTCGACCTGACGTGACAACTGGGAGAGGGCGATGACCGGGATGGCCAGTTCCTTAGCCAGGGTTTTCAGGCCCATGGTGATGGTAGAAACTTCCTGCACGCGGTTCATGGTGGAATCACCGATGGTGACGAGCTGGAGGTAGTCGACGATCAGGCAATCAAGCCCGGAGGTGCGCTTCAGGCGGCGGGCGCGGGCGGTCAGCTTAGCGAGCGTGATGCCGCCGGTGTCATCGATATAAAGCGGGCACGCGCTGATCTCCATGGCGGCCTCCTTGATCTGCATGAACTCGCCGGGATTGATCTCGCCTTTACGGATCTTGTCGGAGGGCACGCCGGACGCATCGGACAGCAGACGACCGGCCAACTGATCGGCGGACATTTCGAGCGAGTAGAAAGCAACGACGCCGCCGCGCACGGTTTTGCGCGTACCGTCCGGTTGCGGCTCGTAGGCGTAATTCTTGGCGATATTCATGGCGATGTTGGTGGCCAAGGCGGTTTTCCCCATCGAGGGGCGTCCGGCCAGGATGATTAGGTCGGACTTGTGCAGACCGCCGATCTGCTTGTCGAGATCGGTCAGGCCTGTGGAAACACCGGCAAGACCGCCATCGCGGTGGAAAGCTTCTTCGGCGTGATTGAGTGCGCCGGCGACGGCATCGGAGAAACTGACGAAGCCGGTCGAGGAGCTGCCGGATTCCGCCATCGAAAACAGCTGCGATTCAGCGGCTTCAATCTGTTCGCGGGCATCCTGCTCACCAATGGCCGACTTGGCGATTTCGCCTCCGAGACGGATTAGTTCACGGCGCAGGGCCAGATCGTAGATGACGCGGGCGTAGTCATTGGCATTGGCAGCTGGCGGGGCACGATCGACCAGATCGGCGAAATAGCGAATGCCGCCGAGGTCCTGGAAGGCCTGGTCTGCCTTGAATTTATCCAGCAAAACAATCGGTTCCGCCAGGTGGCCGACGCGGATCTGCTCTTCGATCACAGCAAAAAGGCGCTGGTGGAAAGGCTCATAAAAGTGGCGTGGTTGCAGGCCGTCGTACAGTCGCTCATACGCGCCATTGTCGAACAGCAGGCAGCCCAACAGGGCCTGTTCCGCTTCAAGGTTGTGCGGAATGGTGGAGGGCGCTTCGGAAGCGGCGTGGGGTGGGGAAAGGGTATCTAGCATGGTGGGCATTAAGAGAGTTAAGACAGGAAAGGCAAGGGCTGTCCCGGCAGATTCTCCGGCCGCCAACAGCTATCCACTTAAGGCCTTTTCACAGCCTGTGAACTATGGGGATAGAATCTTGTCATGATAGCATGAAAAACCCCTCGCAGGCGAATTCTGCGAGGGGAATTTAGCTGCCGAAATCTCAACACTCTCTGTCATGATTTCGGGTGAAGGGGCTGTGGCCTTTCTACCAGGTTTGGCTGAGTTTGGCGTAGAGATAGCGGCCGTTGAAGCCGAACGGTGAGAAGCGGGTGAAGGCCAGCGCGCCAACACCGTTGCCGCTGGTGACGTTCAGGTCAGCTCGGGTCTTGTTCGGATATTCATCGAAGAGATTGTCCGCACCCAGCGTGACCGTGGTGCCAGTGCCGAAGCGATAGCTGGCCGACAGGTCAACAAGGGTATGGTCGCCGGAATGAATATCCTTGGCGATGTCGGCATTGGGGTCGATGACATCACCATAATAGGTGGCGCGGCCATTGACGATCCATTGCCCCTTCGTCCAGTCGACGGCAAGCGTCGCCTTGTCTTCAGGCGACGAGTTGGTCAGGATGACCTGACGCACGCGGGCGAAGAGAACCGGTTGCGGATTAAGCGGCGAATTATCGAGCGTGTTCAGGCTGTCGATCTCGGTCTCGTTGTGGTTATAGGCCAGCGAGATATTGAAACGTCCGAAATCGGTTGGCAGGCGATAATTGGCGACCAGATCGACGCCATTGGTCGTGGTGGCGGCGCCATTTATAAAGAAGCGCGCGGCAGAGACACCATAAGGCGCCAATAGTGTAGCGACCTGAGGGGAGAAGCCCTTGGAGATATTCTCCGACAACAGTACGCGATCTTCGATCTTGATGCTGTAGGCATCGAGTGTCACTTCAAACGGACCGCTGTGCCAGACGCCGCCCAGGGTGTAGTTGGTCGATTTTTCCGCCTTCAAAGGCTCGGCGCCCAAAGCGATGGCGACATTGCTGGTAGCCGGGAAGGTGCCCGTTTCAACAATCTTGCCGACGCTGCCGCTGGTATCGAGAACGCTGGCGGTCGAGGTGAAGTATTGCTGTGCCAGGGAGGGCGCGCGGAAGCCGGTGGAGACCGATCCGCGAACGGCAAAACTGTCGGTCAGCTTGTAACGGGCCGCCAGCTTGCCGGAGAGATTATCGCCGAAATCGGAGTAGTTTTCAGCGCGGATGGCGGCGTCGAAGCTGAAGCGATCAGTGATGTCGGCCGCGACATCGGCATAGACGCCGATATTGTTGCGGTCTTCATTGACGACATTGCTGGGCTGGAAGCCGCCGAAGCCTTGCGCGCCGGCCGATTTGGTTGTGAGCGGGCCAAGCGCATAGGATTGCACGTCGCCGGCCTTGATTTCATAGGTTTCCTGGCGTGCTTCGAGACCAAGCGCGAGGGTCAGCGGACTGGCCCAGCCAGAGATGGCAAACGGACGGCTGATATCCGCATTGAAAACGGTCTGGGCGTACTTTAGTTGGCCATCGTAGAAATCACGTTGCGAGGCAGCGCCGTAGGATGGGTTGATGCTGTTGAGCGTGTAATAGTCGAGCTTGTTGCCGCCCGCGCTCAAGGAAAAATCGCTGGTCCATTCACCGAGATTGCCACGTACGCCGACTGCGGCTGAATAGTCGCTGGATTGCGCGTTAATGACCGGCAGGAAACCGAAGGGGTAGACCTCGGATACATTGCCGGAAGCATCGGCATGGCGGAAGAAGGCCGCGCTCTTGGAGTCGAGGTCGGATAGGCTGGCATTGCCATAAAGCGTCCAGTTGTCATCCAGCGGTTTGCCGGCGTTGACGAAGAAACTGTAGCTTGATTGTGCCGGATCGCCATAGCGGCTGGTGACGACGGCCGGGGAGACAAGGGCGTCGATATCGCCGCGCGAGGTTGGATTGCGACGGCGGGTTTCGCCGGAAATCGTCAGGAAGCCATCGGAGCCGAGCGGCAGACCGACCCAGCCGGAAACATTGGTCGTGGCGCCATCGGAGGCGTGGCGTGATGAGTTGGCGGCCTTGATCTCGGTATCGTATTTGCCGTAGGAAACGCTCAGCCCGCCGCCGTGGTTGGCTTCGCGCAGGTGCAGGTTGATGACGCCGGCGATAGCGTCAGAGCCATATTGCGCCGAGGCGCCATCGCGCAGAACTTCGAGACGGTCAAGCGCGGCCTCCGGAATGGCGTTGAGGTCGACCGCGGAGGATCCGCGACCGGTGGCGCCATTGACATTGACCAGAGCCGAACTGTGGCGACGCTTGCCATTCACCAGAACGAGGGTCTGGTCGGGCGACAGGCCGCGCAAGGACGCCGGGCGGACATTATCAGTGCCATCAACGCCGGCAGGGCGCGGGAAGTTCAGGCTGGGCGTTACGCGCGACAGGCCTTGCGCCAGTTCGGTTGTGCCCTGAGCGGCCAGGCTGGCGGCGGTAATCACGTCGACCGGCGCCAGTGTATCGAGGCGGGAGCGCTTGCTGGCGCGCTGGCCGGTGACGACGACCTGTGTGGGCTCATCCGCGGCGGCAGCCGGCTCGGCGTCCTGGGCGAAGGTCTGAGTGGTCAAAACGGCCGAGAGTGACAAGACAAGAGCGGTCGTTACATAGAGACGTTTGGACATGCTGGACTCCTTTTCGTGTCTGAGGCGAAATTTTCGGCTCAGTCTTCATGTGCTGAGACACAATTGGTCCCAATGCTGACATATTTAAAGGGGAGTGCAGCGCAATATATGGTGAGGTTATGAATTAGAAAAACTAATCTATTTTATGAGATTTTAAGCTGTGAAGTTGAAATAAATAATTTATATCAATGCCTTGTAAGGCTTTGAGTGGCTAAAGATGTAAGCATGGGTGTGAATCTCTAATGAGTTCATCCGCCTGTAAGTGTGGCGCCACATTCGATGCAAGTCTAAAGCAGGCAAGAAAAAACCCCCAAAGACTAGGTCTTCGAGGGTTCTAAACTTTGAAGTCATAAGGACCGAAGTCTTTAAGCTTACGCCGTTTGCAGGTTAGTCGCCGAGGACTTACCCTTTTCGGTCGTCACTTCGTAGCTGATCTTTTGGTTTTCGTTCAGCGTGCGCAGACCAGCGCGTTCAACGGCCGAAATGTGGACGAACACGTCCGCACCGCCCGTATCGGGTTGAATGAAACCAAAGCCTTTAGTGGGGTTGAACCACTTAACCGTACCAGTTGCCATGATGGCCTCCGTTTAGTAATCGCACCTCGGGTGCATGAAGTACGCATGGAATTACGCGAACTTTAAATCCGAAAAGAGTGCGTCTTGGGAGCATGCCAAAAAGGCGGTCGTGCAAGTCAAACTTGAATCTCGAATGACCTGAACATACCTCTTTTCTAAGTAAAAGCAAGGCTGATCGAATTCAAGCTATAAACTGACTGTGATCGCCCTGTTACCAGGCAAAGAAAAACCCTCGCGGCTCAAGCCAGCGAGGGTTGATCTTGTATGCCTGCACCAAACATCTTGCGACGTTTGGTTTCAGCGCCTTACGCTTCGTAAGGTGCGTTCTGCATGGCTTCACCAGCGCCGCCTTCGAGCATATCGGCAGCGGCTTCTTCAGCAGCAACGCGATCTTCTTCGAATTGGGAAGCGATGATGTTTTCGCCGGAAGCCTGACGATCGGCTTCGTCCTGCGAGCGTGCCACGTTGACCGTGATGGTCAGCGAGACTTCTGCGTGCAGGCGCACGGTGATGTTGTGCAGGCCGAGCGTCTTGATTGGCGTATTCAGAACGATCTGATTGCGTTCAACCTTGGCACCGGCTTCGGCAACGGCATCAGCGACGTCACGGGCATTGACCGAGCCGTAAAGCTGACCTGAGTCACCCGCCTGGCGGATGATGACATAGGTCGTGCCGTCAAGTTCAGAACCGGCCTTTTCGGCGGCGGCCTTGTTGGCGGCGTTACGGGCGACGATCTGATCCTTCTGGGCCTCGAAGACCTTCAGGTTGGCAGAGGTGGCGCGCAGGGCCTTGTGGCGCGGCAGCAGGAAGTTACGGGCAAAGCCGTCCTTCACGCCAACAACGTCACCGATGGAGCCGAGATTTTCGACTCGTTCTAACAAAACTACTTTCATGGTTCCTGCTCCTTACTTAACAACGTAGGGCAGCAGGGCCAGGAAGCGGGCGCGCTTGATGGCCTTGGCCAGTTCGCGTTGCTTCTTTTGGCTGACAGCCGTGATGCGCGAAGGCACGATCTTGCCGCGTTCCGAGATGTAACGTTGCAGGAGCTTGACGTCCTTATAGTCGATCTTCGGTGAACCAGCACCGGAGAACGGGCACACCTTGCGGCGGCGGAAGAAAGGACGACGGGCGGGACCGTTGCCGACGGGGGCGCCGGGGGCGGTGGAGGTGGTTGCTTCTTCAGACATCTGGTGCTCCCTTATTCTGCGAAGTCAGGCGTGCGTTCGCCACGTTCCGGACGATCGGAACGCTCAGGGCGGTCACGACGCGACAGGACGGGGGACAGTTCGAGGTCGAGCTCTTCGACGCGGACGGTCAGGAAGCGGATGACATCTTCGTTGATCGAGAGCTGGCGTTCCATTTCCTTGACGGCCGGGGCCGGTGCGTCGATGGCCAGCAAGGAGTAGTGCGCCTTGCGGTTCTTCTTGACGCGGTAGGTCAGGTTGCGCAGACCCCAATATTCGATCTTGGCGATGTGTCCACCACCTTCTTCGATCAGGTTCTTGATGATGTCGTTGAGAGCTTCCGCCTGTTGAGGCGAAATATCTTGCCGTGCGAGCACGGTGTGTTCGTAAAAGGCCATTGATATCCTCTTCCGGTAATGAAGGGTGGCGCAGCTTTGAGCGGAAGTCTCAAGGCTTTGATGGATCAGGCACAGCACAATGCTGGCTGACCACCCTTCGGGGGAGCGCTCTCATAAACGAGGATTGTAAAAAAGGCAATAGGGGTTGGGAAAAGCGCCGTTTCGGCTCTATTTCATCGCCTTAACAGCCGTCAACAGCGTGCTGACATGCGTCGCGGCGTCGCCATCGTCATGCACGAAAGCAACCTTGCCGTCAGTCCCGATAATGTAGGAAATGCGGTTCGACATATTCATGGCGCCCATCTTGGCGTCATAGGCGCTGGTCACCTTTGCCTTGGTGTCGGAGCCGACGGGGAACTTGCCCTGGCAGCTTTCCTTCGAAAACTTTTGCAATGTGGTGATATCGTCGGTCGAAATGCCGATCACCGAAACATTATGCGCCTGGAATTCAGGAATGGCTTCGGAGAACTGGTGCGCTTCCAGCGAGCAGCCGCCGGTAAAGGCCTTGGGGTAGAAATAAACGACAACCGGGCCTTTTTTAAGCGCGTCCTTGATCGAGAAGGTGCTGACGACGCCATCGGTGGCGGCGGGCAGATGGAACGCCGGTGCCTTATCACCCACCTTGAGAGCGGCGAAGGCGGGGGAGGCGAGGACAAGGCCAAGGGCGGCAAGGCCGAGAGCGATTTTTTTCATGAGCGTATCTCCTGTTGCGTGGACGTTATGCTTTATACGTTCGCATCACAAGAGTAGTTACAATCAGTATGGCGGATTATGTTGCAGCATAAACTCGACCATGGTTTCTACGGCCTGAATGCGGGTTGGCTCTCGCGACATCCAGTGATCTTCCTGCTTCAGCTGGATCAGATCGACGGATTTTCCGGCTTTTTTCATGGCATCGTACATGCGGGAGCTTTGATCATAGGGGACAACTGTATCATCCTTACCGTGGATCAGCAGTACCGGGACGGCTATGGCGTCAACATGTTTGATAGGCGAGATGTTATTCCAGCCACTTTCATCGCCAAGATAGCGGTTCCAGTACCGCATGCCGTAACCATCGCCATCGAAGCCGTTGCGTTCACGATAATAGTTCATGAAGGCCTTGATATCAGATATGCCAGCTAAAGAAACGGCGCAGTTATAGACGCCTAGATCAAGAGTGACGCCGGCCAAGGCTGCGTAGCCTCCATAGGAACCGCCGAAAATTGAGACCTTTGCCGGATCGACCATTCCTTTTGCAACAAGGTCACGCACGCCATCCGACAGATCGGTTTGCATCTTGCGTCCATATTCACCATAACCATGTGCCGTGTAATCCCGTCCGTAGCCGCTGGAGCCGCGATAATCCGGCTGCATCACGGCGTAGCCTCGGGAAGCCAGCGCCTGAGACAGGAAGTCAAATGAACCATCTTCGTTCGATTCTGGACCGCCATGCGGCAGGACCACGAGCGCTAGGTTTTTTGCATCACGATCCACAGGCAAGGTAAGCCACGATGGTATTTCAAGGCCGTCAGCGGCTTTGTAACTGTAGTGTTTTTTCTCAGAAACCCATTCCGGCGGCAGGTCTGGGTAGGCCTGGCCAATTTCCTTATAGCCACCTTTGCGGAAATCGATGGCGTAATAGGTGCCGGAGTTGCCTTCGCCTTCAACAAAGATGAGCACGTGCAGCGGGTCTTCTGATGTACTCATCAGATAGGCGCGTATGTCGCCGACCGCTTTCTTGACCAGTTTAGGCAACTGTGCCATGACCGGATCATAGAAAGTGTAATTGCCAATACCGGCTGTATTGGTAAAGCCTGCCAGCGCAAAGGTGGTTGGATGGAATATCGGGCTGTTGACATTGCCGTTGATATCCAGTGGCGTACTGATAACCCCTTCGGGACTCAGCTCGACATAGCTGTTTTGTAGCTCTCCGCTTCGCATATAAAGCAGGACCGAGCGTCCGTCACGACCCAAGCCACATAAAGTCGGCGTGTCGAGATCCATCTTGACCTCATATATGATCTTCCAGCCTTTTTCCGACTTGTAACGTAATGTCCAGAGGTGGGTGTCGTCATCATATTCCGAACGCGCGATGACTTTTCCATCCGGGGCGACAACCCAGTCCTCGATATCTTTTGAATCCTCATCCAGGCGGCGAGACCGAGAACTGCCGGGATCAAAAGCAAACAGGCATTTGTTGAGACTGGCCGAAAATGTCGCAGCGCTACCTTGTGAGCCCGACATGTTGATGGCATCTGGCGCCTTGTATCCAGCCGCCGTCATGAAATATTTTCCATCCATTTTGACGCGGTAAAAGCTGCCAAAAACCTGGGCATAGTTGACGCCGCTGACGTACGAATACATCTGCATGCGCTTGTTGGCGTGAACGTCCAGCATAAGGCCGAACCATTCTTCAAAAATTCTGCCTGCATCCTTCCGCGTGACGGAGGTCACGACAAGCATGCGATCGTTATCTGCCCACATCAGATCGCGTATCTTGTCGCTCTCAATCGTAGCGGCGGCTGTTTTGCCAGTCAGCAGATTAACATCATAGATGACAAGCCCTTGCGGTTTGTTCATGACCAGAGCGACACGGGATCCATCAGGAGAGAGTGCCACCTTGCTGACCAGTGGTAATTTGCCATAGATGTTAAGCGGAGGGGGCATTGGATCGCCTTCAGCAGCCAAGGCTATGGCCGGAAAACCGCCTCCGAGAATAACCCGCGTGGCGGTGGCGGTGCCGAGTGCTGTCAACAGGTTGCGGCGTGAAAATGTAGTGCTCGTCATGATTGCCCCCCGGCATGAATTGGCTTATTTCGCCTGTTCTCTATTTGAATAAGAATATGTGCAAGGCTGACGTCACGCAAGAGTTTAAAAGCATGATTTGTTACTTTAAGATTGTAACGTGGCGCTTGCTCTCATTGCAGCTTTGTCCTAACGAAGGCGCGCATTTAATGACACGAAAGACCAGATTTCCATGACATTAGCATTTGTTTTTCCGGGGCAGGGATCTCAGGCAGTCGGTATGGGCGCTGAACTTTTTGAAACCTTCGCCACAGCGCGTGATGTGTTCAACGAGGTCGATGAAGCGCTGGGCCAGAAGCTGTTCGCCATCATGCGTGATGGTCCGGAAGACCAGTTGACCCTGACCGAAAACGCTCAGCCGGCCATTATGGCCGTTTCGGTGGCGGTATCGCGCGTTCTGGAAAAAGACTTCGACATCAGTTGTACGGCGGCGAAAT
This sequence comes from Asticcacaulis benevestitus DSM 16100 = ATCC BAA-896, assembly GCF_000376105.1. Lineage (GTDB taxonomy): Bacteria > Pseudomonadota > Alphaproteobacteria > Caulobacterales > Caulobacteraceae > Asticcacaulis > Asticcacaulis benevestitus. Next base: position 348,181 of record NZ_AQWM01000001.1, read on the forward strand.
ATGTCGCGGGTCATAGCCTTGGCGAATATTCAGCCCACGCCGCGGCGGGCACCTTTTCGCTGGCGGATACGGCGCGTTTACTAAGGCTGCGCGGTCAGGCCATGCAACGCGCCACGCCGTTGGGCGTGGGCGCTATGGCGGCCCTGATCGGCAAGGCCGACCTGGCGCTGGCCGAAGCCGCGTGCGAAGCCGGTTCTGCGGCGGGCGTGGTCGTTATCGCCAATGATAACAATGCCGGTCAGATCGTTATTTCCGGCGTTAAGCAGGCGGTAGAACTGGCGGTTGAAAAAGCCAAGGAACTGGGTGCCAAGGGCATGTTGCTCAATGTGTCGGCGCCCTTCCATTCGCCTTTGATGGCACCGGCCGCCGAAGAAATGCGCGACGCGCTGTCCAAGGTGACCATCCATCAGCCAGCCTCGATTTTGGTGGCGAATGTCACCGCCGCGCCGGTCACCGCAACATTACAGATCGCCGATCTTTTGGTGAAGCAGGTCACTGGGCGCGTGCGCTGGCGTGAGTCGGTGCAATGGCTGGCAGGTGAGGGGGGCGTGACCACTTTCGCCGAACTGGGCGCTGGCAAGGTGCTGACAGGCATGTCCAAGCGCATCGCGCCGGAGGCGGTTTCGGTAGCCCTGAATGGTGCAGCCGATTTTGACGCTTTTGCCGCTTCGCTCAAGGCCTAAAAGACATTCTGCTTGATCCATCAGGCGCTTTCGCCTAAACCGCGCGGCCAATAGATATAGCTTTTTAGGATTCGTCCATGTTCGATCTGACCGGAAAAACCGCCCTGGTGACAGGCGCCACGGGGGGGCTCGGCGCCGCCATCGCGCGGTCATTGCACGCGCAGGGCGCCAAGGTCGTGCTGTCCGGCACACGCGAAAGCGTTCTAGCCGAACTGGCGGCTGAGCTTGGCGCTAAAAGACCTGACAGTGCTTTTATTGTCGCTGCCAATCTTTCCGATGCCGCTCAGGTTGATGGCCTTGTGGCCAAGGCAGAGGCAGTCGCAGGCTCCGGCCTTGATATCCTGATTGCCAATGCCGGCATCACCCGTGACGGCCTGATCCTGCGTATGAAGGATGAAGACTGGGAAACGGTCATCAAGGTCAATCTGGAAGCCTATTTCCGTCTGGCGCGTGCCGCCACCAAGGGCATGATGAAGCGCCGCCACGGCCGCATCATCGGCATCACCTCGATCGTCGGTGTCACCGGCAATCCGGGCCAAACCAACTATGCCGCTTCCAAGGCTGGCATGATTGGTTTTTCCAAGGCTCTTGCGCAAGAGGTTGCCAGTCGCAATATAACGGTCAACTGTATAGCGCCTGGCTTTATCGCCTCGCCCATGACGGATGAGCTTAACGAAGCCCAGCGCGCAGCGATCCTGGCCAAGATTCCGGCGGGAGCCCTTGGTGAAGGCAGCGATATTGCTGCTGCCGCTGTCTATCTGGCCAGTGCCGAGGCGGGTTACGTCACGGGTCAGACGCTTCACGTCAACGGCGGCATGGCGATGATCTAACCGCTAACCCACAGGGTTAGGTGCTTTTGTGTTTGCTAAGAGTGTGCTAGGCAACGCTTTAATGTCTTGAATCGCATGAAATGTGTGCCTACAAGACAAGTCTGGATTCTATCCTCCCCTTGGACCCAATGGTCTCGGGTCTTAAGCTGTATATTTCTGAAGGGACAATAAATGTCTGAAGTTCTTGAACGTGTTCGTAAGATCGTGATCGACCATCTGGATGCTGATCCGGATAAGGTCACGGAAAAGGCGAGCTTTATCGACGATCTGGAAGCCGACAGCCTCGACATCGTGGAACTGGTCATGGCTTTCGAAGAAGAATTCGATATCGAAATCCCGGACGACTCGGCTGAGCACATCCTGACCGTGGGCGACGCAGTCTCCTACATCGATGGCAAGCTGAAGTCCTAAGCGTTAAAGCTTGGCTGGAGCGCGGTTTCAGGCCCCTTGTTTAGGGGTTTGGCCGCGCTCAGTTGTTTTTAGAGTATCACGAAGGATAGATTGCCTATGGTGCGCCGCGTCGTCATTACCGGTCTGGGTCTGGTTTCACCTCTGGGTAACGGAGTGGAAATCTCGTGGAAACGCCTGCTTGAGGGCAAGTCCGGCGCCGGTCCGATCACCGCTTTCGATACCACGGACTATGCCTGCACGGTTGCATGTGAAGTGCCGAGCGTCGATGGACGTGGCGGTGGCGGCCCAGATATCGAAGGCTCCTTCGATCCCTCGCTGGTGCTCTCTAATAAAGAGCGTCGCAAGGTCGACGATTTTATCCTCTATGCTATCGCCGCCGCTGACGAAGCCCTTAAGGACGCCAACTGGCATCCCGAAACCGAAGAGGACCAGGAACGCACCGGCACCATGATCGGCTCCGGCATCGGTGGTCTTGGCATCATCGCTTCGACCGCGCTGGAACTGCATGAAAAGGGCCCCAAGCGGATCTCGCCCTTCTTCATTCCATCCTCCCTGATCAATCTGGCCTCGGGCCAGGTCTCCATCCGCCATGGCCTCAAAGGCCCGAACCATTCCGTCGTCACGGCGTGCGCCACAGGCGCCCATGCCATCGGCGATGCGGCCCGCCTGATCATATATGGCGATGCCGATGTGATGGTGGCCGGCGGCGCGGAATCGGCCATTGTGCCGGTGGGCATTGCAGGCTTCATCGCCTGCCGTGCCCTATGCACCTCCTTCAACGACGCGCCAGAAAAGGCCTCGCGGCCCTATGACAAGGACCGTGACGGTTTCGTTATGGGCGAGGGCGCCGGCATTGTTGTTCTGGAAGAGTACGAACACGCCAAGGCGCGCGGCGCCAAGATCTATGCCGAAATCCTGGGCTACGGCCTGACCGGAGACGCTTACCACATCACGGCGCCATCCGAGACCGGCGACGGCGGTTATCGCGCCATGGTGATGGCGGCGAAAAACGGCAATATTGACCCGACCACCATCGACTATGTCAATTCGCACGGTACCTCAACCATGGCGGATGGCATCGAGCTGAAGGCAATAGAAAAATTCCTTGGCGCGCGTGCCGCCACCGGCACCGTGTCCTCCACCAAGTCGGCCATTGGTCACCTGCTGGGCGGCGCCGGCGCTGTTGAAGCGATTTTCTGCGCCTTGGCCATTCGTGACCAGATCGCGCCGCCGACCATCAATCTCGACAATCCGGACGTGGACACCCCCATCGATCTCGTGCCCAACAAGGCCAAGCCGATGAAGATCAAGACGGTGCTGTCCAACAGCTTTGGCTTCGGCGGCACGAATGCCGCGCTCATCATGGGTGCGGTCGAGGGATGATCAGACTAATCGGCAAAGGGTCAGACTCTTCCGGGCGCAGGTCAATATTGGCCCCGCTCGCGGGACTGACCGCCGGTTTTATGCTGTTGCTGTTCGCGACGGGCCTGTTTATTTCCGCACAGTTGTTCGGCCCCGGCCCCAAGGTACTCACACAGGTAACCTTCGCGCCGGGCATGAGCGTCACCGCCATGGGGCGTGAACTGGAAAAGAAAGGCGTCATCCATTCCGCCGTCATGTTCAGACTGGTGGCGAAATTTCGTGGCCGCCAGAGCGCCATGAAGGCCGGCACTTACGATTTTCCCGCCGGCATCTCAATGGTCAACGCCCTGAAACAGATCGAGGAAGGCCGGGTCGTCCAGACCTATGTCACCATTCCTGAAGGCAAGACCTCGGCGCAGGTCGTCCGCATCCTGATGGCGACAAACGCTCTGACGGGTGATATCGACGTGCCGCCGGAAGGCTCCATCCTGCCGGAAACCTATCTCTATCAGCCTGGCGAGACGCGCCAGGCGGTGCTGGATCGTATGCTGGAAGCTGGCCGTGATACGCTCAATGCGCTGTGGTTGAAACGCGTGCCTGGCCTGCCTTTCGCCAGCAAGGAAGACGCGCTGATCATGGCGTCGATCGTCGAGCGTGAAACGGGCCTGGCCTCCGAGCGTCCGCGTGTGGCGGCCGTGTTTATCAACCGTTTGCGCAGTGGTATCCGGCTCGGTTCCGACCCGACGGTGATTTACGGCATTTCGCACGGTGAACCGCTTGGCCGTGGTCTGCTCAAGAGCGAGATCGAAACCCCGACGCCGTGGAATACCTATCTGATTGACAAATTGCCGGTGACGCCGATCGCCAATCCGGGCAAGGCGTCGCTTCAGGCAACGCTTAATCCGGCCAAGACGCAGGATCTGTATTTTGTGGCTGATGGCTCCGGCGGGCACGTTTTCGCGACGTCTTACGAGGATCACCTGCTCAATGTCGCCAAATGGCGCGCCATGGAGGCGCAGGTCAATGTTTACAGTTCGTCGGCGTCTTCTGAGGCCTCGGTGGCGCCTTCGAGTGACAAGACGCTTGAGGTTGCCCCTGTCGCGGTGCGCCTGAGTCATAAACGCTGATTTTTAGCCTGATTTTTGGGAGCTTGCGATGAGTCTTGCCAGTATGACCGGCTTTGCCCGCTTTGAAGGCAGCCATGACACCCTCGCCTGGACGCTGGAAATGCGCAGCGTCAACGGGCGCAGCCTCGATATCAAATACCGTTTTCCGCAAGGTTTCGAGGCCGTGGAAAAGGCAGGACGTGATCTTGCCAAGAGCCGCTTTCATCGCGGCCAGATGAACCTGACGGTTTCGGTGAGCAGTGCTGCGGTCAAGGCCGGCGTGACGCTCAACAAAGACGTGCTCGACGTCTACCTCCAGGCCAGCCGCGCCCTGATTGACGCCGGTGAGGCGGTGACGCCCAGCGTCGATGGCCTGTTGGCCCTGCGTGGTGTTATTGAGACCGCCGGCGATGAACGCGCCGAGCTCTCGCCAGACGCGGAAGCCGCCTTGGCCGCGGATATGGCCGTGTTGTTCGATCGCCTGCGTGAAGCGCGCGATAGCGAGGGACGAGCGCTGGAAGGCATCCTCAGGGGGCATCTGATCACTATGGCGGCCTGTGTCGAGCGCGCGCGGTCTTTGGCCGATCAGCAGGTTGAGGCTATTCGCGAGCGCTTTACGCGCCGTCTGAATGAGTTGTTGCCGGAGCAGCAGGACTTTCAGGAGCGTGTATTGCAGGAAGCGGCGCTTCTGGCTACCAAGGCCGATGTCCGCGAGGAGCTTGACCGCCTGACATCGCACGTCGAGCAGGCGCATCAACTGATCGACGACGAGCAGGCGCCGGGTCGCAAGCTCGACTTCCTCGCGCAGGAATTCATGCGTGAAGCCAATACCTTATGCTCGAAATCGGCCTTTATAGAATTGACCCAGACCGGCCTTGAGCTTAAAGCCGTGATCGATCAGTTCCGCGAACAAACGCAAAATGTGGAGTAGGCGATGCCAAACACCGAAACGACCGGCACGCAACGCATAAAGCGTGGTCTCATGCTTATCGTCTCGTCACCTTCGGGGGCTGGCAAGACATCGCTATGCCGCCGCCTGATGGCCGATCACGCCGATCTCGACCTCTCGACCTCGGTCACGACGCGCAAACCGCGTCCGGGCGAGCAGGAGGGGCGTGAGTACCACTTCATCGACGATGCCCGCATGGATAAGCTGGTGAAGGAGGACGCCTTCCTGGAGCACGCTGCTGTGCATGATCATCGCTACGGTTCCTTGCGTGAACCGGTTGAGCGCGCCCTGTCGCAAGGCCAGAACGTCCTATTCGATATCGATTGGCAGGGTGCGCAGCGTATCTCGGCCAAGGCGCCATCGGACGTGGTGCGGATCTTCATTCTGCCGCCGTCGATGGTGGAGTTGAAGCGCCGCCTGATCGCCCGCGCACAGGATGAGATGGCGGTGATCGAACGCCGCCTGCAGCGCGCCAAGGGCGAGATTTCGCATTGGGCGGAATACGACTATGTCATCCTGAATGACGATTTCGACCGCTCTTACGCCGAGCTTGTCCACATCTATCATGCTGAAGTGGCGCGCCGTTCGCGTGGCTTGTGGATTGCGCCTTTCGTTGATGAATTGATGTCTGAGACTATCTAATGGGGCAAACCTTGCCTGGCTTCAAAGAAAAACCCAGTCCAAAAGACCGGGTTTTTCTTTGAATAGAGAAGACTTGGGACCACGGGCCCCAAACCCCATTAAATAAGGGACGCCAGACGTAAAAACTCCTGCGGCGACACCTGCTCGGCGCGCTCGGTCGGCGTGATCCCGGCTTTTTCCAGCAAGGCCTCGCCACCAAGCGGTTTCAGAGATGCGCGCAGCATCTTACGGCGCTGACCAAAAGCGGCGGCGGTGACCTTTTCTAAATTCTTGATAATGGCCTTCTCAGGCCGTTCGGCTTTGGGCTTCAAGGCGACCACGGCGCTGTCGACCTTGGGCGGTGGCGTAAAGGCCCGCGCCGGCAAATCCATCAGTTTTTCACAGTCGCACAGAACCTGCGCGATGACCGACAGGCGGCCATAGTCGTTGTCACCCACCGGCGCCACGACCCGCAAGGCCACTTCCAACTGGAACATCAGGGTCATGGAAAGCGGCTGCCACGGGCCGGTCAGCCATTTGATCAGTAGCGGCGTGCCGACATTGTAGGGCAGGTTCGAAACGATGTGGGCGAGCGGGGGCAGGCTGCGATCGACCAGGGCCTGCATCTCATTGACCTTCATGGCGTCGCCTTCGATGACCTCGAAGCGTTCACCATAAACGCTATTGAGTTCACCGAGCAGTTCAATAAAGCGCCCGTCCATCTCGACGGCTACGATCTTGCTGGCTTCGGTTTCCAGCAAGGCGCGGGTCAGGCCGCCAGGGCCGGGCCCGACCTCTATCACCACATCGCCGTCGAACGGGCCGCCAAGGCGCACGATCTTGCGCGTGATGTTGAGATCGAGCAGGAAGTGCTGGCCGAAGCTCTTCTTGGCCATCAGGCCGTGGGCTTCCAGGCTTTCGCGTAAGGAGGGCAGTGTCATGATGTGGCTCGATTACGGCTGATCTCGTCAGCAGTTCGGATGGCGGCGAGCAGGCTATCAGCGCGTGCGATACCCTTGCCGGCGATGTTGAATCCGGTGCCGTGATCCGGCGATGTGCGAACAATGGGAAGGCCCAGCGTGATATTGACGCCGCCCCAGAAATCGAGCGTCTTCAGCGGGATAAGGCCCTGATCATGATACATGCAAAGCGCTGCGTCATAGGTCAGGCGCGCTTCGTCATGAAACAGTGTATCTGCCGGGTAGGGGCCTTTAATGTTGACGCTTGCGTTCTGCAAGGCAAAAACCGCAGGGGCTATAATGTCGATTTCCTCGCGCCCAATGGTGCCGTCTTCGCCAGCGTGAGGGTTGAGGCCGGCCATAACCAGACGTGGCGTGGGGATAGCGAAATCGCGGACCAGGGCCTTCTGCGTGATTTTGGCGAGTTTAACTAACCCCTCGCGCGACAGGGTCATAGGCACAGCGCTCAGAGGTGTGTGGATCGTGGCCAGCACGACGCGCAAATCTTTCGCCGTCAGCATCATCACCGGCGTCGGCACGACGTCGCCCACACGGCACAGGTCAGCGAGATATTCGGTATGGCCGGGGAATTTGAAGCCCGTGGCATAGAGCACAGACTTGGCGATCGGGCAGGTGACCAGCGCGTGGGCACGACCCTCAAGGCACAGCTCAACGCCCTTGCTGATCCATGCCACGATCTGCGGCGCGTGAACACTATCGGGCACACCGGTGACCGCAGGCGCTGTCAGGGGGATATCAAGAACCGGGAGGGCCGTACCGAAGACAGCGGTGGTTTCGGCAACATCGGTTACGCGCGCCACCGGCACACCCTGAGCTTCCATCAGTGCGGCGTCGCCGATCACGCAAAAGGCAAAACCAGTCTGATCTCTCAGACTGGTCCAGGCTTTCGCGGCAAGCTCAGGGCCGACCCCGCAGGGATCGCCCAGGCTCATAACCAAAGGGGGGTTAGTGGCTTTCAATCGTTGCTGTGCTTCTGAGTTCGCGCAGATAACGGCGGCCGAGCATCGACAGGCGCTGATTGACAAGATTGGTCTCGACCTGCTGGCGCGTCAGGGCGTTGTCGCCGGCCAGTTGGCGATCACAAACATAGAGAATGTTCATGTTCTGGCTGTTGCGCATAGGCTCGGTCGTCTGATTGGCTTTGAGCGGACGCAGGGCGTCCGAGTAATTTGCCAGAAGCGTGCTGAGTTGAGCGTCGCCAAGATCGGTTACCTGAACGCTGCCGCTGGTCTTACCCAACTGTTCATCGACGGCTTCGCAGCTGTTGACGCGTGAACGGAAGCTGGTGAGCGCCACCTGGGCGCTGCTGATATCGGCGGCACTGGCATTGGCTGGCAGGGGCACGGCCGCTTGCTTAATGCGGAACACCATGTCAGCATTGCCTTGGGTTTTCTGCCGCAGCAGATAGATGTAGACGCCGTCCTTGGTGGTGATGGGGGGGCTCATCTGACCGGGCTCCAGGGTTTTGAGCACGTCCTCGACGGCAGGATCAATATTGCCCGACACCAGCCAGCCAGCGTCACCGCCATTGGCGGCTGAAGGGGCGCTGGAAAATTGACGCGCGACCGACTGGAAAGGGGCGACCTTTTGCGAGATCTGGTCGTAAAGTTGTTTGGCGCCTTGCTGCGCATTGGCCGGCGAGCCAGCCGAGGCGTTATCGATAAAAATTTCAGCCACCAGATACTGAGGCTTCTGGCCATCCGCGATGACCTTGTCCATCAGGGAATCGACCTGTGCTGTGCCAACACTGGCATTGGCATGGTAGCGACCGCCGACGAGGGAATTCCAGCCCGATTCCGCGGCAATTTGCGCCCGCAGCGTAGCGGGTTCGACGCCGACGCGCTTGAGTTCGGCCAGCAGTTGATCCGGCTTCAGATTGCTCTGAGCGGCCATGCGGGCGATTTCATCATTGACCTCGCCATCCGATACCTTGACCTTCCAGTGGTCCATTTCCTGTTGTTGCAGGCGCTCGTCGATCAGGCTGTTGATGGCCTGTTGCTGGAAAGCAGCGTAGTTTTCCTGGGTGACCTGGACGCCGGATGTGACGATCAGCAGCAACATGCGCTGCTTCAGATCATACGACGTGACCATGTCGTTATTGACAGAGGTCAGGATGCCTTCGCCAAGCGGCGGCAGTTGTGGCGCCTGCGTATCGGGTGCCAAAGCCGGTTGAGAGGCCAGGGCGGCGTCGCCAGTATCCGGTGTGGTCTGGCCAAAGCCTTGAGCAGAGGCAACACCGGCGCTTAAGGCCAGAACGGCGGCCAAGGCCAGGGAAGAACAGTTCAGAAGCTTGGACATGATAAAGCCAGCAGAATGAGGAGTGGAGGGGGGCATGGTGTGAAGGCTTGACCTGATTTTAGCGAACATCTTTAAAATTGACAGGTGATGTTCCTAATGTGGTTAAGTTAAGGCGTAAGAATATCGAGGATGAAGCCTTGCCGTTAATGGCGGTGAGTTGGGTGTCGTTGCGCTGATAGACCAACTCAAACCAGCTACAATCGTCACGATAGATGAGGCTGACCGTCGAACGGCGCCAGGTGTCAAGTACCATGTCGCGATCAAGACGCGCAGAGACGCCCCAATGAGTCGTTATGAAGTGACGGGCGTAAAGCTGAACATTGCGATAGTTATCGCCGAAACGTTGCAGTTGACCGTTCACCACAGGGATCGGCGTCAGGGTCGAATTGGTAATCTGGCCGGCCGTCAGAACATTGTTGACGATGTAACGCAGCGTTGCCTCGGTATTGGGGCGCCGCATCGACAGGCCATATTCACCCTGGCTCAAACGTCCGGAATCCCCATCAAGGCGCAGACGCGTGTAGCCGTTTATGCCCTTGCCGGTATTGAAGCTGCCGTCAACAATCCAGTCTGAATTTTTGCCGCCCAGGCCGGATGGATCATAAATATAGGTGCCGGCATAAGGGCCTGATGCGATGCTTACGGTTTGCAGGAACTGTGTTTCCGGTTTATCGCGCAAAACACGACCCACAAGGCCCTCAAGTTTAAAGCCTGAATCGAAATTCACTTCCGAACGGATACCCAGGTTGAGACGGGCGCCGGATTCATAAATGTCGAATCCTGGCGATTTGTTGACGGAGAACAGCGTCGTTTCGTCAAATTCAAACGAACGGCTGTCTTCGGTCGGAAGATAGGCATTGGTTTTGGCATCCGGAGAAACGGCAAATTGCGCGGTAGGTTCAATAATGGCTGTAAAGCCTTTGAATTTTTTGAACAAAGGGTAGCTGAGATTGAAGCCGGCTGTGGCCAGATCACGATTGACCTCACCTTCGAGGCCCTTTGCATCAAGGTTTGTGACCTTATAATAGTCGTGTCTAAAGTCAAAGAACGGCCCCCACTTCAGGCCACCGCGCGTGGTCATATCGCCATACCACGAAGCGCCGGCGCTTAATCGGGATGTGTCGTAACCCGTAACGCCGTCCGAGGCTTCCGGAGCTCCTATGTCGATAGCTCTGAGACCATAAACGTCCGTCGATAGCCGCTTATGGTATATGCCGATGGCATTGGCGGACAGGGTGAGTTGGCCACCCAGTAAACGGGTTTTGGGCGACCAGTAGGCTTCAATCTGTGGGGCAATGGTTGGATAGAAATCCGAGCTTAAAGCGTAAGGCTGGTGGAGTGATTGACCAGTGAAAGGTAGCGAAGGGTTGTAATCCAGCCAGCCCGCCGTTTGAAGGCTTTGGAAATTGACCAGGGTAGCTGCGAAATACGTCGTCGAGGTTTGACGGGTGACGTTGAACTGGTTGATCAACTGACGCGAATCGACGGTCAGATCGCCAACTTTTTCGAAGGCACCGTCAATATTGTAGCGCTCGAAGAAGTTGACATAGTCACCGCGTGCATCACCACTGGGGTCTTTGACATGCTGAGCTGTAAAGCTCCAGCGCCAGGCCTCATTGATCTTGAAGGCGCCATCCGCCAAAAGATAATCGCGCGTGGCGGCGAGGCCGCGACGCTCACCGCTGTTGTCGAAGAAGCTTTCGTTGGTGAAACCAAAACGTGCGCTGAATGTGCCGGAATAAAACTGGCGCTTGTATTCCAGGTTCAACAGCGGGTTGACGCTGGCATTGAGCTGCGGGCTAAGAATGAGATAGGAATAGGGCGAAATTGACCACAAATAGGGCTGCTCATACGAGAGGCCACGCTTGCGATCGGTACTGATCTTCGGCTCCAGGAAGCCCGATGCGCGTTCAAGCTCTGGGTCAGGTGTCCAGAGGTAGGGGGAATAGAGCACAGGCACGCCATGGATTTTCACAACAGCATTGTTGTAATAAACCATTTTCTTGTCTTTGCGCTGAGTTATCTTACCCGCTTCGATCGACCAGGTTGGAGACTGTGTCTTGCCGCGCTCGACGCAGAGTTGACAGGGTGTGTAGATGACATTGATCAGGCGATTAACATCGGGATTAATCTGTTCGAGGCGACGGGCGAATACCTTGGTATTGTTCTTGGCCATCAGCGCAAAGTTCTCGCTGTAACCGGACTCCATGTTGTCGTCATAGGTAATGGAGTCGGCGAACTGAACGCTGCCGTCTTCGTTGATCGTCTGGGTGTGCCCTTTGGCTATCGTCACGCCGGTGTTGGCATTTGATGTCACCGTATCAGCGCGGATGGTGCGGCCATTGAGGCGCATCTGCACATTGCCGGACGCCTCAGTGAGGCCTTCTTCATCGATGCGTTTTATCTGGTCAGCTTCGATAAACGAAACGCCTTTAGCCAATCCGTCTGTACCTGGCGTGGTTTCTGTGCGGACGTCTTTGCTGGCTTTCGGGTCAACTGTGACGACGCCCGCCTGGGCCATGGCCAGTTCGAAAGCAAGTTGCGTGCCGGTCATGCTCTTGCCATCTGCGGTATCTGCCGCCGACACTTGCGCCATGGCCTGAGCGCCGCAACCCACGCCCATGGTCATGAGGGTCACCAGACCCGCTCCGAGATACAGTGAATAGCGCTTCATCATGCCTTACAGCTTAAGTCCCGTAGCAAATCATCAGTTATGGTCACGTTAGGCGCCGCGAAACGGGCGTGGTCGCAAGGTGTGAGTCCGTGTGTATAGCATACTAAACCGTGGTGAGAATCACCAACACACCCGAGCTTAGCTTTTTTAGCCGTCTTCTGTGTAAACGATCAGCGTCATGGCGGCCAGCATGGCGAGAACTGCCGGTGACCATCCAGCCAGGAAGATCGGGATAACGCCCGCCTTGCCCATGGAGGAAAACAACTGATTGACGAAAAAGATGACAAAACCAAGGCTTATGCCTGAAATCACCAGTCCCGTCATGCCACCAAGCCGCATCAAACGCAGACTGAATACGGCGCCGAGTGCTGTCATGGCCGCGAACATCAGCGGTGTGGATAGAAGTTGATGAAGCTTAAGCTCATACATCGCCGTTGAAAAGCCGGAGATACGGTTCTGATTGATCAGTCCCGGCAGGCGCCAGAAAGGCACGGCCTGGGTAGAGGCGTATTTTTTGAACGCCTTCTGCGGATCGAGATTCGACGGAATGGTCAGTACGTCATAGGCAGGAACCGCCGGGCCTTCGACACTGGCCTCACGGGCGTTTTTCAGTTGCCAGAAACCGGCACGCAAGGTGGCTTCCTGGGCATCGATACGCTTGCGGAAAACAGGCACCTGCTTGGCGTCGATATCATAGACCCAGAAGGTTACGCCCTTGAGGTGACCTATAACCTTATCCTGGCTTTCGGCGCGGATAACGATCTGCTGGCTGCCTTCACCTTGACGCAGATAGATGGCGCCCATGTCCTTAACATCGGCGTCATGACTGATCTGGCCTACGACCTTGTCATAATGGTCGCTAAGTCTCGACGCCACAGGGTTGAAGACACCAATCGTCATCAGCCCGAAAGCAAAGGCCAGAATGGCGGCGGGCGTGACGAAACGCCACGCCGATACGCCGGCTGCGCGCATGGCTATCAGCTCGCTGCGGCGGTTGAGATTGACGAAGGCAAACAGTGAGCCGAAGAGGAAGGCAAACGGCAAAAGAACAAGGATTGAGCCGGGGGATTTTTCCAGCATCAGTCCGATCACAGACAGGCCCGAAACATCAGCCTTGGCGCCGAGGTTTTTAGAAATACTTACATATTCAATGAGGAAAATCAGGCTGGAGACGATCATCAGCGCTGAAGCAAATGCCTGAATGCAGGTTTGAAGAATGTAGGTTTCCAGCCGGCTTTTACGCCACGGATTAAGATAGGCCAGAGTCTCCAGGAAGGGCAGGCGGCGTTGCATATTCATCTATCCGCCCCGCTCACAAAGGCTTCAGCACGTTCCGGTCGCTCGCGACGCGGGAACGTGAAAGGAGGCTGCTGCCGTCGTGCCGGCGTATCATGCTCAGGCAGTAGACGATCGGGAACAGAGGCACGACATATTGCAGAACGTTGATGATATAGGCCGACGCGCTGGCGGTTTCCACAACGACGCCAAAGATGCGTGTCGCGGCGGCGGCGGCGGCGGCGAGGGCAATGCGCTGGGCGTAACCGTTACGGCTGAACTTGCCACCAAGCACGCTGACAATGGCCAGTAACACGAAGGCCAGATTGTAGAGCGGGTTGGCCAGGCGCGCATTGGCTTCGGCATAGTATTTCGGCCGCGCCATTTTCTCGAAATCATAGCGGACCGGCGCTATCAGTTCATGCATATAGCGATCGCCTTCCTTGTATTGCAGAAAGTCGTCATTGGCGAAATAGGAGGTGATGTCGAAGCTGTACTCGTCCCAGGTCAGGTGATCGAGCACGCCGGGTGACGCCAGTTGCTGGTTGGAGCCATGGCGCATGACCAGGATGGAATTGCCATCAACCTTCTTAATGCGTCCTTCCTTGGCGGCGTAGGTTTGATCCTTGCCATCCTTGCCGGCGGTGCGAATGAAGATCTGGCGCAGCAGCCCGTTTTGGTCGATGCGCTGCGCATAGATGGTGAGTCCGGTGTCAGAGGTCGAAAAATCGCCCTCCTTCACCAGGCTTGAGATCAGGTCGTTCTTGACGTCATAGAGTTCGTGCCGCATGGCGCGCGATGACCACGGCTGGAGGTAAAGATTGGCCGCCAGACTGATCAGGGTGAAATAGATTCCAATGCGTATGATGGGGTAGGCGACGCGCATCAGCGACATGCCGCTGGCGTAGGCCGCGGTGAATTCATGCTCGCCCTGCATACGGGTCAGCGCCACAAGCGTGCCGACGAACAGCGCGATCGGGAAAATCAGCCCGGCGAGTTGTGGCATGGACAGGAGGGTGATCTTGGCGAAAACCCACGCGCTTTGGCCGCGCTCCACGACTAGGTCAAACTGGGTCAGGGACTGGCTCAGCAGGGCAATCGCCGTTAGCGCCACCACTGCCCCGCCGATCGGCACGATCAGTTGGCGAAATATGTAGCGGTCGAGTGTGCGCATGCTTGAGGCAGATCCATCAAAACCCGGATTTCATGCCCCTTGTGACCGCTTACGGGGTTAATTACAAGCCACAGGTTGGAGCCGCGCTATAAAATTGAACACTTATGTACAGATCGTGGCACGATAACCGCTCTGATGGCGGTCGCGAGTAACAAAAAAGTTGCAAAAAACACTTCTGTCACGGGGGGAAAAGGGGCATAGACCGTAAAGATGCGCCGCGTCAAAACGGTCACAACCTTCGGAGATTGCCATGAGCCAGCCCATCATTACCTTTGCTACCAAGCCCACCGATAAGAGCTGTCTGGCTGTCATTCTGGGAGAGGGCGAGACGCAAAGCAAAGGATTTTCTGCTCTTGATTCGGCGGTGGCCGAAGAGATCAAATCTTTGTTGTCGGCTGTAGGTTTCAAAGCTACGCGCGGTAAAGCGCAACTACTGAACCGCTCAGGGGGCGCCGTGGTCGCTGTGGGGGGAGGCGACCTGACGACGCTTGACACAGTGGCCATGGAAACCATCGCCGCCAGCCTCTATCATGTAACGAAAGCCTCGGGTTTTGAAGCCTTAAGCCTCGATCTGACAGGCTACAGCGCCGAACTCGCAGCCCATGCCGTGCTAGCGTTGCATCTGGCTGCCTACCGTTTTGACAAGTATTTTGGTCAGGCCAAGCTTGATAAGGCGCCGACTCTGAAAAACATCAACGTGGTGTGTGACGATGTGGCGGCGGCGGAAACGGCGTATGTGCCGCTCGGTGCCCTTCGGGAAGGTATTGTGTTTGCCCGTGATCTGGTGTCTGAGCCAGCCAATATTCTCTACCCGCAATCCTACGCTGACCGCGTCAAGGCTTACGAAAGTATCGGCCTCAAGGTCGAGATCCTGGGCGAGCCAGAGATGGAAAAGCTCGGCATGCATTCGCTGCTGGGCGTAGGCTTGGGGTCGCGCAAGGAATCGAAACTTGTGGTCATGCAATGGCTTGGCGCCCTAGATCAGAAGGCCCAACCGGTCGCCTTTGTCGGCAAGGGTGTGACCTTCGACACCGGCGGGATCTCGATCAAACCGGCCGAAGGCATGGAAGACATGAAGTGGGACATGGGGGGCTCTGCCGCCGTAGTGGGCACCATGGTGGCTCTGGCCGGTCGCAAGGCCAAGGTCAATGCCATTGGCATTATTGGTCTCGTAGAAAACATGCCCGACGGCAATGCGCAGCGCCCCGGCGATGTGGTCAAGGCGATGTCCGGCACCACGATCGAGGTCATCAACACGGATGCCGAAGGGCGTCTCGTCCTGGCCGACGCCCTGTGGTATTGTCAGGACCGCTTCAAGCCGCAGTTCATGATTGATCTGGCCACCTTGACCGGCGCTATGATCATCGCGCTCGGCATGGATTATGCCGGTGTTTTCAGTAACAACGACGAACTGGCTGAGAAAATTGGTGAAGCGTCGAAAAGCGTGCTTGAAAATACGTGGCGCATGCCCTTGCCGGCGCAATACGAGAAGCAGATCGATTCCAAGATTGCCGATATCCGCAATATCGGTGGCCGGCCGGCCGGCTCGATCACGGCCGCGCTCTTCCTGCAACGCTTCGTTAATGGCACGCCTTGGGCGCATATGGATATCGCACCTGTGGCCTGGACCAACGAGCAGCGTATCCCGACTGTGCCGGAAGGCGCTACAGGCTTCGGTGTTCGCACGCTGAACGCGCTGGTCGCCAAATTCTACGAGGGCTAAATCTTGCCCGATATCTGGTTTTATCATCTCGAAAAAACACCGCTTCCGCAGGTCCTGCCGGACCTGCTGGAAAAGGTTGTGCAGAAGGGCTGGCGCGCTTACGTGCATGGCCATGAGGATGACAAGATTGACGCCTTGAATGGCCAATTATGGACGTACAATCCGGCGTCCTTTCTCGCACATGGGCTTGAAAGTGAAGGATCGGCTAGCCGCCAGCCCGTTCTCTTGGGCACATCTGGCGCCATGGCCAACAGTCCGCAGGTTTATGTTTCGGTGGCGCCAGTCGATTTACCGGATGTTAGCGGTATGGAGCGCTGTCTTGTTGTGTTTGAAGGCGCGGACGACGACCACCTGGCGTGGGCGCGTATGCAATGGAAGCGGATGAAATCGGAGGGTCTTGATCTGGCCTACTGGAAGCAAAATACGCAAGGACGATGGGAGAAGATGCAATGACGAAGCGTGTTGGCAAATTACATCAGCGGCATCTGGTTTTCGCTTTATCGATCATAGCCCTGGCCTCGTGTTCTTCCACATCGGAAGTGCCGGTTCGACAGGCGCCGCCGGTGACGCAAACCCCGGTTTATCGCCCGACAAAACCTTCCGCTCCGCCGCCGGCCGCTTACAAACCGATGGCTGATGACCAGTGTGGCGCCGGCGATCTGCAATATCTTATTGGAAAGCCGCGCACCGATATACCTGTGCCGCTCAATCCCGGCGCGCGTCGGGTCGTGTGTTCGAGCTGTATTGTAACGCAGGAATTCCGCGCTGATCGTCAGACCATTATATTCGATACTGAGACCGGCATCGTGCAATCTGTTAAGTGTGGATAGTGTAAGCTGGATTTATTAGCGATAGTCGACTGAAATTCTTGATGCTACCTTGAGTTATGCTCGTCGGACGAATCAATGGCCTGTCTTGTTGGGGTCAGGGAAGCTGTCCTTATATTCCCGAACGTGCCAAAAGCGTGAACGTATGGAAAAAAGACTGATAGCGGAGGGCAGGCCGGCAGAAGTTCTGCTTGTGGATGACAATCGCGGTGACGCCTTGCTGGCTTCCTATGCCTTCAAGGATTCCAGCGTCGCAACGCAGCTTACCATCGCATCGACCGGCGAAATGGCCTTGTCCATACTGGCCCGCGAAGGCGACTATTTCGGAAAGCCTCTACCCGATCTGATCATGCTCGATCTCCAACTGCCCAAGATGAGCGGTGTCGATGTGTTGCATCACATCAAGACACACCCACATTTTAAGCACATTCCAGTGATCGTGATGTCTAATTCCGGTGCGGTACACAATATACTTAAAAGCTATCAACTCCACGCCAACGCCTACGTGATCAAACCCGTCGACCTGGCGAAATTCCGTGACGCCATAGCCCTTATCGAACAGTTCTTTTTCCTACTGGCATCCGTGCCTGCGCTCGATATAGACGCATAGAGGAGAGTACGCTTTGCAGGACCACCAGCACATCACTATGCCCGTTCAATCCGACCCCTCCGAAGAATTCAAGGATTTCGCCTATATCGTCTCGCACGACCTTGCCGGGCCGGTGCGCTCCATGGTGGCGTTTTCCCAACTGTTAAAGGAAAATATGCCGGCGGCCGAAAAGGCGGAGGACCAGCTTCATCTCGATCTGATTGTGGAGAGCGGTCAGAAGCTGTTCGACATGATCCAGGGCCTGCTGGCTTTTTCGCGTCTCAATACTGTGCCGCGCAGCCGTGCCCTGGTCGAACTCGAAATCGTGGTGGCGCGCTGTTACATGCAATTACAACCACAACTCGACGCCACCAAGGGCCATTTCAATTATCCGCGCATGCCTGAAGTATCGGCTGATGCCCAACAGATGCAGACGGTATTTTACTGTCTGCTCGATAATGCACTGAAATTTCGTAAGCCGGACGTAGCGCCCGATATCCGTATTCGCTGCGACAAGACCAGTGATTTCTGGGAATTCAGCGTTTCAGACAGTGGCATAGGTATCGACCCGCTTTTTTATGATGATGTCTTCCGGCCGTTGCGCAAGCTGCATACCGACGAGGTTTATCCGGGAGTTGGCATGGGCTTGACCTTAACGCGTAAAATCATCCTGGCGCACGGCGGACAGATATGGCTTGAGCCATCCGACATCGGCGGCCTGAAGGTCAGGTTCACCCTTCCGCGCTAAACAAAAAAAGCCGCCACCTAACATGACGGCTTTTTTTTATAAGGTCAAACGCCGGCCTCGGCCTTGGCGTTTTCATAGGTCTCGGCGGCGATCATCCATTCACCTTCGAGCCTGACGACATCGCTTTCCAGCCTGGCCTTATCCTTGCCAAGGCTGATAGACTTGGCCTGATCCTTGTAAAGGTCCGGATCGGCCAGTTTCAGATCGAGCAGCTTGATCTGGTTGTTGGTCGTCTCGATAAGGCGCTCCAGATCATCAGCCTTCTTTTTCAAAGGGGCTATGGCGTTGCGCGCGGCCGCGGCGGCCTTGCGGGCTTCCTTGGAATTGACCTGCGGCCCCTTCTTGTCGCCTTGGGTCGCGGCGGCTTCCTCGCGGGTCGCCGTCTTGGCGCGCTCGATGACGAGCTTGGCGTAATCGTCCATACTGCCGGTATAGGTTTTCACCGTCCCGTCGTTGACCAGCCATAGCTTGTCGGCCACCAGTTCGATGAGCGAGCGGTCGTGGGTGATCATCAGCACGGCGCCTTCGTAATCATTGAGGGCGTCGAGCAGGGCGCGGCGACTATCGATATCCAGGTGGTTGGTCGGTTCGTCGAGGATCAGCAGGTGCGGCCTGTCCATCGACACCATGTTGAGCAGCAGACGGGCGCGTTCACCACCGGAGAGGTCTTTGACCTTGGTTTCGACCTTTTGAGCGCCCATGCCGAAGGAGCCGAGGCGCGAACGGCGCTTGGCCTCGGTTTCATCGGGACGTGCGCGGCGGATCATTTCCAGCGGCGTGTCTTCCGGGTCCATCGCTTCGATCTGGTGCTGGTGGAACCAGGCCACGGTCATGCGACGATCGCGCCATTGAGTGCCGTGGCTTTCCGTCAGCGCGCCGGCCAGCAGCTTGGCAAAGGTGGATTTACCGGCGCCGTTGACGCCGAGCACGCCGATACGGTCATCTGGATCGAGACGCACATTCATATGACGCAGGATGACAGTGTCACCGTAACCGACGCTGGCATCATCGAGACGCACGATCGGCGGCGCCAGTTGCTTTTCCGGCGAGGGGATGACGAAGGGCGCGACGCGATCTTCGATGGTGGCGGAGATTGGCGGAAGCTTTTCCAGCTTCTTCATGCGCGATTGCGCTTGTGACGCCTTGGAGGCCTTGGCGCGGAAGCGATCGACGAAGGCCTGCAGGTGAGCGCGTTCAGCTTCCTGCTTGGCGGCATTGGCAGAGTTCAGGCGGGCCTTTTCGGCGCGCATGCGCTCAAAGTTGTCGTAGCCACCGGTGTAATAGTCGAGGCGTTGGCCGACGACGTGGACAATGGCATCGACCGATTCATTAAGCAGGTCGCGGTCGTGCGAGATCATCAGGGCAGCATTGGGATAGCGCTTGAGGCGTGCTTCCAGCCATAGCGCGCCTTCGAGATCGAGATAGTTGGTCGGCTCATCGAGTAGCAACAGGTCGGGTTCAGCGAGCAGGGCGCCGGCGAGCGCCGCGCGCATCCGCCAGCCACCGGAGAAATCCGAGATCGGGCGCGTCAGATCGGCATTGGAGAAGCCGAGACCGCTCAGAATTTCCGCGGCCTTGGCCGGCGCGCGATCAGCGCCGATGGCGTAGAGGTCGTGGTGGATTTCCGCCTGGTGCATCGGATCCGCGGTCTCCAGCGCGGCCAGCAGGTCACGACGGCGGACATCGAGATCGAGCACTTCATCTATCAGGTGCTTTGGCGAGGCGGCGATTTCCTGATCGACGGAGGCGATGCGCCAGGATTTGGGCGTGGTTATGTCGCCGCCGCCGGGCTGAGCACGGCCAAGAATGAGCTTGAAAAGGGTCGATTTGCCGACACCGTTCAGGCCGACCAGACCGGCCTTCGTACCTGGCGGCAGGCTCAGCGTGGCGCCATCGAAAAAGCGGCGGCCGTAGGCGTCGTACACCAGGTTGGTAATCTGCAACATTTGACTTAAAAACTTTAGAATTTACGGGTTGGCGAATGCGTTCGGTGTCGCTATAAGCCCCCGTGTCAGAAATCAAAAGAGCGCAAAGCAAGAATAATTGTACCCACCCACTTATTTTGCTCTCTTTTGAATTCTGACACGAGTTTTCACACAAAGAACCGTCTGCTCTTTAAAGAGCAGACGGGGCAACTTTAAATACCAACACAAAATGGATTTTCAATGTCCCGTACCTTCTCGATTATCAAGCCTGACGCGACCCGTCGCAACCTGACTGGCGCCATTAACGCCGTCATCGAAGCCGCTGGCCTGCGCATTGTCGCTCAGCGCCGCGTGAAGCTGACGCAAGCTCAAGCCGAAGAATTTTATGGCGTCCACAAGGAACGTCCTTTCTTTGGTGAACTGGTTGGCCAGATGACCGCCGAGCCCGTTGTGGTTCAGGTTTTGGAAGCCGACAACGCCGTGCCGAAGTACCGCGAAGTCATGGGCGCCACCAACCCTGAGCAAGCCGCTGAAGGCACCCTGCGTAAGCTGTTCGCCCTGTCGATCGGTGAAAACTCGGTCCACGGTTCGGACTCAGACGAGAACGCCGCGATCGAAATAGCCCAGTTCTTCTCGGACGACCAAATCGTCGGCTAAGCGTATTGGGGCGTGGGGTCTGAGACCCCACAAATCTTGCCCTATCCAAAGAAAAAGCCCGGTCTATCGACCGGGCTTTTTCTTTGGAAGAGAGTAAGACTTGGGGGCACAGGTCCCAAACCCCACTATGATTTGAGCACGTGACGAACAGCCTCGGCATAGAGCCGGTGTTCCTCTGCCAGCACGCGCGTGGCCAGCATTTCTGCGGTATCGTCTTTCAAAACCGGCACCCGCGCCTGTGCAATGATCTCGCCTTCATCGACGCCGCTGGAAACCCAGTGTACGGTCGCACCATGCTCCAGTACGCCGGCTTCCAATGCGCGTTCGTGAGTATGCAGCCCCTTGAAGTCGGGCAACAAAGCCGGGTGAATATTGATCATCCGGCCTTCCCACTGCTGAACCAGCCAGTGAGTCAGCACACGCAGATAACCGGCAAGGCAAATGAACTCGACACCTTCGGCGCGCAACGCAGCATCAATCTGACGCTCATGCGATTCACGATCCTTGCCGAAGGGCTTGTGATCAAGCGCGAAGGTCTTGATGCCTTGCGCCGCCGCCCACGCCAGACCGGCGGCATTGGGATCGTTGGACACGACCAGCACGAATTCCGCCGGAAAGTCAGGCGCCTTGGCCGCTTCGACCAGCGCCATCATGTTAGATCCGCGGCCGGAGATAAAAATGGCCGTTCTTGTTTTTTTCATGCGCTAACGCTTCGCTCCTTGAGCGCGGGTCTTAGACATTACTTCGTCGCCAGTTGACCGCAGATGAAGGCGTCTTCGCCGGCATTGAGCAAGGCGGCCAGCACCGCGTCGGCATCGTTCGGCGCGACATAGACCACGAAGCCAACGCCGCAGTTAAAGGTGCGCAGCATTTCGTGCTTGTCGATATTGCCGCTTTCCATCAGCCATTTGAACACCGGCGGGAATTCCCAGCCATCGAAATCGAAGGTGGCGGTCAGGTGATCGGGCACGGCGCGATCGGGATTTTCGATTAGGCCGCCACCCGTGATGTGGGCGCCACCCTTGATTAGGCCGGATTTCATCAGCGGCAGAACCGTCTTGATATAGATGCGGGTCGGCTCCAGCAGGGCCTGAGCCAGCGACATGCCCTTGGCGAACGGTGCATCCGAATCCCAGGACAGACCGGAAAGCTCGATCACCTTGCGGATCAGCGAATAGCCGTTGGAGTGTGGCCCAGAGGAGGCGAGGCCGATAATGACGTCACCCTCGCGCATATCGTCCATGCGCGGCAACACCTTGTTGCGGTCAACGGCGCCGACCGAGAAGCCGGCCAGATCATAATCGTCATTGCCATACATGCCGGGCATTTCAGCCGTTTCGCCACCGACCAGCGCACAGCCGGCGCGCTTGCAGCCTTCGGCGATGCCGGCGACCACGCGCTTGGCGGTATCGACGTCGAGCTTGGAGGTAGCGTAATAATCGAGGAACATCAAAGGCTCGGCGCCTTGCGCCAGAAGATCGTTGACACACATGGCGACGAGATCGATGCCGACCGTATCGTGGCGATGGGTCTCGATGGCGATCTTGAGCTTGGTGCCGACGCCATCGGTCGTGGTAACGATTAGGGGATCATCATAGCCGGCGGCGCGTAGATCGAACAGAGCGCCAAAGCCACCGAGACTGGCTTCAGCACCGGGGCGGCGGGTGGATTTGGCCAGCGGCTTGATGGCATCGACCAGCGCTTCGCCTGCATCGATATCGACACCGGAGGCGGCGTAAGTTAAGCCAGATTTTGAGCCGGGTTCGGACATAAAAATAATTCCTGTGATCACTTTTGGGTCTATGAGACCCGTTTCGGTTTGCTATAACTACAAAATGACACCAATTACAAATACCAATGACCTGATCGCCTTCTGTGAAGCGATAAAATCCGCGCCCTTTATTACGGTCGACACCGAATTCATGCGTGAAACGACCTACTGGCCTAAGCTCTGCCTGATCCAGGCGGCGAGCGAAAATCACGCGGCGATTATCGATCCGTTGGCGAAGGACTTGGATTTAAAGCCTTTTCTCGATGTTCTGGCCGATGAAAAGGTCTTGAAGGTGTTTCATGCCTGTCGTCAAGATATGGAAATCTTCGTCAATCTTGGCTGTATGCCGGCGCCGGTCTTCGATACACAGGTGGCGGCTATGGCGGCCGGTTATGGCGATCAGGTGGCTTATGATTCGCTGGTGCGCCAAAAGCTCAAGATCGACATCGACAAGGGGTCACGTTTTACCGACTGGTCGCGCCGCCCTCTGAGCGAGCAGCAACTGCACTATGCGCTGGGCGATGTCACCCATCTGGCCAAACTGTTCCCCAAATTGCGCGATCGTCTCGATAAGCAAGGGCGTCTTGATTGGGTCTCGGAAGAGATGAAGGCGTTGTCTCAGCCGGCACTCTATTCTACCAATCCCGATGAGGCCTGGCGCCGCCTCAAGCCGCGCAAGAATTCAGTCAAGTATATGGCCGTCTTCGCGCAGGTGGCAGCGTGGCGCGAACGCATGGCGCAGGAACGCGACATGCCGCGCGGTCGTATCCTTAAGGATGAAGGCGTTGATGAAATCGCCACGCAGATTCCAACTGAGCCCGCGGCGTTCGATCATCTGCGATCGACGTCCAAAGGTTTTGGCGCCTCGAAATTCGGTCTCGATCTTGCTGAGATCATCCGCAATGTGCTGAAAAATCCGGAATCCTTCGCGCCGAAGGTCGAGAAATCAGCTCCGCCGGTTCAGGTGCCGCCTTCGGTGGTTGAACTGCTGAAAGTGCTGCTCCGTATCCGCTGCGAAGAAGAAGGCGTAGCGCCGAAATTGATCGCTACGGTTTCCGATCTGGAGAAGATCGCCCTCGATGACAATGCCAAGGTGACCGCGCTCGAAGGTTGGCGCCGTAAAGTTTTCGGTGAAGACGCCCTGCGTCTCAAGCGCGGCGAACTGGCCCTGGTGCTAAATGGCAGCAAGGTTGAAGTCGTCGAGTTGGACTGACACCGCTTAATAGGTGATGATATTCAGATTGAGCTTCATTGCCTGAGACAGCGATCTTGCGCGCCGGCGGGTTTGTTCGCCTAGCAACAGGTCTTCCCATCCCGATTTGGCGCTCAGGATCAGTTGCAAATCCTGCTGTCGGATATGGGCATAGCTCAACAGTTTGGCTGACTTGGCCGAGAGGTCGCAACCAAGGCGCAGCAGTAGGCCCAGTTGTGTGGCCTGTAGGTGCATCTCCTCGCCTAGAATGCGGCTGATCAGCACGGGTTCTTTGGTGTAGGCATCGCCGCTGTAACGGGTGTAAATCGTACAGGCGAGAAAGACGCGCTCTTGGTGGTTTTGGCCTGGAATAGGTGCGCGCAAAACCTGATCGCAGGCCAGATCGGCACGATGGTCCGGATGTAAACGGGCGCCGATATCGGAGAGCTTGGCGGCGGCGCGGATCAACTTTTCTGCCGGGCGCTCGATCAGCACGGTATCGGTGCTATCGTAAAATTCCTTCGCCCAATCCGCCAACGCGACACCCAGATCGTCATTGATCCCCAAGCGGTGGCCAAGTGCAGCGCAGCCAGCGATCAGAGGATCTTCGATTTTCAGCTTGTCATCCAGCGCTTCAAAAAGCAGGCCTTCGCGCAGGCCAAAGGCCGAAAAGCATAGCGTGTCGAACTTGAGCACCTCGATCAGGCCCTGCAAAACGAGGGCAGCATACGAGATGTTTTCCAGACGGCGCTTGGAAACGCCGGGCACGCGCTCAAGTGACGAAGGCGATTGCGTGGCGATCAGGCGGGCGATGGATAAGGCCTCACGGGCCGGCAGCTCAAATTGCTGAATGACATGAAGCGGATAGTTCTGCTTTTGCATCCATATAAGCGCCAGATTGCGCCAGGCACCACCGACAGCGTGGAACTGACCACCGGAAAAACGGCCGACCAAGGGCTCCAGACGGTCACGGACGATTTTATAGGTGACATCCGGCTCAACGGGCCTTGGCGCGCCGAGTGCGAAGGGGCCAAGCGGAAGGGTGACGCCGCGTCGCCCCTGTTCGTCATTATCGCTTAGATTGACCAGTTCGAGGCTGGAGCCACCGAGATCGCCAACGACGCCCTGGGCATCGAGATGGCCGCATTTCACGCCCATGGCAGAATAGTGCGCTTCCTCGGCGCCGCTCAAAACACGGACGCGGAAGCCGGTCTGCTGGAGGATGGAATCGACGAAATCCGGCCCATCCACAGCGTCACGGATCGCAGCCGTGGCAACGACATGAATATTCTTCAGATCGTAGGTTTCGAGAATCGCCTTGAAGCGCCGCAGCGCGATCAGGCTCTCACGCATCCCGCCCTTGTGAAGGCTGCCGGTGACCTTAAGCTCGCGGCCAAGGCCTGCCAGCACTTTTTCATTGAAGAGCGGCCAGATGGACCGGCCTTCGATGCGGTAAATCACCAGACGGACGGAATTCGAGCCGATATCGATGACAGCGGTATTATAATTCAAGATGATCAGCTTCCCGCAATCTACGCCCGAGAGATACCTTCGCTAACGCTTTTGGCCGAGTTTGGCCAGTCTTTTAAGCGTCTGTTGGCTGACTTCCTCGTGAGCGGTTTTACTTGCGCGCGCCCACGTGATCGAATGCCTGCGGCAGATCCTTCACACCACGACCGCGGCCGGAAAGCGACGGGTTGGTCATGAAGTAATCGTGGGCCGAGAAGGGCTCTTCAAGATGGCTGACATCGATACGATGATAGCTGCCGTCTTTATTGAGATACCAGGTCTGGGCCTCGTCATTGAGGTTGGCCACCATGATCTGATCGAGCACCTGACGGTGGACGGTCGGATTTTCGATCGGTATCAGGGTTTCGACGCGACGATCAAGGTTGCGGCTCATCCAGTCGGCGCTGGAGATAAAGACGCGCGCCTGATCTGACGGCAGGGCATGGCCATTGGCGAAGCAGACGATGCGCGAATGTTCGAGGAAACGACCGACGATCGACTTGACCCGGATGTTTTCCGATACGCCGGGCAGGCCCGGACGCAGGCAGCAGATGCCGCGAATGACGAGATCGATCTGAACGCCTGCCTGAGACGCCTGATAGAGTTTCTTGATGATGGGCGGGTCGACCAGGGCATTGAGCTTGGCCCAGATCTGCGCTGGCTTGCCGGCCTTGGCGTTGATAATTTCCTGATCAATCAGATGGATAAGGCCTGGTTTTAAGGTAACGGGCGAGAAGTAGAGCTTCTCCATCATATCTGGGCGGGCATAGCCTGTGATGAAGTTGAATACGCGCATGGCGTCGCGGCCCAGTTCCGGATTGGCGGTAAAGAGCGACAGGTCGGTATAAACCTTGGCGGTGATCGGGTGATAGTTGCCGGTGCCAAAGTGGCAATAGGTGCGCAAGGACTCTCCTTCGCGTCGCACGACGACCGACAGCTTGGCGTGGGTCTTGTATTCGACGAAACCGTAGACGACGTGGACGCCGGCGCGTTCCATGGCACGAGCCCAGCGCAGGTTGGCTTCTTCGTCGAAGCGCGCCTTGATTTCGACAAGCGCGGTGACATTCTTGCCCTGTTCGGCGGCTTCGATCAGCGCCGCGACGATGGGGCTGTCCTTCGAGGTGCGGTAAAGGGTCTGTTTGATGGCGATGACGTTGGGATCGCGCGCCGATTGCTTCAGGAATTGCACCACCGCATCGAAGCTCTCGAAGGGGTGGTGAACCAGAATGTCCTTCTCGCGGATGGCGCCGAACACATCGCCGCCGTTATCGCGGATGCGCTCGGGGAAGCGTGGTTCGAAGGGTTTGAATTTCAGGTCGTTGCGGTCACGCGGGATCAGTTGCGACACCTCGGCCATTCCGAGAATGCCGGTGATATTGACGACGTCTTCGGCGGCGGCGTGCAGGTGGCCTACGATAAAGGCGCGCAGGTCATCCGGCATGGTCGAGTCGATCTCGACGCGCACGACAGAGCCGAGACGGCGCTGCTTAATGAGAGCCTCGAACTCACGCACTAGATCTTCGGCTTCTTCTTCCATTTCGATATCGGAATCGCGCAGGATGCGGAACAGACCGCGTGAAATGATATCGAAGCCGGGGAAAAGCTGGTGCAGGAACAGCGAGACGAAATTCTCAAGCGAGATAAACTTGCGGCGTGTGTCACCCGCCTTGCGCGCGGCCGATTCGACTTCCCAGAAGCGCTTTACGCCAGTCGGGATCGGCACAAGCGCATACATGGTTTTGTTGTCCTTGCGGCGCACCAGCTTGAGGACGATCGAGAAGCCCAGGTTGGGAATAAACGGGAAGGGGTGAGCCGGGTCGATCGCCATCGGTGTCAGAACCGGGAAAAGCTGGCTTTCGTATAGCTTTTCCAGCCAGGCCATATCGGTCTTGTTGACGTCCTTGGTGGACAGCAGGTTAAGGCCATTCTCGTGCAACTGGTTACGGATATGCGACCAGATTGCCTGCTGCTTGCTCATCAGGTTGCCGGCTGCGCTATTGACCATCTCCAACTGCTCGTGCGGCGTGTGTCCGTCGACGCTGAGCACGCGGACACCTTCACGCACCTGGCCTTGCAAACCGGCCACGCGCACCATGTAGAATTCATCGAGGTTGTTGGCGGAGATCGACAGGAAGCGCAGGCGTTCCAGCAGAGGATGGCGTGGGTTCTTCGCTTCTTCGATGACGCGCTGATTGAAGGCCAGCCAGCTCAGTTCACGATTGATATAGAGCGACGGATCGAGTGTCGCGTCATTGCTGAAGTCAAAAGCTGGCGTCGTGGCATGGCTGCTGTCCTCTGGCGCTGATGACGCATCGGAAGACATTTGCACAGCCATATTCGAATCAATCATATCGGAATCACTTTTGCTCAATTTTTGCAATTTATAGCGCTCAACCCTTAAAAACTACCCAAAAAAACCGTTGAGGTTACTGCGATTTCATCAGGGCGCACCGGTTTCCGGTTCGAAAAAGTCGCCATTCTGATCGAAGAAGGATTTGGCCAGGGCGCGGTTGAACGCACGTCCATTGGCATAATGCTCCAGTTCTGTGACAATTTTTTGTGCAGCCCCGACCGAACGGTCCATGCGCCGGGCAATATAGTCGATAAAGTCGGGGGAGGGCGAGATCGCACGCTGAGCGAACAGCTTGTTGAGGATGGCGATGAGGAGGTCTTCGTCGGGTTCGGGCAGGCTCAGAATGCGCATGGCATTGAGCCGGCTACTCAGGTCGGGTAGCTTGACATTCCAGGCAATCGGTTGGTTTTCGGTTAGTAAAACAAGTTGCTGCCCGAATTTTTGAACGTGATTGCACAGGTGGAACAAGGCCTCCTCGGAAGCGTCTTCGGCATCATCGACTACGTAGGCGGTGCTGGCGAGTTCATCTAGGCTATACGTTTGCATTGCGCTCAGGAAGCGGCCGCCTGTATGGTCGGCAAAGATATGGCCGAGATGGGTTTTGCCGCTGCCTTTGGGCCCCATCAGGATCAGATGCGGACTCAACCATTGATCAGGATGCATGAGCACGGCGAGTGAGGTCGTCAGCGCCGTATTGGCGATGAAGTTGTCGCGGCTGAAGCGATCCGGCGTCTCCAGGTCAAGGGGCAGTTGCAAGGACATGGCTCTAATGTAGAAGTCCCGCGCCGGAATAACAATGCGCCACCATCAGATAAAGCGTGGATGGCTGTCTGGAGATTGTGAGTAGAATCAAGGCCGCGACGCCATGATTCGCGGCAAAATGCTTGACAAGCCCGGCACATCATGTCCCTTACGGCGCAACAAATTTCCTTATCTTATTGGCTGTTTCATGCATATCTATCGCTCCCATACCTGCGGTGCCCTGCGCGCCTCCGATGCCGGTTCGCAAACCCGCCTTTCGGGCTGGATTCATCGCAAGCGAGACCACGGCGGCCTGCTGTTCATCGACTTGCGTGACCATTACGGCCTGACACAACTGGTCTTCGATCCGTCGTCGCCGGGTTTCGCAAAGGTCGAGCGTCTGCGCGCCGAAAGCGTCATCCGCGTCGATGGCAAGGTTGTGGCGCGTGACGGTGCCACCATCAACGCCAACCTGCCAACCGGCGAGGTCGAGGTCTATGTCGCTGAGGTCGAAGTGCTGTCGGAAGCCGCCGAACTGCCGCTGCCGGTCTTCGGTGAGCCTGACTATCCCGAAGAAATCCGCCTGAAGAACCGCTTCCTCGATCTGCGCCGTGAAACCCTGCACAAGAACATCGTGCTGCGTTCGCGGGTGATCCACTCGATCCGCCAGCGTATGGTTGATCAGGGCTTCCTTGAATACCAAACGCCTATCCTGACGGCCTCGTCGCCGGAAGGCGCGCGCGACTTCCTCGTGCCGTCGCGTCTCCATGCCGGCAAGTTCTACGCGTTGCCGCAGGCGCCGCAGCAGTTCAAGCAACTGTTGATGGTTTCGGGTTTCGATCGCTATTTCCAGATCGCGCCGTGTTTCCGGGACGAAGACCTGCGCGCGGATCGTTCGCTCGAATTCTACCAGCTCGACGTTGAAATGAGCTTTGTGACGCAGGAAGATGTGTTCGCGGCGATTGAGCCTCTCATGCACGGTCTGTTCACGGAATTCGGCGAAGGTAAGCGCGTCTCGTCCTATCCGTTCGTGCGCATCCCTTACCGTGAATCGATCGCCAAGTACGGTTCGGACAAGCCCGACCTGCGCAATCCCATCGAGATGCAGGATGTCTCCGAGACGTTCCGTGGCGGTGGTTTCGGCCTCTTCGCGCGTATCCTCGAAAATTCCGCCAATGCAGTCTGGGGTATTCCGGCGCCGAAGGGCGGATCGCGCGCCTTCTGCGATCGCATGAACTCGTGGGCGCAGGGTGAAGGTCAGCCCGGCCTTGGCTATATCTTTTGGTCGGAGGATCAGGGCGCCTGGGGTGGTCCTATCGCCAAGAACCTCGGTCAGGACGCTACCAACGCGCTTATGGCACAGCTTGGTCTTGGCCAGGGCGATTCCGCCTTCTTCGTGGCCGGTGATCCGAAGGTGTTCTACAAGTTCGCCGGTTCTGCCCGCACCAAGGTCGGCACCGATCTTGGATTGGTCGATGAAGATCAGTTCAAGTTCTGCTGGATCGTCGATTTTCCGATGTTCGAATTCAATGATGAAGAAAAGAAGGTCGACTTCTCGCACAATCCGTTCTCGATGCCGCAAGGTGAGATGGAAGCACTGCAGACGAAAGATCCGCTCGATATTCTGGCTTACCAGTACGACATCGTCTGCAACGGTTATGAGTTGTGCTCTGGTGCGATCCGGAACCACAAGCAGGATATCATGCTGAAGGCCTTCGAGATCGCTGGCTATGACGAAGCGTTCGTTGAGTCGCAATTTGGCGGTATGCTCAACGCCTTCAAATACGGCGCACCGCCGCACGGTGGTCTTGCGCCAGGTATCGACCGTATTGTGATGCTGCTTGCTGGCCAGCAGGCCATCCGCGAGGTCATCGCCTTCCCGCTGAACCAACAGGGGCAGGATGTGATGATGAGTGCGCCTTCGGATGTGCTCGATAAGCAGTTGAAAGAACTGCATATCCGCACGCAGATGCCGATCAAGGTGTCCTGATTTCTGGGGTTTTGGGGGCCGTGTCCCAAAAACCTTGCCTTATTCAAAGAAAAAGCCTCGCCGATCTGGCGAGGCTTTTTCTTTGAAAGAGATAAGACTTGGGGCCATTGGCGCCAAACCCCAGAAATCAGCAGCTCTTATTGCACTGTGCAAACCGGAATGCGCAGACCGGCAGGCAGTTGCGTGGCGCGGTCGCCGCAGGTCTGGTCCATCTGGCGCTGCGTCAGGCCGGTCGCGGTGCGCATTTCCGCACCGGAGAAGTTGACGCCGGAGAGGATAGCACCTTTGAGGTTGGCGTGTTCGAGATAGGCGCCGACGAAATTGGCGTTGGTCAGGTTGGCACCGGCGAAGTTGGCACGGCCAAACAAGGCAGCGGAGCCATTAATGTCACGCAGATCAGCGCCAGCGAAGCTGGTGCCATTGAAAATGCCCAGACCCATATCGGCTTGACGCAGACGGGCACCGGCGAAGTTCTTGTTCTTAAGGGTGCGATTATTGAAATCGGCCTGGAAAAGATTGCACTTCGGGCAATTGGCGCCATTTTGTGCCGCACTGACCTGAGAGGCATTCTGAGCCATAGCCGGTGCAGCCAGGAAAGAGGCGGCAAGAAAGACAAGCGCTATACGTTTCATAAAAGGACACCTTCGCTAAGATTTGCAGGAACACCAGCAAGAGGCGGGCCAATACCGACATTACCGATCCTCTACATCATCCTGGCTTACCAAGGCCTTATCAGGTTCGGATTTTTTACGATTACCAAAAGGCACCACCACCAGATTATCGGTAGCTGTACCGCGTGCGAACCCCTTCGAAATCAGTTGCGACGCCGGCATGGCGTTGCTGGGCGCATCGTCGGTCTCCGGCAGCGCATCGCCATGGAAATAGCCCTGGCCCAAACCATCGGCATTCAGTTCTGAAGGATCGGCGTTGGAAAGATCATCGCGTTCGAGATACGAAATGGCCAGTTCGCGGAAGATATAATCAAGGATCGAGGTCGCCGACTTGACGCGATCATTGCCGGTCACGGGGCCCGCTGGCTCGAAACGCGTGAAAACATAGGCCTCGACAAACTCTTCAAGTGGCACGCCGTATTGCAGACCGATCGAGATAGCGATGGCGAAATTGTTCATCAGCGAGCGGAAGGCGGCGCCTTCCTTGTGCATGTCGATGAAAATTTCGCCAAGTGTACCGTTTTCATACTCGCCGGTATGGATGTAGACCTTGTGGCCGCCCACGCCCGCCTTCTGGATATAGCCCTTGCGGCGATCCGGCAGCTTGGTGCGCGTCCGTTCGCGCTCTACGATTTTTTCAATGATACGTGCAGCGGTTTCCCTGGTGGGTGCGGGCTCGGAAGTGCGTTTTGGCGCTTCATCGACATCGGGAATATCGAGCGCGAAATCCAGTGGCGCCTCGGCGCGCACCACGGAAATGGCGCGCAGGCCGGAACTGGCCGCGAGGGAATAGAGTTTCATGACGTCTAGCACACCCTGATCCCAGGCCAAGGAAAACGGGGCTACGGCCGGCGCATCGAGCAAGGCTTCGATCTGTTGTCGCAACTGGATTTGCGCCTTGCGACCGACGGGTGCGAGCAGATGGTAGGTGGCGTCACTGACCAGTTTGAGGGCTTCGGGGTCTTTGTGGCCAAAAATATGGGCCTCGGCCATCACCACTTCTGTTGGCGAAAAGCCCATGATGTCCAGAAGGTTAAGTGACGGATCTGACAGATCGCTTTCGCTCAGGCCCCAAATGTCCTGGATAAAGGCGGCATCGATATGACGCACTGAAAACACCTCGGCGAGGCTGGAAGACGTGAGCAGGGCCGCTTCCAGCCGGTCGATCTCGAACTCGCTCAGGCCCTTTGTTTTCAAAGCGCTGACGTGGATATGCGGCGCATCGATCAGGCTGCGATGCCCCATAAGCACGCCGCGTACATCCCCCCATGTCTGAGATATGGCCTGCAGGCCCTTGATAACGCAGGCTTTCACCGTGGGGACGAAAATACCGTCTTCAGTTTCCATGACCGTCAGCAGATCGGTGACGCCGCGATCGCCGAGGCTAACGCCCAGGCGCAAGGCCAGTTCGGCATCATCGAACAGACCGGTGACCTGAGCATTGCGCAGGCCGGTTTTCTTGGCCAGTTTGAGCGCGGTCTGGATCAGGTCAAGCGCGTGTGATTTGAGCCCGGCATGGCCTTTGAGCGCTGTGATCTGATACAGGCGCTGACTAAGACGGTCGGTTTGCTCGGCCTTGTCACTGGCAAAATCGCCATAGGCGCCGATATGCGCGGCCAGGGTCGCCGAGGCATGGGCGGCGGCGGCTTCAAACAGGGCGAAGATATGGGTGGCGAGGCCTGTACCCGCCTTGTCATTCAGGCTCAGACCCTGACCCATAATCGCTTCGCCAAGGCCGGCAAGAGTCAGGCTCAAGGGGCGTATCGCGTGGCGGCGCTGGCTGTCTTCCAGGGTGGACGAGAACCCGATGGCGGCTTCTATATCGAGCGCTTGTGTCCACAGACCTATGGTTTCGATAAAAGCTTCGCTGGCGAAGTCGCCAAGATCATCGAAAAACCTATCAATATTGATGGCGGCGCTGGCGGCAGAATTGTGCGCTTCCACCACCTCGGCATCATGCGGATTAAAAACAATATGCATGGCGCCTGTTTCGAGCGCGGTTTCCGCCGCTAGAACCGATGATGGATCGCCGGCGCTTAAGAGGTCGCGCTCACCGATAACGGCGCGAAGGCGCGGCTTGGCAGGCGAGGGCGAGGGCATTCGCGACCAGTCCGCAGGCACCATGCCCTGACTGATCTGGATCTGCCGTGCGATCAAGGTGTCCGAGGCGCCAAAGCGACGCGCCTTGCTGGCGGCGCGTGCAAGTGCAGGATTGTGTTTCAGGCTGGCGCGCTGGTCGCCTTCGGAACGATCGATGGCGTGGCTGATGTCATCGAGCGCCTGTGCCAGTCGTGTCTGGGCCGCTGATGCCAGAGTCGTGGTGCGCGCTTCGATCAACACTTGATTGAGCGATTGCCGGCCTGCCGGATCGTCGAGGAACAAGGACACGCTGTCAGCAAGAGGGGGCAGTACGTCACCGGCCGTTGGGTGCACACGATGGCCGGACGCCATTCCAAGGGCCGGTGCCGCCAGTCCGGACAGCAAGGTCATTTCGATGGCTTCAGCGAAATTTGCGGCCATGGCAGCATCCGCAAAGTGACCGAGGCGCAGGCCCCATTGCGCCAGACGATGCGCGAAGGTGGCAATCGCGCCATCAAAAACATTGGCTTGGGGATCGATGGCAAGCGACGCGGCGCCCGCCGGCAGGTCATTCGGCAGCGAATCAGCCCAGTCCAGCCACGCTTCGACTTGGACCGATGTCAGGTCACGGGGGCACAAAACCTCGCTGAAAGCGACGGAGCGTTCGATCTCGCGCAGTTCCAGATCGTTCTCCCGGCCGAGCGCGCGCAAGGCGGATGACAGATAGGGCATGTGTAATCCTTAAATCTACCGGACATTATCCCCAGATGTAGCGTTAATTTTTACATACATCAATAAATCTGGTGTCCCTTTGCATATTCATCCACAATATGTTGATGTCGTGGTGGCTTTTTGCCGCGCACAATATTTTCCAGTCCGGCTTTACCTGCGCACGCGGGCTCTTTATAGTCGGGAGTTGAATTTCGGGGCGTGTGATGCGTCTCTGGTAAGGATATATGACGATGCGCTGGTTGCTTAATTTACTCGCTCCTTCTTTTACCTGGTGGAATGGCGCCACGCTCGGCACGCTCTTTACCATTGGCAAGCATGGTCGCCAGGTCGGCACGGACGAGTTTGGCAACCGCTATTTTGAAGGTCGCACCGCCAAGAACAGTTACGACACGGGCCGTAAGCGCCGCTGGGTACTGTACAACGGTTATGCCGACGCCTCGAAGATTCCGCCCGATTGGCATGGCTGGATGCATTACACCTATGACACGCCGCCTTCGGAAGAGCCTCTGCGTCGCAAGGCCTGGGAAAAGCCCCACATGCCGAATATGAGTGGCACTCCCTATGCGCAGTTCCCATCGGGTTCGCTCAATGCAGAGGCCGAACGCCAAAAGACGACCGGCGATTACGAAGCCTGGAAACCCTAACCGGAGCGACCCCTTATGAAGCGCGTCACCGTTTCCGGATGGGCTATGCTTGCGGCTGTGGCGGCGTGCGTGGTTATTCCGGCCTCCGCCCAGGTGCCACCGCCCGATCGTGGCGGCAATGGTGGTGATGCGCCGCACTATGTCGATAGCGCGGATTACGATCCGCAGCCCTATTATGTCGATGGCGTGCAGTATAAGCCCTATGTGCCGGAAAACAAAAAAGCCAAGCCGGCGGCCGAAGCGGTCAAGCCTGCGCCCACTCCGGTAACACCAACCGATACGCCGGTGAGTGAACTCCATCCGTTTGTGCCGCAACAGACGCCGGCCAAGGTGGCGCAAGCCGAGGCAACCTCGAAATCAGCATCGTCTTCTGAGGCTAGCGCGTCATCCTATGCGCCGCAAAAACGTGCCCGCTATGCCGTGGCAATAATTGAGGCGCTCGATAAGGTGACGGCGGAAAGCGTGCGTTTTGAGGCGCCGATCGGCAAGCCTATCCGCTACAAGGGCCTGATCTATACGGTCAAGGCCTGCGAGACAACGGCTGAAGACGAGCCGATGTCGGATGCCATGGCCTATGTACGCGTGCGCACAAATCCGACGGCGGCCACCAATACGTCACCGGCGATCAAGTCCAAGGAAGTTTTCCGCGGCTGGACGTTTGCCTCGACTCCGAGCCTCAACCCTATCCAGCATCCGGTCTATGATGCCTGGGTGATCAGTTGCCGGCACCCCCTCGTCAGCACCACGAGCTAAGACGTGAGGATATCCATGACATCGCGCCCAGAAGCCGTGCGCGGCAAATCATAAAAATCACCTTTCAGGTCGATAGCCTGCTCCAGCTTGACCAGGTAGTCGGCCTTCGGCAGTTCGATTACGCCGAACTGGCTCAAATGGTCAGTCTGGAACTGGCAATCGAGCAGGCTGAACCCGCCGGCTTTCAGGCGTGCCACCAGATGCACAAGGGCGATCTTGGAGACGTCGCGTTCGCGCGACACCATGCTTTCACCAAAGAAGGCGCCGCCGATAGAGACCCCGTACAGGCCGCCCAACAGTTGACTGTCATCGCCCTTGGACCACACCTCGACGCTGTGCGCCAGACCCCGCGCGAACAGCGCCTGATAGAGGGCCTGAATCGAGTAGCTGATCCAGGTCGAGGTGCGGTTCATGGCTTCCTCGGCGCAAAGTTCGATGATCTGGCTAAAGGCCGTGTCAATGCGGATGGTATAGGCATCCTTGCGCACCGTGCGGGCAAGTCGCGACGGTATGTGAAAGCCATCGAGCGGCATGACGCCCCGCATCGGCGGATCAACGAGGAACAGATAGTCGTCATCGCGCGCATCCGACATCGGGAAGATGCCGGTGCGATAACAGTCGATCAGGTCATCAAGGGTGAAGTCAGCCAAGGCTTGCGCCGCCGTGTTGTGGGGCAGGGACGTTACGCCCCTGCTTCTTGCGCCTTGATCCAGTTTTCCAGCCAGTGGATGTTGTAGTCACCTGACTGGACGTCCTTTTCCTGCAGCAGGTCGAGGAAGAGCGGGATGGTCGTGTCGATACCCGTCACCACCGTTTCACCGAGCGCACGCTTGAGGCGGGCAAGGGCTTCCGGACGGTCGCGGCCGTGCACGATCAGTTTGCCAACCAGCGAGTCGTAATAGGGCGGGATGGCGTAACCGTTATAGATCGCCGAATCCAGGCGCACACCGAGACCGCCGGGCGCGTGGAAATCAGTGACCGTTCCGGGGGAGGGCACGAAGGTGCGGGCGTTTTCAGCATTGATGCGGACTTCGATCGCATGGCCCTTGAGCTTGATATCGTCCTGGGTGAACGACAGCGGTAGGCCTTCGGCGATACGGATTTGTTCGCGCACCAGATCGATATCGGTGACATACTCGGTCACCGGATGTTCGACCTGAAGGCGGGTGTTCATCTCGATGAAGAAGAACTCACCGTCCTCAAACAGGAACTCGATTGTGCCGACGCCGAGATAGCCGATCTTCTTGATGGCGTTCACGACGATCATGCCGATCTTGTCGCGTGCGGCGTCATCGATAGCCGGCGAAGGCGCTTCTTCGAGCACCTTCTGGTGGCGGCGCTGCAAGGAGCAGTCGCGCTCGCCGAGGTGGACGACATTACCGTGGCTGTCGGCGATCACCTGGATCTCGATGTGGCGCGGCTTTTGGAGATAGCGTTCCATATAGACCGTCCCGTCACCAAAGGCGGCGGCGGCTTCGGTCTGGGCACTGAGCACGGCTTCGGCGAGAGACTCCGGGTCCTTGGCGACCTTCATGCCACGTCCACCACCGCCGGCAGCGGCCTTGATGATCAGCGGGAAGCCGATCGTTTCAGCGGCTTCCATGGCTTCCTCAACGGTCGAAACGCCGCCATCGGAACCTGGAACAACCGGGATGCCGGCGTCCTTAGCGGCTTGCTTGGCGGTGATCTTGTCGCCCATCATGCGGATATGTTCGGGCTTCGGACCGATGAAGGTCATGCCGTGGGCGCCGACGATCTCGGCGAAACGGGCGTTTTCCGATAGGAAGCCGTAGCCCGGGTGGATCGCCTGGGCACCGGTGATTTCGGCGGCGGCGATGATCGACGGGATATTGAGATACGACTTGGAGGCCGATGCAGGCCCGATGCAGACGGACTCGTCAGCCAGATGCACGTGCATGGCAGTGCGGTCG
The DNA here is from genome assembly GCF_000376105.1 of Asticcacaulis benevestitus DSM 16100 = ATCC BAA-896. Taxonomy (GTDB): domain Bacteria; phylum Pseudomonadota; class Alphaproteobacteria; order Caulobacterales; family Caulobacteraceae; genus Asticcacaulis; species Asticcacaulis benevestitus. The sequence continues at coordinate 385,379 of NZ_AQWM01000001.1, forward strand.
GCTTCGGAATGGACGGCCACGGTGGCGATGCCCATTTCCTTGGCGGCGCGGATGACCCGCAGGGCGATTTCACCACGATTGGCGATGAGAATCTTGTCGAAGGTTTTTACTGGGGAATCTTGAGTCATGTGTCTTACTCGAAGACGACGAGCGCTTCGCCGAATTCGACGGGTTGGGAATCGCTGACCAGAATCTGGGCCACAACGCCTTCACGCGGCGATGGAATAGGGTTCATCGTCTTCATGGCTTCGATGATCAGCAGGGTCTGGCCTTGCTTAACCTTATCACCTACCTTGATGAAGGCAGGCGTGCCGGGTTGGGCCTGCAGATAGACCGTGCCGACCATAGGCGATTTGATGGCGTCCTTGGCGACGGCGGCCGCTGCAGCGGGCGCGGGCGCGACATCGGCCGCAGCAACAGGTTCCGTGGGAGCCGGCGCATAGCTTTGCGCATAAGCAACGCTCGGTGCCGCCGTAAGCTGGCGCGCCACGCGGATCTTGAGATCGCCCTGTTCGACCTCGATCTCGGTCAGCTCGGTTTCCTTCAGGATGTCGGCGAGCTTGCGGATCAGCTTGGGGTCGATCGGATCGGCGGCGGGAGCTTTGGGAGTCGTCATGTGATAGCCTTGTACAAAGTCTTGAAAAATAAAGACTCTACTGTTTAACGAGGGTCAAAACGGCGCGAATGGCCAGTTCATAACCAATGGAACCAAATCCTGCAACAATCCCTTTCGCCGCCAGCGACACATATGAGTGATGCCGGAAGCTTTCGCGGGCGTGGGGGTTGGAGAGGTGGCATTCGATGATGGGGATACTCAACGCCTTGCAAGCGTCATAGAGCGCCACCGAGGTGTGGGTGTAGGCTGCGGGATTGATGATCAGCGCGCTGGCCTCGGTGCGGGCCTCCTGAATCCAGTCAACCAACTGACCTTCGTGATTGCTTTGCCGGAACACCAGACTGTGATCTGTGCCTTCAAGCAAGGCGGCGCAACGCGATTCAATATCGGCGAGGGTGTCGTAGCCATAAATTTCCGGCTCTCTTACCCCAAGGAGGTTGAGGTTTGGGCCGTTGAGGACATATATGGGCTTGGACATGAAACCTTCGTAGAAGCAACGAAGCAATTCTTCTAACGTGTCGGGAAGAGGCTCACAAGCCTAGTCTCGCATTGCAACAGGCCCTTCTTGGCAAAAATGGCGTAAAAATGGTGAAAATACTGTTGAACGGTGAGGAAAGGGAGGTTACGGCCACCACACTCACGGCTCTGATCGATGAAATCGGGCTAGAAGGTCGCAAGGTGGCCATCGAGAAGAATCTCGAAATCGTACCGCGTTCGACCTATCTGTCCACGGCGATCGCCGATGGCGACCGTGTGGAAATTGTACATTTTGTAGGAGGCGGCTAATGGACGACCAAGCTTTGAAAACAGAAACATTGCCAGAGACCTGGAGTGTTGCGGGCCGCACCTTTACGTCGCGTCTGATTGTCGGTACCGGCAAGTACAAAGACTATGCCCAGAATGCCGCCGCCGCCAAGGCCTCCGGTGCCGAGATCGTGACGGTTGCCGTGCGTCGCGTCAACCTGACCGACCCAAATCAGCCCATGCTGATGGATTACGTTAAGCAGGACGAGTTCACCTATCTGCCCAATACGGCTGGTTGCTTCACCGGTGAGGATGCGGTGCGTACCCTGCGTTTGGCGCGGGAGGCTGGTGGCTGGAATCTGGTCAAGCTCGAAGTGCTCTCCGATCCCAAGACACTCTATCCGGACATGGAAGAGACGCTGCGCTCGCTCAAGCTGCTGGTGAAGGATGGCTTCGACGTCATGGTCTATTGCAGCGACGACCCGGTCTATGCGCGCAAGCTGGAGGAGGCGGGTGCCGTCGCCATCATGCCGCTGGCTGCGCCGATCGGTTCCGGTCTGGGCATCCAGAACCCTGTCACCCTGCGCATTATCATTGAGAACGCCAAGGTGCCGGTGCTGGTCGATGCCGGGGTTGGCACAGCTTCAGAAGCAGCAGAAGCCATGGAACTGGGATGCGACGCTGTGCTGATGAATACGGCTATTGCCGAGGCGAAAGACCCGATCCGCATGGCGCGCGCCATGAAGTATGCAGTCATGGCCGGTCGTGATGCCTATCTGGCTGGACGGATGCAGCGCAAGCTCTACGCCGATCCGTCCTCTCCGTTAGGTGGTCTGATCTAGGACTTATTCGCAGCTCTGGCGGCCTCTACGGCTTTTTTCAGAGCATCGATCTTGGCGCCATCGATGGCCTGATCACCGATGACGAAGGTCGGCGTGCCGGTGGCGCCGATGTCAGCGCCGAGCGCCACCACCTTGTCGATATGCGCCTGGATGTCGGGAGTGGCGGCGAGGGCTAGGATCTGCTTCGGATCAACACCGGCCTTGGTGAGCGCGGCATCGAGATCGGCTTCTGATTTGATGTCTTCGGTCATGAAGGCGTAATGCACAGCCTCATAATGACCCAGCCGGGCCGCCGCTAAGGCCCGTGCCGCCAGGGGGCGGGAGTTTTGGCCGATGACCGGGTATTCCTTGACGATGATGGCGACGTCGGGATTTTCGCCTAAAAAGTCCTTGAGCGCCGGTGTCGAAGCCCGGCAATAGCCGCAATAATAGTCAAGGAACTCGACGATCTTGATAGGCGCGTTCGGATTGCCAAGAATGGGGTCGGCCTTGTCGTTGAACAGCGAGTCGTGATGGCTCTTGATGCCGGCCTTCAGGGCCTGCGATCGTTCTTCATCTCTCTGGGCTGACAGTTTGTTGCTTGCGGTTTCCAGCATGGCCGGACGGTTCAGCATGCCGTGCTCGACAACGAAACTCTGTACCTGCGGTACGAGATAAGGGGCGCCAGCCAGGACAACGGCGAAGAGGGCAAGGCCGGTCGTGATATTAGCCTGCGAAAAGACATCCTTCCAAAGATAGGGGCGGATGGGCGGGGCGGCTTGAGGCGTGTCGGGATCGGTCACTTAAGAGCTTTCTAATTGCGACGGCGGCGCGTCGTTTCTTTTTCCACAGGCGCAATACCCATTTCGGAAGAGGCGGTCATAACGATATCGCGGGCGCGGCGATATTCGGGTGAGGTGGCGTCGAGATATTTTTGCGACCACACCGCCGAGGTGCGGGCCGCCATATAGTCACCTTGGTAAAACTGGGCTTCAGCGGTGGACAGGCGTGCCAGACCCGGCTGATTCAGCCCGTCATAGGCCTGAGCCAGTTGCTCCCAGGCGAAGCTGTCGTCTTCCTCGTATTTGATTGACTGCTGGAGATGCTCCACGGCTTCATTCAGGCTGTCCTTGCCGCCGACGGCAATCAGGGTCTGCCCCAGATTGAGTTGCAACAGCGGCGCCTGAGGCATCAGCGATACCGATTTTTCATGCGCTGGCTTGGCCAAAGCGGCGCGGCCGGTCTCGAAATAGATCTGGCCCTTCAGTTCCCACAGGTAGGGATTGTCAGGCTGCTCTTCCAGCATCTTATCGAGCAGCACGATGGCCTGATCCCAGTTGCCCATCTTGTAGGTAGCGATGACACGGGCATAGCGGGCCGGGTAGGAGGTGTTGTTTTCCGGATATTTCTGGAAGGTCTTGAGGGGGCTGTCGAGGAAGCCGGACAGCTTGGCCTTGACGATATCGAATTGTGCCAGGGTCTCAGGGCTATCGACCACGCCATAGTGCGGCTGACGTTCGGCGACGCCACGCAGAGCCTGGATGCGTTCACGCGACAGGGGGTGGGTGCGGAAAAATTCGTAGCGATCGGCGTTGCTGAAGGTTTCGACATTGCGGAACTTGTAGAAGAAATCGACCAGGCCGCGCGACGACATGCCGGCCTTTTCCAGCGCCTTGACGCCAGCGGCGTCAGCGGCTGATTCCTCGGTCTGGATGTAATGCAGGGCGCCGAGCGTGCCGAAGGTGCTCGAACTGACCATCAGATTTGCGCCAGCATCGGGTGCGCCGGCAAGGGCTGCGATGACGCCAAGACCAAGCGAGACCGCCATGGGCATGCGGGCGGCGCGTTCGATCTCATCGGTGCGCATCATATGGCCGCCGCTTAAGTGGCCGGTTTCGTGGGCGATAACGCCGAAAAGCTGGTTGGGCGTATCGGCTTCCATGATCAGGCCGGTGTTGAGACCGATGCGCAAACCGAAGGTGGCGAAGGCGTTGAGATCGTCACTGGCGATCAGCAAGTAATGTACGCGATCGGCGTCGAGACCGGCAGCGCTCAGCACGGGCCGCGTCTGGCTTTTCAGGAAAGACTCGATCTCGGTGTCGCGGATAACGCTTTGCGCCTGGGCGATGCCAGGCAGAGAGAAGAGGCACAGGCCGATAAGCGCAGACAGCAGGGTGGTCAGGCACCTTATGGAGGCGCCCCCTATCCTTTTGGTCAGCTCAAAATAAGCCTGCATGGTCTAACCCCGCTGGTTTCCGCCTGTCATGAAATCTAGGCAGGAAGCGTGACAAATCTAAGGCGGGCACTGATGTGTATCAATGCCCGCCTATAAGATAGCTTATACTTTTAAGTGATTAGCGGCGCCACCAGCCACGCTTTGGCTTTTCAGGTGGGGCCGAAATCTCGTTCGGGTCTGGCTCGGCCGCGATTACCGGTGCGACTGCCGCCGGCTCGGTGACGACAGGCTCGGGCGCTGCCGCGACGATCGTCTCGGTAACGACGACAGGTTCCACCACAGTAGCGGCCTCGACAACCTTCTTGGCGCGGCTGCGGCTGGCGCGGGCCGGCGCCTTGACAGGCTCGGCGACCACTTCGCCAACTGGCACTTCGGCAACAGGGGCCTCGACAGCGGCCGGGGCTTCGGCTTCCGCCTCGACCACCTTTTTGCGTGAGCGCGTTTTACGTGCCGGCGGAGCTATCTCCTCGACTGGCAGATGCGGCGGCTCGGAGGCGGCGAACGCGGCCTCGGGGTCGATATTGACATCCTTGGTCAAGGGCATAGGCGCGGTGTTGTTTTCCGCGGCGGCCTCATCGACCGACGATTCAACAACAGACCCGCCTCTGCGGCTACGACGCGGCGGACGCTGGCGCTTGGGCGCTGGCTGGTCGCGCAGCGCTTCCGGCACGAGTGAGATCGGTTGCGTGCTTTCAGCACCGAGGGCCAATTCCGCATTTACCGGCGCCGGGTTGCGTTGCGGACGCTCGGACGACTCCGATTGTTCGCGCCTTTGCTGCTCTTCAAACGGGTCGATCCAGACATACGGCGCCTCAAGCGAAGGCGTGCGAGCACGCACCCAGCTATAGGTTTCGCGCGGACGGCTATCGAAGCCGGCACGGCGGCCACCCCGACGGCCACGACGGCGGCGGCCCTTGCGGAAGCCATCTTCGCCGATGCTGTCATCGTCTTCACCGTCGTCTTCACTTTCGGAAGCTTCCGTATTGGCGGCGACAGCAGGACGCTCATCACTGTCACGATCACGGCCGCCACGGCGACGACGACGACGTTTGCCGTTACGACCGCCCTCGCGGTCTTCGCGTTCCGGGCGCTCGGCGCGCTCACCACGTTCCGGCCGCTTTTCGCCATCATCTTCCTCATCTTCGTCGGACTCGATGATTTCGTCATCGATCTCCTCGTCTTCTGCCACGTCGGGCGTGGTGTCGAAGGCGATGGGCTCGGGACGGACCGGAGCAACGAAATCGACCTCATCGGCATGGACCGTGCGGACGATCTGCGCGTCGGTGTGGCCAAGATCGGTGTCGATTTCGACATTGACCTTCAGGCCCCATTCGAGGCGCAGCTTGGCGAGGTGAACCTGCTTTTCGTTGAGGATGTAGAGCGCCACATCCATCGGCAGCTTGACCGTGATGGCGCCGGCGCCATTTTGCATGGCTTCCATGTCGATCTTGCGCATCGCCGAAAGGGCGGCGGAATCGACGGAGCGGATCCGGCCCTGACCTTCACAGTGCGGGCAGACAATGGTGGTGCCTTCCAGGAAACCGGTGCGGCGGCGCTGGCGGCTGATTTCCATCAGGCCGAAGCCGGAAATCTTGCCCATCTGGATACGGGCGCGGTCTTCGGCGAGCGCGTCCTTCAGCTTCTTTTCGACCGAGCGGTTGTTCTTCGATTCATCCATGTCGATGAAGTCGATGACGACCAAGCCGGCGAGATCGCGCAGGCGCATCTGGCGCGCCGATTCTTCGGCGGCTTCCATATTGGTCTTTAAGGCCGTGGCCTCGATATTGCGTTCCTTGGTCGACTTGCCGGAGTTGACGTCGATAGCGACGAGGGCTTCCGTCTGGTTGATGACCAGATAGCCGCCCGATTTCAACGGCACGACAGGCGAATAAATTTTCGAGATCAGGTCTTCGACGCCATAGCGCGCAAACAGCGGCGTGTTGGCCTTGTAGAGCTGGATTTTCTTGGCCTGTGAGGGCATGATCATCCGCATGAAGTCCTTGGCGGAGCGGTAACCGTCCTCGCCCTCGACCAGCACGCCGTCAAAATCCTTGTCAAACAAGTCGCGGATGGCGCGCTTGACGAGATCTTCTTCTTCATAGATCAGGGCGGGCGCGTTGGACTTCAGCGTCGTTTCGCGGATGGTTTCCCAGACCCGCAGTAGGTAATCATAGTCGCGCTTGATTTCCAGCTTGGTGCGCTTGGCGCCTGCCGTGCGGACAATCAGGCCCATACCATGCGGCACATCAAGGCTCTGCACCAGAGTCTTGAGGCGCTTGCGATCGGCGCTGTTGGTAATCTTGCGCGAAATGCCGCCACCACGCGCTGTGTTCGGCATCAGCACGCAATAGCGGCCGGCCAGCGACATATAGGTGGTGAGGGCAGCGCCCTTGTTGCCACGCTCTTCCTTGACGACCTGAACAAGCAGGATCTGGCGCCGCTTGATGACTTCCTGAATCTTGTAGCGGCGGATCAGGTGCTGGCGCAGGCGGCGCTCTTCATCGGGCAGATCGTCGCTGTCGTCATCGTGATCTTCGTCGTCGCCTTCGTCATCACCATGATTGTTGGCGTGGGCCGCCTGTTGCAACTCGGCAATCAGTTTCTCGCGGTCAGCGACCGGGATCTGATAGTAGTCAGGATGGATTTCGTTGAAGGCCAGAAAGCCATGACGATTGCCGCCGTATTCGACGAACGCTGCCTGCAGACTGGGTTCTACGCGAGTGACCTTGGCGAGATAGATATTGCCGCGGAGTTGTTTTCTTGCGTGGCTTTCGAAATCGAACTCTTCAACCCGTGAGCCGTTCATAACGACGACACGGGTCTCTTCCGTGTGCGTCGAGTCGATTAACATTGTTTTTGACATTAAAGGTATCTCCGGAGCGCTCGGACGCATCCAACCGCGAAAGCCTCGGCTTTGCGGGGAAAAAGGCGTGGCGCTGATAGGGGGTGTGCAGGCGCGCGCAGGCGAAGATGACGTCTCTGACATCTGTCTTCGCTGAAAATCCGTTACGGAGGCTCAAGGCGCAGCCCATTTAAAGTATAGTTCCAAACTCGTGTCTGCGCGTAAAAAGCCGCGCAATTCTATAAGGCCGTGATGCTGGTTCCGGGCGAAAGGCGCTTTCAGCCTATCCGGCGGTAACCGCAGGACCGGCATGAGAGCGAGATGGTAGCGCATTCCCGTCATCACAAGGGTTCGTCATATAAGTCGGCGAAAAGTCTGCGCTTTGACCGGACTCATAAAGGGCGATACCCATTTGTCACATGTCCGCAAAATGGGGAATACGTCAATCTAATTCTTTGAGCGCGTTAAATCCGACACATCATTAATGAGTTGGAAACTAAAAATGTAAAAAGAACAGTAACCGTACCCTTTAATCGTATTTCTACATCCCTGTGGCATTGTGATGGGAATAAGCAAATACCCTATGGGTTAAAAACACAGAATGTGGTGCGTAGAGTGATTATGAAGCGACACAATATCTTCGCCGGTGCGAAAAGAGCCCTTAAGGCGATGACGCTGGCTGGTGTCCTATGCACGGGCGCGCTTGTTGTTCAGCCTGCCATGGCGGATGTGGCTCAAAGCGGCGATGTCGTCAAGGTTCGCATGGGCGGTGACGCCTCGCAGACACGTATCGTCATCGAACTCGGCAAGAGCGTCGCTGGCCAGGTCGTGACGCGCGAAGGTGAAACGTCGCGTCAGGTTATCGCCCTGCCCGATATTGACCTAGGCGATGCCATGAGCGGACAGGGGCAGGGGCTGGTCAAGGACTGGCGTATTGATAATGTCGCTGGCAGCACTCGCCTGAAGCTGAACTTCAAATCCGGCGCCAAGATCTATCGCCGTTTTCTTCTGCCGCCAGCCGATGGCATCAGCGTCTATCGTTATGTGATCGATGTGGTGCCGCAAAATACCGACATCTCGACGCCTAAGGTCGCACCCGTGCCGGTCATTCCTACGACTGTGCAAAGCCAGACGCAACTGGCCGCTACCAAGATGCGCACCAAGAAGATCGTCGTCATCGATGCCGGTCACGGCGGCAAGGATCCCGGCGCGCTCGGTGGCAATACCTATGAAAAGGACGTTAATCTGGCCGCCGCCAAGGCGCTGCGCGACGCGCTCACCAGGACTGGACGCTACACGGTGATCATGACGCGCGACACCGACAGCTTTGTCGATCTCGCTGCCCGCGTCCGCATCGCCCGCTCTGCTGACGCCGACCTGTTCATTTCGCTGCATTCCGATGCTGGCGGCAACGGCGACACTAGTGGCGCCTCGATCTACACCCTGTCGGATTCAGGCACTGAACGCGCCGCCCGAAAAGCTTTGGTCAAGGGCGATTGGTCCCTGGCCGACGGCGCTTCGACCGATGCCATGGTCAACCGTATCCTGATCGATTTGACACAGCGCGCCACCAAGAACCGTTCGGCCACTTTTGCGCAACTGGTCATGGACAATATCAGCGAAAGCACGCCGTTGCTGAAGACCAATCTGCGCCAGGCCGGTTTGTTCGTCCTGCTGGCGCCCGATGTGCCGGCTGTGCTGCTGGAAATGGGCTTTGTGAACAATGCGAAGGATGAGGCCATGCTCAATGATTCGCGCCATCGCGCCATCATGATGGGGCAGGTGGCCAAGGCGATTGATCTGTATTTCGCCAATAATGTTCAGTATGCCTCCTTTGCGGGCCTGAATTAAGTTTCAAGCTTAAGTCTCTGAAATATATAAGGCCCTGTCGCTTTCGACAGGGCCTTTTCTTTGTTCTGAAATCCGCCGGGAGCAGCTTTTGGTCGTCGCTTGCTCCTGGTGATGAAATTTATCCGAATGGCTTTGCCTAATGCCTGCGGTTTGCTAAGTGTAAGGGTAAACGTGTCTTGAGCCGCCCGTCGGGCGGCTATGTGGGGATGCGGGACGCACATCTGTTGTGTTGGAGGTCGCTTGCTAAGGTCGTCTGAGCGTTGGTTTGCCATGGCTGGTGTCGCCGTGATGACGGCTGTGGCCATTGCGGGCTTCGCGGTCGCGGTCTATGCCGCCTGGCTTTTCCATGACATGCCCGATGGCAGCGAACTGGCCGACTTCCACCCGGTGACCTCGGCACGCGTTTTTGCCTGGGACGGCACGCTGATCGGTGAATATGGCCAGGAACGCCGTATCTACGTGCCTTACAGCCGGATGCCGACGCGCGTGACGCAGGCCTTCCTTGCCGCCGAAGACCGCAATTTCTTCACTCACAATGGCGTTGATGTCAGCGGCGTATCGCGCGCCATGGCTAAGAACGTCTTCAACCTTTTGCGTGGCAAACGCTTTGAAGGTGGCTCGACCATCACCCAGCAGGTCGCCAAGAACCTGTTGCTGAACAATGAGCGCACGGTCGGCCGCAAGCTCAAGGAAGTCATTCTTGCGCGCCGGCTGGAAAACTCTCTGCCGAAAGAGCAGATTCTTGAGCTGTATCTCAATGACATCTACCTCGGTTATCGCTCTTATGGCGTTGGTGCCGCCGCGTTCAACTATTTCGGCAAGTCGCTGGATGAGTTGTCCTTAAGCGAACTGGCGTTTCTTGGCGCCTTGCCCAAGGGGCCGGAAAACTATCGTCCCTCGACCCACAAGGCCGCTGCGATCGCGCGTCGCAACTGGGTGATCGGCGAAATGCTCAAGGCCGGTTGGGTCGGCCGTGCCGAAGCTGAAGCGGCGATGAAGGAAGATCTTGTCATCCAGGACAAGCCGCGTCGCGCCAAGTACCAGGACGCCGACTATTTCGTCAGTGAAGTCGAACTGCGCGCCAAGCGGCTTTTCAACGACGCCATCTATACCGACGGTTACTACGTCAAGACGACGCTTGATCCCAAGTTGCAGACTATGGCGCGTGAAGCCCTGATGACGGGGCTGGAAACCTATGATCGTCGCCATGGTTGGCGTGGCGCATGGTCCAATATTCCGGTCACGGACACATGGGAAGGCGAGGCCGAGGCGGCGGAAGACAAACTGCCGGAATCACGCCGCGCCCCTTCGGAGCGTCCGAACTGGCAGATTGGCCTGATCGAGAAAAGCTCCGGCGCCGTGCGCGCCATTGACGGTGGCCATGGCTCTATCCGCGGTGATGATTTGGCGTGGGCGCAGGCGACACGCGGCCTGAAAGCCGGCGATCTGGTTTATGTCTCCGAAGACACCAAGGGTGTTTATCGCCTGCGTCAGGTTCCGAAGGTCAATGGTTCTCTGGTCGCGGTCGATCCCTATTCGGGTCGCATCGTGGCGATGGTCGGCGGTTATTCCTATTCGCTGTCGAAGTTCAATCGCGCCACCATGGCGCAACGTCAGCCGGGCTCTTCGATCAAGCCGTTCGTCTATGCTGTGGCTCTCTCTAAGGATTTCACGCCTGCCTCCCTGGTCGATGACGGTCCGATCAGCATGATGGGCGGGGATGGCAAGCAATGGTCGCCCGAGAACTATGAGCACGACTATCTGGGCATGCAGCCGATCCGTCGCGGACTTGAGCTGTCGCGCAACCTGATGACCGTGCGCCTAGCGCAAAAGGTTGGCATCAAGCCGGTGACGCAGGGCATCGTCAATTTCGGCGTGCTCGACAAGATGCCGAACGAAATGTCGATGGTTTTGGGGGCTGGCGAAGTCAATCCATACCGCCTGACCAATGCCTACTCGATCTTCGTCAACGGGGGTCGCAAGGTGAAGCCGCATTTGATCGACGAGGTGCAGGATCGTAACGGTAAGGTGGTCTATAAGGCCGATGAGCGCGTCTGTCCTTCAGCCTGTACAGCGGATTTCGACGGACTTGAGAGTCCGCGTCTCCAGCCGCAAGGGGACGTCGTGCTCGATCCGATCACGGCTTACGAAGTCAATTCGATGTTGCAGGGCGTGATCCAGCGCGGCACGGGTGCGGCGGCGCGTTCGCTCGGCATCCCGATGGGCGGCAAGACTGGCACGACCAACGACTATCGCAGCGCGTGGTTCGTCGGCTATACGGCGGAACTGGTGGTCGGCGTCTTTGTTGGCTTCGACGACAACAGTTCGCTTGGCAACCATGAGACAGGTGCTGTCGCGGCCTTGCCGATCTGGATGGACTTCATGAAGAATGCCAATGCGGGCAAGCCGATCCGCCAGTTCAATAAGCCAAAAGACGCGGTCTATATGTCGGTGCGCGGTATGGAAGAGGCTTTCAAGCCGGGTACGGAGCCTAAATATAATGCGGCGCCGGAGAGCGATGACGGTCCCAAGCCCTATCTCGACACCTGGACGGATGATGGCGATAACGGTGGGCCTGTAACGGTTGTGCCGGCCGAGGAACCGCCACCGCCGCCGAAGAAGCGGCAGGCCGAGGACGCCACGCCGCTTTACTAGAGGCGTTCTTTACGGCTTGTCTTTTAAGGCGACGCTCTGTAAACCCGCCCGACAAATCTGATCATTCAGGAACAAATTATGCGTTTGGATATCGAAGCGTCCGCTTCCGAGATCGAGCAGTCCATCGGACTGCTCAGGAGGCGTCTTTGACTGGGATGTCGCGCTGCGTCGTCTCGACGAATTAAATGCCAAGTCGGAAGATCCGACCCTGTGGGACAAGCCTGAAGCCGCGCAGACCCTCATGCGCGAACGCAACAAGCTGGCGGCCTCGGTCCAGTCGGTTTTGTCGATTGAAAAAGAGCTGAAAGACGCCATCGAATTCGCTGAACTGGGCGATATGGAAGGCGATGAAAGCTTGATCGAGGAGGCGCGCAGCCTGCTTAAGGACATCAAGTCCCGCACCGCGCGCGCCGAACTCGAAGCCCTGCTGTCCGGCGAAGCCGACGGCAATGACGCCTATCTCGAAATCAATTCCGGCGCCGGCGGCACCGAATCCAACGACTGGGCCGGCATCCTGCTGCGCATGTACAGCCGCTGGGCCACGGCGCACGGCATGACGATCGAGGTCGAGGAAGAAACGCAGGGCGAGCAGGCCGGCATCAAGTCGATCACCTTGCAGATCAAGGGCGAGAATGCTTATGGGTGGTTGAAGACGGAAGCCGGCGTCCACCGGCTTGTGCGTATTTCGCCGTTCGATTCCAACGCCAAGCGCCACACCTCGTTTGCTTCGGTCTGGGTCTATCCGGTGGTTGACGATACCATCGTCATTGACATCAATCCGGCCGACGTCCGCACCGATACCTACCGCGCATCGGGTTCCGGTGGCCAGCACATCAACAAGACCGACTCGGCCGTGCGCCTGACGCACATTCCGACAGGGATCGCCGTCGCCTGTCAGGCCGGTCGTTCGCAACACGCCAACCGTGATGAAGCGTGGAAGATGTTGCGCGCCCGTCTTTACGAGCAGGAACTGCAAAAACGTGAAGCGGCGCAACAGGCACTGGAAGATTCCAAGACCGATATCGGCTGGGGGCACCAGATCCGATCCTACGTGTTGCAGCCCTACCAGATGGTCAAGGATCTGCGCACCAACGTCGAAACCTCGGATACGCAGGGCGTGCTCGATGGTGATCTCGATGCCTTTATGGGTGCTTCTCTGGCGCAGCGGGTCGGCGTTACGCGCGACGCTTGATTCCAAAGTTTCTATAGCTTCGGCAAGCGCGAAGCGCGCCCGAGCTTACGCGAGGAGCCATGCGGCCCTTGAGCTGAACTAAAGCTCTGGCGTTGCCGTTTCCGCGCCGTTAGGCGTCTTGGCGACATTGACCACATCGGTCTTGTCTGCGGCGGCGCTGACGTTTGCGGCCAGATGTGCAGGCGCCTTGCGGCGACCTTTCTTGATGATGATTTGCGCGCCCATGTAACGCGAATAGACCTGGGTAAATTCTGCGCCAAGAAAGAAAATCTGTGTCGAATAATAGATCCAGATCAGCACCACAATCAGTGAACCGGCCGCGCCGTAGGCCGAACTGAAGGCGCTCTGGCCCAGATAGATGCCGATCAAAAGCTTGCCGACCGAGAAGAGCAGCGCGGTGATGGCAGCCCCAATCCATACGTCTCGCCATTTGATATGCACATCCGGCAAGACCTTGAAGATCATCGCGAACAGCACGGTAATGACGGCGAACGAGATCAACAGGTTGAGGCCGTGGAGCAGGAGGGCGATCGGGACAAGGCCCGCGAAAAAAGCGCTGATAGCCGACAGCGCGGCCGAGATGATCAGAGCGATCAACAACAGAAAGCCTATGCCGATAATCATGGCGAAGGACAGAAGGCGCTTCTTGATAAACCAGGTCCAATGGCCGTTTTCGCGTTCCTCAACGTTCCAGATGGTGTTAAGGGCATCCTGAAGCTGGGCGAAAAAGCTGGTGGCCGAGATGATCAGCGTCACGATGCCGATGACGCTGGCGATGTAGCTGGCCTTGGGGTTGCTTGTGCTGACCAGCATGGATTGAATGGCGCTTGCGCCCTGATCGCCAATCAGGCCACGAATCTCATCGAAGATATAGCTGCTGGTGGCATCGCGCCCGAAGGCCAGACCGGCCATGGCGATGACGATCAGCAGCAGCGGCCCGATCGACAACATACTGTAAAAAGCAAGGGCAGCGCCCAGGCGCGGCACCTTGTCGTCATTCCACTCGCGGATCGTTTCCTTGAAAATGAACCAGAATGCCGCGGGGGTGAGAGGCGGTCGCTTGCGAGGTTTATCCGTCATCTGTTTCCGCCGGGAAAGAATCTACAAACGCGGATAAAAGCACAAAGGATATAAAGAAAAAAGCCGGAGACAGTGAATGACGTCTCCGGCCTTCAAAGGCTGTGTTCGGTAAGCGCGTCTATTCCTACTTCAGGTCAGACAGGGCATTCATATCGTATGCGTTCAGCGATGGGGTGCCGAAATCCGCGGCGGCAGGCGTTGCGATGGGCGATGCCGCAACCGACGGTGCGGGTTCAGGGCGGCGGCTTTGCAGGCAACGGCCCTGGAAGAAGGCGCCGACATCGATTGCCAGCTGATCGTGTGTGATGTCGCCCTCGACATAGGCGGTGGCTTGGAGCTTTATCTGTTTGCCCGTGATCGAGCCAACGACGCGGCCACGTACTTCGATGGTTTCGGCCTCGACCTTGCCTTCGATATTGCCGGATTCGCCAACGATCAGATGACCAACCTTGACGTCGCCGCGCACGGTGCCATCGAGATGCAGGTCGCCGTTGCCGGTGATGTTGCCTTCGATCAGCAGGCCGGTGCCGAAGCTCGACAGGCGGGCGCCAGTGGCGACCGGTGACGCCGGTTTAGTGCGGTTCATGTTGATATTGGGCGTTTCAAGCGGCGGTACCGGAACAGGTTGCGGCTTGGGCGGGGTCGGTTTGCTAGTTTTGTTGAACATAATCTCCAGCCTTTAAGAAACGTGCGGGGTTTTGAGGACGACCGTTTTGCCAGACTTCGTAATGAAGGTGGGTGCCGGTCGAGCGGCCTGTGTTGCCCATGGAGGCGATGCGCTGATCGACAGCGACACGTTGTCCGGATCGAACGGCAGCGGATGCCAGATGGGCGTAGCGGGTCTTGAAGCCATTGCCGTGGTCAATTTCGACAACATTGCCGTAGCCGGTTCGAACACCGACATAGGATATGATGCCCGGCGCGGTGGAATAGATCGGCGTCAGGTAAGCGCCGGAAAAGTCCTGGCCACTGTGCATCTTCGGACGGTGGTTAAACGGATCGAAGCGTACACCAAAACCGCTGGTCTCACGTGTGCCCACGGTCGGACGACCGAAAGGAATGCGCTCGGCGTTATTTTGCAAGCCGCGCATATCGCTCAGATCCATCGCGGCGTTGCGAATGCGTTCAGCGAAGTCTTCATCGACGCCCAGGAAGCTTGCCAGCACCTTGTTGTCTTTGGAACTGGTCAGCGGGCTGCCGGTGCCGCTACCCGCGAAGGCCTGCGGGTTGAGGCCGGCCAGTCGGTAGGCAAGGCGCAGCTTTTCAGCGCGGGTCTTGGCGAAGACTTCGGCCTGGGCCACCATGCGTTCCTGTTCGGCGCGTACCGAATAAATGCGCTCGACAGGCGGAAGGCTGTCATCGATAGGTGTCGGGGCAAGGGCAGCCATAGCGCCGGGCACGCCCTTGAAGTCTTTTAGAAGCGTGACCAGGCCCTGATGGCGGTTTTCGACAGTCTTGGCCAGTTGCTCCAGCGAACCGGAATTGGCGGTGGCCTGATTGGTGGCCATGTCGAGACGGGCCTGACGGTCGGCGATCCAGCGCTCGGACTGTGCCTTCATCATGCGCATCTGGTTCTCAGAGCCGGCACCGTGATTTGCAGCGAAAAAGAGGGTGAAACCGGTGGAGATGGCTAGCCAGGTGATCAACGCCGACACCAAAACCATCAGGACAAGTTGTTTGCCCGGACTTAAAACATAACCGTGAGTTTCCGTGCCTGAACGGATGTAAAGCTGACGTTCCGGAAATATAGATTCCATCCAGCCGCCCAGGCGTCCCAAGCTTGTCTTACTCATCACCGCCGCCACCTAAACCTTCTGTTAATTATGCCTTCGTGGCGATAGTTGCGCAAGGTATATATCGCTGATGCCCCTTAACGGCGGCGGCGATGGACACAAAACTTATAATAAACAGAGTGTTCGGTTGATCGCTCATGTCCTGTGTCCCAATATGAATGCTCTGGTCAGAACTGTTTCAAGATTGATGCCGCTGGACACTGCCGTAAAATTCGCCTCCTGGGATATGTAGCCACATTTGCTTCCGGGACCTTGTTCTCAAGGGCTGTGGCGTCACGGAATGTTTATTAAACTGGCATTAATATGACTTATTTTGACATCAATGCCTTGGTTGCCGCCAAAACATCGTCGATATGGCCTTTAATCTTGACCTTGTGCCAGTCTTGCCTGATCAAACCTTGAGGGTCGATAATAAAGGTCGAGCGATCCGTGCCCATATAGACGCGTCCGTAGAGCGTTTTCTCGCCCCAGGCGCCAAATCCGTCGATGGTTGTTGTCTCCGGATCGGACAGAAGCGGCATTTTCAGGCCGTACTTGGTAATGAACTTGGCGTGGTCCTTCAGACTGTCCTTTGACAGGCCGAACAATTTGACTCCGAGTGTTTCAAATTCGGGCAGGGCGGCGGAAAAGTCGCATGCCTCCTGCGTACAGGTCGGTGTGTTGTCCGTGGGGTAGATGAACAGCACGGTCCAGTCACCTTTTAGACCTGAAAGGCTGACATTTTCACCATCGCTGGAGGCCAGGTTAAAGTCTGGCGCGGGATAGGGCGTAAAAGAAGTTACAGTTTTTGGTGATTTCGCCATGACATAGCCTTGCTCAGTATTTAAAGATGAAGACAGGGGTAAGATGGTGCGCGTTAACGCTCTTTTGTCGCAACCCGTCTATAGATTTCCACCCGCCCTGCTTTACAGCCTTAATTGATGAACCCGTCCAGACATAAGTGAAGAATTATTTCGACATCATAAGGAAGCGTTTGCGCCTTTTCGTGTTCGGATGGGTCGTGTTCATGGTCGTCATTCTGGGAGTGCGGCTGGGGCAGGGGCCTATACGCGTCGACGCCATCAAGTCGATTATCATTTCGCGCTTGGAGACGCAGTTACCGCGCACGGATGCCACCATCAAACATCTGGACCTGGTGTGGTTTGGTGATGCCCGCGCGCTCGGGTTTCGTATTGAAGAGCTGATCATTACCGATCGCAAAAACCGCATTATCGCCCGAGCCGGCAAGCTGGAAGCGGCTCTGGCGGCCGATAGTCTCATTGTGGCGCACCTGGCGCCGGCGCGTCTGACCGCCGAGGATTTTTTTGTTGCGGCTTCAATCTCGAAAGAAGGTCGCTATGATCTGGGCTATGAGGCTCAGGGCAAGCCGGGGCATGCGTCTGGCTTGTCGAAGTTTTTCTATGACCTGACCGGACCGGAAAAATTAGGCAGCCCCGCCAGCTTCACGCGCCAGCTCAGCCTTAGAAATGGCCAGATACGTATGATCCAGCAGGGTGCGCCCCTCGACTGGACGGCCAATGTCTCGACCATCGATTTCTCGAAGTTGCACGGCAAGATGAATGGCCACGTCGATCTGGCGATTCAGGGGCTTGGCATGGATGCCGCGACACCTGCGACTCTCAAAATGGAAGCCTCCGGCGTGGTGGGGCTGAACAAGGCGACGATCACCGCCAATCTCCACCATTTGACACCGAGCCGGGTTTTCCCGTCAATCGGCCTGAGCCGCGCCCTGGCGGGCGTCAATGCGCCCGTCGATGGTGTGGCACGTATTGATTACAGCAAAAAAAATGGCTTTGAGGGGGCTGCTTTCGATATCAGCGCCGGTGCGGGGCGGGTGGATATCGGCGATTTCCACCAGACCTTTTCCGAAGCGCGCATCCGGGCCAACTATACTTCAGCCAACCATACGGCTTTGTTCCAGACCTTCCACGTCAAGTCGTCCCTGCTGGATACGGACCTCAAGGGGCGCGTCGTCTTCCAGCCACAGGATAAAAAGCTCAAGCGTGATCTGACCCTGGCCTTTGATTTCAACGGGCCTCGCGTCACCGGGCGCCTGGCCGATGACTTCGCCATGCAGACGCTGACCAAGGTGAAAATCAAAGGCTACTATATTCCGAAGCAGAATCGCTTGCGTTATGAAAGCGTTACGGGTCTTTTGAATGGTGCGCCGCTGCAAAGCCAGGGCACGGTCTATACGGACGATCAGGGCCAACTGGGCGCAGATCTGACGGCGCAGATCAAGGGGCGCTTTACCAAGGAAGAGGTGTTCGCCTTCTGGCCGGAAGATCTGTCCCCCGGTACGCGCGGTACGCTGATCGAGCGCATCAAGGGGGGGGATTTCGCCAATGCTGATTTTGTGCTCAAGGCGGCGCCGGGTGATTTCCATAATCTGGAAAATGAAAATTTGCGCCTCGACTTCGATTTCCAGAATCTTGAAGTCTATCTCGAAGATCGTCTGAAAAATGCTACCGAACTGTCAGGCCACGGGCAATTGTTCGGCAACAGCTTCTTCATGGACGTAGACAGCGGTCGCCTGGTCGATGTCAGACTTACCAAGGGCAGGCTGAGCGTGCCCGATTTTCGCGACCGCCAGGCGGATATGCGCATTGCTATTGATAGTGAGGCCGACGTGCCGAGCGTTATCGAAGCCATTGATCCGGTGACGGGCCACCAACTAAGCAAAAACGGCCTGACGCGTGAGCGCCTGAGTGGCGCGGCCCAGGCCCATGTTGAAATCTATTTCCCCATCTACGGCCATATCACCAATAACAATTTCGGCCTGACCTTCAAAGCCAATGTTGCCAATGGTGCCTTCAAGCAGGCAGCGCTCGGCTGGGACATGACCGAAGGCACATTGGTCGTCGAGGGGGACCTGCTGGCCAATACCTTATCCGTTAGTGGTCCCGCGAACCTCGGCCCCTATTATGGTGATGTCACCTATCGCACGCAGATGGAGCCCAAGACTCAGCTCATCGATTTCAAAGGTCATTTCAACGCCGCGCAGTTTGGTGGATCGCCTCGCGTGCCCGTGGCGATTAAGGGCAACTTTACCGTCGCTAACCGCAAGGGGCAAGGCAAGATCGACTCCGATATCTTCCGGGGGGATGTCAGTTGGCAGGGCAATCCGGAAGGCGCGGAAGAGCGTCCTTCGGAAATGCTGATCGAAGGCGTGACGCTGGGCGAAGGCATGGAAGCGCAAGGGCTGCCCATCTTCGAGCATCTCAAGCGCGAACTGCCGACCCGTGTGTCCCTTTTGCGCTCCGGCGATATCTGGAGTGGCGAACTGGAAGCCGAAAGCCTGTCGGGCGATATCGCTTATATTCAGGGCACGCGCCCACGGCTGGTCTACAAGTCTGTGATCACCCCGGAAGAGGCGGAAGACCTGGGTTACGGCGCCTTGCCGATGTTCAGCGAAGCGCGCCACCTGACGGTCAATATTTCGCTCGATGGTCAATCGAAAGAAGCTCTGCTTAAGCTCGACCAGATGAACGCCACGCTCGGCTGGTCTGAAATTCCGGGCAGTGACGAGGTCCAGCGTCGCCTCTCCATGAAGGTGATGCCGGATGACTGGTACACGCTGGGTTTGCCGAAAGCATTTTTCACACCGCCGTCGCCGCTCGATGTCACGGCATTCTGGCAACAGACTGACACGCTTCTGACCGGGCAGGTCCGGCTGCTTGATCAGACGATTGATTTCGACATGCCGCTGAAAGGCAAAAATAACCCGCCGCCGATCATGCTGCCCAATACCAGCTTTCCTTATGAATTACAGGTGCGCGGCACAGCCAATGACGCTGTCCTTGCGGGGCTGGGTTACTCTCAGGATCCGGTGCATATCAGCGGCAAGGTGGGGCTGATCTTCAGTCTCTACGATACACCGGGACAGCCGGCGGCCGTGCTTAATCTTGATGCTACCCAGGCGCAACTAGGCGTCCGCGCCACGGACTGGGTCAAGCCTGTCGGTGAAGCGGCGGCGTTCGCGGTCAGCCTTGATGATCGGGGCGAGGGCGGCGGCACCAACCTGTCACGTATCTATGGTGAGGGCGAGCATGTCGGGATCGATGGCCGCGCTTCGTTCTCCAAAGGTGGCGTTCTGGAATTTGCCGATTTCTCAAAGCTCCACTTGAAGGATTTTATCGACGTCGCCTTCAAATATTATGCTGTGCCTGACCAGAACACCAATGTGATGTCGGTGAGCGGCCAGCAGCTTGATCTGCGGCCATGGCTGGACGCCACGCACGAACGCACGGTGAGCAAGATCGTGCCTGCCAAGCCCGCGGACATGATCGCCGGTGAGGCGTCGCCTGTACCCGCCACCCATCTTGTCGTGGATCTGGCACAATTACGCATGGCCAGGGACGGCGCTTTCGGCGACGTCAATCTCGACCTGACCTGGGATGGCGCTAATGGTCTGGCCGGCACAGGTTCAGGCCTGACCATGGATGGCAGCCCGTTGTCGCTCACCGTCAGCAATGAGAGCGCGTACAGCCTGTTCACTCTGAAGACCGGCAATCTCGGCAATGTCATCGAAACCGGGTCGGGTAATCGCAACGTCAAGGGCGGTGTGGCGGTTTTTGACGGTGTCTATGCCAATGGGCAGGTCGATGCGTCCCTGCGTGGTCATGATATCCGCGTCAAGCAGATACCGGTTCTGGCGCAATTGCTGACGGTTGCCTCCTTGCAGGGCCTGAACGACACGCTGGTGGGGGATGGTATCCTGTTCCGCGACTTCGATTTTCCTATCCGCTACAAGGACAATGTGTTGTTCATCCGAAACGGTTATGCCAAGGGCGAAGCGCTCGGTATTAATGCCTGGGGTACCACCGATCTCGATTCAAAAGCGCTTAATATGAGCGGCACGATCATTCCGGCCTATAGCGTCAACGCCATCTTCGGCGATATGAAATCGAACGGACTGGGGCTGGTCGGTATAAAGTACAGCCTGCGTGGCACGCAAAAAGCCCCCGAAGCGAAGGTCAATCCGCTGTCGGTTATTCTGCCGGGCTTTATGAAGGTGTGGTTCGAAGCTGGCCGTCAGGACGCGTTCCCGGCGCTGGACCTGCCCACGCTGGAAGACAAGCTGGAAGACCTGCGCGAAGAGAACGACAAGAAGCCGAAGAAGTAGATCTTAGACGGGCTTGACGAGAACGATCTTCTTCTTGCCCTGAGACAGCTTGATCACGCCATCAGCGTTCAGATCGGCTCCGGTCACCAACTGATTGCCGTCATTGATCGCCACGTCGTTAACGCGCAATCCGCCGCCCTGCGCCAGACGACGGGCCTCGCCATTGGAGGCGGTCAGGCCGATGCGGGTAGCAAGTGCCGCCAGCATGATGCCTTCTTCCAGTGCCGAGGCTTCGATCTCGATCGTAGGCAGGTCGGCGGACAGGATACCCTGCTCGAAGGCCTTCTGGGCGGTGTCGCGCGCGGTGGCGGCGGCGTCTGCGCCATGCACCATGCGGGTGGCGGCATCGGCCAGGATCTTCTTGGCGTCGTTGATTTCGGCGCCTTCGAGCTTTTCCAGACGCGCGATCTCGTCCATCGGCAAATCGGTGAACAGGCGCAGGAACTTGCCGACATCGGCGTCTTCGGCATTGCGCCAGTATTGCCAGTAATCGTAAGGCGACAGGGCATCGGCATTGAGCCACACCGCGCCGCCGACCGTCTTGCCCATCTTGGCACCGGAAGCGGTTGTGAGCAAAGGCGTGGTCAGTCCGAAGGCGGCCTTGCTATTGATGCGGCGCGTCAGTTCAACACCGTTGATGATGTTGCCCCATTGGTCCGAACCGCCCATTTGCAGCACGCAGTCATACTTGCTGTTGAGTTCGCGGAAATCGACCGCCTGCATGAGCATGTAGTTGAATTCAAGGAAGGTCATCGGCTGTTCACGTTCAAGGCGGAGCTTGACCGAATCGAAGGTCAACATACGGTTGATGGTGAAATGCGTGCCGAAATTGCGCAGGAATTCGATATAGCCAAAACCCGATAGCCAGTCGTCATTATTGACCATGACCGCATCGGTCTTGCCGTCGCCAAAGGTCAGGAAGTTGTTGAAGACATTCTTGATGCCATTCATGTTGGACTGGATTTGCTCATCGGTCAGAAGCGGGCGTTGCGTGTCCTTGAAGGTCGGGTCGCCGACCTTGGTGGTGCCGCCGCCCATGAGTACTATCGGCTTGTTGCCGGTCTTTTGCAGCCAGTAGAGCATCATGATCTGAACGAGGTGACCGGCGTGCAGTGAAGACGCCGTGGCGTCATATCCGATATAGGCCGTGATCGGGCCGGCCGCCGCCAGGGTGTCGAGCGCTTCGGCGTCGGTGCACTGATGGATAAAGCCGCGCTCCTGAAGGGTGCGCAGAAATTCGGATTTGAAGCTGTGTTCGGTCATGATAGCTATAGGGGCTAGGAGTTGGGCCGCTTGTGTGGCCTGATATATAGCCAAACGTCAAGATATAAGAGGCCGTCCATGATGAAAGTGCTGGGTTTTATGACCGGAACCTCGCTGGATGGCGTCGATATGGCCGTGCTCGATACCGATGGCGAGACCCAGGTGACGTTTGGGCCGTGGTCGGAAAGTCCGATGCCAGCAGAAACGCGCAAAATTTTGGAGGCGACTATCCAGGCCGCCCTGGTCTGGCCGCGAGGAGCGGCGGAACCGGCGATTTTTGGCGACGCGCGCCAAGCAATAGTGGCATGCCATCTTGATGCCGCCCGAGAATTTCTCGATCACAACGGGCTGGCATTCTCTGATTTCGATGTTCTGGCGGTACATGGCCAGACCGTGCTGCACGAGCGTCCGAAAAACGGACTCAAAGGCCGGACGGTCCAGCTTTTCGATGGTCGGAGCTTTGCCGACGCAACGGGTGTGCCGGTGGTTTGTGATTTCCGCCAGGCTGATATCGAGGCCGGCGGCGAGGCAGCACCCTTGATGCCGGTTTATCATCGAGCCCTGGCGCAGAACGCTGGCCTTGAACTGCCGCTGTTGGTGGTCAACCTCGGCGGGGTCGCCAACATCACCGCCATCGATGCGCGTGGCCTGACCGCGCTTGATACGGGGCCAGCCAATGGCCTTATGGATCAATGGATGCGTCGCCATGATCGCGGCGACTTTGATCATGAAGGACGAATCGCTGCCACCGGCAAGGTTCATGCCGATAAGGTGGCCGCCTATATGGCGCACGATTACTTCAAGGCAGCGGCGCCGAAGTCGCTCGATCGCTATGATTTCAATTTGCAAGCGATTGAGGGTTTGAGTTTTGAGGACGGCCTCGCCACCTTAAGCGCCTTCACCCTGCAAAGTCTGCTGGCGGGTATTGAGCTGGTCAACGCCAAGCCTAAAACAATCGTCCTGGCGGGTGGCGGGCGTCACAATCTTCATCTTGTGAATCAGATCACGGCAGCGCTTTCGCCGGCCAGGGTGGTGCTGGCCGAGGATCTGGGCTGGCGCGGCGGGGCGCTCGAAGCGGAAGGTTTCGCCTATATGGCGGTGAGATCGCTAAAAGGCCTGCCGATTTCCTTTCCCGGCACAACGGGCGTCAAAATGCCATTGCCCGGCGGCAAGATCAGTTATCCCAAAAATTGGCCGCAATCGCTGCCGAGCTAGGAGAGCGCCATGAAATTGCCCTTGATGATAACCTTGTCGCTTTGCCTGATTGCCTGTGCACCGCCGCCATCAACGGCAGAGGCCTCTCAAAGCACATCATCCGATTCGGTGTCCACGTTGGCGCCGACGTCCATACGTCTGCCCGAGCCTTTTATCGGCCGTTGGGACGCCAGTCCTGAGGCCTGCAAAGCGACCAGCGAGATGAGGCTGATCATCACGCAGACCGGACTGACCTTTTGGGAAAGCGCCGGACGTATCAGTGCCGTGACGATTACCAGGCCTGACGACGTTACGGTACAGGCCGATTTTTCCGGCGAAGGCGAGCAATGGCAAAGACGCCTGCACCTTGTGCTGAGTGCCGACAACCAGACCCTGACCATCGATGATGGCAAGGGCGGTGTTCGCAAGCGGTGTCCATAGGCCGGACGTCTGAACGCCCGACCCCGGATATTAGCCGCGTTCGGCCATCCGCATGTCGATATAGTCGCCGACGCGGGTTTCGACTTCCTTCAACTGGTCATTCCAGAAGTGGTTGGCTTCCGGCACGACTTCGGAAGCAATCACAATGCCTTTTTGCGAACGCAGCTTGGTGACGACGCGATCGACTTCGGCGGTCGGCACGATCGAATCATTACCACCGTGCAGGAACATGCCCGAAGCGGGGCAGGGCGCCAGGAAGCTGAAATCATAGGCATTGGTTGGCGGCGATACCGAGATAAATCCATCGGTTTCAGGGCGGCGCATCAGCAACTGCATGCCGATATAGGCGCCGAAATCATAGCCGGCGACCCAGAATTGCGAAGCGGTCGGGTTCTTGGCCTGCAGCCAGTCGAGCGCCGTGGCGGCGTCCGCCAGTTCGCCGATGCCGGAATCGAACTCGCCCTGGCTCTTTTGCACGCCGCGGAAGTTGAAGCGCAGGACGGAGAAGCCGCGCGTCATAAACAGGTGGAACAACTGGACGGTGACCGGATTGTTCATATGGCCGCCCGCCTTGGGGTGCGGATGCAGAATCAACGCGATCGGCGCATTCTCGGTTTTGCCTGCGCTATAACGGGCTTCGATGCGTCCGGCAGCTCCGGCCAGAATGACTTCGGGCATTCAATCACCTTGTAAAATCATAAATATGTCATGCGAGCCGCCATAATACTTGACTGCGTTAGTCGGAATTATTACATTCAGGCTCACACCTTCAAAGGCAGCAATTGCGCCTCTTAGCACAAAGATTTGTCTTTGCGCAGGTTTTTGCACCACTTCTGCCTTTAAACTGCAGGCAAACCAAGGAAACCACATGCGCTTATCGACCAAAGGACGTTACGCGGTCATGGCCATGACCGATCTGGCGCTCAATGCCCAGGCGGATGACAAGGCTGCCGGTGGCGGCCATCGTCCCATTTCGCTATCGGAAATTTCCGAGCGCCAGCAGATTTCCCTGTCCTATCTGGAGCAGCTTTTTGCCCGTCTGCGCAAGGCTGGCCTGGTGAAAAGCGCACGCGGTCCAGGCGGTGGTTATACCCTGGCACGCGAACCGGGACGCCTGTTCGTGTCTGAAATCGTGCTGGCGGTCGATGAGCCGATCAAGGCCACGCGTTGTGAGATGACCTCCAACAAGCTTGGCGCTAACAAGCGCCTCAATGCGAGCATGTCGAAGGATCAGGCGGTGCGCGAAATCGGCTGTATGCCGGGCGGGCAGCGTTGCCTGACGCACAATCTCTGGGAGGACCTGGGCGTCGCTATCCATGATTACCTGTCGCAGGTGTCGCTGGAAGATGTGTTGCGCAAGCGCACACGCAAGAAGGTTCAAATCACTGCCGCTGAGCCGTCGCGCTCCGTGATGATGGAGGCCTAGGTCTTTGGCCGATATTTTGTATCTCGATCATGCCGCGACCTCGCCGCTTCGACCTGAAGCGCGCGATGCCTTTTTGCGTACGGCGGATCTGGGGGGCAACGCGTCTTCGGTGCATAGTTTGGGGCGCAAGGCCAAACTGACCCTGGAAGAGGCGCGCAGCGATATCGTAAGCGCGGTGGGCGCTGTCGGTATCGGCGGTCTCGTCTTTACCTCCGGCGGGACCGAGGCCAATGCTTTGGCGCTGCATCAGGCGCAGAATTACGATCATGTGCTGATGTCAGCTGGCGAACATGACAGCATCTATGGCGCGGTTTCCGACGCGAACATCGTGCCGCTTAAGGCAACGGGTGACGTCGATCTTGTGGCATTGGAGGCCTGGCTGGCTAAGCCGGGGCGTCCGTTCGTCGCCCTCATGCTGGCCAATAACGAAACCGGCGTCATCAACGCTGTCGCGATGGCGGCGGTGTTAGTGCATGCCAAAGGCGGCTGGCTTCATGTCGATGCCGTTCAGGCGCTCGGCAAGATCCATATTGATTTTGCTGCCCTCGGTGCGGATTCCCTTTCGCTCAGCGCGCATAAGGTTGGTGGCGGGCAGGGCACGGGCGCGCTGATCTATAACCGCGATCACACGCCCAAAGCCTTGATCACCGGCAGTGGTCAGGAACTTGGCTTGCGCGCCGGCACAGAGAATATCGCTGGAATCGCCGCCTTCGCGGCGGCACTCAAGGCTTGCCATGGGGGGGCGGACGCTCTAAGCAGCGCACAAAAATCGACGGAATCCGCTCTCAAAGCGCTGGGTGTTACCATTCTGGGTGAAGAGGCGGCGCGTGTGCCAGGCATCCTCTATATCGCACAAGCGGACTGGGCCTCAAATCTGCAACTGATCCACATGGATATGGCTGGCATTTGCGTCAGTTCGGGGTCGGCCTGTTCGTCCGGGAAGGTCAAGGCCAGTCGCGTTGTTGCCGCCATGGGACGTCCTGATCTGGCCGACAAAGTTTTGCGGATATCGGGCGGCTGGACAACAACAGCGGAAGACTGGCAGCGTTTTTATGATGTCTGGTCAAAAGGTTATGAAGTGTATTTGAAGCGTCACGCGAAAGAATTGGTGTAATGGCTGCGGTTAAGGAAACCATCGAGACGGTCGCCGGGCTGGAAACCTATGAGCACGGCTTTGTCACCGATATCGAAATGGAGTTCGCGCCCAAGGGCCTGAACGCCGATGTAGTGCGCTTTATATCTGCCAAAAAGAATGAGCCCGAATGGATGCTTGAGATGCGTCTGGCCGCTTATGAGCGCTGGCTGACCATGGAAGAGCCGGATTGGGCCAAGGTGGATTATCAGAAGGTCGATTATCAGGACCTCTATTATTATGCGGCGCCGAAGAAGAAGGACGGTCCGAAATCGCTCGACGAGATCGATCCGGAACTGCTGAAAACCTATGCCAAGCTCGGCATTCCTCTGCGTGAGCAGGAAGTGCTGGCCGGCGTTGTGGGCGCGCCGCGTTATGCGGTGGATGCGGTGTTTGACTCGGTCTCGGTCGTTACCACCTTCAAGGACGAGCTGAAAAAATCAGGCGTCATTTTCTGTGCAATTTCAGAAGCCTTGCGCGAATACCCTGATCTGGTGCGTCAATATTTAGGTTCCGTCGTGCCGGTATCGGACAACTATTTCGCAGCGCTGAATGCGGCGGTTTTCTCGGATGGCTCGTTCGTCTATGTGCCGCCGGGCGTGCGGTGTCCGATGGAGCTTTCGACCTATTTCCGCATCAATGCCGAAAATACCGGCCAGTTCGAGCGCACCCTGATTATCGCCGACAAGGGCGCCTACGTTTCCTATCTCGAAGGCTGCACGGCGCCGCAACGCGACGAAAACCAGCTTCACGCCGCCGTGGTCGAACTGGTGGCGCTTGATGACGCCGAAATCAAATATTCGACCGTGCAGAACTGGTATCCCGGCGATGCCGAGGGCAAGGGCGGGATCTATAATTTCGTCACCAAGCGCGCCGATTGCCGTGGCGCGCGCTCAAAAGTATCGTGGACACAGGTTGAAACCGGTTCTGCGGTAACCTGGAAATACCCATCCTGCATCCTGCGCGGTGATGACAGCGTCGGTGAGTTCTACTCGATCGCCGTCACCAATGGCGCGCAGCAGGCCGATACCGGCACCAAGATGATCCATCTTGGCAAGAACACGAAGTCTCGCATTATCTCGAAGGGCATTTCAGCGGGTCGTTCCAGCGCCACCTATCGCGGTCTGGTCTCGGCCCATGCCAAGGCGACCGGCGCACGTAATTTTACCCAGTGCGACAGCCTGCTGATCGGCAAGACCTGCGCGTCGCACACGGTGCCCTATATCGAATCCGATACCGCCAAGGCTCAGTTCGAGCATGAGGCGACGACGACGCGACTGAGCGAGGATCAACTGTTCTACGCCATGCAGCGCGGGTTATCCCAGGAAGAAGCCGTGGCCTTGCTGGTCAACGGTTTCGTGCGCGATGTGTTGCAGAAATTGCCGATGGAATTTGCCGTTGAGGCACAGAAGTTGGTGGCTATCTCCCTTGAGGGGAGTGTCGGGTGATGGATTATATCTTGAAGCGACACGTCGTTCTTTTCAGTTACGTTCCTATAGCCTTGGTTTCTGCTTTTTACATTTATGCTTCAACGCTTTATTCCAGTTATGGATTGGGGCGACGAGATTATAATTTTGCAATCACTCTGGCGAATTTTATCTTGGCCAGCCTTATTATTCCTTGGATTGGGTTGGTGTTTTTTTCGTTTAAAAAGAAGCCATTGTACGGAATAGCAGCGCTTTCAGGTTCGCTAATTCTCGGATTAATTGGCTCTTTCGCCATCGCTATGACTGGCTGGAGCCAGATGTGAGAAATATTATGCTTTCAATCAAAGATTTATCCGTCGCTGTTGACGCCAAGCAAATCCTGAAAGGCCTGTCTCTGGACGTGCCGGCGGGTGAAGTACACGCCATTATGGGGCCCAATGGTGCCGGTAAATCGACGCTTGGCTACGCTCTGGCCGGTCGCCCGAATTACCAGATCAAATCCGGCAGCGTCACTTTCAACGGCGAAGACCTGTTCGAGAAGGACGTGCACGAGCGCGCCGCCGCGGGTCTCTATCTGTCGTTCCAGTATCCGCTTGAAATCCCCGGCGTCCCGGCCCTGACCTTCCTGCGCACGGCGCTCAACGCGCAAAAGAAGCTGCGCGGCGAGGACGAGATCTCGGCGCCGGATTTCCTCAAGCGTGTGCGCGAACTCGCCAAGACGCTCAAGATTGACATGGACATGCTCAAGCGTCCGCTCAATGTCGGCTTTTCCGGCGGTGAGAAGAAGCGCATGGAAGTGCTGCAAATGGCGCTGCTGGAACCGAAGTTCCTGATCCTCGACGAGACCGATTCCGGCCTCGATATCGATGCGCTGAAGGTGGTCTCGGACGGCGTGAATGCCTTGCGCGCGCCCGATCGCGGTATGCTGGTCATCACCCACTATCAACGATTGCTCGATCATATCAAACCGGACCGCGTACATGTGCTGGTCGCCGGCAGGATCGTCCGTTCGGGCGGTCCTGAACTGGCGCTCGAACTGGAAGCCCACGGCTACGATCAGTATCTGGGGGAAGCGGCGTGACCTTATCCGCGCTCGACATCTTTGATCCGTCGTCCTACCCGACGCGCCGCGACGAGGAATGGAAATATTCCGACTTGTCGCGTGTGTTGCGTGAGGCGCCGAAGAAGCCGCTGGTGGTGCGTACCCTGTCTGAACTGGATTCGGAGCCGGACGGATTTGTTTATTTTTCGGCCGATGAAGCGGGTTTTGATGGCCTGCAAGCTGCCGCCGATCACGCCATGCAAAAGGGGCATGGCCGGCTCTATATCGACGGCAACGACTTCGGCGACGAGGATGGTTATCTCGGCTATCAGGGCCATGGTGAGATCAATGTGGCCGCCGGTCAGGCGTTGGTGGTTTTTGAAGATTACACCGGTGCGTTCGATTACGCCGTCCATAGCCACCTGCGCTTTAAGCTGGGCGATGGCGCGAAGCTGACCCGGGTGGTTATACTGGATGAGCCGGAAACAGCCGTCTCGGTGCGCCAGTCAACAGTTGAGACTGCGCCCGATAGTGTTTTCAAGCAATATGTCTTTTCGACTGGCGCGAAATTCCAGCGTTTTGAAACTCACGTCCGTCATGCCGGCCACGGCGCCATCGTTGAGATGAATGGCGCCTACCTGGTCAAGGACAAGCGCCACTTCGACCTGACGACGCGTGTGTCGCATGGCGAGATCAATGGGGTCACCGATCAGACGATCAAGGGCCTGGTGAAGGATAGCGCCACCGCCGTCTTCCAGGGGCGTATTATCGTTGAAAAGGGTGCGGATGGCACGGATGCGCGGATGCGCCACCAGGCCCTGATCCTCAATGATGGCGCCCATATCCGTGCCAAGCCGGAACTTGAGATCTACGCTGACGATGTGCAGTGCGCGCACGGCAATACGATTGGCGCGCTCGACGAAGACGCCATGTTCTTCGCCATGAGCCGAGGCATCCCCGAAGAGGCGGCGCGCGCTATGCTGACTCATGCCTTTGTCCTGCCGGTGGCTGATGCCATCGAGGATGATGTGCTGCGCGAAACCGTATTGAATTTCCTCGAAAATGTGTCGGAGGATTTTTATGCCGTTTGACGTTGAAAAGGCGCGCGCCGATTTTCCGATCCTGTCGCGCGAGATCAAGGGCAAGCCTCTGGTCTATCTCGATAGCGGCGCCTCCGCGCAAAAGCCCACGGCCGTCATCGACGCTATGAGCCATGCCATGCGCCATAGCTATGCCAATGTGCACCGTGGCCTGCATATGCTGGCCAATGAGACGACCGACGCCTATGAGGCCGGCCGTGAGTCCGTGGCGCGCTTTATCGGCGCCCAGACCGACGAGATCGTCTTCACCAAGTCGGCGACCGAGGCGATCAATCTGGTCGCTTATAGCTGGGGCGAAAGCCTGCAGGCCGGTGATGAAATCCTGACGACCGAGATGGAGCACCACGCCAATATTGTGCCGTGGTACATGTTGGCTGAGCGCAAGGGGCTTAAGCTCACCTATGTGCCGATCCTCGATGATGGCACGCTCGATATGGCGGCATTCGATCAACTGTTGACGCCGAAGGTCAAGCTGGTCTGCGTCACCCATATGTCGAATGTGCTCGGCACTATTAATCCGGTGGCTGAGATCATCGTCAAGGCACACAGCCTTGGTGCGAAAGTCATGGTCGATGGCTGCCAGGGCGTCGTCCATTTGCCGGTTGATGTGAAGGCGCTCGACGCCGACTTTTACGCCTTCTCGGCGCACAAGCTCTATGGCCCCACAGGGCTCGGCGTGCTCTACGGCAAAAAGGAACTTCTGGAAGCCATGCCACCCTGGCAGGGCGGCGGCGAGATGATCGCGCACGTCACCAAGGAAAAGATCACCTGGAATGAGCCGCCGCATCGCTTTGAAGCCGGCACGCCGGCTATTCTCGAAGTCATCGGCCTCAAGGCGGCGATCGACTGGCTGTCGCAGTTCGACCGCGCCGAGATCGACGCGCATGAGCACGCCCTCTATCAACGTGCCCATGATAGTCTGAGTTCAATCAACTCGCTGCGTATCCATGGCGAAGCCAAGGGGAAGGGCGCGATCCTGACCTTTTCGCTGGGTCAGGCGCATGCCCACGATGTGGCGCAGATCCTCGATCGGTATAATGTCGCCGTCCGCGCCGGCACGCATTGTGCCGAACCTTTGATGACACGCCTGGGTGTGACCTCTACCGTTCGCGCCTCCATAGCCCTATATAACACGGAAGCTGAGATCGATATCCTGGCCGAGGCTGTCTCCAAAGCGCAGTCCTTTTTTGGATAGTATTGGCCTTCTTTGCGTAGAATGTGAACCTGATGACCGAAACCGTTGAAACTCAAGAGTCGTTGTTTAGCCTGGATGATATGGGCGCCAATCAGCCTTCCGCGCTTGCGCAGGAGGAACTGACACGTCTGACGGACGAGCTGATCGCCGCCTTCAAGACCGTCTACGATCCGGAGATTCCGGTTGATATCTATGAGCTGGGGCTGATCTACCGCGTCGATGTATCGGATGACCGCGACGTGGTGGTCGATATGACCCTGACGGCGCCAGGTTGCCCGGTGGCGGGTGAAATGCCCGGCTGGGTCAAGGAGGCCGTGTTGACCGTTAAAGGGGTGCGCGATTGCGATGTTAATCTGGTGTTCGAGCCGCCTTGGGAATCGTCCAAGATGAGTGATGAGGCCAAGCTGCAACTGAATATGTTTTGACCATGGACATTCAACCCACCATCACACCGCGTGTCCGTCGTCCGCGCCCAGCCGTGGTCAGTCTGACGGAGGCCGCCGCTGTGCAGGTCAAGGCCATCATGTCGCGTGCTGAGAAACCGTATGCGGGCTTGCGCGTCGGTGTGAAGCAGGGCGGCTGTGCCGGTCAGGAATATGTGCTGTCCTACGCGGAGGAGATCGGACCAATTGATGAGGTGGTGACCGACAAGGGGGTGACCATCCTGATCGAGCCCAAGGCAGTGCTCTATCTCGTCGGCACCATCATCGATTACGAGACGACCAAGCTGGCGTCGAAGTTCGTTTTCAAGAATCCGAATGAAACAGATGCGTGTGGCTGCGGCGAGAGCGTAACGATTATACCTGTGAAGCCTGACTAACAGGCATAGCCAGCAGCCAATCTAGGGCGTCATGCAGCTCCGTGAAGGTGTGGATGTCCTGATTAGGAAAGAGATGGCTGTAGGTTGATGTTCGCGCCCGTGTCAGGGCGTCGGTCGCAAGAATGGCCACATAGTGAAGGCTATTCTGTCCGCGTGTGAGGTCTGCCCAGTATACGGCCATTCTTTCTACATCCGGAAAGCTCATGCTGGTCTCACAATTGCGATAATCCATAAGACGACGGTAGAGCCACGGGCGATCAATCAAGCCATAGGCATTGATGATGCGCTCGGTATAATATTGGCTGCTTTGCGCCCCTTTAAAACGCATCGTGACCAATTTTTGTGGCTCGTCCACGGTCAGTTTGAAATATGGATCGATCATCCCTGCGCGTCCCTGTTTTTTTATGTTAGTTAGCCACGGGATCGCTGAATTTTCGTTAATGACGTTTGGGACTAATCGTTGACCAGAACGGAAGGCTGGAAAGGCTGGCCGGTAGCTTCGCTGATCAGTTCCTGCGAGCGCTGCTCAATACGATCACGCAGGGTGTTCAGGAATTCATCCTTGGACATGCCAGGGGCAATCGGTTCCATAAACTCCAGAACGGCGGTGCCGGACTTCTTTTTGTAACGCGTTTCCTGCCAGAACAGGCCCAGATTGGTGGCCACCGGCACAACGGGCATATTGAAATTGTTGGCCATGTGCCAGACGCCCGAGCGGTAACGGCGATAGGTACCCGGCGAGTTAAGGTGACCTTCGGGATAGATGAGAATACTGCGGCCGTCCTTGGCGGCATCGGCCGAGCGGCTGGCCAGGTTCTTGCGCGCTTCGATGCCGCCGCAGTTGTTGACCACGATGGCCCCGAGCTTGGAGAGAAGGGTGCTCATCATTGGGTATTTTTCGAGGTGGTCGCCGGTGACGAAAGCGAGGTCATCGAACTGGGAATAGATGCAGAAACCATCGCCCCAGCTATGGTGTTTGCACGCGAATATAACCGGCACATCGGGGATGTTTTCTCGGCCTCGGAGCTCAAGCTTGATGCCTGCGAAGATATGCATGGCCTGAATCATGCGACGGGTATAGCGCTGGATGATCCATTTCACTGGCTTTCGGCCG
Organism: Asticcacaulis benevestitus DSM 16100 = ATCC BAA-896; assembly: GCF_000376105.1. Classification (GTDB taxonomy): domain Bacteria; phylum Pseudomonadota; class Alphaproteobacteria; order Caulobacterales; family Caulobacteraceae; genus Asticcacaulis; species Asticcacaulis benevestitus. Next base: position 418,488 of record NZ_AQWM01000001.1, read on the forward strand.
GGAATGAGCGTCAGGATCAAGGCCATCAGACTGTAGAAGATCGACAAAAACCAGTAGGCGATGGCGAACATGAAGCTGCGCATATGATATCCCCCAAATGAACAAAAACGAGTTGAACATTGTTCAAGCCGTTTTGTCAATCCCATTCAGGATGTGGCTCAGGCGGCGTTTGAGTCGGTTTTGTTGATATCTTCGGCCACGGTCACCTTGTTGCGGCCGTTGTTCTTGGAGAGGTACAGCGCCTTGTCGGCACGATCGAGCAGATCGAAGGAATCTTCGCCATATTCGCGTTGCGCGACGCCGGCCGAAATCGTGACGGTGCCGAGATCTTCGTTGGTGGAGCGGCGCTTGAGTACGCGTGAGGCGATTTCAGTGCGCGCTTCGTTGAGCAGGCGCTCGACATTGTCACAGGTTTCACCGGGGAACAGGAGGCCGAATTCCTCGCCGCCGTAACGGGCTGCCAGACGCGGCGGACGACCGATACGGGCCAGAACAGAGGCCACATAGCGCAGAACTTGGTCGCCGGTCTGATGGCCCCAGGTGTCGTTGAAACGCTTGAAATGGTCGATATCGATGACCGCCAGGGTCAGGGGCTTGGTGACATCGTCGCCTTCACAATGGGCATCGAGTGCCTCATCGAAGGATTTACGGTTGGCCAGGTTGGTCAGGGCGTCGGTCATCGCTTCCATGCGCACCTGATCGAGATGCTTGCGCAGACGATTGACTTCGCGTGAAGATTCCGTCAGGCGGCCTTCGAGAACCGTATGATGATCCAGAACGGTATTGGTGGCTTCGGTAAGGCTGTCGATCAGGCCCTTGAGCGCGAGCGTGTCGACATCGCTCATCGACTTCTTGGCGCCTGCGAGCGTTTCGGAATAGGTTTTCTGCGTCTTTTGGGCATCGACGATAACTTCGGTGATCGAGGCCAGTTCGCGGGTCAGCTTCAGGCCGGCATCGCGCACTTCATCGTTCAGCTTCATACGGGCGATGAACTTGCTGGCCAGGCTTTCCGACACGTCTTCGGTGATGGTTTCGCCGGCGGCGACGAGGCGGTGAATTTCCTGAGCAAGCGGACATTCAGGATCGCCGGCGACATAGAGCCAGAGCTCGTAATTGAGCGGGGTTGGCCAGACACCGTGGTCCTGCATCAAACGCAAGGCTTCTCCGGCCAAGGCATAGGCGGCGGGACTTCTTACGCTGATCTCTATGTCGTTGTTCATTCGTTTTCTGGCCCCCTCTTCAGGGACCTTCCCTGGCGGTCTTTTGCTACCTGATTCTTCGGGTAGCGGGCACAGGTTAGACGAACTTCTCTGACAGGCGGTTAACGCGATCTCAAAAAAATAAGCGCGTTATACCTTTACGGGCGTCGGGCGCATCATGAAGGCAGGCACATGCTCACCAAAGGGGGTATCTTCCTGCGGCTGCTGCTTTGTTTTTGCTGCGTTTTTTGGCTTGCGTTCTTCGCGGCGCGGACGCTTTTCCATCACCGCTTCGACGATCACTTTTTCAGCAATTATTTCTGCGACCTCAGGCTTTTTTTCTTCCTTGAAAACTTCCACAGATGCGGAATGTTCCCGCGCCCGTGGCGCGGGCTTGTGATCACGCTCTGGTCGGCCTCTGGACTTGCCTGATTCGCGGCGAGGTTGACGCGACGATTCGCGCGGCGCATCGCTCAGTTGCGAATAATCGACCTCAAGTTCGAGTGTCGCCGGCTCTTTTTTGATGAGCTTGACGACCTTATCGTAGTTCTTCTCATCATTTGGCGACAGAAGCAGATAGGTTTCACCGGTGCGGCCAGCGCGACCGGTGCGGCCGATGCGGTGCACGTAGTCGTCAGCATGGATAGGCGCATCGAAATTGAAAACGTGGCCAACGGCCGGAATATCCAGACCACGGGCGGCGACATCGGAAGCCACCAGCAGAGTCAGTTCGCCCTTGCGGAAGGCGTCGAGTGTCTTCATGCGCAGGGACTGATCGAGGTCACCATGGATTGGCGCGGCATTAAAACCGTGGACGCTCAGAGATTTTGCTACAATATCGACGTCGGTCTTGCGGTTGCAGAATACGATGCCGTTCTTGATGTCCAGGGTCTTGAGCAGGGTGCGCAGAGCGATCCGTTTGGCGCGCACATCCTTGTGCGGCACGCGCAGCACATACTGGGTAATGTTTTCGCCGGTTGTGGCCGGGCGCGATACTTCGATGCGGACAGGGTTTTTCAGGAAGGCCTCGGTCAGGCGAGTAATTTCGGGCGGCATGGTGGCCGAGAAAAACAGGGTCTGACGCGTCGGCGGCGTCATCTTGAAGATGCGTTCGATGTCAGGGATGAAGCCCATGTCGAGCATACGGTCGGCTTCATCAACCACCATCATGGTCACGCCGTTCAGCATCACCTTCGAACGCTCGAACAGATCAAGTAGACGGCCAGGCGTGGCGATCAGCACGTCAACGCCCTTATCCAGCTTGGCGACCTGATCCGCCATGGACACGCCGCCGATGAGCAGGGCCCAGTTTAGTTTGTGGTACTTGGCATATTTTTCAAAGGCTTCTGCGACCTGATCGGCCAGTTCGCGGGTGGGCTCCAGCACAATGGCGCGCGGCATCCGCGCACGCGAACGACCGGCGGCCAATTTTTCAATCATCGGCAGGGTGAAGGCGGCGGTCTTGCCGGTGCCGGTTTGGGCAATGCCCAGTACGTCCAAGCCGGTCATGGCAACAGGAATCGCCTGTTCCTGGATGGGGGTAGGGGTATCGTAGCCTGTTTCAGCGACAGCTCTGAGAACTTGCTCGCTCAGACCGAGATCGGTAAATTTCGTCATGACACTCTTCAAATCGTTCCACGTCCTGACAAGCCTTCTTGGGAGGAATGGAATAAAAGGGCGCCAATCTGAGCGCCGGGGATGGGCAGCCGTCGTTTATGCCGGCGGGCGTGAAGCCACGGGACGCATAAACGAACACGCGCCAGATTGCGGCGCGTGCGTGTCTGATAACAGAATTTCCAGTAATTAACAGGCTTTTCTTGAGGCGCGCCTAGACATCGAGATCATCGGTGACGAATTCAGCGTGGTCCTGAATATAGCGGAAGCGCAGTTCCGGCTTACGCCCCATCAAAGTCTCGACCAGATCTTGCACGTCTTCTTCATCGTGCGGCAGGGTTACGCGAGCCAGCGTCCGCGTCTTCGGGTCCATGGTGGTTTCCTTGAGCTGGGACGCCATCATTTCACCGAGGCCCTTAAAACGGCCGATTTCAGGCTTCTTACCCTTGAATTCCTTGGCGATGAGCTCGGCACGGTGGGCATCATCACGCGCATAGAAGGTCTTGCCGCCATGGCTCAAACGATACAGCGGCGGCATGGCAAGGAACAGATTACCGTTACGGATAATACCTGGCATGGTGCGATAGAAGAAGGTGATGAGCAGCGAAGCGATGTGCGCACCGTCGACGTCAGCATCCGTCATGATGATGATGCGCTCATACCGCAGATCGGTGTCCTTGAACTTGGCGCCAGGTTGCACGCCAAGAGCCAGGCCAAGATCGGACAGTTCGGCATTCTGGCGGGCTTTATCGCCAGTCGCTGAGGCCACGTTAAGGATCTTGCCGCGCAAGGGCAGGATGGCTTGGGTGTTGCGGTTGCGGCCCTGCTTGGCGGAACCGCCGGCCGAATCGCCTTCGACGATGAACAGTTCGGTGCCTATGGCGTCCTGACGGGCGCAATCTGACAGTTTGCCCGGCAGACGGAGCTTGCGTGTGGCGGAGGCGCGTTGGACTTCCTTGTCCTTGCGGCGTTTCAGACGCTCCTCAGCGCGTTCGACGATGAACTGGAGGATGCGGTCGGCCTGCTTGGGGGCTGAGGTCAGCCAGTGATCGAACGGATCGGCCAGCGCCTTCTCCACCAGTCTCTGCGCATCGCTTGATGACAGGCGGTCCTTGGTCTGCCCCTGGAATTCCGGGTTGCGAATGAAGACCGAGATGACAATGCCGGCATAGGCGGCGACGTCTTCGGCGGTGATCAGGCCGCCGCGCTTGTCGCCGGTCATTTCGGCGTAGCCTTTAAGCGATCTCGTCAGGGCAGCACGCAAGCCGGCTTCGTGAGTGCCGCCATCGGGTGTCGGGATGGTATTACAATAGCTCTGGCAAAAACCATCATGCTCGCCAAAACCGGCGCCCGACCACACTACGGCCCATTCGACCGCGCCGGCCTCGCCTTTACGTTCCACACGACCCGAGAAGATGTCGCCCAGGGTTTCGGTATCCTTGACGCGCTCAGCCAGGTAATCGGCAAGGCCATTGGGGAAGTAGAACTTGTCCTCGGCCGGGGTTTGATCCTGTATAAGTTCTGCTGCGCACTTCCAGAAGATCTGCACGCCCCGGAACAAGTACGCCTTCGCCTTGGCCATACGGTAAAGACGTGCGGGCTTGAAGCGGGCCTCGGCACCGAAGATTTCTGGGTCGGGCAGGAAGCGTTCGAGCGTGCCTTTTTTCTTTGACGGGCCGACCTGCTCTACATCTGTCAGCTTGTGACCTTTTGAAAAGCTCTGGCGCCATTCAAAACCATCGCGCCATACTGTGACTTCGAGTTTTTCGGACAGGGCATTGACGACCGAAATGCCGACCCCATGGAGGCCGCCTGAGGTTTCATAGGCCTTGCCGGAGAACTTGCCTCCGGAATGCAGCATGGTCATGACGACTTCGAGCGCCGATTTGCCGGGATATTTGGGGTGGGGATCTACCGGGATGCCGCGGCCATCGTCGCGTACGCTCAGGTAGCCGTCCTTGTCGAGCTCGACCCAGATTGCCTTGGCATGACCGGCCACGGCTTCGTCCATGGCATTGTCGAGCACCTCGGCGAAGAGATGGTGCAGGGCTTTTTCATCGGTGCCGCCGATGTACATACCGGGGCGTTTACGCACAGGCTCCAGACCTTCCAGCACCTCAATGCTGGAGGCGCCATAACCGGCGTCAACGATAGACGGCTCGTGTGGCCTGGCGGGTTCGGGCGCTTTCAGGGCCTTTTCAGGCGCGGAAGCCGGCACAGCAGGAGGCGATGCGGCTTCAGAAGCAGCAGGCTTTTCGGGCTCATCGCCAAAAAGAGAGGGCAGGGTACTGGAAGTCATAAGGTCAACATGTAGTGATTCGGCCTTCCCTCATAAAGATGCAAGAGGCGACCCACAATAAAAAAAAAGGCCGCGAACCCGAAGGTTCGCGGCCAGCTATTTCTTTGCCCTTGGTCAGGCTTAGAATTAGAAAGCGGCCTTAAGCGTGGCGGCGAAGGTCGAAGGTTGCTTCGACGCATCAGCCCAACGCAGGTCAAGACCCAACGTGCTGTTGATAGCGTAGGTAACACCGATGTTCTTCGTGGTGTAGCCGTAGGCTTCGTATTGACCCAGGGCGCCCGAAACCGACCACTTGTCGGAAATCGGGTACGAAGCGTTCACTTCGTAATAAGGCTCTTCGAGGGTTTCGGTGTCGAGATAAATGGCAGCGCCGATAGCGCCCTTGCCCATCGAGTGGCTGACGGCCGCCTTCAGTTCGCTGATCGTGTCACCGCCCGAGCTTGGGTAGGTATAGGCGATAGCACCGAAATCGAAATTGAAATCGCCGACCGAAGGGGTCAGGCCCATGTACAGGTCAACTTCAGTCGAAGCCTTGCCGTCGCCGTAAGGAAAATCAACGTTCGAACCCCAGACGCCTGCATAGAAGGTGCCCTTCTTGTAATCAACGCCGCCCTGCAAGGCTGCGTTGTCGTCGGTTTGAGTGACGCCGCGCCAAACGTAGTTGCTCGTGACAGCCAGGTTATAGCTGAGCTTGCCGGCTTCCTGAGCCGATGCAGCTCCGCCGGCGAAAAGTGCGCTGATGGCGACAGCGGCGACAAGAAGAGTCTTTTTCATGATTATATCCCAGTTCAGTTGTTGTGCCGGAGAAACGACGTCCGGCCAGCGTGGTGTTTGAAGTGTGTCGGTAAAACCTGAGTTAATGTAGCAAGTTTTTAGGGTGAGCAAAGTCCCCTATGTCACTTAGCAACGCTTTGATGTATATTTGCCACGTCATTTGCGAGGCCGAAAGACCGTCGGCGCCAACCGTGTGCGTAGGCCTAAGCACTTTAAGCGTAAGTGTTTTTATCAAATTTCAGGCCGGATGTCATATTTATGCAATCAAAAAGTTCAAAGAAATCAGGTAGTCCTCAGTGTAACTTAATTGCATGCAGAAAAGAGGTAGGGCCGTGCGTTAAACAACGCACGGCCCATATCCGTTCAGTTGAAAGATTCGCTTAGAAAGCGGCCTTCACACTGACGATGAAGCGCGACTTAGCGGCTTCAGAGGAAGCTTCGGGAATATTGGTGTCGGAGAATCGACCGTCGATAGCAAACACTGGCGTGATCGCATAGGTCAGGCCGATATTGCCGGTCGTGTACTTGGAGCCCGTCGCTTTTTGTTCACCCAGTGCGCCCGAGACGCTAAGCTTCGATGTCAGAGGATAAGAGGCGTTGATTTCGTAATAGTTGGTGTCATCGAAATCGACATTGTGGAAGTAGGCAGCGCCGATAGTACCCTTGTAGAGCGGGTGGCTGACGGCAGCCTTCAGTTCAGTCGAATCGAGGGCCTTGTCATTGTAATTGTAGTAGATGGCGCCGAGATCGAACGTGAAGTCCTTATAGGTCGGCTTGACGCCGGCATAGAGGTCGAGTTCGTAATCAGCGAAATCAACGTTCGAGGCCCAGCCGCCCACGTAGAACATGCCGTGGCTGTAGTCGACGCCGCCTTGGATGGCCGGGTCGCCGTCGGTTTGGGTGAAGCCGCGGAAGACGTAATCGCTGGTGGCGGAAACGTTGTAGCTGATTGTACCGCCGGCGAATTCAGTGGTGGCGGAAGCCGAACCGGCAAAAGCGGTGGCGGCGATAAGGGCCGTAGCGGCCAGGAGCATTTTTTTCATTATTGTGTCCTCAGATAGAGTTTGTGTGCCAAACCCCGTCCGAAGCGTTTCCCGCGCCAATTATGGTAAAAATTTATTATGACGCAGGGTTAGATTACATATTTATGACATCCCTCCAAGGGGTGTGGCCGCAAAACACAACTGTGTGCTAAAAATACACTGACTGTGTTCGGAACATGGCGTAATCCTAAACAAAAACGGGACATCCGTTAAGGATGTCCCGTCTCTGTTTGTGCAACTGTTAAAGTTTTTTAGTTTTAGTGATCCATCACTTCGTCATGAAGCGATGAGTCGAGGCCGGCTTCTTCCTGCTCTGCCGTCACGCGGAGACCCGTCGTGAATTTGCAGATGACCAGGATGATGAAGGTGCCAACAGCCGACCAGACGATCGTCAGGGCGAGGCCCTTCAGTTGGACCAGAACGTCGTGGTTTGCACCCAGAGCGTTGATCTTGGGGTCAGCCAGCCAACCGGTCAGAACGGCGCCGAGGAAGCCACCGGCACCATGGATGCCGAAAGCGTCGAGGGAGTCGTCGTAGCCGAGCAGCTTCTTGATCCAGACCGCCGACAGATAGCAGACCGGGCCAGCGAAGAGACCGCAGATCATAGCGCCCGTCGGATTGACGAAGCCGCAAGCCGGGGTGATGACGACGAGGCCGGCAACCATACCCGACAGAATACCGATCAGCGAAGGCTTGCCGCGGAAGATCCACTCAACGATCTTCCAGGACACGCCACCAACGCAGGTAGCCAGGATGGTGTTGAGCAGAGCGGCCGAAGCGATCGCGTCGCCTGACCATTCCGAACCGGCGTTGAAGCCGATCCAGCCCACGAACAGCAGCGAAGCGCCGATCATGATGTAGATGGGGTTGTTGGCAGGCATGGAATCCGTACCGTAGCCCTTGCGGCGCCCCAGGAAGATGGCGGCGACGAGGCCGGCAACACCGGAGTTACAGTGAACGACAGCGCCACCGGCGAAATCGAGCACGCCCCACTGGGACATGATGCCGCCAGCCCAGACCATGTGACAGATCGGGGCGTAGACAAAGATGCTCCACAGGACCATGAACAGCAGCAGGCCGGAGAACTTCACGCGCTCAGCAAACGCACCCGTGATCAGGGCGGGCGTGATGATGGCGAAGGTCATCTGGTAGGAAATCCAGGTGAATTCCGGAACCTTTGCCGTCGCGGCATAGGCCGTTTCCGGTGTGACCGCTTTCAGCATGATGTTGTCGAAACCGCCGAAGAACAGGTTCAAGGTTTCGGCAGGAATGCCGAACATAGCTGTTGAAACTGTTCCGAACGCCATCGAATAGGAGACCACCCACCAGACGATAGCGACCACGCAGGTCACGGCGACGGATTGTGTAACCGTGGCGATGACGTTCTTACGGCGTACCATACCGCCGTAGAAGAGCGCCAGACCCGGCAGGGTCATCATCAGCACCATGGCGGTACAGAAGATAAGGTAGGTTGTGTCAGCGCCGTCCAGTGCCAGAACCTTTTGTGAGGCCAGGAGGGTCGGGGCGGGCGCTTCCGCAGCTGCTACGGGTGCAGCGGCCGATTCTTCAACAGAAGCGGCTGCCGAGGTTACAGCTTCAGCCGACGCCGGAGCGGCGTCCTGAGCCAGGGCGAGACCGGCGGCGGGTGCCACCAGCATGAGAGTTGCCGCCGCAGCGATGGCTCTCGAGAGTTTGATCCACGTTTTCAAAGTATCCCCCTTGGATAGCGGATATTGCACATGCTCACAGTGCAGCGACTTCAAGGCATCGCAAAGAGGATTGTGAGGTTAACGAAGCGTCAACGGGGCTTGCTGGCCGGTTTGCGTCATTTATGTGTCGGAATGGCGGGAAACAACCGAAAATGGGCGCGTTTTTAATTCATTGCGATTGAAACTATAATTGTATCAATTGAAATTAAAATAAATCAAACAAATTATGAAATTTGCCGTCCGGAATGAACGCCATGTCACGCTAACGAAATAGGCCGCCCCATCAAGGGCGGCCTATAACAGAATCTGATGTCGTGCGACAGGAGTTTCAGATTAGCACTTGTAATACATCTCGAATTCGATCGGGTGAGGACGCAGTTCGAGGTTCATCACTTCTTCCATCTTCAGTTCGATGTAGGAGTCGATGAAATCGTCGTCCATCACGCCGCCCTTCTTGAGGAAGGCACGATCCTTGTCGAGGTTTTCCAGAGCTTCACGGAGCGAACCGCAGACTTCCGGGATGTTCTTTTGCTCTTGGGGCGGCAGATCATACAGGTTCTTGTCGGCGGGTGCGCCCGGATCAAGACGGTTCTCGATACCATCGAGACCAGCCATCAGCAGGGCGGTGAAGGTCAGGTAAGGGTTACCCATCGGATCGGGGAAGCGGGCTTCGAGGCGCTTGCCCTTCGGCGACGACACCCACGGAATACGGATCGAAGCGGAGCGGTTGCGGGCCGAATAGGCCAGCTTGACCGGAGCTTCATAACCCGGAACCAAGCGCTTGTAGCTGTTGGTCGTCGAGTTCGAGAAGGCGTTGATGGCCTTGGCGTGCTTGATAATACCGCCAATGTACCACAGGCAGAGGTCCGACAGACCGGCGTACTTGTCGCCGGCGAAGAGCGGCTTGCCGTCCTTCCAGATCGACTGGTGAACGTGCATGCCCGAACCGTTGTCGCCGAACATCGGCTTCGCCATGAAGGTCACGGTCTTGCCGTAGGCGTGAGCCACGTTCTGAACGACGTACTTGTAGAGCTGCGTGCGGTCGGCCATGGTCAGCATGTCCGAGAACTTCAGGCCCAGTTCGTGTTGGGCCGGCGCCACTTCGTGGTGGTGCTTTTCGGGTTCCATGCCCAGTTCGCCCATGACGGAGAGCATTTCGCCACGGATGTCTTGCGCCGAGTCGATCGGGTTGACGGGGAAGTAGCCGCCTTTAGGACCAGGGCGGTGGCCCATATTGCCTTCGGCGTAAACCTTGGCGGAGTTGTGCGGCAGTTCGACCGAGTCGAAGGCGTAGCCGGTGTTGTCCGGCGAGATCGACCAGCGCACGTCGTCAAACATGAAGAATTCAGCTTCGGGACCGAAGTAAACCGTATCGCCCACACCGGCCGATTGCGTATAGGCGAGGGCCTTCTTGGCGATCGAACGCGGGTCGCGGTTGTAAGGCTCGTTGGTGTCGGGGTTCACGACATCGCAGAACATGAACAGCGTGGTTTGCTGATAGAAGGGGTCGATATAGGCCGTCTTCAGATCAGGGCGAAGCTTCATGTCGGATTCGTTGATGGCCTTCCAGCCGGCGATCGACGAACCATCGAACATGGTGCCGTCATCGAGAAATTCTTCATCGACCAAGTCGATGTCGAAGGTCACGTGCTGGAGTTTGCCCTTAACGTCGGAGAAGCGAACGTCAACATACTTGACGTCCTTTTCCTTGATGAGCTTGAGAATGTCTGCTGCGGTCATATTTGACGCCCCATTTAAGCCTGTAGATTAAAAAGTATGGGAGAGGCGAAACGCCGGTGGTCGATTAGACCGCCTGCGGTCCGGATTCCCCGGTTCTGATGCGAACGACGTCAAGGACATCGCTCACAAAAATCTTGCCATCGCCAATTTTGCCTGTGCGGGCAGCCGTCTGGATGGCTTCCAGGGCAGCCGGTGCAAGGTCATCAGCAACAACCAGTTCAATTTTGATTTTCGGCAGAAAATCAACAACGTATTCCGCACCCCGGTAGAGTTCGGAATGTCCTTTCTGGCGGCCATATCCCTTGGCTTCCAGGACGGTCATGCCTTGTACGCCGATTTCCTGAAGGGCTTCCTTCACTTCGTCGAGCTTAAAGGGCTTGATGACGGCTTCTATCTTTTTCATGAGCTATCCATAAAACTAGCAGACCGTTCAGTCCCGTAACTTGTTTGCATTGCGCAAGAATGCAAGCTCATTTCCAGCGCGTGATCTCACATGGCTGTAAAATTTGATTACGATGCGTGAACGTCAGGTATTGCGCCTTTAGCGCTTGGCTGCGGCAAATTCAAAAAGAAAATGTGTTTTAGCGCGATTTGGCCACATATAAAGAGAAAATTTACCCGACTCGGCAGGAGAGCTATCTCAAAGCGCGAAATGCCGTTACATTTGCAATTAAATGGCCGTCCATCGCGCGAAAGTGCGCGAAAAATATGCATGCTTGTTGCCGTGCAGCATTAGGTACGGTTCATGACAATCGTATGACCCTGATCTCGGACTTTTTCACACCTTCCGCCATCACCGTGCTTGACGCCGCCCGATCTTTGCTTCAGACAGCGCCCCCTCAGGCCTGCGTCCTCAGGTGCCTGACCAATAGAAGCTGATATGCGGATGTGGCGGAACTGGTAGACGCACTGGGTTTAGGTTCCAGCGCTGCAAGGCGTGGAGGTTCGAGTCCTCTCATCCGCACCAGCTATTTCTCATGATTTTATCGAATATGCGGCGCTGTGGCTTCGATAGCGGCCTGGTTTTGCATGACCCAATCGAACAATGAGGGCGGGGCACAGACTCTCGCCGAGCGACATCCGTTCATAGTCGACGCGCGGCGGGATCGTCGGAAAACGATTCGTGTCAGCCGTCCAGCGGCTTGCAGCGATTTCAGAGTCAAGGTCAGCATGCGTTGCGAAATGCCATCAATGCGGTGATGGATTTTCTTGTAGCGCCGATGGCCTGCTGCTCGGTCCTGACCAGAAACAAGCGTTGATTGATGGCGCCCTGGCTGAAGTCGCCGCGCTTTAGGTGTTGCGTATCTGACGGCGGGCGTTCAATAGTCGCGGCCTGAATCTGCTATGGGGCCTGCCGTCATGAAGTCTAAGTTTGCGTTATTCATTCTCTTCGCCATGGTTGCGGGCGTCGCAGCGGGCTGGGCCAGCAACGAATATCTGAGCCCGGAAAACCTCAAGACCGCGACCATGATCTATGGTTTGTTGACCAAGATTTTCATCACCCTGATCAAGATGATCATTGCACCTCTGGTGCTTTTCACACTGATCGCCGGCATCGGCCACATGGAAGACGCCGCCTCGGTCGGCCGCGTCGGTCTGAAGTCTTTGGGCTGGTTTCTGCTCATGTCGTTGGTGTCGCTCGGGATTGGTATTATGATGGTCGAATGGCTCAAGCCCGGCGTCGGCATGAATCTTCAGGTCGTGGGCGAAGCGATTAAGGTGCCGTCGACCGAAGGCTTCACGCTGGAGAAATTCGTTGAGCACCTGATCCCGTCCTCGATCATCAAGGCTATGGCCGACAACGAAATCCTGCAGATTGTGGTCTTCGCGGTCTTCGTCGGTACGGCGATCTCGATGCTGGAAAAGAAATCCCCGCGGGTTATGGAACTGGCGGAAGAGGCTTCGGCCATCATGCTCAAGGTCACCGAAGTGGTGATGAAATTTGCACCGTTCGCTATTTTCGGTGCACTGGCCAAGACAGTCAGCGAACAGGGGCTGCCTATTCTGGTCACCTACGCCAAATTCATGGCGGGCTTCTATGGCGCCATGGGTGTTCTGTGGGCGCTGCTGATCGTGCTGGGCTTCCTGTTCCTCGGCGGCCGTATGCTGCGGGTGCTGGGCGTTATCCGCGAGCCGACCCTGCTGGCTTTCTCGACCGCCAGTTCGGAAGCGGCTTACCCTAAGCTGCTGGCAGGTCTGCCGACCGTCGGCATTTCGCGCAAGATCGTGTCGTTCGTGCTGCCGCTAGGCTATTCGTTCAATCTCGATGGTTCGATGATCTACTGCACCTTCGCAACTTTGTTTATCGCGCAGGCCTATGGCGTGGTGTTCACCACCGCTCAGATCATCATGATGCTGTTCCTTCTTTTGATCACTTCCAAGGGCATCGCCGGTGTGCCGCGCGCCTCGCTGGTCGTTATCATGGCGACCCTGGCCTATTTTGGCCTGCCGGCGGAATGGATCGCCCTTGTGCTGGGTGTCGATCACCTGCTCGACATGGGACGCTCGGCTACCAACGTGCTTGGCAACAGCGTCGCATCGGCCGTCATCGCCAAGTGGGAAGGCCAGCTTGACGTGGAAGAGCCGGTAAAGCTCTAGCTTTCTTTTTCGAAATGTGGTGCCGGCGGGGGCTCCGCCGTGAAGTGGTAATTCGGTTTGTTGACGGCCTTGGGCGCCAGGGTATCGCGGTCCACCCATTGCGTCGCCCGCATTTGCCATTTCCCCGTGGCGTCCTTTTCGATACGCGCGGTGAAATAATAGGCGAAGCTGTCGTAAGGGTTTGAGCTGTTAGGCCCTTCATTGTGCCAGCAGGTCGCGGTAAAGTGGGTGTCGTCCTGCCAGGCCATGCCTTTGCAGTGCGCTGGGAAGATCACCACGTCCCGGATTTTGGGCCAGTTGGCCAGGGCGAGCGAGCCTTGCGTCTCGTCGGCGCGGTCAAAGCCGGAAGCAAGGATGCGGCCATCTGGCGAGACCGAAGCCTCTTCGCGCACCAGATATTTATCGCTGTTGGGTAAGACGAGGTAGGTATTTTCGGCATTGGCGAAATGGCAGGTCACGCCGGCGACCGGATAAAGCTCGCCATCCTTGCCGCGCAGCTTGAGCACGCCAGTCAGGAAATAGCGCTCGCAGCCCTTGGGATCGTTGATGTAGCTGGTGACCGCCTCTTCCTTGTGCATGATGATTAGTTCACGATCCTTGCGCACGGCGAGGCCGGGATTGGCGGCGATCAGGGCCGCTTCGACCGCCATGGTGCGCTTCTCGTTGTCCGAGCCTTCAAAGGTCGGATCTATGCCTTCCTGGCGCTTGGGCGCTGCTTTCTCACATCCGGCCAGACTGCAGGAAGCTAGGGCGAAAAACAGGATCAGGGTGTTACGCACGTGCAGATCTCCGAAGGTCAGTCAGCCAAGCTATCCGCGAACTTGTAAAAATTCACTGAGGCTCAGTGAGTATGGGCTTGCAAGCATGAAATTTCCGACAAACCCACCTGAACGCCTTACATAACCGTTGACCTGACCCGCAATCATGCCATAAGGGCTCATCTTTTGGCGCCCGTGCCTCCGCAGGGGCGCTTGTTTCTATTTTTAACCGCCCGTGCGGGCCTGACGCAAGGTCAGGGACCAATCGGCATAAGGTAACTGATCGATGCAAGTCGTTGAAAAACTGAATGAAGGCCTGAGCCGCGTCCTCGAAGTCACCATCGCCAAGGGCGAGTTGACCCAAAAACTGGACGCCAAGATCGCGGAAATCGCGCCCAAGATGAACATCAAGGGCTTCCGCCCTGGCAAGGTGCCGCAAAATCACGTTCGCAAGCTGTACGGCAAGGAACTGATGGGCGAAATCATTCAGGAAACGCTGAATGCCACGACCGAGCAGGCGATGAAGGATGCCAACATCCGTCCCGCCAGCCAGCCCGAACTGAAGCCGATCGGCGACATCGAAGGCGTGATCGAAGGCAAGGCTGACCTGGCCTATGAAATCGCTGTCGAAATGATGCCGATCTTCACGCCGGTTGAGCCTGCCTCGCTCGAACTGACCCGTCCGGTCTACGAGCCGACCGAAGCCGATATCGACGAAGCCCTCAAGACCGTCACCGCGCAATCGAAGCAATTCGAAGCCAAGACGGGCAAGGGCAAGGCCGCCCCGAAAGCGGAAGATGGCGACAAGCTGATCATCGATTTCGTTGGCAAGCTGGGCGACGAACTGTTTGAAGGTGGTTCGGCCGAAGGCGCCGAGCTGATCATCGGTTCGGGCCAGTTTATCCCGGGTTTTGAAGAACAACTGATCGGCGCCAAGAAGGGCGAAGTGAAGACGCTCAACGTCACCTTCCCGGAAAACTACGGCGCCGCCAACTTGGCAGGCAAGGCCGCGACCTTCGAGACGACCGTTCAGGACATCCTTTCGCCGAAGGAAGGCGAAGCCGATGACGAACTCGCCAAGAGCCTTGGTCTGGAAAGCCTGCAAGCCCTGAAGGACATCCTGAAGACGCAACTGCAACAGCAGTTCGGTCAGGCTTCGCGTTTCAAGATGAAGCGCGCCCTTCTGGATATCCTTGACGAGAAGCACAGCTTCGAACTGCCCAAGCGTATGCTGGAAGCTGAGTTCCAGGGCATCTGGCAACAGGTTGAGCAGGACAAGGCCAATGGCCAGCTTGCCGAAGAAGACGCCAGCAAGTCGGAAGCCGAACTGAAGGACGAGTACATGAAGATCGCTGAGCGCCGCGTGCGCCTCGGTCTGGTGCTCGCCGAAATCGGCACCCGCCAGAACGTCCAGGTCACCGATCAGGAAGTCAATCAGGCCATCATGCAGGAAGCCCGCAACTATCCGGGCCAGGAGCGTCAGGTCTTTGAATTCTATACGAAGAACCCCGGCGCCGCCGCTCAGATCCGCGCGCCGATCTACGAAGAAAAGGTCTGCGATCTGATCTTCTCGCTCGCTACCGTGAAGGAAGAGCCGATCAGCAAGGAAGACCTGCTTAAAGAAGAGGAAGAAGCGTAAGCTTTCGAATCAAAAGTTACATGAAAGAGGCTCCGAAAGGGGCCTCTTTTTTTATTGCCACCTTAAGTGGATCGAGCTACCACAGGTGGCGTTCATCAAGAGGGGGAAACCTAATGCGTAAATTCGTGATTTGTCTGGCAAGCGTGTCTTTTCTGGCGGTTATGCCTGTCGCCGCCATGGCGCAAAATCCTGCCACGCCCGCCGTGGAAGACGCGGTGACGGCCCGCAAGGTTGTGCTGATCAAGCGCTATTTCAAATCCATCGAGATGGATAAGCTGATCGGCAGCATGATGCAGTCGATGCTGCCGGCGCTTGCCGAGCAACAACGCGCAAACTCGGGCCTGACCTCTGAACAAAGTAAGATGGCGACGGATGCCGCTGTCGAGACGATGGCGGAAATTACGCCTATCTATATCGACAAACTCTCTGTGATCTATGCCGACGCCTTTACCGAGGATGAGCTGATCCAGATGGTCGCTTTCTATGAAAGCCCGGTCGGGCAGTCGATCACCAAAAAGACTCCCTTACTCATTCCGAAGACGACGCAAGTCATGATGGAATTGATGCCAGAGATCCAGAACCGGATGCAGACGAAGATGTGCAATAAGATCGACTGCAGTACCGGTCAGGCAAAATAGCATTCCGTATTTCATTTTGACACGATGACGGTGCCTCCTTGCCTGACAAGCAAAGAGGAACTCACCATGTCGACATCCAAGCAGGTTTCCGGGAAGAACCCGTCGGCGCATCGCAGTGCGCCGACGGATACGGCCCATCCTTCGCAACGCGAAGACTCGTCCGAAGGTAATAATGTTCAGGAGGGGCGTCTGCCGAAAGGTCAGACCGGCAGCGGCGACACCCACGGCAAGGGCGTTGACGAAACCGGCCGTGATTCGAAGGCGCCGCACGTTTCTAAATAGTTTGGGCTAATCCGGCGCAATCTAATCGCCACTTGAAATCCTGTGGGTAACTTGCCAAGTTGAGCGCGTTGCCGCTATTGTTTTGATGACAATGGTGAATACATAAGACAAGGCTGGGACGCATCCACTTACGGTTAAGATATTTAGCCCTATATCTGCGGCCAGGCTTTGATATTTTTTCCAGATAAGGATTCGTGATGCGCGACCCTATAGACCATCTGACCATGAACCTCGTGCCCATGGTTGTGGAGCAATCCAGCCGCGGAGAACGCTCATACGACATCTTCTCCCGTATGCTGAAAGAACGCATCATCTTCCTGACCGGTCCGTTTGAAGACGGTATGGCCAGCCTGATTTGCGCCCAGCTTCTGTTCCTTGAGTCGGAAAACCCGAAGAAGGAAATCTCGATGTACATCAATTCGCCCGGCGGTCAGGTGACCTCCGCCCTGGCGATCTACGATACGATGCAATACATCAAATCGCCCGTTTCGACCGTTTGCATGGGCATGGCCGCTTCGGCTGGTTCGCTTATCCTGCAAGCCGGTGAGGCCGGTCAGCGTATCTCTCTGCCGAATTCCAAGATCATGGTGCACCAGCCCTCGGGTGGCGCGCGTGGTATGGCCTCGGATATCGAGATCCAGGCTGAGGATATGCGCAAGACCAAGAAGCTGCTCAACGAAATCTACGTCAAGCACACCGGTCAGACCTACGAAACCATCGAAAAGACCCTGGACCGCGACCGTTACCTGACGGCGGCGGAAGCCAAAGAATTTGGTCTGATCGACCACGTTTACGAAAAGCGTTCCGATGCCGAGAGCGGCAAGGAAGCTTCCTAAGCTTTCAATCCCAATTAAAATCAGAGCGGCGCGGGTGACTGCGCCGCTCTTTTTTATGGCTTCTGCGTGAAGACGCGATAGTGGCCTTGGGTGGCGGCGGCCAGCATTTCGGTATCGCCGGCGGTGTCGCCATAAGCCGAATCGAGATCGAACGACTCACCGAAGGTGGCGCGTAGGCGGCACATCTTTTCTTCGCCGCGGCAATTCAGGCCATCGAGTTCGGGTAATAATGTTCCGGCGGCGGAAAACTTGAGGCGCGTACCGATCACGCGATCAGCGCCGATCAGTTTGCCGAAAGGGCGCACCAGGATGTCGGGCGAGGCGGTGACGATGACGCGCGTGCGGTCCGGCAGGTCGTGATGCTCCCAGGCCTTGAGCGCATCGGGCCGGAACAGGCTCATGCCGGTCTTGGTGACGAAGGCCTTGACCAGGGTTTCCAGATCGCCTTGTGAAATATCGCCTAACAGCTTGTAAAGTAAGCGGGCTTTCAGCGCGCCGCGATCCTTGGTTTTAAGGTAGTCAAGCAACATTCGGGGTTGGAAGGTGAGGGCGCTTGCGATTTGCAAGTTACCCTTGCTCGACATGAGGAAGGCGATGAAGCTGTCCGTATAGGTCAGGGTGCCGTCGAAATCGAAGGCGATGACCTTCTTGGCATCGGCCGGTGTTTTGGTGCTTTTTCTCATCATGATGCGGCAAAAATTCCCAAATGCAAAAGGGCGGCTTCCAATCTATGTCTCTTATCCCATATAAAGAGAGTTAAGCGACCCGTTGATGGCGTTGCGTGGTTGAGACGTGGTCTAAACTGTGCATAGATACGTCCGGATAGGTCCTATATAGGGGGTATCTGTGCCAAAATTAGCCTTTGTTAAGGCTTGAGGTTCTAAGATGCCATGTAAAGGTGAACGCGCGATTCACATGATATGAGTCGTTCGTTGCGCCACTTGAGGTGAAGAAGCATATGACCAAAGCCGCGACAGGCGACAGCAAAAGCACACTCTATTGTTCTTTCTGCGGAAAGAGCCAGCATGAGGTGCGCAAACTTATCGCCGGGCCGACCGTGTTTATCTGCGATGAATGCGTCGAGCTGTGCATGGACATCATCCGCGAAGAGCACAAGATCGCCTTCGTGAAGTCCAAGGATGGCGTGCCGACCCCGAAGGAAATCCGCGAAGTCCTCGATGATTACGTCATCGGTCAGGGGCAGGCGAAGAAGGTTCTCTCGGTGGCCGTCCACAACCACTACAAGCGCCTCAACCACGCCCAGAAAGGCAATGACGTCGAACTGGCCAAGTCGAACATCATGCTGATCGGCCCGACGGGCTCTGGCAAGACCCTTCTGGCCCAGACGCTTGCCCGCATCATCGATGTACCGTTCACCATGGCCGACGCCACCACCCTGACCGAAGCCGGTTATGTCGGTGAAGACGTTGAGAACATCATTCTGAAGCTGCTGCAAGCGGCTGATTACAATGTTGAACGCGCCCAGCGCGGCATCGTCTATATCGACGAAGTCGACAAAATTTCCCGCAAGTCCGATAACCCTTCGATCACCCGCGACGTGTCGGGCGAAGGCGTTCAGCAGGCGCTTCTGAAGATCATGGAAGGCACGGTCGCTTCCGTGCCGCCGCAAGGTGGCCGCAAGCATCCCCAGCAGGAGTTCCTGCAGGTGGATACGACCAACATCCTGTTCATCTGCGGCGGCGCCTTCGCCGGCCTGGAAAAGATCATTTCGGGCCGTGGCAAGGGCACGTCGATTGGTTTCGGCGCTACGGTTAAGGATCCGGAAGATCGCCGCACCGGGGAAATCCTGCGCAATGTCGAGCCGGACGATCTGATGAAGTTTGGCCTGATCCCGGAATTCATCGGCCGTCTGCCGGTTCTGGCGACGCTGGAAGATCTCGACGAAGTGACGCTGGTCAAGATCCTGACCGAGCCGAAGAACGCCTTGATCAAGCAGTATCAGCGCCTGTTCGAGATGGAAAACGTCTCGCTCAACTTCACTGACGAGGCCCTGATGGGTGTCGCCAAGCGCGCCATTCAGCGCAAGACCGGCGCCCGTGGCCTGCGGTCGATCCTCGAAGGCATCCTGCTGGAGACCATGTACGAACTGCCGACCATGCAGGGCGTTGAGGAAGTGGTCATCAATGGCGAAGTCATTGAAGAGCGCGCGCAGCCTCTGCTGATCTATGCTGAAAAGCGTAGCGGCGGGGCGGCGTAAGACCTGATTTTTAATTGCAAGTAAAGCGCGGCTCTGGAAACAGGGCCGCGTTTTTGCTTGAGAACTTGAAACTCTTTCAATCTATCCCACATGCAGTCCAAGGCGCTTAAATGGAACGATGCGGACTTATCCCCTGTATATTCCCCCAAACGGCGCGATTTATTTTAAGACTCGGTTGAGCGAGAGGGCCTAGGGTTTACACTTAGAGCTACCGGCGGCTGAGTCTGTGAAGGAGTTCCCATGTTAGACGTATTGACCATTCCTGTTCTGCCGCTGCGCGATATCGTTGTCTTTCCGCATATGGTCGTGCCGTTGTTCGTTGGCCGTGAGAAATCCGTGCAGGCGCTCGATGAGGTCATGAAGGGCGACAAGCAAATTCTGCTCGCCACTCAAAAGAATTCCGGCGATGATGATCCCGAAGCCGACGCCATCTATGAAATCGGCGTGCTGGCCAATGTGCTGCAATTGCTGAAACTGCCCGACGGCACCGTCAAGGTGTTGGTGGAAGGCAAGAGCCGTGCGCGCATCAAGCGCTTCGTCTCGACCGAAACCTATTATGAGGCAGAAGCCTATCCGCTTGATGCGCAGATGGCCGAAGGTCCGGACGCTGAAGCGCTGCAACGCGCCGTGGCCGAGCAGTTCGAGAACTATATCAAGCTCAACAAGAAGATCCCGCCGGAAAGCCTCAACGCCATCGCGGAGATCACCGACGCGGACGTGCTGGCCGATTCCATAGCCGCGCACCTGGTTGTCAAGATCGCTGACAAGCAGGCCTTGCTGGAGCAATTATCGGTCAGCAAGCGCCTGGAGAAGATCTACGCCCTGATGGAAGGCGAAATCTCTGTCCTGCAGGTCGAGAAGAAGATCCGCTCGCGCGTCAAGCGCCAGATGGAGAAAACCCAGCGCGAATATTATCTGAATGAGCAGATGAAGGCCATTCAGCGCGAACTCGGCGAACAGGACGAAGGCAAGGACGAACTGGCTGATCTCGAAAAGAAGATCAAGGCCACCAAGCTCTCGAAGGAAGCCCGCACCAAGGCGATGGCCGAACTCAACAAGCTGCGCCACATGTCGCCCATGTCGGCCGAAAGCACGGTTGTGCGCAACTATCTCGACTGGCTGCTCAGCATACCCTGGGGCGCCGCCAAGCCGAAGGCGATCGACCTCAAGAAGGCCGAGGATATTCTGGAAGCCGATCACTACGGTCTGGAAAAGGTCAAGGAACGCATCCTTGAGCATCTAGCTGTCCAGGCCCGCATGGGTACGCTGAAGGGCCCTATCCTGTGTCTCGTCGGCCCTCCCGGCGTTGGCAAGACCTCGCTCGGCAAGTCGATCGCGAAGGCGACCAATCGTGAGTTTGTCCGCATTTCGCTGGGCGGCGTGCGCGATGAATCGGAAATCCGTGGTCACCGCCGCACCTATATTGGCTCCATGCCGGGCAAGATCATCCAGAACATGAAGAAGGTCAAAACGACCAATGCTTTCTTCCTGCTCGATGAAATCGACAAGATGGGCAATGACTGGCGCGGCGATCCGGCTTCGGCCCTGCTTGAAGTGCTCGATCCGGCGCAGAACTCGACCTTCGCCGATCACTATCTCGAAGTCGATTACGACCTGTCGAAGATCATGTTCGTCACCACGGCCAACAGCCTGAACATGTCGCAGCCGCTGCTCGACCGCATGGAGATTATCCGTATACCCGGCTATACCGAGGATGAAAAGGTCGAGATCGCCAAGCGCCACGTCCTGCCGAACCTGATGAAGGAACACGGTCTGTCCGGCGAAGAGTTTGTTGTGCCAGAAGAGGCGATCCGCGATCTCATTCGCTATTATACCCGCGAAGCGGGCGTGCGTTCGCTGGAACGCGAACTTGGCAATCTGGCGCGCAAGACGATCCGTGATCTGGCGCGTGAAAACGTCCCGTCGATCACCATCGATGATGAGCGTCTAGCCAAATATGCCGGCGTGAAGAAGTATCACTACGGCGCCACGGATGAAGTCGATCAGGTCGGCATCGTCACAGGTCTGGCCTGGACAGAGTTTGGCGGGGATATACTCACCATCGAAGCCATTCGTATGCCGGGCAAGGGCCTGATGAAGGTCACTGGCAATTTGAAAGACGTTATGAAGGAGTCCGTTTCGGCGGCCAATTCCTACGTCAAGGCGCTGGGACCGAAGTTCGGCATCCTGCCGCCGGTGTTCGATAAGACCGACGTCCACGTCCACGTGCCCGAAGGCGCCACGCCTAAGGATGGTCCTTCGGCCGGCGTCGCCATGGCGGTCGCCATGGTCTCGGTGCTGACCGGTATTCCGGTCCGCAAGGATCTGGCCATGACGGGGGAAATCACCCTGCGTGGCCGTGTCCTGCCGATCGGTGGCCTCAAGGAAAAGCTGCTGGCGGCTCTGCGCTCTGGCATCAAGACCGTGCTAATACCGAAGGAAAATGAGAAGGATCTGATCGATCTGCCGGCCAATGTAAAATCCGGCCTTGAGATCATCCCTGTGTCACTTGTGGAAGAGGCGCTAAAGCACGCCCTGACCAAGCCGCTGGTTCCGGTAGAATGGATTGAGCCGGTCATCGTGGCCACGGCGGTGACGCCGGTTGATGATGCGGATGCGGCCACGGCGCACTGATTATAGCGGCTAATCAAAATGTGGGGTTTGGCGGCAATGTCGTCAGGCCCCTTTTGCTTGTGCGCGTCCACGTCCTCTTGACTTGGCAATAGCGACTGTATGCCCGACGGGGCTTTGTGTCTTTGCGACGTTCTTCGCACGTTTCGCAGCGAGAGAATCACTTCCCCTTATCCACAAGGGATTTGCGCTTAAGTGACGTCTTTGTCGCTGAAATTTATGCCTTAGGAGTCACATAACCAGTCAAAAGGACGTGAAAACGCGCAAACCCTTTAAAAAACACGGTTTGCAGTGCAATAAACGGCATTTATTGCTTTGACGGGCGCTGAAAATTGTAGTCTCTATCGGCTTCACCCGTTAACGACTCACGGCTTAGAGCCAGGTCCTTAAGGGTAAGCTTAGCAACTGACCCCAAGACGGGTAAGGGAGAGAGATTAATGACGAAAGCTGAACTCGTAGCCGCCATCGCCGATCAGGCTGGCCTGACGAAAGATCAAGCCAAGAAGGCGCTCGACGCTTTCACCGATAGCGTTGTTGGCGCCCTGAAAAAGGGTGATGATGTACGCCTCGTGGGCTTCGGCACCTTCCTCGCGGTTAAGCGCGAAGCCGGCACCGCCCGCAACCCGCGCACCGGCGAAACCGTGCAGCGCCCGGCCTCGGTCACCGCACGCTTCCGCGTCGGCGAAGGCCTCAAGGGTGCCTTGAACGGCTAAGGTTTTCGGTTTCGCCTGGCGAGCCCGGAGCTATATGTTCTGCAAGAGGCGTTTTCGTACCGGTTTCATCACTGGATACGAAACGCCTCTTGACTTATGTGAGCGAGATTGGCAAACCGAGCCTCCCTGTGGAAAGGGGCGATTAGCTCAGCTGGCAGAGCGGCTCGTTTACACCGAGTAGGTCGGCGGTTCGAACCCGTCATCGCCCACCACAGATTTTAAATGGCTCTGAGCACCCGCTCCGGGCCATTATTCTTTTTTCGTCAGAAGCTCAGATCCGCCCGCACCGGATAATGATCAGAGCCCACGGATTCCAGAACCTTGTAACTCCCGGCCGCGGCACTCTTGGCAAAGATGTGATCAATCTGTATGGCGAGCCAGAGCCCGTCTGACGGCCAGGTATGCGTTAGACCGGACCCATGTGGCCACTGTACTTTTTCGACCAGTAGCGGCGCCATATTGCGCGACCATAGCGTGGTGTTCAGGTCACCGGCGATGATGACGTTTCCGGACGTTGCTTTTACGCGCTCGGCCAAGATTTCCAGATAGTGAGTATTCTCCTGTGTCAGTCTTTTTGTGGCTGGTGGCATGGGATGCGCCACGAACAGTATCAGGTCATCAAAATGCAATTTTGCCAAAGGCATATCTGACCGGCCAATATGTTCGATATGCGCCGTGAAAGGCCTTTTGGCATACACACTCAATCCGAAGATGCCCAGATCCGGTGTCATGCGTTAAGGATAGAGTGGTTTCAAGGGTTTCAAACCATCGAGCCATGGCGGAGAGGTTTCCACAGCGACGAAAATGTCCGGATTTTCTCGTCGGACCATGGTCATAACGCGCTCAAACTCGCGATTATCGCACAGCACATTCGCTGAGACGATGCTTATCCGATTATGTGCCTCACCAGCAGGCGCTGGAAGGCGCTGCATGGTTATGAAGCGTCCGCCCATTGGAAGTGCGTTCAGCGTCATAACAACAATCGCCAGGTTTACGAGGAGCTTATCACGCAGCAGAATGGATGCGGCCAGCGCCGTAAGCGTCGCCACGAGAATTTGAGGTCGGAAAGGATTGATCATTTCGCCTTGCCACAGGACGGGCGCAAACAGGCCAGCAATGCCCACGAGCGCAATACCTGCCAAGCCGATGCTCAGTCACAGCCGAACCCTGTTGCGCATCATATCCCCCATGAAAAAGCCGCCGTCCCATAATGAGACGACGGCTTTCAATTTGCAAGTCGTGACGTTTCCTAGAACTGGAAGCGTGTCCGCAGGGCGATGGAGTAGTTGGAATAGGTATCCTGCTTTTCGTATTCGCCTTCCAGAGAGAAGTAGCTGTACTGGTTGTCCGCCGAAATGCGGAAGCCTGCCACAGGACCGCCGCCCTCGATATCGCCGCCCGAAAGGGTAAAGGGCGTGGAGCCCGCAAGCGTAAAGGCCGCGACTGTATCGGCCAGTTCAGCCGAAACGTTCTGCTTATAACCGAACCAGATTTCAGGCTTCACGAAGAGCTTGGTGTAGCTAAAGTTCAGCAGGGCGGTTGAGGTGAGCAGGTGGCTGTTGCGTTCGCCGACCGTAAGGTCGAAGTAATCGCCACCACCGGATTCACTGTGGTTCTTTTCACTGAGAGCGTAATAATCGGCCAGAACCTGCGGCGTCACGCTGAAGGGGCCAGCTTTGATCTCATAGGAAGCCCCAAGACCGCCACTGTAGGAATAGCCGTCCCATTTGGCGTGAGCGACATGGTTGACCGAATCGGTCAGGATGTTGCGTGTGGTCTCAAAAGACGTAAAGCCCGCGCCGGCGTGGGCCCATGACTTGAGGGCGCCGGTGCGCAAACGCCAGTAACCACCGACCGTGACATCCGAATTGACCGTCTTTTCCGCGGCGATGGCAAAGGTATCGAGCGGGGAGGCGGAGGTGTAAGACATGTAGAGGCCTACCATCTGGTTGCCGTAGACCTCGCGTTCGCGACCGCCGGCGAAGCTGAAGCCAGTGGCCTTGAAGCCGGCCGTATCCCCATAATCTCTTTTGGTGTGATAGCCATACTCCTGCAGCCACCACTGTCCTTCATTATTGTCAGGCACAAGGGTGAGCGCCCCGAGAGTCCGGTTGAGCGAAGAGGCGCCAAGCGACAGGTTGAGCAGGTTTTCGCCGGAATAGTCAGGCAGATACTGGTTATATATCTGATCGAAGCCAGCCTTGGTAACCTGGCTCATCAGCGAGCTAGTGGCGCCCGCATCTTTTGCGGCCACAGACAGGATCGGCGCCAGGGCCGAGTACTGGTTGTCGGAGAACTTGCTCTCTTCCTTGTTCTTCAGTCGGAAGTCGGCATAGAGCTCGGTGTTGCCGGCGTTTGTTGTCAGGACGGCGTGGTAAAGATAGGGGATGTGACCATCGAGCCCCGTCGTGACCACGTTGCCCAATGAGAAGCTTGACGCCGTCATGAGCGTGAACTTCGTCTGGGTCACGATCAGATTGTTCAGGGTTACGTTAAGCGTTGCGCCGGTATCGAATACGGCCGTGCCAGTGTTGGTGAAAATCGGCGTTGTCGGCTTTGTCGTATCCAGCGAGAGCGACAGCGTGCTCTCCGCGCCGATGTGGAAGCTGGTCAGGTTGAGCGACGTGCCGGCCAGGAAGCCAGCGGTGCCCTTGGCCAGATCGAACGCCACCGTCCCGGTCGCGCCATTGCTCGCCTTGCCCAGATAAACGGCGCCGCCTGACAGCGTAAAGCTATTGGCGCCGTTACCGAAGTCAATATTGCCAGAAATCAGCCCGCCGTTTG
The DNA here is from genome assembly GCF_000376105.1 of Asticcacaulis benevestitus DSM 16100 = ATCC BAA-896. Taxonomy (GTDB): domain Bacteria; phylum Pseudomonadota; class Alphaproteobacteria; order Caulobacterales; family Caulobacteraceae; genus Asticcacaulis; species Asticcacaulis benevestitus. The sequence goes on from NZ_AQWM01000001.1 coordinate 443,963, forward strand.
ACGTAATCGAATCGTTGCCCGAGCCGAGCAGGATGTCGCCACGGATATAGGGCGCGGCAATCGCCTTGTCCGCGTCGCTGTCGGTGGGGTTGGTGTCGATTTGCGTCAGGGTTAGTCCGGCCGTATTGCCGCGGGTGTCGATGGCAATTGGGCTATTGATGAGGGCGTCGGCCTTTCCGTCGCCATTATCATCGGAGGCCGTGATGGCGGCGCTGATGATGCTGTTGTTGGTGATGTTCGTCAGCTTGTTCGACCGGTCGCGTATGGCCACGGCCTGTTCGGTCGAGCCTGTAGCGACGGCATAGATGCCGCCACCGACAGCGACATTGATCTTGGGCAGGTTAGCGTCCGACCAAATATCGATGGCGCGGGCCGTGGTGTTGCCAACCGTTGCATAGGTCGTGGTCGTGGTGCCATTCGTGGTCGTCGAGGTGGCGGTTGTCGCAGACGCCGCCGTACCACGAATTGTGCCCTGAACATCGAGAAGCGGCGTTGCCGTGCCGCTCTGGACAGACAGCGCCGTGGCATCGCCGCCGTAGGCCGTTGAGGATACGATACCGTTGATACCAATGCCATTGGCGATGGTTACGGCATGGCCGAGTCCACCCAATTGAACGGCGACATTATCGACTTTCTGATAGAGACCGGAGCCGTTAATCGTTCCGCGCACAAGCAGGCCATAGTTGACGGCCGGTGGCTTAAGCGCTGTTGCACCGTAGACAATGCCGCCAAGCGTGATGTCCGCCGCGCCAGAAGCGATGCGCAAGGTGGGGGCAGAACCATAATTGGTCAATGTTGCGGTCGTTTGAGTCGAATCGGCATTGCCGTCGCCATCCTGATCGGGATTATCTGTAAGAACTTTCGTTGATTCATCGCGCTTCACGGCTGAACCGATCAGCAGTCCCTTGGCCAGATTGCCAGAAATATCGACCAGCGGGCCGGATTGGTAAAGATCTTCCGGTGTCGCGAGAACCGTTTTCAGGCCGGCGGCGGAGAGGGCGGATGTTGTCGCGTAACCGGTGCCGGTATAGGCGCCGTCAATAATGACGCTGCCGCCGAAATCACCGGCCAGATTGACACCCTTGGAATCCTTGCCAAAGCTGTTGATCGTTCCGCTGAGATAGACATTGCCGGTGGCGCCGTTTTCAAGCGAGACGGCGGTATTGTTGTCACCATTCATCGTGATGGTGCCATCCATGGTGAAATTGCCCTGGATGTTGTTTTCAAAGCGAATGCCGTAGGCATTTTTGCCATCTACGGCGATGGTGTTGCCGCTGTTGACAATGACATTACCAATAAACGGCGTCGTACCGGTTGAATGGATGCCGTAGCGCGTCACCGAATCAGCGAACGGTGCTTCAACAATACCGTCAGGCGCAGCGGTGCCGTCGGCAGCCTTCGTTGTATCAACCCGCGTGTAATCGTCGGTGACGGTTATATTGGCTGAAACCGTCAGGTTGCCGGTGCGGCCGCCGTCGATTAGGATGCCGGTCGAGCCCGCGGCCGATTTCAGCATGTCGATCTTGCCCTTGAGCGTGACCGAATTGTTCGAATCAACCGTGATGGCGTTCCCGCTGGTCACCGTGATCGAGCCTGCTGTATCAACCGACAGGTCGCCCGCGACCGAGGTTTTGACAGGCGCGATGGTCGCCGTATTAATCGTGGTGGCAGCCAGGGCCTGACCGCTCATACCGGCCACGGCCAACAGGCCCATGGTGAGGTTAAGGGCTGTCGCGGTCAGAAGTTTGTGTTTGCGCATGTGGTAAGCTTCCCTGGGGTGCTTTGTATTACGATGAGATGGAGGTGAGGCCTTGTGGCCCTCATGGTCTGTGTCGATTATGTCGGCCGGCGAAGTCTGAGAGGTCACCTTTAACCTTTATTTCAGCAGCGTAAAAGATGGCAAACGCCGTTTTGGCGCGCCATGCAAGGCTTTGAACGGAATTAGCCTCTAAAATGTGCCACAAAGTCAAAAATAAAGAGGGCTTAATTATGTCCGCAGAGCGTCACAGGCATCATGAGTTTCAACCCTGAGCACAGGAATCAAAGCCTACAGATAGACTTGAGATCGGACAGGTGAAGAGCTCTATGCGGGCGGAGGGGGAAATGCGGTGCCACCGTTGCTGTATTCAGCAAGGGTGGCGCGAGTGACGGGACTCGAACCCGCGACCTTCGGCGTGACAGGCCGACACTCTAACCAACTGAGCTACACCCGCATTCCCTTATCCGCAGACGGTTAGCGTTGCCGCTCGTCATTGGAGAGGTGCGCTTAGTAGTTCGGGGCAATAGGGGTGTCAAGCCAATAAAATGGCTTATACACGGGAAGCGCCGTCTGCGTATCTCGGGCGTAGAGATGCATAGAGCCGCCCTACAAGCGTGTTTGGTCTCTGCTAAATCATATGAAGGAGATGAGATGGGGAAATGCGGTGCCACCGTTGCTGCTTCAGCAAGGGTGGCGCGAGTGACGGGACTCGAACCCGCGACCTTCGGCGTGACAGGCCGACACTCTAACCAACTGAGCTACACCCGCATTCCCTTTTCCCCAAGAACCGTCTGCGTTGCCGCTGTCTTCAGGGAAGGTGCGCTTAGTAGTTCGGCAGGCGGGTAAGTGTCAAGCGCATAAAATAGAAAATGACAGCTGGCGGGGCAAAATCTTTGGATAAGTTGAGCGCACACGGTTCTAATTGAGAGTGACTTGCATTATCTCAAAACCTAGGCGAAAAAGTGAAATAAAGTGGGAGAAAGAAGGTTTTTTTGCGCTGCAATGGTTTGAAGCTTTGAACAGACTGGTCTAATAGCCTACACATTGAGTCCATCTCCACGGTTACCCGGGGCGGTGGGTGATAGAGTCTGTTCCCGTGAGTTGAGGGGTTGAGGTGACCTAATGAATGCATTCCTTCTGCAATATCTCCCCGTCATCATCTTTATAGGCATCGCTACGGTTCTTGGCCTTGTCTTTATGATTGGCGCATTGATCGTAGCCCCGCAGGCGCCGGACAGTGAGAAGCTGTCGGCCTATGAATGCGGTTTCAACGCCTTCGATTCCGCCCGCCAGAAATTCGACGTGCGCTTCTATCTCGTCTCGATCCTCTTCATTATCTTCGATCTTGAAGCGTCTTTCCTGTTTCCGTGGGCCGTGTCGCTGTTCGATATGCCCAATGGCGGCATGCATGTCGCTTTCTGGTCGATGGTTACTTTCCTGGTCGAACTGTTTCTCGGCTATATCTATGTGTGGAAAAAAGGAGCCCTGGAATGGGAATAATCCTGCCAGCCGGATCTGCCGGGCGTTCTTCGGTAGAAGGTTACGATCCCGCGGTCCACGACAAGTTCTTCGAGCAGGTATCTGCCGAGCTTGACACAAAGGGCTTTCTTGTCGCCTCCGCCGATGACGTCATCACCTGGGCGCGCACCGGTTCGCTGATGTGGATGACCTTTGGTCTCGCCTGTTGCGCTGTCGAAATGATGCAGGCCTCGATGCCGCGTTATGACATGGAGCGCTTTGGCATGGCGCCGCGCGCGTCGCCGCGCCAGTCTGACCTGATGATCGTCGCCGGCACGCTGACCAACAAGATGGCACCTGCCTTGCGCAAGGTCTACGACCAGATGCCTGATCCGCGCTATGTGCTCTCCATGGGGTCCTGCGCCAATGGCGGCGGCTATTATCACTATAGCTACAGTGTCGTGCGCGGTTGTGACCGCATCGTGCCGGTGGATGTTTATGTCCCCGGTTGTCCGCCTTCCGCTGAGGCTCTCCTGTACGGCCTTCTGCAATTGCAGAAGAAGATTCGCCGTACCGGCAGCATCCGTCGCTAAGGGGAACGCTGATGTCACTTGAAAAATTACAGGCCGTCGCCGAGCGCCTTCACGCCGATCTGAAGGAAGCCGTTCACGAAGTGGTGCTTGCCTTTGGTGAGCTGACCGTAACCGTCGATCGTGAGCGTATTGTTGAGGTCATGGCGAAGCTGAGGGCCGAGCCTTACCGCTTCCATCAGTTGATCGATGTCTGCGGCGTTGATTATCCGAAACGCGCGCGTCGTTTCGATGTCGTCTATCACCTGCTGAGCCTGACGCAGAATATTCGTTTGCGCATCAAGGTGCAGACCGATGAGGTCGTGCCGGTGCCGTCGATTCGTTCGGTCTATCCGAACGCCGACTGGTACGAGCGTGAAGCTTTCGACATGTACGGCATGCTGTTCTCCAACCATCCCGACCTGCGTCGTTTGCTGACGGACTATGGCTTCGAAGGCCATCCGCTGCGCAAGGACTTCCCGATGACCGGGCATGTCGAGGTGCGTTATGATGAAGAGCAGAAGCGCGTGGTCTATGAGCCGGTCAAGCTCACACAGGAATACCGCAGGTTCGACTTCCTGTCGCCATGGGAAGGCGCGCAATACGTGCTTCCGGGCGATGAGAAGGCAAAGGTCTAGACCTTTGGGTCTGGGTAAAGAGTTATCGATAAGGGTTTGATTTCATGGCAGATGGTATGACGCCTGTTCCGGTCGAAAAGGGCGATGACGATCGCAAGTTTACGATCAATTTCGGCCCGCAGCACCCGGCGGCCCACGGCGTTCTGCGCCTTGTGCTCGACCTCGACGGTGAAATGGTGGAGCGTGTGGATCCGCACATCGGTCTGCTGCACCGTGGCACCGAGAAGCTGATGGAATCGCGCACCTACCTGCAAAACGTGCCTTACTTCGACCGCCTCGACTATGTGGCGCCGATGAATCAGGAGCACGCCTTTGTGCTGGCCATCGAAAAGCTGCTCGGCCTTGAAGTGCCCAAGCGCGCCCAATTGATCCGGGTCCTGTTCTCGGAAATCGGCCGTATCCTGTCGCACATCCTGAATACCACGACTCAGGCCATGGACGTGGGCGCCCTGACGCCGCCGATCTGGGGTTTCGAGCAGCGCGAAAAGCTGATGGTGTTTTATGAGCGCGCCTGTGGCGCCCGTCTCCACGCCAACTATTTCCGCCCCGGTGGCGTCCACCAAGACCTGCCGCTGGAACTGATCGAAGACATCGCTCTGTGGTGCAAGGAATATTTGCCGGCACTTGACGATATCGAGTCGCTCATCACCGAAAACCGTATCTTCAAGCAGCGCAACGTCGATATAGGTCTGGTCACCAAGGAGCAGGCGTTCGACTGGGGCTTTACCGGCGTCATGATCCGTGGCTCTGGCGTGAAGTGGGATCTGCGCAAGTCGCAGCCCTATGAATGCTATGCTGAACTGGAGTTCGACATTCCGCTTGGTAAGAATGGTGACTGCTGGGATCGTTACCTGTGCCGGGTCGAAGAGATGCGTGAATCGGTGAAGATCATGCAGCAATGTATTGATAAGCTTAAGGTAACGCCTGGTCCGGTCCTCTCGACCGATCACAAGGTGACGCCGCCGCGCCGCGCCGAAATGAAGAATTCGATGGAAGCGCTCATCCATCACTTTAAGCTCTACACGGAAGGCTTCAAGACGCCCGAAGGCGAGGTCTATGCCTGCGTCGAGGCTCCCAAGGGGGAGTTCGGCGTCTATCTGGTCTCCGACGGCACCAATAAGCCTTACCGCTGCAAAATCCGCGCGCCGGGCTTTGCGCACCTGCAAGCCATGGATTGGATGAACCGCGGTCACCTGCTGGCCGACGTGTCGGCCATCCTGGGCTCGATCGATATCGTGTTCGGGGAGGTCGATCGATGATCGGTGTCCTAATCGCTTGCGGCCTGCTGATCGCGATGCTGGGGCTTAGCCTTTATCTGTCACGCCCGAACTGGCCCTATCATGCGGCCGGCTCCAAAGGCTATGTCACGGATATGCTGGTCTATTTCTTCCTGCCTGTGGTGCCGATGCTGATCTGCGTCGGTGGTTTCAGCGTGCTGACAACGATTCGGCCTGATTTCGAGAACGAGACCGCCCGCATGGTTCTGCTGGGTGTCGCGCTTGTTGGTCTGCTGGGCACCCGCAGGCTGCCTTTCGTGGCGGCTGCGCAGGAGCGCGTGCGGGTCGCGCGCAATGCCCGTTACGAGGCCACACGATGATTTCTGTTAAGCGCCGTATATTTCGACTGTCTTTCGTTGGCTGTGGGTGTAAAGCCCAGCCTGTTATTATGTGTAGAGGGGCCTGATGTCCGTTCGTCGTCTCGCCAAGGAGCAACCGGCCAGTTTCACCTTCTCCGCGGAAACGCTGGAAAAGGCCAACTGGTGGATTGCCAAATATCCTGAAAGCCGCCGCCAGAGCGCGGTGATCCCTATTCTGTGGCTGGTGCAGAAGCAGGAGGGCTGGGTTTCCGAACCTGCCATCACGGCCATCGCCAAGCTGCTGGCCATGCCGCAGATTCGCGTTTTTGAAGTCGCCACCTTCTACACCATGTTCATGCTGGAGCCGGTCGGCTCTGCGGCCTTGATCCAGGTGTGCGGCACGACGCCTTGCATGTTGCGCGGTTCTGACGCCCTGATGCACGTCTGTAAGTCGAAAATCGGCGCAAAGGATAAGCTGTCGGCTGACGGCAAGTTCACCTGGCAGGAAGTCGAGTGTCTTGGTGCTTGCACCAATGCGCCGATGGCCCAGATCAACGACTATTATTACGAAGACCTGACGCCGGAAAATCTGGCCCAGATCATCGATGATTTTGCCGCTGGCAAGTCACCGAAGCCTGGCCCTTACAACGGTCGCCATACGTCGGAGCCACTCGGTGGCGTGACGTCGCTGACCGATCCTGCGCTCTATGACGGCTCGGCCGCCAAACCGGTCAAGATCCCCAACTTTCCCGCCCCTGAGGTAAAAGCGTAATGGCCCAGACTGGTATCTTGCAGGATAAGGACCGTATCTTCACCAACCTCTATGGTCTCCAGGATTGGGGCCTTGAGGGTGCGAAGAAGCGCGGCGCATGGAATTCTACCAAGGATATCCTGTCGTGCGGACGCGACTGGATCATCACCAACATGAAGAATTCCGGCATGCGCGGCCGTGGCGGGGCAGGGTTCAATACCGGCCTGAAGTGGTCCTTCATGCCAAAGGAAGTCAAGGATCGCCCGCATTACCTCGTGGTCAATGCCGATGAATCCGAGCCCGGCACCTGTAAAGACCGCGAAATCATGCGCCACGATCCGCAATTGCTGATCGAAGGCTGCCTTATCGCTTCCTTCGCCATGCAGGCTCACGCCTGTTACATCTATCTGCGCGGCGAGTACGTGCAGGAGCGTGAGCGCATGGAAGCCGCTGTCAAGCAGGCTTATGAAGCCAAGCTGATCGGCAAGAACAACATCCATGGCTGGGACTTTGACGTCTATATCCACCATGGCGCCGGCGCCTATATCTGCGGCGAAGAAACCGCGTTGCTGGAATCGCTGGAAGGCAAGAAGGGCCAGCCGCGCCTGAAGCCGCCATTCCCGGCTGGTTCTGGTCTTTATGGCTGCCCGACGACCGTCAATAACGTCGAATCGATCGCCGCTGTCGGCACTATCCTGCGCCGTGGCGCCGAGTGGTTCACCTCGTTTGGCGCGCCCAACAATGCCGGCACCAAGCTGTTCTGCATTTCGGGCCACGTCGAGCGTCCGTGTAACATCGAAGAGGCCATGTCGATCCCGTTCCGCCAACTGATCGAAGCCCACTGCGGTGGCATTCGCGGCGGCTGGGGCAATCTGAAAGCCGTCATCCCTGGCGGTTCCTCGGTGCCGATGATCACGGCTGAGCAATGCGAAGACCTGCCGATGGACTTCGACTCGCTTCGTAACCTCAAGTCGGGCTTAGGGACGGCGGCGGTCATCGTCATGGACAAGTCGACCGACCTGATCCGAGCCATTGCCCGGCTGAGCTACTTCTACAAGCACGAGAGCTGCGGCCAATGTACGCCGTGCCGTGAAGGCACCGGCTGGATGTGGCGTGTCATGGAACGCATGGTGAAGGGCGACGCCGATCCGGCGGAAATCGACACCCTGCTCGAAGTGACGACTCAGGTCGAGGGCCACACCATCTGCGCCCTTGGCGACGCGGCGGCCTGGCCGATTCAGGGTCTGATCCGTCACTTCCGTCATGAAATTGAAGACCGGATCACGCTATACCGTTCGAGCAAGAGCAATTTTGCCGGTCACTCAGTGGCGGCGGAGTAGGGGCACATGCGCGGCAAGGTTCTCTCATTCAACGGATCGACCGGCCTCATCAGTGGTGATGACGGCAAGCGCTATACCTTTAGCGTCAGCGATCTGATGGGAGACACCGTTTACGTGCCGGCTGGTTCGACCATTGATTTCGAAGTGGCGGGTGATACGGCGGTCAGCGTCTACGTCATCGCTACGGCCATGGGTGAGAAGAACAAGTATATCGCCGCACTGCTGGCCTTTTTTCTCGGCATGTGGGGCGTTCACAAGTTTTATCTCGGCAAGAATACGGCCGGCATCATCATGCTTTTGTGTGGCACGATTGGCTGGATATTCCTGTGTATACCGCCGCTGATTATCGGGATGATCGCCTTTATCGAGACGATTATCTATTTGGTCAAGACCGATCAGAGTTTCTACGAGGACTATGTTCAGGGTAATAAATCGTGGTTCTAAAACATCAACTGATGTGCAGAATTTTGAATTATTGTCGTGGCTTATTTATTATTGTTGAGGATGTGACAGAGCATGGCTAAGGCAAAAGTCAATGGTGTGGAGGTCGAGTTCGACCCCGGCATGACCGTGCTGCAGGTGGCGGAGTTGGCAGGCGAGGAAATCCCTCGTTTCTGCTATCATGAGCGCCTGTCGATCGCCGGCAACTGCCGTATGTGCCTCGTTGAGGTAAAGCCCGGACCGCCGAAGCCGCAAGCTTCGTGCGCTCTGCCGGCTGCCGAGGGCCAGGAAATCTTCACCAACACGCCGATGGTCAAAAAGGCCCGCGAAGGCGTGATGGAGTTCCTGCTGATCAATCACCCGCTGGATTGCCCGATCTGCGACCAGGGCGGCGAGTGCGACCTGCAGGATCAGTCGGTCGCTTACGGCAAGGGCGCCTCGCGTTATGACGAGAACAAGCGCGCCGTCGAGGAAAAGAACCTCGGGCCAACGATCAAGACCTTCATGACCCGTTGCATCCAGTGCACGCGCTGCGTCCGTTTCACCACGGAAGTGGCCGGCGTCACTGAAATGGGCATGATCTCGCGCGGCGAGAACGCCGAAATCACCTCCTATCTCGAACAGTCGGTGTCGTCGGAACTGTCCGGCAATGTCAACGATCTGTGCCCGGTTGGCGCACTCACGCACCGTCCGTGGTCGTTCAACTATCGCCCGTGGGAACTGACCAAGACCGAAACGATCGATGTGCATGACGCTGTTGGCGCGCATATCCGTATTGATAATCGAGGTCCGGCCGTGCTGCGCGCCTTGCCGCGTCTCAAGGAAGAGATCAACGAAGAGTGGCTGACCGACAAGAGCCGTTATGCGGTTGATGGTCTCTCACGCCAGCGCCTCGATAAACCCTATGTCCGCAAGGCGGGCAAGCTGGTCGCCGTGTCGTGGGATGAGGCCTTGGGCACGGTCGCTGGCAAAATAAAAGCGACCGATGCGTCTAAGATCGGCGCCATCGCGGGTGATCTGGTCGATGCTGAGGCCATGAAGGCGACCAAGGACCTGTTCTACAGCATGGGCGTCACCAATCTTGATTGTCGCCAGGAAGGCGCCAAGGTTGGCCCCGTCACGCAATCGACGCCGCGCGAAGCCTGGCTGTTCAACACGGGCATTGCCGGTCTGGAAGAGGCCGATGCCATCCTGCTGATTGGCACCGACCTGCGTCACGAAGCGTCCTTGATCAATGCCCGTATCCGCAAGAGCTGGCTCAAGGGCGCGGTTCAGGTGGCGGTGATCGGTGAGGCCAATGACCTGACGTATGATTATGCCCATGTCGGCGTCGGCACCAAGGCGCTGAAAGATCTCAAGAAGCACGCGTTCCGCGACGTTCTGAAAAACGCCAAAAAGCCGGCGATCCTGGTGGGCAGCAATGCCATTTCCGGGGCTGACGGCGCGGCTGTTCTCAAGGAAATCGCTCTGATCTCTGATGATTATGATGTCGTCAGAGAGGGCTGGAACGGCTTCAACATCGTCCATACCGCCGCATCGCGTGTCGCCGGTCTCGATCTCGGTTTCGTGCCGGTCGGTGAGGCGAAGGACGCCGCCGCCATGCTGACGGGCGGTGTCGAACTGCTGGTTCTGCTGGGCGCTGACGAAATCAACACCTCTGGCCTCGACAACACCTTCGTTGTCTATATCGGTTCGCATGGCGATGCCGGTGCGGCTGCGGCCGACGTCATCCTGCCGGGCGCCGCCTATACGGAAAAGTCCGGCATCTATACCAACCTCGAAGGTCGCGTGCAGATCGCCGAACGTTGCGTCTTCCCGAAGGGGGAGGCCAAGGAAGACTGGGCCATTATCCGCGCACTTTCGGGCTATGTTGGCCACACCCTGCCGTATGACTCGCTGAACGCGCTGCGCGAAAAGCTGATCACCGATCACCCGGTCTTTGGCCGTATCGATGTGAAGCCAACCGCGAAAGCTTTCGATGTGAAAGCGATCGGCACAAAGGGTGAGGTCACGGACAAGCTTTTCGTTTCGCACATTACCGATTTTTATCTGACCAACCCCATCGCCCGCGCCTCAACGGCAATGGCGGAATGTTCTGCGGCCCGCAAGGCGCCGCTGAGCGTGGCGGCTGAGTAAGGAAGTTTGACGATGAATACATTCTGGGCATCAGGCTGGGGCTGGGCACTCATTACGATCGGTGAGGCGCTGGCCGTCATCGTGGGCGTGATGGTGTCGCTGGCCTTCCTGCTGTGGGGCGACCGCAAGATCTGGGCCGGCGTGCAGTTGCGCAAGGGCCCCAACGTCGTCGGGCCGTTCGGTCTGATGCAGTCCTTCGCGGACTTTCTCAAGTTCTTCGTCAAGGAAGTGGTTATTCCTGCGGGCGCCGATAAGGCCGTCTTCCTGCTGGCGCCGCTTCTGACTTTTGTTATCGCCTTCACGGCCTGGGCGGTTATCCCGTTCGCGCCGGGCTGGGTCGTCGTAAATATCAATGTCGGCATTCTCTACCTGCTCGCCATTTCGTCGCTCGGTGTCTACGGCATCATCATGGGCGGCTGGGCATCCAACTCGAAATATCCCTTCCTCGGCGGTCTGCGTTCGGCGGCTCAGATGGTGTCCTATGAAGTCTCGATCGGCTTCATCATCGTCACGGTCATTCTGCTGGCGGGGTCGATGAACCTGTCCGATATCGTCACGGCGCAGGGCGGCGGTTTCTGGAACTGGAATGTCTTCGGCGGCGGACATCCCATCCTGCTGGTCGTCATGTTCCCGATGATGGTGATGTTCTATATTTCGGCTTTGGCCGAAACCAATCGCCCGCCTTTCGATCTGCCCGACGCGGAATCCGAACTGGTCGCTGGCTATCAGGTCGAATATTCCTCGACGCCGTACCTTTTGTTCATGATCGGTGAATACGCCAACATCGTGCTGATGTGTGCCATGATCTCGATCCTGTTCTTCGGCGGGTGGGAGTTCCCGTTCCCATTGCCGATGGCGCATGACAGCATCTGGTATGTCCTGATCAGCCTGTTTACCTTCATCGCCAAGGTGGTGTTCTGGTTCATCATGTTCGCCATCGCCAAGGCTATCGTTCCGCGCTATCGCTACGATCAGTTGATGCGCCTGGGCTGGAAGGTCTTCCTGCCGGTGTCGCTGTTCGCCGTTCTTATCGTCGCCGCTTACCGCGTTTATGGAGGCGCCCTATGATTTCGCGCATTATCTCAGGTCTCAAGGGCGCGCTGCTGCTTGATTTCGTCGGGGCAACCTTCCTGGCGCTCAAGTACATGCTGAAGCCCAAGGCCACGATCAACTATCCTTTTGAGAAGGGACCGCTTAGCCCGCGCTTCCGTGGTGAGCACGCCCTGCGCCGGTACGAAAACGGCGAAGAGCGCTGCATCGCCTGCAAGCTGTGCGAAGCCATATGCCCGGCGCAGGCCATCACCATCGAGGCCGAACCGCGTGCCGACGGCAGCCGCCGCACCACGCGCTACGACATCGACATGGTGAAGTGCATCTATTGCGGTCTCTGTCAGGAAGCCTGCCCGGTTGACGCCATCGTCGAGGGCCCAAACTTTGAATTTGCGACCGATACCCGTGAAGAACTTCTCTATGACAAGCAACGACTTCTGGCCAATGGCGATCGCTGGGAACGCGAAATCGCCAAGTCGCTCGAACTTGACGCGCCTTACCGGTAACAGGCAGAAAAGAGCATAATGATATGAACCTTATCGCCATCGCCTTTTATCTTATGGCGGCCGTGACCCTGGTCTCCGGACTTATGGTCATCACCGCCAAGAACCCGGTGCACAGCGTGCTGTACCTCATCCTCGCCTTCTTCTCGGCGGCAGGTTTGTTCGTACTTCTCGGCGCCGAGTTCCTCGCCATGCTTCTGGTTGTCGTTTATGTCGGCGCCGTGGCCGTCCTCTTCCTGTTCGTCGTCATGATGCTGGATGTCGATTTCGTCAAACTCCGCCAGGGCTTCGCCAACTATCTGCCGATCGGCATTGTCGTCGGCGCCGTGCTGATGTTTGAACTGATCATGATCAGCATCGCCGTTGCCGAAAAGGGTGCCGCCGCCGGCAATCAGCCTCTGGTCGCTTCGGCCAGTGAGTCGAACATCAAGATGATCGGCCACGCGCTCTATTCGACCTATGTCTATCTGTTCGAAGCCGCCGGCTTCGTGCTTCTGGTGGCCATGATCGGCGCCATCGTTCTTACCCTGCGCACACGTCCTAATGTGAAGCGTCAGGACATCCATAGCCAGGTCACGCGTCGTCGCAAGGATGCGGTCGAAATCGTGCCTGTCAAAACCGGAGAAGGTATTTCGGAATGACTATAGATCTTGTCCACTATCTCACGGTTTCCGCCATCCTGTTCACCATCGGTGTGCTCGGAATCTTCCTCAACCGCCGCAACGTCATCATCATCCTGATGTCGATCGAACTGATCCTGCTGGCGGTCAATATCAATTTCGTGGCCTTCTCAGCTTACCTGCACGACGTGCAGGGGCAGATCATGGCCATGTTCGTGCTGACGGTCGCGGCCGCTGAAGCCGCCGTCGGCCTCGCCATCCTCGTGACCTTCTTCCGTAATCGCGGCGACATCGCCGTCGATGACGCCAGCATGATGAAAGGATAAGCATCGTGCTAACTGCTCACGCCGCCGCCGAAATCTCCCACAGCCTCGCACCAGCCGCTCACGACGCCGTTGTCGGTCCGCTGTCGGGTGGCATGGCCACTATCGTAACCCTTTGCGTGTTCGCGCCGATCGTAGGCGCCATGATTGTCGGCGCTTTCGGACGCTTCCTTGGCAATATCGTCTCGCAAACCATCACCACCGGCCTGTTGTTTCTGGCCTGTGCGCTCGGCTGGTACACCTTTATCCAGCACACCTGGGGCGGGATGGCGGACTTTACCGTCAACGTCCTGCCGTTCATCAATATCGATACCTTCCACTCCGCGTGGTCGATCCGCGTTGATGCGCTCTCGGCCACCATGCTGATCGTGGTGACCTCGGTGTCGTCGCTCGTCCACCTCTATAGCTGGGGTTATATGAGCGAAGACCCGTCGCGTCCGCGCTTCTTCGCCTATCTGTCGCTTTTCACCTTCGCCATGCTGATGCTGGTGACCGCCGCCGACTTCATGCAGTTGTTCTTCGGCTGGGAAGGGGTGGGGCTGGCGTCCTACCTGCTCATCGGCTTCTGGTATCACAAGGACAGCGCGTCTTCGGCCGCCATCAAGGCCTTCGTCGTCAACCGCATCGGCGACTTTGGTTTTGCCCTCGGTATCATGACGGTCTACTGGCAGTTCGGCACGATCAACTTCCATGAGTTTTTCCCGCTGATTGCGTCGCATCAGGGACAGACCTGGGAATTCCTCGGTCAGACCTTCTCGGCGCTCGATCTCGCCGCCTTCCTGCTGTTCATCGGCGCCATGGGTAAGTCGGCGCAGTTCTTCCTGCACACCTGGCTGCCCGACGCTATGGAAGGCCCGACGCCTGTGTCGGCCCTGATCCACGCCGCCACCATGGTCACCGCCGGTGTCTATATGGTGTGTCTGTTGTCGCCGCTGTTCGAATACGCCCCTGTGGCCAAGATGATCGTCGCCTATATCGGCGCCATCACCGCCATCTTCGCGGCCTCGATCGGCTTCACGCAAAACGACATCAAGCGCGTCATCGCCTATTCGACCTGTTCGCAACTCGGTTACATGTTCTTCGCCGCCGGCGTGGGCGCCTATCAGGCCGCCATGTTCCACCTGTTCACACACGCCTTCTTCAAGGCGCTGCTTTTCCTGGGGGCCGGTTCGGTCATTCACGGCATGCACCATGAGCAGGACATGCGCAAAATGGGCGGTCTGTGGAAGTATCTGCCGATCACCTACGGCGTCATGACCATCGGCACCATCGCCATCACCGGCCTTGGTATCCCTTTCACCGAAATCGGTTTTGCCGGCTTCTTCTCGAAGGACGCCATCATCGAATCCGCCTGGGCGGGCCACAACACGCCGCAAGGCATGTTCGCCTTCATCATGGGCATTTCGGCCGCGCTGCTGACCTCCTTCTATAGCTGGCGTCTCATCGCCATGACCTTCCACGGCAAGAAGCAATGGGAGCATGGGCATGGGCATGACGACCATCATGCCGAGGTCATCGACGGTCATTCGACCGGTGAGCCCGATGCCCACGCGCACGATGATCACGCACATGACGATCATGGCCATGGTCACGACCACGACCACAAGCCGCACGAAAGCCCGTGGGTCATGCTGGTGCCGATCATCCTGTTGTCATTCGGTGCTATCTTTGCCGGCTTTATCTTCGCGCCTTACTTCATTGGCGAGCACGCCCATGCGTTCTGGGGCCACGCCATCTTCACGGCGCCGTCCAACGAGATCATGCACGAAGCCCACCACATCAAGGAAGTCTGGGTCAAACTTCTGCCTCTGACCGTCACCCTGATCGGTATGGTCATGGCCTGGTACTTCTATATCCTCAAGCCGAACCTGCCGAAGAAGATGGCCGCCAACAACGGGCCTGTCTACACCTTCCTCTACAACAAGTGGTTCTTCGATGAGATCTATCAGGCTACCTTCGTTAGGCTAACCAGGTTCCTCGGTGATGTCTTCTGGAAGGTGCTCGATATCAAGATCATCGATAACCTGGGCCCGAATGGTGCGGCCTGGGCGGCATTGAAGTCGGCCAAGAATCTGGTCAAGACCCAGACCGGTTATGTTTATCACTACGCTTTCGCTATGTTCCTCGGTGTCGTGGGTCTTCTGACCTATGTCTTCTGGCTGGTTCACTAAGGGGAGATGGATTTTAAAATGATACCCGCTATCCCCAATCTGCTGAGCATCATCACCTTCGCGCCGCTTTTCGGCGCGGCCGTGATCGGCGTGCTGCGCCTCATGGCGCGTAAGGACGATGAAGCTATCATCGCCAAGAACGCCAAATGGATCAGCCTGTGGACGACCCTGATCACGCTGGCCCTGTCTGTGGTCATGATCGCCGGCTTTAATCACAGCAATCCCGGTTACCAGTTCGAAGAACACTATAAGTGGTTCGGCCCGCTCTCCTATCATATGGGTGTTGACGGCATTTCGATCCTGTTCGTCCTCCTGACCGCTTTCCTGATGCCTTTGTGTATTCTGGCGTCGTGGGACTCGATCAAGGACCGTGTCACCGAATACATGATCTGCTTCTTGATGCTGGAAACGCTCGTCATCGGCGTCTTCACCTCACTCGACCTGTTCCTCTTTTACATCTTCTTTGAAGGCGGACTGGTGCCGATGTTCCTGATCATCGGGATCTGGGGTGGCAAGGATCGTATCTACGCTTCGTATAAGTTCTTCCTCTACACCCTGCTGGGATCCGTTCTGATGCTGGCGGCCATGTTGTACATGGTCAACATCGCCGGCACCGCCGATATACCGCTCCTGACCAAGTTCGCCTTCGCGCGTGAGGTTCAGCCCTTCCTTTGGTTCGCCTTCTTCGCTTCGTTCGCCGTGAAGATGCCGATGTGGCCGGTCCACACCTGGCTGCCCGACGCGCACGTTCAGGCGCCGACCGCCGGTTCGGTCATGCTGGCCGGTATCCTGCTCAAGCTCGGCGGCTACGGTTTCATTCGCTTCAACCTGCCGATGTTCCCCTATGCGTCGGAAATGTTCGCACCTCTGGTCATGGGCCTGTCGGTCATCGCTATCGTCGTGACCTCGCTGATCGCCTTCCGCCAGACGGACATCAAGAAGCTGATCGCCTATTCATCCGTCGCCCACATGGGTTTCGTGACCATGGGCATCTTCGCCGGCAACGTCATTGGCGTTCAGGGCGCGGTTTTCCAGATGATCAGCCACGGCGTCATCTCGGGTGCGCTCTTCCTTTGCGTTGGCGTGGTCTATGATCGCTGGCATACTCGCGAGATCGCCTTTTACGGCGGCCTCACCAAGCTGATGCCGCACTATGCCTTCGTCTTCCTGCTGTTCACCATGGCGAATGTCGGTCTGCCCGGCACCTCCGGCTTCATCGGTGAAATCACCACCCTGGTGGGTTCGTACAAGTGGGGCACCTGGGTGGCCTTCGTGGCGACCTCCGGCGTCATCTTCTCCGCCGTCTATGCCCTGACCCTGTTCAAGCGCGTCATGTTCGGTGAAGTGACCAACCAGGACCTTAAGAAATACCCTGACCTGTCGGTGCGCGAGATCATCATCTTCGTACCGCTGATCGTGGGCACGATTGTGCTGGGCATCTATCCGGCCTTCGTTTTTGACATTACCACTGCCAGCGTTGATACGGTCGTTGCGACCTATCAGGCCGTCATCGGCGGATAAAGGACGAGCAAGCATTATGGACTATCATCTCGCTCTCAGTTTGGCTCTGCCGGAAACGATCATAGCGGTCAGTTCCCTGCTTATCCTTGTGTTCGGCGCTTTCCGCGGCGATAAGGGCATGGTTTCGATCAGCGCCCTGTGCGGCGTGGCCCTGATCGCCGCTGCCTTCGCTGCGGCCTTTGCCCAACCCGGCACGGCCTTTTCCGGTGCCTTTGTTCTGGATGGCGTGGCACAGTTCGCCAAGGTCGCCATCTATATCGCCGCCCTCTTTATCATCGTGCTGGGGCAGGGTTATTTCGATCGTCTCGGCGCCCGTCGTTTCGAATTCCCGATTTTGATCCTGCTGGCCACACTCGGCATGAGCATGATGGTGTCGGCCGGTGATCTGATCTCGCTCTATGTCGGTCTCGAACTGCAATCGCTGGCGCTCTACGTACTGGCAGCTTTCCGCCGCGATGACGCCAAGTCGTCCGAAGCCGGGCTGAAGTATTTCGTCCTTGGCGCTCTGTCGTCTGGCTTGCTTCTTTATGGCGCGTCGCTGATCTATGGTTTCGCCGGTTCGATGAACTTCCACGCCATCGCGCTTTCCGCCAGCACCAACCTCAATGTCGGCCTGATCTTCGGTCTGGTCTTCCTGATCTGTGGCCTGGCCTTCAAGGTGTCGGCCGCGCCCTTCCATATGTGGACGCCTGATGTTTACGAAGGCGCCCCGACCCCGGTCGTCGCCTTCTTCGCCGGTGCGCCCAAGTTTGCCGCCATGGTGCTGTTCGCCCGTGTTCTGCAAACTGGCTTTGAGTCCCAGGTCGAACAGTGGCGCCAGGTCATTCTGGTTCTGGCTGTCTTGTCCTTCGTCGTCGGCGCCCTCGGGGGGCTGATGCAAAAGGATATCAAGCGATTGCTGGCCTATTCGTCGATCTCCAACATGGGCTATGCGCTTCTGGCCATCGCCGCGGGTGCGGTCGGTATTCCGGCTCTGCTGCTGTTCTTTGTCCTCTACATGGTCGATACGCTTGGCCTGTTCACCGTCCAGATGGCGCTGAGCCGTAAGGGCGAGCCGGTTACCCGCATCGACCAACTCGCCGGTCTGGCCAAGAGCAACATGCCGCTGACCGTGGTCATCACCATACTTGCGCTTTCGGTTCTGGGCATGCCGCCTTTCGGTGGCTTCTGGGCAAAATACTTCGTATTTGGCGCCGCCATTTCTGCCGGTCTTTGGTGGTTCGCCGCTGCGGGTCTTGTCGCCTCGGTTGTCGCCGCCTTCTACTACCTGCGCATTATCAAGCTGATGTGGTTCGATGCGCCGGTGGGCGAAGTCGATAAGTCTCCGGCCGAGACCAGGTGGATTGCCTATGCGGCAGCTGCCTTCTCGTTCCCTGGCGTGATCATTTTCCTGATCTATGCCTACCCGCTGGCGCAATCCGCGGCTCAGGGTTTCGGACACTAATTGGCTGTGGCCGATTTTGAAATCTTCGACACGCTCTCATCGACCCAGGATCTTGGGCTGGCGCGGGTGCGGGCAGGGCGGCCCGGCTCAGGCTGGATTCTGACGAAGGAACAGACCAAGGGCATTGGGCGGCACGGCAAGGCCTGGGTCGGCACTAAGGGTAATTTCATGGCCTCCCGCTGGGAGATCATGGAAATAGATGTCCGCCTGGTGCCGCAGTTATCCTTCATCGTGGCCCTGGCCGTCTATGAGATGCTGCGCCCCTTGGTGCCCGATACCGAACAAGCGATGCGTATCAAGTGGCCAAACGACGTTCTGCATCGCGGGCGCAAGCTGTGCGGCATCATCGTCCAGACGGAGGCTTCCCAAAAGCCCGGCCATCTTGGCATTGTCATAGGTGTCGGCATCAATATGCGCGCCGCCCCGATCCTGGAAAACTACCTGACCGTTTCCCTGCGCGATATCAGTCCGCAAGCGAAAAGCCTTGATCCTGTCGCCCTGCTGCACAAGCTCAATGGCCATCTCGATGGCGTGATTGATCTTTGGCGCAGCAAGGATTTCAGTGACATCGCCAAGGCCTGGCTCAAGCGCGCCTATGGTCGTGATCGCACCTTGAACGTCACGCACGAAGGCAGAACGGTTTCCGGCCATATAAAAGGTCTGGATGAATTTGGCGGGCTTCAAATCGAAGCGACGGACAGACAGATATACACTGTCACCGGCGGCGAGATCACCTACGGAGAATTGATTGATGCTGCTGGCCATTGAGCAAGGCAATACCAACACGCTGTTCGCCATTCATGATGGCAAGGCGTGGGTCGCCCAGTGGCGGGTGGCAACCGAAACGACACGTACCGCTGATGAGTACGCTGCCTGGCTTTATCAGTTAATGCATATGAATGGTCTTGATTTCAAGGTCATTGATGACTGCATCATATCGTCGGTCGTGCCGCAATCGCTGTTCAATCTGCGCAAGCTCTGCCAACGCTATTTCGACCGCCAACCCTTTGTCATCGGCGAAAACACCCACCTTGGCATCGATATCCGCATCGACAAGCCACGCGAAGCCGGTGCGGATCGCCTGGTCAATGCCATCGGCGGCCATATCAAATATGACGGTCCGCTGATCATCATCGATTCCGGCACGGCCACTACGTTTGATGTGGTGGCGGCGGATGGCGGTTACGAAGGCGGCGCCATTGCACCCGGCATCAATCTTTCGATGCAGGCGCTGCATCAAGCAGCGGCCAAACTGCCGCGCATCGCTATCGAAAAGCCCAACCGTAAGATTGGCAAGGATACGGTCAGCGCCATGCAGACCGGTATCTTCTGGGGTTATGTCGGCCTGATCGAATATCTAGTGGCCTCCATCCAGGGCGAATACGGACAAAAGATGACCGTCATCGCCACGGGAGGGGTGGTTTCTCTCTTTGAAGGTGCTACAGACAAGATCGATTATTTCGACCACGATCTGACCTTGCGCGGACTTCTCGAAATTTATAAGCGAACGCTGGCGACGTCAGCCGCGTCCTGATTGGCATACGAATAAAAATGAAAATGAAGTCAAACGAACTGGTGTTCCTGCCGCTGGGCGGGTCCAATGAAATCGGCATGAACCTGAACCTGTATGGGTTCGGGCCTGCGGATGACCGTCAGTGGATCATCGCTGATGTGGGCGTCACGTTCGGCGATCTGACCACGCCGGGCATCGAGGTGATCGTGCCCGATCCGGAATTCCTGATCGGCGAAAATATCCTTGGGATCATTTTGACACACGCGCATGAAGACCATATCGGTGCGCTCGGCTGGCTGTGGGACAAGATCAAGGCGCCGGTTTTTGCCACGCCGTTCACCGCTTTCCTGGTGCGTGAAAAGCTGCGTGAAGCGGGCGTCGATGATTGCGACCTGACCGAAGTGCCGCTGAACGGCAATGTCAAGCTTGGGCCGTTTGATATTGATTATATTACACTTACGCACTCGATCGCGGAGCCCAATGGTCTAGCTATCCGTACCGAACTGGGTACGATTTTCCATACGGGTGACTGGAAGTTTGACGAGGCGCCTATCACCGGCGCTCCGACCGATATACCCGCTATTCGCAAGCTGGGCGACGAAGGCCTTCTGGCCATGGTTTGTGATTCGACCAATGTGTTCGTTGAAGGCCGCGCCGGCTCGGAAGAGGATGTGCGCGTAGAACTGACCCAGGTCATCAAGAGCTTGAAAAAGCGCGTCGCCGTCGCCTGTTTCGCCTCCAACGTCGCGCGCGTCGATTCGGTGATGCGCGCCGCCATGGAAGCCGGCCGCAAGGTTTGTCTGGTCGGCCGTTCAATGCACCGTATCACCGCCGCCGCCCGTCACGTCGGTTTGCTGGCCGGCATTCCCGATCCGGTGAGCGAAGGCGAGGCCCAGCACCTCAAGGCCAACGAAGTGCTTTATCTTTGCACGGGTTCGCAAGGCGAGCCGCGAGCGGCTCTGTCACGCATCGCTGACGGCAACCATCCGCTCGTCAAGCTCAAGGAAGGCGACGCCTGCGTCTTCTCTTCGCGCGTCATTCCCGGCAATGAGATCTCGATCCGCTCCTTGCAAAACCGCCTGTCGGATCTCGGTGTCGCCATCCATACCGAACGCGATCATCCAGGCATTCACGTCTCCGGCCATCCTTGCCGCGACGAGCTAAAGGAAATGTACGCGCTGGCCCGTCCGCGCATCTCGGTCCCGACGCACGGTGAACGCCGCCACCTCCTGAAACACGCCGCTCTGGCGGCGGAAGTGGGCATTGAAGAACAGATCACGCCACGCAACGGCGATATGGTGCGTCTGGCGCCGGGTCGCGCCGAAATTATTGACGAGGTGCCCTCCGGTCGTCTGTTCGTCGATGGCGGACATCTGGTGCCGGAAGCCTCCGATGCGCTGCGCGAACGCCGACATGCTGCCCATAACGGTATGATGTTCGTGTCGTTCGCCCTCGACAGCAAGAACCGTCTGGCCTCGATCGTTGAGGTGAGGGGGCTTGGGCTCGCTTACGAGGATGATGACATTATCTCCGATCAATTGGAGGCGATCTGCCAGAGCGTCGAAAAGGCGATCAAGGCCATGCCAAACGAAGCGCGAGATGAAGACGAAAGTGTTGAAATCGTCGTGGCGCGTGTTGTCAAGAAGGCGGCGCAGTCTATCTGGGGGCGCCGGCCGATTGTAGAGACCATCATCCTTAGGATATAATTCAGCTCAAACGCCGCATGGCTCCTCGCAAAGGCTTGGACGTGCGTTGCCGATACCAAGGCGCTTTTGAGAGCACCTTGGAGAATTCAAACGGCCCGCTTGTTCAGCGGGCCGTTTTTTTTATTATGACTTCACCATGACATAGGCGCCGGGCGCATCCATCAGCGCTTTCAGCTTGCCCTTGGCCGGATCGCGCGCCGGCACCATCTTGCCGGCATGTTCATGTAACCAACCGGCCCAATGCGGCCACCACGAACCGGGATGCTCGACCGCGGTGTCGATCCATTGTTGGAGCGTGTCGGGATGACTATCGTTCAGCCAGTGCATGTATTTCTTCGCGTCCGGGTGATTGACCACACCGGCGATGTGCCCTGAGCCCGCCAGCATGAAGGTGACAGGGCCGCCGAACAGTTTCGAGCCCTTATAGACCGAACCCGGCGGCGCGATGTGGTCTTCGCGTCCGGCTTGTTCGTAGATTGGAATGGTCACTTTTTTCAGATCAATCTCGACGCCGGCCAGAACCAGCTTGTGGTTGACCAGGGCGTTTTCACCGTAGAATTTGCGTAAATAAAATAGGTGCAGAGCCTTGGGCATTCGCGTCTGGTCAGCGTTCCAGCACAACAGGTCGAATGGCGTTAAGTCTTTGCCCATCAGGTAGTTGTTGACGAAGAACGACCAGATCAGATCATTGGCGCGCAGGCTGTTGAATGTATCGGCCATGGCGGAACCGGGCAGGACACCGCCGGCCGCGTCCATCTGGCGTTCCAGTTCCTTCAGCCAGTTTTCGCTTGTAAACAGCAAGAGATCTCCGGCTTCGGAAAAGTCATGCTGGGCGGTGAAGAAGGTAGCCGCCGAAATCGAGGTGTCGCCCTTGGCCGCCATGTGGGCCAGCGCGCAACCGAGCAGGGTGCCGCCGATGCAATAGCCGACCGCATTGACGCTCTTGGCGCCCGTCTGTTCAAGCACTTTCTGCGTCGCTTCGTAGATGCCGCCGAACATATAGTCCTCGAAGGTCGTGTCCTTCATAGACGTATCAGGATTGACCCAGGCGACGAGGAAAACGGTGAAGCCCTGACCGACCAGCCATTTGATCATCGAGTTCTTGGCTTGCAGGTCGAGAATATAGAACTTGTTGATCCACGGAGGGAAGATCAACAGCGGTATCTCGCGTACCTGTTGCGTGGTCGGGCTGTATTGCAAAAGCTCGAAATACGGGCCGCGATACACGACCTTGCCCGGCGTGGTGGCGACATTTTCGCCTACCGTGAAGCGGCTGTAATCGGCCTGCGAAATCATCAGCTTGCCATCACCGCGTGCCATATCGTCGGCGAAACGCTCCATACCCTTGACCAGACTTTCACCCTGAGAATCGATCAGGGCCTGCAAGGCTGCCGGATTGGACATCAGGAAGTTCGACGGCGACATGGCGTCGGTCATCAGCTTGGTGAAGAATTCAGCGCGGCGTTTGACCATGGGGTCGACGCCCTCGGCGCTGGAAATCAGCTTGTTGATCCAGTTCGAGGACAACAGATAGGACTGCTTCATCATGTCGAACATCTGGTTTTCCTGCCAGCGCGGATCGGCGAAGCGCTTATCGGCCGGTTTGCCGTTTTCGGGTGCTTCAGTGCCGAGCGCACGGCGTGTCATCTTGCCCCAAAGCTCCATATAGCCGGTCAAAAGTTCGCTTTGCGCTTCGACCAGCTTGTCCGGCTTGGCAGCCAGCGATCCCATAATTTCGGTCATGGCCGGGCCGACCTGAAACGGATCGGGAGAGGATCCGCCGGTGGAGTCGGGTTGCTTGAAGACGGTTTTGGCCAGGGCGCTTTGCGCTGTCATCGCCGCTTTGGCGATATTGACCGACAGTTCCTCCATCTTGCGCACGGTTTCATTGTCGAAGCCTGGCGCCTTGGTCGGCGTGAAATCCGGACGTGGTGTAATCTGCGGCTGTGGGGCAGGCTGCTCGATATGGAGTTTAGCTGCGGGCTTGGCCTTGGGGGCGGCTTTCTCGGTTTTAGCCGGCGCTTTTTTAGGTGATCTTTTAGCGGAGGTCTTTACGGGCCCGGTCTTGGTCGTCGTCGTCTTTGGTGCTCGGGTCATACGCGCCTCCTCGATCATAACTCTATAACAATATATAGAGCGCGCGCCGCCTATCGCGCCAACTAAATTTATATTTCTCTTGTCTTGCCTGTCGTCATAACCGTATTTTACGGCAGAGATTCAACGACGTCAGAATGGCGTTGCCAATATCTGTTGTCCTGAGGCTCCTGAGTGGAGAAACGTCCCTTGCCGATACGCTGCACAATGAAACATTTGATCCTGCCCGTCAGCTTTATGGCGTTGGCGGGTGTGGCGCTTTCGGGCCATGCGCAGGACGCTCCCGCCGCCAACATCAACAGCATGCCCAAATGGTCGGAGTTTCCTCTGCCGCCGGAAAAGGTGCCGACGCCCGCCGAACTCCTGGCCAAGGTCACCGAAACGCAAAACCAGCGCCGCCTGTTGCGCACAGAGGTTCGTGCGTTGGTCTGGGATGAAAGCGACCCCAACGTTTTTGCCCAAACGGCGCGCGATAAGATCAATCCAGCGCTGTCCGGCCCTGTCGAGGCCACCTATTCCGTCGTTGAAATCGAGGCGCTTGCCGCCGAACTGCGCCGTAAGGCAGCACCGCCGCCGGTCGTCAACTAGCCCTCAAGTCCAGGCTGTTTCTGGCAGGTTTTCTCTGCTAAGAGGGCGCGCGCGATAGAGGCTGCCACATGTCCTTAAGCGTAAAATACGGCGTAAAAGCTAACCGCCGCTTCAAGAAAACTTAAAGCCAGAAAATAATAAAATGCAGGAAACATCTGTTTTGACGAAGGATAGCCAGCAAGCGGCCATCCGTGATTTCGACCTGAGCCTCGATATCGTGCGAGTCGCTGAAGAGGCCGCCATCGCCTGTTACGCCGAAATCGGTGGCGGCGATGAAAAAGCCGCCGATCAGGCCGCCGTCGACGCCATGCGCACCGCGCTCAACGCTATCGATATGGACGGTCGGATCGTGATCGGTGAGGGCGAGCGCGATGAGGCCCCCATGCTTTATATTGGCGAAAAGGTCGGTACCGGCAAAGGACCCGCGATCGATATAGCGCTGGATCCGCTTGAAGGCACGACGCTGGCCGCCAAGGCCATGGCCAACGCGCTGGCGGTGATCGCGTTTGCGCCACGCGGCGGCATGCTGCACGCGCCCGACACCTATATGGACAAGCTAGCCATCGGTCCTGGTTACGCTCAGGGCGTGGTCGACCTTGACTGGTCACCGGAAGAAAATGTGCGCTCGCTCGCCAAGGCCAAGGGGGTCGACGTATCGGAAATCGTAGCATGCGTGCTCGATCGCCCGCGCCACGATTCGATCATCACGTCCCTGCGCAAGGCCGGGGCGCGCGTGCACCTGATTACAGATGGTGATGTCGCCGGTGTCATTCATACCGCCCAGCCGGAAACGGGGATCGACATTTACCTGGGGCAGGGCGGCGCGCCTGAAGGCGTGCTGGCGTGTGCCGCGCTGAAATGCGTTGGGGGGCAGTTCCAGGGACGTCTGGTCTTCCGTAATGCTGATGAAAAGCGACGCGCTGAAAGGCTGGGCCTGAGCGACTTCGATCGCAAATATATGCTCGATGATCTGGTCAGTTCCGATGCCGTATTTATCGCCACCGGCGTTACCCATGGTGCGCTGCTGCGTGGCGTGCAGAAGGAAACCACGGCGCGCGGCGAGGTCTTCGTCACGACGGAAAGCCTGGTGATGATTTCCAAAACCCATACCGTGCGCAAACTTTCGATGCGCCGCCCGTTGGTAAAATCATAATGCCTATGGACGCCGCCGCCAAGCTGACACCCGCCCGCGATATCCCGCCTTACCTGGGTGTGACATCTTCCTTAAGCGGCCGGGGGTGGCGTGAGCGTATGGCGTCCATTGGCGTTACACCGGAGACCCTGCGCGATATTACGCATCGCCTTGGCCTGATGAATGTCGCCGAACCTGATTTTATCGAGCCTCTCGCGCGCTTTATTGCAGGACGCGGCGTGACACCCGAAGGCCTGCAGGACTTTATCTTCCCGACCCTGAAGGCGCTATTTCCCGAACCCTCGTCCTTTATGGATATGGACAAGGCAGTCACCGCCATTCTCGATGCCCTGGAGCGCAAGGCGAAGGTTTGCGTCTTCGCCGATTATGATGTCGATGGTGCCACCAGTGCGGCGCAACTCGTGCGCTGGTTCCGCTATATGGGCCACGAACTGACGGTCTATGTGCCGGATCGTGTCACCGAGGGGTATGGCCCATCCAATGCCGCTTTCAACAGCTTGAAACGTCAGGGTGCCGATCTGGTCATCACGGTCGATTGCGGTGCCATGGCCCATAAGGCACTTGATTATGCCGCAAGTATCGGGCTCGATGTGGTGGTTATCGACCACCACCTGATGCGGGAAGAGCCGCCTCACGCCCTGGCCGTGGTCAACCCGAATCGTCCCGGCTGCACTTCGGCGCAGGGCAATCTGGCGGCCGCCGGCGTTGTGTTCGTCGTGCTGGCGGCGCTGAACCGCGACGCTGAAAAGCGTGGCCTGTTCGCCGATCGTGAAAAACCCGATCTACGTCAATGGCTTGATCTGTCGGCGCTGGGTGCCATCTGCGATGTCACCGCGTTGACCGGTTTCAATCGCGCCCTGGCGGCTCAGGGTCTCAAGATTATGTCACAACGCAAGAATGCCGGTATCAAGGCGCTGATGGAGGTTGCCGGCGATAAAAGCGCTGCCGTCAATCTGATGAGCACGTTCCATTCCGGCTTCGTGATTGGCCCACGTATTAATGCTGGCGGCCGGGTGGGGCGCTCCGATCTCGGCGTGCGCCTGCTCTCTACCGACGATGCGGACGAAGCGGCTGCGCTGGCTCAGGAACTGGATGAACTGAACCGCACCCGCCGCGATATCGAGGCGGATGTGCTCGAACAGGCTATGCAGACCGCGGAAGCGCAAGGGCTTTGGCCGAGCGAGGATCCCGTCATTGTCGTGGCGCGTGACGACTGGCATCCCGGCGTCATCGGCATCGTGGCCGGGCGTCTGCGCGAGCGCTGGCACAAACCTGTCGTCATCATTGGCATTGATCCGGTCAGCGGCATGGGCAAGGGCTCGGGACGTTCGCAGGCCGGCGTCAATCTGGGGGAGGCGATTGGCGCCGCTTTCGAGGCCGGTATTTTGCTCTCGGGCGGCGGTCACGCCATGGCGGCCGGCTTGAGTGTCGAAAAAGACCGCATCGGTAATTTACGGACCTTCATTAATGACTATGTGACGTCGCATGTGTCCGAAGCCGATCAGATCGGGTCCGTCGAGGTCGACGCCATTCTGAGCGTGCGTGCTGCATCGCGCGCCATGTATGACAAGTTCGCTCTGCTGGCGCCGTATGGGCAGGGCAATCCCGAACCCTTGCTGGCCTTTGCCCGCGTGCGTATCGGCTATTCCCAGGTCATGAAGGGCGGTCATGTGCGCTTTGAGCTGAGTGACGATTCAGGTGGCAAGCTGAAGGGTATTGTCTGGCGAGCGGAAGGCACCGCCATCGGTGACGCCTTGTTGCGTCCAACCGGTTTTGTCCACGTTTTAGGTCGTCTCAAAGCAGACGACTATAAGGGAAGAGATGGCGTGCAGCTTGAAATCGAAGACATAGCGCTCGCGACGGATTAGCGGTCAAGCTGCGCAAAACACTGATCTTTCGCAAACAGGTACAAAAGTGACGCGGCTTGTGGGAAAAGTCAAAAAAGCGCTTGCATCCCGAAAACAGAACGGTTACCAAGCGCGCTCTTGAATGTGGTCCCTTCGTCTATCGGTTAGGACGTCAGGTTTTCATCCTGAAAAGAGCGGTTCGACTCCGCTAGGGACTGCCAAGAACCTTCTCCCATATTGCTTTTTTATCTTTTGCGCTTGATGCTATAGTCGCGCACTTATCCACAGAAAATTAACCATTTTTGTTATCTGAACGGCTCAAAAGCGCTGGCGTGATCACAATAATACTCGCCTAAAGCGATTTTTTGGCGTATTTTCGCAATTCATGCGAATATTTCTCTTTTTATATCCCAAATTGAGATATCTGTGTTATGGTAATGAGTGTCACTTGATAGTTCATGGCGACATGGGTGAGGATAAATGAGTTTGTTTGATTATAATAACAAAACAGAAGCCGAAGAGTTAGTAACGATCTCAGGTCATGTTAAGTGGTTTGACACGGCGAAGGGTTACGGCTTTATCGTTCCCCAGGACTCCACGCTGACAAGCATGCGTGATGTCCTGCTTCATGTTTCGAGTCTTCGTGATCTGGGACGTGATTGCGCCCAAGAAGGCGCGAAAATTTCTTGCAAGATCGCCAAACGCGCCAAGGGTTGGCAGGTTATCGAGATAGATGATCTGGAAGTGGTTGCGGCGGGGCAAGGTCTTGCCCGCTCGGATGTTCAGGCCCCGCGTGCTTCGCGCGCCGTCTCGGACAGTGTGCGCGTTGGTGATCTCGAAGCTGCCACCATTAAGTGGTTCAACCGGACCAAGGGCTATGGTTTTGTGGTTCGCGGCGATGACCCTACCGATATCTTCATACACATTGAGACGCTCCGTCGCTATGGTCTCGAAGACGTGCAGCAAGGGGATGTTATCATGGTTCGCTTTGGCGAAGGTCCAAAGGGGCTGGTGGTCACCGAGGTTCAGCCCAAAGCCCTCGTGTAAGCATCATCCATCACAAGAGATATTCAGCGCGGGTGGCTCAGGCTGTCCGCGTTTCTTTTTGTCTTGAAATCGCCATGCGCAGCGGTCATGGTCTGGCAATTGAGTACAGGCAGGGATGATGTGCATGACGAAGACATATGTGAAGTCGGTTTGGGCGGCGGTGATCGCAACAGGGCTGGTATCGCTCGGTTACTCATCTTCCGGTGTGGCCCAGGACAATGCGCCGGCTATACCGGCGCAATGCCTCAATATCGACATTTCTCCTTATACGACGCCTGAAAAGCTGGCGGTCATCCATGCTGGGTCTTCTGGTGCCAAGGTCACGACGTCTTTCTCGGTCGAAATCGCCGATAATGACGGCACGCGCGAGCAGGGGTTGATGTGCCGCCAGCAATTGGCGGCGGATCAGGGTATGTTGTTCGAGTTCCAGGACGTGTCTGACCGGAGCTTCTGGATGAAGAACACGCTGATCGGTCTCGACATCATCTATATCGCGCCGGATGGCCGAATCGTTTCGATTCAAAAGAATGCCAGGCCGCTCGATCGTACACCTTTGCCATCCTATGGCGCTGCCAGCGGTGTGCTGGAGGTCCAGGCCGGGCTCAGCGATAAGCTGGGTCTGAAGGCCGGCGACATCGTTATCCACCCCTTTTTCCATAAGCCTTGAGCCAGAAGCGAGAAAAGTCAGCCACTTGTTGATTTTTAGCGATGACGGGGCTTGCGGAGGTCAATCTAAAATGGCATGAAGCGCGCCTCTTCATTGTTGGGCCGCACGGTTCGATGATTGAGTTCGGGGTGTAGCGCAGCCTGGTAGCGCAGCTGTTTTGGGTGCAGCAGGTCGAAGGTTCGAATCCTTTCGCCCCGACCATCTCATCGTTGGAAGGACCTTCATAGGTTTCAGACATCGGTGTTTGGCAATTATAGATCAGTCGGGGCGTAGCGCAGCCTGGTAGCGCGCCTGCTTCGGGAGCAGGAGGCCGGAGGTTCGAATCCTCTCGCCCCGACCATTTAAAAAAAGCCGGCCTCATTGAGAGGCCGGTTTTTTTAATGTCTGAAAGTGGGTGCAAAGCGGCGACAAGGCTTAGCTTTCCTCTTTACCCAACCCTGCTTTTGGTAGTAACAGACTGAGGAAGCCTGGGCTCTGACGAATCCATGCCGCTCAAGGAGACATCGATGTTTGCGCGTATTTTCAAACCTGCCAAAACCGCCATGCAATCCGGCCGCGGCAAGACCCATGACTGGATCCTTGAGTTTGAACCCAAGTCCGCCCGCACACCCGATCCCCTGATGGGCTGGTCATCATCGTCAGATACCGACGCGCAGGTGCGCCTGACCTTCGAGACCAAGGATCAGGCCATGGCTTTCGCTGAACACCACGGCATTCCTTTCCGTCTGATCGAACCGGAAGCGCCGCCGAAAATCATCAAGGCCTATGCTGACAATTTCGCTTACGGCCGTCGCCAAAGCTGGACCCACTAAACGGGCCTCATTGGCTCCGTAGCTCAACTGGATAGAGCATCCGCCTTCTAAGCGGACGGTTACAGGTTCGAGCCCTGTCGGAGTCGCCACTCATCCACATATTGCCTTTAACCTCTTAGTGAGGTTGGAGGCACAGACTCAAAGGTCTGGGCGTTCTGATTCGGTTTTGACGACCGGTGTATCCAATATTTCCTGCCCCCATTCCGCCCATGAGCCGTCATAGAGTAGGGCCGAGGTATGGCCGGTTTCGTGGAGCGCCAGGCTGATGATGGCGGCGGTCACGCCTGAGCCACAGGTGGTGATAACGGTATCGGTGTCGTGCACGCCATGCGCCTGCAGTATCTTGGACAGTTCTGCCTTAGGCTTCAGGGCGCCCTCGCGTATCAGTTCGGCAAAGGGCAGGCTGCGGCTTCCCGGCATATGGCCAGAGCGCAAGCCGGCGCGCGGCTCAGGTGCGCTGCCATCGAAACGCGCCTTAGGTCTGGCATCCAGAATTGTGTAACCTGTTTCATTAAGATGGTTATACAATTCGCTCAAATTCATCGCCTTTTCATCGCGTCGTTGCGGTGAATAGATTGTGGGCACGGGCGTTATAATATCGGCCGAAACCGGCAAGCCGGCGGCCTTCCACGCCGGCAAGCCACCGCGCAAGATTTGCACCTTGTCGTGGCCCATAAGCTTGAACGTCCACCACACGCGCGCCGCGGAGAAGAGCCCCTGCCGATCATAGATCACGACATGATCGCTTTCGGAAATGCCCATCGCGCCAATGGCCTCAGCGAATTGCCGGGCGGACGGCGCCATATGTGGTAGGGCCGAGGTATGATCGCTGATGGCTTCCAGATCAAAAAACCGGGCCGATGGAATGTGGTCCTGCCGAAAGAGCGCGTGCATGTCCGTGCCATCAAGCGCCCAACTGCCATCGAGTAATTTGACAGCCTGTTTTTCGATAAGGGCGTTCAGGCAGCCGGGTTCAATCTGCGTGGTCATCTTGTCCTCGTTGTTTGTAAGCTTCCAGCGCGCGCTGGCGGGCGAAGGCGTGGTCGACGATAGGCTTTGGATAGGCGGTGGAGGGCATCGACGTGTCGCCTGAGCCAAACAGATCTTTTTGCACTGTCTTGTGGATTCCACCTGTGGAGGGATGTGTATAACCCTGTATATAGCGCGCGCGGTAAATGCCTTGCGGATCGAATTTTTCCGCTTGGGTTATAGGGTTAAAAACGCGGAAATAGGGGGCGGCGTCGGCGCCGCAGCCCGCCACCCACTGCCAACTGGCCGGATTATTGGCCGGATCGGCATCCACAAGGCAATCCCAGAACCATTGTTCGCCACGTCGCCAGTCGATCATGAGGTGCTTGATCAGGAAGGACGCGGCGACCATGCGGACGCGATTGTGCATATAGCCGGTCTGCCACAACTCGCGCATACCGGCGTCGACCAGTTCATAGCCGGTTTCGCCCCGGCACCAGGCCTTGAAACCGGCATCATCCTGCCGCCATTTAAACGTGTGGAAATCACGCCTGAAATTGACCTCGTGCAGCCTGGGTTGTTGGCCGAGCAAGCCGTAGGAGAAGTCGCGCCATGCCAGTTCAGCGCGGAACTTGGCGGCGCCCATGCTCAGGCTGTTATCGGCTCGTACGGCCTTGTCGGTTTCAAGCAGGATACGCTGCGGGCTGATTTCACCAAAGCGCAGGTGGGGCGAAAGATGCGAGGTCAGGTCGAGATCGGGCCTATCGCGTCCGGAGTCATAATCGCGCAGATGATGCTGCAGAAAGCCGCGCAGCGCCGCTCGCGCCCCTCGTTCGCCTGGCTTGAAGCGGGCCCCAAAGCCTTTAGACCAGTCTTTTCCGCTTGGTGTCAGCTTCGGCGCAAGGCCCAGAGCTTCGATGGACAGGGATGACGGCCATTTAGCCGGTGCAGCCCACGAATCAGTTGATGGTTTTTCCGGCAAACGATCAACGTCACAGGCGCCCGATGCCTGAAGCGCCTTGAAATAGGGGGTGAAGACGCGAAACGGTTTACCTTCCCCGGTTTTGACCTGGTTGGGTTCCGTCAGAAGACTCGTATTCAGGCGGTTAAGCGTGAGGCCTGAAGCCTTCAATTCATTTTGAAGGTGCAGGTCATGTTCTTCATAGGCAGGGTCAAATGTATGCGAACAAATTATTGTTTTTACTCTATATTTGTTTGCCAGAGACTCCAGAGTGACCTGAGCAGCGCCGCGCTCAATAATCAATCTTGACCCAAACGAACGCAAATCCTCACCCAAAGCTTTAAGAGAATGGTACAGCCACCATTTCGAAGCCGCGCCTAAAGGGCGTGTAGCAAGGGTTTCCTCCCATATATAGAGAGGAATAATCGGTTGACCCGTTTTTACTGCCGCTTGAACACAAGCCTGATCCTGAAGCCGCAAATCACTGCGAAACCACAGGATGACCGGCGCGGCATGTAAGGGGTTTTCTGTCATGGAGCCTAAATGGAAGCTTGCCTGTTAGGAGCGTCTTGGGCACAAAGGCTAGCATGGACCAAATCAATCGGACACCCTTAAGCTGCTGTATAATCGCTCATAATGAGGCGGATCGGATAGGTGACTGCATTCGCGGCATCCAGGGGCTTGTGGACGAAGTGCTGGTCATCGACAGTGGCTCCAGCGATGACACGGTCGCGGTTGCGGAAGGTTTGGGCGCTCGTGTCCTATATCATGCCTGGCCAGGCTACGGCCCGCAGAAGCGCTACAGTGAAGATTGCGCCACGCATGACTGGATTCTCAATCTCGATGCGGACGAGGTGGTGACACCCGAACTCGCTGCCGAGATCAAGGCTTTGCTGCAAACGACACCACCGCTGAAGGCCTACCGGTTCCGCATCCGCAATGTCTATCCGCGCAAAACCAAGCCCAGGCTTTGGGCTGACTATCATAATTATGTGCGGCTATATGATCGCCGGGTCGTCCGTTTTCGCGAAAGTCAGGTGCACGACACGGTGGACACCAGACAGGAGACGGTCGGCCAGCTAAAGGGCCCGGTCATGCACTTCTCGTCGCGGTCCTACGCCCATATCCGCGCCAAACTCGATTCCTATACCAACCTGCAAGCCAAGGTGTTGAAGAAACCGGCGTGGGCCATCTTCTTGAGGCTGCCGTTTGAATATCCCTTCGTGTTTATACGCTATTTCTTCTTCCGTTGCCATTTTACCGGTGGATGGGATGGCCTATACAGTAGCCACCTGGCTGCCGAAGCGCGCCTTAAGCGCCTGTGGAAAATATTGATGGCGCAAAAAGCAGCGAAGAAAGCGCAAGGCTAATGTCAGCGGGTCATCCTACCTTCATGCAGAAACTGGCCTGGCGATTGGAGGCTCTGCTCTATGACAGCTTTGTCGCGGTGATGCGCGCCTTGCCCGTTGATACCGCGTCAGACCTGGGCGGCTGGATCTTCCGAACCTTCGGCCCCATGACCGGGGTTCAAAAAACCGTGCGGCGCAATCTGAAACTGGCCTTTCCTGGCATGCCGGCTGACGAGCGCGATCTTTTGATCACCAAGCAGTGGGAAAATACCGGCCGCGCCATGGCCGGGGAGTTTCCGGTGATGGATCGAATCGTGAAGGATCGCAGCCGCTTTGATATCGAAGGCTTCGAAAAGCTGGAGGCCATCGCCAGCAGCGGCAAGCCGGTCATCTTCATTTCCGGCCACCTGTCGAACTGGGAGATCATGAACGCGGCCATACTGGCGGCGAAGGTGCCCTATATGATCACCTATCGCGCCGCGAATAATCCTTATGTCGATGCCCGTATCCGCGCCGGTCGCGCGGCTTACGGTGTGACGATGTTCGCACCAAAAGGCGGCGATGGCGCCAAGGAACTTCTGATCGCGTTGCAAAAAGGCGAGTCGGTCGGGCTGATGAACGACCAGAAGTTCAATCGCGGTGTGCCGACTCCGTTTTTTGGTCATATTGCAGAAACGGCACCGGGACCGACCAAACTGGCGCAGCGCTTTGGCACCGTGCTGCAGCCCTTGACGATTCGCCGTTTGCATAAGGCGCGCTTCCGCGTGACGGTACACGATCCGATCGAGGTTGATGATACCGGCCAGAAGGCCAGGGACATCGAGAGCACAGTTTGCAAGATCAGTGCTTTCATTGAACAGGCGGTACGCGATAACCCTGAAGAATGGTTCTGGGTCCATAAGCGCTGGCCCAATGACGTTTATAAGGCGTTGCAGGACTAAGGCCTGTTATCAAGGGTCACAAAAAGTGAACCCTGAAGACCTTGCTTTAGGATGGCACGCTCTTAAGCTTGGCCCGACATGTGGATACAGAATGTAATGAAACGCCGGCGTGGTCTGGTGATTGGCGGGGCTATAGCTACTTTTGTGGCGCTCGCCTTGTTGTATCTGCAAAACGACATCCATCGAGATCTTCTCGATCCCAAGATACCGTTCCCGGTCTATCAGCCGCCACCGGCGCCGGATTACGCCAAAATGGACGCCTGGCATCTCAATCCGGCTCTGGCGAAGTTCTATGCTGATCCGCGAAAGGTCGATGTTTTCTTCATTCATGCCACCAGCTTCAACGGCGGTAAGTCGTGGTTGGGGGCAACCGGCAGCAATGCTGCGCAGGAAGATGTGCATCGCATTCAGTTGCCCAACTATGCCGCGCCCTTTGGTATCATGGGGAATATCTATGCTCCCAAGTATCGTCAGGCCAGCCTCTATACCCAACTGACGCTGCGCGAAGATGCCCGTGAAGCCCGGCAATTCGCTTACCGCGATGTAGAGGCCGCTTTCCGTGTTTTCCTGAAAAAGCGCCAAGGGGGACGCGGTTTCGTGATCGTGGGGATCGAACAGGGCGGGGTGCTCGCAGAACGCCTGATCCGCGATATCGTGGCGCCTGATCCCGACCTCAAGCAGCAACTGGTGGCGGCTTACTTGCTGGAAACCCTTGTGCCGGAAAGTCAGTTCGGGCCGCAAAGCCCGTGGCTGCCGGCCTGTATGTCACGTCAGCAAACACATTGTCTCGTCAGCTATGTCTCCATCAATTCCGGCCGTCCCGATATAGCGCTTCAGGTGCTGCAAAAAGCCGTTTATTGGGAAGGTGATGAATTGGCAGGGCTGGGATCGGCCAAGGGGGTTTGCGTCAATCCCTTGCTGGGCGCGGCGTCAAACGAAGAGGTCGCGGCCAGGCATTCTTTAGGCGCCACCAACGCCACCGGGTTGGAATGGGGCACAGAACCGCCGTTGAGTCCGCGCAAGGTGTCAGCGCATTGCCTGCGGGGGTTGTTGTTTGTCGATAAGCCGAATTCGCCGTCCTTGCGCGATGACGGCACTTGGGAGGGGCAAAGAAAGGTCAATCCTTACAATCTGTTCTACGGTGATCTTCAAGCAGATATTCAGGCGCGCTGGCAGGCTTATCAAGCCCTGCCTGTGCCGGCGCAGCCCTAATCCTGCTTGTCCGCCAGGTCAGGTCGCCAGTCAAAAAGCTGCTTGAGCACCTCGATGGCCTTGCGGCGCGGCGCTGGCAAGGCGTCCCCGTGTTGCAGAATATAGACGGCATCGCGCGCCGCCATCGCGATCAGGCTGGTGTGCGCAACCGGATCGACGAAACGATAGTCGGGGAAGCCGGATTGCTTGGCTCCCAGAATGTCACCTTCGCCGCGCAGTTTCCAATCCATCTCAGCGATCTTGAAGCCGTCCTCGGTGTCACGCAAAAGCTCCAGACGCGCCTGCGCGTTCTTAGACAGAGGCGTATCGTAAAGCAGGATGCAGGCGCTCTTATCGCGTCCGCGCCCGACACGTCCGCGAAGCTGATGCAGTTGCGCCAGGCCAAAGCGTTCCGCCTGCTCGATGATGATGATCGACGCGGTCGGCACATCGATCCCGACCTCAACAACGGTTGTGGCGCACAGGATGCGTATTTCACCGGCGGCAAACCGGCCGATAACCGCGTCCTTGTCTTCCGACGCCATGCGACCATGCACAAGGCCGATCTCTATCCCCATGGCCTCCTGAAGCTCACGATGACGCCGTTCGACCGCGATCAGGTCGGATTCCGCGGTATCTTCGACCAGAGGGCAGATCCAGTAGGCTTGGGAACCACTGGCCAGCGCCGCTTTCAGGCGCGCGATCACATCAGGCAGCCTCTGGCGCGGTAAAACCGCCGTATGGATCGGCTGGCGGCCGGGCGGCTTTTCATCGAGGATACTGAGATCGGCCTCGCCATACTGCGTCAGGGCCAGGGTGCGCGGGATCGGCGTCGCCGACATTGACAGATAATGAACGGCATCGCCCTTGGAAAACAGGCGCTGGCGCTGACCGACACCGAAGCGGTGCTGCTCGTCGATGACGGCCAGTTGCAGGCTCTTGAAATCGACGCCATCCTGAAAGACGGCGTGGGTGCCAAAGATGATCATGACCTCGCCATTGGCCACGGCAGCGCGTTTTTCTTCGCGGGCCTTGCCCTTGTCGCGTCCGGTCATGATGGTTGCAGTGATACCCAGAGGCTGCAGAATAGACTGACATTTCTCATAGTGCTGTCGTGCCAGAATTTCCGTAGGCGCCATCATCACGCTCTGATAGCCGCCCTCTGCCAGATCGATCATAGCCAATAGCGCCACAAGCGTCTTGCCAGCGCCGACATCGCCCTGGATCAGCCGGTTCATACGATGGCCAGAGCGCAGATCGCCGCGCACATCTTCCAGCGCCCGAACCTGCGCGCCTGTCAGCCCGAAAGGCAGACTGGCCAGCGCCAGATCTGACCAGGCGCGATAATCAACCACACGGGCGCTCGTGCTTTGTCGGTGCTGTTTCCGGCTTTTAAGCGCCAGTTGGTGCGCCAGCGCTTCATCATAGGCCAGACGCTGACGCGACGGTGCATCGGGCGACAAATCAAACTCGCCTTGCGGCGCATGGATGGTCTTCAGCGCTGCATTAAAGGATGGCCATATGTATTTGTCCAATATAGCTTTATCCTGCCATTCCGGTAAATCGAGCAGGGTGGCCAGGGCGGTCTGCGCGAACTTGCGGATCAGGCGAGACGACAGGTCGTAGGTCGCCGGATAAACAGGTTCGCATGCCGGGATTTCACCAGCCTGCGCCACATCGACCACATAGTCCGGATGCGTCATCTGAAGATATG
Source organism: Asticcacaulis benevestitus DSM 16100 = ATCC BAA-896 (assembly GCF_000376105.1). Lineage (GTDB taxonomy): Bacteria > Pseudomonadota > Alphaproteobacteria > Caulobacterales > Caulobacteraceae > Asticcacaulis > Asticcacaulis benevestitus. The sequence continues at coordinate 480,815 of NZ_AQWM01000001.1, forward strand.
AGCCGAACTTTTCGATCTTGCCGCTGATCAGCCGCTTCTCACCAACCGGATGCTGAATCTCGAAGCTGCGGATACGGTGGAAATAGACCAGTTGCATTCGGCCGGTATCGTCAAACACCTCTATGCGCTGGGGCGCCTTAGGCGCGGAAGATGGATAGCCGCCGATGGTCACCTCGACCGTCTGAACCTCGCCGATTCGTGCCGTGGCGAGTGTTACCAGCGGCCTTTTTATGATCCCCGACGGCAGGAAGAAGGCCAGATCCCGCACATGCGTCCCCACATGGGCGCTTAAGGAAGGCGCTATCTTGGGGCCGACGCCTTTCAGGCTGGTCACCGGAGAATAGTAGGGAAACAAAATTTCTGGTCGCATGGGCTTATCAAGCACCAAAAATGCTTTATGAGAAGGGCCAGATTGGTTTTCCGGAGTTCAAAGCTGTGACAGAAAAAGAGATGCGTGAGGCGCGCCTGAAAAAGCTGTCCTTCCGGGCATGGCGTCGAGGCTTCAAGGAGGCCGATATCATCCTCGGAAACTTTGCCGATGATCGGCTGCCAGAGATGACACCTGAGGAACTGGATATTTTTGAAATCCTGCTCGAAGTGCCCGATCAGGATCTCTACGGCTGGATCATTCAGCGTGATCCGACACCCGAAGACTTCCGCTCGGTGATCATGGATCAGCTCAATCAGTATTATAAAATCGCCTATACGAAGATCTAAGACTGCATGTCCGACCTCTCCCAGATTGCCCGTTCCAGCCAGCCCCTGACCTTGAGTGGCTGCCCGGAAGGCTTTGAAAGCCTCATGGCCGCCGATCTGGCGCGCAGCGAGGGGCTGAGTGTCTTTGTGGCTCGCGATTTCGCCCGCATGAACGCGGTGGCGGAGGCCTTGAAGTTCTTTGCGCCGGAACTGGAAATCTTGAGCTTCCCGGCGTGGGATTGCCTGCCCTATGATCGGATGAGTCCCACGGCCGGTATCGTGGCGCAGCGCATGTTCGCCCTGTCGCGGCTGGCGGCGCTCAAGACGCAAAAACCATCGACGCCGCTGCTGTTGCTGACGACCGCGGCGGCCATGATGCAGAAGGTGCCGCCGCTCAGCGTGATCAACGAAGACCGTCTGTCGCTCAAACCGGGCCAGACCATCGATATCCGTGTCCTGGAGGGGTATTTCCTCAAGCACGGCTATACGCGCGTCTCGACCGTGGCGGAAAAGGGCGAATTTGCCGTGCGCGGCGGCTTGCTTGACGTCTTTTCGCCGAGTTTTGACGAGCCGGTGCGCCTCGATTTCTTTGGGGACAGCCTGGAATCAATTCGCAGCTTCGATACGGAAACGCAGCGTTCGCTCAAGCAGATCACAAGTCTCGATTTCACCGCCGTGGCGGAAATCCGCATGGACGAGGCGAGTATCAAGCGCTTTCGTCAGCACTATCTTGAAAGCTTTGGCGCCGCCGGCGATGATCCGCTCTATACGGCGCTGTCGGCGGGCATCCGTCGTCAGGGGATCGAACACCTGTTGCCGCTGTTCTATGATGGCCTCGACGGCGTTTTTGACTACCTGCCCCGCAATAGCCTGCTGATGCTTGATGCCTTAGCGGACAACGCCTTTGCCGAACGCGCCGCGACCGTGCAGGACGCCTACGAACTGCGCGCGGAAGCGGCGAAAGAGAAGGGCGGTTCGGCTTATCGCGCCCTGCCGCCGCCCCAGCTCTATCTTGATGACGCGCACTGGAATACGGCCCTGAGCGCGCACCGCTTGCGCCGCTTCGAGCCCTTTGAACGCGAAGGTGGCGATATTATCGACCTCGGCGGACGGCTGGGGCGTAATTTTTCGCAGGAACGCCTGCTCGATTCGACCAATCTGTTCGCGGCGGTCACCGACCACGCCAAGGCTTTGGCTAAGCAGGGCAAGCGCGTGCTGTTCGCGTCGTGGACCGACGGCTCTTCCGATCGCCTGGGCGTCATGCTGGCCGATCACGGCCTCACCAGCTTGCGCCTGGCGCCAAGCTGGAGCGAGGCCTTGTCGTTCGGCGTAGCCGGCACCAAGGTCAAGCCGATCCAGCGCGCGGTTCTGCCGCTCGATCACGGCTTCGAAACCGAAAGCCTGGCGGTTATTTCCGAGACCGATATCTTAGGCGACAGGTTAGCCCGTCCGCGTAAACGCCGGAGAGCGCAGAACTTTTTGGCCGAAGCGTCCGCGCTATCACCCGGCGATCTGGTCGTGCACATCGAACACGGGATTGGTCGTTATGACGGTCTGAAAACCCTCGATGTTGCCGGCGCACCGCACGATTGTCTGGATCTGCAATATGCCAACGACGCCAAGCTCTATCTGCCGGTTGAGAATATCGACCTGCTAACACGCTATGGCGCCGATAGCGACAGCGCCCAACTCGACCGGCTTGGCTCCGCCAGTTGGCAGGCGCGCAAGGCCAAGGCCAAGGAACGCCTGCGCGATATGGCCGATGGCCTGATCCAGTTGGCCGCCGCCCGCGCCATGAAGCAGGGCCAGACCATCGATCCGCCGGCCGGGCTTTACGATGAATTCTGCGCCCAGTTCCCCTATGAAGAAACCGACGACCAGCTCAACGCCATCGCCGATGTGCTGGAAGACCTCGCCAAGGGGCAGCCGATGGATCGGCTCATCTGCGGCGATGTCGGTTTCGGCAAGACCGAGGTGGCATTGCGCGCAGCCTTCGTGGTCGCCATGTCCGGCCAGCAGGTGGCCATCATTTGCCCGACCACGCTGCTAGCGCGGCAGCATTTCAAGACCTTTACCCAGCGCTTCCAGGGGTGGCCGATCCGCGTGCGCCAATTGTCGCGTCTGGTCACCAAGAAGGAAGCCGATGAGACGCGCGATGGTCTGAAAAAGGGCGAGATCGAGGTCGTTATCGGCACCCATGCGCTTTTATCAGAGCAGGTGAGCTTTAGAGATTTAGGCATTGTTATTGTTGATGAAGAGCAGCACTTTGGCGTCAAGCACAAGGAAAAGCTGAAGACCTTCCGCGCCGACGTGCACATGCTGGCGCTTTCGGCGACGCCCATCCCGCGTACCCTACAAATGGCGCTGTCGGGTATCCGCGACATGTCGATCATCGCCACGCCGCCGGTCGACCGCATCGCCGTACGCACCTATGTGCTGCCCTATGATCCGGTCGCTTTGCGCGAGGCGCTGTTGCGCGAGAAGTATCGCGGCGGCCAGGCCTATTATGTCGTGCCGCGCCTGAGTGATATTGCCGATGTCGCTGACTTCCTGCGTGTGCAGGTGCCGGAGATCAAGTTCGTCGTTGGCCATGGTCAATTGACGCCGACCGCGCTGGAAGATGTCATGAACGCCTTCTACGAGGGGCAGTATGATGTGCTCCTTTCGACCACCATCGTCGAGTCGGGCCTGGATGTGCCGACAGCCAACACCCTGATCGTGCACCGCGCCGATATGTTTGGTCTGGCGCAGCTTTATCAGATCCGCGGTCGTGTCGGGCGCTCCAAGACGCGAGCCTATGCCTATCTGACGACTCCGCAGCACAAAACCTTGAGTGTCGCTTCAGAAAAGCGTCTTAAGGTGCTGCAATCCCTGGATAATCTTGGTGCAGGTTTCCAGCTTGCCAGCCACGATCTTGATATTCGGGGCGGCGGCAATCTGTTGGGCAACGAACAGTCCGGTCACATCCGCGAAATCGGCGTGGAGCTCTATCAGCAGATGCTGGAAGACGCCGTGGCGGAACTGCGTCAGAAGGGCGATCAGTCGCTGGCCGATGCGAGAAGCTGGTCACCGCAGATCAATGCTGGCGCCGCCGTCATGATCCCGGAAAGCTATATTCCCGATCTCAATATTCGCCTTTCGCTGTATCGCCGCGTATCGGAAGCCGAAAAACTGGCCGATCGCGAAGCGCTGGCGTCTGAACTGATCGATCGTTTCGGCCCTATTCCCGAAGAGGCTGAACAACTTCTGAAAGTGGTCGGAATCAAGGGCTTGTGCCGTGAATCTAATGTCGCCAAGCTGGACATTGGCCCCAAGGGCGCGGTCATCACTTTCCGTAATGACAGCTTCAACAATCCCATGGGCCTGATCAAACTGATCCAGGGTCGACCGAACGACTGGAAACTCCGTCCGGATCAGAAGCTGCTGGTCAAGGGCGAATGGCCGGACGCCGCACAGCGTCTGGCGGCTGCCGAACGCATCATGAAGGAACTGGCGAAGCTGGCGGCGGAGACCGCCTAAACCGCTTCTCTGTCCGGATTGCCGACGGCCGTGGCGGCGCGCATCAAAGCGGTGGCAGCAGGCTCGCCATCCCGAATTTCCGCCGCGCCGACGATGAATTCAACGACATAGGGCGTCTTGCCTTCGCCGGAATCAAACGCCGTGCAACTCACGACGGCGGAGATACGCTCACCTACGCTGCGCGCGGCCTCGACCGACGTGGCGGGCAGGGCGAGGGCAAAGACATCGTTCGAGAGGCGGCCGGCGGAATCCTCGGCACGCACGAGGCGCGCCACCATCGAGCCGATCTGCGGCACGGCCTTATCGAGCATCTTGCGGCTGCGGGCGCGGGTGACTTCGGGCGTTTCGGCGATCTTCAGCACGCAGATGCTGAGTGTGCGGTGGCGTTCGCTGGCGGCGTTCGACAGGCGTGCCAGATGGGCGGCGAAGAGATCGCGGCCGAACAGCCCCGTGCCCTTGTCCATCTCAGGCCGGTGACGCATGGTTTCCAGGGTTTTGCGTATCGTGACTTGACGGCGGTGCGTCCGCGCCAGACGTACCAGGCGATCAGAAATTTCAGGGACGGTCGCCTTGGGGTTAGCGATATCATTGACGCCACGCAAAAAGGCATCGCCGATGTCAACCTCAACCAGTTTGCTGAGACGCAGCAGCACAGGTGTATGATAAAGGCGCGTGTTGCGACGCATGCCAGCCGCTATGGCGAGCGATTCGGAGGGCTGCGCACCACCCCACAGCAGCACGGCATCGAACGTCTTGTCGTGCAGATAATCGAAAGCGCTGTAACTCGACAACGCGGCCGTCACCTCTACGCCCTTTTCACGCAAGGCGTGGGTCATAGCGAGATATTCCGGATCCGGCTTGCCGATCGACAGGATGTTGAGGATGGGCTGGTTTTCCAGAAGGCTATCAAGGTCTTGCAGGCCGGCGTTAAAGGTTTCTCGGCGCGTGTCATATTCTTCTTCGGCAATACAGGCGCGCACCAGATGCTCGACGCTGACAACGATCTGCTGGGCGTGCGCATCGCGTGTAAACACCATGTCCCAGTCTTCGGGAATCTGGTGCTGATCATCCAGACGCATCAGAATAACGGGAATACGACGCGGCCAGCAGGCGGCGCGCAACTGCGCCACGATATCGGGCCATTCGCGCTGACAGGTTTCATTGACCAGAACGGCTTCAATCGGCAGATCAGCCAGGGCGGCGCAGCCGGCATCGGGCTCATAGGCGCTGATGGTGCGCAAGCCCAGACGATCAAGATTTTCACCCATACCCTGTAGCCACGCATCATCGCGGCTCAGAATCAACAAACGTGCCTGAAGGGTCAAGACGGCAGCTCCTCGTGAGCAGGTTTGGGGCAAGTGATTCTGGTCATAAACGGGTACGCGATTCTTAAAGAGGAACAGTAAACATTATTGTAACACATCAGGCTACCGTCATGTGCGCCGGATGGTGAATATCCACACATCATCCATCGTCTCCGTTTCAAGCAGCAAGAAATTGTTTTGGTTGCAAAAATGCGGCACATCAATCTGTGCCATGGGATCGTCGGCATAGAGCATGACCTGCGTATTATGCTGCATGTGTCGCCGTAGCTTGAGGGTCGGGACGGGGCAGCGGTGACCACGGGCGTCGATCACAACAAAGCCCTCTTTCACGGGCAAGCTCTGCGGCAGGGCGGTAGGTTTCATCGCCGAATCTTGCCATAAGCGGCATGAACTTGGGAGTCGAAAATATGGCTGTGTCTGTATGGCAGACGGTTTCAGCAACGGTGCTCGCGCTTGGTCTGATATGTACGCCAGTTGCCGAGGCGCAAGACATTGACGATCTTTCTGGCCCGGTCGTGCACGCTGACCTCTATGCGCGCGTCAAGGTGGCTGGCTTCGCTGCGCCCGTCGATCTGCGCCAATCCGGCCAGAAAACCCGCGTTGATGTGACGTCCGGCGGCGTTTTGCAAACCTATATCGGCGATCGTGACAAGGGTGTGCTGATCAGCATGACCGCCACCGGCCAGAACCGCATGGCGCTGGTTTTCCCGCTCGATCACGCGGAGGGCGTTATTCCCTTGCCGCTCGAACTGCCGGTCCTGGTGCGACAGGCGACCGTCAAGCCGGTTGGCGCCTCGATCGTGGGCGGGCGCCCGTGTCGTGTTATGGAATTTTCCGGCTATCTCAACCAGTCCGGGATCATTTGCGTCAGTCCGGACAACATCATCCTGCAAATGACCAAGCAGGGCAGGCGTGAGCCCTTGTTTCAGGTGATTGAGCTCACCGTGGGGCGGCAGGAGGCGAAATGGTTTCGCGTGCCGCCGGAGTATCAGGTTGCCGTGGTGCCGGGCATTGGCGGCGCTTCCGCTTCGGGTAGCGGCGGTCTGATCGAACAACCCATGCCGCCTCCAGTCGTAAAACCGAAGGCGGCGCCGGGTATCAGACCTTAGTTTCCCGTACCCGAAGCCCTCAATTTCGCTGGTGCAGCAGTCTTAACTTCCGGATCAACAACGAGAGGGCTCGCGTCAGCCGAATTTTTTATGGAATTTCTGTACCAGAAAATCGACGAGGCTGCGCACGCGCTTGGTGGCATTGCGTCCTTGCGGCAGGATCAGACTGATCTCCGCCACCCCCCAATCGTAGTCCGGCAACACAACCTGGACTTCTCCGGACTGAAGGGCTGCATCCGTAATATAGACCGGCATCACCATGACCCCGACGCCCGCCTTTACGGCCGACATCAGCATCGCGGCACTGTTTGAGCGCATATGCGGCTTGATCTTCAGCGAATGGGTTTCGCCCTGATAGCTGTAACGCCATAAATCCTGCGTCTGACTGCCGTTATAATGCAGCAGAACGTGCTGATTGAGATCGGCCGGGGTCACAATAGGCGGGTGACTTGCCAGATAGTCCGGGCTGGCGACCACAACACGGCCGGAGTGGCAAAGGCGCCGGACGGTAAGGCTTGAATCGCCAAGCTCACCCACACGCACCGCCATATCGAACCCGCCACCGATCAGATCTGTTGTCTCGTCGCTGAACTCGATGTCCAGTTCGATACGCGGATATTGCTGCGCGAAGGCCGCCAGGACAGGTGCGAGATAGTGGTATCCGAAAGAGACCGGGCCGGTAAAACGGATAGGCCCTGCGAGGTCGGCTGTTGTTTCGATCAGGTTCTCGGCGGCGCACTCGAGTTGGGTTATGGCTTGGCGTGCCTGTTCATAATAGCTGGCGCCGGCCTCGGTCAGATGCGTGCCACGCGCCGTCCTTTGCAGCAATTTGGTGACCAAGGTGGCCTCAAGCCGCGCGACGCGACGCGATATGATGGATTTCGATGACTCCATGCGTTGCGCCGCGCGCGCAAAGCTGCCGGTTTCCGCCACTAGGAAGAAAGCCTGCAAATCATCAAAGTCTAATCGAGCGTGTTCCATTTTATGCAACACCATTGTGCATGAATCTTGTCTTCTGACAACAACGCAAACCACGTAAGGCGCGGGGTGGATTTAGATTATCAGAACGGCCTCTTCTGATAAACCTTGAGCCGCGTCACGCTTGTTGTTCGTGACGCGGCTTTTTTTCTTTTTATTCAGCCTATTATCTCTAGCTCTTGATATTGATCAGGTGCTGGCCATGCGTCTTTATCAGCGCCTGGGTCGAGGTGTCGGTATTGAAAACGCTGTACCAGCCCTGCGGCTCATGCGGCGGATCACCGACATAGGCCGTTTCGCCGCGCAGCATATGATAATCACTGTGCAGAGCGCGGCCCGCGCCACCCCAGGCCCAGAAGTTGGAACCGGCGACGGGCGTATTGTGGGCGATGGCGTCCTCCACGGCCTTGTAAATCAGGCCGTAGAACTTGTCCTTATAGGTGGTCGGCGTGCCTGGCTCGTAGGCCACATCATCGCGCGGGAAGCCGAACTCTTCAAAGACCAGCGGCTTGTTGATCGTCTTGGCGATGGCGATATGGGCGTCGATATAGGTCTGAACCTTGGCCGCGCCGGCACCAAACGTGCCTTTCAGGTTCTTGCCATCTACCCAGCTCCAGTTCTGCGGCCAAATATGCGCCGTCAGGTAATCGATATGCTCGTGCGCCTTGATCACGATCTCTTCGCTGTTGTTGGCGCCCATCAGGCCTTCATGACCAAGGGATACCAGATGGTTGGGCGCCAGTGAACGGATCAGGGCCGCACTGTCCTTGATCCAGCCGTAATAGTCCGCGACATTCTTCTTGACCGAGGCCGCGCTGCCACCCGGACGCGGCTCATTGGAGAGTTGCCAGGCCATGATGGCCGTCTCATTCTTATACGGCGTGCCGCTAATCGAATTGGTGCGGGCCAGCAGCATCTTGATATAGTCGTAATAGGCCTGCCTGGCAGCGCCGCTGGCATAGAACTGCGACGAGAAATCGGCGAATGCGGGCCATGGATGCGCCGGATCACCGGCATTGATATACTGGCCGCCATTGGTCCAGTATTGATAGGTCACCATGCCGCCCGACCACTCCCAGAAATTGGTCAGATAGAGCACCGCCTTCATGTCGCGCTTGTGCATTTCGGCCAGCAGGAAATCGAGGCCGGTCAACAGGTCACTGTTGTAATCACCAGGCTTGTTGGAGAAGGCGGGATCGAGCGAATTGATCAGCGGCGACAGTTCCGACGAGGCGAGAACGCGCAGATTGATCACGCCCAGCGCCTTCAGATCGTCCAGTTCCTTGATCAGGCGGGTGCGATCGCCAAAGCTGGCGGCCGAGCCCAGATAGGCGCCATACCAGATATTGGCGCCGACATAGCGATAGGTCTCGCCCTTGAGCTTGAAGTGAATGCCCTCAACCGTGACAAAATCCGATGATTTGGCGTCCGTTTTGACATCTGGCTTGGCCAGTGCGCAGCCGGCCAGCGCCATGCCTAAGGCGCCAAGGCCTGTTCCCATCAAACGACGGCGTGAAACGTGTGACATTCCATGATCCTTCCTGATTTTGATGCCCGTTTCTCATTATCAGTCGAAGACCGGAACGGGCGACGCCCGGAAGCTATCGCAGATTAAAGAAATTTGAAATCATTAATCTGCGTTGGCGCTGAAAATATCACAAATAGGCATGGAATTGGTATCGGGTATGGCTGGCCATACTTAAGGTATGGCTTTAAAAGTACAGGCCATACCGCAATCGCATAGACGCGAAGCGAGTACATGTAAAAGGTGAGGATAAGGCAATCGCCCTAATCAAAGGTAAACGCTGACGGGTGTTTCTTTCCAGAAAACCAACGGCTTTGCAGCACCTGTTAAGTGTTGATCGCAACGATCTCGTGGCCCTTTTTCAGCAGGACATAACCATTCATGCGCCGGTAAGGACGTAAATGCTCTTCCTTGGCAAAGCGCATGAACATACGTATGAACCAGTTGGCGGGCAGGTCTCGCCCCAGATCCCGACCGATCTCGCCGAGAAACCGCACCTGATCAATTTGCCAGCCCAGATCCGCGAAAAAGCGCGGCCAGTCGTCCGGGGCTTCACCGGGATTGAATTGAAATGGCGCGTTCTTCGCCAACTGTCTCATCATTTTTCCGCGCGCAGAAACTTGATTAAACAGCGGAGAAAAATAGTCACTTAGCCAATAGGTTACATGGCTTTGTTCATTTAGATTGCGCGCCAGTTCGGCCACAGCGGCATTGGTCAGATACGGCACCACGCCTTCGGTCAGCACCAGTATCGATTGCCCTCGCATATTCAGCGCTTTCAGCAAGTCTTCCCGCGCCGCGTCCTGCGACAGATCGCAGGCGATCCGCTCAAGCCGACAGACCGGTGTTTCACCTTTCAGGGCATCGGTCTTGAAATCGATCATGTGCGGAAAATCGACTTCGATCCACGGGAAATTGGGTTTCAGATCCAGCCGATAGGGGCGCGTATCGAGGCCGGCGCCCAGATTGACCACACAATCGACGCCACCCTCAATCGCCTCAAGAATATAGCGATCGATCGTGTAGGTGCGCAGCGCCATCGACCAGGCCATGGCGCGTTGGATACCCATATGCCGCGCCAGCTTCTCCCCACGATCGCCAACCAGCTTGCCGGCCAGAGGATCATGAAACAGCGCATCAGGCCGCTGCGTTTCCATCCAGCGATAATAGGCTACCCAAAAAGCGGTATCGGACACGTGGTCAATGGTTTCGCTCACAGTCTGTTTCCCGTATCATGGGCTCACATCAGGGAGCCAATTATGAAGTCGCTGCTTTTCGCAGGCCTTGCGCTGTCAGCCATCATCATCACGGGATGCGCCACGGATCAAGCGCCACGTCCGGGATCAGGCGCGATGACGTCTCATGAGGCTGTCATTACCGAAAAATACTGGAAGCTGGTGGAGCTAAACGGCCATCCCGTCGAACCGGGGCCGAACGACACTTACATAACGCTCAAACGGGATGGTCAACGGCTTATCGGGTCGGGGGGCTGCAACCGCCTGGGCGGAACTTACACGCTGGGCGCCATGAACTGGGTGCGCTTCTCGCAGATCGTCAGCACGGAAATGGCGTGTACGCAGGGCATGGAGACCGAAACGCAGTTTCTGGACGTGCTCAATAACGTCGATAGCTATGACGTCAAGGGTGACAGGCTGGTGCTCAATAAGGCCCGCATGGCGCCGCTGGCACGCTTTGAGGCGGTATATATGCAGTAATTTGATCGCGACCACAGGCGGCATGGGTAGGCGCCATCTGCGCAATCGGAGTGGCGGCAGGAGGCAAAATAAAACCATTGGCTTGCCGCAAAACTGTAATTATCATTGCGATGATGTGGGGATGAAAAGGGCCATCACCTGAAGTCAGGCAGTGCAAAAGCAATTGAGATAGCACAAGCAGTTCTAGCCATTTTAGTTGTCCCAGCACTTTGGCCGTTAAGTTTCATCGGGGCTACAATTTTTCTTCCAGGCACTATAGATCCATTGCTCGGCGGACTGCAAAACGTTCTTTACATCCCAGGTCTCATTTGGTTGCTGGCAGTTCTTTTAAGAACAGTCGGAATAGCTAGGCTGTTTCAGGTGAAAAGGAATAATGTGCTCTTTTTAGGCACATCCATAGCCTTGGCATTGGTGTTATCGACTGGCCTTTGTGCGTATTTGGCACGGGGCGACTATCAGTTGATCGGTCAAAAGGTGTTATTTATCCGGATCATTTTGATGTTATAGAAGAAGCCGGGAGGTTCTTAATGGTCTCAGCTTTTACCTCTGCTGTGAGTTTCGTGACAGCCTGTTTATTCGCAGCGATTGGCGGGTTCCGATTGTGGAAACCAAAACATGAACTGGCTATAGCAAATTCTGTTTTAGAAAAGAGGTTTTGAATGCTTCAGCGATCCGCTTGATGTTTGCTTGAAGTGGTGTTTGGCGAGGCAACTTATGCCTAGGCCGTCAAAGCCGCCGCTATCGCTATCAGGCTGTAAAGTAAGGGAAACTGGCGGACAGGGTGGGATTCGAACCCACGGTAGGCTTCCACCTACGGCGGTTTTCAAGACCGCTGCCTTAAACCACTCGACCACCTGTCCGCGCGAGGGAAGGGCGCTTGTAGCGTGCGTCCGCCTGCGTGCCAAGCCCTGTTTTGTGGCAAGTCCGCGTTTTTCCGGAAAATGTCGACCCGGACGAACAGGCTTAACCGTCCTTAACCAAAGTTTTGCATATTGCGCGCAAACTGAAGGCTCAATTCATGCGTCTTTCAGAAAGAAGACCGCGATCATGCGCGCGCCACACAGCTCACAGATCACATCGATAATGAGGCTCTTAGGCCTTGTTTCCTTAATGGTTTTGACAGGTTGCGCCACGACGCGACAGAGCGAGGATCTGGGCAGCGGGCGCGGGGCGAAGGTGGCGCGCGATCCGCACTATAATTCGGGCACCTTACGTTCCTATACAGTGCGCGGCACCACCTATTACCCCAAGATTCCTTCCGTCGGCTACAGCGAGACCGGCACGGCGTCCTGGTACAGCGAGGAATCGCCCAACCCCCATACCGCGAATGGCGAGGTCTTCATGGCCGACGACATCTCCGCGGCGCACAAGACCTTCCCCTTGCCGAGTGTGGCCGAAATCACCAATCTTGACAACGGCAAGACCATCCGGCTGCGCGTCAATGATCGCGGCCCCTTCGTACAAGGGCGGATCGTGGATCTGTCGCGCGGCGCAGCCAAGGCGCTGGGCGTCTACCAAACCGGCACGGCGCGCGTGAAGATTACCTTCCTGGGGCCCGCTGAAGGGGGCGCGCCGGTCTATGCCGGTCCGACCTACGCCGCTTCATCGGGCGATGAGCGGCGCTATATTGTGCAACTGGGCGCCTTCGGGCAAGAAGCCAATGCTGAGGCGGCGCAAGACCGACTGGAGGATGCCCGCATCGATCGGCGCGGCGGTCTCTATATTGTTTTTATCGGCCCCTATAAGGGTGCGGCCGCGGCCGAAACCCATCGGCAGGATGCCATCGACGCCGGCTTTAGCGGCGCCATCCTCGTGCGCAGCGATTGAAATTTTTGCCGATTAGGGCTTGAGAATTGCTGCGAAAACCGGTCTATCTCGCTGCGTGAACACATCATCCGAACATACATCCGAAACAGGACGCTTCATTACCTTTGAGGGCGGCGAGGGGGCGGGAAAATCCACCCAGGTCAAGGCGCTGGTGGCGCGTTTGCGCGCGCAGGGGCTCGAAGTTGTCCAGACGCGCGAACCGGGCGGCTCTCCCGGCGCCGAGGCTCTGCGCGATCTGCTGGTGCAGGGCGACGCCACGCGCTGGTCGGCGGTCAGCGAACTCCTGATGATGTATGCCGCCCGCGCCGACCATCTGGAAAAAGTAATTCGTCCGGCACTGGCGCGCGGCGCCTGGGTGATCTGCGATCGCTTTGCGGATTCCTCACGCGCCTATCAGGGCGCCGGCGGCGGGGTGGCGCCGGCCTTTATCGAGCAGGTCGATCAGGTTGTGGTGGGTAGGACTCAGCCAGACCTGGTGCTGGTGATGGACATGCCGGTCGAGGTCGGCCTCAAGCGCGCGTATGACCGTGGCGATATCGAGAATCGTTTTGAATCGAAGGGCGCGGCTTTCCACGAACGTCTTCGCGCCGGCTTCATCGCGCGCGCCGCTGCGCATCCTGAGCGCTATCGCCTTATCGACGCCGATCAGCCGATCGAGCCGATCACGGCCGAAATCTGGTCGATGGTCCTTTCGGCCTTTCCTGTCTTGCGAGGCGCATGATGGATGCGCTGACCACGCCACGCGAAAACTTCATCTTTGAGCAGGGTGAAGCAGCGGATCAGGCCTTTCTGTCGGCCTATGACAAAAACCGTCTTCATCACGCGTGGTTGTTGTGCGGACCGCAAGGGCTGGGCAAGGCCAGTTTCGCCTTCCGGTGCGCGCGTTTCCTGATGGGGCGTGATCGGGATACGGCCTTCGGTGGATTGGGCATGTCGCCGGAAGACGCCGATGTCCGCCTGATCACCGCCGGTTCGCACCCCGATCTGTTGGTGCTGGAACGCGAAATGGGTGAGAGCAAGCTGAAGAAGAACATCAGCGTCGACGCCGTGCGTGAGATCGGCGAATTTTTCTCCAAGGCACCGTCGCGTTCGCCTTATCGCGTCTGTATCATCGATTCCGTTGATGACCTAAATATCAATTCTGCCAATGCCTTGTTGAAAATTCTTGAGGAACCACCTCATAAGGGCATCATCTTCCTGATTTCCCATTCGCCGGGCCGATTGCTGCCCACCATCCGTTCGCGCTGCCGGAGGCTCACCTTTGTGCCCTGGACGGATCAGGCTGTTAGCGCCTTCGCGCGCAAGCGCCTTGACGTCGATGAAGAGACGCTCACGCGACTGGTCAGATTGGCCCATGGCGCGCCAGGCAAGGCGCTAAGCCTTATGGAAGAAGGCGCTCTGGAGATGGATAGCTTCGCCGGACGACTGCTTGAGAAGCCCTTGCCACCGCGCGCAGAGCTGATGCAAATAGCGGCCACGTTCAAATCATCGTCCGCTAAAAACGATGGCGCCCGCAAGTTCGCCACCTTTATGGCCTGCCTGACAGACCGTCTTCATGAGCGTTCGCTGAGCGCGGAGACGTCACAAAACGGGCAAATTTATTCGCAACTGTGGTCCAGGCTGATTTTATCGGTCGGAGAGGTCGAATCCGTCAATCTTGACCGCGGAGACTATTTTTGGTCTATTTACAACGAATTGGCCAGCTTATCTTAAGGTGTGATGTGAGAAGTTATGGTTGATTGCCAATATATTGATTCCCACGTCAACCTGCACGCCCCGCAATTTGACGAGGACCGCGCCGAAGTGATCGAGCGCGCCCGTGCCTCGGGTGTCGGGCTGATGGTCAACATCTGCGATAAGGTGTCAAATTTCGATGCTGTGTATCAGATAGCGCAGGATCATGACGATATCTGGGCCACCGTCGGTACGCATCCGCACGAGGCGCGTGAAAATCCCAACCTGACCGCCCAAACCTTACTGGATCTGGCACAAAAGCCCAAGGTGGTCGGCATCGGTGAGTGCGGTCTTGATTTCCATTATGATTTCAGTCCGCGCGATATCCAGGCGCAGGTTTTCCGCCAGCATATCATCGCCGCGCGTGAAAGCGGCTTGCCCCTTGTCGTTCATACGCGCGAAGCCGATGACTGGATGGGGCAAATCCTCAGTGAAGAACACGCCAGGGGCGCCTTCAAGTTACTGCTGCATTGCTATACGAGCGGCGCGGAACTCGCTAAAACCTGTGCGGAAATGGGCGCCTGGTTTTCGGTTTCGGGCATCGCCACCTTCAAGGCGGCGCAGGATGTCCGCGATATCATCGTCGATATGCCGGCCGACAAGATCATCATAGAGACCGATTGCCCTTATCTTGCGCCAATTCCAATGCGCGGGCGGCGCAATGAACCGTCTTTCGTGCGCCATGTCTATGACAAGCTGGGCAACATTCGTGGCTGGAGCCTCGATGACGTCAGGGCGAAGACCCATGACGCCTTCTTCAAGCTTTTTGACAGGATACCCCGCTGATGGCGCAGGTGCTTCAGGTCAAGATTCTCGGGTCCGGTTGCTCAACCGGCGTGCCGCGCATCGACGGCTATTGGGGCGCGTGTGATCCGGAGAACCCTAAAAACCGACGCTCACGCTGCTCGGCGTGGTTCGGACTTTATGATCAGGCAAGGCCTGAAAGCATGACCTCGGTTGTGATCGATACGTCACCCGATTTCCGTGACCAGATGATCCGCGCCAAGGTCACGAATATTGATGCTGTGTTATGGACGCACGATCATGCCGACCAGACTCACGGCCTTGACGATATGCGCGCCTTTACCTTCAAACGCGACACGCCAATCGATGGCTATGCAGATCAGGCGACCATGGACACCCTGGCAAGGCGCTTCGGCTATGTTTTTAAAGGGAATTTGGGCTATCCACCTGTCTGCGAACCCCATCTTATACCGCCACATGGGCAGCCATGGAGCGTCGCAGGTGAGGGGGGCGCCCTGCCGATCGTGACCTTCGATCAGGAGCATGGCCCCATACGCTCGGTAGGTTATCGTATCGGTGATGTGGCCTATTCGAGTGACATATCGAATATGCCGGAAGACAGCTTTGCAGCCTTGCGGAATTTGAAGGTGTGGATTGTCGATTGCCTGCGTTATAAGCCGCATCCGACCCATTCGCATTTGGAAAAAACACTGGAATGGATCCGGCGCGTGCGACCCGAACGCGCCATTTTAACGAATTTGCACCAGGATCTGGACTATAAAACGCTACAGGCTCAACTCCCTGAGGGTGTCGAGCCTGCTTATGATCAGATAGGTTTTGAAATTAACCTTTAGGCTGCCGCGTCAATAGGTTAAGAGGCGGCCTTGATGTAATAGGTGATCCAGTTCAGTCATAGTCCAATGGCACGCCACCGTAATAGACCGTTTGCGCGTGGTAATGGGTGAACATGGCGCTGTCCGCCATGACAATCCCGGTGATCGCCAGAATGATAGCGCTCAGGAAGGCCAAGGCGATGAGCAGATTGATCGGCAAGGCGCGAACTTTGTGACGCGCGTGAAGCGTCAGTTGGCCAAAAGTATCGGTCGTTGGTTCAAAATGTTCGGCGGTCGTGGTAGCCATGGCGGAACTCCTAACGGACGTGCAATCTGTGCGCAAAATCTTTGCATTTAAATCAAGCTACGTGGTTTGCCATAAGGGGTATGTGTCGAACGCTGTTACGGCGCATAAGTAAGCTATAAGGGCGTTTGCTGAAGCGAAACTCGCCACATTGATGCAGTATTTCCCATAATATTTATTATGCGACAATGATGTGTAGCCCTGTGCCACTCTGCGGACTTGACCTTGAGACTGTGAAAACGTCTTCTCATCATGATGATTCCCGCCACACAACGCAGCCGATGAACCGTCTTAGCCAGCAAGCCCTCCCCTGGATCAAGGTCCTTCTCTCACAAGCCCTTGTGATTGCGGCGCTTTGGTTCCTTGGCGACAAGATTCCCGTGCACGGATTGTTGCGCCTTGTGTTGCTAGGTTTTGTGGCGGCTGTCATCGGCAGGTTTATGGGCTTGTCTTGGTTTTGGATACCGATCCAGGTTCTGCTGCCGCTGGCCGTGGCGTTTAATGCCGCCGTACCCGCCTGGGCCTATCTGGTCGCTTTTGTTCTCTGCGGTCTTATCTACTGGAACAGCGCCTCCGAACAGGTGCCCTTCTATATGACCAATCGTAAAACCTGGCAGGCCATCAGCGATCTCACGGGTGAAGCCACCAGCTTTGTCGATCTCGGCAGCGGCATGGGCGGCGTCGTGGCTTTCGTTTCCAGCGCGCATCCCAACCTGAAAGCCTTTGGTTTTGAAACCGCACCGCTCGTCTATCTTGGTTCGAAAATCTACATGCTGTTCGCAGCATCTGCCAACGCCAAGGTGATCTACAAAAACATATGGCACGCCGATCTTGCGGACTACGACGTCGTCTATTGCTTTTTGTCGCCGGTGCCCATGCCGCGTATGTTCGATAAAGCCAAGGCCGAGATGCGCGCCGGTACGCTCTTGATCAGCAACAGTTTTCCTGTGCCGGATCATGAACCCGACCGCATTGTATCGGTGGACGATCACCGGCAGACACAGCTTTACGTCTATGTCATGTGATGGCCCGTTGGCAAACGCGCCGTGGTGCCCTATCGTGGCCTCAAGAGACTCGCAAAATCGGGGGAAATCGTGGCGTCACAAACCAGCACACAGCCAGCCAGCGATAAGGTCGGCATGGGCCGTATGCTCGCCTTCATAGCGCCCTGCGTTCCCTTTGCCGCCTTGGGTTTGCCGCTGGTCGCCACCCTGCCGGAATATTACGGCACCCAGCTTCAGTTGGGCGCCATGGTCGGCGCTATTTTCTTCATCGTTCGTTGCTTCGATATCCTGATAGATCCGGTATTGGGACACTGGATGGATCGCACGCGGACAAAGCTTGGCCGCTTCAAGCTGTGGATGCTGATCTGCCTGCCCATCCTTTTCGTCAGCAGCGGCTTTATCTTCATGGCGCAAAAAGGCGTCGGGCCGATCTATCTCGGCCTTTGGCTGTTTGTGCTTTATGTCGGTTTCTCGATTGCGGCGCTCAGCCAGGCCAGTTGGGGCACCGTGCTCTCCACCGATTACAATGAGCGTTCGCGCATCTTCGCGTGGTGGCAGGTTGGCAATATCATCGGCATTCTGGCGGCGGCGCTTATTCCCGTGATTATTCAAAGTCTTGGCTACAGCTATAGTCTCGGCGTTCAGATCATGGGCGCCTTCATTATGCTAAGCCTGCCGATCAGCATCGCCATCGCGCTGTGGGTGGTACCGGAAAAAGTCTCGAACACCTCCACGCATGATCTCAAACTCAGCCACTATTTCGATATGTGGAAGCGCAAAAACGTGCGCTGCATTCTGTGGGCAGATCTCTTCATGGGGTTGGCGCCGGGCGTGATGGCCGCCCTCTTCTTCTATTTCTTTGAAGAGACCAAGGGGCTGACGCGCATGGAGTGCAATATCGCCATGCTGCTCTATTTCGTGGCGGGCATTGTGGGCGCGCCGATCTGGACGATCGCCTCTAAGCGCATGAGCAAGCACAAGGTTTTGATCCTTTCCAGTCTGATCTTTGCCGTGCTTTATGCCGCCATGTACTTCGCGCCCAAGGGCAATTTTATTGTCTGCGCCGCCATGACATTTGCCAATGGAATCCCTTACGCCGCCTCGCTTTTGCTGACCCGTGCGCTCATGGCCGATATCGGCGATGAGGTCATGCTGGAAACCGGCCATGATCACAAGGGCACGCTGATGGCGATCCTTTCCGCTACCACGAAGATCGGCTATGCCATTTCCGCCCTGACCATCACGATCCTGGGCCTGCTGCATTTCAACGTCAAGGCGCCGGCCCAAAGCCCGGCCGATGCTCTGGTGTGGGTAGAAATTTTCTTTATCGGCCTGCCGGTGATCTTCCTTATTCTTGGCGCACTCGCTATGAAGGCCTACGATCTGACGCCTGAACGGCACGAACAGATTATGGCGCAACTGAAAGCAAAGGACATCGTGTGAGCGATCCGAAATCCATCGACGGTCTTCTGGACGTCATGCGCCGTTTGCGCGATCCGGAAACCGGCTGTCCGTGGGACAAAGAACAAACCTTCGATACCATTGCGCCCTATACAGTTGAGGAATCCTATGAGGTGGCCGATGCCATCCAGCGCAAGGATATGCGCGATCTGAAGGAAGAACTGGGTGACCTGCTGTTTCAGGTGGTGTTCCACGCGCGTATCGCCGAAGAACAGGGTCTGTTCGATTTCAACGACGTGGCCGCCGGCATGAGCGAAAAACTGATCCGCCGGCATCCGCATGTTTTCGGCGATGCCGGTGCTCGCACGGCCGAAGAGCAAAATACCGAATGGGAAATCATCAAGGTGCAGGAGCGCAAGGCCAAGGAAAAGCACGGCCTGCTCGATGATGTGCCGGTCGGTTTACCCGCCCTCACCCGCGCCGCCAAACTGACCAAGCGCGCGGCGCGGGTCGGCTTCGACTGGCCAAGCGTCCATGAGGTGCTCGATAAGCTCGATGAAGAAATCGAGGAATTAAAAGTCGAGATCGCCAGCGGCGATGTGCAAAAATCGCATGAGGAACTGGGCGACGTCCTGTTCGTGCTGGCCAATCTGGCGCGCAAGCTCGATGTCGAACCGGAAAACGCTCTACGCATGACCAACGCGAAGTTTGTCCGGCGCTTTGAAACGATCGAAGCGGAACTTTTCAAGCTTGGCAAGACGCCTGATCAATCCGACCTGGCGGAAATGGACGCGCTGTGGAATGCCGCCAAGCACGCCGAGCGCGAAACCCAGTGATGTGCTGAAGATTAAGCCGCTCCCGAAGCGTTTGCGCAATACGCTGATGAGTACGCTGTTTTGCGCCGGCCTGATTATGGCCTACCACGCCACGACGCAAAATCAGCCCCTGCCCGCGGATGCCCATATCAGCTATGAAGCGCCGGGATCTGTCAGGCTTGATGTCGATGCCGAAGGGCATGTGGTTCTCAGCGATATGACGCGGGTCTATCGCTACAAGATTTCCAAATTCGCCGTAAAACGCATTCTGCGTGCCTTTCAGCAGGCGCGCTTTTTTGAGCGTCGTATCACGGACTATAGAGGCGATTGCCAACTGACGCTCAATGCCGATCATCAGAAAGTGGCGATCCGGCATGATTGCGCGACAACCGCGCCAGAGCTAAGCAAGCCGGTGGAAGCGCTGGATATCACCACACGCTTCCGTCGCGTTTTGGCCGGCGATAAAAACACCTTGCGCGATTATGCCGTTAAGGTCGCGCGGCGCCCTTCCTGATATCAGGTTGCTTTCATATTGAAATGAAAGTCGCATTTTACTTGCTGTACGCAATTGGAATTTTAACCTGATTGCGAATGGCAACTTAGTTGCAATCGGACTTTTATTTAGCAAGCCATTGAAAGCTGTCTTGCGAATCAAAAGATTAACGCGCATCACTTGCGAACTGCCATGTAAGATGTTTCTGGTGCCCGCGTATGAAAAAGCCTGCCAAACCCTCCCCTGCCCGCTCAAAGCTGGTGCAAGGTGCAAAGCCCGCCAAGACGAAGCAGAGCGCACTGCCGAAGACGCACCGATCGCTATGCCCGATCAATCTGGCGCTGGAGGCTATCGGCGATAGCTGGTCGATGCTGATTGTGCGGGATCTGATGTTGCGCGGTCATAACAGCTATCAGGGTTTTCTGCGCTCAGAGGAAAAGATCGCCACCAACATTCTGGCCGATCGTCTGCTCAAGCTGGAACAGAACGGCCTGATTACCAAGACGGCTGACGCCACCGACAAGCGCAAGTTTATCTATGCTCTGACCGAACGCGGTGCCGATCTCGCGCCCGTGCTGGTCGAACTCACACTCTACAGTCTGAAATACGAGCCGCGCGTCGATATGGCCAAGGAGGTCATCATGGACATGCAGAAGAACAAGCAGGTTTTCGCCACCCGCCTGACCCGCAACTTCACGCCCAAAACCCGTTCAAAACCCGCGAGCAAAAAAGCCGAAATCGATCCGGTAGATGAGACCCTGAGCCTGTTCTAGCTATTCCATCGCCGCAAGCTGATCGTGTTCCATCTCTTCCGCCGACTTTTTCTTTTTCGGCGCGGCGATCAAAAGCAACAGAGGCATGGAGAGCAGGCACAGGATCAGCATCAGCCAGAAATTATCGACATAGGCAATCATGCTGGCCTGGCGATTGATCTCATTGTTCAGGCCTTCAAGCCCGGCTTGGGTTTGAGCGTAACTGCTGCTCATCAGCGCCGAATTGGTCTCCGTCATACGTTCGACAATCCCGGCGTGCGCGGCCTGCGTGTTGCCGACCTGAAGCGCCTGCACCATGGCGATGCCGATACTGGAGCCGATATTGCGCATCAGACTATAGATGGCGGTGCCTTCCGGGCGCAAGTTTGCCGGCAGAGTGGCAAAGGACGCGGCGCTCAGCGGCACGAACACCAGCCCCATGCCGATGCCCTGAACGATACCCGGCCAGATGATATCAGGTTGTGACAACACGATCGTATAGGTGCACATCCAGGCCAGCGAAACCGCCGTCAGGCCGAAACCGGCCGCAAGGATCAGGCGTAAATCGACCTTCCCGACCATCCGCCCGACCACCAGCATGGCCAGCATGGTGCCCAGTCCGCTCGGCGCCGTCACCACACCGGCGGCCATGGCGGAATAATGCATCAGGCCTTGCAGCATGGAGGGCATAAGCGCGCGCGTGGCGAAAAGCACCATCCCGACGATGAAGATGAACAACAGGCCGGTCACGAAATTGCGATTATACAGCAGCCTGTAATCAAGGAATGTGGCGCCGGCCGGCCGCGTGGCCGTGTGGATGATGAAATAGCCCAGGCTGACGAACACGATGATCGCCTCGATCCAGGTTTCCGATGACGAAAACCAGTCGTTCGATTGTCCGCGATCGAGCAGCATCTGCAACGATCCGATGGCCAGGCTGAGCATGGCGAAACCGAAGACATCGAAGCGAATACTGCGTTTGGCGATGGTGCGCGGAATATATTTCCAGATGCCGAAAAAGGCCGCTGCGCCGATCGGCACATTGATGAAAAAGCACCAACGCCAGTCATAGGCATCGGTCAGCCAGCCGCCGAGCGTCGGCCCGAGGATCGGCCCCACCATGACGCCCATGCCCCAGACCGCCATGGCCGAACCGTGCTTTTCCTTGGGGTTGATGTCGAGCAGGGTCGATTGCGACAGCGGCACGAGCGCGGCGCCGAACAGGCCTTGCAACAAACGCGCAATGACGATTTCCGATAGATTGCTGGCAATGCCGCACAACATCGAAGCGACGGTGAAACCGGCGATGGAAACGAGGAAGACGTTCTTCAAACCGAAGCGATCCGATAGCCAGCCGGTCAAGGGCGTGGCAATGGCGGCGGCGACGATGAAAGACGTCAGCACCCAGGTGATCTGGTCCGACGAGGCGTTGAGGCTGCCCTGCATATGCGGCAGGGCCACATTGGCGATGGTGCCGTCGATGGCCTGGATAATCGTTGCCAGCATGATCGAAACCGTGATCATGCCACGATTGATGGCTAAGCCGCCCGCAGGGGCTGTTGCTGTACCACTCATCAGGGTGTCTCTATAAGTGCTTGTATATTTTCAAGGATATCGGCGGTCATGGCCAGTTTTTCGGGCTCGATATGGCCTAATATATCGCGCCGCATCTCGTCGGCACGGGCGCGCACCTTGCCATAAAGCACCTCGCCGGCCGGCGTCAGCACCACGTGTTTAACGCGGCGATCGCTTTCCGAGGCGACGCGTAAAACCAGACCGGCTTTTTCCAGACGATCGATGGTCGAGACCATGGTGGCGGCTTCTACCTGGACCAGATTGGCCAGCTCGCCTTGCGACAAAGGGCCTTGGGTCTTGGCGATATAGGCGATGCTGACCCAGCCGGCCTGACTGACACCCAGGTCTCTCAGGCGGCGATCAAGGGCCAGACGCCACATACGGGCGGTATTATGCAGGGCGGCGGAAAAGCGATCTTCGACGGACATGTTTACATCTAATACTTAGAAGTCTAACCATTTACGCCCGTGTCATCGTCATGGCAAGAGCCGTGTGCGTTAAAATTTAAGAATCAGGATTTGCCGGTCAACATTCGTTCATAGCGGCCATAGGCCTGATCGCTGAGTTTAACGCGCAGATGGGTGCGGCCGTCCTCATCCTCATGACGACCCAGAACGCGGCCATGCTGATAGAGGAAAGCGACCACATCGCCCTGATGCGGTTCCAGTGTAATATCCATTTCTTCGCCGGCGGCATCGACCAGAAGTGCGATCTGCTGCAGCAGATTAGCGACGCCTTCTCCGGTAATCGCCGAGACAAGCAAGGGCTTGTTGCCGGCGCGGTCGGTAATGGCGCGTGAATACAAAATGTCTTTGGATTCATCGTCTAACAGGTCAATCTTATTCCACACTTCGACCATGCGCGAGCGGTCGAGGTCGGGCAAAATATGCGCCATGACCTGCTCGACGTCCGATTTCTGCGCCTCCGTTTCCGGATTGGAGACATCGCGCACATGCAGGATCAAATCGGCTTGTTCGACCTCTTCGAGTGTTGCACGAAAAGCTGCTACCAGCTCGTGAGGGAGGTCAGAAATGAAACCCACCGTATCGGACAGAATCGCCGAGCGGCCGTTCGGCAGCTTGAGTGAACGCAAGGTGGTGTCGAGCGTGGCGAACAACAGATCCTTGGCAAAGACCTCGGACTTGGTCAGGTTATTGAACAGGGTCGACTTGCCGGCATTGGTATAACCGACCAGCGCCACGATAGGATAAGGCACCTTCTTGCGTTGATTGCGATGCAGACCGCGCGTGCGCCTCACCTCTTCCAGCTCGGATTTAAGTTGCTTGATCTTGTCGGCGATCATACGGCGATCGAGTTCGATCTGGGTTTCCCCTGGCCCGCCGGTCGTGCCGGTGGCGCGCTGACGCTCGAGGTGGGTCCAGGTGCGAACCAGGCGTGAGCGTTCATACTCAAGACGCGCCAGTTCAACCTGCAGCTTGCCTTCACCCGTACGGGCGCGGCGCCCGAAAATTTCCAGGATCAGGCCGGTGCGATCGACCACCTTAACATCGAGGGCTTTTTCCAGATTGCGTTGCTGAATAGGCGAAAGCGATCCATTGACGACACACAACGACGCTTCAGCTTCTTCACACAGCGCTTTGATTTCATTGACCTTACCCTCGCCGAAAAGCGTGGCCGGATTGAGCTTGCGTACACGCACGGACAGCGTGCCGGTGATCTCAAGGTCTAGAGCCATGGCGAGGCCCACGGCTTCTTCAAGCCGTGAGTCGTCGTACTTGCGGGCGACAGCCGTATCTCCGCTGTGGCGGGCGGAGACATGGACATCTATGTCGGGGTCAACGACGACAGCGCGCACGATCTCCGGCGCGTTGTCATGGAAACGATCGGTCAAACTAAAAAGCCTTGAAGGGATTTAGTCGTCAAGATCTTCTTCTTGCTCGTAAAGCTGGACGGGTGCGGCCGGCATGATGGTCGAAATCGCGTGCTTGTAAACCAGTTGCGATTGACCGTCGCGGCGCAGAAGGACACAGAAGTTGTCAAACCAGCTCACGATGCCCTGAAGCTTGACGCCATTGATCAGGAAGATGGTGAGGGGTGTTTTTGTTTTGCGCACACTGTTGAGAAACGTGTCTTGCAGGTTTTGTTTCTTATCGTGGGACATTGTCGGCCCTTCTCGTTTAAAATTTGAGGGGCACAATACCCCCCACACAGACAATAAGCCTCATATTTGGCAAAGAATCTCTTTGAATTCAACTGCGCTTAAGTAAATTTATTTTACACACCCGCGGTGCGGCGCGCATGATCGATATAGGCTTCCCTTAGCGCACAAGCGATTGGTCCCGGTTTGCCGTCGCCGATAACGTGATCGTCGATGGCGACAATCGGCATGACCAGGCTGGTGGCGGCGGTGATAAAAACCTCAGCGGACGCCTTGGCCTCTTCCAGGGTAAAGCTTTCCTCGCGAAGTTCGAGCCCGCTTTCACGGATCAGCGGCAGCACGTTCAGGCGCGTGACGCCCGCTAATATGTTGGCGCTCAGACTGCGCGTGCGGATAACGCCTTCGGCCGAGACGATATAGACATTGGTCGAGCCGCCCTCAGTCACACAGCCATCTTGGTCTACGAAAATGACCTCTCCGGCGCCCTGCTCTTTCGCCTTTTGTTTGGCCAGTACATTGGGCAGCAGACCAACCGTCTTGATATCGCAGCGGCCCCAGCGGATATCCGGCGCGCTGATGGCTTTGATGCCGACGGCCGCCTTCTTCTCAGCCGCGTCACGATCGACGGGCTTGGCGGTGATGACGACCGAAGCGCGGGCATTGGCCGGAAAAACGTGGTCACGTGGCGCCACGCCACGGCTGATCTGGAGGTAGATCATGCCTTCGCGGATGCGATTTCGCCTGACCACCTCGTTCAGCACCACCAGCAAAGAACGGCTCGGCATCGGCATGGTGATCTGCAATTCACGCAAGGAACGCTCAAGGCGGTTCATGTGGCCGTCAAGATCGGCCAGCCGGCCATCGAACACCGACCACACCTCATAGACCGCGTCGGCGAACTGGTAACCGCGATCCTCGATGGAGACGGCGGCTTCGCTGGCGCGTTCGTAGACGCCGTTGACATAGGCTATTCTGGGCATGACTCACTCTTGGCTGACAGATGCGTCTGAATAGCTTCTAAAACCGGCTTGCGCAAACTAGATGTCGTCTTCATCGCTACGGATATGGGCCAGTCCCAGGCTCTTCAGCTTGCGGTGCAGCGCCGAGCGCTCCATGCCGATGAAGTTGGCGGTGCGCGAAATATTGCCGCCGAAACGTACGATCTGCGACGACAGATATTCGCGCTCGAACACCTCACGGGCATCGCGCAAAGGCAGGGCGATGATGCGCTCCGGACGAATAGCGCCGGCGGTCGCCGATTCCACCACTTCCGACGGCAGCATATGCGCTGTGATCGGCTCGCTCGGACTCCCGGTCGCCAGGATCAGCAGGCGTTCGATGTTGTTGCGAAGTTGGCGGACATTGCCCGGCCACTCGTGCACCTGCAAGGTGGCCATGGCGTCCTCTGACAGGATGCGCTTGGGCAGGCCTTGCGCCGCCGCGATGCGGTCGATGAAATACTGCACCAGTTCGGCGATATCGCCACGACGCTCCGACAGCCCGGGCACGCGCACGGGCACAACATTGAGACGGTGGAACAGGTCTTCGCGGAAGCGGCCCGCCGCGATCTCGGTCGAGAGGTCTTTCGAGGTTGAGGAAATGACCCGCACATCGACCTGCACATCCTGGGCGCCGCCGACGCGCGTGAAGCGCTGCTCGACGAGCACGCGCAGAATGCGGCTCTGACTTTCCGGCGGCATGTCGGCCACTTCATCGAGAAACAGGGTGCCGCCATGGGCGCGTTCGAACACCCCGATCTTGCGCGGACGCCCGCTCTCGCCTTCTTCGCCGAACAGTTCGACATCGAGCCGTTCCGGCGTCATGCCCGCGGCCGAAATTGGCACAAATTCGCACTTGGCGCGCGGGCTGACCTCGTGGATCATGCGGGCCACCAGTTCCTTGCCGGAACCGGCTGGCCCGGAAATCATGATGCGCGAATTGGCCGGCGCCACCTTGGCTATGGTCGACCGCAACAGTTGCGCCGCCGCTGAATTGCCGATCAGTCCGTCCGGCACGACGGCTTGGCTGCGCAGGCGCTTGTTTTCTCGGCGCAGACTGGTCAGTTCAAGCGCTCTCTGAACAACCATGATCAGGCGCTCTGTTTTGAAGGGCTTTTCGATAAAATCAAAGGCACCCTTTTTGATGGCGGTGACGGCGGTTTCAATCGTGCCGTGACCGGAAATCATGATGGCCGGAATATCCGGATCGAGCTCGTGGATCACGCTCAGCAGCTCGATGCCATCGAGGCCCCCGCCCTGCATCCAGATATCGAGCACGCAGAGGCTGGGCTTGCGCGCCTTTATTGCCCGCAAGGCGGCGTTGGAATCGGCCGCGGTTCGCACCGAATAGCCTTCGTCTTCCAGAATACCCGCGATCAACTCGCGGATATCCGCCTCGTCATCCACAACCAGAATATCAACGCCAGACGATACTTTCATCACATCCTCATATATTTTGGCTCACAAGTTTCGGGCCGCTCTGACCTTCTCTTGCCGCTACCGGAATTTGCCCGATCTGCATACGCGGCAAACGCAGGACAGCCCGCGCGCCGCTTAATTGGACCGCGTCGTTGAGGTAGAACTCACCACCGTGGTCTTCGAGAATACGCTTTACAATAGCCAGACCGAGGCCCGTGCCCTTTTCACGCGTGGTGACATAGGGCTCGGTCAATCGGTCACGATCTTTTTCCGGCAGGCCGATACCGTCGTCTTCGACCTCAATGACAAGTTCGCCATCTTTGATCAGCATTTCGACGCGCAGATGGCCAAGAATGCCATCATTCGGCTGGACTTCATCGCTGCCGCGATCACGCATCAGGCGCGAAGAAATCGCCTCGCCGCCGTTTTTGAGAACGTTACCAAGCGCCTGGCTAAGCATCCGGCCATCGCAGATCACCTTGATGTCCGGCATGGGCTCGACAATCTCGATAGAAATATCCGGCCTCGCCACACGCTGCGCGAAGACGGCGGCGCGCACCATTTCCGGTGCGTCTTCCTCAGAGAAATTCGGCGCCGGCATACGGGCGAACGACGAGAACTCATCGACCATGCGGCCAATATCGCCGACCTGTCTCACAATGGTGTCGGTCAAGCGGTCGAAGATCTCGACATCCGTATTAATCTGACCGCGGTATTTCTTGCGCAGGCGTTCGGCCGAAAGCTGGATCGGCGTCAGCGGGTTCTTGATCTCGTGCGCGATGCGACGCGCCACGTCTTTCCAGGCGGCATTACGCTGGGCCGCGATCAGGCGCGTCATGTCATCGAAGGTCAAAACCGCGCCGCCGGTCTCCAGACCGGACGCCCGCACGCGCATACGGCGGGTTTCACCCTTGCGCACCAGATCGACCTCGACCTCTTCGACGCGATGCACCGACACCTTGTCGAGAAGTTCAGTAATTTCAGGTGCTAATTCGCGTATGTTCACACCTAGCGCATCCTCGGAAGCGATGCTCAGAAAGTTGGCGGCATGACGATTGATGGCCGAAACATGCTCCAGAACATCAAGCCCAACGATGCCGGCGCTGATTTCGGACAGCACGGTTTCGATAAAGCGCCGCCGGCTTTCCGCTTCCTCACCGGCAGATTTAAGCGCCGCCTGCTGACTTTGCAGGTCGGAGGTCATGCGGTTGAACGCGCGTGACAACACAGCGATATCTTCGGATTGCTTGACCGTCATGACGCGCGCGTTGAGATCCCCACCAGCCACCTTGTCAGCGGCTTGCACAAGTCGGGCCACCGGCACAGCGATGCTTTCCGCCGCTGAGGTACCGCCCCAGATGGCACCGATCAACACCAGAAGCACGGCCTCGACATAGGCCATGAAGAAGATGCCCTGAGCCCGGATCTTCTTGTTGGTGGTCTCGCGGTAGTCGTTGATCGCCTGGGTCGCGGTCTGGATCTTGGCGTAGATGCCCGTTGGCAGAAGTTTGATGCCATAAAGCATAGCGCCGTTATAGTTGCTGAGTGGATAGATCAGACGGATGGCGTCGGGATCGCCATAGGGGTAGGCCTTAGGGCCAGTTGAGGCCACATCCTGAATCGCTTCCGGTGGCGGCGCCATATATAGAGGCGAACCCTTGCCCTCGGCGCGTGCCAAAACCTGTCCGGTCCGGTCGATGACATAGATGGCCGTCAGTTCTCCGCGTTGCTCTTCCAGTGCTTTTTGCAAGCCCATGGCGAAGGCCAGCCGATCGGGAAACAGCTTACGACCATTCTCGCTCTGCGCGCGTGTCTGGATATCCTTCATGGCGATGGTCGAGGCATCAATGGCGCTGGTCAGGTAAACGCCGGCGAAATCATAACCGTTCTCGACCGAGGCCTTGACCCTGTCAGAGAACCAGGTGTCGATGCCTCGATTGAGAAAGGTGAAGGACAGGGCCACGATGATGGCCGGAGTGACCGCCGCCAGCGAAAACAGGAAGACGAAGCGCAGGTGCAAACGCGCCCCGGCATCGGCGCCACGGCTGCGCGCAATCGTGATGACGCGCCGGACGACGACGAAAACCAGACCCAGCAACAGGGCCAGATTGAGAAAAACGAGGATGAGAAGATAGTCGGCGGTGTTGCCGACGGGCCCCTTGATGGTCAGGCCGGTGCCAGGCGTGGCGACGATAAGCCAGACGATAAAGGCTGTGGTCAGCATGGACGCGCCATAACCCACCGCTAGGCCAAGCTTGCCAAGGCCAGCCGTGCGGAGCGATTTCAGGCTGCGTCGCAATTGCGGCAGCCAGCGTCGTCGTGCTGTAGCGTCTTTCAAGGGTGAACCACTGATGACCAAACTAGTGACATTTGCGCACTACTGTGTCCGAATATCAACAGGAATGTTGCATATTTCACGAGATTGTTGCCGCGGTCAGGGGGTCATCAAATCCCGGACGGCGGCTTCGATCTGAACCGCATTCTCCATGCGGCACACGTGCGCCTTGTCTTGACGGCGCACGTGCGGATCGGAATGATGTGTCGACGCCTCAATATAGGCGCCGAGGTGTTTCTTGAACATGCGCAGACCCAAAACGTCACCATAAAAACGCATGGAGGCCTGCATGTGCTCAATCAGCAGATTAGCCCTTTGCGATAACTCAATGACTTGCATCGGCTTATCGTCATTTAAAGCCTGATCGAGATCACGCGCAAACCAGGGCCTTCCATAGATTCCCCGACCGATCATGACGCCATCCGCGCCGGATTGTTCCAGCGCTGCCTGGGCTGAATTGAGATCGATAATGTCCCCGTTGACGACGACAGGCACGCTCACCGCTGCCTTGACCTCGGCCACGGCACGCCAGTTGGCCTCACCTTTGTAAAACTGTTGGCGGGTACGGCCGTGCACGGTCAGGGCAGCAATGCCGAGCTTTTCAGCGCGCTGCGCCAGTTCGGCGGCATTGTGATTGTCGTCCCAGCCCAGCCGCATCTTGACCGTCACCGGGCGCGATGTGGCTTGCAGCGCCGCCGTCATGATCCGTTCGGCCTGATCGAGATCGCGCATCAGGGCCGAGCCACACAAAACACCGGTCACTTCCTTGGCCGGGCAGCCAAAATTGAGATCGACAATGTGGGCACCCGCCTCTTCGGCCAGGTGCGCGCCACGGGCGATATGCGCCGGATCGCGCCCGATAAGCTGGATGATCTTGAGGCCTTCATGCTCGCCCAGTTGCGCCTTGCGCACGATATCGGGGCGGCCACTTTCCATCTCCGCGCACGCCACCATCTCCGTGGCGGCATAGGGCGCACCGAGCTTATGCGCCATATGGCGAAACGGCAGGTCGGACACGCCGGTCATGGGCGCGATCAGCACCCTGCCCTTGATATCCACATCACCAATTTTCAAACTCTGTGCCGTCATAAGGCTCACATACACACTTCAAGCCTCTTGCGCCACGCCTGTATCGCGCTAATACGGTCCCATGACATTTCATGCGATCATCGTCGCCGGCGGGTCCGGCAGCCGCTCGGGCGGCAAAAAACAGTGGATGCTGCTCGGCGGCCGCTCCGTCCTTGACTGGTCCGTCTCGGCCTTTGAAGAGGCAGGCGCAGCCGGAATCGTCATTGTCGTGCCGCCGGAAGACGTGACACAGGCCGAAATTGTCTATGGGGAGCGCGCCACAATCGCGGCCGGCGGCGCGCAACGGGCCGATTCCGTGGTCAATGGCCTTCACGCCGTAAACACCGGCAAGGACGAAGTCGTGCTGATCCATGACGCCGCGCGCCCCTTGCTTAAAGCCCATCATATCAATGTCCTGTTGAGAGAACTTGAGACAAAGCCGGCAGCGATTCTGGCGCTTGCGGTCACCGATTCGCTCAAGCGCGGGGAGAACAACCGCATTGTCGAGGCGCCGTCGCGTGAGCATCTGTGGCGCGCCCAGACTCCGCAGGCTTTTCGACTGGGTGATATCCTGCGCGCTTATGAACGTTGGCCCGCCGACCAGACGCCGACTGATGAAGCCATGGTCGCCAGCCATTCCGGCATCAATGTTACCCTGGTCGAAGGCGATATGAGCCTGCACAAACTGACCTATCCCGCTGATTTCGTCCTGCTTGAAGCTTTAATTTCCAAGGATAAGCCTTTGAAACAGATTAGAATTGGTCAGGGTTTTGATGCCCATCGCTGGGGGGGTGGTGACAGCGTCTGGCTTTGCGGCGTCGAGATCACGCACACCCAGACCCTGATCGGGCACAGCGACGCCGATGCCGGCCTGCACGCCCTCACCGACGCTCTTCTGGGCGCCGCAGGTCTCGGTGACATCGGCGATCATTTCCCGCCGACCGATCCACAGTGGAAGGGCGCGGCCTCCGATCAGTTTCTTCGGCACGCCGCCGACCTGGTGCGCGGTGTCGGGGCCGAGATCGTCAATGTCGATGTCACGCTGATCTGCGAACGGCCGAAGATCAAGCCGCACCGCGAAGCCATGCGCGCCCGCATCGCCGAAATTCTCAATATTACTATCGATCGCGTCAGTGTGAAGGCAACGACAACCGAGGGCATGGGCTTTACCGGCCGCGAAGAAGGCCTTGCCGCACAAGCAATTTGCGCGATCGAGCTGTAAAAACAGGGTGTTGAGGAAATTGATCAAACCCATTGAATTGTTATGGGTTTTATTGCGAAGCATTCTCATGGTCGCTAGGTATTGAAAAGAGATTCCGCCCCGAATATATGACGGGGGTTCGCGTTTTTCATAACCCCCACACCGAGGTCCTCCCATGCCCTTCGAATTGCCAGCCCTTCCCTACGCCACCGATGCGTTGGAACCGTACATGTCGGCCAACACCTTCAGCTTCCACCATGCGAAGCACCACAAGGCCTATGTCGACAATCTCAACAAGCTGATCGAAGGCACCGAATTCGCTGATCTGTCGCTGGTCGAGATCGTCAAGGCGTCGGAAGGCAAGAACCCCGGCGTGTTCAACAACTCCGCCCAGGTGTGGAATCACACCTTCTTCTGGCACTCGATGAAGCCGAACGGCGGCGGTGCAGCCACCGGCGCGATTGCCGCCAAGATTGACGCCGATTTCGGTTCGTTCGACGCCTTCGTCGAGCAGTTCAAAACCGCTGGCGCCACGCAGTTCGGCTCCGGTTGGGCGTGGCTCGTGCTCGGCACCGACGGCAAGCTCAAAGTCGTCAAGACCGGCAACGCCGAAACGCCCTTCACCAAGGGTGACAAGCCGCTGCTGACCCTCGACGTCTGGGAGCACGCCTACTACCTCGACTATCAGAACCTGCGTCCGAAGTTCATCGAAACCTACCTGACCTCGCTGGTCAACTGGGACTTCGCCAACGCCAATCTGGACGCCAATCTGCACGCCGGCGTCTAATTTCTTCTTGTTATTTGATGGTAAAAGGCGATCCTGGCGGGTCGCCTTTTTCTTTGATGTGAACCATGACCCAGCCAAAACTCGCCGCGCACCTGATCGACCTGCTGAAAGCACAGCGTAAGACCGTCACCACGGTGGAAAGCTGCACGGGCGGACTGATTTCGGGCGCCATCACAGGCGTTTCGGGCTCATCCGAGGTGTTTGAAACCGGTTTCGTCACCTATTCCAACGCCGCCAAAACGGCTCTGGTCGGTGTACCGGAAGCGCTGTTGCAGACCTACGGCGCGGTCAGTGTCGAGGTCGCGGCGGCCATGGCGGAAGGCGCCTTGAAAACAGCCGGCGCGCACATGGGCTTAAGCGTCACCGGGATTGCCGGCCCAACCGGCGGCAGCGCGGAAAAGCCGGTCGGCATGGTGTGCTTTGGCCTCAGCTATATCGATCCGGAAAAGCGGATCACGACCCTGACGCAGGAAATGCAGTTCGGCGCTATCGGTCGTGACCAGGTGCGCGAAGCCAGCGTCATTCATGCCTTAAGCTGGGCGATCGAGACGCTTCAGGCGTGATCAGCGATTGTGGCGTTTGCGCCATTCATCGACAAGATCGCCCAGGGTCTGGGGTACGCCGCTTTTCATCCAGGCCATAAACGCCCGATCGAAGGCAAAGTCATCGCCACATTCACCAATCATGAAGCGTCGCACGTTCTGCGTCATTTTATAGCTGGCATTCAGCGGCGTTTCGCGGGTCAGCGCTTCGCTATGCCAGTCAAATGTGCTCATAGCTTGGGATACAGGCTGGCGGCGCGGGCTTCAAAAATCGCCAGCAGTTTCGAGACTGCCAGTTTGAAATTGGCTTTGAAAACGGCATCGAGGATCGGGTTCTTGATCTCGACATCCATATCGAAGGCCACCTGCGTGCCGCCGTCAACGACGACGAACGACCAGCGGCCGGCCAGTTTGCGAAAAGGCCCGCGGATCAGCGCGAAATCGACCGTCCTATTTGAAGGATGGCGCGTCACACGCGTCGAGAACTTCTCGGACAGCATCTTGAAACCGACATTGACGTCGGCATCGAAGCGGCTGACGCCATCCGGCAAGGTCTCGCGGTTATAGGCGCGCAGCTTGGTGATCCACTGGATAAAGTCCGGATAGCGTTCGACATCGCTGACCAGCTCATACAGTTGCGCAGCGTCATAAGGCAGGACGCGCTCAAGACGAAATTGCGTCATGGACTACTTTTTCGCAGCTCTGGCAGCGCGCAGACGCTCGAAATCCTCGCCGGCGTGGTGCGACGAACGCGTCAGCGGCGACGACGACACCATCAGGAAACCCTTGGCGCGGGCGATGGCTTCATAGGCCTTGAACTCATCCGGCGTCACGAAGCGATCGATGGCGGCGTGCTTGCGGGTTGGCTGGAGATACTGGCCGATGGTGATGAAATCGATACCGGCCGAGCGCATGTCGTCCATGACCTGCATGACCTCTTCGCGCGTTTCGCCGAGCCCCACCATGATGCCGGACTTGGTGAACTGCTGCGGATCGCGTTCCTTGACGCGCTCCAGAAGGCGCAAGCTATGGAAATAGCGCGCGCCGGGGCGGATCTTGAGATAGTTGCGCGGCACAGTTTCGAGATTGTGGTTGAACACGTCCGGCTTGGCGTCGATGACGATCTCGGCAGCGCCTTCCTTGCGCAGGAAGTCCGGCGTCAGGATCTCGATGGTCGTCTTGGGCGATTGCGTGCGAATCTGGCGGATGACCTCGGCGAAGTGCGCCGCGCCGCCGTCTTTCAGATCGTCGCGGTCCACCGACGTGATAACCACGTGCGAAAGCTTCATCAGGGCGACGGTTTCGCCCACGCGCCTTGGCTCGTCGGTATCGAGCGGTTGCGGCAGGCCGGTCTTGACGTTGCAGAAGGCGCAGGCGCGTGTGCAGGTGTCGCCCATGATCATGATGGTGGCGTGGTTTTTCGACCAGCACTCGCCGATGTTCGGGCAGGCGGCTTCTTCGCAGACAGTCACCAGCTTGGCGTCGCGCACGATGCCGCGCGTCTCGTTATAGCCGGTCGAGCCGGGCGCCTTGACGCGCAGCCAGTCTGGTTTTTTCAGGATCGGCGAATCGGGTTTGTTCTGCTTTTCCGGGTGACGCAGTTCACGCGGGCTGGAATCAACACGATTTATCAGAGTGACCATGGAGGGCTCAGCTTGACTCAATTGGGGGCTTCACGAGTATACAGAGGCCCTAATTGGTCTTTTCACGTCATAATATCAAGTCAATTCCTGCTAATAGTGCGTTGCAAATGTCATAGCCGCTTCACGGAATCTCAAGTATAGCTTGCTGAATGTGGGCGTTTCCCTTTCGTAAATCCGTGATCGTGGCGTCACTTGCTCTCCTGCTGGGAGCGAGCCTTGTCGCCTGTTCCAAGCTCAAGGACGCGGCAAAAGAGATGCAGCCGGGCCAGGCCTTCCTCGATAGCCGCATTCCGGCGGGGCTTTCGCCGCAATATTATCCGCCCGAAGGCTTTGTCTGGGGCGCCTATCGCGCCGGCTCCCTGCCCGAGGCGCGCTACGGCGTGGCCTCGCCGCCGATCAATCCGAAGGCGCAGGTTCTGATCCTGGCCGATGCCGACTATCCCGCCGAGGTCTATTTCGAACTGATGCGTCACCTGATCGATGAAGGCTATGGCGTCTGGCTGATGGAGGCGCCGGGTCAGGGCGGTGCGGGTCATTATCTGCTGCAGAACGACAGTATCTTCGCGCCCAGCTATCACGACGCCCAGATCACGGCGCGCGATTTCATCCGCGACATCGTCAAGCCCTCGGCGCAGAAGCACTTGTTCGTCATTGGTACGGGCTACAGCGCCATCAACGCCCTGTCGCTCTCCACCCTGCTGAAGGACGACTCCATAAAGGGCTTTATCGGTTATGATCCCTATCTCGGCGGGCCGATCGGCAAGGGCGAAGCGTGGCACCGAGACGCGCCGCAGCCCGGCTATTGGGGCGGCATCGCGCAGAGTTGGCAGATGTCGAACCCCGATCTGCGCATGCGTCAGAAAAGCGATGGCTGGCAAAAGCAGACGCAGAAAGCCTATGCCGAACTGAACGGTTTGCACCTGCCGGTGATGTCGCTGAAAGCGGGCGCGCAGGTGCTGGTGATCGCACCCAAGGCTGGCGCTTCCGCCCGTGGCCTGTGTTCGCATCTGCCGCGCTGCCGGATGGAGCCAACCGACGGCCCGCAAAGCCTCAGCCAGGATATTCTGAGCTTTATAAAGGCACAACAGCCGGTACATCCCTAAATCGTCTACGAAGATTTTCGTTGACTCCATACGAAGCCTTTCGTATATATTGCGCATGACGCACCAAGATACCCCCGCCCTCAAAAAACCCACCGAAGCTGAGCTGGAAATCCTGCGTGCGCTGTGGAGCAAGGGCTCTGCCACCGTACGCGATGTTTATGACGTGCTCTCCCAGGAGCGCCCAATGGGTTACACCACGGTGCTCAAGACCATGCAGATCATGCTGGAAAAGGGCTTGGTGTCGCGTACCGAAGCCGGCAAGGCGCATATCTATGCTGCGGCCATGCGTGAAGAAGACATGCAGGGACAACTCCTGCAAGACCTGAGTGACAAGCTGTTTTCGGGCTCGCCTGCCTTGCTGGCCATGCACGCCCTTTCCATGCAACCGGCCAGCGACGAAGAAATCCAACTGATCAAAGCGCTGATCGAGCGCAAAAGAGGTGCGTGATGAGTCCCCATATGGAAGCTCTCGGTTATACCCTCGTCCATTTCTGCTGGCAGGCAGCCCTGATCGCCGCGTTCTATAAGCTGGCCGATCTGTGTCTGCCGCGATTGCGGGCGCAGGGGCGCTATATGCTCAGCCTGACGGCCCTGCTGGCGATGTTCGCCGCCGCCGTTATCACCTTTATCTATGAAGATCTGCGCATCACCCAGGCCGCCGCGGTTGATTTCACCGGCGTGGTGATCCCGGCGCTCGGCGCACAGATCACGCAGGAGCTTAAGCTCTCCGCCCTGCTGCCCTGGCTCGATGCTTTCTGGCTGATCGGCGTCGCCACCCTCTCCTTCCGCATGTTGTCGGGCCTGTGGTACATACATAGCCTCAAGAAGCACGCGCAGCCCGTACCGGCCCAGATCGCGCACCGCTTCGCCCTCGCACTGCGTCGTTTCGGCCTGACCAACAAGGTCCGCATCCGCCTTCATCCGGCCATCAACGGCCCCTTCGTCGTCGGCGCCCTGCGCTCCGTGGTCTATCTGCCGCTATCAGCGGTCACCGCCCTGACGCCTGAACAACTCGATACGGTCCTGTCGCACGAACTGGAACATATCCGCCGCGCCGACTATGCGTGGAACCTGATCCAGAGCGCGGTTGAGATCCTGTTCTTCTATCATCCCGCCGTCTGGTGGATCGGCGCCAAACTCCGCGAACAGCGCGAACTGTGCTGTGACGACGCCGCCATCCGAAGCTGCGATGACCCGATCACCTACGCCACCGCCCTGCTCAGCCTGGAAGAACAGCGCCGCAGGGTGCCGGTTATGGCCCCGAACCTGACAATGGCGCTAAACGGTCACGGCAAGAACGATCTGCTGGCCCGCATTTCGCGCATTCTTGGTGAGAATGCCGAGCCACGCCTCAAGGCCCGTCCGGTCGCCTTCGTCCTGCTGCCATTGATGCTCCTGACCCTGACGGCGTTTGCTGCCGCCCCCGTCCGTGACGCCGCCGCCAAGATTTGCCCGCAAGCCGCGACCGACGCCCTCGCCCATCTCGAAGACGTGGTGACCGGCGCCAAGGATCTGAAGGTTCAGAGCGAGGACGCCCAGGTGGCAAGAAATGATCTCGACGTCGCCGACTACGAGCACGAAGCGCCGGAATATGCGGCCGTGGAAGCCGACGACATCGATCCGAACGCCATTGCTGCCCAGGCGCGCGCCGATGCACTCGCCGCCCGCGCTGAAATCGCCCGCGCCAAACTGACGGACATCAACCCCGAGCAGATCGCTGCCGAAGCCCGCGCGTCCGCCCTGCAGGCCAAGGCCGAAATGGAGCGTAACGGCATCAAGGATCGCATCGACGTTGAGGCCATTGTCGCCCAGGCGCGTGCCGATGCCGAGGCTGCCAAGGCGAATGTCGCACAACTGGCCATCGCTGACATCGACCCCGACCGGATTGCCGCGGAGGCCCGCGCCGGCGCCATGCAGGCCCAGGCGCAACAACAGGCCGCCTTAAAGGCGCAGCGCGTATTCAGCAAGATCAAGGCCCCCAAAGCGCCCAAGGCCCCTAAGGCTCCGAAAGCACCCGTTGCGCCTGCTGCGGCAGCGGATATGTACCCCGATGAAGTGCCAGCCCAACTGGCCGCGCCCGAAGCCCCGCCCGCCCCTCATGCGCCGCCCATGACCTTTATGCCAGGCAATGTGAAGATTACGACGCCCCTCTCCGCCGCTATTGTGGAACCTCGCTCTGTCGCTACGCCGTCTCCCGTGGTCCGGCTCGACCGCCTGCCCCACGCAACCGCTGTCACCATCCCCTCACCGAACGCCATGACCGATGTCGTTATCAATGTCGACCGCAAGGACACCGTGACGGTTCAAGTCGCCGTCAAGTAAGCCTGCCACCCTCAGAGGGTACGCCGTCCAACTTCCGCTTTGACCTCACAAACAGATCAGCTATCATGGCACCTCTTGCTGCGCGGGCCCGTGGGTGACGCAGCGTCATATTTTGGACCGATCAGGATCACCCGTGTTGGCGAGGTGACCGGCAGTTCCGAGGGGAGCGTTCGTGCATGAAGCGCGCGTTTAAGGCCAGCGATACGACCACGTCGCTGTTTGATGCACTGATCGAAGCGCAAGGCCGTTTCGGGGCCAATAAGATCATTATCGAAGATCAGGACAGGAAGCCGCTGTCCTACGGCATGTTCATTGCGGGCGTGTTCGCCCTGTCGCGCCTGCTTAACCGCCATGTCGGCGATGAGGGCCGCGTCGGCATGATGTTGCCGACCTCAGCCGGCGGCGCCGTTTCCTTCTTCGCCCTGCACGCGCTGGGCAAGGTGCCGGTGATGATCAATTTCACCGCCGGTCAGGCCAATGTCAGAGCCGCCGCCCAGACCGCGCAGATCAAAAGCGTGCTGACCTCACGCCGCTTTATTGAAAACGCCAAGCTGGAAGATCTGGTCGAGGCCATGTCGGCCTATGTACGCATCATCTATCTCGATGATATCCGCAAGGAAATCTCGACGACGGACAAGCTCTATGCGCTGGCCGCCTCGAAGTTGCCGAGGCTCTTCGCCAAAAAGACGAAGGCCTCCGATATCGGCGTCATCCTCTTCACCTCCGGCAGCTTCGGCAGCCCGCGCGGCGTGGTCCTGATGCAATCGAACCTGGTCTCCAACACCCGCCAGATCGAAGCCCATATCGAGCTGAAACCGGAATGGATCGCCTTCAACCCGATGCCGATTTTCCATTCTTTGGGGCTCACGGGCGGCGTCATCCTGCCCCTGCTGGCAGGTCTGCGCAGCTTCCAGTACCCGTCGCCTCTACACGTAAAAGTAATCCCTGGCCTGCTGAAAGAAACGAAGGCGTCGCTGCTGTTCTCGACCGATACCTTCATCAATCAGTACGCCCGCTCCGGTGAGCCCGAAGATTTCAGGACGCTCGAATTCGTCGTTTGCGGCGCTGAAAAGGTCCGCGAAGAGACACACAATCTGTTCAGTGGCACCCCCATTCTGGAAGGCTACGGCGTCACCGAATGTTCGCCCGTGGTAGCCGTCAACTTCCCTGACAACAACCACCACGGCACGGTCGGCGCCATGCTGCCCGAAATGGAAGCGCGGCTGGAACCGGTCGAAGGCATCCCGGTCGGCGGCCGTCTCTGGGTCAGGGGACCGAACGTCATGGGCGGCTATATCAACAGCGACGCCCCCGATGTCATTGAGGCGCCGAAGGACGGCTGGCACGACACTGGCGACATCGTTGATATCGATGGCGAAGGCTTCATCAAGATCCTCGGCCGCGCCAAACGCTTCGCCAAGATCGCCGGCGAGATGGTGTCGCTGACCGCGGTGGAGCGCATCGCCGAAGAAGTGTGGCCCGATAATCGCCATGCCGTCGTCGCCGTTTCGGACGACAAAAAAGGCGAGCGCCTCGTGCTGATCACCGACAAGGACGACGCCGACGTATCGCGTCTCACACTGTGGGCGAAGGAAAACGGCGCGCCCGTTCTGGCCATCCCGAAGAAGATTCTGAAGGTCGAGGTCGTGCCGGTGCTGGGCTCTGGCAAGACGGATTACGTCACCTTGCAGAAACTCGCCGACGTCGAAACGCGCGCCGCTTAAAGTTCAAATTTTGCCAAACACTTCACGCAATTAGGAAGGTATTTGACGGCGATATAATATTTAATTATATAGTTAATTATTGCGCCTTTCGTTAATTATGTGATTTTGAGAACTCTAAAGGCGTATATTTATCAATACCTTAAATGATTCCTAAAAATGAGAAATTAAAATCTGGACGATATCGTGAACGAAATCCTCGAACAGACCCTGGCGGCGCTTGCCGATCCCAACCGTCGACGGGTGATCGAATTGCTGTGTGACCAGCCCTATACAGCCGGCGAACTTGCGCGTGAAATCGGCCTCTCTCCGGCCGCGCTCAGCCGCCATCTGCGCGTGTTGAAATCTATCGGCATGATCGCCGAAGTGCCGCTTTACAGCGATGCCCGCCTGCGCGCCTATGCTCTGCGGCCACAGCCGATGGCCGACCTCAAAACCTGGGTCACAAACAATGAAGAGCGATGGACGCGTCAGATGGAGACCCTGGCACGCCGCGCCACATCCGGGTCATAACGGTGTCTTGACAGTCACAACCATTCTGTCATTAGACAATACTATGGCCAAGGCAGATTCCATCTTAAGGACGCCACGCAACTCGGAAGTCAACTTCTGGGCCTGCTTCGCCGTGGTCTTTGCCCTGGTCTCTCAGGTGCTGTTTCCACCGCAGGTCATGGCCATGCCCTCGAGCCATGGCGTCAAGATGGTGCTGTGTTCGGCGGGTATGGATAGCCAGCCGATCGTCGAGACCACGACGCTCATCCTCAAGTCCGCGCCGAAAAAGCCCGGCCTCGCCGGCCTGAAATGCGCCCAGTGCGTTCTGGCTTCGGTGACCGGCATCACCACGCCGGAGCCGGTCTTCCAGCCGGCCATCTATACCGTCTGCCACGCCGATTTTACACCGGCCACCCGCCGCTCTCCGATCAAGGCGCGCGCACCGCCGCGTCCGCATTCCTGCGGCCCTCCGTCCCAGATCTAAGCTGATAACCCCGCGCAAACGGCATGACCGTCTGCGCTATTTCTGCTTATCTGAACGGATCTTTGAAAATGAAGAACACAACCTGCGCGCTTGTTGCCGCGCTGCTCTGCACGGCCTCCACCCTTCCCTTTATTGCCCATGCTGAAACTTTAGCTGAAACGCCGGAGGCTTCCGACGCGCCAAAAGAGGTGATCGTCGTCGGACAAAAAAACACCCCGATCACCGTCGTGCCGCGCGGTCTTTCGGTCTCGCTCGGCCATGATCAGTTCGACGCGATCAACGCCGTCAATGTCGAAGACCTGATGAAGTACGCGCCGAATTTTTACGTGCGTAAACGCTTCGTCGGCGATGATAATGCCGTAGTCGCCCTGCGCGGCGCCAACACCGTCCAGAGCGCCCGCACGCTTGTTCTGGTCGATGGCTATGTCGTCTCGAACTTCCTCGGCAACCGCTACGACTATGCCCCCAAATGGAACGTCGTCGGGCCCGCCGAGGTGCGCCAGTTCGATATCGTCTATGGCCCCTATTCGGCACGCTACGGCGGCAATTCGATGGGCGGTGTCGTCTCGATCACTACGGAAGCGCCGAAAAAGAATGATATGTACGGCTCCGTTCAGGCCTTCACCATGCCGTTCAAGGAATACGGCTTCGATGAGAGCCTCAGTGGCTATTCGGTCGAAGGCGGCCTGAATTACAAGGCCAAGGAGTCAGGCTGGTCGGCACGTGCTTCGTTCCGCCATTTCGAGAACACCGGCCAGTCGATGACCTATAATCTGCTGACCAAGTCGTCAGCCTCTGGCACCTATACGCCGGTCACCGGTGCCTATGTCGATGATCGTCTGGCCACCCCGGTCTTCGGCACCGCTTCGCCGGTCGATGTCGTCCAGGATCAGGCGCGCCTGCGCGTTGGCTATGCTTGGGATAATGGCTGGAAGGCCGACGCCCTCATCATGCTGTGGCAGACCGCGCAGGATCTGAACGATCCGCGCTCATGGCTTGTCGATGCCAGCGGCAATACCGTCCTGCCGACCACAGCCGGCACCAAGGTCCGTTTTAATGGCGTCAACTACACGGCCAAGGGCGTGACCTATTCGACCATGGACCGTACCGAAAGCCTGATGGGCCTGCGCCTGTCCGGCAACTGGCAGGGCTGGGACATCACCGGCAATCTGTCGCATTACGATATCGGCAAGTG
The DNA here is from genome assembly GCF_000376105.1 of Asticcacaulis benevestitus DSM 16100 = ATCC BAA-896. Lineage (GTDB taxonomy): Bacteria > Pseudomonadota > Alphaproteobacteria > Caulobacterales > Caulobacteraceae > Asticcacaulis > Asticcacaulis benevestitus. The sequence continues at coordinate 522,593 of NZ_AQWM01000001.1, forward strand.
GGACAACCGCACCTCGCTCGATATGGTCAACACGGCCGGCCAGCAGACGCTCTACGATCACCCGGGCTGGTGGACCTTCGACGGCACTCTTGAACAGGCCTTCGGACGTCATGCCCTCGCCTTTGGTGTTAGCGCCAACCAGTATGAGACCAGCGCCACGACCTGGAACACAAAACAATGGCGCACAGCCGCCAACCCTAGCCTGGCCTCGCAGGTTTTCGGCAAGACGGCGATCGCCGGCGTCTTCGCCGAGGATGAGATAGACCTCGGCCGCGCCGTCCTGACGCTGGGCGCACGCTTCGATGACTGGCGCGCCTTCGATGGCGGAACAACCACCGGCACCATAACGCGCGCTTACGCCAAGCGTCACGACACCGCTTTTTCGCCCAAGGCCAGCCTGCAGGGCGATATCGGCGCCTATAATCTGCAACTGAGCCTAGGGACGGCCACACGCTTCCCCACGGTCGGCGAGCTGTTCCAGGGCAAGATCAATGCCGGCCAGACGGAGATCGACCCCACCAGTTTCGATCCGAACCTCAAGCCGGAGATCTCGCACGATATCAGCCTGATCGCGCGGCGACGCTTTGACCGCATCACCCTGACCGCCAGCCTGTTCGACCAGTCGATCGATGATGCTGTCTATAGCTATCAGGGCCTGCTGGAGGATGGCACAGTCGTCAACCGCTATCAGAATATCGAGCGCATGAACCAGTCCGGCGTCGAACTGATCTTCGAGTCGCACGATCTGCTGCTCGAAGGCCTGACGGTGGAATCGAGCGTGTCGTGGATGGACGCCCGCACGGAGACAAACACGTCGGCGCCGACAGCCGAAGGCGTGCAGTTTCCGCGGATTCCGAAATGGCGCAGCAATGGCAATCTGCGTTATGCCTTTACGCCGAAGCTGAAAGCCTCGCTCGGCTGGCGGTATGGCTCACGGCCTAATTCCGACCTGTTCGGTCTGGTGCGTGGCGATGCCTATGGCTTCCAGACGGAATACTTTTTCCTCGACACGCGCATCAGCTATGATCTGACCAAGGCGACGCAAATCAGCCTCGGCATTGATAATCTCAATAATGATCAGGCCTATGTGTCACACCCCATGCCCCAGCGCAGCTTCATGCTCGAAATCAAGTATCGGAACTAGACCATGAAACATCAGGCCGGCACGATCAAAGACGCCGCACGAAAGATCATCGATTACCGCATGTTCTGGCGCTGGCATTTCTATGCCGGCCTGGTATGCCTTCCCTTTATCATTATCCTGTCGATCACAGGCCCGATCTACCTCTTTAAGCCGCAGATAGAAGCCTTCATTGACGCCAGATACGATCACCTGGCCTTTAGCGGCGCGCCGCAATCGGCCGAGGCGATGGTGAAGGCCGCCACGGCGGCCGTGCCCGGCTCGCGCTTCAAGACCATTGAGGTACGGCCCGATACGCACGACGCCGCGCGCATCACGGTGGTGAAGAACAACGAGAAAATCCGCCTCTATATCCATCCGCAAAACCTGAGGATACTGAAACAAGTCCCTGAAGAGGCGCGCTTTATGGAGGTCGTCAAGACTATCCACGGCGAGCTATTCGCCGGCCGTTTCGGCGAGGTCATCGTCGAACTGGCCGCCTGCTGGGCCATCGTGATGATCCTGACCGGGCTTTATCTGTGGTGGCCCCGAAACCCAAAAAGCGAAGCCAAAGGCATCGCCGGCCTGCTCTATCCGCGCCTTGATATGGGCAAGCGCATCTTCTGGCGCGATATCCATGCGGTGACCGGACTCTATATTTCCGCCCTGGCGCTGTTCCTGCTGCTGACCGGCCTGCCCTGGACCATCGTCTGGGGCAACGCCTTCAAGTCGGTCCGCGCCATGGCCAGTCCGGCGCCGGTATCGCAGAGCTGGAGCCAGGGTCGCGCCGAGGAAAAGACGGCCCTGAAAGCTGAAGGCGTGGCAAAGACCGATCTCAGCCGCCTCGATGCCCTGCTCGATACGTCACGCGCGCTCGACCTGCCCGCGCCGGTCACACTGGCGGCGCCTGCCAAGGGCGCAACGCTTTGGAAACTGCAATCCGACACCGGCAACCGTCCGCAGCGCGTCACCCTGATGATCGACCCAATGATGCTGGAGGTGATCAGCCGTGAGGATTTCCATGACAAGAAAGCGCTCGATCAGGTGGTTGGTTACGGTATCGCCGCGCATGAAGGGCAGTTGTTCGGGCCGATTAATCAGGCCTTGGGCGTTCTCACAGCGCTGGGACTGATGACCCTGTGCATAAGCGCCGTCGTCATGTGGTGGCAGCGCCGGCCGTCTGACACGCTTGGCGCCCCGCAAATCCTGCCCGATGAACGTCTGGCGCCAGGCTTGGCCCTTATCATCATTGTGCTGGGCATTTTCCTGCCGGTACTGGGCATCAGCCTGATCGCTATTGGCTTGATCGAGTGGCTTGTGCTGCGCCGTATCCCGCGCGTTCGTGACTGGCTGGGCCTGAAAAAGGCGTAGCGCCTATGTCTTGTCCTTGCTTTTCGATTGCCTTGACTCGCTAAGGGCAATGGCTACCGCTTGTTTGCGACTCTTCACCTTGTCCCCATGGCTGCTTTTCAGGTCGCCTTCCTTATGGGCGTGCATAACGCGCTCGACCGTATCGTCTTTGCTTTCGCCGGATTTGGGCATCATGCATCTCCCTTTTCGCCCCACAAAAAGAGTGTGACCTGACAGAGAAAATTTCTATACGTAAGGCTAGGCTTGGGGCTTCAGGGGTGAGTCGGACATGATCGAAAAGCGGGCCATCGGGCCGGATATTTTGCGCGGCTTGGCCATACTTCTGGTGATGAGCTGGCATATGCCGTGGGTCGATTACCCGCCGTTCTTCCAGCACATCAAGGATTTCGGCTGGCTGGGCGTCGATGTCTTCTTCGTGCTCAGCGGCTTCCTGATCGGCACCGAGTTACTCAAGCCTGTACACGCCGGACAGACGCCGGATCTGCGTGTCTTCTATCTGAAACGCGCCTTTCGTATCCTGCCGGTTTTCTGGTTGATGGTCACGATTTACGCCCTCTTCCCAACTTTACGCGAACGCGAGGCCATGTCGCCGCTGTGGCGCTACCTGACCTTCACGCTCAATTTCGGTCTGGATGCAAAAACCTTCGGCACCTTTACCCACGCCTGGTCACTGTGCGTCGAAGAACACTTCTATCTCATCTTACCGGCCATGGTTCTGATCCTGCGGCGTTTCAAAACGCCCTGGCCGGCCATAGCTGCTGTCGCCACCCTTCTGATTGGCGGCATGATACTGCGCCACCATATCTGGTCACTCTGGCACGCCGCTGGAGGTGATGGCGTCAAATTCTTCACCTGGTTCTATTACCCGAGCTATACCCGGTTGGATGGCCTTTTGATCGGGGTGTGTATGGCGGGCTTGCGCCTGTTTTACCCTATCTTGTGGACGCAGTTCGCCAGACCGCGCTTCACCCTGCCGCTCGCCATGCTGTGCCTGGGCGTTACCGGCTATATGAACCAGATCAACGGCGTGATCCTCAGCGAAACCGGCAGTCTCGTCTTCTATCCGTTGTTCAGCCTAGGCGTTGCCAGCCTGCTGGCCAGTTTGCTGGCTGCAGAGCGACATATCCAGCCGGCGCGCTGGACGGCTTTAAGTTATATCGCGGCGATCTCCTATAGCCTCTATTTGTCGCACAAGATCGTCTTCCATCTCGACGACCTGTTTATGCCAAAGGCCTGGATGACCGGCTGGATCCAGATCGCCATCTATTATGTCACCAGCATCGCTGTTGCCAGTCTCCTGTACTTCGCTGTCGAGCGCACCTTTATGCAGATGCGTAATCGCCTGCTGGCGCGCATGAAAAAGCCGCCTCAGAATACTGAGACGGCTTTTAAATCAATCGCTTCTGACAATTAGCTTAATCGCCTCGCGTAAGCTCGGGCGGCCAGTCGGCCTTGCCATCCTGCAATCATGCAGGATGGCGGCTCTTTACAGGTTAATCATGCGACCATCGGCGTCGAGCGACGCTTCGAGGATGGCTTCCGACATGGTCGGGTGCGGGAAGACGGTGCCTTGCAGGTCTTCTTCAGTCGCTTCCATGGTGATGGCGAGGCAGAAGCCCTGCACCATTTCCGTGACGTTGGCGCCGATCAGGTGAGCGCCCAGAAGCGCGCCGGTCTTCTTGTCGAAGATCACCTTCACGAAGCCGCCCGGTTCGCCGGCGGCAATCGCCTTGCCGTTGGCCTTGAACGGGAAGCGGCCGATCTTGACGTCAAGACCCTTTTCCTTGGCGCCCTGCTCGGTGATGCCGACGCTTGCGACTTCCGGCGTGGCGTAGGTGCAGCCGGGGATCGGCGGATTGAGGTTCGACAGCTTCTTGCCGGCGATATAGTCAGCAGCGTGAACGGCTTCATGGCTTGCCTTGTGGGCCAGCCAGGGCGGTCCGGCGCAGTCGCCGATGGCGTACAGGCCTTTGACGTTGGTCTTGCCATGGCTGTCGTTTTTCAGGTGGCCGCGGTCCATTTCGACACCCAGGGCCTCAAGGCCGAGGTTTTCGGTGTTGGCGACGATACCGACGGCGACGATGCAGCCTTCGGCTTCGAGAACTTCCGACTTGCCACCGACCTCGACCGAGACCTTGACGCTGGAAGCGGATTTTTCAACCTTGGTCACCTTGGCGCCAATGCGGAACTTGAAGCCACGCTTTTCAAAGGCTTTCTGGGCCTCAGCGGAGACTTCCTTGTCCTCGACCGGCAGGATGCGATCGAGCGCTTCGACCACGGTCACCTCCGCGCCGAGCGAGCGGTAGAAGGAGGCGAACTCGATGCCGATGGCGCCGGAGCCGATGACGACGAGCGACTTCGGCATACGGTTGGGCGTCAGGGCGTTGCGGTAGGTCCAGATGCGATCGCCGTCAGACACCGCGCCAATGGCGGGGATCTCACGGGCGCGTGCACCGACGGCCAGCATCACATTCTTGGCCTCGACGACCTGCTCACCGCCCTTGTTAAGCCTGACGGTGACTTTCGGTGCGTCCTTGCCGGGGGAAAGCGTGGCGAAGCCTTCGATCACATCGATCTTGTTCTTCTTCATCAGGTAGCCGACGCCGCTGTTGAGCTGCTTGGCCACATCACGCGAACGCTTGATGACCTTCTCAAAATCGTAGGCAGGCTTTTCACCGGTCAGACCGTAATCGGACAGGTGGTTGATTTTGTCGAACACTTCGGCCGATTTCAGCAGCGCCTTGGTAGGGATACAGCCCCAGTTCAGGCAGATGCCGCCTAAGAGTTCACGCTCGACAATGGCGACCTTGAGGCCGTTTTGCGACGCACGGATAGCGCCTTCATAACCGCCGGGGCCGGAACCGATAACAACGAGATCATAAGTCATGGAAATCAGTCCTTTACGCCAGCATCTTAATCGGATCTTCGAGCAGGTTCTTCAGCGCCGTGATGTATTTGGCGCCAATGGAACCGTCGACGACGCGGTGATCGCAGGTCAGGGTCACGGTCATGACCGTGGCCACAGCCAGCGCACCGGATCTGACGACCGGGCGCTGTTCGCCAGCGCCGACCGACAGGATGCAGCCCTGCGGTTCGTTGATGATCGAGGCAAACTGCTTGATACCGAACATACCGAGGTTGGACACCGAGAAGGTGCCGCCCTGGAATTCTTCCGGCTTCAGCTTCATATCACGGGCGCGTGCCGCCAGATCCTTGGTCTCTTTGGCGATCTGCGACAGGGACTTGGTTTCGGCCTTGCGGATGATCGGGGTGATCAGGCCGCCATCGATGGCCACGGCCATGGCGACGTCAGCATTGTGGTGCAGGGCGATGCCTTCGGATGTGAAGGAGGCATTGGCTTCCGGCACGATCTTGAGCGCCAGGGCAACCGCCTTGATGACGATATCATTGACCGAGACCTTGACGCCCTGCGATTCCAGCGCGGTGTTGATCTTGGTGCGTGCCGCCAGCAGGTTGTCGAGTTCGATATCGACGGTCAGCGGGAAGTGCGGGATATCGCGGAAGCTCTCGGTCAGGCGGCGGGCGATGACCTTGCGCATATTGTTGAGCGGCACGAGGTCGTAGGAACCGGCGGGAATGCCCATCTGCTCCAGCGATTGCACCTTGCGGGGCTCGGCAGCAGCCGTGCCAGCCGAAGCGGCAGGCGCCGCCTTGCCGGTGCCGGAAGCCAGAGCGGCTTCGATATCGCGCTTGATCACGCGGCCATGCGGACCGGAGCCCGGAATAGCCTTCAGATCGAGCTTGTTGATCTCGGCCAGACGACGGGCCAGCGGAGACGCCGCGACGCGTGCGCCAGAAGCAGCAGGTGCGGCGGGCGGGGTAGCAGCTACCGGTGCCGAGGCAACCGGCGCAGGTGCAGCGGCGGCCTTAGGCGTCTCAGCAACTGGTGCGGCCTTCGGAGCGGGCTTGGCATCGCCGCCAGCCATTCCTTCACTTTTTAGGCGAGCGATCGGCGTATTGACCTTCACGCCTTCGGTGCCGGCTTCGACGAGGATGGCCTCGATCGTGCCTTCATCGACGGCTTCGACTTCCATCGTCGCCTTGTCGGTTTCGATTTCCGCGATCACGTCACCGGCGGCGACGGTATCGCCCACCTTGACGTGCCACTTGGCCAGAATGCCCTCTTCCATCGTAGGCGAAAGGGCCGGCATTAAAATATCAGTCATGCGGGTCTTCCCTTACTTGTACGTGACTTGCTTGACGGCGGCGATGATCTTCTCAACGCTGGGCACGGTCAGAGCTTCGAGGTTGGCGGCGTAAGGCATCGGCACGTCTTCCTGGTGGACGCGGGCCGGCGGGGCATCGAGATCATCGAAGGCCTCGGCGGTGACGCGCGCGGCGATTTCAGCGCCAACGCCCATCGGGCCCCAGCCTTCTTCTACGGTGACCAGACGGTTGGTCTTCTTCACCGAAGCGATGACTGTGTCGGTGTCGAGCGGACGCAGGGTGCGCAGGTTGACGACTTCGGCATCAATGCCTTCGGCGGCCAGTTGCTCGGCGGCTTTCAGGGCGAAACCAACCATACGCGAGTGGGCGACGATGGTGACGTCCGCGCCGGTGCGCTGGATCTTGGCCTTGCCGATCGGCAGGACGAAATCCTCAACATCAGGGATGTCGAATTCGAGGCCGTACATCATTTCGTGCTCAAGGAACACGACCGGGTTCGGATCGCGGATGGCGGCTTTCAGCAGGCCCTTGGCGTCGGCGGCATCGTAAGGGGCGATGACCTTGAGACCAGGGATCTGGGCGTACCAGGCGCTGTAGTCCTGGCTGTGCTGGGCGCCGACGCGGGCAGCCGCGCCGTTCGGACCGCGATAAACGATCGACGACTTGATCTGGCCGCCGGACATATAAAGTGTCTTGGCGGACGAATTGAGAATGTGATCAATGGCTTGCATGGCGAAGTTAAACGTCATGAATTCGATGATCGGCTTGAGGCCGGTCATGGCGGCGCCAGCGCCGATACCGGCAAAGCCCATTTCGGTGATCGGCGTATCGATGACCCGGCGTTCGCCGAACTCTTCGAGCAGACCGCGCGACACCTTGTAGGCGCCTTGATATTGGGCGACTTCTTCACCCATCAGGAAGACCTTGTCGTCGCGGCGCATTTCTTCAGCCATGGCGTCGCGCAGGGCGTCGCGCACGGTAATCCTGACGGTCGGCGTGCCTTCGGGGATTTCCGGGTCGTTTTGCGGCTTGGCAGCGACCGGTGCAGCGGCAGGTGCTTCGGCTTTTGCTTCCGCCGGAGCGGCGGCAGGCGCCGGTGCAGCCGATGATGTACCACCTTCAAGGCGGGCGATCACCGAATTGACCTTGACGCCTTCGGTGCCGGCTTCAATCAGCAGGGCTTCGATCTTGCCTTCATCGACGGCTTCGACTTCCATCGTCGCCTTGTCGGTTTCAATTTCAGCGATCACATCGCCGGCGGCTACGGTATCGCCAACCTTGACGAGCCATTTGGACAGGGTGCCCTCTTCCATGGTCGGCGAGAGCGCGGGCATAAGAATATCGGTCATGGATCAGGCTTCCAGATAGACGTCGGTGTACAGTTCGGACGGATCGGGCTCAGGGCTGGTCTGGGCGAACTCAACCGCCTCCAGCACGATGGCCTTGATCTCGTTGTCGATGGTCTTGATGTCGTCTTCGCTCACGCCGGCTTGTTGCAGCATGGTCTTGACGTGATCAATCGGGTCGCGCGTCGTCTTGACCTCGTCGACCTCTTCCTTGGAACGGTACTTGGCCGGATCGGACATCGAGTGACCGCGATAACGGTAGGTCTTCATCTCTAAGATGTAGGGGCCCTTGCCGGAACGGGCGTGCTCGGCGGCGCGTTCGGCGGCTTCCTTGACGGCGAACACGTCCATACCATCGACCGTTTCACCGGGGATGCCGAAGGACGAGCCGCGTTGCGACAGGTTGACCGTGGCCGAAGCGCGGGCCAGCGCGGTGCCCATAGCGTATTCGTTGTTTTCGATCACATACACGACCGGCAGCTTCCAAAGCTGGGCCATGTTGAAGCTCTCGTAAACCTGGCCCTGGTTGGCGGCGCCGTCACCGAAGTAGGTGAAGGAGACATTGCCGTTTTGCTTGTAGAAGTCGGCGAAGGCCAGACCGGTGCCGAGGGATACCTGCGCACCGACGATGCCGTGACCGCCGAAGAAGCCGGTCTCGATGTCGAACATGTGCATCGAACCGCCCTTGCCTTTCGACGAACCGCCGGAACGTCCGGTCAGTTCGGCCATGACGGCGTTGGGGTCCATGCCGGCGGCCAGCATGTGGCCGTGGTCACGATAGCCGGTGATCACCTGATCGCCGTCCTTCGAGGCGGCTTCCATGCCAACAGCGACAGCTTCCTGGCCGATATAGAGGTGGCAGAAACCACCGATCAGGCCCATGCCGTAGAGCTGGCCGGCACGCTCTTCAAAGCGGCGGATCAGCACCATCTGGCGATAATATTTCAGCAGGTCGTCCCTGGAGACATTGCTCAGCTTTTTGCCACTATCGGTCTTGCTGTCTTTCTGGGCGGCACGCGCCATGGACATCTCCCATTACAAAAACTATGGCCGGTGTATCGCCGGCTTAAAAATGGCGGCACTTTTAGCGGTGGCGCGCTGGGTTCTGTCGCCCGGGCCTTACATGGTGCGCGCACATCGCAAATCAAAGGCACACTTCCTTTATGAGAAGCCTGCCTTCGCGTAAAGAGCTAAAGACTGATCAGGAGTTAGCGTTCTGGACGATAGGGCCACGAATAACGTAGGCCTTGGGCTCGGAAAGGCCCAAAAGCACGCGCGCACGCTCTTCAAGTAAATCCTTGGAGAGGTTGTCAGTGCGCAAGTATTTGGCGCGCGCTTCCAGATCAGCACGTTCGGTTTTGAGTTGTGCGAGCTGCTGCTCCTTGACGACCAGGTCGCGATCACGCGATTCCTGAGAAAAGAACCCCTTGTCGCCGGTCAGATACTGAACGCATACATAGGTGAGCACGAGTGTGATAATAGCGGTGGGCAAATAAGGCCTCAATCGGAACAACACTATTTGAGCCCTTTCTGGACTGCGGTAACACGTGAAGGCCATTTTTGGGCCCTCGCAGTTAACATAGTGTTACCAAACATGTCGGCGCACACAGAAGAATTTATCGAAACAGCGTTCGCAAAAGACTGATTTATCACGGCGTTTTTATCATTGTTGTCAAAACTTGAAGGATGACACAGGGCTGGAAGCCAGGAGTCCCGCCGGAGACCGATTCCATACCGCTGCCTTGCTCCTGCTTTTAGATCAAAACGGTTAACCAACACTCACCATAACGGACGAAATTAGCGGCTTGCCCGATAAAGCTGTTTGGGTCTAACCTACCAAAATGTAATCGGTTACAATGCCTGATAGCCGAGAGAGGGGGGAATCGCTATGTCATCACAAACCCATCGCTGGGAATCGCTCGATCTCCTGCGGGGCCTCAGCATCATGGGCATGTTGCTCAACCTGGTGCCCGGCGCATGGGATAAGCAGTATAGCTGGCTGGTTCATGCCAAATGGGAGGGCTGGCAACCGATCGATATGGTGGCGCCGGCCTTTCTGTTCTGTATCGGCGCCGCCCTGCCCTTTTCGCTGCAAAGCCGGTTTATCAAGGGCGAAACCAAGGGCGCGATAGCGCGGCATATCTTATGGCGCGCCCTGGCCCTGATCGCGCTGGGCCTGTTTCTGAATGCCTACCCCACCTTCGATTTCGCGCATATGCGCCTGCCCGGCGTGCTGCAGCGGATCGGCATCGCGTTTGCGGTTGTCGGCCTGTTCGTGCTGCTGACAACGCGGCGTGGCGCTCAGGGCGCAGAGTTTTCGCTCAAGGCCGTGGTCGGCGCTGTTGCGTTCGTGATGTTGCCTTACTGGGCGCTGCTCCAGTTTGTTCCGGTGCCGGGTTTCGGCGCACCGCGTTTCGACCCTGTAGGTAGCTGGCCCTCCTATATAGACCGCAGCGTCTTTGGCGTGCCGCATATGTTTGTGTGGTGGCCGGTCGATGGCAAGGTGGTCTTCGATCCGGATGGCCTGCTGAGCACCTGGCCGGTTTGCGCCACCATGCTGCTGGGCGTACTGACGGGACTCACTTACAAAAGCGGTTTACGACGCCCAATCTTAACGGCGGGCGCGGCGGGCAGCCTTATGATGCTCCTGGCCTACGGCCTGAGCGGTGTTTGTCCGATCATCAAGAATATCTGGACGCCGACCTTTATCCTGCTCAGCGGCGGCTATGCTCTGGTGGTCCTGGGGGTGTTAATGGCAGCCGTTGAGCGTCTGGATATCGGACGTTTCCTGTTCCCGGTAAAGGTCTTCGGCGCCAACCCGCTGCTGGCCTATCTGATATGCTTCCTGTGCGCGCCGCTGGTGAACATGAACTGGATACCCTCGGCCGAGTTTGGCCGCATCGGCTTGCCGTTCGCCAGTCAGTTGACCGCCAAAGGCGTCATCGACCTCTATCTGGCCTCACTGCTGTTCAGTTGCGCCTATCTGGCGGTTGTGTTCGTCATCCTGTGGATCTGCTATCGCAAGCGGTGGTTCCTGCGCCTGTAGGGTTATGGGGCGTGGGGTCTGCGACCCCACAAACCTTGCCTTATTCAAAAGAAAAGCCCGGTCCAAAAGACCGGGCTTTTCTTTTGAAAGAGATGAAGACTTGGGGCCACGGGCCCCAAACCCCATAACTTAACAGCGGATAACCGACACGCCGGCGTAAACCGCTTCGTCATCGAGTTGCGCTTCGATGCGCAGAAGCTGGTTGTACTTGGCGGTGCGGTCCGAACGGGCCAGCGAACCGGTCTTGATCTGACCGCAGTTCATGGCCACGGCCAGGTCGGCGATGGTCGAATCCTCGGTTTCGCCCGAACGGTGCGACATCACCGAGGTGTAACCGGCACGGTGCGCCATATCGACGGCGTCCATGGTTTCCGAAAGCGTGCCGATTTGGTTGACCTTGACAAGGATCGAGTTGGCCATGCCCTCGACAATGCCGGTTTCCAGACGATCAGGATTGGTGACGAAGAGATCGTCGCCGACCAGTTGGATGCGATCGCCGAGGCGCTCGGTCAGTTCCTTCCAGCCTTCGTAATCGTCTTCCGACATGCCGTCTTCGATCGAGCAGATCGGGAACTTGTTGGCCAGGTTTTCCAGGTAATCAACCATCTCGACCGGCGTCAGAACCTTGCCCTCACCTTCCAGATGATACTTGCCATCCTTGAAGAACTCGGTCGAGGCGACGTCGAGCGCCAGCCAGAAGTCCGAACCGGCCTTGTAGCCCGCCTGTTCGCCCGCTTTCATAATGAAAGTGAGCGCATCTTCGGCCGAAGCGAGGTTCGGGGCGAAACCGCCCTCATCGCCGACATTGGTGTTGTGACCAGCGGCCTTCAGGCCCTTCTTCAGCGCGTGGAAGATTTCCGCGCCCATGCGCAGGGCTTCCGAGAACGATTCGGCGCCGGCCGGCACGATCATGAATTCCTGGATGTCGATGGGGTTGTCAGCGTGCGCGCCGCCATTGATGATGTTCATCAGCGGCACCGGCAGCACGCGGGCGCCGAGGCCGCCGACGTACTTGTAGAGCGACAGGCCTGAGGCCTGAGCGGCGGCGCGGGCGACGGCCAGCGATACGCCGAGGATGGCATTGGCGCCGAGGCGCGACTTGTTGGGCGTGCCATCGAGATTGATCAGGGCCTGATCGAGACGGCGCTGGTCGAGCGCTTCAAAGCCGGCGATGGCTTCAAAGATTTCGCCGTTGACGGCATCAACCGCCTTGCGGACGCCCTTACCGCCGTAACGCTTCATGTCACCGTCGCGCAGCTCGGTGGCTTCGTGGGCACCGGTCGAGGCGCCGGAGGGCACGGCGGCGCGGCCGAACGAGCCATCATCGAGGGTGACATCGACTTCAACCGTGGGATTGCCACGGGAGTCGAGGATTTCGCGGGCGACGATGTCAATGATTTCGGGCATGGGGAGTCCTGCTATATGAGACGATCATAGGATTTTGCAGGGCTGCTATAGCGAGGTGCGCCGCCGATGACAAGCGCGGCCTGAAACCATCTCGGCATGGCGGCGAATTGAATCCTTACAGGCCGCCCTCCAGACTGACTTGACAATCCTTTATGGAGACGGACATGACCGAAGAAACCACTGAGTATCTAAAGGACGGCGACCGCGTCAGCCATACCGAAAAGGGCCTCGGTACCGTCAACATTAATCCGCAAGACGACGATATTGTTGTGTCCGACAAGGAGGCCCGCAAGGATACACCGCAGACCGTCTATGTCGTGTGGGATGATGACCGCTTTCCGGTCGGCAATGTGCCGCGCGGCGAACTGGAAAAGGTGCCGGATGCGGCGGCAGCCATTTCAACCGGCGTGTGACGCCACCTTCAGCGTCAACGGCATCAATACCACCCTGCTACCACGCGCCGGTCTGGATCGAGCCCGATGAGCCTTAAGGCTTCACCGCATAACCATCGCTGGCGCTGACCCACAGGACGGTCTGGTCATCGTCGGGCTGTGGCACACCGTCCATCGTCGCCTTGGCGGTCAGCAGCGGGCCTGGACCTTCGTAGCGCGTGCAGATGTCACGATCTAGCACAGGCGTGAGCGCTGTCACCAGTTGTTCCATAAACGGCGCGGCCTGTTCGGGCGGTACGGCCTGCGCGTTGGCGCTCAGTTTGGCGGTACGGATATTGGCTTCGGTAATGGCGCCGCAGACAGCACCATCGCGCATAGTGACATCGGCGACCGTCTCGAGAAGAGTCACAGGCGATGCCTTTACCAGCACGATGACGGTATTGGCGAAGGTGCCGTTACCCTTCGCCGTGTAGATCGCCAGCGACTTGCACGACTTCGCCGCCGTATTGGGCGAATAGCACTGCATCTGGCCCCTGGCCGCGGGGGCGATCGGATCGGGATAGGCCGAAGCGCTTAAGGCCGCGGCCGTGAGCATAGCAACAAACATGTAAACTCCTATCGGCAGCCTTGGCTCAATCAGGTTTGCTGCCAGATCATCAACTCAGGGCTAACAGTCCTGATCGACCTTTTTGGCGAAACCATGGCCCCTGCGATCGTTTCAAGCGAAGTCATACCGGCTTAAGGCGCACGAAAAAACGCGGTTCCGTTTCCGAAACCGCGTTCAAATTTCTGCTTTTTATTTTGCCGCCATTTTTATTAAACGGCTTGAGCTAAGCTGATACAGCTTAGTCCTTCTTCGGCGTAATAACCTGACGGCCCTTATACATGCCGGTCTTCAGATCGACATGGTGAGGACGGCGCAGTTCGCCGGTGTCCTTGTCTTCGGTATAGGCATTGGGGCCCAGCGCATCATGCGAACGACGCATATTGCGGCGTGAGGGCGAAACTTTACGCTTAGGAACGGCCATTTCCGTGTCTCTCTCAAGTCAAGGGCCCGAACCAGAAAGGCAATCAGGCACAAAATAGGGTGGCGACGCACACGAAGTGAGTCAGAAGGCGCGCCTTATGCCTCATGTTCCCCGCCTGATCAAGCACCAATTGCACTTTTTGGTCCGTCATAGTCAGGAAAGGCCATTGGCGTTCATGGCCTGCGCTAGTGGATCGTTATCCGGCAACGGACTTCGCATAACGCTTTCGATATGCAAGCGAGCCATTTCCAGCCGTTTTTCGTCATGGCTTTTCGGCGAGATCAGCCGGCGGCCGTCTTTCAGGGTCACGATCAGACCATGCGTCACACGGCTGCCCTTGCGCTCATGGTCATAACTATGCTGCGCGACGTCGCGGATATCCTCCGCCATGATATGATGGGTTTTGCGCCACGAGGTCAGACTGAGCAGACGTATGCGGATATGGCCATCGCCGATATGCCATTCACGGTGGCGCCCGACACAGGCCCACAGGACAATGCCGAGTGCCAGCGGCAGGGCGATCATATTCATCAGGATAAAGCCGAACGGCGGCATCTTGCCGGCTTCGATCAGCGCCCAGTCGCTATAATCACTGGCAATAGCCGCCGCGGCCAGCATGACGCCAACCAGTATATAGAGGAAGCGCGGCAACAGCCCAAGCTCGTCCTTCAGTGTCATGATACCCACCCTTTTGCGCCAATATAGCGCAAAGGGCAGATTTGTCATGTCTAGCCTTCGATCTGGGCCGAGGCTTCGATCTCGACCAGCCATTCCGGATTGATCAGGCCGCTTGTGCCGATGAAGCTGGAGGCCGGACGAATCTCGCCGAAGATTTCCCCGTGCGCCCTGGCGGCATCTTTCCACAGCGACATGTCGGTCAGGAAGATGCGGGTGCGGATGATGTCGGAGGCCTTGCCGCCGGCGTCTTCCACCGCCTTGACGATGATGCCAAGTGCGGCCTTGGTCTGGGCGTAGCAGTCACCGACACCGGCAGTCTGGCCGTCTACAACCGGCGCTGTGCCCGACACTTCGATGCGGTTACCCGAACGAACGGCGCGGGAGAAACCGATTTCGCCCTCGAAAGGCGAACCGGACGTGATCAATTGGCGGGTCATGTGTAAATCCTCAGTTTAGACGAGACGCGAGCGCACCTTGGCGGCGGCGATGAAACTCTGGAACAACGGGTGCGGCGCGAAGGGGCGGCTTTTGAGTTCCGGGTGATACTGCACGCCGATAAACCACGGATGCTCCGGGCGCTCGACGATTTCCGGCAGGAGGCCATCGGGCGACATGCCGGAGAAGCGAAGACCGCAGTCTTCCAGACGCTCGATATAGTCGCGGTTGACTTCGTAACGGTGACGGTGACGCTCGGATACGTCGACGCCGCCATAGATTTCCGCGACCTTGGAGCCTTCCTTGAGCTTGGCCTCGAAAGCGCCCAGACGCATCGTGCCGCCGAGATTGCCTCCGGCGGCGCGCTGGGTCAGTTCGTTACCGTTCAGCCATTCGGTCATCAGGCCGACCACCGGCTCGGTGGTGAGGCCAAATTCGGTCGATGAGGCTTCCTTGATGCCGGCCAGGTGGCGCGCCGTTTCCAGCACCGCCATCTGCATACCGAAACAGATGCCGAAATAGGGCACATTGTTCTCTCGGGCAAATCGCGCCGCTTCAATCTTGCCAAGTGCGCCGCGTTCACCGAAGCCGCCGGGCACCAGAATGGCATGGACGTTCTCAAGGCGTTCGATCACCGCATCCGGCGCACCTTCAAAGGTCTCCGATTCAACCCAGTCGATGCGGACGCGCACATTGTTGGCCATGCCGCCGTGATAGAGCGCTTCGATCAGCGACTTGTAGGCGTCCTTGAGCACGGTGTACTTGCCGACTACGGCGATGGAGACTTCCCCGTCCGGATAGGCATAGCGCTGGGTGATGTCCTTCCACATGGCGAGATCCGGCGCCTTGGCGTCTTCGATACCGAACACGCTCAGCACTTCGGTATCAAGGCCCTGCTTGTGGTAATCGATCGGCACGGCGTAGATATTGTCGGAATCCATCGCCTGAATGACGGCGGTTTCGCGGACATTACAGAACAGGCCGATCTTGCGGCGTTCTTCGGCGGGGATTTCCTGTTCGCAGCGGCACAGCAGGATATCAGGCTGAATGCCGATCGAGCGTAGTTCTTTCACCGAGTGCTGGGTCGGCTTGGTCTTCATCTCGCCGGCCGTCTTGACGAACGGCAACAAAGTCAGATGGATGAAGCAGCACTGGCGGCGCGGCAGTTCCTGGCCAAGCTGGCGGATGGCTTCAAAGAACGGCAGGCCTTCGATATCGCCGACCGTACCGCCGATTTCGACAAGGATAAAGTCGGCGTCGCCCTGATCGGACACCACGAACTGTTTGATCTGGTCGGTGACGTGCGGCACCACCTGCACGGTCGCGCCGAGATAATCGCCACGGCGTTCTTTCTCGATGATGTTGGAATAGATGCGGCCGGTAGTGATGTTGTCGGTCTTGCGGGCGTTGACGCCGGTAAAGCGCTCATAGTGGCCGAGGTCAAGGTCGGTTTCGGCGCCATCGTCGGTGACGAAGACTTCGCCGTGCTGATAAGGCGACATCGTGCCCGGATCGACGTTCAGATAGGGGTCCAGCTTGCGGAGTCGCACCTTGAAGCCCCGGGCCTGGAGCAATGCCCCCAGAGCCGCCGACGCCAAGCCCTTGCCAAGCGAGGAAACCACCCCGCCAGTGATGAAAACGAAACGGGCCATATCAGACTCTTACCATAAAATTAGAGATGACCCACGGAGCTTAGCACTCCATGGGCCGAAAACAGTGTGTATTAGTGTGGGCGTGAGCCCAAAAAAAACGCTTAACGCGAAGCCGATGACGAAGCCGCCGAAGACTGCCAGATGCCTTCCTTGGCCTTCTCGACCTGCTTCGAGGACGCCGCTGACGAAGCCGCCGGATTGGCCGGCAGCTTGAGCGGTGCCGGCAGGGCTGCGGGCTTGGAAGCGGAGGGTTGTGTCTGTTGTTGCGGCGTGGCCGTTGCAGGCGCCGGAGCACCGGCCAGGGGCAGATCGCTCAGCGAAGGCGCGGCCGAGCTGGTTTGCGCGGCGGCGGGCGCTGCCGGTTGTGCCGACTTGTCGATCGTCAGGCCGGTCGTATCCACCTTATCGACGGCCGAGGTCGTCTTTTGTGAATAGTTGCCGACAATGGTCAGGCCAATGGAATTGGCGAAGAAGATAAAAGCCAGGATCGCGGTCGCCTTGGTCAGAAGATTGCCTGCGCCGCGGGCCGACATGAAGCCCGAAGGTCCGCCGCCCATGCCGAGCGCGCCGCCTTCGGAGCGCTGGATGAGAATCAGGCCCGCCATGGAGACGCTGACGATGATTTGGACGGTCAAAAGTATATAAAACAGCATGTCGGGTCTTTAGGTTCTTCTATAATCTTTTTCGCGGAAAGCGCCCGTTACCGGTCGCTCGGATGAGAAGTCGCACGCCCTTAGCATCCTCCGGCGCGAATGGCCATAGGGGTCTTGGATTGCACAACAGAAATATGATGCAGGCGGACGATTACAAGGGGGCGCATTTTTTATGCCCTGCCGCTTCATCGGTTTGAGGGCAAAAGCCGTTCAAGGTTCTCGTCATCTCTGCTTTATTACACCGGTGCCGTATCGGCGGCCCTAATGATCGGCATAAAGTCCTCGACCGTCAGGGACGCACCGCCGACCAGCGCGCCGCCAACGCCTTCCAGCGCCAGCAGGTGCGCCGCATTGGAAGCCTTGACCGAGCCGCCATAAAGAACCTGCGGCGCATTCGTGCCGAAATGCTTGTCGAGATGCTCCCGGATCAGGGCGAAGGCTTCAAGAATCTGCGCGTCCGACGCCACAAGCCCGGTGCCGATGGCCCAGACCGGCTCATACGACACATGAAACGCCTGACCTTTCAGGTCGCTCGTCACACTATCCGCCAATTGGCGCGACAGCACGGGAATCGTCAGGCCGGCCTGACGCTGGTCAAGGGTTTCGCCGATGCAGATGATCGGTTCCAGCCCGGCGCGCAAAGCCGCCAGCGACTTGCGCGCCACCAGGGCACACGGCTCCAGATGACCATGGCGGCGCTCGGAATGCCCCAGAATAACCATGGAAGCGCCGGCGTCTTTCAGCATGGGAGCCGAGATATCACCAGTATAGGCGCCTGAATCGGCGTGGTGGCAATCCTGCCCACCCAGGACAATGTCCGTACCTTGCAGGACATCGGCCATCAGCGGCAACAAGGTGGCCGGCGGAAACAGGGCGACGCGCGCCTGGAGCCCGCGGCTTTGTTCGGCAATGGTGCGGGCGATCGGGAGCGACGCCTTGACGCCGTTCATCTTCCAATTGGCCGCGATCAGGTGGGTTTGTGGCATTATCATTCTTTTTGGGGCTGGCATTTCAGGTCTGCGTCCGGTCAGCGCACGCGCCTTCTGGTGAGGCCCTGTTGCGCCGGCGGTGTGTTCGCAGCGTAGAAAACATAGACTGAGGCTGGCAGCCAAGCCAAGGAAAACTTGCCAAGAAAATCCTTGAAAGTCACAATTTCCCTTTGTAACAGCCTTATTCGTGCCGTAAGACACCACCATATCTGCGCGCGTGCGCCAAAAAAGCGTGCCGGCTACTTTTGCGTCTACAGGATACATAAAGCGATGATCACCGCCTTCCGCGAATTTACCAAGTCATGGTTCTTTAAAGGCCTGATGGTGCTTTTGATTGCGTCGTTCGCCGTTTTCGGCCTGCGCGACGCCTTCAACAAAATGGGCGGCAACGATGTTGTCACCGCCGGCAAGCGCGAGATCAGCTCCAACGATTTCAAGAGCCGATTTGAAATTATCAAGGAAAACTATCCCAAGGAAAACAAGGGACAGACCTTCACCAACGAAGAATATGTCGCCGCCGGCGCCCATATTCGCCTGCTGAACCAGATGGCCGACGAGACGGCGTTTGCCGCCTGGCTTGATTCGCTTGGCATCAAACCATCGGCCAAGATGATCGTCGCTGAAATCGGCAAGATCCCCGCCTTCTTCAACAGCGTCACCGGCCGTTTCGACAAGGACACCTATCGTCAGTTGCTGGCGCGCAACAACATGACTGAAAAGTCGTTCGAGGAGAATATGTCGGACGAAATCGCCGGTCAGCAGTATCTGTCCGCCGCCGTCGCCGGCTTCAAGGCGCCGCGTATCTATGCCGCCGCCGAAGCCGCAGTGACCCTGCAAAACCGCGACGCCAGCCTGTTCGTGGTCAATCAGTCGAACATCATCCTGCCCGCCCCGCCGACAGAAGCCGATCTGAACGCCTTCTACACCGCGCGCCTGCCGCAATTGCAGATGCCTGAACTGCGTCAGGCCTCGGTGGTCCGTTTCGCCGTCGACAACTACAAGGACATCAAGGTTGACGAAGCCGCCGTCCGCAAGCTCTATGATGCCCGCCTCGCCACCCTGGCCGCGCCGGAAACCCGCAGCTTCGTGCAAGTGACCGCCCAGAACGCCGGCGACGCCAACGCCATCGCCAGCGCCCTGAAAGCCGGCAAGACGCCTGAAGACGCCGCCAAGGCCAACAAGGGTCAGGTCATCACCTATGACCTGAAGCCCAAGACCGCCGTGCCCGACGCCAAGATCGGCAATGCCGCCTTCGCGCTCAAGACCGGTGATGTTTCCGGCGCCATTCAGGGCGAACTCGGCTACGCCGTCATCAAGATGGGCGAGATCAAGACCGGTTCGACCCCATCTTATGACAGCGTACATGCCCAACTGGTTCAGGACTACCTCAAGGAAGAGGCAGCCAACCGCGTCAACAAAGATTCGAACGCTTTCTCTGATGCCATCCGCGCCGGCAAGAATTTCGACGCCACCGCCAAGGAACTGGGCCTGACCGTCGTCAAGCTTGAGCCGATGACCGCCGATGGCCAGACCAACAATCCGCGCGCCAACTATGGCAATTACACCACCCTGGTGAAGGCGATCTACGACCTGCCGTCGGCCGGTTCGGCCTCGGACGTTGAAGAACTCGGCGAAGGCCAGTATTTCGCCGTCCGCCTTGATGCCGTGAAGCCCGCCGGTGCCCCGCCTTTCGCCCAGATCAAAAACGAACTGGCACAGTACTGGATGGCCGAAAAGGTCGGTGCCGCCATTCAGACCAAGGCGTCTGAAGCCTCGGCCCGTCTCAACAAAGGTGAGTCCTTCGCTGCCGTCGCCGCCAGCCTGAAAGCGCCGGTCCGTCAGTTCCCGGGCTTAAGCCGCGCCACGGCACAGCAATCCGGCCTGCCGAACCCTGTGCTCGGTCGCGTCTTCGCCGGCAAGGCGGGCGAAACCTTCAATGCGCCAATTAACCAGATGAACATCGCCATTGGTCGCATCGACGCCGTTCATCAGGCTGATGTCTCCAGCGCCAACATGATGTCGACCGCCGTCCGCGCGCAAATGACCCAGAGCGTGCAGCAGGATATCGCCACGACCAACCGCACCGAAGCCCGCACCCTGGTCAAGACCGCCACCTATCCGAACACGGCCGAACTGGCGCTGGGCATCACGCCCGCCGATCCGAAGGCCGACAAGAAGGATGACAAGAAGCCCGCAGAAAAGGCCAAGCCGTGATCGCCGAGGCCGCTTCCCTGACCGCCAACCAAGACGTCTTCACCCAGGCGTATGACACCGGCAAACCCTATATCGTCAGCCGCAAGCTGATCGATGACCTGGAAACCCCGGTTTCGGCCTATCTGAAACTGTCGTGCAACCGCCCGTTCAGCTTCCTGTTCGAGTCGGTTGAGGGCGGTGCGCTCTCCGGCCGTTATTCGATCCTTACCCTGTCGCCTGACCTGGTGTGGCGCTGTTTCGGCGACAAGGCCGAACTGGCCATCGGCGGCGACATCGCCCGGGGCATCTACACGCCGGACGACAAGCCGACGCTCGATTCGTTGCGCGCGCTTGTGGCCGCCAACAAGATGGATATCCCCGAAGGGCTGCCGCCCATGGTCTCCGGCCTGTTTGGCGTCTTCGGCTACGACCTGATCCGCCTGATGGAACCGCTCGGCGCCGGCAATCCCGATCCGTTGAACCTGCCCGACGCCTGTCTGGTGCGTCCGTCGGTGATCTGCGTCTTCGATAACGTCGCGCACGAGATCCTGCTCGCCAGCCCGGTCTGGCCGGACGGCCGGACGTCTCGGGATGCCTATAGCAGTGCCCTCGCACGTCTTGACGCTGTGGAATCCGACCTGCGCGTGCCGCTGGCTGCCCAGCCCGCCGCCACCGATCACCATCAGGAACCGTTGTCGTCACCGACCTCGGCACAGGGCTATGGCAGCATGGTCGAGCGCGCCAAGGACTATATCGCCGCCGGTGATATCTTCCAGGTCGTGCCGAGCCATCGCTTCGAGGCGCCGTTCAACCTTGATCCGTTCGCCTTCTATCGCAGCGTCCGTCGCCACAACCCTTCGCCCTACCTGTTCTATCTGAACTTCGGCGATTTCCAGCTGGCCGGCTCGTCGCCTGAAATTCTGGTCCGTATCCGTGACGGCAAGCTGACGATCCGCCCGATCGCCGGCACCCGTCGCCGCGGCAAGACGCCGGCCGAGGACAAGGCGCTGGAACTGGAACTGCTGGCCGATCCGAAGGAGCTTTCCGAACACCTGATGCTGCTCGATCTGGGTCGCAACGATGTCGGCCGCGTGGCCAAGCCGGCGTCTGTGCGTGTCACTGAAAAGTTCGTCATCGAGCGCTACAGCCACGTCATGCACATCGTCTCCAATGTCGAAGGCGATGCGCCGGATGATCTGGATGCGGTCGATGCCCTCCTGGCCGCCCTGCCCGCCGGCACGCTCTCTGGTGCGCCCAAGGTGCGCGCCATGGAGATCATCGACGAACTGGAATCCGTCAAGCGCGGCGTGCTTTACGGCGGTGGTGCGGGCTATATTTCAAGCGGCGGCAGCGTCGATGTCTGCATCGTGCTGCGCACAGCCCTGTTCAGGGATCGCATGATCTATGTGCAGGCCGGCGCCGGCGTGGTGGCCGACAGCGTGCCGCAAACCGAGTATGAGGAAACCTGCCACAAGGCCGGCGCGCTCATCAAGGCCGCGCAGGACGCCTGGCGTTACGTCTACAGCCAGAACTAATTGTCGAGCCAGACTAATTATCTAGATTGATGGTTTCCTGGGGCGCTGACTCCAGGGCCATCTTGGCGCGGACAAATTCGTTCTGGTCGATACCGGCGGTTTGTTCGGTGGTTGCTGGCGGCTTAGCGCTCGAAAGCTGGAAATCTACGGCACGAGACTGGCCTTGCGGCACAGATAGCCCCGACAGCATCGCCCCACCGTCCGTTGGACGGTCAGAGTTCAGCGACGCCACCTTGACCGCATTGACCGCGCCGTTCATCGGCATACGGGTCATGGTATAGGTAAAAAACATGCCGGCGCTGACAACACCCAGCAAGGCAATGATCGGCACATAACCTGGGGCGCGCTTCTTCATCGGCCTGTTGAGCAGCATCATGGCTTCGTAAAGGCGCTCGTCGCTCAGGTCGGTTGTTTGTGCGTCCGCTAATCCGTTACGAATCGATGTCATGCGCCGCACCTTACGGATATTTGCCACGACACAAAAGTCTTGTGATGTTTAGGCTTGGAAAGGCGGATGCAATTGCTTAGATACATGCTGAATGTGTGGGCGCGCTGTTGTTAGTGGGTGACAGACACCTTACCAGACTGCGCTTACGGAGGCCTTAATGATCTTGGTTATCGATAATTATGATAGTTTCACTTACAACCTCGTCCATTATCTGGCCGAGCTTGGCGCGGAGACGCAGGTTTATCGTAACGACGCACTGAGCGTTCAGGACGCCCTGGCGCTGGCGCCGAAAGCCATCCTGCTGTCGCCGGGCCCTTGCGCCCCCGATCAGGCCGGCATCTGCCTGCCGCTGCTGCGCGCCGCCCCCGAAGACATGCCGGTTCTGGGCGTCTGCCTCGGTCACCAGTCGATCGGTCAGGCCTATGGTGGCGACGTTATCCGCGCCAAGACCTTGATGCACGGCAAGACCAGCCAGATACACCATAATAACAAGGGCATTTTCAAGGACTTGCCCAATCCATTTACAGCGACACGTTATCACTCGCTGGCGGTGAAGCGCGAAACCCTGCCCGATGATCTGGAGGTGACCGCCTGGACCGAAGACGGCGAGATCATGGGCGTGCAGCACAAGACGCGCCCGATCCACGGCGTCCAGTTCCACCCTGAATCGATCGCCACCGAAGGCGGTCACCAGTTGCTGTCGAACTTCCTCGACCTCGCCGGTATCGAGAACCACAACCTCTATGTCTGACGCCTTCAAGCCCCTGCTGTCGAAACTGGCTGACGGCACCACCCTGAACGAAGAAGACGCCGAGTCCTTCTTCTCGGCCTGCCTGCGCGGCGAACCAACCCCGGCTCAGGTGGCCGCGGCTGTGACCGCGATCCGTATTCGTGGCGAAACGGTCGGCGAAATCGCCGCCTGCGCCCGCGCCATGCGCAAGGCCGCCATCCATCTGGACCATCCCTACGAAGTGATAGATGTGTGCGGCACCGGCGGCGATGGCTTGCACACGCTGAATATTTCAACCGCCGTCGGTTTCGTGGCGGCCGGTGGCGGGCTGAAAGTGGCCAAGCACGGCAACCGCGCCATCACCTCGAAGTCCGGTACAGCCGATGTGCTAGCGGCGATCGGCGTCAATATTGAAGCGACGCTGGAGCAACAGCGCACGGCGCTCGATGAGGCCGGCATCTGCTTCATGTTCGCCCAGTCGCACCACGGCGCCATGAAGCATGTCTCGCCAATCCGGCAGCAGCTGGGTTTCCGCACCATTTTCAACCTGCTGGGTCCGCTCAGCAATCCGGCCGGCGCCAAACGTCAGGTGGTCGGCGTACCCTCGCCGCGCTTTGTTGAACCCATCGCGCAGGCGCTTGGCCAGCTTGGCGCCGTGAAGGCGTGGTCGGTGCATGGTTCCGGCCTCGATGAACTGACCACAACCGGCGAAACCGACGTGGCCGAATGGCGTGACGGCTTTGTCCGCCTGTTCAAGATCACCCCGGAGGCCGTGGGCCTGCCGCGCGCAGCGCTGGCCGATATCACCGGCGGCGCACCGGAGCATAATGCGGCGGAGCTTCTGGCCTTGCTCAATGGCAAAAAGAGCGCCTACCGCGATATCGTCCTCCTCAATGCCGCCGCCGCTTTCCTGGTGGCCGACAAGGTCGAGACGCTGCGTGAAGGGGTTGACCTGGCCATGGCCGTGATCGATGACGGCAAGGCGAAAGCCGCGCTCGACACCCTGATCCGGACGACGCCGCCCCTATAACGCCCCCCCTATAACATAAGTGTTGAGTGGCTAAGGCGTGGCGCGACATGATAGTGTCGCCACACCCGCCAAAGGAGACGATATGCAGGATATTCTGGAGAAGATTGCCACGTACAAGCGTGAGGATGTGGCCGTGCGCCGCGTCAACACGACGCTGAACGATCTCGAATCCGCGATAGAAGCTGCAGGCCCCACGCGCGGCTTTGCCCGCGCCCTTGTCGCCAACCAGCAACCGGGCGGGCTGTCGCTGATCGCCGAGATCAAGAAGGCCAGCCCCTCCAAGGGTTTGATTCGCGAAGATTTCGATCCGAACTACTTGGCGCAATGTTATGAGGCCGGTGGCGCGAGTTGCCTGTCGATCCTGACCGATAACCCAAGCTTCATGGGCCACGAATCGCACTTCCAGTCGGCGCGCGGGGCGGTGTCCCTGCCCTGTATCCGCAAGGAATTCCTCGTCGATACCTGGCAGGTGACCGAATCGCGCAGCCTGGGCGCCGACGCCATCCTGGTCATCATGGCGATGATTGATGATTCGCTCGCCGCCGATCTGATCGATACCGCGCATCACTACGGCATGGACGCTCTGGTCGAGGTTCACGACGCAGAAGAAATGCGCCGCGCGCTTACACTGAAATCAAAGCTGATTGGCGTAAATAACCGTAATCTTAGAAATTTTCATGTCGACCTGGCCGTGACCGAAGAGCTGGCCCATATGGTCACGCCCGAGCATATTCTGGTCGCTGAAAGCGGTATCTTCACGCCGTTTGACGTCAAGCGTCTGGCCCGCACCGGCGCCACCGCCATGTTGGTGGGCGAAAGCCTTATGCGCCAAGGCGATGTCACCGAAGCGACGCGGACCCTGTTGTCGATTTAAGCAAAAATGCGGTAATTTTTGCGGCGTTAGCTTGACATTAACAAGAACACATATAGAACATCGGCTATAGGTTCATGACTTGTTCTGCGAATACGCAGACAGGCATTGCGAAATAGGTGTTCTATGCTGACGACCAAACAACGCGAACTCCTGATGTTCATTCACGAACGCATCAAGGAAAGCGGCGTCTCGCCATCGTTCGATGAAATGAAAGAGGCGCTCGATCTGGCGTCGAAATCAGGTATCCACCGCCTCATCACGGCGCTGGAAGAACGCGGCTTTATCCGCCGCCTGGCGCACCGCGCCCGGGCGCTCGAAGTCATCAAGATGCCCGATCAGGCCACAGCCTCGGCACCGCCGCGCGGTCGTCAGGCCTTTGTGCCGCAAGTGGTTGAAGGCTCACGTCCGCTTGAAAGCTCCGCCCCCGTCAATGACGACACCCGCGAGTTGCCGCTGCTGGGCAAAATCGCCGCCGGTGTGCCGATCGAAGCCATGGGGCAGGAACGCGACCGCATACATGTGCCCGAAGCCCTGCTCGGCGCCGGTGAGCATTATATCCTCGAAATCGAAGGCGATTCGATGATCAATGCCGGCATTCTGAATGGCGATTTCGTCGTCATCAAGAAGACCGATACCGCACAGTCCGGTGAAATCGTTGTGGCCCTGGTCGATGAAGACACCGCCACACTGAAACGTCTGCGCAAGAAGGGCGGCTCGATTGCCCTTGAAGCCGCCAATCCTGACTACAAGACCAAGATTTATAACGATGGACAAGTCAAGGTTCAGGGCCGTCTGGTCGGCCTGATGCGACGCTATCACTAATAGGCCGCATCGCCCTCGGCTTGCGAGGGGCTTGACCAGTAGCGATGACCACGTAGGGGCTGGGCAGCCTTGATCTCCCAGCCCTTTTGCGTATCCGTCTGGCGCGTTAGTTCAATGGCGCCAAGCGTGCGGAAGTCAACGGCGCTGATACGGTTGACGCCAGCGCATTCATCCAGCCAGTCACCCACCGGACTGCGCAGGATCACCAGATCGCTGATCTGACATAGCTCCGTCAAGCGCTCTGGCTTGGGCGGCTTGTTCCTGAACCAGAAGCCGACCTTCATAGCGGCCTCAGACTTAGGCGTGCAGCCGTAGCCCTTGCAGATATAGTCGGCGTCGCGCGCGCTGATAGCCTGAGACCTCAGGCCATAGTGCTCACGCCATTGCTCTAAGCCATACTGACGCACGCGCTCACGCATCACATGTGCGCCAGCGGATGCGCGGATCGCCGCATTACCGCCCTCAGGGTCGATCCAGATATCCGGCGGCGTCACGCGCGGCCACCACAGGATAGCGCATATCGCCAGCAGACCGGCCCATCGGGCCTTGTCGCGCACCAGACAAAACCACAACAGCCCGATAAACTCGATGGCCCACCCATAGCCCTGACGGCTCGAACAGCAGGCTGAGATAGGCGGCCGCACCGCCCCCCATGGCGACCGGCAGCCACAAAAACAGCCGCCCGGCCTGCAGGCTCAGCGCGTCCACCGTGCGATTTTTGATGAAAATAATCGCGGATTTCAAACGCACATCGCCCCAAAGTGCCCAAAAATAAGATGAAAGACCTTGGGTTCGCGGCAAAGAGAGCTATAAGACCTTCACAAACCTTCCCCCCTGACCATAAATGACCATGACCCAACTAAAATCGCAAGTCGTCACCCGTTTCGCCCCCTCGCCGACCGGCTACCTGCATATCGGCGGCGCCCGCACGGCCCTGTTCAACTGGCTTTATGCGAAACATACCGGCGGCAAGTTCCTGATTCGCGTCGAGGACACCGACCGCGAACGCTCAACTGTAGCGGCTGTCGACGCCATTTTTGAGGGTCTCGACTGGCTGGGGCTGAAGCCTGACGACACCGTGGTCTTCCAGCATGCGCGCGAAAAGCGCCACAAGCAGGCCGTCGCCGAGCTGGTGGCCAAGGGCCGGGCCTATGCCTGCTTCATGACGCAGGAAGAAACCGAAATGGCGCGCGAGGACGCCCGTGAGGCCGGTCATGCCCTGCGCTCGCCATGGCGCGACCGCACGCCGACTGGGGCCGAACTGGAGCAAGCGCATGTTATCCGCTTCAAGGGGCCGCTCGGCGACGCCCTGGTGGTGCCCGATGCGGTGCAGGGCGACGTCACCTTCAACACCAAGGACATGGACGACCTGATCCTGCTGCGCTCCGATGGCAACCCGACCTATAACCTCGCTGTCGTGGTCGATGATCATGATATGGGCATCACCCACGTCATTCGTGGCGACGATCACCTGAACAATGCCGCGCGCCAGAGCCTGATCTATATGGCCTTTGGCTGGGAGCTGCCGACCTTCGCACATATTCCGCTGATCCATGGCCCCGATGGAGCCAAGCTCTCCAAACGCCATGGGGCGCAGGCGGTTGGCGATTACCAGAGCCTGGGCTATCTGCCCGAAGCCATGCGCAACTACCTGACACGCCTTGGCTGGTCGCATGGCGATGACGAGATTTTCGACGACGCCCAGGCGATTGAATGGTTCGATGTCAGCGGTATCAACAAGGCGCCGGCGCGCCTCGATTTCGCCAAGTTGGGCTCGGTCAATGCCCACTGGATTCGCGTGGCTGATGATGCGCGCCTTGTCAATCTGGTCATGGCGGAGTTGATCGGCACCGGCCACAAGGAAGCCCCGGACACACGCGAAATCCTCACCCGCACCCTGCCCCTCGTCAAGGAGCGCGCGCAGACCATCGTGCAATTGGCGCAGGCTGCGCATTTTGCGTTGGTGAAAGGGCCGGTTCCGCTTGATGAAAAGACAAAAAATCTGCTGACAGAAGAAACAATTTCTCGCCTCAAGCGTCTTCACGAAAATGTGTTGCTATGGGACAACTGGGATGCCGATTATATTGACGGACAATTGAAAAATTTCGTTGAAAATGAAGGTGTTGGCTTCGGAAAGATCGGCCCTGTACTGCGTGGAATTCTCTCTGCCGGACACCCCGCACCGGATATTTCCAGACTTTTGGCCTCTATTGGCCGCGAAGAGAGCCTCCTTCGCTTAAAAGGGGGGCTTTTCATTTAGAAGGAGTGTTTATATAGCAAGCGCGACGCCGATTTTAGGTGCGCCGCACACAGGCCCCGCCAAGGGTCGAAACCTTATCTGAGGTAGCGTAATATGAGCCAGACTAACCCAGCCCAAATCAATTTCGAAGGCAAGGCCGTCGATCTCCCCGTGATGAAGGGCACGCTCGGACCGGACGTCATCGACATCCGCAAGCTGTATGCCGAAACCGACGCCTTTACCTACGATCCGGGCTTCACCTCCACGGCCTCGTGCGAAAGCAAGATCACCTTTATCGATGGCGACAAAGGCGTTTTGCTGCACCGCGGTTATCCGATTGGACAACTGGCTGAAAAGTCCAGCTTCCTAGAAACCTGCTATCTGCTGCTGCACGGCGAACTGCCGACTGCCGCGCAATCGGAGGAGTTCGAGACGACGATCACCCGTCACACCATGCTGCACGAGCAGTTCGACCGTTTCTTCTCCGGCTTCCGCCGCGATGCCCACCCGATGGCCATCATGACCGGCGCTGTCGGCGCCCTGTCGGCCTTCTATCACGACAGCCTGGATATCCACGATCTGAAGCAGCGCGAAATCTCGGCCCACCGTCTGATCGCCAAGATGCCGACCATCGCCGCCCGCGCCTTCAAGTACAGCGTCGGCCAGCCCTTTGTGCATCCGCTGAACAAGCTCAGCTATTCGGAAAACTTCCTGCGCATGTGCTTCGCCGTGCCGGCCGAAGAGTATGTGGTGAACCCGGTTCTGGCCAAGGCCATGGACCGCATTTTCATCCTGCACGCCGACCACGAGCAAAACGCTTCGACCTCGACCGTCCGTCTGGCCGGTTCGTCGGGCGCCAACCCGTTCGCCTGTATCGCCGCCGGCATCGCCTGCCTTTGGGGCCCGTCGCACGGTGGTGCTAACGAAGAAGCGCTCAACATGCTCAAGGAAATCGGCTCGCCTGAGCGCATTCCTGAGTTCATCGAAGGCGTCAAGGCCCGCAAGTACAAGCTGATGGGCTTCGGTCACCGCGTGTACAAGAACTACGATCCGCGCGCGACGGTCATGAAGCAATCGGCTGACGAAGTGCTGGCCGCTGTCGGCGATCCAAACGATCCTTTGTTCCAGGTCGCCAAGGAGCTGGAGCAGATCGCGCTGAACGACGAGTTCTTCATTGAGCGCAAGCTGTATCCGAACGTCGACTTCTATTCCGGCATCACCTTGTCGGCTATGGGCTTCCCGACCACCATGTTCACGGTGCTGTTCGCCCTGGCGCGCACCGTGGGCTGGATCGCCCAATGGAAGGAAATGATCGAGGATCCAGGTCAGAAGATCGGCCGTCCGCGCCAGCTCTACACCGGCTCCGGTCAGCGCGACTATATTCCGGTCTCGCAACGCGGCTAAGTGATGGGGTTTGGGGCCTGCGGCCCAAAGTCTTTCCTGCTCAAAGAAAAAGCCTCGCCAATTCGGCGGGGCTTTTTCTTTGATGGGGTCAGGTTATGGGGGCACTGCCCCCAAACCCCATCACTCAGGATTGAGAAATTCCAGCACCGCCTCTGCGGCTTTTTCTGCGGTTGGTCTTTGGCCGCGCCCCATGGCATCCAAAGCCTTAAACTGTTCAGCTACCTGATTGTCTCGCATGTCTTTATTTGTCAGTCGCTCATCCACAGCCTGAACCAGATTTTCGACCGTCGCTTCATGCTGAATGAACTCAGGCGCTATGCGCCTGTCGGCCATGATGTTGAACATAGTGACGTGCTTCAGCGTCGAAATGCGTTTGTAAATCCAGAAGGTCAGCGGCTCGACCTTGTAGGCGATTACCATGGGGCAGCCGGCCAGCGCCAGTTCGGTCGAGACGGTGCCGGAGCACGCCAGGGCCAGGGTGGCGGCCTGCATGGCCGAATGCTTGTCGGCCTCGCCATAGACCAGCAGCGGCCTGACCGGCCATTCGGCGATGCGGCGTTCGACCAGTTCGCGCACGGTGTCGGCCACCGGCATGACCAGGCGCAGATCGGGATAGATGGCGGAAAGCCGAGCCACCGTCTCGGCGAAGACCGGCGACAGGCGTTTGATCTCCGATGGCCGGCTACCGAGCAAAACCAGCAGCGTCCGTGCATTATCGAGGCCGATTCGGGCGCGGAACGTCACCGGATCGGCGTCATTGAAATCGATGCTCAAAGCCGGATTGCCGACCACGATGGTTTTGAGACCCGCGGCTTCGAAAAACGGCGGGTCCATCGGATGCAGGGCCAGAAGCAGATCGACGGATTGCGCCAGAGTCTTCGCCCTGCCCGGCCGTGCTGCCCAGACCTGCGGGCCGACATATTTGATCAGCTTGACGTGCGGCATGACCTTGCGGATCGCGGTGGCCACGCGCAGTGTGAAGCCCCAAGAATCGATCAGGATCACCACATCCGGGCGTTCGGCCTGTGCGTAGGCGACCGTTTCATGGACCCGCTTCATCACACGGCCATAGGCTTTCAGGCCTTCCAGCAGGCCGAGGATCGAGAGTTCGGAGATATCGAACGGGCTGACCACACCCTGCTCAGCCATGCGGAAGCCGCCGACGCCGAAGAAGGTCAGATCGGCCTCGGGCGCCTGTGCGCGCAGTTCGGCGATCAGGCCGGCGCCCAGGGCGTCGCCGGAGGCCTCGGCGGCCACCAGCATGATGCGTTTAGGGCTCATCGTGGCCATAGATAAAAATTCCCAGTTCGGTTGCGCGTGCGTAGACAGCTGCCTTATCGACAATCAGCAGGGCGTGTCGACGCGCCACGATGCCGCACAGGCCGGCGCTGGCGACATCGTCGACCGTTTGCAGGCCGATCGTCGGCATATCAAGACGCAGATCCTGAATGGGCTTGGCGAGTTTGGCGAGCACGCCCTTGCGTTTGTCGGGCGTGCCGCGCAAGGCGGGATTGAGCGAGGTGATACGGCTCAGCATGTGTTGCGTGCCCTCCTGCGCCTCGACCGCCAGGGTGATGCGACCGGCCACCACGACGGCCTGACCGATATCGAGCGCACCGATGGCCGCCGCCACGCGCATGGCCTCCTGAGCGTCCTCCATGGCCTCGGGAGACGGGTCTGGCCCGGCTTGCAGGTCCACGCCGATCAGCAGGTCCGGATTGGCCTCGTGAGCGCCTTCGATATGGTAACCCTGGCTGACGATGACCTGCGCGACCTGACGCAGCAGGGAGTCGTCCCCCCCACGGCCGGCGGACTGGATGCTTTGCAGGTGCTGGGCGCCGTGGTTCTTTTGCATGGTGTCGAAATCGGGGCGCTGGACGTAACCGCACATGGTGACGGCCTTGACCTGCTCGTTGGCCAGAATCTGAAAGAGTCTGGCGAAGTCACCAAGGCTTAAATCCTGCCCCGGATGATCGTTGAGTTCGGGATCGGAGAGGCCTTCGATGCGTACGACCGTGTAGGGGCGACCGATGTGTTTCAGGTAGCGCGCGACTTCGACCGGCAGAGCGCCGCCACCGGAGATCAGGGCAAGTTTGTTGTTGGACATGGGTCGCCCTTTGTTTCGGGGTATGGGGCCTGCGGCCCCATGTCTTAATTTCCTTTTCTTCCCCGTCTGATTGGCGGGAAGAAAAGGAAGACAAGGAATGTGGGGTCACAGACCCCACACCCCATAATTAAATGGCGTCAATTATCCGACGGCAAACATATCGGCCGTGTCGAATCCTCACGAATAAAGCGCACAATCTCCACCACCTGATCGATGTCGGAGAAGTTCTCCAGCACGTCGTCAAGACGCTCCTGGAAGGTGCCTTCCTCCGCGAACATCATACGGTAAGCCGTGCGCAGGGCCAGGATCAGTTCCCGCGAGAAGCCACGACGCTTGAGGCCCACCAGATTGAGCCCCTCAAGGCGCGCATGATTGCCCCACACCGAACCATAGGGAATGACGTCCTTGGTCACCACGGCGCCACCGCCGATAAAGCTGTAACGGCCCAGACGCGCGAACTGGTGCACGGCGCACGACCCACCCAGGAACACGAAATCCCCGACATGCACATGACCGCCGCAGGAGGCCTGATTGGCCAGAATGACATTGTTGCCGAGAATGCAATCGTGCGCGATGCCCGAACCGGCCATGAACATGCAGTCATTGCCAGCCACGGTCACGCCGCCGCCTTTTTCCGTCCCCGTATGCATAATGACGTTTTCACGCACCAGAGCACGCTCGCCAACGATCAGCTTGGTCGGTTCGCCCTTGTGCGCCAAATGCTGCGGCGGACCGCCCAGGCAGGCAAAGGGATGGACCACGCCGTCAGCCCCCAGTTCGGTGATCCCGTCGATCACCACGTGCGATTTCAGCACCACGCGATCCTTAAGCGTCACCTGCGGCCCGACGATGCAGTACGGACCGATCGAAACATCGGCGCCCAGTTGCGCGCCGTCATGCACTATGGCCGTCGGGTGGATTGTGACTGTCATTTAGGGCTCTCAACCACCATGGCGGCGAATTCGGCCTCGCAGACGATCTTGTCGTTCACATAGGCCTCGCCGCGGAATTTGAAAATATCGCCACGATGGCGCACGACCTCGACCGGCATACGTACCACGTCGCCCGGACGCACCGGACTGCGGAACTTTACACCATCCACCGACATAAAGAAGATGGTCTTGCCTTCAACATCTGCGTCCAAAGATTTCGACATCAGAACCGCGCCGGTCTGGCCCATGGCTTCGATCAGCAAAACGCCAGGCATGACAGGATTTTCCGGGAAGTGACCATTGAAGAACGGCTCGTTGAACGTCACATTCTTGATCCCGGTCATGGACTTGTTCTTGACCCAGTTCTCGCCGCGATCGATCAGCAGAAAGGGATAGCGGTGCGGAATGCGCCTGAGGATTTCGGCATAGTCCACCGAAACCGGCGCCGCGTCGGCCACCGTGTCCTGAATGTCTGCGTCGTCAGCGTTTGTTGTCATCGAGAACCTTACCCTTTATCCTTTGTCATCGCGTTTTTCTCCAGCCATACCATTTCGCGCAGGAACTGGCGCGACGGCTTGGCGGGAAAGCCGGACACCATGGTAGCGGCCGGTACATCCTTAAACACACAGGCGCCGGCCGCGACCTTGGCCCCCGCACCGATCTCGATATGATCGATAACACCGGCACGACCGCCAAACATGGCGCCATCGCCCACCTTGACCGAACCGGAAATGCCGGAATGGGCGGCAATGATACAATTGCGCCCGATCTGGCAATTGTGGCCGATCTGGACCATGTTGTCGATCTTTGTTGCTTCCCCGATGGTGGTGTCATCGTAGGCGCCGCGGTCTATGCAGGTGCCTGAACCGATGCTGACGTCATCCTGGAGGATCACCCGGCCCAGTTGCGGCACATCGACCAGCCCGCCCGCATCGCCCGAAACGCCAAAACCCGCCTCGCCGATATGGGCGCCGGCCAGAACCTGTACGCGATCGCCGATCAGGGCGCACGACACCGTGGTGTGGGCGCCGATCCGGCAATGACGACCGATCCGGCAGCCTGGGCCGATCACCGCATAGGCTTCGATTCGCGTGCCCGCGCCGATCTCGACATCCTGGCCAATGACCACGCCGATACCGAGCGTCACGCCCTCTTCCATCTTCACGCTGGGATGGATGGCCTGCTGCCCCTCATGACGGCGCGGCGTATAGAGACGCGACGCCAGCCGTGACCAGGCTGCTTGCGGGCTGGCGGTGACCAGCGCCACACTGGCCAGCGGCACGTGCTCGACAAAGGCCTGCGTCACAAAAACGAACTCGGCCTCCGTGCGGCGCAGATTGGTCAGGTAGCGGCGATCGCTGAAATAGGCCGCCTTACCCGGACCGCCCAAAGATAAAGGGGCGCAGGCCGTTACGAACCCGCTCCCCTTCTTTTCCGGCTCGATAAGCCGGCTGGAGGTTATAACCGCCACCTGATCCAGGTCAATTTTTGAACCTATATCAAAAAAACGCAGATCAGGCATAGTCGGTTTAAATCTCTTTACTTGGCGGGAGCTGCCCCCGCTGCTGGCTGGTCAAGCTTGACGCGATCGAAGGCCGGCAGCTTTTCGCCGGTGGAATCCATCTTTTGCACAACGGCCGTGGTGATGTTCATCGCCGGGTTGGCATAGAGGAAGCTGGTTTGGCTGTTCGCACCAGCAGTATTCGTTGTCATGTCATAATGCAACAGGCTGTCGGCCGACAAAACGGTCGCGCAGCTCTTTTGCGTGACGACAGCGTTGATGTTTGGGATCATCTTCTGGAAGATGGCCTGCATCACTTCCTGCTGGGTGTACTGCATTTCCTGGTTACGTTGCTGCACCTTGGCCTGGAAAGCCTGACGCTTCTTTTCCCAGGCTTCGGCCTTGCCCTGCCAGGCGGCCTTGGCGGCAGGCGTGGCTTCGGCGGCCTTTTGACCAGCGGCCAGGGCCTTGTATTCGGTTTCGATGGCCTGGCCTTCGCCACCCAGTTCGGCGTCAACAGCGGCCTTGAGCTGCATCAGGCGGTCCGAAGCGGCCTTGCCCATGGCCGAGGTCGACATGGCGGTTTGTTCGTCAAGCACGCATTGGCCGGGAACGGCGGCGCCGAAGGTCGGCGGCGTCGGGGTGGCCGGCGCCGCAGCGGCGGCGGGAGCCGCGGCCTGAGCCATAACCTGGCCAGCGCCGCACATCAGCACGGCAGCGCTGGCGATAAGGAAGAGGGATGCTTTTTTCATCGGTGTATTGTCCATCTCAGGATATTTTTTGGTTAGAACTGCGTGGATTGCGAGAAGCGGAAGGATTCTGTTTTATCATAGGACTGTTTCGACAGCACCTGGCTCAGATCGAACTGAACCGGGCCCATGGGCGATTTCCAGCGGATAGTGATACCCGCAGAAGCACGAAGTGACAAGTCATCGACGATATTCGTAAGACGCTGACCCGTTGTAGACTGACCTGGCGTAGAATTAATCTTGAGGCGGTCATCAACGCCGCCCAGTGTACCAAGGTCTATAAATAGAGCGGTTTTAAGGCCGTACTGCTCGGGCAAGCCGTTGGGAATACCCAGTTCGGCGGTGCCGATGGCGTAGGTTTGCCCACCGAGCGCGTAACCCGTTGAGGTGTCGCGCGGGCCCATGCCGGCATATTCGAAGCCGCGCATCGTATCACCGCCCTTGAAGAAGCGGTCGTTGATGCGGATGGCGTCGCCCTGCCAGGGGACGATCGCTCCAGCAGTACCGAAGACGTGCAGGATCATGTCCTTGCGGAAGCCATGATACCAGTGCCCTTCCAGTTCAGACGAGA
This sequence comes from Asticcacaulis benevestitus DSM 16100 = ATCC BAA-896, assembly GCF_000376105.1. Classification (GTDB taxonomy): domain Bacteria; phylum Pseudomonadota; class Alphaproteobacteria; order Caulobacterales; family Caulobacteraceae; genus Asticcacaulis; species Asticcacaulis benevestitus. Next base: position 558,033 of record NZ_AQWM01000001.1, read on the forward strand.
CGTATTTCACGTCGCCGCCGAGACCGGCGAAGTCCTGGCGCAGTGTGAACATCCAGCCGCGCGTCGGCTGGACATAGTCGTTGCGCAGGTCGAAGGACAGCGAGTAACCGACCGAAGAGGTCAGGCCGTTGCCGCAGCTATATAGCAGGCCGTTACAGGCATCCGACGAGGTGTAGGTCACATCGTCGCTACGCAGGTTGTAACGCAGGCGCAGAACCGAGAAGCCATTCAGGCTATAGCCAAGACGCACGCCACCGCCGAAGGAGTCGGTCGAATAATCGACGCCCCTATAGTGATACGAGCTCTGGAACAGGTCGAAACCGGCCTGGATATCGCGGCCAAGGAAGCGCGGCTCGGTGAAGGAGAAGTCGATGTTCTTCTGGATCGAACCGGTCGAGACACGGGCGCGAACCTGCTGGCCCGTACCGCGGAAGTTCGACTGTGCGATGCTGATGTCGATGATGAACTTCTGCACCGACGAGAAGCCGGCGCCGAATGACAGTTCGCCGGTCGGTTGTTCCTCAACGGCCACTTCGATATTGGTCTTGCCGGGCGTCGCCGAAGGCTTCTCGGTGACGTTGACGTCCTTGAAGAAGCCCAGGCCGCGCACATACATCTTCGAGCGCTCGATCAGCGCCTTGTTGTAGGCATCGCCTTCCGACACCAGAACCTGGCGGCGGATAACGCGGTCGAGCGTCTGGGTGTTGCCGACAATGTTGATCTTGTCGATATAGACGCGCGCACCTTCGTGCACGTTGAAGGTCAGGTCGACGTTGTGATCGTTAGGATCGGCGTCTTCCGACGGGCGGATATCGACGAAGGCGTAACCGGCCGCACCGGCGGCGAACGTCAGGTCATCGACCGCCTTTTCGACGCGGTCGCTTTCATAAAGCTGGCCCGGACGGATCGAAATGGCGTGCTGGAGGTTCTCGGCCTTCAGCTTGTCATTGTCGGTCTTGATTGTGATGCGGCCGAAATTGTACTTCTGGCCTTCGTCCACCGTATAGGAAATGGCGAAGTCCTTGCGGTCCGGCGTCAGTTCGGCCACCGCCGACAGGACGCGGAAATCGAAGTAACCGCGGTTGGTGTAGAATTTGCGCAACTGCTCGCGGTCGTAATCCATACGGTCCGGATCGTAGTTGTCGTTCGACGAGAAGAACTTCCACCACAACGACTTCTGTGTGACGACGACCGATTTCAGATCGTTGTCCGAAAAGGCGTGGTTGCCGATAAAGTTGACGGTGGAGACGCCGGTCTTGGCGCCCTCATTGATTTCAAAGATCAGGTCGACGCGCTTTTGCGGCAGTTCGACGATCTTTGGCGTGACGGTGGCCGAGATACGGCCGCCCTTGCGGTAAAGTTCGATGATGCGCTGAACATCTTCCTGCACCTTGGCCTTGGTGAAGACGCCGCGCGGACGGATCTGCACTTCTTCGCGCAGCTTGTCCTTGGTCATGGCGTGGTTGCCCTCAAAGACCACCTGATTGATGATCGGGCTTTCCACGACCGTCACGACCATTTCATTGCCGTTCATGGCGATCTGGACGTCGGAGAACAGGTCGGTGCGATAGAGCGTCTTGACACCCAAGTCGATCAGTTGCGCATCAACCGTGACGCCCGGCTGGAACGGCAGGTAGGAGATGATGGTCTGCGAATCGATGCGCTCATTGCCCGAAACGACGATCTTGCCGACATAGGCCGTTTGTGCCGGCGCGGCCTGCTGCTGTTGCGGAGCGGCTTCCACGGGAGGCGCTGCCGGTACATCCTGCGCCTGCGCGCCCGTTGCCATCAGGCCGAGGTGTGTCAGGGCCAGTACGCTGACGCCGAGAGTGAGGGAGCGTGTAAGGGTCATATGGCCTCTTGTAACCGTGGACTTTGCGGCAGGAACTGCCGTGGAGAGATATGCGAAAGGGTTCGTCATCCGTATCACGAGAATAGCCCCCCGATGAACTTGGTGAACCCGCTGTTGTTAAGGTCATTCCAGAAAGCGAATAGCATTAAGCCTAATACCATCGCTATAGCAATCCGGAAGGCGGAATTCTGGATTCCGGCGGAGATAGGTTTTTTGGTCACACCCTGCCACAGGAAGAAGGCCAGATGCCCGCCATCCAGCGCCGGAATGGGGAGAAGGTTGAGAAAACCGACGCCGATGGAGATGTAGGCCATGAACTGCACATAGGTGAACAACAAGGAAGCGACGATCTGCCAGGCCGGTGCATTGGCCTGAGCCGCGGCGACCGTGATATCACCGGTCGTCTTGGTCATGCCGACGATTCCGCCGATCTGGTTGCCATTTTCTTTTCCGGTGAAAATACGGCTTATATAGGTCAGATTTGTATCAAGCGCTTTCCACGTCTGGCTGTTGCCCTTGACCAGAGCCTGCCAGGGGTTAAGCGGCCTGGAAACGAGCGGCCCGCTCATCTCGATTCCCAGCCTGCCGGCCTTGAGATTGGCGTTCGGCCCCTTGGGATCGAGCGCAACACGCTCCGGCGTCGCATAGAGGTCAAGCCGGGCTTCCGCGCGCTGCACGACGAAATGCGTGCGGGTGTCGGCGCGCAGCATCACCAGCATCTGCACATCCCGGTTGCTCTCCACAGCCTTGCCATCGACCGACAGCACGGTATCACCTGCCATGAAGCCCGCCGCCGCGGCCGGACTGTTCGGCATGACCTGAACCACCTTGGCCGGGACATAGCTTTCCCCAGCAATCCAGAAGATCATGGTCAGCAGAAAAATCGCCAGCACGAAATTGGCGACCGGACCGGCCAGAACGATCAGAAACCTCTGCCACAACGGCTTGAAATGGAAATAGTCGTTCACCGCCGCGGCACCTTCGCGTTCGGTGATCGAGATGCGCGACGCCTCCAGATCCTCCAGGGACGGCATCATCGAGGTGATGTGCTCGTCGCCGGCGAACTTGACATAGCCACCGAGCGGCAGGGCACTCAGACACCATTCGACGCCGTGCTTGTCTTTTTTACGCAGGAGAATCTTGCCGAAGCCGACCGAAAAACGCTCGACGCGGGTTTTGAACAGACGGGCCACGCTGAAGTGACCCAGTTCGTGAAAGGTCACGATCAGGGAAATGATGATCAGGAAAGGCAGGATGCCCGCGATAAAACCTAACAAAAGCCGTCTCCCCTACACGCGCACGACGTCAGGCGCTCAGCTTGGCAGAGGCGAAAAGCTCGCTCACCAGCCGCCGGATATCGGAATCGATCTCCAGCACGCGCGTCACCGTAGCGTCGTTCGTATCACGACTTGCGTGATCCATGAAAGGGATAGATGGCAATTGAGCCCGCATCATGGCAGCTTCCACGAATTCGGCGATCTGCAGGAAGGCGATCCTGCGGTCAAGGAAGGCCTGAACGCACACCTCGTTGGCGGCGTTGAAGACAATCGGCATCCCGTGCCCCGTTTCCAGCGCTTCGCGCGCCAGCCGCAACATCGGAAACGCCGTCAGGTCAGGCTCGGCAAAGGTCAGGGTGCCGCGCGCCGCCAGATCGAGCTTCGGCGCCTGCCAGGCAAGGCGTTCGGGCCAGCCCAGGCAGTAGGAGATCGGCACGCGCATGTCCGGCGAGCCCAACTGCGCCAGTGACGAGCCGTCGTCATACTCGACCATCGAGTGAATGACCGATTGCGGGTGCATCAGCACGTCGATCTGGCTGGCCGGCATGTCGAAGAGATAGGCGGCCTCGATAAATTCCAGCCCCTTATTGGCCAGGGTGGCGGAATCGATGGAGATCTTGGCACCCATGCTCCAGTTGGGGTGCTTGAGCGCCTGCTCGACCGTCACCGCCTTCAGGTCATCGCGCGAACGCCCCAGAAACGGCCCGCCGGACGCGGTCAGGACCAGTTTGCTGACGCGCGCGCGTTGCGCCGGTTCGAGCACCTGAAAGATGGCGTTGTGCTCGGAATCGACCGGCAGCAACTTGCCACCATGGCTTTCCACGCGCTCGATCAGGGCGCGACCACAGCCGACGAGGCTTTCCTTGTTGGCCAGGGCCAGTATGGCGCCGGTGCCGGCCGCCGCCCAGGTCGGTTTCAGCCCGGCGATACCGACGATCGCCGCCATCACCCAGTCGGCCTTGCGCGCCGCCGCCGCACAGATCGCCGCTTCGCCACAGGCAATCTCAAGCCCGGAATTGCCGATCAGTTCTTTGAAGGTCGACCATTGCGACTCATCGGCCAGCACCGTGATCGCCGGACGGTAGGTCAGCGCCTGCTCAGCCAGCAGAGCCACATTGCGTCCGCCGACAAGCGTTTCAATCACATAGTCTTCGCCCAGCCGGCCCGTTTCATCGAGCAGGCGCAGGGTCGATACGCCGATCGAGCCGGTCGAACCCAGTATGGAGATGCGTCTTGGAGACTTCGTGGTCATATTTCGGTGCCCAGCATGACGAGCAAACGGATGCCCCCGATGGCGATAATGGCGAACATCAAGCCGTCAACGCGATCCAGCAGACCGCCATGGCCCGGTATCAACGTGCCGGCATCCTTGACGCCGAAGCGTCGCTTGAGTGCCGATTCCCACAGGTCGCCGCCCATGGTGGCCAGGGCCACCAGCAGACCGACCACCGAGGCCGAGGTATCGTGCTTGAACAGGCCGGTGATATCGGACAGCGCACCCGCCGTCAGCATGCCGGCGATCAGGCCGCCGGCAAAGCCTGCCCAGGTTTTGTTGGGAGAATAACGCGGCCACAGCTTTGGTCCGCCGATCAACCGGCCAGCGGCAAAGGCGGCGCTATCGGCCGCCCAGGCGATCAGGAAGGCGAAGAAAACCCACTCGACCCCGCGATTGGTCTGGTGGAGCCACATCAAAACTATAGCCGGCCAGCCGATATACAGCACGCCATAGGCGGCATCCAGCCAGCCGACATGCAGCCGATAGGCATAAAGCCCGGCGCACAGTGATCCGAAGCACAGGACGAGAATCGACAACAATGGATGGCCGAGAAAGCCGACGAACAGCGCGGCTATCGCCGCCACAGCCACGGCCACGGAGATCCGCGCCGAGACATTGGGCGCCATCATCAGCCCCCATTCGATGCACAGAAGCGCCACGCCAACGCTCAACAGAACCAGAAAAGGACGATGGTCCGGCAGGACGGTGATCAGCAGCACGACCGCAATCAGCACCAGCGCCGAAACGACACGGATGGCCAGTTCACGCCGCTTGCTCACGGGTTTTACAGCGACGGCTTCAGGCGCCGCCTCCCCCTTATCAGGTGGCGTGTTTGGCATGGGCCGCTTCCACAGCGCCGAAGCGGCGGTCACGCCCGGCAAAGACTTCTAGCGCTGCCTTCAGGGGCCCTGCGCCATAGTCCGGCCACAGGATGTCCTGGAAAACGAATTCGGCATAGGCCACTTCCCACAACAGGAAGTTGGACAGGCGATGCTCACCGCTGGTGCGGATCAGGAGATCGAGTGGCGGCAGGCCACGCGTCGACAGGAAGCCGCCGAAGCTGTCCGGGGTAATCTCGTCCGGTGACAGCGTCCCGGCTTTCACCTGTTCGGCGATGGTTTTCACCGCCTCGATGATATCGGCCTGGGCGCCATAATTGAGCGCCACCTGCAGGTAAAAACGCGAATTGTCCCGGGTCTTTTCATGCGCGTCATTGACCATGCCGACGATATCAGCCGGCAGCCCCGCTTCCTGACCGACGATGCGCACGCAAACGCCTTCCTTGCGCAGACGCTCCAGATCGGACTTGATGAAGGCGCGCAACAGGCCCATCAAATCGCTGACCTCGGATTCCGGGCGGCGCCAGTTCTCGGTCGAGAAGGCGAAAACGGTCAGGTGGGTGATACCAAGATCAACCGCCGCCGTGATGGTGCGCTTGAGGGCATCGACGCCGGCCTTGTGACCGAAGGTGCGGATCTGCCCCCTCGCCTTGGCCCAGCGCCCGTTGCCGTCCATGATAATGGCGACATGCAGGGCGTCTTTGGCGGCCTGATCCGTCACGTCATGAGTCTTCGCGCCCGCGAGCGGGGGCACGATGAGGTCATCCGTGGGGCCTGGGGGCATGAAGCAACTCTCACATAGAAACGGGCTGGCGGCGGCGCGATCAAAGCAGGTCTAGACCTGCATGATCTCGACTTCCTTGCTCTTCAGCATTTCGTCGATACGCTTGATGGCGGCATCGGTAAAGCCCTGCACCTCAGTGCCGCCCTTCTTCTCTTCGTCCTCGCTGATCTCCGAGGCTTTTTCAGCCTTCTTGAGATCGTCCATGGCTTCGCGGCGGACATTGCGCACGGCGATGCGCTGGGTTTCGGCATACTTGCCGGCCACCTTGACCAGATCCTTGCGGCGCTCTTCGGTCAGGGCCGGAATCGGCACGCGCAGGGTGGTGCCATCGGTGATCGGATTGAGGCCCAGGCCGGAATTGCGGATGGCTTTTTCGACCGCGATCACAAGACCCTTGTCCCACACATTGACATTGATCATGCGCGGCTCAGGCACGCTGATGGCGGCGCACGACGTAATGCCCATGGTCGAGCCATAGGCATCGACGACGATCTGATCGAGCAGCGACGCCGAGGCGCGGCCGGTGCGCAAACCGCTGAAATCGTCTTTCAGCGCCGCGACCGCCTTGTCCATGCGGTCTTTGTATTTGTTGAGTTCAGGCTTGGCCATGAGGATGCCTTTCTTATTGTGTGATGACGGTGTAGGTGCCGCGACCGTGAATGACCTCATTCAGGGCGCCCGGCGTGCGGATCGAGAAGACCACGATGGGGATTGTATTTTCTCGCATCAGCGAGACGGCGGAGGCGTCCATCACCCGCAGATCGCGCGACAGAACCTCAAGATAGCTCAGATTATCATAACGCTCGGCCGTGGCGTCCTTTTTCGGGTCGGCGGTATAGACGCCATCGACCGAAGTACCCTTGAACAGGGCGTCGCAGTTCATTTCGGCGGCGCGCAGGGCGGCGGCGGTATCGGTTGTAAAATAAGGCGCACCGGTGCCGGCGGCGAAGATCACAACGCGGCCTTTTTCAAGGTGGCGGATGGCGCGGCGACGCACGAAAGGCTCGCACACGGCGTTCATCTGGATGGCGGACTGGACGCGCGTATCAATGCCCTGACGCTCAAGAGCGTTCTGCATGGCCAGTGCATTCATGACGGTGGCGAGCATGCCCATATAGTCGGCGCTCGAACGCTCCATATCGCCGGCAGCTTTTGACAGACCACGGAAGATATTGCCGCCTCCGATGACCAGGCACAATTCAACGCCCAGACGGGCCACCGCAGCCACTTCTTCGGCGACGGCCTTGACCGTATTCATATCTATGCCAAAGCCTTGATCGCCCATCAGCACTTCGCCGGATACCTTCAGCAGAATGCGCTTGTAGGCCAGAGGTTCCTGAATTTCGGTGATCGGGGTGGTCATGGGCAGGCTCCGGAATCAGGTGGGCGTCATTACAGAAAGGCTTTAGCGCTTTCGCGCCGTCTTGAATAGTCAAAGGGGCGCAGGCATGTCAAATGCCTACGCCCCTGAAACCATTTTATTTAGTGGGTAGCTTAAACGCCGCCCGTCATCGAGGCCACTTCGGCCGCGAAGTCTTCAACCGGCTTCTCGACGCCTTCGCCGAGGGCGAGACGCGTGAAGGCCACGATCTTGACAGGCGTGCCGAGGGTCTTGGCAGTTTCTTCGATCAGTTGCTCGACGGTCTGATCCGGGTTCATGACGAAGGCTTGCTTGTGCAGCACGACTTCTTCGTAGAACTTGCGGATGCGGCCTTCGATCATCTTTTCGATAACCTGCAGCGGCTTGCCGGATTCCTTGGCCTGTTCGGTCAGGACCGCCTTTTCGCGCTCGACGTGTTCCTGGTTCAGGTCTTCGACGTTCAGCGACAGCGGCTGCGTGGCGGCGACGTGCATGGCGACCTTGCGGCCCACGTCCTTCAGCACGTCCGGATCACCGGCTGATTCGATGGCGACCAGAACGGCGATGCGGCCGAGATCGGGCGCAATGGCGTTGTGGATGTAGGAAGCGACAACGCCTTCCGAAACGGTGTGCTTGGCGAAGCGCCGCACAACCATGTTTTCGCCGATGGTGGCGATCAGGTTGGTCAGGTCACCCGACACGGCTTCGGCAACGCCTTCCACTGAGTCAGCGGCCAGGCCAGCCTGGCCGGCTTGACGCACAACGTTCTGGAACAGGTCGTTGCGGGCAACGAAGTCTGTTTCAGCGTTCACTTCAACGGCGGCGGCGGTCATGCCCTTGCCTTCAACCTTGGTGGCGATGACAACGAGGCCTTCGGCGGCGACGCGGTCGGCCTTCTTGGCGGCCTTGGACAGGCCCTTGGCGCGGAGCCAATCCAGGGATGCGTCGATGTCGCCGGCATTCTCGGTCAGCGCCTTCTTGCAGTCCATCATGCCTACGCCCGACTTTTCGCGCAGTTCTTTCACCAGGGCGGCTGTGATCTCAGTCATGAAATCCTCCAGAATCTAAAAGTTTAAAGTTTCACAGCCTGTGTAGGCCGCGATCATGTCAATTGAGCAACAGCTTAAAGCCGGCCAGAATTAAGTTGGCGACCTTAAGCTGTTTCAAGTCTCGTCAGGCCAACGAGCGGTTGGCCCCTATATAGGAAGTCTTAGGCTTCGGTGGAAGCCTCAGCGGCGTCCTCGGCAACCAGGGCCGGCTCGATCGGATCAACCGAAGCGCCGAGATCGCGGCCGGAAGCCACTTGACCGGCAGCCAGACCGTCCAGAACCGAATCAGCGACCAGGTCGCAGTACAGTTGCAGGGCGCGGGCGGCGTCGTCGTTACCCGGAACCGGGAAGGTGATGCCGTCGGGATCGGAGTTCGAATCGAGGATAGCGATCACAGGAATGTTCAGCTTGCGGGCTTCCTGGATGGCGATGCCTTCCTTGTTGGTGTCGATCACGAACATCAGGTCGGGGATACCGCCCATGTCCTTGATGCCGCCGAGCGACAGCTCAAGCTTTTCGCGTTCGCGGGTCAGGGTCAGTAGTTCCTTCTTGGAACGGCCAGCCGGATTGTTGTCGAGTACCTGCTCAAGTTCGCGCAGACGGGCGATCGAACCGGAGATGGTGCGCCAGTTGGTCAGCGTGCCGCCGAGCCAGCGGTGGTTGACGTAATACTGCGCCGAACGCTTGGCAGCAGCAGCGACCGGACCTTGCGCCTGGCGCTTGGTGCCGACGAACAGCACGCGGCCACCGGCGGCGGCCACTTCACGCACCTTCAACAGGGCCTGGTGGAACAGCGGCAGGGATTGCGACAGGTCGATGATGTGGATGTTGGAGCGCGAACCGAACAGGTAGCGTTCCATCTTGGGGTTCCAGCGGTGAGTCTGGTGACCAAAGTGAGCGCCGGCTTCGAGCAGGAGGCGCATGGAGATTTCTGGCATAGCCATAATGTAGTATCCTTCTTCCGATAATCCTCCGCAGATAGAAAAGCTTCGGCGGGCCCATGCCCGTTTCCGCCTCGGAACGCTATCGACCCGATTTAGGGAAGATGGCGCGCATCTGCGTGTGAGATGGCGTGCACCTATTCACAATTTCAAAAAAAATCAACCCGCCACGACAAGAAAATTCGAAAACTCTGCTGGATAAGACGATTGAAGCGCAAAAACGTGCCTAAACATCCTCATAATAAAGAACACCGGTCATCTGCTTGAGCGCGCCACGCACATGAGCATCCAGATTATAACGTTGCGGCAGCTTGAACTCGATCTGCCCTTCGGAGCCCAGATCGCTAACCAAACTGATTTCGCCGCCCTTGTCAGAGCGCGCCACCTCAAGCTGGGCGCGCAGCTCAGCCAGATTGATCACCTGCGCCGACACATGTACCTTGAGGCCCAGATCATCGGTTTTCAGCGTCGCCGACATCGGCCCCGCGTCGTCACCAAAGAAGCGCACCTCGCCGTCGCGGCCCTTACTGCGCACCTTCAGCACAATGGACGCACCGACTTCAAGATGATCGCGATTCTTGCGCAACGATTCCGGCGGGAACAGCACTTCATATTCGCCACTTGGATCGGAGAGGGTCACGAAGGCAAACTTCTCCCCTGAGCCCTGCGCCGCCCGCTCCTGCTTACGGCGAATAATGCCCGCCATGCGGAACGCTTCGCGCCCTTCGGAAGCCAGCGATACCGCATCGGCGTAAAGAGTCACATTGCGACGCTTGAAGACATCGAGCATGTCCTGCAACGGGTGCCCCGACAGGTAGAAACCGATGGCGGCCAGTTCTTCATCGAGACGCGCCGGCCCTGATACCATAGGCACCGTTGGCAAGCGCGGCCGCGAGGATTCATTGGAGCCGAACAGGCTGACCTGAGAGGCGGCGCGATCGGCAGCGATGCTCTGGGCATAGGCGATCAGGATATCTGCGCCAGCCACGATCTGGGCGCGGTTGGAATGGATGCCATCGAAAGCACCGGCCCGGGCGAGATTTTCCAGAGCGCGCTTGTTGACCGCCTTGGGGTCTATACGTTCCAGGAAATCGAACAGGTCGGTGAACTTGCCGCCCTCCTCACGCGCCTGGACAACACTGAGCATGGCTTCAAAGCCGACGTTGCGGATGGCGCCGAGCGCATACAGCACCTCACCATCTTCAACGTCGAAATCGGCCATAGAGCGATTGATGTCAGGCGGACGGATGACGACATTGAAGCGCCGCGCATCCTGATAGAAGACGGCAAGCTTATCGGTATTGGTGATATCGAGGCTGAGCGTGGCGGCGAAAAACTCGACCGGATAATTCGCTTTCAAATAGCCAGTTTGATAGGAAATGAAGGCATAGGCCGCGGCGTGCGATTTGTTGAAACCGTAGCCAGCGAACTTGTTGACGAGTTCGAAAATGAAATCAGACTGCTTTTCCGGCACGCCTTTTTCGGCCGCACCGCTGATGAAACGCACCTTCTGCAGGTCCATTTCTTCCTTTTTCTTCTTACCCATGGCGCGACGCAGAAGATCGGCTTCACCGAGGCTGTAACCCGACAGAACCTGAGCGATCTGCATCACCTGTTCCTGGTAGATGATAACGCCATAGGTTTCCTTAAGCACAGGCTCAAGGCTCGGATGCAGCATGTCGATGTCCGCACGGCCAAACTTACGATCGACATAGGTGTCGATATTGTCCATAGGGCCAGGACGATAGAGCGAGATCAGAGCGGTGATTTCTTCCAGCGAACCACAGCGTAACTTGCGCAGGGTATCGCGCATACCCTGACTTTCAAGCTGGAACACGCCGATCGCCTGACCGGAGGCCAGAAGTTCATAGGTCGGGCTATCATCAAGCGGCAGGGTCGAATAATTGATCTCGACGCCGCGTTTTTTGAGGTAGTTTTGGGCGCGCTTAAGCGTGGTCAGAGTTTTCAGACCGAGGAAGTCGAACTTGACCAGACCGGCGCTTTCCACCCACTTCATGTTGAACTGAGTGGCGGGAATATCCGAGCGTGGATCGCGGTAAAGGGGCACCAGTTCAGTAAGCGGGCGATCGCCGATCACGATACCGGCGGCGTGGGTCGAGGCGTTGCGATACAGGCCTTCCAGCTTGAGCGCCGTATCGAGCAGGCGCTTGACCGATTCATCCTCGTTGCGCGCTTCTTTCAGACGCGGTTCGATCTCGATCGCCTGCGCCAGAGTGGTCGGGTTGGCCGGGTTATTCGGCACCATCTTCGACAGGCGATCGACCTGCCCCAATGGCAATTGCATGACCCGCCCGACGTCGCGCAGCACGGCGCGTGCCTGGAGCGTACCGAAGGTGATGATCTGCGCCACGCGATCGCGGCCATATTTCTCCTGCACGTAGGAGATGACCTCTTCGCGGCGCTCCTGGCAGAAGTCAATATCGAAGTCGGGCATGGAAACCCGCTCCGGATTAAGGAAGCGTTCAAACAGCAGACCAAAGCGTAGCGGGTCGAGATCGGTAATGGCCAGCGACCACGCCACCAGCGAGCCGGCACCCGATCCCCGCCCCGGCCCAACCGGAATGTCTTGCGCCTTGCCCCATTTGATGAAGTCCGAAACGATCAGGAAGTAGCCCGGAAACCCCATCTTCTGGATGATGCCGATTTCACGTTCGAGGCGCGCCCAGTAGTCTTCCTGCGGAAAGGCCAGCTTGACCTGGCTCAGGCGCAGCTTCAGGCCTTCGCGGGCCTGATAGGCCAGTTCTTCATCTTCGTTACGACCGGCGCCGGTATCGAAACGCGGCAGGATCGGATCGCGTTTGTTGACAAGAAACGCGCAGCGGCGGGCGATTTCGAGCGTGTTGTCGCAGGCCTCCGGCAGGTCGGAGAACAGTTCGCGCATCATGACCGCCGGCTTGAACCAGTGCTCCGGCGTCACCTTACGGCGTTCGGTCTGGCCCATATAGGCGCCATCGGAAATACACAGAAGCGCTTCATGGGCTGAGTAGAGATCGCGCGAGGTGAACTGCACATCATTGGTCGCCACCAGTGGCACATCGTGGGCGTAGGCAAACTCCACCAGCCCCGCCTCGGTATCGCTGCCCTTGATGCCACCTTGCGGAGAGCCATCGTGGCGCTGCAGCTCAATGTATAAACGATCCTTGAAGACGTCCTTCATGGCTTGAAGTGCGACCTTCGCTTCATCGCCACGATTCTGGCGATAAAGCACGTCGACAGGGCCGTCGAAACCGCCAGACAGCAGGATCAGGCCTTCGCTGTAGGTCGCCACCTGCTCCCACGTGACATGAGGCTCGTCTATCGCATTGGCCTCGACATAGGCGATCGACGACAGCTTGGTGATGTTGAGATAGCCCTGCTCGTTCTGGGCATAGAGCGCGACGGTCGGGATCTTGCCCCAGCGCTCTGTCGGCACTCCGCCAATGCCCTTGACCGGCATGGAACAGGCCACGATCGGCTGAACGCCGCTATCCTTGCAGGATTGGGAAAATTCGAGGGCGCCGTAGAGATTGCAGCGATCCGCCATCGCCACCGCCGGCATGTTCAGCTTATGCGCCATCTTGCCCAGATCATAGGCCTTGATGGCGCCCTCCAGGAGCGAATAGGCCGATTTGACACGCAGATGGACAAACTGTCGGCTCATGTCGGCTTCGCTCATGGCCCAGCTCCTGTGGATGGCTTACTGCCCGGTATCCGCGCGACTCACGCCGCCAGCGACATCACATGGCATAGAACGAAGACAAAACCCGTTACGGCGACAAATGACAACATGTTATGCAGGGCGCTGACCATTTTTCCACAATCCTATCTTGATGTCCCTTCCGGGACCGCTTGTTTCTCTTATGTTCTCAATTCTTGCTTTGTTCTATATTCGCCTTTTGTTCCACATGCAAGCCGGATTCTGTTCTCCTATGAGAACAAAATGACAAGCTGTTGATAAGATAGTGAATTAAACGGTAGCGTGAACGTCCAGAGGCACAAGCACGCCATCTACCAGCTTGACCACGCGGTCCATATGCCGGGCCAGTTCGAGGTTATGGGTGGCGATCAGCGCCCCTACCCCTTGCGCCTTGACGATGGTTTTCAACGCGCCAAACACCTGCGTAGAGGTTTCCGGATCCAGGTTGCCGGTCGGTTCATCGGCCAGCAACAGGCGCGGCTTGTTGGCCAGGGCGCGCGCAATGGCGACGCGCTGCTGTTCGCCACCCGAAAGTTGCGCCGGCTGGTGATCGAGACGTTCGCCCAGTCCCAGCGCCGTCAGCAATTCCCGGGCGCGCGCCTCGGATTCTTTGCGCGGACGACCGAGAATACGCAACGGCACAGCCACATTACCAACCGCCGTATATTCCGGCAACAGGTGATGGAACTGATAGACGAAGCCGATCTTTTTCAGACGCGCCGCCGTGCGCTGACGGTCATTGGCACCGGCGAAATCCTCGCCATCGATGATCAGGCGCGTGTTCGGCGCCGCTTCGAGCAGCCCGACCGCGTGGAGCAAAGACGACTTGCCGGAGCCGGATGGCCCGAGCAGACCGACCAGTTCACCCGGTTGCACCTCAAGGTCAACGCCCTTGAGCACGGCCAGTTTGCGACCATCACCGATGGTATAATCGCGGTGCAAGCCCTTAAGGCTGAGGGGCAAATTACTCATAGCGCAGCGCCTCCACGGGTTCGAGCTTGGAGGCCCACAAGGCCGGGAAGAAGGTCGAGATACTAGCCGCCAGGAAGGACGCGATCACCACGAAGGCCACCTCGGTCGGCTCCATCTTGGCCGGCACAGCATCGAGAAAATAGACGCTCGGATCGAACAGCTTGGTGTGGAACACCCACTCCAGGAAATGCTGGATCGGCCCGATAAAGGTGCAGAACAACACGCCGAGCAACAGGCCAGAGGCGGTGCTGGCCGCGCCGATGGTGGTGCCGGCGATGAAGAAGATGCGCAGGATGGATGAACGATCCGCGCCCATGGTGCGCAGGATGGCGACGTCGCGCGTCTTGTTTTTCACCAGCATGACGATGCCCGAAATGATGTTGAGCATGGCGATGATGACGATGAAGAACAGAATGAAGCGCATAGCCGTGCGCTCGATCTTGAGCGCGCTCCACAGCGAGGCATTTATCTCTTTCCAGGTATAGACAACTGCGCCCGGACCGGCGGCAGCGGCGATGCCATCGTGATATTTTTCGATCTCGAAAGGCTTCTTCACCTTGAGTTCGATGACATCCCATTCGTCTTCACGATCGAAGAAAAGCTGGGCCTGAGTGATCGGCATAAAGATAAAATTCTTGTCGATATCGCTGACACCGCTGCTGAAAATACCGCCGACCGTATAGGCCTTACGGCGCGGCGCGGCGCCAAAGGCGGTCGAGCCGCCCGGCGTCATCAGGGTGATTTCATCGCCGGTATTGATGCCGAGATTTTGCGCCAAAGCATCGCCGACCAGCACATTATCCCCCCCATACTCACCTACGCCGAAACTGTCGAGCGAGCCCGCCTTGATATTCTCGGCGACAATCGTCGTCCCCTTGAGCACATCCGGCGCCACGCCGCGCATGATGGCAGGCTGGGTGTCACCGTGCGTGCTTTGCACCAGTCCGTATTGATCGATATGCGGACTGACCTCGGTAACGCCCGGCACCGCCCGCAGGCGCTTCAGGGTTTCGTCACGATGCGCAAAATCATTGAGCGGGGCGCCGGAGACATATTCATGCCCCCCGAAAGCCAGCAGGCGCGACACCATCTCGTCGCGGAAACCGTTCATGACCGACAGCACGCTGATCAGCGCCGTCACCGCCAGCATGATCCCGACAAACGAGATGATGGCGATAACGGCGATGCCGCCATCCTTGCGCTTGGTACGCAGATACTTCATGGCGAGGTCAAATTCCCAGGCCTTGAAACGGAACAGCGACAGCACAGCCCCCATGGGTTTTAAGCTTTCGTCAGTTGGTTCAGAACATCGTCAAAGGCGGCGGTGTGGCGCTCGCCGGTGGCGCGGTGTTTGATCTCGACATTGCCATCGGCCAGGCCCTTGGGCCCGATGATCAGTTGCACAGGAATACCGATCAGGTCCATGGCGGCGAACTTGGCGCCGGCGCGTTCGTCGGTGTCATGATAGAGCACATCGCGGCCGGCGGCTGTCAGGGCCTTGTAGGCCTTTTCGCAGGCGGCATCGCAGGCCTCATCGCCCTGGCGCAGGTTGACGATGGCCACATCGAACGGTGCGACGCTTTCCGGCCAGATGATGCCGGCTTCGTCATGCGAGGCCTCGATGATGGCGCCCAGCAGACGCGAAACACCGACGCCGTAAGAGCCCATATGGACGGTGATCTCGCCATCGGGGCCGTTGACCACAGCCTTCATCGGCTTGGAATATTTCTCGCCGAAATAGAAGATGTGCCCGACCTCGATACCGCGCGCCGAAAGCTGCTTGTCGGCGGGCACCTGAGCGAAGGCCGCCTCATCGTGCATTTCTTCGGTGGCGGCGTAGAGCGAGGTGCGCGCTTCAAACACGCCTTCGAGATTGTCCCAGTCCACATCGGGACCGGGCGCCGGCATATCCACCAGATCCTTGTGGCAGAAGACAGCGCTTTCACCGGTATCGGCCAGAATGATGAATTCGTGGCTGAGATCGCCGCCGATCGGACCGGTGTCGGCACGCATCGGCACGGCCTTCAGGCCCATGCGCGAAAACAGGTTGAGATAGGCCGCAAACATACGGTTGTAAGACTTGCGCGCCGCCGCCTCATCAACGTCGAACGAATAGGCGT
Organism: Asticcacaulis benevestitus DSM 16100 = ATCC BAA-896; assembly: GCF_000376105.1. GTDB lineage: Bacteria > Pseudomonadota > Alphaproteobacteria > Caulobacterales > Caulobacteraceae > Asticcacaulis > Asticcacaulis benevestitus. The sequence continues at coordinate 574,200 of NZ_AQWM01000001.1, forward strand.
CCTTCATGAGGAATTCGCGGCCGCGCATCACGCCGAAACGCGGACGCTGCTCGTCGCGGAATTTCCACTGGATATGGAACAGGTTGAGCGGCAGGTCCTTGTAGGAACGCACCGTGCCGCGGAAGATTTCCGTGACCATTTCCTCATTGGTCGGGCCGTAGAGCATCTCGCGCTCGTGGCGGTCCTTGATGCGCAGCATTTCCTGACCGTAGTCTTCGTAGCGGCCGGATTCACGCCACAGGTCGGCCAGTTGCAGGGTCGGCATCAACAGTTGAATCGCCCCTGCCCGCACCATTTCCTCTTCGACGATCTTTTCGATCTTCTTCAGCACCCTGAGGCCGAGCGGCAGCCACGCATAGATGCCGGCAGCCTCCTGACGGATCATGCCGGTGCGCAGCATCAGGCGGTGCGAGACGATCTGGGCCTCAGCGGGGTTTTCTTTGAGAAGGGGCAGGAAAAAGCGCGACAGGCGCATGAGGAGAATCCGTTATTATTGAGCGAAGTGGCGCGAACAGTAGAACCTCATGCCTAAAAGTGGAAGGCACTTTTTGGATATACATGAGGTGGACAGAAAAGAATGTAACGCCTTATGCGTGAAGCGTTTTGCGCAGGCATTGCGGCGATTTTTGGATCAGGGGCAAAACTAACCGGGAATTTCCGGCAGCGGGATATGAATCACGTACATCAGCAGCAGGACGATGACCCAAACGACCAGCGCCACCAGGCTGTTGATCCGCACCTTTTTCCCCAGATTGTGGGTGATCGGCGCGCCGGTATCATGGCCTTTGATGGTTTCGCCGCCGTCTTCGGTGGGGGTGCGGTTCCACAACGGCAGGATGGCGAAGAAAGTCACCCACCAGATCATGATATAGATGGCGGCCCAGGTAATCGGGTTCATGCCTTATCCTCATCTGTATCTGCGTCCGGAATTTTTGAGTCCATTTTACGGCGCTTTGCGTTCATGTAAACGACGGCGAAAATGGTGAATATAAGCCAGGGAACGGCTGAACTATGCGTATTGGCCGGTTCAGCCGGAGCCTTCCAAAGCACCGCTGCCGTGAACCCCAGCAATACGGTCATGCCTGTGGCACAGATCAATATGACGGTTCGATTTTTAAACATTGGCGTCGCTCAGCTCCTTAGGAGTCAGACGAGGCCTAACCCTTCTTCCACACCTAATACCAGATTGAGGTTTTGTACAGCGGCGCCGGACGCCCCCTTGCCGAGGTTATCGAACACCGCCACCAGATTGGCCGTGTCCTGATCCGGATTGCCGAACACATGGATGAGAAGCTGGTTGGTGTTGGCCAGCATGGCGCCGTGCACCGCGCCGGCCTCTTCGCTTTCTTCCGCGTTCGCCACGCGCACGAACTGTTCGCCGAGATAATGCGCCGTCAGCAGGTTGCGGATCGCATCGATATCCGGCTCATCCGGCAGCGCCCACAGGTGTAAAGGCACCTGAACGATCAGGCCTTGCGGGAAATTGGCGACGATCGGCGTGAAGATCGGCGGCGACTCCAGACCGGAATAAAGCGTCATTTCCGGCAGGTGCTTGTGCGCCAGGCCGGTGGCGTAAAGCCGCTCATGGCCCTTGCCCCGATCTTGGCCGTGCTCTGGCGCGCCCTCGAATTCGGCAATCATGGATTTGCCGCCGCCGCTATAGCCCGTAAGCGAGGTGGCGGTGATGGGGAAGAAGGACGGAATGATGCCGGCTTCAACCAGCGGATTCGTCAGGGCGATAAAGCCCGTGGCGTGACAGCCGGGATTGCTGATGCGCTTGGAGGCAGCAATCTCGGCACGTTGGCCGTCGTTCAGTTCGGGAAAGCCATAGGTCCAGGCCGCGTCCGTGCGGAAAGCGGTCGAGGCGTCGATGACGCGTACATCCGGATTGTCAATCATGGACACGGCTTCAATCGCGGCCTCATCGGGCAGACACAGGATCACGGCGTCGGCGCTGTTGAGCGCCTCCTTGCGGGCGCCGGCGTCCTTGCGCTTATCATCGCTGAGGCGGATCAGTTCGATGTCGGAACGCTTCTCCAGCCGCTCACGGATTTGCAGACCCGTGGTGCCGGCCTCGCCGTCGATAAACACTTTATGAGACATAGGACGCTCCTGAAAAGGACGAAAGAACGAAAGCAAGATACCCCACCACCGCGCCTTTCAGGCGCGGTCCCCCTCCGTGGCATAGCCAGGGAGGTACAGGTAGGCGTCGTGGGGTGTCTTACTTTGAAAACAGACAAAGAAAAAGCGCTTCGGTTGCCCGAAGCGCTTTTCCGCATGAGTTTGTGGCTCGTGCGATTAACGCTTCGAGAACTGGAAGCTCTTACGTGCCTTGGCACGGCCGTACTTCTTACGCTCTACGACGCGCGAGTCACGGGTCAGGAAGCCAGCAGCCTTCAGAGTGCCGCGCAGAGCGGGCTCATAATAGGTCAAGGCCTTCGACAGGGCGTGACGGATGGCGCCGGCCTGGCCGGAAAGGCCCGAACCGACGACGGTCACGAAGATGTCGAACTGCGTGGCGCGGTCCGTCAGGTTGAGCGGCTGAGCGATCATCATGCGCAGAACCGGACGTGCGAAATACACTTCCTGTTCGCGGTCATTGATGATCCACTTGCCGGAACCTGGCTTGATCCAGACGCGGGCGATGGCGTTCTTGCGCTTGCCGGTGGCATAGGCGCGGCCGTACTTGTCGAGGATCTGGACGCGGGCGGCAGGCGCCTCGACCGGGTTCGACGACAGCGAAGCGAGGGCTTCAAGGCCTTGGGCGGGAGCTTGGATGTCGGACATGATTAGGCTCTCCGGGCGTTCTTGGCGTTCAGCGACTTGAAGTCAACGACTTCCGGCTGCTGCGCTTCGTGAGGATGGGCGGTGCCGGCGTAGATACGCAGGTTGGTCATCTGACCACGGGCCAGCGGGCTTTCCTTCGGCATCATGCGCTCGACGGCTTTCGTCAGCACGCGCTCAGGATACTTGCCGTTCAGCAGTTGGCCGAGCGTGCGTTGCTTGACGCCGCCGGGGTGACCGGTGTGCCAGTAGAAGATCTCGTTTTCTTTTTTGCCGGTCAGGTGAACCTTCTCAGCATTGATAACGATGATGTAGTCGCCGGAATCGGTGTGCGGCGTGTAGGTAGGCAGGTGCTTGCCGCGAAGACGCATGGCGATGTACGAGGCCAGACGGCCGAGTACGGCGTCCTCTGCGTCGATCACGATCCACTTCTTCTCGACATCCGCGGGCTTCAATGCCGCTGTCGTGGAGGTCAACATGATAAAATCCTTTTGTTTCCGCACCAAGAGTTGGAACGGAGAAGAGGCGCGGTATTTACAGAAGGCGCCCCACCCTGTCAACGCATTATTTTCATAAAAATTGCCAGCATGACATTGTTTTTATTGAGTAAATTGACAACGGTATTAATTTACCGCATGAAAATACGTCATAATAGCTTTATAGAGACATGTCATGGACACGCCATAGCATATACAAGAGGTCAACATGCAGCTCTCCCGCCGGTTTTTGCTCAATGGCGCGCTCGCCAGTACCGTAGCCACCTCAGTCGCCTTCGCCGGCCTTGGCCAGCGCGCCAATGGCGCTGTGCGTGTCGAGCCTTCGGCCGATCCGGGCTATCTCAGCGAGATCGAGGGCTATGGTGCGCTGCAGCCCGATCCGAAGGGCTTTATCGAACTGCCGGCCGGCTTTTCCTACACCACCTTCTCGACCTTTGGCGATGTGATGGATGACGGCTTCCACGTCCCTGCCCTGCATGACGGCATGGCCGCTTTCCCGCACCTGTCGCCGGACAAGGTCGTCCTCGTGCGCAACCACGAGATCAAGCACACGGTGCTCGGCGTTGGGCCGCTGGGTGACAAGTATCAACTGATCGACAAGATCGACCGTTCGCGTCTGTATGACCACGCCAGCGACGGCATCCCGCTCAGCGGCGGCACAACGACGCTGATCTACGACCTGAAGAGCCAGCGTCTGGAGAGCCACTACCTGTCGCTCACCGGCACCTCGACCAACTGCGCCGGAGGTTCAACGCCGTGGGGCTCATGGCTGAGTTGCGAGGAAACGACGCAAGCCGCCGGCGATGGCGTGAAAAAGGACCACGGCTACGTCTTTGAGGTGCCGTCTGGTTATAAAGGCCTCGCCGCACCCGTGCCGATCAAGACCATGGGCCGCTTCAACCACGAAGCCGTCTGCATCGATCCGCGCACCGGCATCGTCTACATGACCGAGGATATGTCGGACGGCGCCTTCTACCGTTACCTGCCCAACGACCTGCGCTACCTGCACAAGGGCGGCCGCCTGCAGGCGCTGGCTTTCCGCGACGTGCCGCGCGCCACCACCAGCAACAAGTATTCGCAACTGTGGAAGCCCGGCGATCGCTTCGCCGCCGTCTGGATCGACCTCGTCGACGTCGAGAGCCCGGACGATTCTTTGCGCACCCAGGCCTATCTCAAAGGCGCGGCGCGCTTCTCACGCGGCGAAGGCATCCATTTCGGCAATAACGAAATGTTCTTTGCCTGCACCTCGGGCGGCGCCAAAGCCTATGGCCAGCTTATGCGTTATATCCCCAGCCCCTATGAAGGCACCGACCGCGAAAAGGATCAGCCCGGCCAGATCGAACTGTTCGTCGAATCCGGCGATCTGCGCGTGCTCGATTATGCCGACAACCTGACCACCTCGCCGTGGGGCCATCTCTATGTCTGCGAAGACCGCTATTCCGACATCCTGTTCAACCACCTGCGTATTGTCACGCCGGAAGGCAAGGTGACCACCTTCGCGCGCAATGTTGACGGCGGTCATTCGGAATGGGCGGGCGTCACCTTCTCGCCGGACGGCTCGACCCTGTTCGCCAATATTCAGGGCAATGGCGTCACCGTCGCCATCACAGGGCCATGGAAGCAGTTTTCGGATCGGGCCATAGCTTAACCTTCATCCTCCCCTGTAGCGCAGCGTACGAGGGAGATGTCAGCGCGAAGCCCGAAGGGCTGGTGTCGCTGACGGAGGGGGCAACCCCAAAGCCACTAAAGCCCCCTCCGTCGCCGACTACGCGGCGACACGGCACTGGCCGCCCCGCTCCCCCGCTTTGCAGGGGAGGATCACCTACTTGTGCCTACCGGAACGACCGGTCGGCGCGGAACACTTTCCACGTCAGCGCCACCGCCAGTATCAGCAGGATCACCGCCACCAACTGGTGCGACAGGGCAAAGCCAATCGACACCACGGTCACCAGGGTGATGATGCCGAGTGCTGCCTGTATCCACACGCTCGTCGCCACCACGGCCGCCAGCGTCTTGAGATCGTCGGCATTGCTCTTGCGCGAGATCACCAAAGCGAAGGCCGTAGCGAAGATCAGCAGGATATAGGCGTTGATACGGTGGGTGAACTGCACCAGTCCCTGATCGTGCAGGAAGCTGTAGCCCACCCCCTTGGCCCAGTCGACCGGCGGGAAGATGTGGCCGTTCATCAGCGGCCAGTCGTTATAGATCAGGCCGGCATTATTACCCGCCACCAGGGCGCCGAGCATACATTGCAAGAAAACCAGCCCCAGCAGGACGCCGGTGGCGACTTTCCAGCCATCGGGCGCGCCGCGACCGCGCTTTTGGCCTTCCAGCGCTTCAAACCCGGTCCACACGGTGCAACTCAGCGCCAAAAGCGCCAGACTCAGATGCGTCATCAGGCGTTCGGGCGCCACCTCAACACGGCCGGACAGCCCGCTATAGACCATCCACCAGCCGACGGCGCCCTGCACCACAATAAGCCCCAGCAAGGCCCCGCAGCGCCAGATCAGGCGCGCCGGAATCTCTCTCATCACCAGAAAAGCCACAAAACCGAGCAGATAGACGACGCCGACCAGCCGCGCCAGCAAACGGTGCGCCCATTCCCACCAGTAGATGCCCCTGAAGTCGGCCACCTGCATGTGCGGATTGATCTGGCTGAACTGCGGTATCTTCTTGTAGTTCTCGAACTCGGCCGCCCACGACTGATCGTTCATCGGCGGGATAACGCCTGAGATCGGCTTCCACTCGGTAATCGACAGACCCGATTCGGTCAGGCGTGTGGCCCCGCCGACAAAGACCAGCGCCACGATCAGGAAAGCCGCTACAAATAACCACGTCGCCACCAGCGGCGACCTAAGGGGAAGTCGCACCTTACGCCTCATTCTATAGTCTCGTTTTTTAGAGTTCCGGCCATCGCGCAAATCCTTGCCGTTACCGTCGATTGACTGTAACTAGAGGATCATCGACAGCTTCGCCCTTAAGTTCAATTTGCCCATACCGGGTGTACGAATTCAAGCGCTTTGCCGGATAAAAAAGGCCAAAGAAAGATGCTGGCCACAGAGAAGAAGGACGGGACTCGCCATGACGGCAGAGAATTATATCCTGGCGACACTGGCCGGCTTTCTGGTCGGATGGATCGCCAACGCCATGAGCAAAAGCCGTTTCAGCTTTCCTATCAATCTGTTCGTCGCCATTTTCGGCGCCATCCTGCTCAATTTTTTCGTCCAGACCTCAGAAAAACTCGACGATCACTTTTTCTCGATCCTGATGGTGTCGCTGGTCGGCAGCTCGGTCCTGCTCGGCTTTTTCCACCTCACCCGTATGCTTGAGCGCCGCTAGATGGAGCATGAACCGGTCAAGGGCCTGAGCCTGCCGCAGCGCCGCCTGATCGCCTGCATCGGCATTGTCGTCTTTCTGGCCGTCTACGTGGTGATCGTGACGGCGATTGCCGGCTTCCTGCACGGCGGCAAGATCACCGCTTTGGTCTTTTTCGCCCTGGCCGGCACGTTGTGGGGGCTGCCGATCATTCCGCTGATCTCATGGTCGGAAAACTACAAGAAAAAGAAGAAGAAATGAGCGATACGCCCGTCACAGCCAAAACCTTGCGCCCCCTGACCAAGACGCGCCTGGAAGCCTTCAGCGACGGTGTTCTCGCCATCATCATCACCATCATGGTGCTGGAACTGCATACACCCGAAGGCCACGACTGGGCGGCGCTGGCCGGCGTGCTCCACACCTTCCTGCTCTATGCCCTCAGCTTCATCTATATCGGCATCTACTGGAACAACCACCACCACCTGCTGCATACGGTCAGCAAAATCAGCGGCGGCGCCCTGTGGGCCAACCTGAATCTTCTGTTCTGGCTGTCGATTATCCCCTTCACCACAAGCTGGATGGGCGAGAGCGATTTCGCCACTATCCCCACCGCGACCTACGGCCTGTCCCTGCTCATGCCGAGCATCGCCTACTATATCCTTGTGCGCGTGCTGAAGGCGGTCAATGGCCGCGACAGCCTGATCTCGCAAGCGATCGGCAATGATATCAAGGGCCTGATCTCGACCGCGCTCTATATTGTCGGAATCGGTCTGACCTTCCTCAACAGCTTTGCCGGTATCGCCTGCTATGTGCTGGTGGCGCTGATCTGGCTGATCCCCGATCGCCGCATCGAACACGATTAATTCCCGCTCTCCGGACGCCATCTATGCTTTGGCCATGGAACAGACAGATATCACCGCGCGCCTGCACCGCCTCGCCACCGAGCTTCTCGACGCCTATGAGCGGATCGACGCCCCCTCGACCTATCTCGAAGCCGAACGCGCCGCCAAGGCCCTGATCGCCATCGGCAAGGCGGTCAGCGCGGCGTCCGGTGAGCCAGCGCCGGCGAAAGCCTCATCCAAAGAACCGGCCAAAGAACCTGCCAAAGCCCCCGCATGTGCGGAGGTCAGGGCGGACACGCCACGCAAGGTGGTGTTTCGCTCACCGGCCCTGACACTGGAACGCGCGGCCAAGGCGCTTATGAGGGGCGATCTGGAGACGTTCGAGGCGCTTATGCCGCAACCGCCGCCCGTCTAGTCGCCGCCACAGCCACCTCCACAGCCACCTCCAGAACCGCTGCATCCGGATGCACCACCAGAGTCGCCACCAGAGTCCCCGCTGCTGGAGCATCCGCCACCGCCGCACCCGCTGCTGTGGTTGTTGTTGCGCTTGCCGCGACGTTTACTCCTGGCGTTCACCGACCAGACAAAAATGACGATCCATATAAACAGCCAGACATAGAACCCATCGACCTTGAGCGGCAGGTGCATCCCTTCCAGTTTGCACCCTGCCAGCAGCAGCGGCAGACCGGCTGTCAGGCATAAAAAAACCTGCCGCTTGGGCAGGATGATGTGGGTGGATCTACCGACAGACTTGCGAGGTGGCGGACTGAACCGTGTCGCCGCATCGGGCCATAAGGCCGGTGGCGGTGGCCCGAACACCTCTTCATAAAGGCTCAGGGTGCGCCGGTAGCCGGTCAGGTAGGTGTCGGCTTCTACAGCCCCGCCCTTGGTCGGGCCGTGGTGGATCTTGCGGCCGAGGGTTTGCTCGCAAAAGCGATCCCAGTAGTCCCGCGTGTAGAGAAGGTGGAGGTGCCAGACGGCGTCGATCTCTTCCGAGGGCGTAAGCACCGTGCCGGATGTGCAGATCAGATAGATGAAACGCTTGTAGTCGGCGATGGCCGCAAGAGCGAAGCTGTGGGACCAGTCATTATCCCGCGCCAGCCGGCGGCTAAAGGGTAACGCAGCGTCGGCCGCGTCGATCTCGTAGGCGTTTATGGCCTGCCAAAGGGCCGTGTCTGTTATCATTAAGTCTCCTCTGTTTTGTTGGTCTTGAGGAGATAGTATCATTTGATCATGACGCTTCGGTGACAGGGATTAGTGTCGGAAGGCAGGACGGAGTCGCTGCGCGACGAGTCTTTCTGGGAGCGACAGGATAGATGCGCATCACTTTAACGATGCTTAGCCTTTCGGGTCGTGCCGAACCTTTCACGGTTTGAAGCCTGGCGCGAAGACCTTAAATAAAAAAGACGCCCCCCGCCGGGGACGTCTTATTTATTTAAATGGTCGGAGCGACAGGATTCGAACCTGCGACCCCTTGACCCCCAGTCAAGTGCGCTACCAGGCTGCGCCACGCTCCGCCAAAACATAAGGAAAACAGCCAGTGTCGCCCTTAAGAGAGGCGGCTTATAGAGGCGAAAATCGGCCCCCGCAATCCCCAAACGGCACTTTTCCCAGAATTTTATCCTACCGTCTCGATGTCTTGCCGATATGACGGCCAAGCGAGGCCTGCGCCGCCTCCAAAGCCTTGGCGATGTTCAGAAAGCCGTCACGCATTTCGGTCGACATGGCCGGCGCCGGCACATTCGCGGCATTGCCCCAGTCAAACACCGGCTGCGCCACGCCGGCAGCATCCTCGGCCGCGATCTCATCGCGCGACACAAGCCCCTGCTCGGTTTCGATCACGTCGGAATCGCCGCCCGTATAGACGCCGCCGGAAGGATTGAGAATCGCCTTCTGGCCTTCGTCCTTGAACAGTTTCTGCACGCCACGGATGGTGTAGCCGCGATCATAGAGCAGCGTTTTCACGCCCTGCAGCAGATCAACATCCTGCGGACGGTAAAAACGACGGCCACCGGCGCGCTTGGTCGGGCGGATGAAGGTGAACTTGGTTTCCCAGAAGCGCAACACATGCTGCGGCACCCCCAAAGCGTCGGCGGTCTCGGAAATAGTCCGTAAGGCTAAAGGCCCTTTGTTCACCTGCACGCTACCTTGTTACTCGTGGGTGCCGGCGTCAACACGCGCCTTGACGATCTGCGAGGCACGGAAGGAGATGACCTTGCGCGGATCAATGGCTGCGGGCTTGCCGGTCTTGGGGTTGCGGCCTACGCGGGCGTTTTTCTCACGCACCTGGAAGACGCCGAAACCGGACAGCTTGACCGTGTCGCCGCGTTCGAGCGCTTCGACCACCAGATCGAGCGTCCGCTCGACGATGGCGGCGCATTCCTGACGTGGCAAACCGAGTTCGTTATGCACGTCTTCAAACAGTTCAGCCCGCGTCAAGGTCTGCGATTTCATGTGTCTAAGCCCCGTAGCTTGAAGGATTACAACCCGTACAAGCGTATACAATGACGCAAATTGTCGTTTGCGTCAAAGGGTTATAGATAACTTCGGACAAAAAACGTCAGACAGGGGAATTGATGGAAGAAAGATAAGGGAGGCATCCACAGATTACACAGATTACACAGATTTTTCAGACTGTTAACGTCAGCAAAGCGCGACTTTGTTCGATCGGGCGCAAAGCGCCCCTTAATCTGTACGATCTGTGGACAAACGATCTTCCTACAGACGAATGGCCGCTGCGCCCCAGGTCAGACCACCGCCCAGCGCTTCGATCAGCACCAGATCACCCGGCTTGACCCGCCCGTCCTGCACCGCCGTATACCAGGCCAGCGGGATCGAGGCTGCCGACGTATTGGCGTGCTGCGCCACCGTCGAGACCACCTTTGCCTCATCGAGGCCGAGACGCTCAGCCACCCCTTTGAGGATGCGCTGATTGGCCTGATGCGGAATGAACCAGTCGATATCGGCGATCGACAGATTGGATTTTTCTACAGCCGCTTCAACGGCTTGCGATATCTTCTGCACCGCCTGCTTGAAGACCTGATTGCCCTGCATGCGAATCTTACCGATGCGGTTTTCAGACTCAAACGTGCCGCCATCGACATAAAGAAGATCGACCTTCGAGCCATCGCAGCGCAGATCGAAGCCCAGAATACCCTTGTCGGTGTTGTTACCCGTGCCTTCGACCGGCTCGACCAGCACCGCGCCGGCGCCGTCGCCGAACAGGATGCAGGTGCCGCGGTCGGAATAGTCGAGGAGCTGGCTCATGGCCTCGGCACCAATGACCAGCACGCATTTCGACAGGCCACGCGCCACGAAACCATCGGCGACGCTGAGGGCATAGACGAAGCCCGAACAGACCGCCTGAACATCGAAGGCCGGACAGGTCGGGGCGCCAAGCTTGTGCTGGACAATAGAGGCCGTGGAGGGAAACGGCATGTCGGGCGTGGTGGTGGCCACGATGATCAGGTCAACGTCGCTTACGTCCCTGCCCGCCGCCGCCAGAGCGACCTTCGCCGCTTCGACCGCCATGTCCGACGTCTTCATGCCGGGATCAACCTTGTGGCGCTGGCGAATGCCCGTCCGCTCGACGATCCAGGCATCCGATGTATCGACCGTTTTGGCGAAATCTTCGTTGGTGATCACTTGTTCGGGCAGGAAGCCGCCGACGCCGGTGACCGCCGATCTTAACACACGCATGTCCTAGTTTACCTTGTTACCCGCGACTTCCAGATGACCGGCAAGCGGCAAGTCTTTTATAGTTGTATCCGATGATGTTGCGGCAAGAGATAAAGCCTCTTGCTCGGCCAGGCTCTGCGAGAACTGTGCCAGAGACAAGGTGATATCGCGCTCATAACCGCTGGCGGCCAGAGAGACACCCACGCGGATGGCGTTCGAGAAGGCGCGCGCATCGGCGCCGCCATGGCTCTTGATGACGATGCCGCGCAAACCCAGTAGCGGACCACCATTGCCGGTGCCAGGATCGATGCGCTTGGCCATGGCCTTGAGCGCCGGCGCCGCCAGAAGCGCGCCCAGCATGGCTAGCGGCGACGATTTGAAGGCGTCCTTCAGCAGATCCTTGATGAAACGCGCTGCGCCCTCGGCAGTTTTCAGCGCCACATTGCCGGTGAAGCCATCGGTGACGACCACATCGACCGTGCCTTCACACAGGTCAGTGCCCTCGACAAAGCCATGATAATTAAGGCCCAGGGCATTTTCACGCAGCAGCTTGTGGGCTTCGCGGACCTCTTCGTGGCCCTTGACGTCTTCCGAGCCAACATTGAGCAGGCCGATAGACGGCTTTTCAACGCCGCGCACGGCGCGATGGAAGGCCGCGCCCATCAGGGCAAATTCGATCAACTGGTGCGCATCCGAGGTCACATTGGCGCCGACATCGAGCACCGTACCGAAGCCCTTTTTATTGGGCCACGAACAACCGATGGCCGGACGCTCCAGATCGTCGGTCAGCATCTTGAGGATCATCTTCGACAGCGCCATCAGCGCGCCGGTATTACCGGCCGAGATGACCGCCTTCGCCTCACCCGATTTGACGGCGTGAATGGCGTTGGCCAGGCTGGTGTTGCGGCGGCGAATAGCCTGGGCCGGCTTTTCGTCCATGGCCACGGCCTGATCGGTGTGAATCACGACCGAGCGCTCCTTGAGCTTGGGCAGACGCGCCAGTTCGGCATTGATTCGGGCTTCGTCGCCGTGAAGCTGGAAAAACAGGTCGGCGCGCTCATCGAGCAGGAGCGCGGCGCCACATACGGTCACGGCCGGACCGTGGTCGCCGCCCATGGCGTCAATGGCAATAACCAGTGCGTTTTCAGGCGCTCGTGGCAGGGGTTGAGGTTCTGTAGGTGTCGGCACGGACTTTAATCTGACCTCACTGGACTTCGTTACGCTTGGGGTTTCACGCCCTTGCCGGGCGCTGAAAACAAACCGCGGACGATAGCGCGACTTCGCAACTATGCAAGATATATCATGACGCGCACGGCAAGGCACGAGCCTATTCATCACGTTTCAGTTTGGAGAGCACCGCAAACGGTGACGGCTCGGCCTCGATTTCCGGCTCTTCAAACACCGCGCCCGGCTTGCGCGCAAACGGATCATAGCCTTCACCGAGCGCTTCGATGACGTATTGCCCCAGATCGATCTGACCGTTTTCGATCACGTCAGGCTCGTCGAGATCATCGAGTGTAAACTCACGGGCGCCCACCTCGGCGACCTCATGCGTGACGCGCTGCTTTTCCATGCAGGTGATGTCGAGCTCACCGGAAAGGGCATGGGTGAAAGGCTCCAGCGTCACGCCGCACTCCTGCGTCACCTCGCCTTGCAGGGTGATGCGCACCTCGACCACAGGCTTGTCGCTTGGGGCGGCGCGAGTCTCGATATGGGCGCTCAGCGACTCGAGCGCGATCATGCCAAAGGCCCTGGCGATCGCCTCACGCTGCGCCGCATCGGCTGTCAGGTCGACCTTCAGGCCACGCAGCGCATGATCGAAGCGCACGCGGTGCTCCCACAGGCCTTCATCCTTCTGGCGGTCGTCTTTTTGTTGCTCGTCCATCATACACCTCCGCTCAGGACAGATTCTCTTATCCGCGCCTCGTTACCAAGCGGCGCCGGCTTTGGCCACACTATATCACCGCTTAAGGCATCATCGATGCGGAAAGAGTCCTGCACCGCCCGTGCATAGATAGCGAAGGCCTGCGCCCGTTCAAGCGTGAGGGCAGAGATGAGTCCGGCGTCGGGTTCCTCCCCCGCGTCCTCATCGTCATAGTCCGAACCGGCGAAAATCGTGCGGGCGGCGTAATCGGCTTCGGCGCCAATGCCTGAATGATCGCGCCACATATCATCCCAGCGCTTCATGCGCGTATAGATGACAAGGCCGAGTTTCTTCATCTTCTTCGGCACGCTGAGATCACCGACGCCTTGTTCGCGCAGAGTCGAATCGAGCGCCAGCAAAAAGGAATCGAACAGTTTCTGCGCCGTCTCCTTCGCCTGTTCATGGCGCGGATCGGCCGGATCGAAAGATTTCAGCCGCGTCACAACCAGCCCGACATGGAAGGTCAGAAGCTCGAAACGCGCACCGATCGCATCATCAACGCCGTAATCGGTATAGAAAGCCGGCAGGCGCGATTGCGCCACGCACGCGACGTAAAGCCGGTCACCGATCAGCTTGACACCACGTGGTTTGAAGAAGGTTTTCAGCTTGTCCAGTAAGGGTCGCATGAGGTTTTTCCGCCCTGTGCCTGCCGGTGCAAAGCTACGGTAAAACAGGCGCCTAGTCCTGAATTTTAGCCGTCACGATCCGGTAAAAATTTCACTGTTCATGGCCATGTTTAGGCCTTAAGCTTGCCGTAAGCCTAAAATCCCTATAGGTCAAATGCGTTCGTTTACTAAACAGGATATTCATGCGCCCCCTTCTGCCGAGAAAATGGCTCTCAGTTCAGACAAGCCTTGCTCTGGTTGCCGCCACGGCCCTGAGCCTGACGGGTACGGCCTGCGCCCCCACCATGACGCACCATGGTTATCTGTCGCACGACGCCAAGCCTTCGGTTGATATCAAGGTCGGCGATACCCAAGCGACCGTGCTCGATAAGCTCGGCGCGCCGTCGCAGACCTCGATCTACAACCCGTCGGAATGGTACTATATCGACCAGACCTCGATGAAGATGACCTACAAGCAATCACGCGTCACCGCGCGCTCGGTCACGGTGGTCAACTTCGACAACGCGACGCAGACGGTCGCCGCCGTGAAGACCCTGGCGCTCTCCGATGGCCGCACCCTGACGCCAAACCCGAACAAGACCCCTACCCGCGGTCGTTCGCTGACCGCGCTTGAGCAGATCCTCGGCACCGTCGGTCACCAGCGTATCGACAGCAGCCAGGATTCCAACCCCGGCAACCGTCGCCGCCAGGAATAGTCGCAGGTCTCATACCTGATATTAAAAGCCCGCCCGGTTTGTTCCTGGCGGGCTTTTTCGTATGCAAGCGAGGATAGTTATCCACAGATAAGCCAGATAAGCGCAGATGTCCTTTGAACTTAAAGGCACGATGAACGTGAAACTTCTGCCCTAAGAGGCACGTGGGGGTAATCTTCTCATCTGGAAACCGGTTTTGTTCTGTTCAAAACCCGCATCCTGATAAAATTTCAGTACGGCCGGCTGTTTTGAGCCTGTAAGCAACATGACTTTGTAACACCCAGCACGCCAAGCCGCCTCAGTCGCGTCTTTGAGGACGGCTTTGCCATACCCCTTGTTGCGATGGGCAGAATGGGTAACGACATTTTCTATTAAAGCATAAGGTGCGCCAGCGCGTGTTAGATTCGGGATCACGACTAACGTACAGGTCGCTACAATATCCGCATCTAAGCATCCGATGAGAATATTGCTGCCGGGGTAAAGCTTCAGCCGTTCCCAGTTTTTAAAGGCGACCTCAACTGTCGTTTCTTTATCATCAGGGTTGAGATGTCGATACAGTTTCAGCAGTTGCGGCATATCTTCGCGGTCGGAAAATCGAATATTCATGTCACTCGGTGTACAATATCTGTGCTAATCTGGCTTATCTGTGGATACCTTATCTTTCTTTCATACATAATATAGCCCCCGCCGTTGCCGACGGGGGCTATATATTCAAGCACCGCGCGCAATCACTGCCAGCATCAGCAAGGCCACGATATTGGTGATCTTGATCATCGGGTTGACCGCCGGACCGGCCGTATCCTTGTAAGGATCGCCGACCGTATCGCCGGTCACCGAGGCCTTGTGCGCCTCCGAGCCCTTGAGGTGACGCACGCCGTCCTTATCGACGAAGCCGTCCTCGAACGACTTCTTGGCGTTATCCCAGGCACCGCCGCCCGATGTCATCGACACGGCCACGAAGAAGCCGGTGACGATCACGCCCAGAAGCATGGCGCCGAGCGATTCAAACGCCGGCACAGCGCCACCGATGAAGTAGACGATGACGAACAGAACGATCGGCGACAGCACCGGCAGCAAGGACGGCACCACCATTTCGCGGATGGCCGCCTTGGTCAGCATATCGACCGCGCGGCCATAGTTGGGCTTGGACGTGCCCGCCATGATGCCCGGATCTTCGCGGAACTGCTTGCGCACCTCCTCGACCACGGCCTGCGCCGCGCGCCCCACCGCCGTCATGCCCATGCCGCCGAAGAGATACGGCAAGAGACCGCCGATCAGGAGGCCGACGACGACCCAAGGGCTCGACAGCGAGAAGGTCAGGTTGCCCATGCCCTCGAAGAACGAACCCGGCAGGGCGTGTTCGGCAAAGTATTTCAGATCGGAGGTATAGGCTGCGAAAAGCACCAGGGCGCCAAGGCCCGCCGAACCGATGGCATAACCCTTGGTAACGGCCTTGGTGGTGTTACCCACAGCGTCGAGCGCATCGGTGGTGTGACGCACTTCCGGTGGCAGACCGGCCATTTCAGCGATGCCGCCGGCATTATCCGTCACCGGACCAAAGGCATCGAGCGCCACGATCATGCCGGCGAGCGCCAGCATGGTGGTGGTGGCGATAGCAATCCCGAACAGGCCTGCCAGCAGGTAACAGCCGATGATGCCGGCTACGATGATCAGCGCCGGCACGGCCGTGGCTTCCATCGAGACCGCGAGGCCCTGGATGACGTTGGTGCCGTGACCGGTGACCGAGGCCTGTGCGATCGAGACGACCGGCCGCTTGCCCGTGGCGGTGTAGTATTCCGTCACCACGATAAAGCCCGCCGTCACCGCCAGACCGACGAGACCGCAATAGAACAGCGTCATGCCGGTGAAGGTAAAGGTGGTGCCAGCCGAAACATACGAAAAGACCGTATCGAAGCCGAGGCCCGGCAGATACTTGATCACCGCCGCGATGGCGACGATCGACAAAAGACCGGTGGCGATGAGGCCCTTGTAGAGGGCGTTCATGATGTTGTTGTCCTTGCCGAGGCGGACAAAATAGGTGCCGATGATCGAGGTGACGATACAAACGCCGCAGATGACCAGCGGCAGCAGCATCATCATGCCGACGTAAGGGCTGTCACCGAAGAAGATGGCCGCCAGCACCATGGTGGCGACCGTGGTCACCGCGTAGGTCTCGAACAGGTCGGCCGCCATGCCGGCGCAATCGCCGACATTGTCGCCGACATTATCGGCGATGGTGGCGGGGTTACGGGGGTCGTCTTCGGGAATACCGGCCTCGACCTTGCCGACCATATCGCCGCCGACATCGGCGCCCTTGGTGAAGATGCCGCCGCCGAGACGGGCGAAAATCGAGATCAGCGAAGCGCCGAAGCCGAGGGAAACAAGGGCATTGATCAGATCGCGGTCATGAGCCCCAAGCTTCAGAACTTCGGTCAGGTAGGCATAATAACCCGACACGCCGAGTAAGGCGCCGCCGGCCACGAACAGGCCAGTGATGGCGCCGGCATTGAAGGCCAGCTTCAGACCCTTGGCCAGGCTTTCCGAGGCGGCCTGCGCGGTCCGGACGTTAGCGCGCACTGAGATCAGCATACCGGCATAACCCGCCGCGCCCGAAAGCACCGAACCGATCAGGAAGCCGATGGCCGACAGGTGACCGAGAAAGACGAAGGCCAGAACGAAGATCACGACGCCCACGATGGCGATGGTGGTGTACTGACGCTTGAGGTAGGCCGCGGCACCTTCCTGAATCGCTGCGGCGATTTCCTGCATACGCGCACTGCCCGCATTGGCTTTCAGCAGACCGAAGGTCTGGACGATGCCATACAACAGGCCAAGTATGCCAGCCACGATCGCGAGCATCAAAGCAATATTCATAATGTAACCCCTGTGTCTTTATATTTAAGGCGTGTGCAGGGAATGCCGCGCCCGTTTATGCGCCAGAAAACAGTCCAGATTTCAGGGACTTGCATTCTGGCAGACATGGAGATTGCCAAATGTTTAACTGAGTTTCAAGGCCTGATCAAAAGACAACCCATTATATTTCAAGGGTTTTCGCCCTGCGAATGCTGCATCGCAAAGGGTCGAATACTTATAGTTCATAGATTCAGGATGTTAGATTGGCCGCAGCGCAGCACAACCGCAGGCCGAAAGACGCTAGAGCGGATGGCGTTTGGGGTTTTGCGCCAGAACGTCGATCGACTTGATCATGCCGGGGCCGGTAATCTTGCTCCATTCGGCCATCATCACCTGTTTGAAGCGCGGCTCGTCGAGCAGGTAGTCCTTGCCCGGCTGTCCGAACGATACCTTCGACGACATGCGCACCAAAGCGTCACGGAAATAGGGTTCCTTCTCGCGCAGCTTGGCTTCATCGGCCTTGATCGTCAGGTTGATGCGGACATTGAGGAAGATGTAGTTGGAAAGCTTGCCGTTTTCGGTGATCGGGATGGCGATGGCGCCAAGCTGGACCGAGGCGGCGCCGGCTTCCTTGGCGTCCTTCTTGCCCTCGCTGGCCATGACCGGCGCGGCGCACAAGGCGGCGGCACCGGCAAGAGCGGAGACAAGGAGATGGCGGCGGTCAGGCGATGTTGTCATGCCGCCATCATGCCGCACAATGGTTGATAACGGCTGAACAGGATGCTTACAGCGGATGGGTGTAGCCCTTGGCCACCGCATCAAGCCGGCGATCATCGGCCCAGAGTTCCGCGCCGGCCGGGGTATCTTCGGAAACGCCCAGACACATACCGATCTCGTAGAAACCGGCCATGATCAGGGCTTTCGCGCCGGCCTCATCGGCGGTGCAGAGGATCTGGTAGTCATCGCCGCCGGTCACCAGATCGACCGGACTAAGGCCCGAAGCGATGGCGGCGCGGGCGGACAGCGAGGTCGGCACTGTGTTGAGATCAAGCCGGATCATCAGGTTGTTGGCGCGCGCCAGATGATCGGCGTCCGCCAGCAGACCGTCCGACACATCCATCGAACTGCGCGCGTGTTCAAGAATGACCGGCGCCAGATCGGCACGGATTTCCGGCAGGTGATAGGCGCTGATGACTTCGTTGACGTCGGCGTGCGACAGGCCCATGAGCTGGCCCTGCAAGGCTTTCAGCCCGAGATAGCCCTGCCCTATATAGCCGCTGATCAGCACCTTGTCGCCGGCTCTTGCGCCGAGGCGCGACAGCGCCCTGCCCGCCGGCACGCGTCCAAACATCGTCATGGAAACGACCAGCGGCCCATAGGTCGAGACGGTGTCGCCACCAAACAGATCGACACCAAAGCGGTCCTGCTCGGTCTTGAGACCGCGGACGAAATCGGCTTTTTCAGAGTAAGACGTGCCGCGCGGCCAGGCCGTCATAAGCTGATAGCCATAGGGTTTGGCGCCCTTGGCGACGATATCGGAGAGATTGACGCGCATCAGCTTGCGCGCCACCAGATCGAGCGGATCGTGCTCGAAAAAATGGACGCCGGCCACCAGGGCATCGGTATTGATCACCAGATCCTGCGTGGAATCGCCGGCGATGACAGCGACATCATCAATCAGCCCCCTCGCCTCGCGGCTCAGGCCCGCCAGCGGTTTGAAAAGCTGATCAATGATGGAAAATTCGTCGTGTTCGCTCATCCGGCTCATCCTCAAGGCTGACCGTTTTGCAACGAATCGGGGAAAAAGACGACAAAATTAAATGTGAATGCCCCAGAAAAGGCAGGTAAATCCACATATTGCACAAAATTTCCCATCTCCCCATGGTCATGGAGAGATGAGGAAATCAGTGGAATTTTTGGCCACTCAGAGCGTTACTTGCGCACGTCCGCAGCGATACCATCGAGCGCGCCATTGACAAAGCGCGCCTCGGTTTCGCCGAAGAAGGCGCGGGCGATCTCGACATACTCGTTGATGATCACCTCAAGGCCGATATCCTTGCGGTATTTAAGCTCCCAGGTGCCGGCGCGCAGGATGGCGCGCACCGTCGTATCAAGGCGCTCGATGCGCCAGCCGGACGCCAGACGATTGATGATCAAGGGATCGATGATGCCCTGTTCCTTGACGATGGCGCGGGCGCCCTCGGCGAAGAAGGCTTCATCGGCGGCGGCCATCGGCTCGCCTTCGAGATCGCCATCAAAACGGAAATCGGTGAATTCCTTGACCACGGTCTCAACGCCGGTGCCGGTGATTTCCATCTGATACAGCGCCTGAACCAGAACCAGACGCGCCACAGTACGGGCGCGCTTGTCCTTGTTCGACAGGGACCGGGTCTCGGTTTCCTTGGAATTCAGGTGCTCGATGACGGCCTTGAGGCTGGTCGGCTGAGGGGCCGCGCCCGAATCGTGCTCGCTCATTGGCTGCCATCCATCAGGGTCTTGCGCAGACCGATCATGGTCAGGCACACCTTGGCGACAGTGCCGCCCTTGTCGCCTTCCGAACGGCGGGCACGCACCCAGGCCTGATCCTCGTCCTCAACGGTGAGGATGCCGTAACCAATCGCCAGTCGCTGCTTGTAGGAGAGCTCCATCAGGCCGCGCGCCGATTCGTTGCAGACATAGTCGTAATGGGTGGTGTCGCCGCGGATTACGCAGCCAAGCGCGACATAGCCATCATAGGCACGGCCCATCGGACGATGCGCGGCCTCTTCGGCCATGGCGATGGCGGCGGGGATCTCGAAAGCGCCGGGAACGGTCACCACATCGTATTCGGCGCCCATCGCGCTCAGGGCGCCTTTAGCGCCCGCCAGAAGCTCGTCGGCGATGTCGTCGTAGAAGCGGCTTTCGACGATCAGGATGCGAAGCGGTGTTTCAAGGGTCAAAGGGGGTTCTCTTTAATCTAGGTTTTGCCAGTCGGTGATGGAGAGGCCATAGCCTTCCAAAGCGGCTGGTTTCGGACGTGTTCCGCTGAGCGCTATCATATCTCGCACACCAAGGTCTAACAGGATTTGCGCACCAACGCCATAATCACGCAAACCGCGCGGACTTTGATCGGTCTCTTCATTGGCGCCGAAGCGGCTGGAGAGCACCTTCGGATCGGGATCACGCAGCATGACCATGACCGCCGGACCGTTGTGATCGGCCAGGATCTGCATGGCTTTCTGCACATGACCGGCACGCATGGAGGCGCCGGCGCCGCCCAGGACATCGGAGGCGACATCGAGCTGGTGCATGCGCACGAGCGTCGGCTTGTTGGGCTGCGGCAGGTGCTTGACCAGCGCCAGATGTTCGGCGCCATCGAGCTTGTTGCGGTAGACATAGAGGCGGAACTGGCCGCCCCACTCCGAATCGAACGGACGCTCCAGCACGCGCTCAACAAAGCGCTCGGTGCGGCGACGATAGGCGATCAGGTCAGCGATGGTGCCAATCTTCATGCCGTGGGTCTGGGCGAAAACGATCAGGTCCGGCAGGCGCGCCATGGTGCCGTCATCATTGATAATTTCGCAGATCACGCCGGCGGGATAGAGGCCCGCCATGCGCGAGATATCGACGGCCGCTTCTGTATGGCCGGCTCGCACCAGCACGCCGCCTTCGCGCGCCACCAGCGGGAAGACGTGACCGGGGCTGACGATATCGCCAGAATCCTTACTCGGATCGATGGCGACGGCGATGGTATGGGCGCGATCCTTCGGCGAAATGCCGGTCGAGATGCCATCCTTGGCCTCGATCGAGACGGTGAAGGCCGTGCCGTTGCGCGCGCCGTTGTCGTGCACCATCGGCGGCAGACGCAGGGTTTTGGCGCGGTCACCGGTGATCGACAGACACACCAGGCCACGGGCGAAACGCGCCATGAAGTTGATGATATCGGGCGTCGCCATCTGGGCGGGGATGACCACATCGCCTTCGTTTTCACGATCCTCGGCATCGACCAGGATATAGGGGCGGCCGTTGCGGGCATCCTCGAGAATATCCTCAATGGAGGAGATCGGGCTGTCGTAGCCGTTGTCCGGGTCCATACCCAGGTCATTGGTGATCTTGTTCAGGCTCATTTTGATTACTCTGTCTCAAACCAACGGGCGGCATAGCGCGCTAAGCGATCAACCTCAAGGTTGATACTGTCGCCCGCGCTTGTTTTCGATAAGGTCGTGTGCAGCCAGGTGTGGGGGATGATGTTGACGCCGAAGATGTTACCCTCAACCTCATTAACGGTCAGCGAAATGCCATCAAGCGCGACCGAGCCCTTGGGCGCGATAAAGCGATGCAGCGGCGCGGGCGCTTCGATCTTCAGACGGTAGCTGTCGCCATCCTGCGTCACGCTGACCAGCTTCGCCAGACCGTCGACATGGCCGGAAACGATATGGCCGCCCAGTTCGTCGCCGATCTTGAGAGCCCGCTCAATATTGACTTTCGAGCCCTCTTTCCAGGCGCCGAGATTCGTCAGGTTCAGGGTTTCGTTGGAGACATCGAGATCATAGCTGCGGCCCTGCTTCGACACCACGGTCAGGCAGCAGCCGGCATGGCTGATCGAGGCGCCGATATCGACGTCATCGAGCTCGAAATCGACCGCCATGGTCAGGCGCATGCCGGCGTCCGACCTGATCAGGGCGCTGACTGTGCCCATGCTTGAAATAATGCCCGTAAACACTTGTTTTATATCCCTTACCGCCGGTTCAGGCTGATATTTCTCAAGAAGGTCTATCCACAGATAGGCCAGATAAGCCAGATAAGCACAGATGGTTCGAGTGTGCGGAAACCTTTGCGCTTAATCAACAAATTGATGGTCGCTTTGCGACCATCGACAAAAGTATCAAGTGTATCCCGGACCGATGCTCAAACTCCGATTATCTGTGCTTATCTGGCTTATCTGCGGACCAACTTTCTCTTAACTTAACTCATAGGTTTCCCACAGATCATCACCGACCGATTGAACGCCCAGACGGGTGAAACGCACCATCTGGTTCAGATCGTCAATATTGAGGTGACCGATCACGGGACGGGCGTCTCCGCCCAAGATGGTGGCCGAACGGAACCATTCAAGGCGATCCACGAAACCCGCGCGCAGAAAAGCCGTCGCCACCACGCCGCCACCTTCGACGAACAGGCGCTCGATACCGGCCGCAGCGATCGCTTCCAGCGCCAGTTCAAGATCGACGCGCTGATGTTTGGAGGGCACCTTTATGGCGCGAACGCCGAGCGACTGCATCTCGCCGCTGATAGCCTGCGTCGTCACAACATAGGTGGGGATGACACGCGCGGTCTGGACCAGTTTGGACGTCATAGGCAGCCGCGAACGCGAATCGAGGATGATGCGCGCCGGCTGATAGCCTTCATAGCCCGCCAGCCGCACCGTCAGTTCGGGATCGTCCTTCAGCGCTGTCTCGATCCCTACCAGCACACCATCATGGCCGGCGCGCAGTTCATGGACGACGCGGCGCGCCTCCTCACCCGTGATCCACTTGCTTTGACCGTTCGCCGTCGCAATGCGTCCGTCGAGCGTGGTGGCCAGCTTGAGGGTGATTTGCGGGCGCATCAACGATCACTCCGAATTTCGATATGGAAATTCGGCAAGGCCGAGGGGCCGCCGCGTACTTTTACGCGTAAGCCCGCGTGGCGCTTGAACGCAAAAGAAAAGCTTGATTGTCTATGGTTTGCCATAGCGATCAAGCATCGTCGGACGGGGAAATATCCTGCTCGCCCAGCCCTTGCTTGATGTCGCGCGGATCGTCGATCACCTCGTTGCTCAGGCCTTCGTCGCCGAGGAACTTGGCGAAATCGGAGGTCTCGCGGAAGTCACGATAGACCGAGGCGTAACGGACATAGGCCACGACATCGAGCGATTTCAGCGCCTCCATGACCAGGCCGCCGACCGTATCGGAGGTGATGTCGGTCTCGCCCATGCTCTCAAGCTGACGGACGATGCCCGACACCATGCGGTCGGTGCGTTCCTGATCGACCGGCCGCTTGCGCATGGCAATGGCGACCGAACGCTCCAGCTTCGTGCGATCGAAGGGCGTGCGCCGTCCCGAGCGTTTGACCACCATGAGATCGCGCAGTTGCACGCGCTCAAAGGTGGTGAAGCGCCCGCCGCATTCCGAACAGGACCGGCGGCGGCGGATGGCCGCGCCGTCTTCGGAAGGACGGGAATCCTTCACCTGGGTCTCAAGATTTCCGCAAAAGGGACAGCGCATTATGTGTTACCGATCAGCTATATATCGGGAACTGTTGCGCGAGAGCCTTAACCGAAGCGCGCACCTTTTCCTGAACAGCGAGATCAGG
Organism: Asticcacaulis benevestitus DSM 16100 = ATCC BAA-896; assembly: GCF_000376105.1. Classification (GTDB taxonomy): domain Bacteria; phylum Pseudomonadota; class Alphaproteobacteria; order Caulobacterales; family Caulobacteraceae; genus Asticcacaulis; species Asticcacaulis benevestitus. The sequence goes on from NZ_AQWM01000001.1 coordinate 597,744, forward strand.
CTTGCCTTCGTTGGCGGCCATGCCGTCCACCACATCGGCGATCAGATTGCCGATGATGATGAATTCCGCTTCCTTGAAGCCGCGGGTGGTGCCGGCAGGGGTGCCGAGGCGAACGCCCGAGGTGATGGTGAAGGGCTTGTCATCGAACGGGATACCGTTCTTGTTGCAGGTGATGAAGGCGGCTTCGAGGGCAGCCTCGGTGTCCTTGCCGTTCTGGCCCTTGGGGCGCAGATCGACCGACATGACGTGGCTGTCGGTGCCGCCGGTGACGATGGCCAGACCGCGCTCAACGAGCGTGGCGGCCAGGGCGCGCGCATTGGCGACGACCTGCTGGGCGTAGAGCTTGAACTCAGGCTGCAGGGCTTCACCGAAGGCCACGGCCTTACCGGCGATGACGTGCATCAGGGGGCCGCCTTGCAGACCGGGGAAGACCGACGAGTTGATCTTCTTGCCGAGCGCTTCGTCGTTCGACAGGATCAGGCCGCCGCGCGGGCCGCGCAGGGTCTTGTGCGTGGTGGTGGTGACGACGTGGGCGTGCGGCAGCGGATCGGGATACATGCCGCCAGCAACCAGGCCGGCATAGTGGGCCATGTCAACGAACAGATAGGCACCGACCGAATCGGCGATTTCACGGAAGCGCTTGAAATCGATGTGGCGCGGATAGTTGGAGGCGCCGGCGATGATCAGCTTCGGCTTGTGCTGCTGGGCCAGGTCATTGACCTGATCCATGTCGATCAGGTTGGTGTCGCGCGTCACGCCGTAAGGCACAACATTGAACCACTTGCCCGACTGGTTGGCGGGCGAACCGTGCGTCAGGTGACCGCCACAGGCCAGATCCATACCCATATAGGTGTCGCCCGGCTGGAGCAGCGAGAAGAAGACGGCCTGATTGGCCTGCGCACCGGAGTGCGGCTGGACGTTGGCGAAGGCACAGTTGAACAGCTTCTTGGCGCGTTCGATGGCGAGACGCTCGACGTCATCGGCGTATTCGCAACCACCGTAGTAGCGACGGCCGGGATAGCCCTCGGCGTACTTGTTGGTGAGCACCGACCCTTGCGCTTCCAGAACGGCCTTGGAGACGATGTTTTCCGAGGCGATCAGTTCGATCTGGTCCTGCTGGCGATGCAGTTCGCCGGTTATGGCGGCCATGACTTCGGAATCGGCGGTCGCCAGATTGTCGTGGAAATAGCCTTGCGGGATGAAGGAGCCGGGGTTCGCGGGTGCGTTCAAGGGAGCGATTCCTGTGCTGGAGAAAGGGATGGAGGGAATATGGGGAGCGTTTACGCTTATCGACAGGGTGAGGCAAGGTTTTTAAGCTTTTCGCCCGCCAAAAGCCCCCAATCAGACACGGTCACACCAGCTTGCCACGACCGTCAGGCGCAGGCGTATTGCCTTTGAGTTTGTTCTGCAGCTTGAGGATAGCCAGGCGCTTGACGCCGCCCGGATCATTGGCCGGCCCCATGGCTGAGGCTTCCGTGCCGGTCTGCGGGTCAATGGCGGTGACCTTCAGATAGGCGCCATTGCGCTGCATTTCGATGAAGACTTCGGACATGAAGCGGATTGTGTCTCAAGCCGTATAAGAAAGCAAGAAACCCCACCACCACATCTCACCGCTGCGCGGTTCGCGCGGTCCCCCTCCCCGGCATAGCCAGGGAGGTATAACAACGTCAGGCCACGGCCGGCAGGCGCGCGACGTTGCACATCGTCCAGAGCTTATCCATCGAGGCCACCAGATGATCGATCATCTCGTCGGTGTGGTCCGGTGACGGCGTGAAGCGCAGGCGCTCGGTGCCCTTGGGCACGGTCGGGTAGTTGATCGGCTGGACATAGATGCCAAAGTCGTTGAGCAGCATATCCGACACCATCTTGCAGTGCTTGGCGTTACCGACCAGCACCGGCACGATGTGCGATTCCGTCGGGAAGGTGGCGATGCCGACAGCGCGCAGCTTTTTCAGCAGGCTTTGTGCGCGCTCCTGATGGGCAATGCGCTTTTCATTGTGCTCTTTCAGATACTTCACCGAGGCGGCGGCGCCGGCCATCACGGCGGGCGGCAAAGAGGTGGTGAAGATAAAGCCCGAAGCCCACAGACGGATGGCGTCGACCATGGCCGAGGTGCCGGCAATATAGCCGCCCATCATGCCAAACGCCTTGCCAAGCGTGCCTTCGATGATGTCGATCTCGCCCATGATGCCGTCGCGCTCGGCTACGCCAGCACCGCGCTCGCCATAAAGGCCGACCGCATGCACTTCGTCGATATAGGTGAGCGCGCCATACTGTTTGGCCAGGGCCACGGTGCCGCGTACGTTCGAGATATCGCCATCCATCGAATAGACCGACTCAAACGCGATCAGCTTCGGGGCGTCGGCGGGCGCGGCCTTCAAAAGTTCTTCAAGATGATCGAGGTCGTTGTGACGGAACACATAGCGCTCGCCGCGGCCATTGCGTATGCCCTGGATCATCGAGGCGTGGTTCAGTTCATCGGAGAAGATGATCAGGCCCGGCAGGATCTTGTAGAGCGTGGTCAGGGTCGCTTCGTTGGCGACATAACCCGAAGTGAAAACGAGGGCGGCCTGCTTGTGGTGCAGGTCGGCAAGTTCGGCTTCGAGCTGGTTGTGATAGAAGGTGGTGCCGGAAATATTGCGCGTGCCGCCCGAACCGGAACCGACCGCGTCAATGGCCTCGTGCATGGCCTGCATCACCACCGGATTTTGCCCCTGCCCGAGGTAATCGTTCGAGCACCAGACGGTGACGTCCTGCTCCTTGCCGTCTTCGCGGATCCAGGTGGCGCGCGGAAACTGACCGGCATGACGCTTCAGATTGGCAAAGACGCGATAGCGCCCTTCGGCGCGAACGGCGTTGACGGCGGCCTCGAAAGCGGCATTGTAATCCATATCACACTCCGGCGGCCTCACTCGGAACCGCAAATCTGACGGGCGAGATAACGATTCGCCAGTCCCCATTCAAGTCCACAGGGATTAAAATAACCCTGACGACAGCATTGATACTCACCTTGAGACATATTCGTTCAAATTTCCAGAGTTTTTGCTATGACGGGTTTGCGCAGATTGTCGCATGTGAGGTGACCGATGTCGAAAGTGTGGATTGGCCTGTTTCGCGGCATCAATGTCGGCGGCAACAACAAGCTGCCGATGAAGGATCTGACGCGGCTGATGCTGGCGGCGGGCTTAAGCGATGTGAAAACCTATATCGCCAGTGGCAATGTGGTGTTTCGCTCTGATTTAGGTGACGCTGTGCTGGAAGCCCTGATCGGCGATCTGGTCGAAACCAATTTCGGCTTTCGACCGTCGGTTTTCCTGATCACCTTGTCGCATCTGGAAAAGGTGCTGGCGGAAAATCCGTTCCGCGACCATGAGCACAAGGGCAAGGCGCAGCACGTTTTCTTCTTCAAGGCGCCGCCGTCGAAGATTGATCGTGACCTGCTCGACAGCCTAAAAGACGACAGCGAAGCCTATGAGATCAGCGATGAGCTGATGTATCTCTATGCGCCGGAAGGCATAGGTCGCTCGAAGATGGTCGAGAAAATCGGCCGCGCGGTGAAGGCTGATATGACCGCCCGCAATCTCAATACGGTCGAGACCTTGCGCGATATGGCGGCGGATTTGGAAGGGTAAGTCATGAGTTCGCTCCCTCCTCCCTACGCAGTGGGGAGGTGGTATTTGCGCAGCAAATGACGGAGGGGCGCCCCTCCGGCGCTATGCGCCACCTCCCCATCACGATGGGGAGGAGATTTCTTTTCCCAAGCTTGAAGCCGAACTACAAACGGCCTAAAGGTCGGCAATCATTTGAGAGTACGCCATATGACCTTCAATCCGATCCTTGCCCCCTATCCTGCCGGTCGCCCACGGCGTTTGCGCCAGGCGCCATGGATACGCGATCTGGTGGCGGAAAACCGCCTGCATGTCTCCGATCTGATCTGGCCGATCTTTGTCCACGATCAGGACAAGGCGCGCGACGCCATCGGTTCCTTACAGGGCGTCCACCGCCTGAGCATCGCTGAAGCGGTGAAGGAAGCGCGCGAGGCAAAAGCCTTGGGAATCAACGTCATAGCGCTGTTTCCTCACCTCAGCGCAAAGATCCGCAGCCCGGACGCCAAGGCCGCCATCGACCCCGAAGGCCTGATCGTGCAGGCCTGCCGCGCCATCAAGGCCGCCGTGCCCGATATCGGTCTGCTGGTCGATATTGCGCTCGATCCCTATACCGATCACGGCCATGACGGCCTCTTGATCGACGGGCGGATTCACAACGACTCCACCATCGACATGCTGGTGCAGCAATCTCTGGCGCTCACCGCCGGCGGCGCTGATATCCTGGCGCCTTCCGACATGATGGACGGCCGCATCGGCGCCATCCGCACCGCGCTGGAAGCCGCCGGCCATCAGGACACGATGATCATGTCCTACGCCGCCAAGTACGCCTCGGCCTTCTACGGCCCCTACCGTGACGCGATCGGCGTGAAAGCCCTGAAAGGCGACAAGAAGACCTACCAGATGGATTCGGCCAATACCGAGGAAGCCCTGCGCGAGGTCGCCATCGACATTTCCGAGGGCGCCGACATGGTGATGGTCAAGCCCGGCCTGCCCTATCTCGATATCGTCCAGCGTGTCTCCCACACCTTCAGGGTGCCGACCTTCGTCTATCAGGTCAGCGGCGAATACGCGATGATCAAGGCAGCGGTCGAAAAGGGCTACATGGACCACGACCGCGGCGTCATGGAAACCCTGCTGGCCTTCAAACGCGCCGGCGCGTCCGGTATCCTCACCTATTTCGCCAAGCATGTGGCCGAACTTCTGAAAGCATGACCATGACCCTACCTTCAGACATCCGCACCGAACTGTATGAAGCCATGACAGCGAACACCTATGTGCGCCTGTCGCTGCCGGAAGGCGAACATGAGGGCTTTATCGTCGGCTTGAGCAAGCAGTTGGTGCTGCTACAGGCCATCCACGAGTGGCAGGACGTCGGCGCCCTGATCGCGCCGGTGGAGAGCATCGAGGCCTGTGAGGTGTCGGAATTTCACGACGCCCAGATCCGGATTCTCGACTTCAACAGCGTCAAACGCACCAAGCGCTATAGCTGGGTCAAGCTCGGCAGTTACGAAGAGTTGTTCAAGTCGCTGAAATTCAAGAACAAGTTTGTCGTCGTATCGCTGGAAGACGACGCCGATGTCGGTCAAATCGATTCGATCGAAAAGGACAGCGTCGATCTCAAGGCAGTCGATCCCGGCGGCAACTGGATCGAGGAAGCGCTCGATTGTCCCTATGAGGAAATTACGCTGGTGCAGTTCGATGACAGCTATAGCCGCACCCTGCAACGCTATGTCGAACGCACCTCGGCAACGCTGAACTAGGCTTTTGTTCCCAGAGGAACCGGTGATGCTGCCTTATGTGAACAGACGGACCGTTCTTGGCGTTCTGGGCGGCGGTCTTGCCATGGCCAGTTCGCCGACAAACGCCAAGGCAAATGCCCCAGGCATCGCGATCACCATTGACGACTTCAATCTCGCAGACACAGCGCGATTGAGTGGTCTGCAAAGGGATGAAGCCATCCGGCAGGCCCTGCGACGGCAGAAACTCAAGGCCGCCGGCTTTGTGGCCGGCAAATACATAGATGCCGATAAGAGCCCCCAGGTGCTCTCCGCCTGGTCAGCAGAAGGCCACTGCCTTGGCAATCACAGTTTTTCGCACAGCTATTTCAGCGGCAGGGATCCGGATGGCGAAATGGCTGACATCCTGAAATGCGAATCTCTGCTTGCACCTTATGCGGGCTTTCAAAAGCTTTTCCGCTTTCCCTTTCTGGCCGAAGGCAAGACAGCCGAAGGACGGGACAGGATGCGCGTCCTGTTGCGTGCACATGGCTATCGGAACGCGCCGGTCACCATCGATACGTCCGACTGGTATATTGACCAGCGTCTGGCGGCGCGGTTGAAACTGGCGCCAGATAGCGACATAGCGCCGTATCGGGCGTACTGGCTCGATCATATCTGGGAACGGGCGACGTATTATGACGGGCTGGCGCAGAGGGTGCTCGGCAGGTCGATCGACCACACCCTTCTTCTCCATCATCGACTGACTACCGCTCTGTTTCTGGAGGACGGTCTCAGGATGTTCCGCGAAAAAGGATGGCGGCTCGTTGACGCCTCCACGGCCTTGGCAAGCGCCGACTTGCAGACCGAGTACGATACCTTGCCGGCCGGACAAAGCTTGCTGTGGGCCGCCGCAAAGGCAGGCGGACGCTTTGACAGCGAACTGAGATATCCTGGAGAAGACTCGATTTACGAGACCGCCCGTATGGACGCTCTGGGATTATAGCCGCGCGATCAGGGCTTGCGGCGCGCCTCAAGGCGGGCGTGCAGCGAGGACGTATCCCAGCGCGCGCCCCCCATGGCCTGCACTTCCGAATAGAACTGATCGACCAGCGCCGCCACGGCCAGATGTGCGCCATTGGCCCGCGCCTCATCAAGCGCGATGCCTAAATCCTTGCGCATCCAGTCGACCGCGAAGCCGAAGTCGTATTCGTCCTTCGCCATGGTGGCCCAGCGGTTCGACATCTGCCACGAACCGGCAGCACCAGCCGAAATGGCGTTGAACACCAGTTCCGGATCGAGACCGGCGGATTTGGTGAAATGCAGCGCCTCGGCCACGCCCTGAACCGCACCGGCAATGGCGATCTGGTTGGCCATCTTGGCCATCTGGCCAGCGCCGGCCTCGCCCAGACGCGTGATCGACTTGGTGTAGGGCTTCGTCAGTTCGACCACTTCAGCAAAGCGCGACTCGTCGCCGCCGACCATAATCGATAACTGGCCATTGACCGCGCCCGCCTGACCGCCCGATACCGGCGCATCATAAAAACTTATGCCTTTTTCAGCACATACAGCCGCCATCTCACGCGCCACCTTAGCCGAAGTGGTGGTGTGATCGATGATCAGCGAACCGGCCTTCATGTTCGGCAAGGCGGTGAGGACGGCATCCCGCACGTCTTCATCGCGGCCGACACACAAAATCAGGGCCTCTGCGCTGACCAGGGCCGAGCCCAGCGCCGCCTCGGCGTGCATGCTGTAGGCTTTGGCCCAATCGAGCGCCTTCTGGTGGGTACGGTTAAAGCCGGTGACCTTGTGACCCGCCTTGACCAGATGGCCCGCCATTGGCCCGCCCATAATGCCCAGACCGGCAAAACACAGCTTCATGATGCAACTCCAATCTGTCCATACTTGCCGCGGAAAAAGGTCAGCCCGGACTGTGATGGATCACTTTCAAAATGCTTGACCTCACCGACGATCACGAGGTGATCGCCCACCAGGCGCGCCTCGTAGAGTTCGCATGAGAAAAAGCCCAGAGCACCGTTGAGCTTCAGCGGATCGGCGGCGTCGGTCAGCCCCTCTTCCGGTAAGATATGGGCATTTTCACGGGCAAAACGGCGCGACAGCACCTCGTGATCGGCATTCAGGATATTGATGCCGAAGGCCTGCGCAGCCGAATAGAGCGCATAGCGATGGGCTTTGAGATCGAGGCACCATTGCACCAGCGGCGGGTCGAGCGACACCGAACTGAACGAATTGGCCGTCATGCCGACGACATGACCCGCCTCGTGATCAGGGTCGGCCACGGTGATGACGCAGACGCCGGTGGCGAATCCACCCATGGCTTGCCGCAGGGCCTTGGTATCCATAACTGGTTCCGACTGTGAATTGGCTCTCCTCATGGCCTAAAGGAGCCCGCCCGGCAAAGCAATGACGGATCACATTTTTGTCCGGAAATTCGCCGCATGTCGCCAATCCTCAACACGCTATTAACGTTAATGAACCTACAGTAAAGACGATTCAAAAGAGAGCAGCATTATGGCCAGAAGCGACGCCCCCGTCGTCATCAAGAAAGTCAAGAAGGTCGTCGGCGGCGGACACCACGGTGGCGCCTGGAAGGTGGCCTATGCCGACTTCGTGACGGCGATGATGGCCTTCTTCCTGCTGATGTGGCTGATCAACACGACCAGCCCGGAGCAAAAGCGTGGCGTGGCCGATTACTTCGCCCCGGCCAACGTGTCGCAATCGACCTCGGGTTCCGGTGGTATCCTCGGCGGGCAGGCGCTCGGCAAGGATGGCGACAAGAACGAAGGCACCATGTCCTTTATCGAGCAGATGGCGCCCAAGCCGCCGGAAACCCAGGACAGCGACGGTCAGGCGACCGAAAACACCGGTAAGGGCACCGCCGGCACCACGGCTGACACCGATCAGGAAACCGATTCGCAAAAGCGCGAGCAGATGGCCTTCCAGAGCGCAGCGGAAAGTCTGCGCCAGGCCTTGCAGGACATGCCGGAACTGGCTGAGCTATCGAAGAATATCCTTGTCGACCAGACACCGGAGGGGCTGCGCATCCAGTTGATCGATCAGGAAGGCCGCTCGATGTTCAACGAAAACTCGATCCAGCCCAATGACCGCGCCAAGCTGTTGCTGCGCGCCGTCGCCAAGGTCATCAACCAGCTTCCCAACCGCGTCTCGATCACCGGCCACACCAGCGGCTCGGTCGGGCAGTCAGGGCAAAATCCGCGTGACTGGTCGCTGTCCAGCGGACGCGCCGATGCTTCGCGCGCCGTCCTGCAAGGCGCCGGCGTCGATCAGGACCGCATCGCGCAGGTCTCCGGCAAGGCCGCCAAGGAGCCGCTCTATCCTGACGATCCGTCGCTGGCCGGCAATCGCCGCATCGCCATCGTGCTGGTGCGCGAGGCGCCGGTACTGCCGCAGAACTAAGGCGTTCGTCTTTTGCCTTGATTACCCCTGCCAATTAGGGTCAACTGATACTGACGGTATATTCCGAAGCGGCCCCAAGCCGCTATGTCGTGAGATTGAGTAAGTGCAGATGAGCGAACACTTTCCAGGAAGAAAGCTCAGATATTATCTGACCATTCCCGGCCCCTGCCCCTATCTGGCGGGTCAGGAAGAGCGCAAGGTCTTCGTGCACCTGCCGCCGTTAGAGGCCATCAGCGTCAACGACCAGCTTTCCGCCATCGGTTTCCGGCGCTCACAGAATATCGCCTATCGCCCCGCCTGCCAGAACTGCCGCGCCTGTCAGAGTGTGCGCATCCCGGTCAAGCGTTATGAGATGTCGAAGTCCGACAAGCGCGTGATCAAGGCCAATGCCGATCTCAGCAAGGCGTTCGTGGAGGCCGAGGCCAGCCGCGAACAGTTCGACCTGCTGCAACGCTATCTGAAGGCACGCCACCCCGATGGCGGCATGATGGATATGAGCTGGCCCGATCTTGTCGCTATGGTCGAGGATACCCTGGTCCGCACCCACATGATCGAATACCGGTTGGGCGAACAGCTTGTCGCCTGCGTGCTGGTCGATGCGCTCAATGACGGCCTGTCGCTGGTCTACAGCTTCTACGATACGGATATGATGTCGCGTAGCTTAGGCCGGTACATCATCCTCGATCATATCGATCAGTCCAACCGCGCCGGTTATGATTATGTCTATCTCGGCTACTGGGTAAAGGATTCCCCCAAGATGGACTACAAGGCGCGCTATCAGCCGCTGGAAGGCCTGACCGATCAGGGCTGGCAACCGATCTTCCCGGATGTGAAGTGACGCTCGTTAAGTAAGAAACCCCACCACCACGCCCTGCGGGCGCGGTCCCCCTCCCTGGCAAGCGGGGAGGTATAAGGTTAGAGACGCAGCTTTCTCAGACCACGTGGGGCGATACGGCCCACGCTGGCGCGCTTGCCGATATAGTCCTTCACGTCCTTGAAATCGCGCGCCTTGCCGGAACCGTCATACCACTGGGCACCTGACGCCATGTCGAACACGGCGATATCCTTGACGCCGCCATCCTTGTAGCCCTGCAGCTTGACGCCCTTGCCGCGCGCCATTTCCGGCAGTTCGCTGACCGGATAGACCAGCAGCTTGTTGTTCTCGCCCAACACCATAACGTGATCACCGGTAACCGCCAGCGCCGCGAAGGCCTCGGTGCCATCGGCGTTGAGCACCTGCTTGCCGGCGCGCTTGTTGGCGAAGGCGTCTTCCTCGTTCATCACGAAGCCATAGCCATTCTTCGACACCATCAGGCGCTTCTGGCCGGTCTTCATCATGAACAGGGTGACGATCTTAGCCGATTCCTCGATATCGAGCATAAGGCGCAGCGGTTCGCCATTGCCACGGCCCGATGGCAGCTTGTCGCAGCCGAGCGTCAGGAAACGACCATCGGAGGTCAGGATCAGCAGCTTGTCGGTGGTGAAGCCCGGCACCAGATAGGCCAGGTCATCGCCTTCCTTGAACTTCAGTTCGGACGGATCCTCGACCTTGCCCTTGGTGGCTCTGATCCAGCCGCGCTGCGACAGTATGACCGTGATCGGCTCCTTCGGCAGATAGGATTCGATGGCGGAGATCTCGATGCCGACCGGCGCATCCATAAAGGTGGTGCGGCGCGGCGACGGCATTTTCTTGCGCACCTCGGCCAGTTGCTGGTCGATGCGCTTCCATTGCAGCTTTTCCGATCCCAGCAGAGTGCGGATGCCATCGCGTTCTTCCGAGAGCTTCTTGTGCTCGTCGCTGATGGTCATTTCCTCGAGCCGCGCCAACTGACGCAGGCGGGTATCGAGGATGTAATCGGCCTGCAGTTCCGTCAGGTTGAAACGCGCCATCAGGACATCGCGCGGCTTCTCTTCCTCGCGGATAATGCGGATCACCTCATCAAGATTGAGGAAGGCGATCATCAAACCATCGAGCAGATGGAGGCGCTTTTCGATACGATCGAGACGCCAGTTCGACATGCGCACCAGAACGACGCGGCGGTGGTCGAGGAAGGCAGTCAGGCAGTCTTTGAGCCCCATGACGCGCGGCGTGCCGGTGGCGTCGAGCACGTTCATGTTGACGCTGAAGCGCGTTTCCAGATCAGAGATCTTGAACAGGCTCTCCATCAGCACTTCGGGTTCGATATTGCGCGACTTGGGCTCAAGGATCAGGCGGATTTCCTCGTCCGATTCATCGCGGACATCGCCGAGTAGCGGCGCTTTCTTGTTTTCGATCAGGTCGGCCAGCTGTTCGATCAGGCGCGATTTCTGCACATAGTAAGGGATTTCGCGCACGATGATGCGCCAGCCTCCGCGGCCGAGATCCTCTATCTCGTAACGCGCGCGGGTACGGATGGAACCACGACCCGTCTTGTAGGATTCGAGGATCGACGCCTTGGATTCGACGCAGATGCCGCCGGTCGGGAAATCCGGACCGGGGATGAACTCCATCAGGTCTTCGGTGGTGGTGTCGGGCTTGGTCAGCAGCTTGCGGCAGGCATCGATCAGTTCGCCGACATTGTGCGGCGGGATCGAGGTGGCCATGCCGACGGCGATTCCGGTCGCGCCGTTGGCAAGCAGGTTGGGGAAGCCTGCCGGCAGCACGACCGGCTCTTCGTCCTGATCGTCATAGGTCGCGCGGAAATCGACGGCGTCTTCGTTGATGCCCTCGATCAGAAGCATGGCGGCGGTGGTCAGGCGGCATTCGGTGTAACGCATGGCGGCGGCGTTATCGCCGTCGATATTGCCGAAATTACCCTGGCCATCGACCAGTTGGTAGCGCTGGGCGAAATCCTGCGCCAGACGCACCAGCGCGTCATAGATCGACTGGTCGCCGTGGGGGTGGAAGTTACCCATGACTTCGCCGACCACCTTGGCGCATTTGCGCGCCGCCGCTTCCGGCGACAGGCGCATGGTGCTCATGGCGTACATGATGCGGCGGTGGACAGGCTTCATGCCGTCGCGCACATCGGGCAGCGCCCGGTGCATGATGGTGGACAGGGCATAGGCCAGGTAGCGCTTCGACAGGGCGTCGCCCATCGGCTCGTCAAGGATACGCCCGCCGGCGTCGTCAGGAATCACTAGGTCACTCATAGTCGCAACCTAGGACGGACAAGGGGTTTAGACAAGTCCCCCCGCCAATCAAGCCTGTGCCTAACCGGCCAGTTTCACCTGGTTGCGACCGGCATGCTTGGCTGCATAGAGCGCCTGATCCGCCTCGTGATAGAGGCCATCGAGCGTTTTCGACCGCTTCCACTCGGCTATACCGGCTGAAAAGGTATAGCGCAGGGTCGCACCGCCCAGGATGAGGCGCTGGTCGCGCACATGCGCCTGAAGACGCTCTATGACCGTATGGGCCTGTTTGCGCGTAGCGCCCGGCATAATGATCAGGAACTCCTCACCGCCAACGCGGCCGAGAATATCGCGTTCGCGCAAGGCCTGCGTCGCGCAGGCGGCGAAATGCACCAGAACCTGGTCACCGCCATCATGGCCGTGCTGATCATTGATCGCCTTGAACATATCGAGATCGATCAGGACCGCGCTGAACACTTCGCCCGTTTTTGTGGCGCGTTCCACCAGACGGCCGAAACGCACCATGGTGGCCCCACGATTATAGATGCCGGTCAGGTGATCGGTTTCAGCGGCGATAAGGGCGGCGTCGCGATCACTTTCAAGACGGAATTCCCGACGTTTGACCGCGGTGAAATCTGTAATCACCAGCACGATCCAGCCATCGCTGAGCTGGGTTTTGGTCCCCAATACCCAGCGACCGTCACGCATAGCCACTTCAAAATGAAGGCTGCCGCCGTGGCGGAGCTCCTCGCGGTTCTTGACCAGCCAGGGTTCGATGTCGTCCGCCTCAAATACCGGACCGACGCCGGTTTCAGCGCAATGACGCAGGATGCTGGCAAGGCTCTGTTGTCCCGGCTGAATGTCATAAAGCTCTATGAAGCCCGGCGTCGCGAAGTGGAGGGTTTCACGGGGCGTAAAAAGCGCCATAGCGATCCCGGCCGCCAGCATACCCTCACCGATATGAGCGATCGTCTCTGGCTCTGTACCGGTGGAGTGATCCGTAAAAGAACTCGCCTTAGGCATGGGTACTCAAAACTCAATAAAAACGTCGTTACGCCAATTTTTGCCACAACCGCGTTATTTTATAATTAAAGGAGATGAAAAAGGATTGAAGAGGAAGACGCGCTAGAACAGGGCGTCGACTTCGCTTTGCAGGCTCTTGGTCATGTCGGCGCGGCCATGGATATGGGAATCCATCTCGATCACCAGGGCCTTCATATCGCGCAGGCGTTCGGTCAGATCGGCGCGGGCCGCCTCGTCTTCAAGATTTGAGCTCATCAGAATATCGATCGAGGAATCGAAGACCGAAAGCGCGCGTTCGCAAACATCGTCAAAATCGCAGCGCAATTCCGCCGGCGCATGGTGATAGGCCGATATGACGATGTCCTTCATTTCGAACCCAGATTTCTCGAAGTGTTCGACGTAGCTGTGCTTTTTCCAGTCGGCCAGTTCCTCGGCCATGTCTGGCATGTCGAGGCCCATTTCAAACAGCATGATCGCCTCATTGAACAGATTCAGGTAGTCGGTGGCCAAACCCGTGGAGGGATTGACGTTGGCGGCTAACACTTCCTGTTCGCTGTAGGGCAGCATATGAAATTCACGACCTCTCTATGTAACGGAGTTATGACACATATCGGTTACCAAACGGTTTTTGATGTGAGTCGGCGCCGAGAGCTATAGGCCGCTGTTTATCAGAGACTCTTTCAGGCGCATCCGGATATCGGGCAAGGGCTGATTGTGCGGATGGAAGACGTGACGCTCCAGAAAGAAGCCGGTCAAGGCCAGCCCGCGAGCAATATCCCCGGCCTCCAGCCCGCCTTGCGACGACAGCATGAAGCCCGGCAGGCCGAGCAGCTTGTCCTTATAGGGCTCGCCGGCCTTGCGGCTGACCGCCCTGCCCGACTTCGGACTGACATAGACAAGCTGGTCATGCTCACCGGTGACAGCGCAGGCGCTCAGGTCGAGACCATAGCCGAGGGCTTCCAGCAGACCGGCCTCATAGCGCACATAAACCGCCGGCCAGATGTCCTCGAAGGGAAAGAGCGTGATCAGGCCTGACAGGGCATGATAGGCGCCGGTTTGGGCTTCGCGCTCCGGCAGCACCTTCTGCGTCATGATGCAGGCGCATTGCAGACCGAGCAGCCCCAGCGGTTCATCAAGCAGGTCGGGCGATGTGCCGGAGGCTTCCAGCGTGGCGGCGCCAAGCTGATCGGCATGGCGGGCACGATAGGCGAAGACGACGCTCGATCCGGCCTGCAGCAGCGGCTTGATGCGGCGCGACGCTCCGCCAGCGATATGGGCGGCGTAGATGCCGTGGTTCTCGGTCAGGACGTGGACAATAGCGCCGGTCTCGCCATGAGACCGCGCGGTAAGAACAATGGCTTCGTCTTCAAATTCCATGCGTATTCTTTAAGAAGGGTTATCCACAAATGACGCAGATTGCACAGACCTGTGTCATCTGTGGATAAACCTTACAACTCTGTCCGACGCAAAGACGTCAGGATTCGTATTCCAGACCAAATTGCGCATAGAGCGCCCGGTCCTCGCTCCAGCGTTCCTCGACCTTGACATGCAGGAACAGGTGGACCTGGCGATCGAGCAGCTTGCCCAGTTCCTCGCGCGACTTCATGCCGATCCATTTCAGGGTCTGGCCGTTCTTGCCCAGCACAATCGAGCGCTGGCTGTCACGCTCGACAAAGATGGTTTGTTCGATACGCGCCGAACCATCGGCCTTGTCGGTGAAGTCGGTGGTAACCACCGCGGCGGCATAGGGCAGTTCTTCGTGGACGCGCAGGAACAGCTTTTCGCGGGTGATTTCGGCGGCGAGGATACGCACCGGCGCATCGGCAGCCTGATCGGCCGGATAGAGCCACGGGCTCGCCGGCATCTTGGCCGCCAGCAGGGCGCGCAGGTCCTTGACGCCATGGCCCTTCTCGGCCGAGATCATCAGGACGTCTTCGAAGACGCCTTCCTTGTAGAGATCGTCAGCGATGGCCAGCAGGTTCTCGCTCTTCATCAGGTCGATCTTGTTGAGCGCCAGAATGGCCTTGGCGCCATTGTCTTTCAGGCCCTTGATGATCATTTCGACGTCTTCGACCGCCTTGTGATCCGCGCCGGTCGCCTTGACGCTTTGCGCCGCGACTTCGTCGCCAAGAGGCGAAGGGGAGCCGGAAGCGCGTCGCGCGGTCGAGGCCAGCGTCTGGCCCTTGACCGCCAGTTGCGCGGCGGCATCGACCAGCAGCACGATGCAGTCGGAATCTTCGGCGCCGCTCCAGGCCGACTTGACCATGGCGCGATCGAGGCGGCGACGCGGCTTAAAGATACCCGGCGTATCGACCAGAATTATCTGGCAATCCCCCACCAGCGCGATCCCGCGCACGGGGAAGCGCGTCGTCTGCACCTTTTGGGTCACGATGGACACCTTGGTGCCGACCAGTTGGTTGACGAGCGTCGACTTGCCGGCATTGGGCGCGCCGATAATGGCGACGAAGCCGCAGGTCGTGTTTTCAGTCGGGGTCGCTTGAGGTATTTCGGTCAATTGAGTTTTTCTCGTTCGATAAGGCCAAGCGCGGCGGCCTTTTCGGCCTCCTGACGGGATTTGCCGGTGGCCGATTGCGGGGGAAGGTGGTCGATTCGGACCTCGATGGTGAAGACAGGGGCGTGATCAGGCCCTTTGCGGCTGACCACGCTGTAGACAGGAGCGCCCATGCCCTGAGCGACCGCCCATTCCTGCAGGAAGGACTTGGGGTTAGAGCGGGAAACATTGCCACTCTCGGTCAGGGCCTTGAGCCACAGGGGCTTGAACGTTTTGAGCACGGCCTCATAGCCGCCATCGATATAGACAGCGGCCATCAGGGCTTCGCAGGCATCGCCGAGGATGGTCGGGTTGGTGCGGCCGCCGCTCTTGGTTTCGCCGGCGGCCAGACGGATGGCGGCGCCCAGTTCGAGCGTGCGGGCGATATCGGCGCAGGTTTCGCGGCTGACGAGCGTATGAAAGCGGCGTGACAGTTCACCTTCGGTGGCGTCCGGCAGGGCTTCCATCAGGGCTTCGGCGATCATCAGGCCGAGTACACGATCACCCAGGAATTCGAGGCGTTCGTTATCGGCCATCTTGCGCGCGCCTTCGGCGACCGAAGCGTGCGTCAACGCCAGTTCGAGCAGGGCGGCGTCACGAAAGGTGTAGCCGAGATTGCTTTGCAGGACGTCGATGGCTTTCAGACGCAGATTGGTCTCTTTGGAAGGGGGCACGCGGGCATTCATCGCTTGCATGTACAACAACCCTTTGCCAAAGGCAAAAGGTTGTTGAGCCTATGAAATCTCCAAACGCTTTAGCGTTTGGCAAGGGCGATGGCCCGCCCGAGCTGATGCGAGGTGAGCCATGCGGCGCTTGAGCTACACTTAATCAGTGCAAAGGCTTGAAGAAGCGGTTCCAGTGGAAGTTAAGCCAGGTCCAGGGCTTCCACAGCGACGAGCCCTCTTTCCACGACATCAGGACCAGCACGGCGCGGCCTTCGAGATTGGCTTCCGGCACGAAACCGACGCCCGGCTCATAAGGATCTTCCGGCGAGAAGCGGCTGTCCAGCGAGTTGTCGCGGTTGTCGCCCATGACGAAGTAATTGCCGGCGGGCACGACGAACTCACCGGTATCATCGGCGCGGCCATCCTTGACCATGTCCTGCATCTTGTGGGTGCGGCCATCCGGCAGGGCTTCGCTGTAGGCGGTTGCGTAGCGGCCGGGGAAATCCTTGGCCTCGACCGGCCCGAGATCGGTAGCCGGCACAGGCTTGCCGTTGATATAGAGCTGGTCCTGCTTCATCTGCACGGTATCGCCCGGCAGGCCGATGACGCGCTTGATATAGTCGGTCTTGTTGTCACGCGGCAGCTTGAAGACCACCACATCGCCACGCGTCGGCGCGTGGTTCATGATGCGGCCCTCGATAAATGGCAGTGTGATCGGGAAGGAATACTTGGAAATGCCGTAATCCCACTTGGAAACGATAATGTAATCGCCCTCATAGAGATTGGGCTCCATCGACGCCGACGGGATGGTGAAGGGCTGGAACAGGAAGGTACGCAGGATCAGCACCAGCAGCAGGGCGACACCGACGACGCTGAAAATTTCCTTAGCTTCGTCGATAGCAACCTGCTTGGCGTTGCGCGTATCGACCACCTCTTCAGGCTCGGCGTGGGCTTCAGCCTCGATATGCGCGTCCACTCTGGCAGCCGTATTGGCCGCGGCGGCAATCGCCTCGTTCGCGCTGTCGTTTTCCGGTTTCGTCATAAGGATGGCCCCAAAGTCCCTGATAAAATGCGGGACTGCTCCCGTAATGTCAGGATTCACCTAACCGCAGATTATGGCAAGCACAAGGCTTTATTCAGTGCATTGTTTCCGCTCAAGCGCCGCGGCGACGCAAGGCGTCGCTAGGCTCGCGCAAAAAGTTGCGCGGGGGCCGGTCGGCCCCAGATAAGATTATTAAATAGCTTCGATAACCGCATAGGCGGTGGCGTAAGGGTCTTCGTCGCTCAGGGAGAGATGGATATGCGCCGTCTTGCCTTCCGGCAGCAAGCCGCGCAGCAACTCCGCCGCGCCGCCGTGCAGGATGACGTGCGGTTTGCCGAGATGACCGGAAACGACCTCGATGTCGGTGAAGAAAAAGCCACGCACGCCGGTGCCCATCGCCTTGGCGACAGCTTCCTTGGCGGCGAAGCGCTTGGCGAAACTTAAGGCCGGACGCGCCGCCGCCTGAGCGTGGCTTTGTTCGCCAGGGGTATAGATGCGATCAAGAAAACGCGCCGTGAAGCGCTCCATCGACGATTCGATGCGGCGGGCGTCACACAGATCGACCCCAATGCCGACGATCACTCCCGGACACCCTTGTGTGCGGCGTCGATCAGGTCTCGCATCCGGTGCAGCGAAGCTTCGAGACCGATAAAGATAGCCTCGCCGATCAGGAAGTGTCCGATGTTCAGTTCGCGGATATGCGGTATCCTGGCAATAAAACCGACCGTGTCGAAATCAATGCCGTGGCCGGCGTGAACCTCGATGCCGAGATCATGCGCCTGTTGAACCGCCGCCTGTAAACGGCTCAGTTCATTGTTAAAAATGACGTCTTCCTGTTCGCGGAAAGAATCGCAAAGCGCGCCGGTGTGGAACTCGATCACCGGCGCCTTGACCAGAGCGGCCGCCCTCACCTGCGCCGGATCGGTGGCGATGAAAAGCGACGACCGGATCCCCAGAGCATTGAATTTTGCAACCGCCGCGCCAACCGTCTCCAGTTGCCCGACGACATCAAGACCGCCCTCGGTGGTGCGTTCCTCGCGGCGTTCCGGCACCAGACAGGCGGCGTGCGGCTTCATCTCGACCGCCAAGGCCACCATTTCCTCGGTCGCCGCCATCTCGAAATTGAGCGGCCGGCCGAAGGTGTCACACACCTCTTTGATGGCGAACACGTCCTTATCAAGGATATGGCGGCGATCTTCACGCAGGTGCGCCGTGATGCCATCGACGCCGGCCTTGAGCGCCATTTGGGCCGCACGCACCGGATCAGGCGCGTGACCGCCGCGCGCGTTACGCACAGTGGCGACGTGATCAACATTGAGCCCTAAGCGGATACGGTCGTGCATGGCCCTTAAGCCTTGGCCAGCCGGCGCGAACCGGGGTCTTCGACCGGGATAGCGGCCAGTTCTGGCGGCAGGTTGTCGGCGGGGTAAGCCGGGACTTCGAGCGACGCGAGGGCGATCAAAGGCACGCCGACATCGACCTTGCCGCCGGAGCGATCAACGATGCACGCCGCCGCCACAACATCGCCGCCGGCCGCCTTGATGGCGGCTATACATTCGCGCGACGACAGGCCCGTGGTGACGATATCCTCAACCATCACGACCTTCTGGCCGGGCTCGATATGGAAGCCACGGCGCAAGCGGAACTCGCCGCCTTCGCGTTCGACATACATCGACGGTACCTTGAGGTGACGGGCGGTTTCGTAACCGGGGATGATGCCGCCGACGGCCGGCGAAATGGCGAGATCGACGGAGCCTACCGCAGCGGTGATCTTGTCGGCCAAGGCCTTGCACAGGCGTTCGCAACGGTCGGCGTTCATGAAGACGAGGTTTTTCTGCAGGAACATCGGGCTGTGCAGGCCGGATGACAGCACAAAATGGCCTTCGCGCAAAGCGTTGGCGGCGCGGAACTCGTTGATTACGTCTTCACTGGTCATGGGGAATCCTTGTCTGATGCCAGCGGTTTAGCGCGTTCGGTCGACTATTGGAAGATGAAGAATTGCGCTGCGCTTTGTTCAAACCGTCGAAACTCTAAACCTTATCTCAAAGGGCAAGCAAATAGGTTTGACAAGCGTTACGTATAGATTGAGCATCTAGGAGACGGGCCGGAAGCGCGGCCGACGACTGAGGGGGGCTTATGCTTCGAATTGTATGCGCATGTCTGCAAATTCTGTTATTGTTCGTTTTACCGACGGTCTCTCATGCAGCCGAGCCTTTGCCCCTGGAAGCCTATTTTCGGCCTCAGAACGCAGTAAAATTACCGGATGGCCGGCGTTTCAATATCTTCTGTATTGGTTCTGGCGGTCCCACGGCACTGATAGACTCCAGTCTTAGTCAATGGAGTCTGGAATGGCGGGACATCCAGCGCGATCTGGCTCAAGTCACCAGGGTCTGTACTTTCGACAGGGCCGGATACGGCTTTAGCGATCCAGGCCCCTTACCGCGTGATGCCTCCGCGGAAGTCGGCGATCTCGAAAACGCACTGAAGGGTGCCGCTATTAAACCACCCTATATATTGGTAGGGCACTCGCTGGGCGGGATAAACATGCGCCTGTTTGCCTACAAACATACCGAGGACGTTGCAGGCATTCTATTGGTCGACCCAGCCATCGAGCATGGCGATAAACGCCTGCCCTATCCTAAAAGCTATAATGATGAAAATCTCAGCTTCTACCGTGGCTGCCTGAAACAACTCCAGGCCGGCCCGCTCACTCCCGGATTTATTCTGCCGGGGGCCGAGGATCCTTGCCTTCCTAAGCGCCCACATGATCTGTCCAAAGCCGTATGGTCAAAGCTTACGGAAATATATTTCAGCAAGAGCCGTTTTGAAGTCATGTTATCCGAAACCGAAAGTAAGGATGAAACTTCGTCGAATGATCTTGACGCCAACCGGCATAGTCTTGGCTCGATCCCGCTTGTTATCCTCTCTTCTGACAAAGCGCACTTTACTGAAGACAGACCGAAAGGTGTGGACGCTGATACACTTTATAACGCCAAGATTAACGCACACGAAGACCAGGCTCGCGACTCCACACAAGGAAAGAATGTCATTGTAGAGGGCGCCAGCCATTTCATATTTGAAGAACGTCCCGACGCAATGGTTGAGGCGTTCAATGAAGTTGTTCAGCAAGCGCGTGCCCGAAGATGAAGCTGTGATCGAAGGTATTATGAAATACCGTCTATCCCCTCACCCGGTCGACGCTTTCGATCATCGGTGAGGTGCGCAGCGCTGCCGAAATATTGGTGATGTGGCGAGCATCCAGCACCTCGATATCGAAATCGACATCGAGGAAGTCCATCGGTTTGTTCGATATCCGGATATTGACGATATTGCCCTTGGCCTCGCCGATCAGCGTGCAGGCCTGACCGAGCACGCCCGGCTTGTTCTGCATATTGACGCGCAGACGCGCCACCGACAGCGTGTTCTTTTCCGCGTTCAGCGTCCAGTGCAGGTCGATCCAGCTCTCGTCCTGCGCCTCAAGAGCCTCAAGTTGCTCACATTCGATGGAGTGGACATGGACGCCATCGCCTTCGACAAAGCCGACGATGCGGTCACCCGGCACCGGATAGCAGCACTTCGAGAAGATGACAGTCTGCGATTCATGCAGGGCCGAGCCCCGCACGAAGGCCGCACCGCCGCCGCCATCCTTGATGCGCGTCAGGCTATCGGTGGTCAGCATCATCGGCAGCTTGAGGCCGGGGAAGATGGCTTCGAGAATCTTGGCCGGGAAGATCTTGCCGCGGCCGCACAGCTCGAACAATTCATCCTCGCTCGTCACGTTGAAGCGCTCGAACGCCGGCCGCCAGCTTATATCTTTCAACGCCTTATCGACCTGCGCGGCGGCGCGCTCGATAGCGGTCTTGCCGAGCTTGATAAAGTCGCCCGCCTCGCGCTGGCGCAGGTGACGGCGGATCGCCGAGCGCGCCTTGCCGGTAACGGTCAGGCTGAACCAGTCCTGATTGACGCGCGATTCCAACCCGGTCAGGATTTCGACCTGATCGCCGTTTTGCAGCACGGTGCGCAAGGGCTTGTGCTCACCATTGATCAGGCAGCCGATAGCCGTTTCGCCGACCTGGGTATGGACGGCAAAGGCGAAATCGAGCGGCATGGCGCCGCGCGGCAGCGAGATCAGCCGGCCCTTCGGGGAGAAGACGAACACCTGATCGAGATACATCTCCATCTTGGCGTGCTCGACCCAATCCTCGCTGTCGCCACCATTTTCAACGATGTTGACGATATTGCGCAGAGAATTCATCGGGTTGCGGCCGCCGTCGCGCGTCGCTGCCTCTTCATCGAAGCCATAGGCCTGATTCTTATAGCCCCAATGCGCCGCCACGCCCTCTTCGGCCACGCGGTCCATCTCCTCGGTGCGGATCTGAAGTTCGATTCGCGTGCCTTTATGGCCAACCACCGTCGTGTGCAAAGACTTGTAATTGTTGGACTTCGGCGTCGAGATAAAGTCCTTGAAGCGCTCCTGCACGCACGGCCAGGTGCGATGGATGATACCAAGCGCCCGGTAACACTCGTCCGTATTCTGCATCACCACGCGGAAGGCGAAGATATCCGACAACTGGTTGAACCCGACCGACTTGCGCTGCAGCTTTTTCCAGATCGAATAGGGCGACTTTTCGCGCCCCATGACACGCGCGGACATGCCCTGCTTTTCCAGCTTGGCGGCAACATCGCGGGCGATGGCGGCGATGGTCGAGCCCTTCTCGGTCCGCATCTCCTCAAGGCGATGGATGATCGCCTGATGGGCCAGCGGATTGATGTGCGAAAAGGCCAGGTCTTCCAGCTCGGTGGCGAAACGGTTGCAGCCGATCGAACGGGCCAGCGGCGCATAGACTTCCAGCGTTTCGCGCGAAATGCGTTCGCGCTTTTCCGGCGCCACGAAATGCAGGGTGCGCATATTGTGCAGGCGGTCGGCCAGCTTGACCAGCAGGACGCGGATATCCTTCGAGATGGCCAGGATGAACTTGCGCAGGTTTTCCGACGACTTGGTGTATTCCGATTGCAGTTCGAGCCGCGTCAGCTTGGTGACGCCCTCGACCATGGTGGCGATTTCCTCACTGAACTTCGACGCGATCTCTTCATAGGTCGCCGGCGTGTCTTCGATGGTGTCGTGCAGCAGGGCGGTGGCGATGGCGGCGGCATCGAGCTTGTAGTCGGTCAGGATGCCGGCCACCTCGATCGGGTGGGCAAAGTACGGATCACCCGAGGCGCGGAGCTGCGCGCCGTGCATCTTCATGGCATAGACATAGGCGCGGTTGAGCATGGCTTCATCGACCGTCGGGTCATAGGCGGCCACGCGGTCGATCAGTTCGATCTGACGCAGGAATTTCTGACGATGGGTTGCGGGCTTCGGCGCTTCGGGCGTGGCTAAGGGCGCTGGCTCTACCGATGCCGCCTTGTCCAAAACCTGCTCGCTTTCTGCCGACATACACTTACTTTCGATAACGCTTCGCCTTATCCTAAACGGATCAGGGGTTAAAAAGTTTCTCACAAGCGCGGATTTACACAAGTAAAAAGGCTCAAAGGTATCCCCTTGAGCCTTTTAAATAATAAGTTTGGCGGCGTTTGGCAGACGGAAGACTTAGTAGCGCTCTTCCTGACCACCATCACGGTCGGATTGCAGGGCGCGGATCAGTTCGCTTTCCGACATCTGCATGTGCGACGGATCGGCCAGCAGGGCGAGGGTTTCGGCCTCTTCCTCGGCTTCGGTGCGCTCGTCAACGCGTTGCAGAGAAGCGATCAGGCTTTCGGTCAGCACGGTCGGCTCGATGACGCCATCGGCGATTTCGCGCAAACTCACAACCGGGTTCTTGTCGTTGTCGCGGTCGACCAGAATCGACGAACCCGACGAGATGGCGCGGGCGCGATGCGCGGCCAGCAGAACGAGGTTGAAGCGGTTATCGATCTTTTCGACGCAATCTTCGACGGTGACGCGGGCCATGCAGGAACCTCAATATAGTAGCGTCTTCGCTTGGCCTGCACAGGATGAGGCGGCCATAGGGCGAGGACAAAAAAGTCATGAACCGGTGCCAATAGCGCGTGTCGCCGGAAAAGACAAGAAATTCATGAAATTTGTTGTGCGAGCGCAAGGCGTCGCCATTAAAGGCTGGCGGTTTGCCCGCAAATCCTTATTGACGCGTGCCGGTCAATCGTGACAGAACCCGCCCATGATCACGTCCAAAGCCCTAAACGCGCTCCTTATTGGCACCCTGATCGCTTAACTGCGGTCAGGCGAAAGTCGTTTGCGTCTTTTTTTGGCTTTATCCCCGTTTCGGGTTTTGATCATGTTCTCCCATCTGCTATCTCTCCCGCGCATTCGCCCCGGCTTCGTATCCTGAAGCTTCGAGCCTTCGCGCGTCACACTCGCACTCTTTAAGACCTATAAGGGTTTCCACCCATGATGCTGACCAATCCCGACACCAAGTACCGTCCGTTTTCCCTGGGCGTCAACATGTCCGACCGCACCTGGCCGGACAAGGTGACCACGAAAGCGCCGCGCTGGCTCTCCACCGATCTGCGCGATGGCAATCAGGCGCTGGCCGATCCGATGGATGTCGACAAGAAGCTGATGTTCTTCAAGCTTCTGCTCAGCGTGGGTCTCAAGGAGATTGAGGTCGGCTTCCCATCGGCATCGCAGACCGAGTTCGATTTCGTGCGCAAGCTGATCGAGGAAAACCTGATCCCCGACGACGTCACCATCCAGGTGCTGACGCAATCGCGCGAAGACCTGATCAAGCGCTCGTTCGAGGCCCTGCGCGGCGCCAAAAAGGCGATCGTGCACCTCTACAATGCGACGAGCCCCCTCTTCCGCCGCGTCGTGTTCAACATGGACAAGCCGGACGTGCTGGCACTGGCGCGCAAGGGCATGGGCCTGCTGGTCGCCGAGGCCGCTGCGCAGCCGGAAACCGAATGGGGCTTCGAGTACAGCCCGGAAACCTTCACCGCCACCGAGCCCGAGTTCGCGCTTGAGGTCTGCAACGCCGTAATCGAAGTTGTGCAGCCGACGCCATTAAAGCCTTTGATCCTCAACCTGCCGGCCACCGTCGAGGTCGCCGGTCCGCACACCTATGCCGACCAGATCGAATGGTTCTGCCGCCACATCAGCAAGCGCGACAGCGTGGTCATCAGCCTGCACCCGCACAATGACCGCGGCACCGGCACCGCCGCCGCCGAACTGGCCCTGCTGGCCGGCGCCGACCGCATCGAAGGCTGCCTGTTCGGCAATGGCGAGCGCACCGGCAATGTCGATCTGGTGACCCTGGCACTCAATCTCTATACGCAGGGCGTGTCGCCGGAGCTCGACTTCTCCCACATGCGCGAGGTCGTGAAGACGGTCGAACACTGCAACAATATCCCGGTCCATCCGCGCCACCCCTACGCCGGCGAACTGGTCTTCACCGCCTTCTCAGGCTCGCACCAGGACGCCATCAAGAAGGGCTTCGCGGCCCACGAGAAGCGTAACGACGGCTACTGGGAAATGCCCTATCTGCCGATCGATCCGGCCGATCTCGGCGAAAGCTACGAGGCCGTGATCCGCGTCAACTCCCAGTCCGGAAAGGGGGGGATAGCGTGGATTCTTGAGCAAAATCATGGCCTGAAGCTACCCCGCCCCTTTCAGGTAGACTTCTCGAAGAAGATTCAGGACATCACCGACGCCTCGGCCAAGGAAGTCAGCGGCACGGATCTGTGGGACGCCTTCCAGGCGGCTTACCACCTGACCGGCCCGCAGGCCTACGAGCTGATCGAATACGACCATAAGGGGCCGGTGCGTTCCGGCGCCACACGCACCTTCGTGGGCAGGATCATCAAGGATGGTATCGAGACCTCGGTCATTGGCCATGGCAATGGCCTGATCTCCAGCGCCGTGCGCGGGCTCAATTCGCACTATGATCTGGGCCTTGAAGTGGTCGATTACGCCGAACACGCGCTCAATGTCGGCAGCGAAAGCCAGGCGGTGGCCTATGTCGAGTGCAGGGCCGGCGACCGCACGGTCTTTGGCGTCGGCATTGATCACGATGTCGCCACGGCCAGCATCAAGGCTGTGCTTTCGGCCGCCAACGCCCTGAAGGTGTAGAGACTTGCCCACGGCCCTCTTTTGGGATTAAGTTAACATCACAAAAGAGGGGGCGTCCGTGGGGGATAGCGATAAAGTGTCAGACGACTTCATGCGTATTTTGCATGAGACGGAGACGCGCGTGCGCCACTCGGCCCACGCCCACTGGTCAGCGACCAACCGCATGGATACGCTCAACCGCTTCAGTACGGCCTCGACCCTGATCGGCGGGTTTCTGGTGTCGCTGCTGGCGGCTTTGCCTGTGCTCTACAAGGATCTTTACCTGCCGCACAGCGATGCCCTTAACGCCGCCCTGTTTGTGCTCGGCGGCGGCGTCTCGGTCATTTCGATCATGCAGGCGGTTCAACGTTGGGGCGAACGCTCGCAGAGCCATTTCAACGCCGCCAACGCCTATTCGAGCCTGCGGCGCAAGCTGGAAATCCTGCGTCTCAACCTGCCCGGCAGCGCACCGCACCTGAGCGTCATTCTGGAAGACCTGCGCCAGCTCGGCGAAACCGCGCCAGCCGTGCCCGAAGGCTTATGGAACAAGGCGATCCGGGCGGTGAAAGCTTAAGGATTTAACACGGAAAGGCACGGATGCCGCTGCGCATCATCCGTGCCTTTCCGTGTTCAACGCTTTCCTACCTCGGATGCTCCCGGCGATATTGCACCGGGCTTTGGAAACCGCGCGCCCAGGCGCCGCGTTTATGCGCACGGGCATCGGCCTCCTCATCCATGTAGTCGAGCGTGAAACTGCGGTAATCGACCGCCAGTCCGCGCCGCACCATCTCGGCCCCGAGGTCAAGGCCTGACGGTAGCTTGCAAATCGCAACTATACGGCCGTACTGGTCATGATCCTGCTGCCGACAGGTGATGATCCGGCCTTCCATCAACCCACGCAAAGCAGACGTCGCCTCGACGCCGCAGCGAAAGCGGCCACAGGTCTGATCATGCTCGAAGGCATCTATCCCGAACAGGCGCACATGCCGGCGTTTGATCACCAGGGTGTCGCCATCAATGGCATAGGCGCTGCCGGTCACGACCGGCGGTTTCGCCAGCACCGGCCACGCCAGAACACTTAAGGTCAAACAGAGCGTAACCGAACGTGACATCTGAAACATGTGTTTACGGTTGCGCAAAACGTCCAAACCCTCTACTTGCCCGCCCATGATTACCAACTTCGCCAACGCCTTCGCGCTCACACACATTGACATCATGTCCAAGCTTATTTGGGCGTGCCAATCGCTTAACGTCAAGTCGCTTGGCGTCAAGTCCGCTTCGCGCAAGACCTCCTAGGCGACTGATCCGAACGATCGCGCCCCTACCCGTTTCACGGGGCGCTTGAGAGACACAAAGGCGCCCGCAAAGGCCCAGATGTCCGACCAGCCCGCACCGAAAAGCCCGCTTTCAGCCCCATGGTTATTGACCTGGGGCGGCTATATCCTGGCCATGCTGGGCGCGTTCCTTTTCGCCAGCAAGGGCATCTGGATCAAGCTGGCCTATGCCTACGATATCGACGCCTCGGCCCTGATGGCGCTGCGCCTGTCGATTGCCACGCCGTTCTTCGTCGTCTTCGGCATCCTGACCTTCCTGCGCGCCAAATCCAAGGGCACCAACACCCTGCCGCCGATCGACCGCCAGCCGGGATTGTATATCCGCACACTGCTGGTCGGCGCGCTTGGCTACTGGCTGGCCAGCTATACCGATTTCGAAAGCCTGACAACGCTGTCGCCGCAATTCGAGCGCCTGATCCTCTTCACCTACCCCCTGTTCGTCATTCTGTTCGGCGCCATGTTCTTCAAGCAGCCTTTCCGCCTGAAGGCCGTATGGGCGTTTGCGATCAGCTATGCCGGGCTGGCGATGGTCTTCATCACCGACCTGAACGCGCACGGCTCGGCCATCGTGGTCGGCGCCCTGTGGTGCATGGTGTCGTCGGTGGCGTTTGCCATGTACCTGCTGCTGGCCAAGCCATTGATCAAGCGCATGGGACCATCGCTCTTTACCTCATGGGCGATGAGCGGCGCCGCCATCGCCACCGGCACGCACTTCCTGCTGGTGCACAAGATCAGCGACATACACATGACGCCGCCGCTGCTCACTCTGGTGATCGGACTGGCGATCGGCGCCACCGTCCTGCCGAGCTACCTGACCAATTTCGCGCTCAGCCGCATTTCGTCACAGGCCAATGCCGTGATCAGTTTCATCAATCCGATCTTCACCCTGGCCATGAGCGCCCTGATCCTTAACCAGCGCATCAGCCCGTCGGATCTCATCGGCACCCTGCTGGTTCTGACCGGGGTCGGTCTCTATATCTGGATCGACCAGCGTGCAACGCGGCGCGAGGCGGAAGCTCAGCTCGCGACATCCAAAGGATAAGCGTCGCGGGCGACGGTGGCGCTTGCATAGAGGTCTTGCGCCGTCAGCCCCCTTATCGGGTGCACCCAGTCCGGTGCGATCTCGGCCAGCGGCCCCATGACAAAGGCGCGCTCGGCGGCGCGCGGATGCGGCAGGACCAGCCCGCTTTCGCCTTCCAGCACCAGGTCGCCATAGGCGACTAAATCGAGATCCAGCACGCGCGGCGTGTTCAGGCGACCATCACGCACACGCCCGGAATCTTCTTCGATGCCATGCAAAAGCTGCATTAAATCATTTGGTTGCAGATCAGTTGCAATTTGCAAGATGGCATTGAGATAGGGCGGATCACTCGGATCCGGCCAGGCCTGCGACGACCACAGACGTGAAATTTTGTTCACAATTAATCCACGCGCTTCCAAATCCTTGACAAGGCGCGCGAAAGCTTGCGATGCAGTCTGTTGACCCGCCGACAGGTTTGAACCATAGGCGATAAAAATCGCCGTATTGCTGACGCTTCCCGCCATTTTAACCGCACATTCTCGTGGAATTATTTCACTATGAGCTTTTATCCCACCGACCGTATCGCGCTTTTTATTGATGGTGCCAACCTCTATTCGGCCGCCAAGGCGCTCAATTTCGACATCGACTATCGCAAGCTGCTCGATGAATTCAAAAAGCGCGGTATTCTGATCCGTGCCTACTATTATACCGCCCTGGTCGAGGGCGACGATTACTCGCCGATCCGCCCGCTTGTCGACTGGCTCGATTACAACGGCTTCTCCCTGATCACCAAATCGGCCCGGGAATATACCGACGCGCAAGGGCGCAAGCGCTGGCGCGGTGACATGGATATCGAAATCGCCTGTGACATGATGGAAATGGCCGAACACGCCGACCATCTGGTGCTGTTCTCCGGCGATGGTGACTTCCGCCGCCTGATCGAGTCCGTACAACGTAAGGGCGCGCGCGTCACCGTCGTTTCCACCGTCAAGTCGTCGCCGCCCATGACCTCCGACGAACTGCGCCGGCAGGCCGATACCTTCGTCGATCTGGCCGATCTCGCTACGGTTGTCGGTCGTCCACGTTCCAGCCACGCCAATCCGCCGAAATTCCTCGGCACCGAGGATGATGACGACGACACGATTTGATGGCTTATCGGCGCAGGCGCATCTTCCCCGCCCTTTTTACCCCTAAGGTTTGACGATGGATCTCGGTATCAGCGGACGTTACGCGCTTGTGTGCGCCTCCAGTCAGGGACTGGGCAAGGCCTGCGCGCTCGAACTGGCGAAAGCCGGCTGCACGGTGGTGATCAACGGCCGCGACGCGGACAAGCTGGAAGCGGTGGCCGAGGAAATACGCGCCGCGACGGGTGCTATCATCATCACGGTGGCCGGTGATGTCAGTCTGGCGGCAACGCAAAGCGCGCTGATAAGCGCGGTGCCGCAGGTCGATATTCTGGTCAATAACAATGGCGGCCCGCCCTACCGCGATTTCCGCCAGATCGACCGCGCCGCCATGCTGGAAGGCGTGACCGGCAATATGGTGACGCCAATCGAACTGGTGCAGAAGGTGATCGACGGTATGGTGGCGCGTGGTTTCGGCCGGATCGTCAACATCACCTCGGGGTCGGTGAAAATGCCGCTGAGCGGTCTTGATCTGTCGAGCGGCGCCCGCCTTGGCCTGACCGGCTTTCTGGCGGGTGTGGCGCGCAGCGTGGCGCACGCCAATGTGACGATCAACTTCCTGCTGCCGGGTTCGTTCGATACCGCGCGCCAGACCAGCGGTCTGAGCAAGAAGGCTGCTGATCGCGGGGTAGATGTCGCCACGGTCAAGGCCGAGAGCGAAGCAGGTATTCCGGCTAAGCGCTTTGGCGAGCCCTCAGAATTTGGCGCGGCCTGCGCGTTTTTATGCTCGGCTCAAGCCGGTTATATCACCGGACAGAGCCTGCTGATCGACGGCGGCGCTTTTCCGGGTGTGCTATGATGCCTGATGCTTTCGACGAATACTGCAGCCTTTTCCATCAAGATATTTTCGAGGAGTACGGTAGCTTGGAAAATGCCACCGCGGGCAATGTTGCCGATCTCAGGCTAGAAAATTTGAAGGCATTGCAAGTCTATCTTGAGACTATCTTGGTACGCGAGGATATAAGTCTCAAAAGTTTGCTGCGTAAAACGATCAGTGACATCTGGTTTGGAAATGCGAAAAGCGCGCGGTACTTTTTAGAGCAAACACTTCAAGCAACCCGCGACAGGCTACATAAAATTCGCGATGATAAGATCAAACTTTATTCTCGCGAATAACCTTACCCCTTATCCCGCATCAGACGGGCCTTATCGCGTGCCCAGTCGCGGTCGGCGCTGGCTTCACGTTTGTCGTGCAGTTTCTTGCCCTTGGCGAGGGCGATTTCCAGCTTCACCAGACCCTTGTCATTGAAGAACAGCTTGGTCGGGATGATCGTCATGCCTTCACGCTGGATGGCCACCATGAAACGGCTGATTTCTTTCCGATGGAGCAGCAGTTTGCGCGGTCGGCGCGGCTCATGGTTAAAGCGGTTGGCGTGGCCGTAAATCGGGATATCGGCATTGATCAGGCACAGTTCGTCGCCATTCTCGATGCTGACATAGGATTCAGCAATATTAGCCCGTCCCTGACGCAGCGCCTTGACCTCGGTGCCGGTCAGGGCGATCCCCGCCTCGGTATTCTGTTCGAGGAAATAATCGAACTTCGCCCGACGGTTATCGGCGATCACCTTATAGGTGCTGATGACATCCATTAGGCGGTGACCCGTTCCTGTCCCGCCAGCGGCACCCCGGCAAGAGTCAGTGCCTGATCAACCAGCGGGCGCACGGCTTGCGAACAGGCGACGATCGGCAGACGCACCTCATCGGTGCAGAGACCAAGGCGGCTCATGGCATACTTGGTGGGCGATGGCGAGGAATCGGCGAACAAAACCTTGTGCAGGGTGATCAGCTTGTCCTGCCACTGCAGCGCCGTCTCATAAGCGTTCTGGGCGACCGCCTCATACATGGCCACCACCTGCGCCGGCGCGACGTTCGAGGTCACCGAAATGACGCCGTGGCCGCCATGCGCCAGATAGCCGAGCAGGGTCGGGTCATCGCCGGAGATATAGGAGAAGCTGCCTTCAATCATCAGACGCATCTGGCTGATGCGTTCCAGATCGCCGGTGGCGTCCTTGATGCCGACGATGTTCGGCAGTTTGGCGAGGCGCGCCACGGTCTCGTTGCTCATATCCACGACGGTGCGGCCTGGCACATTGTACAGCAGGGCCGGAATCTGGACATTGTCATTCAGCGCCTTGAAGTGCTGGTACAGGCCTTCCTGCGACGGCTTGTTATAATAGGGCGCGACGACCAGGACGGCATCGGCGCCGACCTCCTTGGCGTGATGGGCCAGTTCCAGCGTCTCGGCGGTATTGTTCGAGCCGGCGCCGGCGATCACCTTGATACGCCCCGCCACCTTTTCGACGCACAGCTTCACGACGGCGCGATGCTCTTCCATGGTCAGGGTCGAGGTCTCGCCCGTGGTGCCAACCGGCACAATGCCGTGCACGCCGCCGGCGATCTGAAACTCGACCAGTTTCTCCAGCGCCGCATAATCAACCTCGCCCCCCTTGAAGGGCGTCACCAGAGCGGTAATTACGCCGCGGAAAAGGGGTTGTGCAGCTCTGTCGGTCATCGTCATCTTGTCTTCTGGCTCTCATCTCACCGCAAACACGGAAAGTTGTGGCTTTTCGGCCATCTCCGGCTTTGGATTATATGAAAATAGCCATAGATAAGCAAAGCCATCGTCGCAATGGCTTTCTAAAAAGAAACTATATCTATAGTCTGGCTATGCATAACTTTTGGCCAGATACAGGAATTTTATGACCCAGCCTGACCGACAGACCATCGCCACCCTCGCCCGCAAAATCGCCCTCGTCATGGGGGTCAGCGCCCTGAGTCTGGGCGCCCTGCAGCCGGTGGCGGCGCAGGACGATACCTTGCAGGATGCAGCCGCCCCCCCGGCCGATACCGCCCGTCCCTATATTCCCTCCACCCTGTCCGGCAACGATTCCGCCCTGTTGCAGCAGGCGCTTTCGGCCGCCAAGTCGCGTAATTTTTCCCAGGCTGATTCGCTGGCGTCCGGCTTGAGCAGCCCGGTGGCGCGCAAGATCGTCACCTGGACCATCATCAACAACGACGGTAATATCTACAGCTTCGCCGCGCTCGATGCCGCCCGCCGCGACCTGTGGGGCTGGCCGCGTGAGGCTAAGCGCCAGATCGCCGCGGAAAAGCTGATCGGCCTGTCGGGCATGACCGCGCAACAAACCGTCGACTGGTTCAAGGGCTCGCCGCCGCAAACCACCGAAGGCGCGACCGCCCTGATCACCGCCTATGGCAATCTGACCCGCACCGAAGAGGCGCGCGCCCTGGCCAAAAGCTGGTGGCGCACCAAGGTGTTCGACGCCTTGCCGCAAGTCAACTTCTACCAGGCCTTCAGCACCTATCTCACCCAGGACGACCATCAGGCGCGCCTGACCTGCCTCGAACTCAACTACCAGAGTGGCAATTCGCAGGCGATCCGCGACATGACCGCCTATGTCGGTCAGCATCAGGCCGATATCGCCAATGCCGTCATCGCCATGCGCACCAGTTCGGCCAGCGGCGATTCCCTCTATCAGAACGCCCTGAACGGCGATCTGCATAATTCAACCCTCGCCTTTGCCCGCGCCAAGTATCTGGCCGGCAAGGGGCTGGAACCGCTCGGTTTCGCGCTTCTGGCCGACCTGCCGCCGGCCTCGGCCAGCCCGGACGCCGCCTCGCAGCTCTATTCGCTGCGCTGGGGCTATTTCAAAGCCGCCCTCAAGGCGCGCAATTATCGCGCCGCCTATGACGCCATGAACGGCGGCGGTTTCGAGGCAGGTGAAAGCAAGGCCGAGGCCGAGTTCTTCGCCGGCTGGGTGGCGCTCATCAAATTGAGCGACCCCGACACGGCCATCCGCCATTTTCACGAACTGGCCACGGCCGGCACCTCGCCCATCACGCAAGGGCGCGCCAACTACTGGCTGGGCCGTGCCTATGAAGCGCGCAACCGTCCGGCAACCAACGGCATCGATGCCGACGCCACCCTGGCGCAGCGTTACTATGCGCAGGGCGGCCAGTATATCTATGCCTTCTATGGCCAGATGGCAGCGGAAAAAGCCGGCATCAAGACCATCACACTCGGCAAGGACCCGATACCGAGCCAGGCCGATCGCGACCGCTTCGAGAGCCGTGACCTGATCAAGGCGGCGCGTCTGCTCGGTTCGACCGGCGAACTGGACCTGTTCCGCGCCATCGTGCTCCACCTCGATGACGTGCTGCCCAATGCCGAGGAAGAGGCCCTGCTGGTCGATCTGGTCGGTGCTTACGACTCGCAACTGATGGCCATGAAGGTGGCGCGCGTTTCGATGCAGCGCGGCTTCTATCTCCCCGAACGCGCCTATCCGCTGCGCTCGGTTCCCAATGTACCGGGACCGGAAAAAGCCTTCGTGCTGGCCATCACCCGCCAGGAATCGAGCTTCGATCCGAGTGTCCGCTCCCACGCCAATGCGCGCGGCATGATGCAGCTTATCCCGTCGACCGCGCGTGCCGTCGCCAACCGTCTCAATATGGGCTACAGCGACTCCCAGCTTTACGAGCCGGAATACAATATGACGCTCGGCACCTATCACCTCGGTGAACTGGTCGATCGTTTCGACGGCTCCTACGTCATGGCGGCGGCCGGTTATAATGCCGGCCCGAGCCGGATGAAGACCTGGGTTGCCGACTGTGGCGATCCGCGTGGCGCCACGGCCGACGCCCTGTCGTTTATCGAGTGCCACCCCTTCACCGAAACGCGCAACTACATGATGCGCGTGACGGAAAACATGCGCGTCTATCGTGCCCGCCTGGCCGGTGGCACCGCCCCCCTGACCGCTATGGCCGATGTCCAGCGCGGCTTCCCCGGCCCGATCGGTGCGTTCGATACGCCGGAATTCAGCGACACGCCATCGCCGGATGCGCCGATCGGCTATCTCGATTACCAGAAGGCCCAGACCACCAATCCGGCCGCCGCGGCGGCCCTGACCACACCGGCCAGTGGCGTCATGGCGCCCGTGGCGGATCCGAAGCCGTCAGCCAAACCCGTCAAGGATACCCGGAAGAAGGCCGTGGCGGAGAAAAAGAAGAAGAAAGTCCCACCGGCGAAGAAGACAAAAAAGAAAAAGAAGAAGGACTAAAGAAGAGGCAGACTTTCCAGCCGGAGGGTGCGCTGGCCATCACCCGATACCAGTTCGCCCTTCAGGTTAAACACTTCGGATAACAGCTCGGGAACAAAGATGTTTTCGGGCGTATCCATCTTCACCAGCTTACCCTTGTGCATCAGCAGAACCTGATCGGCGAACTGTGCCGCCAGGTGAAGATCGTGCAGGCTGAGGATGACGGTCTGGCCGGCTTCGGCGCGTTGTTTGAGCCGGATCAGCACCTGCCTTTGCCACGCCGGATCGAGCGCGATCAGCGGTTCATCGAGCAGAAACACCTCGGCCGGACTGACCAGAACCCGCGCCAGCAGCACGCGCGCACGCTGCCCGCCGGAGAGGCCGAAGACGCCGCGATCCGACACCTCCTGTAAACCCAGTGCCTGCAATTCCGCGAAAGACTTTTGCCGCGCCAGATCGGGCGTCAGGTGCTGCGCGCCCAGGGCCGCGACATCAACACAAGCCAGATCCCAGGCGATGCTGCGATCCTGCGGCAGATAGGCGATGCTTTCGGCGCGCCGCGCCGGCGTCTGGCCGGCCAGCTCCTCGCCATTGAAGCGGATCAAGCCGTCTTTCAACGGCAGCAGGCTGGCCATGGCCTTGAGCAGGGTCGTCTTGCCGGCGCCATTGGGCCCCACCAGCACATAGAGCTTGCTGGAGGTCAGATCAGCCGAGACATCCTGCACCACGGTCTCCTGGCCCAGTTTGACGCTGACGTTCGTGAGGGTGAGTTGCGACATCAGTCCTGCATCCATGAACGGGCGCTCTTATAGGCGAGGATGGCGAACAGAGGCGCGCCAACCAGCGAGGTCAGGACGCCCAGACGCACATCGGCCGTCGGGGGCATCAGGCGGATCAGGCCGTCCGAGACAATGACCATCAAAGCACCGGTCAGGGCGGAGGGCCAGATCAGCAGATAGGGGTCCTTGATACCAAAGGCGCGCACCAGATGCGGCGCGGCCAGCCCGACAAAACCGATGACACCGGCCACCGAAACCGACAGGCCGGCCAGCAGGGACGAGCCGATGACGATAACCTGCGTCAAGCGGGTCATATCGATACCCATCGAACGCGCGGTTTCTTCGCCCAGCGTCAGGAAGCGCAAGCCCTTGCCCAATTGCAGCGACATGGCGCTGACCGCGCCAAGCCCCAGCACGCACATCATCACATCGAACCAGTTGCGGTTGGCGACCGAGCCCATCATCCAGCCCAGCATTTCAGCGGTGGTGACCGGCGATGGCGACAGATTGAACACCAGCGCCATCAGGGCGCCGCACAGCGCCGACAGACCGACGCCGAGCAGGATGAGCGACTGGCGCTGCGGGAAGCGCTGAACGAAGATGAGCAGGATGACGGCAACGACCGCGGCGCCGATCAGGGCGAAACTCTCGACCGCGAACGGCGTCAGACCTAACCCGAAGACGATGGCCAAGGCCGCACCCAGTCCTGAACCCGCCGATACCCCGAGCAGACCCGGCTCGGCCAGCGGATTACGCAACAACCCCTGCATCAGGGCGCCGCTCATGCCGAGCATGGCGCCAACACCGATTCCGGCGAGATTGCGCGGCAAACGAATGCCCCAGACGATTTCGGAACCGAGTGAATTCCAGTGAATGAAAGCGTCCAGCCACATGACGCCGCTGAGAGGCACATCACCAAACAGCATCAAAACGATCAGTAAAACGCCTATGGCTACGCCCAGGCCGATGCTCAGACTACGCAGGCTCACATGCATCACGGCACCGCCTTCATGCCGCCTGAGCCGGTCAGGGGTGATTTCGACAACTCCGCCAGATCGTAGGCTGTGAACCAGCCCGTGCAACTGATCATCTGCACCGGCAGGGTGAAATTAGGCATCGAAGCGATGCGCGCACGGACAAGCGGATTACGGCCCGGCACCCGGCGCATGGCGTAATGATCTTCATAAAACCCCAGGGCGAAGATATCAGGTTTCAGGCTCAGAATAACCTCCGGCGACAGGTAGAAGAAACCCTTATCCTGAGTCTCCAGCCTGAAACCCAGTCTTCGCAACATATCCGCGACCATGGTGTCCGGCCCGGCGCTATAGCCTGTGGGCGTGTAATAGAGCACGGTCCGCCCTTTGCCGACCTGCCGGATGGCGGCCATGGCCTGATCAAAGCGACGCGCCTCTATTTGCGCGCTGGCCACCTGATCGAGCTCCTGACCGATGCGCAAAAGCTCAGGTTTTGCCTGATCATAGCTATAGATGTCATTGATATTCAAAACCTTTATATGACGATCGGTCAGGGCCTTGATCAGGTTGATATCACCGCCCCAGGTGCGCACCACTACATCCGGATTAAGCGCCAGCAGGCTCTCAAGTTGCGGCCGGATGCGCCGGACATGCTCAGCACGATCGCGGAAATTGGAGTCGTGCAGACGCGCATGATCGGACAGCGCCAGGATCTGGTTTCGCGGCACCAGGCCCAGCACATACTGGTCGGCGCACTGGTCCAGGGACACGACCTTCAGAGCTTTTGCTGGCATCGCTTTTGCGGGTGGTCTGCTGACCTGTGGCGCACGCGTTTGCGCTGACAGGTCTGTAGCTAACGCAAACATTACCCCAAAAATCAACCCAAGCACGACTTTAAACTTAGAAATACCTACCCCCAATTGCTTTTATAGCGGTTGAAAAACTGCGCCTTTATACCGCAAGGCGTTGTTCCTTTTAAAGTGAAACATCCGGGGCGGCGGGCGTGATCATAGAAACCTTCAAGCAGAAGTGGATGTATAAGGATTCTGCGTCGGCCGGAACAGCTAAACCGCAGGTTTTTCGTCCGCGCGTCGCCAAACCCGTTAGCCCTCTGGGGGCCGGTCTTTCGGCACGCTCTGGGCCCTCCTGGCAACAGATAGGGGCACTGATACTCCTCGTGTCCGTTTTTGCGGCCCTGTGTGTAGAGGCACCGTCGACCCTACTCGGCGGCCTGTACTGGCTGAGTTGGGCCTGTTTTATGAGCAATGCCATTCTGCGACTGGCCGCCTGCGTTACCAAGCCACCGCAAGCGACTGAACATACCGATCCCCTGACCAGCGCCTCCAACGAAAACCTGCCCCATTACAGCGTGATCGTCGCTCTGTACAAAGAGGCCGACATCGTGCCGCAACTGCTAAAAGCGATGCTCGATCTCGATTACCCGCGCGACCGGCTGGAGATCCTGTTCGCCCTGAAAGAAGACGACCACGCCACAATTGCCGCTTTTCGCGCCCAACGACTGCCTGGCTATGTGAAGATTATCGAAGTGCCCGATGGCTTCCCACGGATCAAGCCGCGCGCGCTGAACCATGCGCTGGGTCTTGCCACCGGCGATCTGGTCGTCATCTATGACGCCGAGGACCGCCCGCGCGCCGATCAGTTACGTGAGGCCGCCCGCGCCTTCGCCAGAGGAAGCCCTATGCTGGCCTGCATACAAGCGCCGCTGCGGCCGGTCGATGCCACCAGTTTTATCGGCCGGCGTTTCGCCTAAGAATATGCCGTGCAGTTCGATGTCCTGCTGCCGGCCCTGCACCATCTCAACCTGCCCTTTCCGCTTGGTGGCACGAGCAACCACTTCAAAGCCGCTATTCTCAAGCGGCTGGGCGCCTGGGATGCCTATAATGTCAACGAGGATGCCGATCTGGGCATGAGACTGGCACAATATGGTTATCTCTGCGGCATCATCACTTCGCCAACCCTGGAAACCCCGCCCTCCAACACCCTTGCCTGGATTCCGCAACGGACACGCTGGATCAAGGGTTACATGCAGCCCCTTCTGGTACATACCCGTTTCACTACCTCTTTTCGGCCGCGCGCCTGGTTAGGCCTCTTCCTCGGCGTCGGTTTGAGCGTTAGCGCGGCGCTTTTCTATGCGCCTTTCACAGCCCTGGTGATGGCCGCCCTGCTTCTGAGCGTCGTGCAATATATCGGCAATCCGGCCGACGTCCTGGCGCCGCTGGGTTCGCGCGACCTGTCCCTCTTCCTCATCGGCGCCATAAGCGGCATGATGGCCCTGGTGCTAGGCGCAAGACGTGCCGGCCTCAAACCCCTTTGGCGCGATGTCCTTGGCGCACCGTTCTACTGGTGTCTGCAATCGCTGGCGGCCGCCTTCGCCCTGTATCAATTGGCGACCCGTCCTTTCCATTGGGACAAGACCGAACACGCGCCGATCGCCTGTCAAAGTCCGCCATCCACTCCTGTTTTTGAAGCGCGCCCTCTTTACGTAGCCAAACGCAGCGCTTATGGCCTTAAACATGATCATCAGCGACACCCCCACCACTCTGCGCACCCAGGCCTGGGCTGATTACGCCCTCGTCGATTCCGGTGACGGCAAGAAGCTCGAACGCTACGGCGACTATCTCGTCATCCGCCCGGAACCGCAATGCTGGTGGGCGCCAAAGTACCCGCAACTCTGGGACAAGGCCGACGCCATTTTCGATCCCCATGGCGAGGACGACGAAGGCAACTGGCGCTTCACGCGCAAACCGGCGGAGCAATGGGCACTCGGTTGGGAGAAGGCCAGGTTCTACGGCCGCTTCACCAATTTCCGCCACCTCGCCTTCTTCCCCGAACAGGCCGCCAACTGGGCCTGGCAAAAGGAAGCGATTTCCAAACGCAACAGCCCGCGT
This sequence comes from Asticcacaulis benevestitus DSM 16100 = ATCC BAA-896, assembly GCF_000376105.1. Taxonomy (GTDB): domain Bacteria; phylum Pseudomonadota; class Alphaproteobacteria; order Caulobacterales; family Caulobacteraceae; genus Asticcacaulis; species Asticcacaulis benevestitus. The sequence goes on from NZ_AQWM01000001.1 coordinate 636,217, forward strand.
GTGCTCAACCTGTTCGGCTATACCGGTGTCGCCAGTCTGGTGGCGGCCGAAGCCGGCGCCAAGGTCACCCATGTCGACGCCTCGAAAAAGGCTATCGGCTGGGCGCGTGATAACGCCACCCTGTCCGGTATGAGCGATGCGCCGATCCGCTGGATCTGCGAGGACGCCCGCAAATACGTCCAGCGCGAGGTCAAGCGCGGTTCGAAATACGAAGGTATCATTCTCGACCCGCCGAAATATGGCCGCGGCCCGACCGGCGAGGTGTGGCGTCTGTTTGAAGACCTGCCCGAAATGATCCATCTGTGCGCGCAACTGCTCTCGGACGAGGCGTCTTTCCTGTTGCTCAACGCCTATGCGGCGCGCGTCTCCGGCCCGGCTCTGGCGCATCTCGTCGCCGAAGCCGTTGGTCCCGGCAAAGGCGGCCGCGTCGATTACGGCGAACTGACCCTGATCGAGGATTCGAAGCCACCGAAGGGCGTCAAGCCAGCCGATATCGCCCCGCGCGAAATCGGCCTCAGCTTCTTTGCGAGATGGATGGCGCAATGATCAAGCAGATCACCTCCCTCACCAACCAGACGATCAAGGACATCCGCGCCCTGCATATGCGCAAGGAGCGTGAAGCGACCGGCCAGTTTCTGTCTGAAGGGTTGAAGATCATCATTGATGCCCTTGATCTCGGCTTTGCGCCGCAGATTCTCGTCTATGGCCCAAAGAGCGATAATGGCACGGATTACCATCCGTTGCTCAAACGCGCCATCGACGAGACGCTAAAGGCGAAGGGTGAGGTTCTGGAAGTAACCCGCGAAATTCTTGAGAAGATATCGCGCAAAGATAATCCGCAAATGGTCATAGCCGTGTTCGCGCAGGTGAACCGGACGCTTGAGGATATCGACCCGCAAACCAACGATGTCTGGGTGGCGCTGGAACAGGTCCGCGATCCTGGCAATCTCGGCACCATCATCCGCACCGCCGATGCGGCCGGCATTGGCGGGGTCATCCTGATCGGCGATTGCGTCGATCCGTTCTCGGTCGAAACGGTACGCGCCACCATGGGCTCGGTCTTCGCCCTGCCGATCGTCAGATGCACACGGGAGCAGTTTGTGGCCGATCGCAAGCGCTGGACCGGCTCGGTGGTCGGCACGCTTCTGACCGCCACGCATAATCACCGCACCGCCCCCTATGTCCGCCCGACGCTCCTGCTGATGGGCACCGAACAATCCGGCCTGACGCCGGAGATCGCCGCCGTCTGCGACACCCACGTCAAGATCCCGATGAAGGGCCGCGCCGATAGCCTCAACCTGTCGGTAGCGACCGGCATTATGATCTATGCGGCGGCAGGGCTATAGGTGAGGTTTAAACTCGACCCCTTCCTCACCGGCATGGTGGTGGCCATCATTTTGGCGGCGCTGTTCCCAAGTTTCGGCGCGGAAGGCGGTGCGCTACATCCCGAACTGGTCACCAAGCTTGGCGTGGCGCTGATCTTCTTCCTCAACGGCGCCCTGATGTCGTTTGTCGCCCTGAAAGACGGCATTATGCGCTGGCGCCTGCACCTGATCATTCAGGGCTCGACCTTTCTGCTCTTTCCCCTGATCGGACTGGCTTTCCTCACCCTGACAGGCCCGTTGATCAGCCCGGACCTGCGTCTCGGCTTCTTCTATCTATGCGCCATTCCCTCCACCGTCTCCTCGTCCGTGGCCATGACCGCCGCGGCGCGCGGTAATGTGCCGGTGGCGGTTTTTAACGCCACTCTCTCCAGTCTGCTCGGTATCTTCATCACGCCGTTATGGATGAGCCTCTTGCTGAAAAGCAGCGGACAACATCTTGATATTATGGGGGTATTTATAGATCTCATGCTGTGGCTGGCCTTGCCGCTGATCGTGGGCCAAGTGATGCGCCCGCTCATCGGCGGTTGGCTGCAAAAACACAAAAAATGGGCACAACTCGCCGATCGTGGCACCATCCTTTTGCTAGTCTACACCTCGTTTTGCGATTCCTTTGCGCGCCATATCTGGAGCACTAACAGTCCGGCCACGCTGGCGCTCGTCATCACCGCCACGCTGGGCCTGTTTTTCATCGTGCTGCTGATGTTATGGAAAGTCTGTGACACCTTCCATATCGCACCGGCCTTCCGTGCCGCCGTGGTTTTCTGCGGCACCAAGAAGGGCCTGGCCACCGGCATACCCATGGCGTCTCTGATCTTCGCCGGTCATCCATCGGGACTTGGGCTGATCCTGCTGCCGATCATGCTGTACCATCCGCTCCAGCTTTTGATCTGCACACCGCTGGCCAACTATTGGGCAAAAGAGACACAGACAAAAGAAAACGAAATAGCCACCTGATTATTAAAAAGAATTAAGGTGGAAATGGTTCATATACCGTTCATAGAGGCTCGCATAAGTTCATTCCATCAGGGGCGCATCCGGCACCTCTTCGAAAGACCCGCCATGAAAAACCTTCTTATCAAGGTCGCCTGCCTTGCCGCACTTGCCTCAGCCCTCAGCGGCTGTATCATGTACGTGGCGCCCGATCACGACTACGACACGTCACCGCCGGCCAGCGCCGGGGAAAAGCCGGCCGACGTTATGACCAGCTCGAAATCTTTTTAATCCATTCTATTCCAGGGGAAAATCCATGAAATCTCTCGCCATCAAGCTTCTCTGCGTCGCCGTTCTGGCCACCAGCCTCTCCGGTTGCATCATCATCGATCGCAGCGGCGCGGACCACCTGACCTATACCCGCAACTAAGATCACGGTCAGGAAGTCTTATCCTGATAAAAAGGCGCCGATAAAACGGCGCCTTTTCCATTTACATCAGGGGCATGGCCGCTTAGCCTGCGCTCAGGTTCAAGGAGTAATGTTATGAAGAAGTTGATTCTGAAGCTTATCGTTCTGCCGTTCATCGGCGTCGCCTTCGCCGGCTGCATCACCATCTAAGCATAGGTGTAAGGGCCACCGCGCTTGAGCGCCTGCTGATAGGCCGGGCGGGCGTGGATGGTTTTCAACCAGGCCATGATATGCGGCTTCGTGTTCGCACCGGCGCGACTGGCAGCCGCTTCCAGCGGAAAGCTCATCATGATATCGGCCGCGCTGAAATCCGCGCCGGCAAACCATGGTGATTGGCTCAGAGTATCTTCCCAAAAATCTATATTGGCCGTCAGGTTTGGCGTCACCAGGGTGGCGTCGACCTTATCGGCGATTCCGGCAGCGATCGACCGGATGAAAAACGGCGCGCGCCCGCGAATATGGCTGGTGATCAGCTTAAGCAAAAGCGGCGTCATCGCCGAGCCTTCGGCATAATACATCCAATAGGTATAGCTGAAACGCTCTTCGCTGCCGGCGGTTGGGATGAGACGACCGCCGCCGTAGGTCGACACCAGATAGTCCACAATGGCGCCGGTTTCAGCCAGGGTTCGGGCGCCATCGGTAATGACGGGCGATTTACCGAGAGGATGAACCGCCTTCAGTTCTGGCGGCGCCAACATCGTCTTTTTGTCCCGTTTATAGGCCTTGATCTCGTATGGCAGACCCAGCTCTTCCAGCAGCCATAGAATACGTTGCGAACGCGAATTGTCGAGGTGGTGGACGGTAATCATAGCGGCTCCTGTTTACCCTTATACGATGGGTACAGTAAGCGGATTGCCGTAAAGGCCAACAAGCGCTTATTTATGTGCCGCTGTTATGTTCCTCTGGGTTTGGCGCGCGTCGTCGGATCGGCCTCGCGCGGATTTTCCGGCCAGACATGACGCGGATAGCGCCCCTTCATGTCGCTGCGCACCTCAGACCACGAGCCGCTCCAGAACGCCGGCAGGTCCCTGGTAATCTGGATCGGACGATGCGCCGGCGAGGTCAGCGAAAGGGTGATCGGCGTGCGATTAGGCCCGATGGCCGGATGGACGGTGGTGCCGTAAAGTTCCTGCACGCGCACTTCCAGCCGCGGCCCGCCCTCAGCTTCGTAGTCAATGCGGATATGGGAGCCGGTCGGCATGCGCCAGGTTTCCGGCGCCAGTTTATCGAGCGCGCGCTGCTGGTCGTAATCGAGGATATCGCTGAGCGCCTGCAGGATGACATGGCCGCCAAGCGACAACATGGACTTGCCGGCGGCGTAAGGCCCAAGCCAGGTTTCCAGAGTGCCGAGCAACGTTTCATCGCCCATATCCGGCCAGCTATCGTCCTGCGCTTTCAGGAAGGCAACACGAGCGCGCAAGGCCTGCGCACCTTCCGATAAGTTCAGCGCTTTCAGCCCCTTTTGCTGAATTTCTTCAGCCTCGGCATGAAGCAGGAGTTCAGGCGGTATCTTGTCAAGCGGCTTGCTGGACAGGACCACAGCACCGAGCCTGACCTGTTCGAAGGCCCGGAAGCGGCCGTTGTTGCGCTCCAGCACCACGCCCTTGTCGAGACGGTCGGCGAACAGGGTCAGGATGTCGACGTCGCTCAGAGGCGCCGCCAGCAGAATGCGGTCGCGGTTCGAGCCACCGCCGAGATCACCAACCGCCAGATAGGGTTGACGCGCCAAGGCATCATGTTCGTCGACATAGACGCCGCGACCATTGGCCATGACGAATTCGCCGGCCTTACCCCGCGCCTTGGCAATCCGCTCCGGAAAGCATTCGGCCAAAAGATGATGTGAGAACTTGCCGACAAACTTTTGTTTTGTCGTCGATTTTATCAGGCCTTGCGCCTGCCTTGCCCAACCTTGCGCCAGAGTGCGCGCCTGCGAAATCTTGGGCGAACGATCGCGCGACAAGGCTTCCAGCCGCGTATCGAGATCGGTCGATTTACCGCCTAGGCCATTTTCCGACAGGAGTACCGCCAGATTGGCGCCCAGTTCCGCCCCACCGTTTTCGGCCGCCCGGATCAGCATGTGCGCCAGTCGCGGCGCCATAGGCAAGTGCGCGATGGCCTTGCCATGCGCCGTCAGATCGCCGGCCGTATCGAGCGCATCCAGCGAACGTAACAGCTTCATGGCCTCTTCCATGGCAGCCTTTGGCGGATGATCGAGCAGGGCCAGCCCCTCGGTCGACTTCGCGCCCCATAGCCGTAAGGAAAGCGCCAATTGCGACAGATCGGTCTCCAGAATTTCCGGCTTGGCAAAGGGGATCAGCGAGCGGTCCTGCTCGGCGTCCCACAGACGATAGGCATCGCCGGCCTGGGTGCGCCCTGCCCGTCCTCGTCTCTGATCAGCCGAAGCCCTGGATACCCGCTCGGTGACCATCCGGATCGTGCCGCGCGCCGCATCGAAACGGCCAAGCCGCGACAGCCCGCAATCGACCACCATGGACACACGATCCAGCGTCAGAGAGGTTTCGGCGATGGCGGTGGCCAGAACGATCTTGGGATGACCGGCTTCATTGCGCGCCAGAGTATGGGCCTGATCCTTGAAATCCATGGCGCCATAGAGCTTGCAGATATCGATATGAGACGCGACGCCGCGCTCTTCGAGGAAGCGCGCCACGCGGTGTATCTCGCCCTGTCCGGGTAAAAAAACCAGCAGGGTCTCAGCCTTGTCGGCGCTGAGCTTGGTCGACAAGCGCGCCACATGGCGAGCGATGTCCTGCTCCATCATCAAGGCCTGATCGCGGCCGAGATAGTGGGTCTCAATTCGGAAGGTGCGCCCCTGTGATTCAAAGCGCCCCGCGCCTTCCAGCAGGCCGAGCACGCGGTCGCCATCGAGTGTGGCCGACATGACCAAAAGGCGCAGATCATCGCGCAGCACAGTTTGCGCATCGCGCGCGAAGGCCAGCCCCAGATCGGCATCAAGGCTGCGCTCGTGGAATTCATCGAAGATAACGCCGCCGACGCCTTCAAGCGACGGATCATCGAGAATTTTGCGCGAGAAAATACCTTCGGTCACCACCTCGATGCGCGTTTTCGCCGAGACCTTGCTTTCACCCCGCACCCGAAAGCCAACGGTCCGGCCCACCGGCTCGCCCAGGGTTTCGGCCATGCGCGCAGCGGCAGCACGGGCGGCCAGACGGCGCGGTTCCAGCAGGATAAGGGTTTGGCCCGCCAGCCAAGGCGCGTCGAGCAAAGCCAGAGGAATGCCCGTGGTCTTGCCCGCACCTGGCGGCGCAATGATCAGGGCCGTGGTGTGGTCCACCAGCCAGTCTTTCAGCGGCGCATAGATTTCCGTTACGGGTAACATCGCGCCTTGGTATCAGAAAGCCCCCAGAACTCAAGTTTAACTCGGACGTTCGCGCCGTGATCGTCGCGCTACTGCCCGAAATTCGCGAATTGCGCGCATTGACGCTATCCGTCGCAAGCGCTTGCTTAATAAGCCGTTGCCAAAGTGACAATATGACGATAGCGTCACGATCAGGGGCTCGCTCACAGGGCCTGTTTGCGCTTTGTGCATAAGGCTTAAGCGCTATAATTATAAAATTTGCGAGGGGTCATATGGCCAATTTCCTAAGCCAGCTTGTGCTTAAAAAATCGATTCTGAAGATTCAGGCAGAAGCGGCGAAGAGCCCGCTCAAGCGCACGCTTGGGCCGATTAATCTGATGAGTCTTGGGGTCGGCGCTATCATTGGCGCCGGCATTTTTGTTCTGACCGGCCAGGTGGCGTCCGCCAATGCCGGCCCGGCGATCATGCTGTCCTTCGTCGTCGCCGGCATCGCCTGCGCTCTGGCCGGCCTGTGCTACGCCGAACTGTCCTCCACCATGCCGGTGTCCGGTTCGGCCTATACCTACGCCTACGGCACGCTCGGTGAAAGCGCCGCCTGGGTTATGGGCTGGCTGCTGGTGCTGGAATACGGCATCGCCGCCTCCACCGTGGCGGTCGGCTGGTCCGGCTATGTCGTCAGCCTGCTCGGCGATTTCGGCGTCCACTTCCCGTCCATTATCGGCGGAGATGCGGCCCACCCCGCCGTGCAATGGGCGACACCGCTGGTTCAGGCCGTCACCAATGATGCCGGCCACACCACCATGTCGATGACCGGCACCTTCAATCTGGTCGCCGCCATCGGCATCGCCCTCGTCACCTGTCTGCTGGTGCTGGGCGTCAGTGAATCGGCCAATGTCAACAACGCCATCGTCGTGCTGAAGATCATCGTGCTTTTCACCTTCATCGCCGTCGGCATTTCCTATATCAATCCGGCCAACTGGCATCCGTTTATCCCCAAGGCAACCGGCAATCCCGGTGAATTCGGCGTTGGCGGCATCTTCCGCGGCGCGGCTATCATCTTCTTCGCCTATGTCGGTTTTGAAGCCGTCTCCACCGCCGCCGCCGAAGCCAAGAACCCCAAGCGCGATGTGCCGATCGGTATCCTCGGCGCTCTGGTCATTTGCACCATCATCTATATGGCCGTCGCTGCCGTCATGACCGGCGTGGTGCCCTATCTCGAACTGGCCAGCCCTGCCCCCATCGCCGTCGCCATCGACCACATGGCCCTGACCTGGGCCAACTTCCCGTGGCCTTACGTCGCCAGCGGCCAGATGAACGCCATCAGCCTGCTGATCAAGGTCGGCGCCGTCGCCGGTCTCAGCTCGGTCATGCTGGTCCTGTGCTTCGGCCAGACGCGCATCTTCTACACCATGGCGCGTGATGGCCTTCTGCCGGCCGTCTTCGCCAAGATTCACCGCAAATTCCGCACGCCCTGGCTTGGCACCATCCTGCTCGGCATCATGATCGCCATAGCGGCCTCCTTCCTGCCGATCTCGCTGCTTGGCGATCTCGTCAGCCTGGGTACCGCCGTCGCCTTCTCGATCGTGTGTCTGTCGGTCATCTATCTGCGCATCAAGCACCCTGAAATGGAACGCCCGTTCAAGGTGCCCGGCGGCATCGTGACCGCCGTGCTCGGCATCCTGGCCTGTCTGTTCCTGGCCTGGCAAAACTTCGCGCCGATGATCGATCACTACAATCGCGGCAACACCCTGCCGCTGACCATCCTCGTTTGCTACGCTCTGGTGGGTGTGGTGATCTATGCGGGTTACGGCTTCTGGCACTCGAAGCTCGCCAAGGGCATCGACATCTCGGAAGACGATGAACTTGAAGGCCCTGTCGAGGCCCTGGGTCACGGCGTCGACGATATCAAGAAATAAGCTGGCAACAGCTTGAATGGATAAGGCTCAGATCGTACATCGGTCTGAGCCTTTTCTTTTGTGAGTCACTATGTCCGAAGAACCACCGATCCGCCTGTTCGTGGCGCCCGTCACGCCGTTGCAGCAGAACTGCACCGTGGTCTGGTGCACGAAGACAAACAAGGCCGCGATCATCGATCCGGGCGGCGATCTAGATCCGATCCTTGACGAGATCAAGCGACGCGGCCTGACGGTCGACAAGATCTGGATCACCCATGGTCATGCGGATCATGCCGGTGGCGCCGCCGAACTGAAGGAGCGCACCGGCGCCCCCATCGAAGGGCCGCACGAAGACGACCAGTTCTGGATCGACTCCATTCCCAGCATGGGCCAGCGCTACGGCATTGACGACATGCGCAGTTTCACGACCGATCGCTGGCTGCATGACGGCGATACCGTCACACTCGGTGAAACGACCTGGGATGTGATCCATTGCCCCGGCCACACCCCCGGACACGTTATTTTCCACCATGCGCCCAGCGGCTTTGCGCAGGTTGGCGACGTATTGTTCAAGGGCTCTATCGGCCGGACCGACTTTCCGCGCGGCAATCATGCCGACCTGATCCACTCGATCACGCAAAAGCTATGGCCGCTCGGTGATGTACAGTTCGTGCCCGGTCACGGCCCGATGTCGAGCTTCAACCTGGAGCGGCAGAGCAATCCGTTCGTGTCCGATCGCGTCGTTGGTCAGACCAAGCCCAACACCCAAGGCCCAGGCTAGCAGGGCCGCGGGCCCTGCACCCATAACGCGGCAGAGCATGCTGAAACGACAATGGGCTTGTCTGCGCCTTGGCAGACAAGCCCATATCTAACACCGTCGCGTAACGGGTGCAGGGTCGTTACGACCCTGCACTAGCCTTTGATGAGGGGCAGCAGCTTTTGCGCAATGCCCATGTCGCCCTGAATCTTGATCTTGCCGGTCATGAAAGCCATCATCGGATCGAGCGCACCGGCGGCCATGGCTTTCAGATCGTCGATGGAAATGGCGACCGTGGTATCGGCCGGGCCATCGTCGTTGCTGACCACGTTCGGCACCTGGGCCGCATTGATCAGGATCTTGCCAAGATCGCCGAAATCGATTTTCACGATCTTGCCGAGGCCGGAGTTTTCGCCCACAGCGGCGATGATTTTTTGGGTGATGGTTTCAAGATCGGACATGTTTGCTTCCTGTTTTGTGGTACAGCGTGGGCTGACCTTAAGGTTAAGTTACCATCCCGGCAAGCCAGACCTTGCGTCAAGATCGCAGAATATTCAGGAAAACCATGACCAGCCAGACACACGATGTGGTGATAATAGGCGCCGGCGCCGCAGGGCTGATGTGCGCCATCGAGGCGGCTCGGCGCGGCAAGAGCGTCATCCTGCTCGATCATGCCAAAAAGCCGGCCGAAAAGATCCGTATTTCCGGCGGCGGCAAATGCAATTTTACCCATCTGAAAGCCACGCCGAAGAACTTCCTGTCGCACAATGAGCATTTCTGCATTTCGGCGCTCAAACGCTTCACGCCGTGGGATTTCCTTGATCGCGTAGTGGCGCGTGGCATCACCTATTTCGAGAAGACTGAAGGCCAGCTTTTCTGCGAAACTTCGGCCGGCGACATCATCGACATGCTGCTCGATGATCTGGAAGAGGCCGGCGGTGAGCTTTATCTCGGCGTCAGCATCGAAGGCGTGACAAAGACCCCTGACGGTTTCGAGATCGACACGTCGAACGGTGTGTTGCTGGCGGATAAGCTGGTGATGGCCACGGGCGGATTGTCCATCCCCAAGATGGGCGCCACAGGTCTGGCCTACGATATTGCCCGCCAGTTCGGCCACAGCATCACCGAGACGCGCGCCGGTCTGGTGCCCTTCACGCTGGGCGGTGACAAACTGGCCGCCATTGAAGGGCTTTCGGGCGTATCGCTCAATGCGCGGGTGACCTGCGGCAAGACCAGCTTTGACGATGGTTTCCTCTTCACCCACCGAGGCCTTTCCGGGCCTTCGATCCTGCAAATTTCCAGCTATTGGAAACCCGGCCAGACCCTAGAGATCAATCTGCGGCCGGATATCGATATGCTGGCGCACTTGCAGGCCAAGCGCAAGGATCGCTCGAAGCAGACGATCGGCACGGTGATGGCCGAGGTGCTGCCGCGCCGCCTCTCCGAACGCCTGCTTGAATGGCACAAGGTACAGCCCGAAAACCGGATGGCTGAGCTTTCCAACGCCACGTTGCAAACCCTAGCCGATGCCGTCAATCGCTGGTCGTTTATGCCCGATGGCACCGAAGGCTACCGCACGGCCGAGGTGACGCTGGGCGGTATCGATACCGAAGGCCTGTCATCGCAGACCCTGGAAAGTCTGAAATGTCCGGGGCTTTACTTCATCGGTGAATGCGTCGACGTCACCGGCTGGCTGGGCGGGTATAATTTCCAGTGGGCCTGGTCATCGGGCTGGGCCGCCGGTCAGGCGGTTTAGTGTGAGAAGGCGGCGGCGGCTGTCACGACCATAGCACCGATGGCGCCGCTGTAGATGGCGGTATAGATCATCCATTGCCGGCGCTTTTGATCGGCGGCCAGTTTACGGGGATCGGGCTTTCGGCCCCATGTGCGCAGTTTCATGCATCCTCCAGATAAAACAGGTCCTCGACTTTTGCTTCCAGAACCTGCGCCAGACGCAGGGCCAGAAGCGTGGACGGGACAAAGACTTCATTCTCGATGGTGTTGATCGTCTTGCGCGACACCTGCGCCATGACGGCCAGATCGGCCTGGGTCAGGCTACGTGCAGCACGGTAGTCTTTCAGGCGGTTTTTCAGAACGTTCATCTTAACCGCGGTAGAGGCAGGCATAGGTTAAGGATGGTACGGCCACACCCATCCCCACAAGACCAGCCAGGACCAGTCTAATGTCGATATCAAGGAAAAAGCTGAGCCAAAAGCAAATGCCTGCCGCGACAATCATCCCCCAGTAGCCCGCTTGTATAGCTTGGTGATTTATCCCGCGTGTCCGTTCATCATCAATGAGTGCCCCAAGTTTTTTGTCACGCGTCATGCGGACCATACCCCATAGAAACGCAATCATACTGACAGCCCAGACCGGCAAAATCGCTAACGAGATCGTAATCAACAAGGTGTGCGGCAGATTGCCAATGCCTGTCACACCCAGTGAAAAAGTAACGATCCATCCAACATATGATAAAGCGATCACGACAAGCATAATACGCCTGAAACCTGCTAATCCCTCTGCTTGCCTAAGCAATTTCTCATTCTCACTCATTGGTCGCCTCCCATGCGTTAAAAGATACCTACGGGTTACATGTAACTCATAGGTGACAAGTTGTCAAACGCCATGATCAGGGATAAAAGACCTCGGCGGCATCTTCGGATGCGAAAAGACCGTCAAGCGTTGTGGGCTCAGTGATGGCTACGCCCGTATGCCCGGCCCGGAAGCGTGACGACGCCTCGTAGGCGGATTTGCGCAGACGCATGATCGAACCCAACGGCCGGTGCGCGGCCAGACCATGCCACGGTGAAAACGACATGGCATCGATGACCTCAGAACGTGCCTCGCTCCATGCGGTCTGAGGCTGCACGCGCAGGCGCGCCACGGTGACGTAGGGGCTTTCCTCTTCGGGCCAGGCCTTGGCGGCGTCCTCGATCGGCATGGTCTCCAGATCGCTACAAAGCTGGATACGCACGTCCCATTCGCCGCCATAGACGTTGAAATGGTCGATCATGGCGTCACGGATCGCCGTCTTGCTGCGGCCGACATCGATGTGCTGATCCGTCAGCATAGTCAGGTCTTCCGATACCGGCACAACCGACAGCTTGGCCATATAGCGACCATAGAGGATCGGCACGCCGGTATAGTAGGTCTCGCCGAGGGGATGACTGGCCGGCTCGCCCCCCATGCCACGGATCAAGCCGCTCTTACCGCCAAAGGCCTCGATCACCTTTTCCGTACCGCGCATGACGGCCGACATGGCCACCTTGGCGCCTTCGGCCTTGTCGGTGGTCGCCGCCAGCAGTTTCAGGCTTTTGAGGAAGGCCTTGGCGTTTGAGGTCTGGAAGGCCGGACCGTTGACCATGACAAAATCCTGCGTCACGTCGTTCTCACTGTCCGGCAGACGCGCGCCCTGCACGCCGACAATCTTGATTGCCAGGCCGCGCGGCGTGGAGACGCTGTCCGGCAGGATATCGCCCGGTGTGGTGGAAAAGCGCATGACGACCGGGTAGGTGCTGGCGTAACCGAAAAGTCCCTGCGCCAGATGTGGCGGCAAATTGCCTGCGACTTCCAGTTCTCCGATCAGCAGGGCGTGGCTCTTGGCGTGTACGCTGCGCAGACCGTGGAAGCCATCGGCCTCGGTTGTCTTGCTGATGCTCAACAGGGCTTCCCGCAGTTCCTCAGCGATCTCGGCCTCATCCTCGATCGAATGTTCGAGATCGGGTGTGTAGATAATAGGTTCGGACATGGTGCGCTCCTTGAACTCAGAGCCAATCCGCTCCGTCAGCCTCAGGGTGTCGGGACCTGCGTAAAAAATCGATACAAAGAAAAAGCCCCTGAACCGTAAGGCTCAGGGGCTTTGATCTTTATCAGGCTGCCGATCTTACTCGGAAGCAACCGGCGCTTCCAGAAGCACTTCGGCGGGCAGAGGCTCCATGGCCTCTTCGCGCTGATGCGACAACTGCTCGTCGCGCTTCATGGCGACGCGCTGGAGCTGACGGAGGTAGGCGCCGGTACCGGCGGGGATCAGGCGGCCGACGATGACGTTTTCCTTCAGGCCGTCCAGGGTATCGATCTTGCCCTGAACCGAAGCTTCGGTAAGGACGCGAGTCGTTTCCTGGAACGAAGCCGCCGAGATGAACGACTTGGTCTGCAAGCTTGCCTTCGTGATACCGAGCAGGATCGGCTGCGTGAGGGCTGCACGACCGCCGCGCTTTTCAGTCTTGGCGTTCTCGATATCGACTTCCGCCTTGTCGAGATGGTCGCCCTTGATCAGCCCGGTATCGCCGGCTTCCAGGATTTCGACCTTTTGCAGCATCTGACGCACGATGACTTCGATGTGCTTGTCGTTGATCGGCACGCCTTGCAGACGATAGACTTCCTGCACTTCGTTGACCAGGTATTCGGCCAGAGCCTCAACGCCCTGAATACGCAGCAGATCGTGCGGATCAGGGTTGCCGTCGATGATGTAGTCACCCTTCTGGATGTAATCACCGTCGTGGACCGAGATGTGCTTGCCCTTCGGGATCAGGAACTCGACCGCTTCACCATCACCATCCGGGGTGATCTTGATCCGGCGCTTGTTCTTGTAATCGCGGCCAAATTCGACGCGGCCATCCATTTCGGCGATGACGGCGCAATCCTTCGGACGACGGGCTTCAAAGAGTTCGGCGACGCGCGGCAGACCACCGGTGATGTCGCGGGTCTTAGCGCCTTCGGTCGGGATACGGGCAACAATATCGCCCGGCTTGACCTCGTCGCCGTTACCGACGGAGAGAATAGCGCCGACCGGAAGCTGGTAGCGGGCATCGCTGCCGCTCGATTGCTTCTTGTAGGCGCCCGCGTCGTCGGTGATACCCATGGCCGGGCGAATTTCGACCTTGCTCGTAGAGCGGAAGTCGATAACCACGCGGTTGGAGATGCCGGTCGCTTCGTCGGTTTCCTCACGGACAGTCTGGCCGTCGGTGAGATCCTCGAAGCGGACCTTGCCGCCGACTTCGGTGATGATCGGGGTGGTGTACGGATCCCACTCGACCAGGCGCTGGCCCTTCTTCACCGTGGTGCCTTCGACAACGCGCAGACGCGAACCATAAGGAACCTTATAGGTTTCACGATCCTTGCCATCGTGGAAGATGGTGATGATCAGGTTACGCGACATCGAGATCAGGTCGCCGTGCGTGCCCTTAACGGTAGGCGCCGCCGACAGTTTGACCACGCCGTCCGAGGTGGTTTCGTAGAACGAGGCTTCCGCCACCTGAGCCGTACCGCCGATGTGGAAGGTACGCATGGTGAGCTGGGTGCCGGGTTCACCGATCGACTGGGCAGCGATAACGCCGACCGCTTCGCCCATGTTCACCTTGGTGCCACGGGCCAGATCGCGGCCGTAACAGGCGGCACAGGTGCCTTGTTCGGCTTCACAGGTCAGGACCGAGCGGACCTTGACCGACTGGACGCCGGAGTTATCGATCAGATCGACGACGTTTTCATCGATATAGGTATCGGCTTCAACGACGACCTCCTTGGTCGCCACGTCGCGGATGTCTTCCGCCGTGGTACGGCCGAGGACACGCTGGCCGAGGCTGACCAGAACGTCACCGCCTTCGACGACCGCACGCAGCGTAATGCCACGGGTGGTGCCGCAATCGGTTTCCATGATGATACAGTCTTGCGCCACGTCGACGAGACGGCGGGTCAGGTAACCGGAGTTGGCGGTCTTCAGCGCGGTATCCGCGAGGCCCTTACGGGCGCCGTGGGTCGAGTTGAAGTATTCCAGAACCGACAGGCCCTCTTTGAAGTTCGAAATAATAGGCGTTTCGATGATTTCGCCGGACGGCTTGGCCATCAGGCCGCGCATACCGCCGAGTTGCTTCATCTGGGCCTGCGAACCACGGGCGCCGGAGTTGGCCATCATGTAGATCGAGTTGATTTCAGCTTCACGGCCGTCAGCGGTCATGTGCTTGCGGCTGATTTCCTTCATCATCTCGTCCGACACGCGGTCGGTAGCCTTCGACCAGGCGTCGATGACCTTGTTGTACTTCTCACCCTTGGTGATCAGACCGTCGGCATATTGCTGCTCGTATTCTTCAACCAGGGTGCGGGTTTCGGTGATGATACCGACCTTGGTTTCCGGAATAACGATATCGTCCTTACCGAAGGAGATACCGGCGCGGGCAGCTTCCTTGAAGCCCAGAGCCATCATCTGGTCGGCGAAGATCACCGTCGCCTTCTGGCCGCAGTGGCGATAAACCACGTCGATCAGATTGCCGATTTCCTTCTTGGTCAGGGTCTTTTCCAGGACCTTGAGGCCGATGTTTTCGTTACGCGGCAGAAGCGCGGCGATCTTCATGCGGCCGGCAGTGGTATCGACCACCTTGGTACGCACGACGCCGTCAGCGTCCATCTGGGTGAAGCGGCACTTGATCTTGGCATGCATCGACACCGAACCGTTATCCAGCGCCTGCTGGATTTCGTTCAGGTCAACAAACACCATGCCTTCGCCCTGTTCGCCGTCCTTCACGAGGGACAGGTAGTAGAGACCGAGCACGATATCCTGCGACGGCACGATGATCGGGCGACCGTTGGCGGGCGACAGGATGTTGTTGGTCGACATCATCAGCACGCGGGCTTCAAGCTGGGCTTCCAGCGAGAGCGGGACGTGGACAGCCATCTGGTCGCCGTCGAAGTCGGCGTTGAAGGCCGAACAGACGAGCGGGTGAAGCTGGATGGCCTTACCTTCGATCAGCTTGGGCTCGAAGGCCTGGATGCCGAGACGGTGGAGCGTAGGCGCGCGGTTGAGCATGACCGGGTGTTCGCGGATGACCTCTTCCAGGATATCCCACACTTGCGGCTGCTCGCGCTCGACCATGCGCTTCGATTGCTTGACGGTGCCGGAGAGGCCCTTGGCGTCGAGGCGGGCGTAGATGAAGGGCTTGAAGAGTTCGAGCGCCATCTTCTTCGGGATACCGCACTCGTGCAGCTTCAGTTCCGGACCGACGGTGATAACCGAACGACCCGAATAATCGACGCGCTTGCCGAGAAGGTTCTGACGGAAGCGGCCTTGCTTACCCTTCAGCATGTCGGCGAGCGACTTCAGCGGACGCTTGTTGGCGCCGGTGATGACACGGCCACGGCGGCCGTTGTCGAACAGGGCGTCGACCGATTCCTGCAACATACGCTTTTCGTTGCGGATGATGATGTCCGGTGCGCGCAGTTCCATGAGGCGCTTCAAACGGTTGTTCCGGTTGATGACGCGGCGATAGAGGTCGTTGAGGTCGGACGTGGCGAAACGGCCACCATCGAGCGGCACCAGCGGGCGCAGTTCGGGCGGGATGACTGGAACGACCGTCAGGATCATCCACTCGGGGCGATTGCCCGATTCCATGAAGGATTCGATGAGCTTGAGGCGCTTCGTATACTTCTTGGCTTTCATTTCCGAGGTGTTATCGATCAGATCGGCGCGCAGCTTGTCAGCGATCGCGGCGAGATCCATGGCCATGAGCATGTTGCGCACGGCTTCGGCGCCGATTTCAGCGGTGAAACTGTCATCGCCGAATTCTTCCTGGCAACGGTAATACTCGTCTTCGTTCAGAAGCTGGTGCAGCTTCAGAGACGTCAGGCCGGGCTCGGTGACGATGTAGTTTTCAAAGTACAGAACGCGTTCCACGTCCTTCAGCGCCATGTCGAGGATCATCGAGATACGCGACGGCAGCGACTTCAGGAACCAGATGTGGGCGACCGGAGACGCGAGTTCGATGTGACCCATGCGCTCGCGGCGAACGCGGCTCAGGGTGACTTCGACGCCGCACTTTTCGCAGATAATGCCCTTGTACTTCATACGCTTGTACTTGCCGCACAGGCATTCGTAATCCTTGGTTGGACCAAAGATACGGGCGCAGAACAGGCCATCGCGCTCAGGCTTGAACGTACGATAGTTGATCGTTTCCGGCTTCTTGATCTCGCCGAAGGACCACGACAGAATCTTTTCCGGCGAGGCCAAGGTGATGCGGATCTGGTCGAAGGTCGGGGCGACCTGGACCGGATTAAAAATATTCAGGACTTCCTGGTTCATGATTTCCAGTGACTCCAAAGTGGGCGCTTGGCCCGAAAAAATTCAAAAGACGCGAAGGGAACGCCCCCCGGTTTTAGGCCGGGAGCGCGAGGGGGCCTTGCCCCCTCGCCGTCCTTATGTCGTCCCGTTTTCCAGCTCGACGTTCAGACCCAAGGAACGCATTTCCTTGATCAGTACGTTGAAGCTTTCCGGGATACCGGCCTCGAAGCTGTCGTCGCCGCGGACAATCGCTTCGTAAACCTTGGTGCGGCCCGCCACGTCGTCGGACTTGACGGTGAGCATTTCCTGCAGGGTGTAGGCGGCGCCGTAAGCTTCCAGAGCCCAGACTTCCATTTCCCCGAAGCGCTGACCACCGAACTGCGCCTTACCACCCAGCGGCTGTTGGGTAACGAGCGAGTATGGCCCGATGGAGCGGGCGTGGATCTTGTCATCGACCAGGTGGTGGAGCTTGAGCATATAGATGATGCCCACGGTGACCGGACGCTTGAACTGCTCACCCGTCAGACCATCGTACAGGATCGACTGGCCGGAACGATCGAGACCGGCAAACTCAAGCATGTCTTCGATATCGCTGATGTGGGCACCGTCAAAGACCGGCGTCGCAATCGGCACGCCGCGCGACAGGTTCTTCGCCAGGTCGATCAGGTCTTCTTCCTCTTCCGGAAGCTCCTGATCGGGACCGTAAACGCCGCGCAGGTGATCGATCAAGGCCTGCTTCTGGCCGCCGTTCTGCCAGTCTTCGAGCAGAGCCGCAATTTGCAGACCGATATTGTGACAGGCCCAGCCAAGGTGGGTTTCGAAGATCTGACCGACGTTCATGCGCGAAGGCACGCCCAGCGGATTCAGAACGATATCGACGTGCTCACCATCGGCGAGGAACGGCATGTCTTCAACCGGGAGAATCTTTGAGATAACCCCCTTGTTGCCGTGACGGCCGGCCATCTTGTCGCCCGGTTGCAGCTTGCGCTTCACCGCCACGAACACCTTGACCATCTTCATGACGCCTGGGGGCAATTCGTCGCCGCGTTGCAGCTTCTCGACCTTGTCCTCGAAGCGGCGGTCGAGACGCTTGCGGGCGTCTTCGAACTGGCGCTTCATGGCTTCCTGTTCAGACATGATCTTCTCGTCTTCGAGAGCGATCTGCCACCACAGGCCCTTGGACACTTCGCCCAGCTTTTCCTCGGTCACTTCACCGCGGCCCATACCCTTAGGTCCGGAGATGGCGACCTTGCCCAGCAGGATTTCCTTCAGGCGGCCATAGATGTTGCGTTCCAGGATCGACAGTTCGTCGTCGCGGTCCTTGCCGAGGCGTTCGATTTCGGCGCGCTCAATCGCTTGAGCGCGTTCATCCTTTTCAACGCCGTGACGGTTGAACACACGCACTTCGACGATCGTACCGGCAACGCCGGGTGGCAGGCGAAGCGAGGTGTCACGGACGTCGGAAGCCTTTTCACCGAAGATGGCGCGCAGGAGCTTTTCTTCCGGCGTCATGGGCGACTCCCCCTTCGGGGTCACCTTGCCGACCAGGATATCGCCCGGCTGGACTTCGGCGCCGATGGCCACAATGCCGGCTTCGTCGAGGTTGCGCAGGGCTTCTTCGCCGACGTTCGGGATGTCGCGGGTGATTTCTTCCGGCCCAAGCTTGGTGTCGCGGGCCATGACTTCAAACTCTTCCAGGTGGATAGAGGTGAAGATGTCATCACGCACAATGCGCTCGGAGATCAGGATCGAATCTTCGAAGTTGTAACCGTTCCACGGCATGAACGCGACGCGGACGTTGCGGCCAAGCGCCAGATCACCGAGGTCGGTCGAGGGACCGTCAGCGATAATATCGCCGGCCTGCACCTTGTCGCCGACGCGGACGATCGGGCGCTGATTGATACAGGTGTTCTGGTTGGAACGCTGGAACTTTGACAGGCGATAGATATCGACGCCCGGCTTGTTCGCATCGGCTTCTTCGGTGGCGCGGACAACGATACGTGTACCGTCGATCTGCTCGACCACACCGGTGCGGCGGGCCGCAACGGTGGCGCCGGAATCGCGGGCCACGACTTCTTCCATGCCTGTACCGACGAAAGGCGCATCGGCCTTCACCAGCGGCACGGCCTGACGCTGCATGTTCGAGCCCATGAGGGCGCGGTTGGCGTCGTCGTTTTCAAGGAACGGGATCAGCGCGGCGGCGACCGACACAACCTGCTTCGGCGACACGTCCATATAGTCGACGGTGGCGGCCATTTGCAGACCGGGTTCGCCGTTGACGCGGCCCTGAACCAGATCGTCGACGATGTGGCCATCCTTCAGGGTGATGTTGGCCTGAGCGATGACGTGCTTCGACTCTTCCATGGCCGACATATAGACGACCTCTTCCTGCGTCTGGCCGTCGATCACCTTGCGGTAAGGCGATTCAATGAAGCCATACTTATTGACGCGGGCGTGGGTGGCCAGGGAGTTGATCAGGCCGATGTTCGGGCCTTCCGGCGTTTCAATCGGGCAGATACGGCCGTAGTGCGTCGGGTGAACGTCGCGGACTTCAAAGCCGGCGCGCTCACGGGTCAGACCACCAGGTCCCAAGGCCGACAGGCGGCGCTTGTGGGTGATTTCCGACAGCGGGTTGGTCTGGTCCATGAACTGCGAGAGTTGCGACGAACCGAAGAATTCACGCACCGCGGCGGCAGCCGGCTTAGCGTTGATCAGGTCGTGCGGCATGACGGTGTCGATATCGACCGACGACATGCGCTCCTTGATGGCGCGCTCCATACGCAGCAGGCCGACGCGGTACTGGTTTTCCAGCAGTTCGCCGACAGAGCGGACGCGACGGTTACCGAGGTTGTCGATATCGTCGATTTCGCCACGGCCATCACGAAGGCCGACCAGGATCTTGAGGATCTGGAGGATGTCGTCCTTGCGCAGCACGCGCACGTCATCCGCCACGTTCTCTTCAAGACGCATGTTCATCTTGACGCGACCAACGGCCGACAGGTCGTAGCGCTCCATGTCGAAGAACAGCGAGTTGAACATCGCTTCAGCGGCTTCGATCGTGGGCGGCTCGCCCGGACGCATGACGCGGTAGATGTCGAACAGAGCATCTTCACGGCTGCTGTTCTTGTCGACGCGCAGTGTGGAGCGCATGTAAGGCCCGACGGTGACGTGGTCGATATCGAGCACGTCGACGGTCGTGAAGCCCTGCTCAGCCAGAACGTTGATCGAGGCGGCGTCGAGTTCGTCACCGGCTTCGGCGTAGATTTCGCCGGTCGTGAAGTTGACAGCGTCGCGAGCCAGGTAACGGCCGACCAGCGCATCGGCGGCCAGCAGCAGCGACTTGACGGTGTCGCCCAGCTTCTTGGCGGTACGGGCGGAGATCTTGGTGCCAGCGACCGCGATCACTTCGCCGGTATCGGCGTCGATCAGGTCGAATTCCGGCTTCACACCGCGCCAGCGCTCAGGCTTGTAAGGCGTGACCCAGCCACCTTCACGCTTTTCGTAAGGCACAACATCATAGAAGGTCGTGAGGATTTCTTCGCCGTCCATGCCCAGGGCATAGAGGAAGGACGAGGCCGGCAGCTTGCGGCGACGGTCGATACGGACGTAGACGACGTCCTTGGCATCGAACTCGAAGTCGAGCCACGAACCACGGTAAGGAATGACGCGGGCGCCGAACAGGAGCTTGCCCGAGGAGTGGGTCTTGCCCTTGTCGTGATCGAAGAAGACGCCCGGCGAACGGTGCATCTGCGAAACGATGACGCGCTCGGTGCCGTTGACGACGAAGGTACCCTTGTCGGTCATGAGCGGGATATCGCCCATATAGACGTCTTGTTCCTTGATGTCCTTCACCGAACGGGCGCCGGTTTCTTCATCGGACTCAAACACGATCAGGCGAAGCTTGACCTTCAGCGGCGCAGCATAGGTGATGTCGCGCTGAATGCACTCTTCCACATCGTACTTGGGCTCTTCGAACTCATACGACACGTATTCCAGCGTGGCGCGCTCGTTGAAGTCCTTCACCGGGAACACCGATTTGAACACAGCTTCCAAACCGTCATCGATACGGTTGGCCGGACGGACATCGCGCTGCAGGAACTGCTCATACGATGAGCGCTGCACCTCGATGAGGTTCGGCATCTGGATAGCTTCGGGGATGCGGCCGAATGACTTACGGATCCGCTTTTTCTGGGTGAACGATAAGGCCATCGTTTTTCCTTGGCGTCATGAACGCTAAAATATGTGGTCGATATGCAGTTAGACTGCGGGGGCTTCAAGGTTTGGGTTTTGTCCCATTTCCGGGGACGAAAAATTTGCCTTGCGCCTACTCTTTTTTAGTCGTGAGACCAAAGACGCTGTTAAGTGATCCATCTGTTCGGATCAGTCCCTTCGCCGGCAGAAAGAGCATAAGGCCGGCATGCGGGCCCCGGTTCAAAGCGCAATACGCCTCAAGGGGGAGCGTCCCGTACCCCGTTTATCCCCATCTGTAAAGGGGCAAGGCTGAATTATTTTGAAAGAGTCAAGCAGAAATTGCTTGATGCATATTCAGGGGCCTCGAAACACATAAAAACAGGCCCGGAAGCGAACTTCCGGGCCTGTTCTTTTAAATTCTGGCAAAAGCCAAAATTACTTCACTTCGACCTTGGCGCCGGCGTCTTCAAGCTTCTTCTTGATGTCGGCAGCTTCTTGCTTCGAAATGTTTTCCTTCACGACGGCAGGAGCGCCTTCGACCAGGTCCTTAGCTTCCTTCAGGCCCAGATCGGCACGGATGCCACGGATTTCCTTGATCACGTTGATCTTCTTGTCGCCGCCATCAACGATGGTGACGGTGAATTCGGTTTGCTCTTCAGCAGCTTCGGCAGGGGCAGCAGCAGCGCCACCGGCGGCAGCAACGGCAACCGGAGCAGCGGCGGAAACGCCCCACTTTTCTTCGAGCATCTTGGAGAGTTCAGCGGCTTCCAGAACGGACAGAGCCGACAGGTCGGCAACCAATTGGTCTAACTTGGACATGTGATTTCCTTAAAAGGTTTAGAGTTGGATATGTGTAATGAATGAGTTTGTTTAAGCGGCTTTGTCTGAGTAGGCCTTGACCACGCGGGCCAATTGACCAGCCGGCGCCACCAGGATACCGGCGATCTTGGTCGCAGGTGCCTGAAGCAGGCCGACAAGCTTGCCGCGCAGTTCGTCGAGCGACGGAAGCGTGGCCAGAGCCTTGACGCCGTCAGCCGTGAGAACTTCCGTACCGAACAGACCGCCAATGATCTTGAGCTTGTCATTTTCCTTGGCGTATTGGGCCGAAATTTTCGCAGCGGTAACCGGATCAGCCGAATAGACCAGAGCGACAGGGCCTTTGAAGAGGGCATCGCCCTTTTCACCAGCCGAGCCAGCCAGGGCCTTTTGAGCCAGACGGTTCTTAAACACCTTCAGCACGGCGCCTTCTTTACGAAGACGGGTACGAAGATCAGACATTTCCACAAAGGTCATACCCGTATACTGGGTAACAACCACGGTGGCGTTATCGGCGAAGACGCTCTTGAGCTCCTCGATCGATTCAGCCTTTTTTGCGCGGTCCATTGCTGGCCTCCATGGGGTGACGTCTCACGGGGAAATCCCGAAAGACAAAACAAATGACATAAGCGCCTGAGGAAATCCCCAAACGCTATAGTCGCTGTCGAGATGAGATGCTGATCACCCAAAGGCACCAGACTTCCACACTTAAGGAAAGACAGGTAAACTTCGATGGCGTTTCGCGTCCCGTCTAATTTCGAAACCTGAGGGCTCTCAGATATTATGACCAGGCGACCCCTGATCGTCGAAAGTCTCGGACAGAACGACATTAAAGTTGCGCTACCGCTTCGCTGCCTGAGCGCTGTTAGGCGTCCAGGTCCTCGAAGCTGAGTACGCTTCTCCAAGCCGAGGTGCGCCCTTTACAAGGAAAGCTGTCGTAAATCAAGGGGCGAGGAGCGATTTGTTGACCCTGCGCTGCGTCGAGGCCGGATAACGCACCAGCTTTTCCACCGGCCGGACAGGACGGCGCTCGAAACCGCCCCCACAGTTCGGACAGACGCCCCGCCATACATCTTCCACGCAGGCGCTGCAAAAGGTGCATTCAAACGTGCAGATCATGGCGTCGGGTGCGTCGGGCGGAAGATCCCTGTCGCAGCTCTCGCAATTCGGACGCAGCTCCAGCATCACGCGCCCTCCACAAAGGCAAAGCCCTCGTCGGCCCAGCCGGTCAGGCCGCCGATCATCAGCTTTGCGCGACGCCCGAGTTTGGCCAGTTTCAGCATGGCCTGATCGGCGCCGTTACAATGCGGTCCGGCGCAATAGACGACAAACAGTGTATCGCCTGGCCATTTTGCCAGAGCTGCCTCCGAAAGCTGGCGATGCGGAAAATGATGCGCACCGGGGATATGGCGGCGGTTGAAGGCTTGCTCCGTCCCCACGGCATGAAGCAGAACGAAATCGCTCGCGCCTTGTGACTGGGCGGCATGAACGTCGGCGCAATCGGTCTCCATGGCCAGCCTGGCGCTGTAGACGGTGATGACATCTTCTGGTTTGGCGGCGGGATAGGTGGTCGGCATGTGAAGTCTCCTGTTGACGCTTCACCATGCCATCGGTGGATTGCCGCTTGAAGATGGCGTAAATGACATCTATAGAATAGATCATGCCAAAAGCCCCCGCACTCAATCGCAAAGTCGCCCTCCTCGCCTTTGATGGCATGCCGCTGTTCGAGTTCAGCATTGCCGTCGAACTGTTCGGGCTTGACCGCCCTGAAATGGGCCCTGACTGGTATAGCTTTCAAGTTGCAAGCCTTGAAGGTGCGCCGGCACGCACCACGGCCAGTATTCGCGTGGCGGTGGATGCGGGACTGGAAGCCTTCGCTGACGCCGGCACGGTCATCATCCCGGGCTGGCCGGTCGATCGACCTGTGCCCGTCGAACTGATTCAGATGCTGCTGGCAGCCCATAAGCGCGGCGCCCGCATCCTGACCATCTGCTCGGGCGTCTATGTGCTGGCGGCCAGTGGCCTGCTGACCGGCAAACGCGCCACCACGCACTGGAAATACACCGATCACGTCAAGACGGCCTATCCCGACATCCAGGTCATCCCCGATGTGCTCTATGTCGATGAGGGGCAGATCCTGACCTCGGCCGGCAGCGCCGCTGGTATTGACCTCTGCCTGCACCTGATCCGCCGCGATTTCGGTCCGGTGGCCGCCAATAAGGTGGCGCGTCGCCTGGTCGTGCCGCCGCACCGCGACGGTGGTCAGGCCCAGTTCATCGAGCGCAGCGTGCCGACTGATTATGAAAGTGGGCGGTTAGGCCCCCTGCTCGATCATATGCGCGAAAACCTGCATCAGGAACACCGCATCCCCGATCTCGCCCGGCGCGCCGGCATGAGCGAGCGCACCTTCCTGCGCCGCTTCAGCGAAGCCACCGGCATGACGCCGGCCAAGTGGCTGCTGCATGTGCGGCTATGCGAGGCGCGCGATCATCTGGAAACCAGCGACGTCAGCATCGAGCGCATCGCCGAGCATACCGGCTTCGGCACGCCGACCAATCTGCGCCATCATTTCCGCGAACAGATGGGCACGACGCCCACGGCTTACCGGCAGACCTTCAGCCGCGCGTCCTAAGCTTGCACTTTATTGTCTCCCAGCATAGCGGCTCTGGCCAGCGCCGCTTCATTGAGGACGCCCATGCGGATAAGATCGGCCTTGCCGGCCTTGCCGACGATATCGAAGATCGTCTTTTGCTCTTCAGGGGTAAAGTAGGTGCTGCCGCGTCCTGACACGCCCTTGTTGATGCGAACGGCTTCCGTATCCATCAGGCTCAGGGCAAGCGCCTTACGAACCCCCTCTTCCGAATAGTGGTTCTTCGGATCGACGTGGCGTGCCACCCGCGCCAGCACCATCTGTGGCTCATCCTTGAGCTCTTCATAGGTCAACCATAGCGGAGGGCGCTTGCCCTGAGCACGACACTCGCGGTCATAACGCAGCCATTGGCCATAGAAGCGCGCGTACCATAGCGACACATAATGAACCACGCTGTAGCGACGTTCCTCGGGCGACATCTCTCGTATGGGCTTGCCATTGGAGATGATCGAGTCATCGATAAAAATATCCGGGTCTTGTTCCATACCCTCGATCATATTGATGCCGCTGATCAAAGTATCGAGGATATCGCGCGACGACAGAACCACGGGAATATCGAAGATCTCCAGCATGTCGGTGACGTGACGGGCGGGATAGACATGTAGATGCATGACCGCCGCGGATGGTCGCGGCGTTTGCATGATATGCTGGCTGAGAACGGTGGGAAAATAGAGGTCGCGCGCCTGATCCAGATTGGCATAGGAGCCGCGTGACAGATAACTCTGGTAATTATTGCTCATCAGGTGGAGCAAGGCGGTGCGCATGAAGGTGCCGCCAACCTTTGGCGGAAACGCCAACACGACCTGGCGATTATGACTGGCGGTCGTGCGGATGATGTCCTTGACATGCGCCAACATTTCACCCGTGCCGCTCGGAACGGACAGCATCACCTTGTAGATGGCTTCATAAACTGACATGTCAGCCCCTGTTCCGCGCTTATTTAAATAAGAAAAGCGAACTTGAGCCGATTCTGACGAGATTTCGAGCGCGAATACAGGCTTTAAGATTATCGTTGAACTTTGCAATTCAGAGTGAATGGGTGTGAAAGCCGGCATGTTGTGGCGCAGTTTACATAAAGCACCCATCACTTTGCTCTTTTTGAGATGACGGATATTAAAAAGGGGAAGGTGCGCCTACACCCTCCCCCACATTACCTGAGCTGCGGCAACCCGGAGAGGAAGTTCACTCAGATAAAACCTGCGTTTCAAATATAGAATTGAAACTATGTAGCATCGCCCAAATCACAGATGTCGCAAAAACTATAAAAAGCAACCGCGTTATTCAAAGACGAAATATCATGAGCCGAAAATGCTACAAACGCTTATATATGTCGAGTGAATTAAAAGTAATATAGCACCCGTCTTTTTGCAAAGACCTGCAAATTTAGCCGCCCGCTTTGACTTAAAAAGCTCTGCAGCATAGAAAAAGCCGCCCCCGACGGATCGGAAGCGGCTTTTAACGGTTTGCAACAGGTCACCCTGCCGCAAGATCAGCTTAGGAAGCGGAGGCCGTATCGACCTTCACGCCAGGGCCCATCGTCGAAGACAAAGCGATCTTCTTGACGTACATACCCTTGGCGCCGGACGGACGAGCGCGAACCAGCGCATCGACCAGAGCCTTGACGTTCAGTTCGAGGGCTTCGGTGGTGAAGCTCACCTTGCCGACGCCGACGTGAACGATACCGGCTTTTTCGACACGGAACTCAACGGCGCCGCCCTTGGCGTCCTTGACGGCCTGAGCCACGTTCGGGGTCACGGTGCCAACCTTCGGGTTCGGCATCAGGCCACGGGGACCAAGCACCTTACCGAGGCGACCAACCAGGGCCATCATGTCCGGGGACGCGATGACGCGGTCGAAATCCATGAAGCCGCCCATGATCTTTTCGACCAGGTCTTCGGCACCAACGACTTCAGCGCCAGCAGCGAGAGCTTCTTCAGCCTTCTTGTCCTTGGCGAACACGGCGACGCGAACGTCCTTACCGGTGCCGGACGGCAGGTTGACAACGCCACGGACCTGCTGGTCGGCGTGACGCGGGTCAACGCCCAGGTTGATGGAGATTTCAACGGTTTCGTCGAACTTCGCCTTGGCGTTGGCCTTAACCACGCCGAGGGCTTCGGTCAGACCGTAGGACTTGTTGACGTCGACATCCCAGGCTTGAATGCGTTTTGCAGTTTTGGTCATATTAATCCACCACCTTCAGGCCCATGGAACGTGCCGAACCCTCAATGATCAGGGTGGCGGCGTCCAGGTCGATTGCGCTCAAATCCTTCATCTTCTTTTCGGCGATATCGCGCAGTTGACCGCGCGTGATCGAACCGGCGACTTCGCGGCCGGGAAGCTTCGAACCGGACTTCAGGTTCAGGGCTTGCTTGATGAAGAAGGTCGCCGGCGGCGTCTTCGTGACGAAGGTAAAGGACTTGTCCTGATAGACCGTGATGATGGTCGGCAGGGGCGTACCCTTTTCCACGTTTTCGGTACGGGCGTTGAATTCCTTACAGAAACCCATGATGTTAACGCCGCGTTGGCCCAGTGCAGGACCGATGGGGGGCGAAGGCGTGGCAGAGCCGGCCTTCACCTGGAGCTTGATATAGCCCAGGATTTTTTTAGCCATTAGATATCTCCTAGAGTGCCAAGAAAAGGCACATTGTGAGCCGTGGTGTGGATCTCTCCTCCCACGGTTTTATCCTCGTTGTGATACGAAGAGCGGGCGCTATAGCGGGTTTGATACCGCTTGGCAAGCCATCCCCTTGCAAGATAAGGCCAAATCTTATCCGCACTTGGGTCTTTACATATATCGCGGGCATGAGAATAGTTCCACTCTCAACTTTCAGCAGCAGGCAAGACATGACGAAATCCAGGCTTATGACCAACCTCTCCCGCTCGCCCCTTGCCTGGCCTCTAGCCGCCCTGCTGATGGCGGCTATACCGGCCACGGTCACGGCGCAAACGGCGCCCGCCACAGCGCCAATAAACGTGCCGGCCATCCCCTACACGACGCGCACGCTGCCGAACGGCTTGAAGGTCTTCTATTCGCGCGACACCACGACGCCCAACGTCACCATTCAGATGTGGTATGGCGTCGGCTCCAAGGACGATCCCAACGGTCGCTCCGGTTTCGCCCACCTGTTCGAACACCTGATGTTCAAGGCGACCCGCGACATGCCTCCCGAAAGTCTGGACCGCCTGACCGAGGACGTCGGCGGTAACAA
The DNA here is from genome assembly GCF_000376105.1 of Asticcacaulis benevestitus DSM 16100 = ATCC BAA-896. Lineage (GTDB taxonomy): Bacteria > Pseudomonadota > Alphaproteobacteria > Caulobacterales > Caulobacteraceae > Asticcacaulis > Asticcacaulis benevestitus. The sequence continues at coordinate 663,903 of NZ_AQWM01000001.1, forward strand.
CAATGCCTCGACCTGGGATGATCTCACCAACTATTTTGAAACGGTGCCCGCCCAGCATCTGGAGCGCCTTCTGTGGGCGGAATCGCAACGCCTTGGTGCCCTGGTGGTTGATCAGGCCAATTTCGTCTCCGAGCGCGATGTGGTGAAGGAAGAACTGCGCCAGGGGGTGCTGGCCCAGCCCTATGGCCGCCTGTTCTCCTTGTATATTCCGCAATATTCTTACGCCGTGCATCCTTACAAGCGCCCTGGCATCGGCTCGATCGAAGAACTGGACGCGGCGACGATAGATGATGTGCGCGCTTTCCACGCCACCTATTATCGCCCGGATAACGCCGCCCTGATCGTGGTTGGCAATTTCGACGAAAGCCAGCTCAATGGCTGGATCGATCAGTATCTCGGCAAGTTGAAAAACCCGTCGACGCCCCTACCCCGCGTCACGGCGGTGGAACCGGAACGTACAGCCGCCAAAGCCGTCACCACCTATGGCCCCAACGTCCCCCTCCCCGCCGTGGTTATGACCTGGCTTGGACCCAAGGCTTCCGACAAGGATGCTGCCGCCGTGAAGGTGCTCAATGCCATCATGTCCAGCGGCAAGTCTTCGCGGCTCTATAACAGCCTCGTCTATGACAAGCAGGTGGCCACTGAAGTGCTGTCAAACGGCGACATGTCGGCGCAGGGCGGTCTGATCTATTTCGGCGCTATCATGTCGGATGGCAAGACACCCGCCGAAGGTGAAGCCTTGCTGGCCGCCCAGATCGCTGACCTGCGTGATAAGCCGGTATCCGCCAGCGAGCTCGAAGAGGCCAAGACGGAACTCATCGCCGCCACCGTGCGCAATCGTGAAAGCATCGATGATCGCGCGTTTGCCCTTGGCGCCGCCATGCTGATTGAGGGGGACGCCGCCCGCGCCAACAGCGCCGTCGCCGAACTGTCGGCGGTGACCGCCGCCGATGTTCAGGCGGCCGCGCGCAAATATCTGGCGGCCAACCGTTCGACCACCATCCGTTATCTTTCGGAGTCCGAACGCCCGAAGGGAGAAACAGAAGCAACGCCGATCGCTCCGACGGTCGCCAGCGTCAAGTTTACCGGCGAGGTCTATGCCCTGCGCCCCGCCGATCTGCGTGAGGCGATGCCGCCACTTGGCAAGGCCGTCGACCCGGTACTGCCGGTGCCGAGCGAACAGATTTTGCCCAATGGCCTCAAGGTCATTGTCGCCCATAGTTCCGATCTGCCGCTGGTCGCGGTACGACTGCTGGCCAAGGCGGGCGCTTCGTCCGATCCGGCCGGCAAGGCCGGAACCGCCAGCCTGATGGCCAATGTCATAACCGAAGGCACCACCACCCGTTCGTCGCAGGACATCGCGGTGCAAAGCGAGGCGCTCGGCACCGAGCTTTCGGCCGGTTCAGACTGGGAGTTATCATCGCTGCGCCTCAATGTCGTGAAGACGAACCTGGTGCCGGCCCTCGATATCATGGCCGATGTCGCCCAACACCCGGCCTTCAGCGCCGAGGAGATCGAGCGGGTACGCACGCAAACGCTCGATGACCTGAAAGTCAATTATCAACGCCCCAGTACCCTGGCGGGCTATATTTCCGCCCCGGTGCTCTACGCCGGCACGCCGATGGGACACGTTATCGGCGGCACACCGAATTCCCTGCCGAAGATCGGGCGTGACGACCTCGTGCGCTTCCATGACTCGGCCTGGCGCCCGGATAATGCCGTGCTTGTGCTGACCGGCGATATCACACCGGAGGAAGGGTTCGCGCTTGCCCGCAAGACCTTTGGTGACTGGAAAGCACCCGCCGGCGCCGCACTGACCGCGCCGACCGTCACCCCGACCGCCGCACCGCGCGATCTCATCATCGATCTGCCAGGCACCGGCCAGGCGGCGGTTTTCGTCGCCAAAACGGCCATTTCACGCAAGGCCGTCGACTACTATCCCGGACTAGTGACCAATACGGTGCTCGGCGGCGGTTACTCGGCGCGCCTCAATCAGGAAATCCGTATCAAACGGGGCCTTTCCTATGGCGCAAGTTCGGGCCTGTCGCCACGCCAAACCACAGGTGGTTTCACGGCGGCCACTCAGACCAAGAACGAATCGGCAGCCGAGGTGGTGGGCCTGATCAAGACCGAGATGACGCGTCTGGGGAGCGAGCCTGTCGGGGCGGACGAGATGACGGCGCGCAAATCGGTGCTGGTGGGTGGTTATGGCCGCGCCTTAAGCAGCGCTGACGGACTGGCCAATGTGCTGGGCGACCTGGCCTTCTACGGTATCGATCTGACCGAAATCCAGCGCTATACGGCCAAGGTTACGGCTGTCACGCCGGCACAGGTCAGCGCCTTTGCCAAGACCCACCTCGACCCGGCCGCCGCCAGCGTTATCATCGTCGGGGATCGCAAGAAGATGGGAGACGCCATCGGTACGGCCCTGCCAAATGCGGAGCATATTCCGCAAAGCGAACTGGATCTGGACCGACCTGACCTGACGTCAAAATGATAAAAAAAGCGCTCCGGAAAACCGGAGCGCTTTTTTTGAAAGATTATCCAGACTGGATTAAACGCCGGTCTTCTCGACCTGAGCGTATTCCAGTTCGACCGGCGTGGCGCGACCGAAGATCGACACCGAAACGCGCAGACGGGCGTGTTCCTGATCGACCGACTCAACAACGCCATCGAACGAGGCAAAGTGGCCGGACGTGATCTTGACCTTTTCGCCGATGTCGAACGACAGGACGGGCTTCGGACGCTCAACGGCGGCGGCCGAGTTACCAAGGATGCGATCGACTTCCTTTTGCGATACCGGCATGGGCTTCGCGCCCGAACCGAGGAAGCCGGTGACCTTCGGCGTGTTCTTGACGAGGTGATAGGCTTCGTCGGAAAGCTGCATCTTCACCAGCACGTAGCCGGGGAAGAACTTGCGCTCAGAATTGAATTTGCGGCCGCGGCGGATCTCGACGACCTCTTCGGTCGGTACGAGGATTTCCGAGAACTTGTCTTCCAGACCCTGGCTCTTGGCCTGATCGCGCAGAGCCTCGGCCACCTTCTTCTCGAAGTTGGAATAGGCGTGGACGATGTACCACTTGTGGTTCGGGTTGGACGTGACAGCCGTTTCGGCGGGAGCAGGATTTGCCATGTAAGTTAGTCCTTATTGGCCGATTTTGGTGACATAGTTTGTCAGGAAGCCGAGAGCGCCGTCAATAACAAAGAAGAAAACACCGGCCAGCACGACCATGATCAGCACCATGACGGTGGTGATCCAGACTTCCTTGCGCGACGTCCAGGTGATGCGCTTGGCCTCGTTCTGAACTTCCTTGAAGAACTTCGCCGGATTGAAAGGCTTTTTCGGCGTCTTGACCGCATCCGCCGTCGCGGCATTACCACTGGCAGCCGCCGGTGCAATCTTGCCGATCGCGACCTTGCGGCCCGGCTCAACGGTCTTTGTCTTGGTCTCTGGTTTCTTCACCGTCAAAACGCCTATCTTATGTTAGCGCCGCATTGCGCGACTTCCGAACAACAGAAATGAGGCTCGAAAACGAATTTTCAAGCCTCCAAATTATGGGGCCCGCATAGAAGAGTGCACAAAGTCATTTGTACGACACTTTTCGGATGCGTTCCGAAAGAGATTGGCAGGGGCGGAGGGATTCGAACCCACGACATCCGGTTTTGGAGACCGACGCTCTACCAGCTGAACTACACCCCTGCAGTTCTCAAGGAAGACCAGTGCGTAAGCCTTGGCACATCCATGGGAGGCGTGCGGTTTATCAGTGCTTGGGCGAACGTGCAACAGGCAAAGCAGCAATTATTCAGCATTTTTCACAGCAAATCCGGCCGTGCCGCAGGTCATGATGGCCGGCGCTTTGATTACGGCACAAATGCCGGATCCACGATCGCCCACAAGGCAGACTTAGGATTAGCCGAGGTATCGAACAATAAGGGCCAGTTCGCGCGTGTGACCGGATAGGTATTAAGCCACGTACTCTTGTCCGTTATGCCCCATGTCGTCACCGACTTGACGGAGGCATGGGCGGCAAACACCGCAAAGAGTTCGCGGTATTTCAAGGCCTGGGCCTGAAGCGCCGTGTTATAGGCACCCGTGCCCGGCGCAAGCGCTGCCAGACAGGTCGACGGCGTACCAAAACAACTGCCCGGATCGTTATAGAGCGACACATCCATTTCGGTGATGTGGTTGATCAACCCCTTGGCCTCGACATCGGCCAGGGCGGCTTCAACCTGCGCCGCCGATGGATAACTGATACTGATGTGCATCTGATGCCCAACGCCATCGACAGGCACGCCACGATCGATCATGCCCTGGACAATGGTCATCAGACGCCCGCGCTTGCCGGCATCTTCCGTCGAATAGTCATTGATGAACAACTGCACGGCAGGATCAGCGGCGCGGGCAGCATGAAAAGCGTAGTCGATGAAATCAGACCCGAACAGACGATACCACTCCGAGTCACGATAGGTGCCCGAGGCATCATCGCGCGTCGCCTCGTTGACCACGTCCCAGCAATAGACCTTGCCCTTGAAATGGGTGACCACGTCGGTAATGTAGGTTTCGAGACGTGCCCGCACCAGCGCCTTGTAAGCGGTCATATCCGTGCGGTCGCCATCGAAGAGCCACGACGGCGACGTCTGGTGCCACACCAGCGCGTGCCCCCTCACCTCAATTCCATTCGCCTGGGCGAAAGCGATCAGATCATCGGCCGGCGCGAAATTATAAACACCCGCGCTGACGCCGATCGGGCTGGCCTTCATGACGCTCTCGGCGGTGAGGCTGTTGGCGTGCTTGAGCAGAACCGCCTTGGCGCCCGCCTCATTAGCAGTGCCGAAGTCGGCCGCCATGCCGATTTTGAACTTGCCTGCGAAAAAGGTCTTCAGCGCCGGCGCGCTGGCCGGATCGGGCAAGACGCGGCCCGGAATTGAGGATGAACTGGAGGCAGAGGATGACGAACTGCTGCCGCCACCGCTGGAACTGCTACCCCCGCCTCCACCGCCGCAGGCCGCGACCAGAGATGAAGCGGCAACGGTAACCAACAGCGACCGGCGGTTAACTGGCGTCATAATCTTCTCCCGTGATCTTATCATGAGGCGCTTGGTGCGCCTCTTGACGCCATGTAAGAAGATTATGTCAGGTGTGTCAAACGCCTACAGTAAACGGGCGATGAGCCATATGGCGACACCCGCCAGCGGAAGACCGCCCCAGATCGCAGCGCGGGTGATAAAGCCCGGCAGCCATGAAAGCGCCGGTTGCGCCGGCACGCAGATACTCATGCGATCATAGGTGCCGATCTCGCTATAGGCACGATCCAGCGCCATCTTCTCATCGGCGGAAAGCCACGGCCTGACCACGGTGTAGTCACGTACCGCCTCATAGCCTTCGGCCGTCTGATGCGGTGTAAAACTGAGGCGAAGCCCGCCGAAATCCCATACCTTCGCCTTTTCGGGCCAGACCAGAGTCAGGCCGGTTTTGATCAGGGTGGTGATCCGGCCTTCGCGGACATCGCCGATATCGAACGGAAAGCGCCGGCGGCCTTCGGGCTCTTCCAGCACATAGTCGAAACCCGATTCCGGACTGAAGAAGACCTTGTCGCCACCGCCTCGGTGCCACGGGTTATCGGTCGTGACCAGGGTGGTAATGGTGATTTCATTGAGCCCGCGATCGTCGATCATCTGCGGGATGGCGCACATGTTCATACCGTAGATATAGCTGAACAGGGCGCAGCGATCCTCGACATAGCTTGTCAGGCTCTGATGGCGCAGTTCGCGCCGCACGCCATCGGCGCGGGCGCCGCGATAGATGTAGTCGATCTCGATCAGGGTCTCCTCACCCTTCTTTTCGGGCAGATGGATAACCTCTCGAACCTCGTAATCAAGCGCCGGCTGCTTGTCCATCATGCGGACCAGATCACCGCCCGGCTTGAGGATCAGGGCGTAGCCGAGATCGTTCTGCGCCATATGGGCCAGATCGCCGCCCTGCGCCACATCCGACGTGCCCTCGAACCAGTACATGCGCCCTTCGTGAACGCACATGGAGATACAGTGGTTGAAGGACCCTAGTCGCGGCTGGGTGTTGATCAGGTCGAAGCCACGCTTAGTATCAACCAAGGCCGGCCAGCTTTCCACCCCCATCTTCGTCAGCATAGCCGCGATCATTTTCGACACGTCCTTGCAGTCACCGATACGGTCGGCATAGATTTCCTTCAGGGTGCGCGGCACAAAACCACCCTCCCCGAACGAAAACGCGAAGTAGCGGATGCTTTCCTGTACCCAGCGCACGGCAGCAACTATGCGATCGGCCACCTTGTCGTGATCCGCCTCGATCTGTTGGATGACCGCCAGCAGGCCTTCGGGATAATTGTTATCGCCCTCAAAGCCGGTGCGCATGACATCGCCGACGCGCGGCCAGTTGTCGATACTGGAGGCATAGGCGCCACGTACCGGCATCACCCAACCGGGGCTGTCGGACTCGTAGTCGCACTCACGGATATGCTCGGCCTCGAACAGAATTTCGCTGTAGCCATCATCCAGTTTGCTGACCTTGGGTTCGGTCCAGCCGAGCGGAAACGGCCGCATATAGATCTGGCGCTGCGGCGGCACCAGAAGGCGGGCGTGGCGCTTGTCCCAGTAGATGACGTTCTGTAACATCACCGGCACCGAAAATTCGCCCTGGAAACAGGCCGGGTCACCGGCAAGCGTCATGGCGGTGTCGATGATATCCCCCACCCGCACATCCGGCAGGGTAATGGCCATGGTCCAGCGGCCATCGAGCACCAGACGTTCGAAACTGCGCTCGCGGCGCATGACGATATAGCGCGATTTGACATCGACCTCGATCACCTCATCGCCGCGCAGGATGCGGATATGGTGGATGGTCAGGTCGTCATAATAGGGATTGAACGGCAGGGTGACATTGGCCAGATAGCTCATGGCCGACAGGTTCACCACCTCTTCGATGGTGCGGTTATAGCGGTGCGGATGCAGATCGAGCCGCGACTGGTCATCGACCAGCCAGGTATAGAAACCGTAGGGTGCCATGGATTGATCGAGCGTGGCCGGGCGCTTGAAATCCTGAATCTTGACCCACGCGGGCTCAGGAGCAAAATGTATGCGCCGCCTGACCTCTTCCTCAAACACGTTTTCCGCCCCCAAAAAACTCCAAGCCCGGCAGAGGGTCGCTCTGCCGGGCTAAATCGTTAACACAGGGGTTAAGCCTGTAAAGGGCTAAAGCAAGGATTCATCCGGTAGGAGAAATTCATTTTTAACTCAGGCGCCGCAGAGCGCCTCGCATCAGCTCGGGCGGGCTTTACCCTTACCAAACTGGATGTCCCATGGCGCTTGGAGCTACCACTGACCGACGATGACATTACCCGAGCCCATGATCGACTTCTCTATATTGCCGCTCACCGACCGGACGCGCACATCGCCCGACCCGACGATATTGACCTCAAGTCCCTTCGCTTCACCGCCAAAGCGGACATCGCCTGAGCCGGCGATATTGACTTCCATGCTCGGCGCCGTTCCGCTGGCCAGCTTCACATTGCCGGAGCCACCGATATTGACCGAGATCTGGCCATTGACCTTATTGATGGCGATATCGCCATTGCCGCCGATATTGGCCTCAAGCGCCCCCACTGAGTTGGCAGTAAAGTTGCCGGAACCACCGATATTGACTTCGGCGTCGGCCGTATCGACCAGATTGATGTCGCCGGAACCGCCGATATTGACCTGGGCCCGTCCCGCCACGCTTGCAATCTGCCAGTTACCGCAACCGCCTTCGCTGAATTCCAGCGTCTTGCTAGCGCCAACCGTGCCGTAGGTGGCCCCGCCAGCCGAGACCTTGGCGTCGAGCGGCACCTTGATATAGACGGTCGGCAGATCGGCATTGGCCACCTGCCCCAGACCGCCGATCGTCACGCCGCCGGCTTTGCAGTTCAGATTGCGGCTTTTCAGCTTACCATCGGCCACCAGCGTATTGCCCTTGGTGCGCACCATGATGACCGGCACCTTGGCCGTGCCGTAGACGACCTTCAGCTCAACATCATCGCGATTTTCCGGGGTGACAACAACGCGGGCGGCGATGTTGGTCAGTTCAACCTCGGTATGGGCCGAAGCGGTATTGGCGGCCATCAGGCCCAGGGCGCAGACCGAAGCAGTGGTGATCAGGGCAAAAGTTTTCATGCTCGCATTCCTTAGTGGCGCCTCCTCTCCGGAAGCTATGAACACATTTTGGTCACAGGTACCGCCGGATACAACTTAATTAGCTGTCATGAAGCGTTTGTAATCTCAGATATGAAAAAGGCGGGCCACTAAAGGACCCGCCTGATATGTTTTATGAACCAGCTTTGAGCTTACGATTGAAGAAATCAAGCTGCAGCCGAAACTTCTGCAAATTGCGCTCATTGCCCTTGAGACCGTGCCGTTCGCCCGGATAGAGCATCAGTTCGAACGGTACGCCCTTCTTTTGCAGGGCCGCCATCACCCGTGTCGAGTTGGTGAGCTGCACATTGTCATCGGCCATACCGTGCATCAGCAACAGCTCACCGGGCTTGAGGTTATCGATGCGGTTCAGCACATCTCCGCCGGCATAGCCTTTCGGATTATCCTGCGGGGTCGACATGTAACGCTCGGTGTAGGCGGTATCATAAAGCTGCCATTGCGACGGCGGCGCACCAGCGGCGCCGGCGGCAAACGGCGTATCTTTGGCCGTCATCGCCATCAGGGTCACGAACCCGCCCTGTGACCAGCCGGTGATGCCAATATGGTCACCATCGACATAGGGCAGGGTTTTCAGCCAGTTGGCGCCCATGATCTGATCGTCGATATCCGGTCCGCCAAACGACTTGTAGATCGAGCGGCCAAACTTGACCGAACGACCGGGGGTGCCGCGGTTATCGAGCGAGAAGACGATATAGCCGGATTCCTGCCACAGACGCGTGGCCGGCGAGACCCAGGTCTTCTTGACCGTCTTGGCAGCAGGACCACCGTAAATCGACACGATGACCGGATACTTTTTCGCCGGGTCGAAACCGCGCGGCTTGAGGAGGTAGTATTCCAGCTTTTCGCCATCGGCCGCCGTCAGTTCGCCGAATTCCGGCTGGCTATAGGTGTCCTTGTAGGGATAGTAGGGATGCTTGGCGTCGAGCTTGTTTTCCTCGATCCAGCGCAGTCGCTTGCCCGTTCCATCGTAAAGCGCGCTTTGCGTCGGGGTCTTTGGATCGGAATAGCTGCCGATAAAGGCCGCACCGCCGCCGGAGACCGAGACCGACCACCAGCCGCCGGCCTTTGTAAGGGCCACCGGCTCACCCGGCGTCTTGTAGCTGACCTTGTACAGGCCGTGCTCGATCGGTGTCTCCTTCGAGGCCTCAAAATAAAGCTCACCGGTCTTTTCATTGATATCAGCCAGTCTATCGACCGGCCAGTCGCCATGCGTCACCTGACGGATCAGCTTGCCGTCTGAGCCATAGTAATAGACGTGCTTGTTGCCATCGCGCTCGGATGACCAGATGAAGCTGCCATCGGCCAGCAGGCGGAAATCATCGTGTAGTTCAACCCAGGTGCCAGATGTATCTGACAGGATGACTTTTGAAACGCCAGTCACCGGATCGACCTGAAGCAGGTCCAGCGTGTGCTGGTCGCGGCTCAGACGCTGAACGTAGAAACTCTTACCATCCTTCGCCCAATTGACCCGCGTCAGATAGATGTCCGGATTGCTGCCGAGATCCACCTTCACATCGCCGCCGCCAAGCGTCTTTACGTACAGTTCGACCACAGCGTTAGGCTTGCCGGCAAACGGATAACGCTGATCAATGATCTTGACACCCTCGCCGCCGATCTCGACCCGTTGGGCGATGTCGACGCCGCTTTCATCGGTCTTCTGGTAGACGATCTGGGTCGCCAACGGGCTCCACCAATATCCGGTGTGACGATCGAGTTCTTCCTCGGCGATAAACTCGGCCGTAGCGTAGGTGGTGGTGCCCTCGCCCTTCGGCGACAATTGGGTCTCGGTCCCAGTCTTTAGATCTTTGAGATACAGGGTCTGGTCGCGGACAAAGGCGACCGCGCCGCCCTTGGGGGACAGCTTGGCGTCCACCTCATCCCCGGCGGTTTCGGTCAGGCGGCTGACCTTGCGGCTGGCGCGATCGACGAGATAGATGTCGCCATCGAGCGGCAGCAGGATCGACTGGCTGTTCTCCGACCATTCGTAAGCCACGACGCCACGCGCCGACACGCGCATCCGCTCACGGCGTGACTTCTCGGCCTCGGAAAGCACCTTGTCCGCCGAGGACAGGCTGTTAGCGTCGACCAAGAGAAACGGCTCGCCGCCCTTAACAGGCACGGCCCATAGGTCCTGAATATTATGATCGCTGTCCTTGGGCTTCAGCCAGGTCAGCAGCGTGCCGTCGGGCGATAACTTGACGCCGCTGGCGCCGGGGCCGGAAAGCGCCGGATCGGCGAAGACGCGCTCTGGCGTAAGGTAGGCCTGTTGCGCGCTGGCGACTGGTGTCTGCGCCATCGTGGCTCCCGTCATCATGGTGGTGGTCATCAAAAACGATCCCATCAGGACCAGGGGTAAACGGACGGATTTCACAGGCGCACTCCCAACGTAGGCCAAGGCGGTGAAGCTAGTCCGTGCCTGACGCCTGCGTCAAGCGGTTGCAGCCGATACGACCAATTTCCTTTTAGCGTGCGCCGTTTGTTTCCGTATTGTGGTTGCGGATCAGGTTTCTTATTGGGAGGGTCTCGTCAGGATGAAGACGGCGCATAGGGCACAAACCATACTTGGCACGAAAGCCCAATAGCCGTGGTGGCGCATAAGATAGCCCGACAGTACGGAACTGACCGCCATGGCCGAAACAGCGGCGATCTTGGCGCTTTGGGTGATGGCGCCGCGCTCACGAAAGGCGCGGATGGGCGGGCCGATCTTCGGATGGTTCATGATCTTCGCCTCCCACGCCGGGTTGGAGCGCGCGAAGAAAATGGCGGCAACGATGAAAAACACCGTGCTCGGCATGACGGGCAGAAAGGCCCCGATGATGCCCAGCCCGACAAACAACAAACCCGCCAACATGAAAAGTATTCGCATGTGCAAACCATAGCGCCAAACCTGCCCTGCGCCTATAGCCATTTCATCTCCAAACAGAACATATCGTCGCATCGAACCGCATGGATTTCTGATCGTGGTGGACTTCATCCTTCGAACAGGCTAACCGCCATATTCCCTCTTTAAAAGGCAAGTGTATGCAAGCGTCAGGGCCGGAACCCTCCTCTCCCCTGGCCGACTCAGACAACGAGTTTCGCAAGCTCGATGCCGAGTTGCGCGCGGCCGGCGTCGATACCTCCCAATTCGGTTTTTACGATCAGCCCTCAAGCCTCAATCCGACCAGCTTGCGCGAATCCTATGCGCGCTGGGTGCAGCTTCGTCCGCGTGACGCAGCCTATGATGCGCATTTGCGAACCGTCGTGCCCAAGCTGTGCGAACTGATCATTTCCGCCTTTGAGGCTGACAACTGGCACGGCGGCTGCGTCGAGGCCTCGACCATGATGGCGCGGATGCTCGACCGGCTTGGCATCTGGAGTTTCAGCGTCATTGGCTCGACCACTTTCGAAGTCCTCACCCGTGGTCTGTGCTGCGGGTTTTACCGGCACGATTTTCAGGATTTCCAAGATGCCGTTCTGGGCCATGCCTGGGTGGTGATTCCGCCTTATGGTGTGGTGGACGCCACCGTCGCGCTCCAGCAATGGGGCTACGATCCGATCACGCAGTTCCTGCCGGCTTTTGTGGCGGCCGAGAATACCCGCCGCATCTTGCCGCACGTCTCCGATGTGGTGAGTTGGCGGATGCGCAGCCATTTCGATTTCACAGACGGTTATCTCGATGAAGCGCTGCACCTGCGCCTGGAGCCCGACCTGACGAAATTCGGTCTGGATTTCCCGGCTGTGCAGATCGAGGAAGGCCCGCTCAATATGCGCTACGTGCCGCTGCATATCTACATGTCAGACGGCCCGCTCGAAACCATCAATCATGGTGGCGCTATGGGGCGTTCCGGTGGTGATATCTGGGATCAGGTGGTTGCGCCGGTCTTAGGTGAGGTTTGAAGGCGAAGGGCCGCAGGCCCTTTGATCCCATAACGCGACAGCGATTAATTAGCAGCCTGCAAAACTAAAAAGACCCCCGGCCCTAAAGCCGGAGGTCTTTTTAGTTTTATCGGTCGTTATCTAACCACCGTCGTGTATCGGGGTCGAGGGGCCAAAGTACGTATCCTGCGGCCCCTCGCCTTCAACTATTCCACGATCTTGGCAACGACGCCGGCGCCGACGGTGCGGCCACCTTCACGGATAGCGAAGCGCAGCTTCTCTTCCATGGCGATCGGGGTGATCAGTTCAACGTCCAGCTCGGCGTTATCGCCAGGCATGATCATTTCCACGCCTTCGCGCAGGCGGATGATGCCCGTCACGTCGGTGGTACGGAAGTAGAATTGCGGACGGTAGTTGGTGAAGAACGGCGTGTGACGACCGCCTTCTTCCTTGGTGAGGATGTAGGCTTCAGCCACGAACTTCGTGTGCGGCGTNATCGAGCCGGGCTTGCAGAGAACCTGGCCGCGCTCAACGTCTTCACGCTTGGTGCCGCGCAGCAGAACGCCGACGTTGTCACCAGCTTGACCTTGGTCGAGCAGCTTGCGGAACATTTCAACGCCCGTGCAGGTCGTCTTCTGAACCGGACGGATGCCGACGATTTCGACTTCTTCACC
>NZ_AQWM01000002.1 GCF_000376105.1 Asticcacaulis benevestitus DSM 16100 = ATCC BAA-896
ACCAACTCATGGTCAGGATCAAGGATCTGATCCAGCTCAGAGCGAAATAGGTCAGCACCACTGGGTTTGGCTGGCGGCTTGGGAAGCATGGACGGCCCTCACGGATAACAGAACCACATACAAGCACGGCCACTCAGAACCGGAAATCCCAAATCAAAACCACGGAGGATTTCGCAAGCTTTTGGCGCAAAACAGCCGAAACCTTGCGATTCAATATACATGAAAACACCATTTTATCAATATAATTCAATATATTGAGCATTTTTCACGGCCGACGAGCTAAATCAAGCGGCGAAGCGTAAGGCCTCTCCGCCCATGCGTTCGAGGCGCTGCGTGATACCGGCGCTTTCCAGCATCTCGATCGGCAAATTGGCCATGGCGTCGAGGCGTGCCGCCAGGTGATTGAAAATATCGGAATAGGCAGCAGCGATGGCGCCGGACGAGCCCATCATGTCGGACGGATCGGGCATGTGCCAATCGATCATGACCGGCTGGCCGAGGAACTGCGGCATACGACGCTGCCCGTCTTGGCGGGTGCGGCGATCGGGCGACAGGCGGATAACAAAATCATAGCCGGGATCCTCTGCGCCGATCACGGCCGGCATCGCCTTGGCGGACAGGCGATCGGCCTGATAGTTGATCTTGCTCAGCAGCGCCAGCGCGTAAGGACTGATGTCCGGCGCCGGATCAAAACCGGCCGAGCGCGCTTCAAAACGGCCGGCGCCCAGTCGGTTGAGCAGCGCCTCGGCGAGGATGGAGCGCGCGGCATTATGCGCGCTAAGGAAGAGAACGTTGAATGTGCGAAAACCTGTCGTCATAGCCAGCCCCAGCGCAGGAAGCGGCCAGCGACATACTGGCGGCTTCGATACAAAATCAGGCTACCACCTATTGTTTATTCTTGAATTTACGAAATGGGTGAATGAACTGATAATAAAAACTGACCCCAAATGGCGGGCCATGAAAAGCGCAAAAAAAAGCCTGCCGAGAGAGGTCGGCAGGCTTTTTCGATACTCGTAAAGACGCGGCGCGCGGATTAAGCGGCGACCGTCGAGCCTTGTTCGTGCGGATCGCGCAACACGTAGCCACGGCCCCAGACGGTTTCGATGTAGTGATTGCCATCGGCGGCCACGGCCAGCTTCTTGCGCAGCTTGCAGATGAACACGTCGATGATCTTCAGTTCGGGCTCGTCCATACCGCCGTAAAGGTGGTTGAGGAACATTTCCTTGGTGAGCGTCGTGCCCTTGCGCAGGCTCAGAAGCTCAAGCATTTCGTATTCCTTGCCGGTCAGGTGGACGCGGTTGCCGGAAACTTCAACGGTCTTGGCATCCAGGTTGACGACGATGTCGCCGGTGCGGATAACCGATTGGGCGTGGCCCTTGGAACGACGGACAACGGCGTGAATGCGCGCGATCAGTTCGTCCTTGTGGAAAGGCTTGGTCATGTAGTCGTCAGCGCCGGAGCCGAGCGTCTTGACCTTGGTGTCGATTTCCGACGTGCCCGACAGGATCATGATCGGGGTGTTGATCTTGCCGACGCGCAACTGGCGCAGCACTTCCAGACCGGACATGTCCGGCAGGCTCAGGTCGAGCAGGATCAGATCGTAATCGTAGATCTTGCCGAGATCGATACCCTCTTCGCCGAGATCGGTCGTATAGACGTTAAAGCCTTCCGACTTCAGCATCAGCTCGATGCTTTGCGCTGTCGCGCTGTCGTCTTCAATCAATAGTACGCGCATATAAGCCCCTCCCGGCTTGTGGGTAACGAAAGAGCGGCCGCGATATGCGGACACCGTTAACCTTCATGCTAAACAGGAAATCCCTTAAGATTCGTTAAGCTTAACAACTCAGTTTAAAACTAAGTCTAAAGGCCTAGGGTGATTTGCGAATCGGGCACAAGAGTCGCGAGTCAACGATTCTCTTTATGCACAGGATTTTCACGGTCCTTTTTAGTGAGTGAGTCATTTGAATCACACACTGAGAGGAAATCCGGGCACGAAAGAGTCCGGAAAATAAAAATGCGGTATTGAGGCGGCTGTGCATCTCACGCCCGCATCGCACATTGCGCGGACTCCAACGGGATTAAACGGTCTCGGCCATGCTGTGGAGGATATCGGCATAGCGCAGATCGTTCTTTTCCGACGCCAGGGCCGCCTTGACCAGTCGCATCCGCGCTTCCTTGGGTTCCAGCGCGCCGGTATCGACCCGTTCGATGATGCGCGTCAGATAAACCGACAGATCGGATGAATCGTGGCGGGCGGCGCCTTCAAAATAGCGCGTCAGCCCTTCGCGGGCCTGCTCACGATCCAGAATGCCGCTGCGAAACATCTCCAGCACGCGGCCAACATTGATATCCAATACCTGTGACGCCGCATCTTTCATAAAGAACATGGTCAGGACTCCTCAAAAACCCCGCCTCGGACTGGGATTATAGCATGAGAGGCCACTAACCGCCTGATCAATATTTTGGGAACGCCCCTACCTCATCTTTGAGGCCACATTCTCACTCTTATGCAAGAGTTGAACGATTAAGATGCCGTCACGGGTGGGACGATAAAAAATGATATGTTCAGCATGTTCATGACGGCGACGACCGCGAAACTCTCGCCCCATTAATGGCATGGCGGCAAGCAAATCAAAGGTTTCGTGTAAAGCCTTATAGTAGGCATCAGCTTGCTGAGCGCCAAATTTCAGCAGGGAATATTCATAGATCCGTTCAAGCTTGATATCCGCCGCCTAGGCCAGTTTATAGACGGCCATTGGCTTTTAGTCTTTCTTTGACGGCTTTCATAATATCCGGCAGCGTTCTATCACTGATCCCGCTGGCTTCAGCAGCGTCCAGTTCGGCTTCCAAAGCATCCTCATGCTTCAGGCGCTCCTGATCGCGGCGCACCAGATCTCGGATATATTCGCTCTCATTATGATAATCGCCGCCTTCAACACGCGATTTGATAAAGCCGCGCATCTTGTCGGACAGGGATACACTCATCGACGGCATGGCAACCTCACACGTTTATTTTATGATCAAATAATATTAGATCATACGCCTAAAGCTTGCAAACCGCAGCTTTGCAGGAACGCCCATGTCTCATCATAGAAGCTTTTGGGGCGGGTCGGATCGGCGTCATCGCCCGGCGGCACAAAGATCACCATGCCCTGCCGTGCGCGGGTGAGCAGGACGCGATAGGCATTTTTCAGATAGAGCCGGCGCATATCGGCGCTCACCTTCTGCCACTTCGTGCCCTTGAAATTCCACGCCTGCCAGCCATCGTCGACATAGCGCCAGTCAGCGTCCCAACACACACCGGTGAAATCCAGTTCCAGCCCCTGCACGTCGAATTCGCTGGCAACCTCCTCCAGATAGAAGGACGAGCGCACATCGCTGCGATCATTCAGAAACCAGTTGGGCGGATCGATCGCCGCCTTGATATAGATACCCTCCGGCCGCACCCGATGACGCCACCAGACCATAACGCTCAGACCCGCGCGCCTGATGGCGCAGCCAGGCCCGGGCAGCGGCCAGATCGCGCGTCAGAAAGATAGGGTAGCTTTCGAGCTTTTCGTGCGCCTGACGCGCCGAGGCCGCATCGCCGTTGAGCAGGTGAGAGATAAAGTCCGACAGGGTTTCGGCGCGGAAGGAGCGCATTGAAACGCCGAGATGCAGATCATCGTGCATATTGACCTGCTCGGTGGCGATAAAACGCTTCGTCTCGCGGTTCAGATCGTAATCTGGCTGGACGATCTGCGCCGAGGCGTGGACCTGCCAATGCGGGAAGCGATCGCGGATCGCCGCCATCCATTCAGACAAGCCCGCCTCGCCGGTATTGATCTCTTGGCCCCCGCCGATCAGGCAGACCACCGAGCACCAGTCGGCGTGACGGTCCATGACGCTGAGCAGGAATTCCGGCTCGGACATGTCGAAATCGGCGACACCGCGTTTCGACTGCATGAATTTCGACGCCTGATGTTTCGTCCAGGCGCGCTGGGCCTCGTCAAACACCACCACATGCTCGACCGGCGCGTCCGTCGTATGGACATATTCATCGCGGAACTTATGGATGTTCTGGATAAAGGTGCGCACCTTGCGTTCGACATGGGCTTTCGACTGGCCGGTGCGGCTGGCCTGATCGCGAGTCAGGGCCTCGCGCAGCACATCGACCAAGGGCCATTGCCGGAGAGAAATACCGCATGTTCGTCGGCGTGGCTTTCGCTGCGCTGGGCGGCGATATTCAAACCCGCCAGAGTTTTGCCGGCGCCCGGCACGCCGGTGACGAAACAGATCGCCTTACGGTGACCAACCTTGGCGCCCTCGATCACGCCGGCGATGATATCCTGCGTGCGGCCAAGATTAATGGCATCGGCGTCCGAGCGGGTGATATCGGCCACCTCATGACGGGCATAGAGCGCCCGCGCCGCTTCGATAATCGTTGGCGTTGGCCGATAACCGCTGGCCGCCCATTGGTTCGCATCGAACGGTGTCTTGTGATGAGCCGCGATCATGCGGATCACCGCGCCGAGATCTGTCACCGCCAGACAGAGGGGGGCTGCCACCTGATCGAGCGCATAGTCCTCGACCTGCTCGATAGCGTGGCGATCGAAGGTGGCGCCGCCAACCTTGAACTCGATAACGAAGATACAGTCGCCAATCACCACCACGGCATCGGCGCGCTTGCCCATGCGCGGGATGGAGAACTCGAAATAGAGGGTGAAATCCGGTGCGTCTTTCAGGGCCCCACGCAGGATATTGATCTGCTGCAACCACACGCCTTTTTGGTTCTCTTCAAGATCATGGCGATGGCGCAAGGTCAGTTCAAGATGATATGCGCATCCGTGTCACTGAAAAATTTCGTCCGGTCAGCGGTATAATAGGCGCGCATTCCATCCCCCTGCGCATTTAGACCAGGTGCAATGCAGGCGGTCAAGTCGTGTAGAAAGCAAGATACCCCACCACCAACGCGCTGACGCGCGTCGGTCCCCCTCCCCACTAAAGCCGGGTGGGTACAAGATCCTTATACCTCCCAAAAAGCGAAGCGTTCGCAAAATGGTGCTGGGGTTTCTTGCTTTCTTAACGTGCCCGTTAACCTTTCTTAAGCTCTCATTTACCATACTCGCCGCCATGCAAGATCTCGTCGACATGGTGAAAAATATCGAACCCTTGCGCGTTTACGGGCGCGTGGCGGTGGTCAATGGCCTGTTGATCGAGGCCAAGGGTGGCCTAAGTTACATGCAGGTTGGGGCGCGCTGCGAGATCATCCGTCGCCATGATACCCCCCTGCCCGTTGAAGTCGTCGGCTTCCGTGAAGACCGCGCGCTGATGATGCCGTTCGGGCCGGTCGAAGGCGTGACCCCCGGCGCGGAAATCCGCATTTCCGCCGAAGGTGCCAAGGTCTACCCCACCACCGCCTGGCTCGGCCGCATCGTCGATAGTTTCGGTCAGGCCATTGATGAATTCGGCCCCCTGCCGCAAGGCAAGGAAGGCTATCTGCTCAAGGCCGCCCCACCGTCGGCACACAAGCGCGCCCGTGTCGGTGAGCGGCTTAATCTCGGCGTCCGCGCCATGGACGTTTTCACCACCTGTTGCCGCGGTCAGCGTCTCGGCGTCTTCGCCGGCTCCGGCGTCGGCAAGTCGGTGCTGCTGTCGATGCTGGCTAGAGAGGCCACCTGCGATGCCGTCGTGGTGGGGCTGATCGGCGAACGCGGCCGCGAAGTGCGCGAATTTATTGAAGAAACGCTCGGACCCGAGGGCCTGAAACGCGCCATTGTCGTGGTCGCCACCTCGGATGAGCCGGCGCTGAAGCGCCGTCAGGCTGCCTATATGACGCTGGCCTTATCGGAATTCCTGCGCGATCAGGGGCTGGAAGTGCTGTGCCTGATGGATTCGGTGACGCGCTTCGCCATGGCCCAGCGCGAGATCGGCCTGGCCACCGGCGAGCCGCCGACGACCAAGGGCTACACCCCGACCTGCTTCGCTGAATTGCCCAAACTGCTCGAACGTGCCGGCCCCGGCCCGGTGCGCGAAGACGGCACGCAAGGCGGGCCGATCACCGGCCTGTTCACCGTGCTGGTCGATGGCGACGATCATAACGAACCAATCGCCGATGCCGTACGCGGTATTCTGGACGGCCATATCGTCATGAGCCGGAGCATCGCCGAACGCGGTCGCTTCCCCGCCATTGACGTGCTGAAATCGATCAGCCGGACCATGCCGGAATGCCAGTCGATACCGGAACGCGAGGTCGTCAGGCAGGCGCGCAAGGTGATGGCCAGCTACTCGAACATGGAAGAATTGATTCGCATTGGCGCCTATCGTTCCGGCGCCGATCCCGATGTCGATCGCGCCATTATCCTCAACCCTGATATCGAACAATTTTTGCGTCAGAATAAGGATGAATACACCCCTCTTGACGAGTCCTTTACCCTTTTGGCAGAGATTCTCGGTGGGGGCTGACTCTCAGCCTGAAGCATGTAACCGGTTCTCCGAAAGCATGGCTTTCGGCAAGGCCGACCGGCCGCCGCGCACGTTTGCGCGTAAAGCCTGCGTGGCGCTTGAACGCCAAGTAAAAATGGAATGGAGTGCAACGAAATGACCAAATGGGCAAAATCACTAATCCGTCTGTCCACCTTCGAGGTCGAGACCCTGCAAAAGCGCCTGGCCGAAGTGGTCACCCGCCGCACCCACGCCGAAATGAAGCTGGCCACGCTCGATGCTGAATACGAGCTGGAATGTGTGCGCGCCTCGCAAGATCCGATGATGTCGCAGAGCCTGACCGCCTATAAGCGCGGCTTCCAGATGCGCCGCGAGGCCGTGGTGAGCGATCTCGATCTGATCGTGCAGGAAGAAGAAGGCGTGCGCGATTCACTCGGCATGGCCTTTGAAGACCTCAAGAAATTCGAACACGTCGCCGAGGTGACCCACCTCAAGCGCGTCGCCAATGACAAACGTCTGGAAGACGCGGCGCTCGACGAAGCGGCGCTGCGCATGAAGCGCCCGGCTTAAACGTGCATCGTCGCGGTGTGCTGGCGGGTGGTGCGGCCCTGGCCCTGAGCCAGAGCCTGCCCGCCGATGCCGAGGCGGCCTATGGCGATATTCCGCCGCTCAAATCCGTTACCCCCTATCCCCTCGGCGTCGCCACCAGCGCCACCAAGGTCTCCGATCCCGCATGGTCGGCCCTGGCAGCGCGGCAATTCTCGCGCCTGACGGCGGAATGGGAAATGAAGATGGAGTACGTCCTGCAAGCGGACGGCTCACTGAAGCTTGATCGCGCCGATAAAATGGTCGCTTTCGCCCGGCGCAACGGCATGACCGTGCACGGCCACACCCTGATCTGGTATGCGCAGGACGGCGAATATTTCCAGAAGCTGAGCGCCAAGCCCGACGCCTTTCTCAACGCCTATGTCGATTATATCGCCGGCGTGATGGGACGCTACAAGGGGGTTATTCCAAGCTGGGATGTGGTCAATGAGCCCATCTGGAACGACGGCCGCGGTTTGCGTCCGTGTCTGTGGCAAAAGGTGCTGGGTGACGATTATATCGGTCTGGCGCTGGAAGCGGCGCACCGCGCCGATCCGCAGGCCCTTTTGTTCATCAATGATTACAATCTCGAACTGACGCCGAAAAAGCGCGCCACCTTCCTGAAGCTGATCGAGACCCTACTGAAGAACGGCGCCCCGCTGCACGGCATCGGCACCCAGACCCATATCGACGCCGGGATCACGCCTGGTTTGATCAGGAGCGCGATCGCCGATATCGCTTCACTGGGTTTGAAAGTGCATATTTCCGAGCTGGATATCTCCTTGCGCGAAGATCATCCTACGCCTGTGGCGCAACCGCGCATCGATCAGGTGCGGACGCTGAATGAACTGCTGGAGGCCTATCAAGATGTGCCGGCCAACCAGCGCTACGGCCTGACGATGTGGGCCTTGCGCGATTCCGATTCGTGGCTGAATACACCACAGGGTGGGAAGTCGCTGATACCGGACGAGCCGGTGCTGTTTGATCGCCTGGGGCGTCCGAAACCGCTGGCGCAGGCGTTTGTGAACGCAGTGAAGTAAGCCTTATCCTCCCTTGCGAAGCGGGGGAGGTGTCGCCGCGTAGTCGGCGACGGAGGGGGCATATTATTTACTTCGAAGTCGCCCCCTCCGTCAGCGATGCCAGCCCTTCGGACTTCGCGCTGACACCTCCCCCGAACTCTTCGCTACAGGGGAGGATAAAGACTTTAAAACTCGCGCTTTTCAAAACGTGGACGGAAGAACGGGTCTTCGAGCAGGTTCTTTTCCGGATCGCTGACGGTCGGTGACGGCGCATCAGCCACCGGTGCTGCCGCTTCCGGTGCCGCCGCCTCAGGCGTTTCCGACGCCGCATAGGCGCGCGGCTCGGGCTGGACGAGCTTTTCCTGATACTGGCGCAGATGGCGCAGATCGTCGGCGATGCTCATGACCGCCAGATAGAATTCGCAAAAACCCCGCCACAAAAGCACACCGACCAGAATCGACAGCATGCCGACGATGAAAAACGGCAGGGCCAGCAGCACGCCCCAGGGCAGGCCTTCCTTGATCACCGTGCCGACCGTGATACCCGCCACGGCGAAAGCGGCGATGATGAGCAGGCCCAGGCCAACCCAGTAGACGATATGGACGATAGGCTTGGTGACCAGACGTTCGAAGGTCAGCAGGTCGCCCCAGATTTCCTTGGGGCGCGTGGTGCCGAATACCTGTCTGATGATACGCTTCATGGCACTTCCCCGAAAAAGACTCGCCCGATGGACGAATTTCGCGCTCCGTGCCCTAGCTAAAAGGCGTTTAGGCCTATGTTGTCAAGTGCTTCTTGGCAGGCGTGGTTAAGAGCAAGCCGCTAAACCTGCCCCACGGTCTTGAGCTTCACCTTCGGGTGGATTTCGTTCTGGCTCATCACCACCGTGTTGGCGCGGAAGCGTTCGATGATCGAGCGCACGAACGGGCGGATATTGGGCGAGGTCAAAAGCACCGCCACTTCGCCATTCATCGATACGCGCTCAAAGGTATCGCGCACACCACGGATGAACTCCTGCAAGGCCGACGGCGCCATGGTGAGCTGGCGGTCCTCGCCCTGCCCCACCAATGATGACGAGAAGGCGTTTTCCCAGTCGTGCGACAGGGTGACGATCGGCAAGCTGCCATCATCCGAACGGTTCTGCCAGCACAGTTGCCGCGCCAGCCGCGAGCGAACGTGCTCGACCATCTGGGTGATCGACTTGGTGTGGCCGGCCGCTTCGCCGAGGGCTTCCAGAATCGCCGGCAGATCGCGGATCGACACGCGCTCCTTCAGCAGGGCCTGAAGCACGCGTTGCAGGGTGGCGGTCGAGACCACCTGCGGGATCAGATCATCGACCAGCTTCTTCTCATCGGACGGCAGGTCGCGCAGCAGCTTCGACAGCTCCGAATAGCTGAGCAGGTCGGCCATATTGTCCTTGAGGATTTCGGTCAGGTGGGTGGTGATGACCGTGGCCGGATCGACGATGGTGTAGCCGAGGAAGGTGGCCTCCTCGCGCAGGGCATTGTCGATCCAGGTGGCCGGCAAACCAAACGCCGGCTCCTTCATGTGCTCGCCCGGCAGCTCGACCTGACGGCCGGTCGGGTCCATGGCCATCAGCGAGCCAATGCGGACCTCGCCCTCACCGGCTTCCATTTCCTTGATGCGGACGGCATAGCCCTGATTATTGAGTCGCATGTTATCGAGGATACGCACCGACGGCATGATGAAGCCATACTCCTGCGCCAGGGTGCGGCGCAGCGCCTTGATCTGGTCGGTCAGCTTGCGGCCGTCGAGATCGTTGATCAGGCCGAGCAGGCCAAGGCCCAGCTCGATCTTGACGTCATCAATGGCCAGCGCTGCCGAGATTGGCTCATCGACCGGCTCGACCGGCGTCATGGCGGCGACCTGCGCGGCCGTGGGCGGCAGCGGGGCGCGGCCGATCTTCCAGGCCAGGGCGCCCGCAGCCAGCGAAATGACGGCGAAGGGGATGATCGGCATGCCAGGCACCAGACCGAGCACGCCGGCGGCGGCCGAGACCATGCCGAGCGCGACCGGATTGGTGGCCAGTTGCGCCACAAGCGCCTTGTCGGCCGAACCATCGACGCCGGCCTTCGACACCAGGAAACCGGCGGCCATCGAGATGATCAGGGCGGGGATCTGCGTCACCAGGCCGTCGCCGACCGTCAGTTCGATATATTTGCTGGCGGCTTCACCGATCGGAAGCTGGTGGCTGAACATGCCGATCAGGATACCGCCGACGATATTGATCGCGGTGATGACGAGACCGGCCACGGCATCGCCGCGCACGAACTTCGAGGCACCGTCCATGGCGCCGAAGAAGCCCGACTCCTGTTCGACCTCCTTGCGCCGCAGCTTGGCGGTATCGACATCGATCAGGCCGGACGACAGGTCGGCGTCGATGGCCATCTGCTTGCCCGGCATCGAATCGAGGGTGAAGCGCGCCGCCACTTCGGCGATGCGGCCCGAACCCTTGGTGATGACCACGAAGTTGATCAGGATGAAGATGGCGAACAGCACCAGCCCGATGATGAAATTGCCCTGCATCAGCAGATTACCGAAGGCCTTGATGGTGGCGCCGGCGGCGGCCTCACCTTCGTGACCATGGTTGAGGATCAGGCGCGTCGAGGCCACGTTCAGCGACAGGCGGAACATGGTGGTGACAAGCAGGACGGTCGGGAAGGCCGAAAATTCGAGCGGCTTCTTGATCAGCAGGGCGGTCATCAGGATCAGGATGGCGGTCATGATCGACAGCGACAGCAGAACATCGAGCAACATGCTGGGAATCGGGATGATCAGGAAGACGATGATCAGGATGACGCCGAGCGCCATCACCACTTCACCACGCTTCAGCCAGCCAAAGATCTCACTGGCCTTGAAGGGAATAGGAATCGCTGCCGCTGCAGTGGCCAAGAGACGCTCCGGATACTAAAACGCACTGCCGTCTGGGCATAGCTCCGCCCGCCGGAACTAGGCAAAAATTACCCTCTGTCTGGTGAAGAAGTGGTTAATAGGTGTGTTAAGAGCTAGGGAGATTTGATAGCTCACAGGCCGCAAATGGGGACAATAAGAAAGCCTTATACCTCCCCATCTCTGATGGGGAGGGGAACCGCACGATGCGCGTCAGCGCCAGATGCGGTGGTGGGGCGTCTTACTTTTACGTCTGCTTGCTGCCATAAAATATCTCGCCTGCCTGGAAATCTGAGACTAAAGCCCCCTATGACGACCATCGCCCATCTGCATTATTCCTCGCCTGTCGGCCGGCTCAAGCTGGTGGCCAGCCAACACGGTCTGATGGCCATTCTATGGGAAAACGACGATCCCAATCGCGTGCGCCTCGGCGAGACTGCGGAAGATGCCAACCACACGATCCTGCGGGAAACCGCGCAGCAACTGGATGACTATTTCGCCGGCCGGCGCACGATCTTTTCCCTGCCGCTGGCCTTCAACGGCACCGACTTCCAGAAACAGGTCTGGCAGGCCCTGCTGGCGATCCCGTTCGGCGAAACCCGCACCTATGGCCAACTGGCGGCACAACTCGGCAAACCCTCCGCCTCGCGTGCGGTCGGGGCCGCCAACGGCAAGAATCCGATCTCGATCATTGCGCCCTGCCACCGCGTTATCGGCGGCAATGGCAAGCTGACGGGCTTCGCCGGCGGCCTTGAAGCGAAGGCTTATTTGCTGGGACTGGAAGGCCACAGCAACGTTCTCCTCCCCACTGCGTAGGGAGGAGGAGAAAGAGCAATTCTGTCCATATGCACTCGCCCGACGCAACCTAGATAAGTATAGTCCTTAAGCCGGCTTGACGCCATCGACCAGCAGGACGCGGTAGTCGGCGCCCAGATGGCGGTGCTGCATCGCCGCCTGATAGGCCGGTGAGCTGTGCCATTTGCGGGCATGATCCATATCGTCGAATTCCAGGATAACGATGCCATCGGCCTCGGGGCCTTCCAAAGCCACCTTATCCCCGTAAAAAGCCAACGGACGCGGTGGATGGTCGCCACGCGCCTTTTTGGCCATCTCGGCATAGATGGCCATTTCTTCGGGGTTGGTGATCCGGTCGCGGATCAAGATGACATAGGCGGTCATTTCAGGTCTCTCCTGTTGAAATCTTTTGCGCACGCCGCCAGCCGGCATACCAGCGCACAGCCTCTTCCGGCGCGCCACACCGGCCTTCGACCTGCCGGCGGCGGCGCATCGCCCCGCACTGGCGCCAGGTCACAGCCACAGCGCCGAATACCAAGGCCTGATCGCGACGCGCCACGGGCACATCGTAATGATCGCCCTGATACCATTCGTGTTTCATGCCGATAAGGGTCGCCAGGGCGTGTAGCTCAGCGTCGGTATCGGCGATCATATGCGACATCTGCATACCGCGAAACTGGCCGATCGCGTACCTGTACATGTCATCGATAAAAACTGTCATGCCTGCCAAGATAGGTGTCTTTGCGTTTATTGCCATAACACCTTGTCAGAAACCTGAGGGCGGCATAGCCTCACCTGACTTTGTGTGTGGAAGGGGATGAATATGACAATAAAATATGGTGTGGCGACGCTCGCTCTGATGATGGCGCTCGCGGGAAGCGCGTCCGCGAAGGATATTGTGATCCACGCCGGCACCCTGCTCGATGGCGTCTCGGCCACGCCGCAGAAGCAGGTGTCGATCCTGATCCACGATGACCGCATCACCGGCATCAAAGCAGGCTACATAACACACGCCGGCGCCGAGGTCATCGACATGACGACGCAGACGGTCATGCCCGGCTTTATCGACTGCCACGTCCACATCGCCGCCAACCTGCCCAGCCGCACCAACGCGACCGAATACGCCTTCACCCATTCCGATATCGACCGCGCCTTCGATGGCGCGCTCTACAGCCGCCAGATGCTGCAGCAGGGCTTCACCAGTGCGCGCGATGTCGGCGGCGGCGATGACACGGTGGCGGTGAGAAACGCCATCGAGGCCGGCAAGATTTCCGGCCCGCGCCTGTGGGTGGCGCTGGAACCGCTCGGCCCCACCGCCGGTCATGGCGATGGCCGCAGCGGGCTTGATCCGGCGCTCAGCCATCCCGGCTGGGACAATGGCATCGTCGATACGGTCGATCAGGCGCGCATACGGGTGCGCGAACACAAGCGCCGCGGCGCCGACCTCGTCAAGATCATGCCGTCAGGCGGCATCGCCTCGACCGGTGACGATCCGCGCCAGCAACTGATGACCGATGATGAAATGCGAACCGTGGTGACCACCGCCCACGCACTCGGCATGAAAGTCGCCGCCCATATCTACCCCGCCGGCGCCATCGAGGCCGCCGTTGACGCCGGGGTCGATTCGGTCGAGCACGGCTCCTTCGCCACCGACCAGACCTTTGCCAAGATGAAGGCGCACGGCACATATCTCGTGCCGACCCTGACGGTCTACGAGGTGTTTTACCGCGTGGCGCACGATCATCCGGAACTGCTAACGCCCGGCACGGCGGAAAAGGAACTGGCCAACGATCTGCTGCCGAAACAGAACTTCCCGCGCGCCCTCAAATCGGGCGTGAAGATCGCCTATGGCACCGATCTCGGCGAAGGCGATCACGCCATGGAATTCGGCCTGATGATCAGCGAAGGCATGAAGCCGGCGGACGCCCTCTTCGCCGCCACGCGCAATGCCGCCGACCTGATCGGCAGCCCGGATATCGGTGCGATCCAAACCGGGCATTATGCCGATATCGTCGCCACCAAAGGCGATCCGCTGGCTGATCCGGCGCAGTTTGCGCAGGTCGATTTCGTCATGAAGGGTGGTGTGGTCTATCGTCAGACCGGCGCGGCGACGGTGGGGCCATAGTGCGCTTGCGTCTTCCTTACGCGCTGGCGGCGCTGGTCGTTTTCGTCACCGAAATCGGCATCGCACTGTACGTGCATGACGCGGTGATCCGTCCCTATATCGGCGACAGCCTCGCGGTCATTCTGGTTTACTTAAGTTTGCGCGCGGTGACGCCTATGTCGGTGCTTCAGGCCCTGGCCGGTGCGCTGGTGTTCGCCTTCGCCATCGAATTCGGCCAGATGTTCCATCTGATCGACCGGCTTGGTCTGCGCGGCAATCGCGTCGCCGGTTTTATCCTTGGCGGCTATTTCGATGTGAAGGATCTGGCGGCCTATGTGGCGGGGGCTTTAGCGGCCCTGCTGGTTGAGAGCTTGCGCAGAGAAAAGTCGAGCTAACTTCATCCTCCCCTGTTTCGCAGGGGAGGATCAATTTGCTTACGCCGCGTTGGCACCGCTCTGCGGGGCGGGCACCATCACGCCGGCGTCGCCATATTCTTTCAGCTTGTTGCGCAGGGTGCGGATCGAAATACCGAGGATATTGGCGGCGTGGGTGCGGTTGCCAAAGCAGTGGCTCAGCGTATCGAGGATCAGCTTTTGCTCGACCTCGGCGACCGTGGAGCCGACAAAAGTGCGCGCGGCCGATTCCGCCGCCAGAGAGATGCGGCCGACATAGTCCGAACCGATCGGGGCCACCGGATTGAGCGGCTGGCCATCGGGCAAACGAATGGCCTCGGCGTCGATTTCAGACCCCGACGACAGCAGCACGGCGCGGTGCATGGCGTTTTCCAGCTCACGCACATTGCCCGGCCACGGATGGGCCTGCAAACGGCGCTTGGCTTCGAGCGAGATCGGCTTCAGCGCGATGGCGTTGGCCTCGGAGTATTTCTTGGCGAAGTGCTCGGAGAGCGCCAGAATATCAGCCGGCCGTTCACGCAGAGGCGGCAGGGCCAGGTTGATGACGTTGAGGCGATAGAGCAGATCCTCGCGGAAGGCGCCCTCTTTCACGGCCTGCACCAGATTACGGTTGGAGGTGGCCAGCACGCGGATATTGACCGGCACGGGGCGCGCGCCGCCGACGCGATCGATGACGCGTTCCTGCAAGGCGCGCAGCAGCTTGGCTTGCAGGCGGGTATCCATTTCCGAGATTTCATCGAGCAGTAGCGTGCCGCCATCGGCCTCTTCGAACTTACCGATGCGGCGCGCCATAGCGCCGGTGAAAGCGCCCTTCTCGTGGCCGAACAGTTCGGATTCGAGCAGGTTATCGGGGATGGCGGCGCAGTTGACCGAAATGAACGGCTTTTGCGCGCGCTTCGACTTTTCGTGCAGGTAGCGCGCCATCACTTCCTTACCGACACCGCTCTCACCGGTGATCAGGATGGAGGCATCGGAGGCCGCCACCTGATCGGCCAGTTTCAGCACCGCCTGCATCGACGGATCGACGGTGACGAGCGGGCGCGCGTCGTCGGAAACGGCAGCCAGGACGGCGGCGATCAGCTCGGCATCGGGCGGCAGGGGGATAAACTCTTTGGCGCCCTGATTGATGGCGAAGGCGGCCTTGCGCGGATCGGGATTCACGCCGCAGGCGACGACCGTGACGAAGATATGCTCGCGCTCGTTGGCCTCGATCAGCGATTTGATATCGAGTTCGTAATCGACCATCAAAAGATCGGCGCCCTGACCTTTCAGAAGTGCTGCGGTGGCGGCGGTGCAGGTCTCGACATGCGCCACCTTGGCGCCGGTTTCCATCGCCATCTTGACCGCGACCGAGAGCTGCCCGCTCAATTTTCCAACAACGAGTAATCTCATCTGACTAGTTCCCTGCGTCTTCGGACTTGATGATTTCCGTCATGGTCACACCCAGACGATCATCGACCACCACCACTTCGCCACGCGCGACAAGGCGGTTATTCACATAAATATCAATGGCTTCCCCAACCTTTCGGTCGAGTTCGAGCACGCTGCCCTGCCCCAGTTTCAACAACTGCGACACCGACATGTAGCTCTTGCCCAGCACGGCCGAAATATTGACCGGAACATCAAATACGGGGGCGAGATCGGCGGCGGACTTATCGCCCTCGTCCTCGATCGTATGTCCCGGCATGTTCTCGCCGAAATCTTCCAAACCTAAATCATTTTCGGCCATCTGTTGGCCTCCTTACCTGCGCTGTAGCGCGAAACGTCTGTCTAATGCCCGTCATGATCACGGGCGCGGGAATTGTGGAAGACCTCGGCGTCCATCGCCTCGGCCAGGGCTTGTTCGAGCACATCGAAAACGTGCTGCGGATTGTAGTCGGCGCGGCCATCGCTCCACACCACCTCGAAGGCGCCCGTGGGCATCGAGGGGTTGTCGCGGAACTGGATGGCGCCGGTGAAGCCAGCCATCATGGCGGCTTCCTGAGCGGCGGCTTTGAGCTCGTCGCTCGGGTTGCTGACGTGGAGCACCAGCCGCGTCGTCTGTTCGATTTCCTGACCGAGCGCATCGAGCGCGGCCATCAAGGGCGCCTGCGGGAAAAGCTCCAGCGCTTCGGCGGCGATCTTCTGCGCGCAGACCAGGGCCAGTTTGACGCCGGCTTCCTTGTTGGCGTGGATCGAGTCGGTCAGGGCGCCGAGCCCTTGCTGCGCGGCGTCGGCCAGGGCTTGCAGGGCGGCGGACTGCGCCATCTGGGCGCGCGCCATGGCCGAGTTCTCACCGGCGGCATGGGCGGCCTTGCGGACCTCCTCGACCTCTTCGGGGGTGAAGAACTTCTTGGCCGCCGGCGCGGGTCTGGAGACGATGTTGCCTGTGTCGCCAAAGACGGTGCCGAACTCGAAGCGCTTGTGAACGGTTTGGGTCATGCGCAGGCTCCTGAAAGCAAGTAAGATACCCCACCACCGCATCTAGCGCTGACGCGCATCGTGCGGACCATGAGCGAAGCGCCTGGTGGTGGGGTATCTTGCTTACAAAAACCCTTAATAAATAAGCTCATCATCGCCCCCTTGACCGGCCAGCATGATTTCGCCCTTGGCAGCCAGATCCTTGGCGACCTGCACCATGGCCATCTGCGCCGTATCGACATCCTTGAGGCGCACCGGCCCCATCGAGTCCATATCGTCGCGCATGATCTTGGCGGCGCGTTCCGACATGTTGGACATGAACATATCTCGCAGGCCGTCCGAAGAGCCCTTGAGCGCCAAGGCCAGTTGATCCTTTTCGACCGCGCGCAGCAGGGTCTGGACCCCGCCCGGATCGAGCTTGTTCAAGTCCTCGAAGACGAACATCAGGGCGCGGATGCGTTCGGCGGATTCGCGGTTGCGCTCTTCCAGCGCCGCCACGAAGCGGCTCTCGGTCTGGCGGTCGAAATTGTTGAAGATTTCGGCCATCAGTTCGTGCGAGTCGCGCTTGGAGGTGCGCGCCAGGTTCGACATGAATTCGACGCGCAGGGTCTGCTCGATCTTGTCGAGGATTTCGCGCTGCACCGGCTCCATGCGCAACATGCGCTGCACGCATTCGAGCGCGAAATCTTCCGGCAGTGACGACAGCACGCGGGCGGCGTGATCGGCCTTGATCTTGGACAGGACGACGGCGACGGTCTGCGGATATTCGTTCTTCAGGTAGTTGGCCAGCACCGCCTCGTTGACGTTGCCGAGCTTGTCCCACATGGTGCGGCCGGCCGGGCCGCGGATTTCTTCCATCAGGGCCTCGACCTTGTCGGCCGGCAGGAAGTTGCCAAGCAGGCGCTGGGTCTGCTCGAACGAGCCCATGATGGTGCCGGAATTGCTCATGCCGGATACGAACTCGATCAGCAGGTCTTCGACCACGTTCGACGACACCGTGCCGAGCGCCGACATGGCCTGGGAAATTTCCTTGATCTCTTCCTCATCCAGCGCCTGCCAGAGCTGGAGGTGATCCTCGCCCAGGGCCAGTAACACGACCGCGGCTTTTTCTACCCCGCTGAGGCGCTTCGGATCATCGATGGTGTTTTTACTCTTGGCCATTTAGCTATCGTGCAACCAACTACGCAGGATCGACACCGACTCTTCCGGGTGGCGATCGACAAATTCCGACACCTTCTTGACCGAGGAGGCTTTCACCTGACCTTCGATGCGGGCGATATCGATGCCCGAAGTCTCGGTGACCGAAGGCACCATGCCACCACCGCTGCCGCCGGCGATCTGCGGGAAATTACCATCCGGCCCGGCCACACCGGGCGTTCCGCCGGCGCCGGCCAGTGCCATGCCGCCCGGACCGGCCACCATGCCGCCATTGGCCGCCACCAGATAGTTGGGTGTGCCGTTAATGAACTTGACCAGCGGACGCGCCACCAGGAAGATGACGAGGAGCGCCACGAGCAGGAGCACGCCGACTTCAGCGGCACGCATGATGTCGTTCTTGTCGAAATCGAACATCGACGCCTTGGCCTCAGTGCCGGCGACATCGAGCGCGCCGTGGTTGAACCGGATATTGGTCACCTTGATCTGATCGCCGCGCGTATCGGTGATGCCGACGGCGGCGCGCACCAGTTCCTCGATCTTCTGCATGTCCTCGGCCGAACGCGGCGCATAGGCCGGCGGCGCCTTGCCGTCCTTGGAGGGCGTCAGCACACCATCAACCACGACGGCCACGGCCAGTTTCTTGACCTCGCCCGGTGTGGTGACCGAGGTCGTCTTGGTGGTCGAGATTTCGTAATTGGTAACTTCCGAGTTCGTCTTGCTCGAATTGCCGGCGGTGCTGAGCGACGGCGCCTGCTGGGTGCCATTGGGGATATTGGCCGAGGCCGTGGTGGCGCCGGCCGAATTGGGATCGGACGTCTGCTCGTTGCCTTCATCGGTGCGGCTGGAGCGCACGACCTGGCCATCAGGATTGTATTCGACCTGCTCTTTCGTCGTTGAGGTCTGGTCGAGGTCGGCGGTGACGGTGACGCGCGCGGCGCCTTGCCCGACGACGCCTTCGACGATATCGGTGATGCGCTTGCGCAGCGTGTCCTCGACCTCGCTCTTGCGCGCCGAGCCCATGCCGTTCAGGCTGTCTTCGCCCTCACCTCCGGCCGCCAGCAGGTGGTTGCGGTCATCGACCAGGGTGACGTTGTCAGGCTTCAGATTGGGTACGGCGCTGGCCACCAGATTACGGATGGCGCGGATCTGATCGGGGCCAAGGTCGGAACCGGACAGGCCCACCACCACCGAAGCGGTCGGCGACTGGGCGGTATCGCTGAACAGGGCGCGATCAGGCATGACCAGATGGACGCGCGTCGAGGAAATACCTTTGAGCGAACTGATGGTTCGGGCCAGTTCGCCTTCGAGGGCGCGCTTGTTGTTAAGGTTTTGCACGGATTCGGTCTGGCCCAGCACCGGCGCGGTGTCGAACAGCTCGTAACCGACTGAACCGCTGGTTACCAGCCCCTTGCCGGATACCAAAAGGCGGGTGGAAGCCACCTTGTCGCGGTCGACCATGATGGTCGAGCCATCGCCCTTGACCTCGTACTTCACGCCGGCCTGGTCGAGCGCCTGGGTGACTTGCGCAGCCTCTTTGAGGTCGAGATTCGAGTAGAGCAGCGATTGCGGCTGGGCCGAGATGTTCAGAATGATGGCCGCCATCACGGCGGCCGCGCCAGCGGCGGCGCCCAGAATAGCCGTCAGCCGGCCGACGCCGAACTTCTGTAAACCTGCAAAAAATGAATCCACGCGCCGACGCCCCATCACCTTAACGGCGGGTGGCGCGCCTTGTTCCGACGCGCCACCTGCCTCACTAGGCAGTAATTTCCCAGTGCGGGGTTAATTTGGCATTAATGGATGAGGTAAATTGTCGGGCTTTTATCCACAGACGGTGCGCAAGCGCCTTATTTTACAGAGATTGAGGCTAGCAGAATTTGCTAACGGACGCAAGTTTTACGCCTGAGGGGCGAAGGCGATACCCGCACTTTTTCCCGCAGCGCGTGAATTGCGCGACGGTATACTGAGGCCGTACCTCTAGAAGGCGCGGGTGCTGGCGATAAAACCGCCGCCCAGCACGCGGCCGTCATCGGCGACATCATACAGCACACAGGCCTGACCGGGCGCCACGCCCTCTTCGGCGCCATCAAACTCGACCTCGATGCGGTCCTCAGCAACGACCAGACGGGCCAGTACCGGCGGGCGGGTCGAGCGCACACGCGCCAGCACCGGCTTGTGCGCGCGGGCGGCATCAAGCAACTCGCTTTCATCACCAAGCCAGTTGGTTTCTTTTAGGGTCAGGGCGCGGGTCAAGAGGGCCTCACGCGGACCTACGATCACTTCGCGGGCGTCGGCGTCGATGCGGGTGACGAACAGGGGCTCACCGACGGCGATATTCAGGCCGCGGCGCTGGCCGATGGTGTAGCCGGTGATGCCGTCATGCTGACCCAGCACCCTGCCATCGATATGGCGGATATCGCCCTTTTCTCGCCCTTGCGGCCGCAGGCGGTCGATCAGGGTGGTGTACTTGCCTTCCGGCACGAAGCAGATGTCCTGGCTGTCCGGCTTGTGGGCGATTTTCAGCCCAAGTTGCACGGCGATATCGCGGACCTGCGGCTTCGGGATACCGGCCAGCGGAAAACGCAGAAAATCGAGCTGCGCCCGCGTCGTGGCGAAAAGGAAGTAGCTTTGGTCGCGGGATTGATCGGCGGCGCGGCGCAACTGGCCCTCCTCGGAGCGCTCGACATAGTGACCGGTGGCCATGGCAAGGGCACCGAGATCGCGGGCGACATCGAGCAGATCATGGAACTTGACGCTTTGATTGCAGCGGATGCACGGCACCGGGGTTTCGCCGCGCAGATAGCTGTCGGCGAATTCCTCGATCACCGAGTCGCGGAAACGGCTTTCATAATCGAGCACGTAGTGGGCGATACCGATCTTTTCGGCGGCCATGCGGGCGTCGTGGATATCCTGGCCAGCACAGCAGGCGCCGGTCTTTTTCAACGCAGCGCCATGATCGTAAAGCTGGAGCGTGACTCCGATGACTTCGTAGCCGGCCTGATGCAGCAGGGCGGCGACCACGGTGGAATCGACCCCGCCCGACATGGCGGCGACCACGCGCGCGCCCTGCGGCAGCCCCACGCTCTTGCGGGTGGCTTCGATGGCGGCATCAAGATCAGCCGATTGGATAAGGGGAACTGCGCAGACGGTCATGGTTTCCGGATGTGATGATAGCTCGTCGCATCCCGGCAAGGGCAAGTGCCCGTCCGAGCTTTTGCGAGGAGCCTGCGCGGCCTCTGAGCGCATAAAGCCGCTAAATAGGGCAAAACCGAGTAAATTGCTAGGGTATGAAGAGTCACTTTTTCACCTCCCCGATACATCAGGGGAGGATGAAGTGGCGTTACTGCCGGTAGCCCCAGGTGAGCATCCAGCGGTCGATGGCGCTGAGCGAGGTCAGATCCTTGCCCTTGTCGTATTCGAGCGCGAAGACATAGTGGCTCTTCGGCGTCGGGTAATAGGCGGCGCGCGAGATCAGGCGGGTGGCGGTGGCGCCTTCGTGGCTCAGATCATCACGGCGGCTGTATTGCAGGTTGAGGCCAAAGCCGGGCTTATCCTTGCCGCGGTTGAGGCGGACATCCCAGCTCGCGTCGAAACCAAGGCGGGCATATTGCGGCAGATACAGCAGAGCCAGCTTGGCGCCGGGATCGCTGACATCGACATAATCGCTGACGAGGGTCATGTTGGCCGTCTGGCAGAGTACACATTCAGCCGACGCATTGCCTGGGAAGGTGCGGTCGGTCCAGGCCTTGAGCGGCAGGCCGAGCGAAGCCTCGAAGCGGGTGAGGGAGGATTGCAGGCGGTCGTCGGTCTCGTAGGCCGCGGTCAGGCCGCCGATATAGGCCTCCTTCCCGTCGTCGCGGGCAAAGCGGAAGTGGCCGCGCAGGCCGATGTCGAGATTGTTGACCTCATTGCCGATATAGAGGCTCGAAATGCGTTCATAGCCGACGAAGGGACGGATATCGCCGAAGCCTTCGGTGGCCACCTTCTGATCGCCCCAGGTCAGGATGGCCGGTGCGGCGATCACCCCCTTGGCCGAAATCACCGGCGCGCTGTCAGAGGCGTTATCGACATAAGACAGGCGGGCCGGATCGCGGCTGGTGTAGTCGTTCTTCTCCGTCTCGTTGACACTCGAGGCGATTCGCCAGTGTGAAACGACGCGGCGCAGGCCGGTCTTTTCCTTTGGCATGACCTCTGGCGCGACCTCCGGAACAGCGGGCGCCGTGGCGATAACGGGCGGCGGCGGTGGCGGCGTCCGGCATTGCAGGACGTAGGTATCGCGTGACAGGTCAAAGAAAGCGGCGATCTGCTCGGGGCGTGTGGCGGGCTCCGCTCCCTGACCGGCCCAGCTCAGATGCAGACGGCCATCATCGCGCGTCGCCAGCATGGCGGCGACGGCGCGGTTGAGCGCCGCCAGACTACCGTCGGTTTGGCAGGCTTCGTCGGCGCAAGCCTGCGCCACGCGCTGCGCCAGCGGCACGGGCGGTGCGCTGAAATCGGCGACATCCATAACGATCGGATAACGCGCCAGAAGCTGGGTGATGGCGTTTTGCCGCGCCAGACGACGGGCGTCGCCTTCGCCTTCGCACGCGACGGTATCAAGGCCCGAAAGGCCCGCAGGCGCCGACGTCGTGGCCGTGCTGGCGGCGACCACAAAACTGGCCAAAAGACTGATCAAGGGCAGAACTCCTCCCATAAGCGGACCTGAGAAAGGACCTTCATGGATGCGCCACATAATGACAACGCGATATCCCCCGTAGCAGCCGCAGATAAACGGCTGATGACGCAGCATAGCAAGCGCGCGGAGCCGATTAAACCCAAAAAGGGAATAAAAACAGGGTTACGCTTTCAACGCAGGCATATATTTGCCGATCAGGTGTTCAAGCTGAGCCGGATTGAACGGCTTGGACATATAGTCATCCATCCCCGCCGCCAGGCATTTTTCACGGTCCCCGACCAGCGCATTGGCCGTCACGCCGATGATCGGGATGTGCCCGCCCTGGCCAGACGCCTCAGACTCACGGATCAGGCGCGTCGCTTCATAGCCATCCATTTCCGGCATCTGAACGTCCATCAGCACCAGATCGAACCCGCCGGCACGGAAAGCCTCAAGCGCCGCCTTGCCGGTGCGGGCCACGATAACGTCATAGCCCTGCTCCTCCAGCATGGCCTGGGCCACGATGATATTGCCCTCGTAATCCTCGGCCAGCAGAATATGACCGCGCGCATCCGTTCTGGGGGCTGCGATCGGTTCGATCTCCGGCGGCAGGTCGTCGTGCGCGGCGTTCTCGACCGGCAAGGTGACGGTAAACCGGCTGCCCAGCCCTTCGCGGCTGGAAACGGCAAGGGTGCCGCCCATCAGTTCTGTCAGTTGCTTCGTGATGGCCAGACCAAGCCCGGTGCCGCCGAAACGGCGCGATATGCTGGGATCGGCCTGGATGAACTTGTCGAAGATGCGTTCGGTCTGTGCGCGGCTCATGCCGATGCCGGAATCCACCACGTCGATGACCACCTGACGGCCCGCATCCGGCAGGGCTTCGGCCTTGACCAGAATATTGACAAAGCCCTCGTCGGTGAACTTGACCGCGTTGCTAACCAGATTAGTGATGATCTGTTGCAGGCGCATGGCGTCGCCCATAATGTTCAGTTCGGTGCGGGCGGCGCACTTGATATTGAGCATCAGGTTCTTTTCGGCCGCGCGCACGCTCATGATCGAGCCGACCTCGGAGACTATGTCCGCGATATTGAGCGCATGCGATTCAAGCACAAGTTCGTGGCTTTCGATCTTCGCGACATCGAGCAGATCGTTGATCAGGTTGAGCAGCGAGTCGGACGACAGACGCAACACGCTGAGCAGTTTTTTCTGACGTTCATCGAGCGGCGATCCGCGATCGAGCAGGCTGACAATGCCGGTGATGGCATTCATCGGCGTGCGCAGTTCGTGGCTCATATTGGCGAGAAACTCGCTCTTGGCCACATTAGCCTGCTCGGCCGTCAGGCGTTCGCCTTCAAGCACGACCTGCACGATGTCTTGTGCTGTTTCGTTGTCTTCGCGCGTCCATGGCCGACAGCGGTTCCTGACGGTTTCCTTCCACAGTTTGAACGAACTGCGCGGCATCAGGCGATAGCCGGCCTTGGTCTGCTCAGGCACTTTTTCAGGCGCTCCGGCCCAGTTGACCTGCTGGCGCACGCTGGTGCGGAACCAGATCATATAGTCGTTCCGGGTGTGGCTGACCGGCGCCGCCAGCAAACCACCCGTCAGGTCTTCAAGCCCTTCAACGCCCGAGAAGGTCACGTCGCTTTCCTGGGTGCTGAAAATGCCGGAACTATGCTCTGACAACCAGGCAATCAGACGCCTTATCGTCTTTTCAGGCGGCGTGGCGCCAAAGCTCAGGGTCCGTTTGCGCGTCATCACCGCCAGACCCTGAGAATCCATAGCGCTGAGCGCCAGACCCTGACGGCCCGACAAAAGTTCGGCCAGATTGAAGTTGGCCTTTAAACCGGCCGACAGGCGCTCGACGATCAGATTGCGCTTTTCCTGCTCCTCCTTATCGCGCAGGCCTTCCATCGAGGACAACTGCGCCGAAAAGATATGGCCCATGATCTCGGAGACCATACGGACGCGATAGGGCACATGGTAGCCGACATTGTGGTGGCAGGCGACCAGCCCCCACAGCTTGCCATCCTGAATAATGGAAATCGACATCGAGGCGTGAACGCCCATATTGACGAGATACTGGACGTGGATGGGCGAGACGCTGCGCAGCACGCTCAGGGACATGTCGAGCGGCTTATGCGTATCCGGGTGACACGGCGGCATGATCGGCACCGGCGCGTATTTCACATCGGCGATCTGGCGGATATAGTTGGTGGTGTAAAGTTTGCGCGCCTGTTCGGGGATGTCGGACGCCGGGAAATGCAGGCCGCGATACGACGGCATGTATTCCGCTTTATTTTCGCCGACTACCTCACCGTTCCAGTTCACATCGAACCGGTACAGCTTGACTCGATCAAAGCCGGTGATGTCGCGGATTTTGGCCGTCACAAAATCGAACAGGTCCGGCAGGGTGGTGGCGTTGCGCAGACCGACCGCGAAGTCGCGCAGTTCGTCATAAAAGAAATCGCGCACGAGCGCTTTCTTGTCGTCGATGATCTCAAGCTCAACCACGACATTCTCGTCGACGCGGTGCGCGACGGCGTCGAACCAATGGTCATCGATCCGGATGATGGTCGAGCGCATCGGCATGAGGCCGCGTTCGACCACGATGAAACGGATCTGCTCAGCCTGTTCGCCGCCGATGATGTCCGCCAGAGTCTTGCCGAGCACGCCTTCAAAGGTTTGTTGCGGCAGCCATTGCCCGACATTGTCGCTGACCTGGATGATGCGATGATCGGCGCCTTCGAGAACGAACAGCATGCCATAGGGCTGAATCGAGCCTGGTATATGGATAGGCTCTTTGGCGCATTCTTTGAGCGCCTCTTCCAGTTCCGTCTCTGTCAGCTCCTGCCTCGGTTCAAGCTTCATGAGCGATCTCAATCGGCGATGGCCTAAGCAGGGTCATGGCGTCGCAAAAATAGCAAATATTTTCAAAAGATTGCTGGGCGGAGGTTACCGCCTCGTCCTCATCAAGACCCGAGGTCTCCAGCATGACAACGAACTGTTTCCACTGCGCGCCGTTGTCGTGATAGCCGGCGAAGAACCACTGGTCGAGATGGGGTATCAGCGCCAGTTGCCGTTCGAGATGCTTGCTGATGACGTGGCCGCCAAGGGTAGAACCCTGCTTGGTGTAAAGATAGCCGGCCAGTTTCGACGGCGTATCGAGCGGCGCATGATGGAAATCGAAGCGGTCACTCCAGCTTTCCAGACCCTGCTGCGCCATGTCGCTGGCCAGCCACGCCAGCACGGGGGCGTTCGGCACATCTTCGGGCCAGTCGGCCAGGCACGCCGCCTCGGCGTGGGTATAGTAGGCGTCGAAAGCCAGAACGATGCGGTGAAAGTCCGCCAGCGTGATCGGATTTGACAGACCCAGAAGAAGCGGATGCTGGTGGAGCGCCTCGTGCTGCTGTCGGGTGTGGTGGCGAAGGACGTCAAGCAGGGGCATAGAGAAAGAAAGAACCGTCGAAAATTATGCTGCCCGTACAGTTAGCCGTAATAGATATAAATTATAAATGTGGGTTTGTCGGGACAAGGCGCCGGCTTTGTCCCGCCTATTTCAGCAGGTTGAGCAGGCTTGATGACGACAGATTAGACAGCACCTGCGCCGATGCCTGCACAGCCACCTGGGCCTGCTGCATGTCGGTATAGGCCTTGGACATATCGGCGGCCGTACGGCTCTCGACCAGATTGCTGAGCGAACTGGACTGCCCCTTCAGCGACGTCTGTGTATTATCAACACGCGTCTGCATGGTGCCATTGAGCGACGTTTGCTGCAGGATATCGTCATAGGCGGCTGAGAATTCCTGCGATTTGGTCGACAGGAAAGCCTTTTGCGAATCGGTCAGGCTGGCGCCGAAAGGACCGGTGGCCGGGTCGTCGTTATAGTTCTGGATGTCCTTGAAGATCGTCATCACCTTTGTGCCGATATCCGAGGCCAGCATGCCGGTCTGGATGTTGGTGTTGGCGTCGATCTGCGAGCTTTTCTTGACCGTGCCGTTGGTGAAGGCATCGCTGACCGAGGTCAGGCCGCCCAGTTCCGCCAGGCTCCTGGTCGCCACGGGCGCGCCGTTATCGCTGCCGCCGGCGAAGAGGAACTGGCCATTATGCTGGAAGTTGAGGCCCGAAAGTGTGGCGGCGAAGGAGCCCTGCATATCAACCATGATGGTGGTGCCATCGGCATTGGCCAGGGCGCTCATGATCTGGTCCTTGGCACCGGTGATGGCGTCACCCGTGGTGGTGAGCGCGATGTTCTGGCTGTCGAGGCGATCGCTGACCGTCTGGGTGACGTCGATATAGGCGTTGGTGCGCGACAACGAGGATTGGTAGGACGCGATGATCTCGGAGGTCCGCCCGTAGCCCATCAGGTCGGTGGCGACCTTCTGGGTCGAGAGCTGGGTGTTGGCTGTGTTCTGACGCTCCTGCGCCAGCATCAGGTTGCTGAGGGCGTTTGACCAGGTTTCGGATGTCGAAATACGCATGGGTACGGACCTTTTAGACCATGTTCAGCAGGACGTCATACATGTCCTTGGCCGCCTGAACGAGGCGACCGGCGGCGCTGTAAGCCTGCTGGTAGGTGGTGAGATTGACAAGTTCTTCGTCGAGATTGACGCCCTGATAGGCGTCGCGGCGCGAGCCGGCTTCGGAGAGGAGAGCGGCATTGCTCTCCTTGTTCGTCTTGGCGTTGGCGGCAAGATTGCCGACCTGGCCGGCGAGATCAGAGGCATAGCGCTCAAGCGTGGAGAGGCCGCCCGAATTGAGGCCGGCCGAATTGAAGGTGGTGGGTTTGCTGCCCACCGCCGCCATGGCCAGAGCCCCCTTGCCGTCACCGGCATTGAGCGCATTGAGGCCGGAGGCGGCGTTGAGGTTGACCTGCGCCAGCGCCATCTCTTTCGGATCCTTGTTGATCCGGTCGGCGATCGACAGACTGCTGGCGATCGAGCCCGCGCCGTCGCCCAGGCCGAAGAATTTGCTGAAGGACGCGCCGGTGCCGTTGCGCGAGGTGTCGTCCGAATTCACCGCCAGGGTATTGGCGGGGTTGCCGAAGCCCTTGAAACTCAAAGTGCCGCTGCTGTCGAGCGAGAAGGTGCCATAGCGGCCAAGCCCGGTGGAGGTGTCGTTGAGCGAGGTCACCATGCTGGTCATGTCGCCGCCGGTCATGCTGACATTGACCGTGGTGACCGTGGCGCCGGCCGCCGATTTCAGCGAGAAGCCGACCGTGCCGGTGGTGAAGCCGTTAGCATCGCCTGCCGACAGGCCGGTCTTGTAATTGGTCGGATTCGGCGAGGTGATGACGTCGTTCATGCCGAAGAACTGCGAGAAGCCCTGGCCGAACTTGCTTGATGGCGTGGTGCCGGTACCGGTGTTTGCGGCGGAATCGACGATGGCGACACCGTCATTACCGGTGGTGCCGTTGGTTTTCAGCGTCATCACGCCGTCGGTGAAATCGAGCTGCGCACCGACCAGCCCGGCATTGATATCGCTGACAAAGCTGGACGCGCTGAAGCCGATCGTGCCACCACCACCACCATCGACGGCGTAGCCGCCATTGCCGCTGCCATCGGCGTCGAAGGTAATCTTCATGGTGTGGGCAATATTACCGGCGCTATCGAGCGTGACGATGTTCGTCTCGCCGGTGAAGCCCTTGATAGCCTCGCCTTCCGTCAGGCTGGTGTTCTTGCCGGTCAGGATGGCAGGGGCCGGCACAGCGCTGGAGGCATTGTGCGCGGCGTTGATCTGGGCCGAAAACTGCGTGACGTATTCATTAAGCTGGGCATTGACCGCTACCGACGTCTTGTCGCGGATATCGAGCAGCCCCTTGATCTCGCCGGAGGTCAGGCTGTCGGTCAGGTCGCGCGTTTCGCCGGTGACGCCGGTGACGCTGATGGGACCGAAGCTCGTGCTGGCATCGACGCCGGTGGTCGGCTTGTAGCTCAGGGTGGCGTAGTTTGTGTCATTGGCCAGCAACATACCCGACTGGGTGCGCACCGTGACGCCGCCGTTGGTATTTTGCGTCACACTGACGTCGACCAGTTTGGAAAGCTGGTCGATATAGGCAAGCTGAGTGGTCTGCGAGCCCGTGGCGTCATCGCCGGTGACGGTGGCGGTCGAGATAGAGGCGTTGAGTTCGCTGATGCTCTTGAGTAGGTCGTTGACCGAATTGACGTCCGAACCAATGCGGGCGTCAGCGTCGCCGCGCACGGTCTGGATCTTTTTGGAGATGCGGTCGCCTTCCGACAGGAAACTCGACAGATAGCTCAGGGCCTGCTGGCGACCGGCGCTGGAGGTCGGGTCTTCGCCGATCTGGGCGAACGACGACAGGGCGGCGCTTGCCTGATTGAACAGGTTGTTGCTGTCGGTGATATCGCCAAACTGCGCCTGGATCTGATCGAGCAGTTCATAGCTGACATCCGAGCGCGCCGAGGTCGAGGTAGCCTTGAGCGCCGCGGCCTGCAGATATTTGTCGGCGGCCAGGGTCGCCTGGTCGGAGCGCACCCCCATGCCGACGCCGGCGGTGACGATGCTCGACTGATGCGCGACCTTGCGGATATAACCCGGCGTGTTGATGTTCGACATGTTGTCGGAGACGACGCGCAACTGATCCTGCGCGGTCATCAGGCCCGAAACGCCGATATTCATGATCGAGGTTAGTGACATGGGGCGGTTTCCACTTCTGCCTGTGCGCGCGCATTCTGCCGCTTATCCGGCAAAGCCTGCAGGCAACCCGGCAAAAATGACCGGGTTATCTGACAAACTGATTCTAAAAAATTTATGTTTTTCATAAACTTAGCGTTTTGCTCATGGCGGGGTTGGTCGTAATTCCCCTTACCCGTTTCAAGTCGCGTGCCAGATAGTTCGCGCGCGTATGCGCCCAGACGTGCACAGGGGGCGCGCGCTCCTGCGTATGAGGCGCACGCGATGGCGACCGCCCGGCCAAAACCGCCACCAAAACGCCGTCAGACTAGGCAAATTTCGCCCTGAAAGCCGGTAGGGGCGGCAATTTCGCCATCAACTAAACTCACTTAAAGTCAAATATTTCAATACTTTATGTGTTGGCCCGTGGATTGCATAAGCTTCTCGATTGGATGCGCAAAATGCGTTGACCTCGTTTGTGACCTGCCCGCCGCAAGATGCATCGGGCCGATCGGCTGGTTTTTCGCGGATACGCATGTCCCTCGACCTCACCTCTTTGCTGACGACAGCCTCCGGCACGACCGCGAGCCAAGCGATGACACTCGCCGTTGGCGAGGCTGCGTCGGATGGCCAAGGCTCTGAGAGGGGCACGGTTTCGTTCCAGAGCCTTCTGACGGCGCTCACCGGCGATGCATCGGCTCAGGACACGTCCTTACCGCAGGTTATGGCGCCCCAAGTCGCAACCGCCCAGGTCATAACCACCCAGGGCGATGCCGCCGCCACTCTGATGGCCGCGCAGACAACGGTCACGGCAGCCGACATCGTGGCGCCGGACGTCACCCAGACCCCGGTCACGGTACAGACCGAAACGATTGCCCAGCCAACGCCGGATCAGATGCAAGCGCCGGTTTTGGCGCCGGTTTTGGCAGAGGTTCAGCCCCAGCCTGTGGTCGAGGTCGAGCCGACTGTGGTCCAGCCGCAAACTTCTGCTTCTGCCACTGACACGCCCACCACGACCGTGGCAGCGCCTGCCACCCAGCCGGCGCCACAAGCCTGGCCAAAAACGTCGTCAGAAACGCAGCCAGAAACGACATCAGAAACGCCGCTCGAGACATCGTCACACCTTTTGACGGACGCACCGCACGTCGTTATCGCCCAAACCGAGGCCACCCCGGCGGCGGCCCCCAAAACCGAAACGATCAAAGCGCCGAAGCCCGTTGAGACGCAAGTCGCAGCGCCCGTTGAAACGCCGGCTGCCACGACGATACTCACGAACGTCCCAGCGCCTGCGGCACCGGTCATCGCTGTAGCCCCGGCGCCTCAGCAACCGCAAACCGCCCCTGCGGAGATCGTGGCGACGGGTATTGCAACGACCGTGACGCCGATGGTCGTCCAGCACGCCGCCGCCAAGCCGGTCAAGGCGACGAAGGCCAGCGACGACACGACGGCCGACAGCAAGATAACGGCCGACAAGACTTCGGATCTCACCGCTGCCCCGGACCTGATGGCCAGTCTGGTCGCTCAGGCCCAGCCAGCCCCGCTGGCCACGCCTGCCGCGACACCGCTGCCGACCGCGTCAGCGCAGGCTTCCGCACCACCCCAGTTTTCGCCGCCCGCCGCGCCGCAAGCGCCGCAGGATGAGGCCAGTCTGCCGGGTGCTCAGAACACGCCGCAAGCCAAACTGCCGGACGATGCTGCCGCAGCACCTGTCCAGCCGACAAACGCCAAGGCGGCTGATTTTGTCAGCCTGTTGACGACCCATGCGCCGACAACGGCCACGGCGCCGGTGAACGCAAAAGCGCCGGAATCCCAGCCTCAGGCCCAGGTAAAGCCATCGGTCGAGGCCCAAGCGGCCATCGCCAGCGCCCAGGCCGAGAGCGCCGTCGTCGCCACGCCCGTCGCCGCTTCGGAGACCTCCCCGGCCTTCACGCTGATCTCGGCGCAGACGCAAGGGCAATCGACCTATGCCGCCAGCCCGGCCGCAGCGACGGTCGTGATGCAATCCGCCTTGTCGCAGACAGCGGTCGATAACCTCAACGCGCTCAGCGTGC
Organism: Asticcacaulis benevestitus DSM 16100 = ATCC BAA-896; assembly: GCF_000376105.1. Lineage (GTDB taxonomy): Bacteria > Pseudomonadota > Alphaproteobacteria > Caulobacterales > Caulobacteraceae > Asticcacaulis > Asticcacaulis benevestitus. The sequence continues at coordinate 31,138 of NZ_AQWM01000002.1, forward strand.
AGATCAACAAGCGTCACGCCGAAGGCGCCACCAAGTTCACCATGGAACTGCATCCGGCCGATCTTGGCCGCGTTGATGTGGCGCTGACGATTGCCAAGGACGGCAAGCTGACGGCGCATATGAGCTTCGACAGCGCCGTCACCGCCGAGACCTTCAGCGCGCACGAAGCCGAGCTGCGCAAGTCCCTCAGCGCGACCGGTCTGGCCCTCGCCGACGACGCCCTGACCTTCTCTTCGCGTGCCAAGCCGGAAGCCACCGTGGTTGCCGCGCAAAGCCAGAACGCCACGCAGAACCAGAACCAGAATGGCCAGCCAGCGCCGCAGGATGCGCGCGCTCAGGACAGCCTGTCGCAACAGAACGCCAATTCGCAACAGAATTCGCAGCAACAGCAACAGCAGGCTCTGCTCAACGACCAGCAGGGCCAGAACCGCCACAATGCCCAACAGGCAGCGCGCGCCCTCGCTCAAGCCGAACAGATGGCCGCCGACAGCGACATGGACGCGACACTCGACGCGGCCATGGCCAGCCTGAACTACCGTCAACCCGATGCGCGCCTCGCGCTCAATCTGATCGTCTAGGACATCCGTCATGGTCAACACCGTAAACAACACCCCCAGCGCGACTGCCAACACGGCCGCCAACACGAAGACCGGCTCCGGCTCGTCGTCAGTGACCACCAACTACACAACCTTCCTCAATCTGCTGACTGCCCAGATCAAGAACCAGGACCCGCTGTCACCGATGGACACCACGGCATGGACCAATCAACTCGTGCAGTATTCCTCGGTCGAGCAGCAACTGAAGGGCAATCAGTATCTTGAGGCGCTCACTAAGCAGGGCACCCAGAGCAACATGAACGCCGCCGTCAGCTATATCGGCAAGACCGTCACCGCCGATCAGGATGTGGCTGCCCTCAAGGACGGCAAGGCCGAGTGGCAATATGCGCTGGGCGCCACCGCCAACAAGGCGACGATGACCATTGAAGATTCCGACGGTGCGGTTGTCTGGAGCGGCAACGCCCCCGACCTGACGTCAGGCAGTCACGCCTTCACCTGGAATGGCAAGGACAGCAGCGGCAAGGCCGTCCCCGACGGACAATACAAACTCAGCATCAAGGCCAGCAACGCGGGCGGTGATGTCCAGGCTGCTGCCGGCATCACGGGCATCGTCACCTCAGCCGCTAATGCCGATGGCACCATTCTTCTTAAGGTCGGTAACACCTCGGTCGATCTGACCGCCGTTACCTCCGTTTCCTAACTTTCCGTTCTTTTGTCTTTTCACGTTTAACGCCGCACGTATCAGGAGTTTCACACCATGAGTATCAACAGCGCCATGCAATCGGGCGTCACCGCCCTGGCCGCCAACTCGACCGCACTCGCCACCATCTCGAACAACATCGCCAACTCCAACACCACCGGCTACAAGCGCATCCTGACCAACTTCACCGATCTGGTGTCAGGTTCGGCCAGCAAGTCGTCGTTCTCGTCAGGCGGCGTTGTGGCAGTCAATCGCCAGACCACGACCAATCAGGGCGAACTCAACAACAACACCTCGGGCTACAGCCTGGGCATCGACGGCCAAGGCTTCTTCGTGGTGTCGGATTCGGCTGAAGACCTGACCTCCGGCAGCTCGCTTCTGTTCACGCGCGATGGTTCCTTCACGACCGACACCAAGGGCAACCTCGTCAACGCCGGCGGGTTCTATCTCGAAGGCTGGCCGGCCGATTCGAGCGGCAATATCAACACCTCCGCTACCGATATCAATATGCTGGCGCCCATCAACGTGGCCGCGCTCTCCAAGGCTATCGAAGCCACCACCAAGGTGACCTTCAAGGCCAACCTGAACGCTGAAACTAAGGTTTCCGATCTGGTCGCCAACTATGACGCGACCGATCCGGCCCTCGCCATGTCGACCTATGACGCCGCAACCGGCACCGGCACCAAGCCGGATTCGACCATATCGAGCACGATTTCAGATTCGCTCGGCCAGCAGCATAATATCACGATCTCGCTGATCAAGAAGGGCATCAGCGCCACGGCGCCGACCGTGGGTGAAACTGAATGGGCCTACGAAGTCTCATCCAAGGACATTATCAGCGGCGGCACGCCCGACCTGCACCAGATTTCGACCGGCTCGCTGTTCTTCAAGCAGGACGGCACGCTTGATATCGGCGACGCGGCCAACAGCGTCGCGTCGCCCTCAACCGGCGGCCTGATGGACCCGACCCTGAATGTGGTCGGCGCCTCGGGTGATACCGCAGCCACTGTCCGCTGGGCTGACAGCGTCGGGGCTCAGGCCCTGCCGTCGCTGACCTTCGGCTATGATGTCAACAGCGTCACCAACAATGCCAGCTCGCTGACCCAGATCACGGGGGATTCCACCACCGACTCGGTCAAGGCCAACGGTACAGAATTCGGCACCTTGGCCAAGGTCGAGATCGGCAAGGACGGCATCGTCAAGGCGATCTACAACAACGGCAACTCGCGTACCCTGGCGCAGGTGGCCCTGGCCACCTTCCTGAACGCCAACGGCCTGACGCCCGTCACCGGCAATGCTTACGCGGTGTCGACAGAATCGGGCGCCTTCCTGCTCAAGATGCCTGGCCAGACCGGCTCCGGCACCCTGGAAGCCGATACGCTTGAAGCCTCCACCGTTGACCTGGCGCAGGAATTCACCGGCCTCATTACCACCCAGCGCGCCTATTCGGCGGCCTCGAAGATTGTCACCACCGCAGATGAAATGCTGCAGGAACTTCTGGCCATCAAGCGCTAATAAGGCGACGCCGGCCAGTTAACTAAGTATTTATTGGCCACCCTCGCTTTATACTCAAACATAACTGAATTATTAATACGGCCTGAACTTGAAAGCGAAAAGCTAACACATATTAAACGAAGCATTAACGATACCTTATCGCAAATTTTACCATATATTTACTATGGCAATTAAGCTGATGTTTAAGGAAGGCGTATAGGATGCTGGTATGTGATGGTAACAAAGGCAAAACGCCATGCTTCAAGAGCAACGCCGCGATAACAAAGGCGAAAAATACGTGATTGGTCCTACCGGGGCAAAACTGACGCTCAACGACCTGCCGCCAGCCGGCACGGAACGTTGGGTCATACGCCGCAAGGCAGAGGTGGTGGCAGCCGTGCGCGGCGGTCTCCTGACCTTTGACGATGCGTGCGAACGCTACAACATTACCTCGGAAGAGTTCCTGGGTTGGCAAAAGGCCATTGAGAATCATGGCATGGCCGGCCTGCGCACCACGAGAATCCAGTCTTACCGCTAAACCAGTCTTACTTAAGGCAGGGCTGGATACCAGATTCATGAGCGGCCACGCCTGAGAGATCAGGCGTGGCCGCTGGTGCTTTTGGCCGATGTGGAAACGCCTCCCCTTTTTAAAGAGGAGGCGTGGAAACTTACTTAGAGCGCTTCCCGAAAAGTGCTTAAAAACAAAAAAAATAGAACACCGATCTGATGCAAGCAGATCGTAACATGCTCTAATCCACCTCTTCGGCAATAAACCGGCGCTTGACCAGTTCCGCCAACGATATGGCGTCCGGGTTCTCCTGCACGCCCAGCTCCCCCATCTGCACGCGCTGCTCGCAGTGCGCGCAATGCGTCACCGGCGACAGACTATGGCCACAGGTATGGATCGTCTCGTAAATCGCGCGCTCCTCACCATAGACATGCTTCTGGCCCCAGTCCTGCATGAAGAGGATCATAGGGCGCAGTTCGCGGCCCTTGTCGGTCAGCAGATATTCATAGCGCCGGGGGCGCTCGCAATAGAGACTTTGCTCGAAGACGCCGTGCGCCACCAGGTGCTTGAGCCGCGCGGCCAGCACATTGCGCGCCAGCCCCAGCGCTTCCTGCCACTGTTCGAAGCGGCAAAGGCCCGAGAAGGCGTCGCGGATAATCAGGAGCGTCCAGGGCTCGCCGATAATATCCAAACTCGCCGCAATGGCGCACTTTTCTTTACTGTAGTCTGCTGATCGGCCCATCGTCGTAACACTCTTGTTTTTTATGTCGAAGCGGTCTTTGACCGCCATCACTATCCGCAGGCTACGCAAAAAGATTTTAACAAGATATGCACAATGCAAGATATTGCAAAAGTTTAATGCGGCACGTCAATACCCAAACGCATCCCTGCAAGGGAGCCGTTGTCATGCCGCATAAAACCTTCAGAAAGTCTTACGAAAAAGGCTTAACGGTTGAGGGCGTAAAGCGCCGAGAAAGCGTGCACCATAGCCGCTTCGTCGCTGCGCACGAAATCCTGCTCGAAGTGATCGCCCTGCCAGTGCAGGAGAAGGCTGGTGGCGCCATCCATGCCGAGCATAAGGCTGTCATGCGCGGCGCTGATGCCGGCCGTGGCGCAATCGGAGGTGAAGGTGCCGCATTCGGCCTGATAGCGGCCGGCCTTGACCACGCGCAGATCCGGCGCGCCGTCGCCGCCATCGAAGGCCGTGACGCGGATATCCTGCGTGCCATTGACCGTATTGAGGTGAACATGGACAGCAATGCGCCCGGTATCGGCTTCGCTCACCAGATAAAGGTCATCACGGCGGCCATCGCCATCGAAATCGCCGTCGCGCGAGACGGTCTGATCGGTCAGGGAAGGCCGGCTGAGATCGGGCGTCAGAGTCGAGGCATTTGCCAGGGTTGAAATCGCCACACCACCCAGCGCGATCAGCGCCCCCAGCACACCCAGAACATAAGCCCGTACCATCATCATCCTACCCTTATATTGGCTTGAAGGGCGAGGTTGTGTCCTTTCAGGACATCCTGGCGCCTTTTGCGTACTCTTCACGCAAGGCCGATGCCAGCATTGCCACAGGCGGGCGATTATGACAATAATATTTTGTTAACTATTTAGATGATTGTAAAGTCGGGGAAAAGTCATAAGCGCTCCCCTCGTCGGCCGGTAGACGCATAACGCTTTCCGGGCCATATAACAGCCAGGACAGGTCTGGTGCAGCCGGATGCGGACGATCGCCGGCCGTGCTGGTACAGCCCGTTTGCAGCAGGGCGATAAGGGCTTGCGACCCAAGACTCAGTAAAACCATCTGCGACTCCACAATTTATATTGATTGAGAATAATTCGCATTGTCGAAATAGCAAGCGCCATTTCGTCACAATAGCTTGATGGGCTGTGAGCAGCAGAAAGAACCAGAGCAAAACCCGCAGAAGCATGCCGTTGGGCTTGTCATTTTGCGAAGGGTATGTAAATTCTCCTTCATGACCGATGAAGACGTTAAAACCGCGAACATGCCCCATGCCACAGACCTGCACGTCGGAGACGTTGTCAGGAAGCGCCGCAAGGAACTGAAATTCAGCCAGGCCGAACTGGCGAAGGCCGTGGGGCTGACCTTTCAGCAAATTCAAAAATACGAGCGCGGCTCGAATCGCATTTCGGCGTCAAAGCTGTATGAGATCGCGCATTTTCTCAACATACCCATCGCTTATTTCTTCGATGGCCTGTCCTCTGACGAAGAGGTTCGCGCGCCCTTTCAAGAAGGCAATACCGACGCTTTCCTCGCCAGTGTCGAAGGACAGTCGCTGGCCAATGCCTTCGTGAAACTGACGCCCGCCAAGCGCAAGGGCGTTATGAGTCTGGTCCGTGCCATACTGGCCGACGAACGCAGCCCCTCCTAAATCCTGCCTCTGGCCTATTGCCGATATTTTCGTTACCCTTGGAAACGGGTCGCGGATCTTGAGGGGGAGACAATAATGATGCCGGTGGGTTTGCAGAGCGTCGAGCTGTTATCTGATCGACAGAAGGAAATTCTGCGTCTGGTGGCGAAGCACTACCAGGCCAAGGAAATCGCGCGGCTTCTCAATATCAGCGAGCATACGGTCAAGACCCACACCGACGAAGCGCGCCGGCGTCTCGACGTACCGACCAGCCGTCAGGCGGCGCGGCTTTTGGCGGAATATGAAGGGGGCGCAGGCCTCCCCCTTGACGAGCCTCCCCCCGCAATGGGGATGCCGCCATCGCCATCGGAGGCGTCTGTATGGGGGCATGAACAAGCCCTTTCTCCCCCGCGACCATTACATGACGATCAGCTTTCAGGAACTGGAAACAGTCTGGGAAATGCTGGCGACTCACAACAAGTACAACGACATCAGGGACGCGGTGGAAACCGTACGCCTGTTGAGCAAATCGTGCAGCCCCATGAAGGCGCTGCATACCTTGCTGGTAACGACAGCCTGGCTGGCGGACGATGGGACGGGTTCACAGGACGGTTAAAGACACTCAGCCTGCCGCAGTGGCTCGGCCTGATCATCGTCGTCAGCATACTTTTCCCGCTGATGCTGGGCATACTGGTCCAGGCCGCTACGAACGCGCTCAGTGTCTTCCAGACTTTACACGCTTCCGCCGGGTAACCGTCCCCGTCGAGCGATCATCGGCCACACGTTCGGCCAAGGAATATCAACATGAAAAGAATCGAAATGGTGCGCCATGGCGCCCAACAGCTTACTGTTGCCGAAAATGCGGTTGAAACGGCGCTTGTCGAGGTGTCCACCCTGCTGAGCCAGCTTGGCCGGATGCGCCTGGACTCCAATCTGTCCCCGGTCTTAGGTCAGGAAGCGATTGCCACCCTGGTTGAGTCTGTTACGCTGTTGTCGAACGCACGCGGCAAGATGGTGGACGCGCATGAACACCTGAACGGCGTGAAAACCCAGATCGGCTGCGGCGCCGTCGCGGCCGGCACGCTCGACAAGGGCGAGAGCAAACCCGCCCCGCACGTTTCCATCGTGGGCGGCACAAGGACAGCGGCTTAAGGTATGACCCTAAACCAGGCATGGCAAATCAGCGGCACCCTTATCGCTATCGTTTGCTGTGTCTGGGCCTGGCGTTGCGGCGGTCCTGCGGAACGTCGCGGCGCCATCTATATTCTGACCGCCTGGCTTTTGTCGGTGGCTTTCCAGTCCCATCAAGCCAGTGGCCCCGGCGTGTGGGTCGACATCATCGACATTCTTCTGCTGGCCGCCCTCGTTCATCTCTCGGTGCAATCGCGCAAGCCCTGGACGCTTTTTGCCGCCGCCTGCCAGCTCGACACCATCGCCTCGCACATGTCGCAGGTCCTTTCCGGCTTCAGCCAGTGGGCCTATGTGGTCGTTCTGGGGATCTGGGGCGGCTATGGCCTGCTGATCTGTCTGGCGATCGGCACCTACAATCATCAGCGAGAGACGCGGCGCCTGAGGGGCATGGCGGAGAAGCCCCCTACGGCGTCAGCTTGATCACACCCACCAGAGCCGGCTCGACCGTCTCCGCGCGCGGATTGCCCTGATCATCGAGATGGCTCCACTGGCTCTTGGCGACGAACACAAAGAAATCATCGGCCACCAGCCCTTGCGACGGCTGGGCCAGCAGCTTTTCCGAGCGCAGCAGCGTCTCGACCGATTCCGCCTGCGTCCAGTCCGCTGACATACGGATGCGCAGCACGCGATTGGGCTTGAAGCCGTTCTGGATGGCGATCAGGTCATGGCCATAACGCGCGATCGACGACAGACCGAGCAGATTGCCATCGGCCGGCGCCAGCAGGCGCGTCATGCTGCCGGCCTTGAGGTCGACGCGGTAAAGCCCGGAGGTGAAATCGCTGACAATCAAAAGCGATCCGTCCTCGTTTTCGGCCAGGCCTTGCGGTGAATCCATATAGCCTTCGGGCACCAGCACTTCGAGCGTTGCGCCATAGCCGGTCAGGCGCAGCACTTCGCCGTGGTTGTTGTCGATGACGTAGAGATCGTCCTTGCCCGCCAGCAGGTGCCCGAACTCGCGTGCCACCTTGGCGTCCGTCATCGTGGAGATCACCGCGCCATCGGCCGGATTAATAGCGACGATCTTCGACGTCACCGGCTTGGAAGCGTCATAACCTTCGGTCTGGCGGCTTTGCGCCGTGGAGGCCCACAGCTTGCCATCATGCAGCCCCAGACCAAAGGCGGCCACGCCCGGTCGGAATTTGATGACCTGGCGCTCGCCGCCCGGAGCTTCGGCCAGGATATTGCCGCCGCGGATGCCGCTGACATAGACCACCTGCGCATTGTGCGGCTCATAGGCCAGCGCCTCGGCGATGACGAAATCCGGCAGGGCCGCCGCCACGCGGATAGCGCCAAACGGCGCCTCATTGGCCTGAAGCTGGTCCTCCAGCGCGCTGTCCCAGAGGGTGGTGAAATCGCTGCTTTTGGCCAGATCGAGCACATTGCCGCGCTTGAGATAATCAGTCAGCACCGCCTTGGCGTCATCGGTGCGCTTTTGCTGCATATAGACCTGCGCCTGCAACAGCGCGATCGACGGCGAATCCGGCAGGATAGCGCGCGCCTTGTCGAAGATTTCCAGCGCCTTCGCGGCGTCGCCCTGCTGCAGCGCGGTCATGCCGTCACCCCGCAGGGTGCGGAACTGGCCGAGATCGGAGGCCGGATCGACCGTCTGGGCGTGCGCGCCAGAGGCGAGCCAGAGCCCCGCCAGCGCAAGCTTCACGACATGACGCATTACTTTCCTCCGGCCGCTTTTGTCTCTTTTGGCGCGTCCTTATCGAGCACCAGGCTGATCGGCACCGCCGTGGTCTGGCGGACGCTGCGCATGATGATACGCGATTCAACTCCGGACACCAGATCGGAGGCCAGCAACTTGTCGCGCAGAAAATCATCATAAGCGTGCATGTCACGCGTCATCACGCGCAGCATATAGTCCTCGTGGCCGGTGACGGTCTGGCAACTGACGACCTCGGGCCAGTTTTCCAGCCGCGCCTCGAAGGCCTCCAGATTGGCGCGCGACGGCAGGGAGAGTTTCACCGAGACATACACCTCGAAACCAAGGCCCAGCCGGTCAGGATCGAGCACGGTGACGCGCTTGAGGATCACGCCTAGGTCTTCCAGCCGCTTGATGCGACGCCAGCACGGTGAAGGCGACAGCCCCACGCGCTCGGCCAGATCGGCCACGGAAAGGGAGGCGTCTTCCTGGATCAGGTTCAGAATACGCGCATCGAGCTCATCGATCAGATCAGACAAAATTTACCCCGGAACGCCAGAAATTACACCGCGCGGCCAGTAGTGACGACATTTTGCGAAAATTCCATCCCTATCTGCAAATTTGTCCGCCGTGTGCGCTTTTTAAGGCGAAATCCTTCGCGCGCGGTGCGTTAAAACAGCGTTTCGTGGATAGCTCAGGAGAAATTGCGCAATTTTCTCCGCCGAGGCTTGAACCCCGCCGGCTTATTGGCTATAGGCGTGCGCTCCGCGACACGCTTGCGGATCGCGCCACGCTTTTCAAGCGCCGGCGCCACGACAAGACCCTGGTTTGGTTGGGTAGCTCAGTTGGTTAGAGCGGTGGATTCATAACCCACAGGTCGGCGGTTCGGATCCGCCTCCAACCACCAGGTTTCTTGCGAGTTCCGTGCACCATCGGCTTGCTGGAACACACTCCAATTTGTTAAGCGAAGTGCCATGTTGCCAGCCGATGACACCGCCCCGCCCCTGCTGACGATACGAAACGCCCATGTAGTGCGCGGTCAGCGCGTGCTGCTCGACGGGCTCAGCCTGACGCTCAACACCGGTCAGCACACCGCCATTCTCGGCCCCAACGGTTCGGGCAAGTCCACCCTCGTCAAGCTGATCACGCGCCAGCTTTATCCGCTGGCCGGCGGCTACGTGTCGCTGTTCGGCCACGCGCGCTGGAACGTCACCGACCTGCGCAGCCTGATGGGCATTGTCTCCTCCTCGATCCAGCTCGATTTCGACGCCCATCCGCCGCTAGAGGTCTTCGATTGCGTCGTCTCCGGCTTCTTCGCGGCCCGCGGGCTCTGGAAGCAGCACGCGGTCAGCGACGATATGCGCGCCCGCAGTCGGGAAGCGCTGGAACAGACCGGCGCCAGCCATCTGATCGGCCGCGACATGTCGAGCTTATCGACCGGCGAGGCCCGGCGCGTGCTGATCGCGCGGGCGCTGGTGCACCGGCCCAAGGCGCTGCTGCTCGATGAACCGTGCGCCGGACTCGATCCGGCGGCGCGGCGGGTCTTTCTGGAAGGTTTGCGCAGACTGGCTCAAGGCGGGACGACGCTTATTCTGGTTACCCACCATATCGAGGAAATCCTGCCGGAGATCGGTCATATCGTCATGCTGCGCGATGGCCGCGTGCTGCATGAGGGCGACAAATCCGCCCTGCTCGACAGCGCCCACCTGACCGAGCTTTTCGACATGCCGGTCGAGGTCCAGCCGCATGGGGCGTGGTTTGGCGCGAGCGTGGATTAAAGCATCTTATCCTCCCCTGCGAAGCGGGGGAGGTGGCGAGCTTGTCTCGCCGGAGGGGGCCTCTTTAAATGACTTCCGGGTCGCCCCCTCCGTCGCCGACTACGCGGCGACACCTCCCCCGATAAATCAGGGGAGGATAAGCTATGGCTTAGCCCGCTTGCCCGACAAGCTGACCTTTATTATCCAGCGTCACCGGATTTTCGTCGGTGCGGATGGCGAAGCCCTCACCGCCGCCCATACGTGACAAGGATTGGCCTGCCTGACCGGCATTGCCGCCGTCACCACCGGGCGTGCCGCGCTGACCACCCTTGCCGCCGCCGCCGGGGGTGCCGTAATAGCCGCGATTGCCGGCCACGATGATGCCGCCGTCGCCCTGCAAGGCGCTGCCGCCGTCGCCGCCCTTGCCATTGGGGAAACCACCGCCGCCACCCGAACCGATGCCATCCGCGCCCGCACCGCCGCCTCCGCCGGCCTTGATCGAGCCCTTCGGCTGTATGACGATGGCCAGAGGTGCGCGGACATAGATCGCATCGCCGCCGCGTCCGCCGTCGCGCACCATCGGGGTGTCGCCACCATCGGCGCCATTGCCGCCGCCGCCATAGACGTGGCCCTTGACCACCAGGGCGATGAAGGCGTTCTCCGGCCATTCGCCGGTATCAATCGCCGTGCCGCCGCCCTGTTTGCCCATCACGTTCTTGTCCTGAGGTACGACGAAGGCATAGCTGGCGGCCGAATGGCCATCGTATCCGGCCTTATCGGCAAGGGCGCGCAGATTGGCGGCCTCGGTGACCTGAAGAACAATGACCGGCGCGTCATCCGCCGCCGCGCTGTCGGGCGCAGGATGATCCTGAGCCATGACGGACAACGGCAGAGCCAGGGCCAGGGCGAGTAACGCCGTACCGAAAAGCTTTTTCATCAACCCCTCCATGTATACGGTATACAGATAACAGTCTCAGATGGCAGCGACAACCGACAATTTCAAAGCTGAAACAGGACGCTTGACTTTAAGTGTTATTTAAATTTATATGCACACAAGATAAATAACTTAACCTCTTAACGCGAGACTTGTCCTGCCGCTGAGCAGGCTGCATCGCACCCAGGAAGCACGTATGCCTCGCCTCATGAAAAACCTTTTCGCCGGCTTTGTCGCCCTGGCCTACCTTGCCGTATCCCTGATCTTCAGGGCCAACGAAATCATGGCGGCCAAGCCCGACGACCATTTCAATTTTTACGACCTTCTTCTGCCGCGGCCGATCCTGCTGGTGTATGGTCTGGCGCCCCTGCTCATCGCCATCGCCATCTATCAGCTCAACCTCTTCACGATGGCCGGACGTGACCCACTGACCGGCAATTTCACGCCGAAGGCCTTACAGCCTTTACGTCTCGCAGGCCTGTTTCTGACGGCCGGCGGCATGATGTACATGGGATTCGAAACGATCCTAAGCCGGCTTATCGGCACCGAAATTCTGCCGTTCAATTCGGGCGCGGGCCTGCCCTTCATGATTATCGGCTTTGCCCTGGCCGCCATATCGCGTAACGGCAACGCATTGGCCGCCAATGCCCAAAAATTACGCTCCGAACTGGATGACATCGTTTAATGCCCATTCGCGTCACACTTGATGTCATGCTGGCCAAAAGAAAGGTGCGCGCCAAAGATCTGGCGGCGCGCATCGGCCTGTCCGAAACCCAGCTCAGCCTGCTGCGCACCGGCAAGGTGAAAGGGATGCGTTTCGAGACGCTCTCGAAGATTTGCCTGATTTTAGAGTGCCAGCCGGCCGATATTGTGGAATATGATCCGGACGATAACGATCTCAATACGGGTGAAGACTGATGCGTATAGCCATAACCGCCGGCCTGACGTTGCTGCTGGCCACCTCCGCCGGCGCCGAAACGGTGCGGCTGATGAGCTACAATATCCGCGTCGATGTCGAAGGCGATAATCCGCGCTGGGCCGAGCGTCGCGATCCATTGGCCAGGCAAATTGCCTTTACCGGGCCGGATATCTTCGGCGTTCAGGAAGCCACCCAACCCGCCGTGGCTGACCTCGCCAGCCGCCTGCCGGTATACGGCCACTACGGCATCGGCCGCGACGACGGCAAGGCCGGCGAAACCACCACCCTGTTCTACAACAGCGCCCGCTTTACCCTGGTGAAGGCCCAGACCCAGTGGTGCTCGAAAACACCGGATGTGCCCAGCAAGGACGCCGATGCCGCCCTGCCGCGCACCTTTACGCGCCTGATCCTGCGGGAACGCAAAAGCGGCCGCCTGCTCGATATCCGCAACGCCCATTTCGATCATATCGGCGTGGTGGCGCGGGAAAACTGCGCCCGTCAGATCGAGGCCCTGCCGCGCTGGCCGGGTGCGGCCGTGATGGTGATGGGGGATTTCAACTCAGGCACCGACAGCGCCCCCTATAAGCTGCTGAGCGATGAGACAGGGCTGAACCTGAAGGACGCCCGCAAAGGCACCGCCATCGACTTTGGGCCCACCGGAACCTTCAACGATTTCGATATCCGCCAGACCGACGGGGACGCCATCGACCATATCTTTGTCGATCGCGCCCTCAAGGTGACGCGCTTCGCCGTGCTGACCGACAGCTTCGGCGGACGGGTGATCTCGGATCACTTCCCCATCGTCGCCGATGTGAAACTGACAAAGAAATAGGCGCCCCTGACCCGGTCAGAAGCGCCCATCATCTATCTCTATATCGAAGGACTAGCGACGGTCGCCGCGGATCAGCAGCGCGCCGAGCACGAAGCCGACGCCGAGCGCGATCAGAGTCGAGGGGATCGGGTTTTCCTCGATCTTGTGCTTGGCCTGGCCGCTATAGCGCTTCACATCATCGCTGGCGTGATCGGCGAAACCGCGCAGCTTGGCCTCAGCCTCCTTGGCGCGTTCGGACAGGACGTGGGTGGCGTGCTCGACCTCATGGCGGATCATGTCGGAGATGGACTCGACGTCCTCCTCGTCGAACGATTTGACCTTGTCGGCGGCAGCCTTGGCTTTGGAAGATAACATGGTAATTTCCCTTTTTGCGAGGTGGGTTTAAGCGAAAGTCTTGGCGTTTTCGGCCGGCGAGTCAGCTATGCCGCCCTTGGCGATCAGGTCCTGCTCGGCGAACGGCGGCAAGGCGGCCATCGCCTTGAGCGCGTCCTTGCGCGCGGCCATTTCGGCGCCCAGGGCATCATAGTCGATATCGAGCTTGCGGGCTTCCGGGAACATCTCGCCTTCTTCTTCCTTGACGTGATGCAGGATGTTTTCCGACAGGACGGTGAACTTGGCTTCCCAATGATCATCCCCCGCCTGCATGGTGTCAAGCTCGGCGATCAACAGTTTGGCGACGTGATGCTCTTCGTCGGCCTCATCCATCATTTCGGTGGTGTCTTTCTTGCCGATGGCCTTGTTGAGCGCCTTGCGCACCACCGGATAGAAGATCTCTTCCTCGATCACCGTATGGATTTTCAGCTCGGTGACGGCCTCCTTGACGATCTTGGCCTTGTCACGCTTGTTATCAGCTTTTTCAAACTGGCGAAACAGGTCCTTTACGAGGCGGTGGTCGGCTTTCAAAAGGCTGATGGCGTCGGTGCTCGGCATGGGATGTCCTCTTCCGGATACGGATGATGTGAGGGCTAATTTACGGAGTCCGGAGTCGGGAAGCGCTGTGGTTTACACGCCGAATTGTAATTTTTTCATGAGGGCCCACCCTTGACTCCAGCCCTCCCCGGCACTACTTCAAGCGCGCTATTGGCACTCACACGGTGAGACTGCTAACAAAGCAATCAATCTAACGAAATGGAGACATCCCATGAGCTTTCGCCCGTTAGGCGACCGCGTTCTGGTCAAGAGAGTTGAAGAAGAAGCCAAGACCAAGGGTGGCATCATCATCCCCGACACCGCCAAGGAAAAGCCGCAAGAAGGCGAAGTCGTCTCGGTCGGCCCCGGCGCGCGCAATGACAAGGGCGAGCAAGTCGCTCTCGACGTCAAGGCCGGCGACCGCATCCTGTTCGGCAAGTGGGGCGGCACGGAAGTCAAGATCGACGGCGAAGACCTGTTGATCCTGAAGGAATCCGACGTTCTGGGCGTCATCACGAAGTAATGTCTGCCCCACCTGTACCTCCCCGCTTGCCGGGGAGGGGGACCGCACGACGCCGCGAAGCGGCTAGATGCGGCGTTGGGGTATCTTGCTTCGGGTCAAGCACCCATCTCTAATACCTTTCCAATTAACGCCAAAAGATAGGACTACATATCATGGCTGCCAAACAAGTTCTGTTCGGTTCCGACGCGCGCGAAAAAATGCTGCGCGGCGTGAACATCCTCGCCAACGCTGTAAAAGTGACCCTCGGCCCCAAGGGCCGCAACGTCGTGCTCGACAAGTCCTTCGGCGCCCCGCGCTCGACCAAGGACGGCGTCTCCGTCGCCAAGGAAATCGAACTGGAAGACAAGTTCGAAAACATGGGCGCGCAGATGATCCGCGAAGTCGCCTCCAAGACCAACGACAAGGCCGGTGACGGCACCACCACCGCCACTGTGCTGGCGCAAGCCATCGTTCAGGAAGGCCTCAAGTCGGTTGCCGCCGGCATGAACCCGATGGACCTGAAGCGCGGCATCGACAAGGCCGTCCACATCGTCGTCGCCGAAATCAAGGCGTCGTCGAAGAAGGTCACCACCAACGCTGAAATCGCCCAGGTCGGCACCATCTCCGCCAACGGCGACGCCGAAGTCGGCGAAATGATCGCCAAGGCCATGGAAAAGGTCGGCAATGAAGGCGTCATCACGGTTGAAGAAGCCAAGACCGCCGAAACCGAACTCGACGTCGTCGAAGGCATGCAGTTCGACCGCGGCTACCTGTCGCCTTACTTCATCACCAACCCCGACAAGATGGAAGTGGTTCTCGAAGACCCTTACATCCTGGTGTTCGACAAGAAGATCTCGTCGCTCCAGCCCATGCTGCCGATCCTCGAAGCCGTTGTGCAATCGGGCCGTCCGCTGCTGATCATCGCTGAAGACGTGGAAGGCGAAGCGCTTGCCACCCTCGTCGTCAACCGCCTGCGTGGCGGCCTGCGCGTTGCCGCCGTCAAGGCGCCTGGCTTCGGCGATCGCCGCAAGGCCATGCTGGAAGACATCGCCGTCCTGACCAAGGGCGAAGTGATCTCCGAAGACCTCGGCATCAAGCTGGAAACCGTCTCGCTCGACCAACTCGGCCGCGCCAAAAAGGTGACCATCACCAAGGAAAACACCACCATCGTTGATGGCGTTGGCGAAAAGTCCGATATCGAAGCCCGTATCGGCCAGATCAAGAAGCAGATCGAAGAAACCACGTCCGACTACGACAAGGAAAAGCTGCAAGAACGTCTGGCCAAGCTGGCCGGCGGCGTCGCCGTTATCCGCGTCGGTGGCTCCACCGAAGTGGAAGTCAAGGAAAAGAAGGACCGCGTCGACGACGCGCTGAACGCCACGCGTGCAGCCGTTGAAGAAGGCATCGTTCCGGGCGGCGGCACGGCGCTCCTGAAGGCCTCGAAGGCCCTCAAGGGCATCGAAGGCGCCAATGCGGATCAAACCGCCGGCATCAACATCATCCGTCGCGCGATTCAAGCGCCGCTGCGCCAGATCGCCGAGAACTCCGGTGTTGAAGGCTCGGTGGTTGTCAACGCCATCCTGGCCAATGACAGCGCCACCTTCGGCTTCAACGCCCAGACCGAACAGTATGTCGATCTGGTCGCCGACGGCGTCATCGATCCGGCCAAGGTTGTCCGCACGGCGCTGCAAGACGCCGCTTCGGTCGCTGGCATCCTGATCACCACGGAAGCCGCTGTCGCCGAAGCTCCTAAGAAGGACGCTGGCGCTCAAGCCCCGCAAATGGGCGGCGGCATGGGCGGTATGGGCGGTATGGATTTCTAATCCATCCCCTCAGCCTTCTGCTGAAAATGGAAAGAGCGGGTCGCAAGACCCGCTCTTTTTTATGGTGCATATCCTAATGCGCTGCGTGATAGTCTATTGTGAACGTCACCGCCTCTTGCGCATGACGGTGGAGCTCGTCGCCATGAAAAAATGCCTTCTGTTGTGCCTTTGGGTCTTTTTTGTTCCGTCAGCAGAGGCGAAACCCCAATCATCAGCGAAGCCGATCAATGCGTTGCGTCCTCTGACCAATTCAGAAATCAAGGCTCGTCTATCTGATGTCTATGCCGGCCCCAAATGTTGCGATATGGAAGAACAGTTCCATAGCGATGGCGCCTATGAACTTTACGGCATTGGGCTCTTTCGCGGACATTATGTCATTCGCTCAGGCATGGTTTGTGTAACGACAGAAATGCATCCTGAAAAATGCCGGCGTCTGTTCTCTGATCGCTGGGGAAATACCTATATTGCTGCGCCTGCTGGTGATCCCAAAGAGACAATGGCCGATCCGTTTGAAATCCGCCCTTTCAAACGCTAAAGTCACATCTTTATACCTCCCCGACTTGTCAGGGAGGGGGACCATGAGCGCAGCGAAACGCAGTTTCGCGAAGCGACATGGTGGTGGGGTTCATGGCTTTCTTCCCTGCAGGCCGAGCAGCCGCTTATTGTGGGCAGGCAAGGCCCGTGTGCATTTTAAAGTCAGAAACCCCACCACCCCGCCGCGAGAGCGGCGCGGTCCCCAGCAACGGCCGCCCGTCAGGCATAAAAAAGCCTCCGTTTCCGGAGGCTTTTCCTTACGCGATAACTTTAAGCGTTTATTGGACCCTTGGTCGCTTCCGACCGCTTCTTGAGCAAGGTATCGAACGCCCCCCACACGCCCTCTTCGCCGGTCCATTGCCCCTTGGTGGCGGCCTTGGAATATTCGGTGGCGCGGGCCTCGAAGAAGTTGGCGTGCTCAACGCCCGACAGCAGAACCTGCAGCCACGGCAGCGGGTTTTCCTTCACGCCGCCGTAGATTTCCGGCAGTTCCAGTTGGCGCAGACGCCAGTCGGCGATGTAGCGGATATACGCCTTGATATCTTCCGGGGTCATGCCCTGAACCGGACCCTGCTCGAAGGCCAGATCGATGAACTTGTCCTCCATCGTCACCACGGTCTTGCAGCAATCGATGATGTCGTCGGCCACCGACTTGGTGACGGCGCGCGTTTCGCGGTTGAAGGTATGGTAGAGCTTGATGATGCCCTCGCAGTGCAGGCTTTCGTCACGCACCGACCACGACACGATCTGGCCCATGCCCTTCATCTTGTTGAAGCGCGGGAAGTTCATCAGCATGGCGAAGGAGGCGAACAGTTGCAGGCCTTCGGTGAAGCCGCCGAACATGGCAAGCGTGCGGCAGACATCGGCTTCGGTCTCGACGCCGAACGTGCCCATATAGTCGTGCTTGTCGCGCATGGCCTGATAATCCATGAACGCGCCGAACTCGCTTTCCGGCATGCCGATGGTTTCCAGCAGCAGCGCATAGGCGGCGATGTGCACGGTTTCCATATTGGTGAAGGCCGACAGCATCATCTTGACTTCGGTCGGCTTGAAGACGTGGCTGTAACGTTCCAGATAGTTGTCCTGGACCTCAATATCCGACTGGGTGAAGAAGCGAAAAATCTGCGTCAGCAGGTTGCGCTCGGAATCGCTGAGCTTGGTCGCCCAGTCCTTGCAATCCTCGCCGAGCGGCACTTCTTCGGGGATCCAGTGGACCTGCTGCTGCTTGCGCCAGAACTCAAAGGCCCACGGATAGCGGAACGGCTTGTAGGAATGGCTCGGGGTCAGGAGACCTGCGGAGGACTTGGACAAAATCAGTGAGCTCATAAAAATTCCCGAATCGTTACTAAAGCCAAGAGACAGGCCTATATCACCACAAATTGTGGTTAAGGCCAGATTAACATCTACATATGGTATGTGGTTTTTGGGGATAATTTTTCAATCCCGACATTTTGCCGCACCGCGACGCCTTGGCGACACTAGCACGGCGGACATCGGCGCGCAGCCGCAAAAGTTAACAATTAACAATTGGTGATCGGGTCACACCTGTTCCAGCGACACGTCCTCGGCGCCGCGCAGGCGGGCCATGTCGGTGATCGGCGGCGCGCCAAAGAGCCTAGCATATTCGCGGCTGAACTGCGACGGGCTTTCATAACCCACCGTATAGGAAGCACTTTCGGCCTTCAGATGGCCGGAGAGCATCAGCCGACGCGCCTCGACCAGCCGTAACTGCTTCTGGTATTGCAGCGGGCTCAGGCTGGTGACCTGTTTGAAATGCTGGTGGAAGGTGGAGGGGCTCATGCGCGCCTGTTCGGCCAGGGCCGGCACGCTCAGGGGCCTGGCGAAATCTTCGCGCAGGGTGCGCAGCACGTCGGCGATGCGGTTCATGGGCGAGCCGTTGACCGCCATCTGACGCACAGCCTCGCCCTGATCGCCATTGAGCAGCAGGTAGTGAATCTCGCGGATGATCAGCGGCGCCAGGGCCGGGATATCTTCCGGCGTATCGAGCAGCCGCACCAGCCGGTGCACGCTCTCCAGCAGGCGCGGATCGGTGCCGCTGGTGAAGATGCCGCGCCCGGAAGGCCGCGCTGGCGCGCCGGCCAGCCGGCTGAGCGGCAGCAGATCGCACAACAGGGTGCGATCGAGACTGAGTTTGAAGCCGAGATAGGGCTTGGCGGCCGTGGCGTCGATCACCGCGCCGCACAGGGGCAGATCAACCGAGACGACTATGTGCTGGCCGGCGCCATAGGTGTAGATCTCGTCACCCAGCATGACGCGCTTGTTGCCCTGCACGATGATGCCGAGCGCCGGATCGGCGATATTGCCGACCATATGGTGCGGGGTCGAGTTTTGCGTGAAGGCCATGCCGGGCACGGGCGTGTCAAAATGGCCGTCACCACCCCGCGCCCCGGCGTAACAGGCAATGACGTCGCCAAGCTGGCGGCAGGTGTCGGCGACCGCATGTGACGGATGGAGAGCAGGCAAGGCAACACCTTTGAGAATCATATGCCCCTATCATAGCGGCCGCATGGGCATAGGCGCAAGGCCACATTCCGGAGGATCAGGCAAGAAGGTCCGAGATTTGGGTATGGCGGCAGGGCCGTCCGTCCGGCATATTGGGGCCTGCGCAAAGGAGGCCCCGCATGACACACTTCACCCCCTATATCATTGGCAAGGCCCTTCCCGACAACGGAGCAGCCGTCTTGGGCCTGCCGCTCAGCGCTGTGCTTGGCCATGTGCTGAGGCTCTATTTCACCCGCCTGATTGAGTCGGACGGTGGCTTTGATGATCTCAACGCCCGTCTGACCGGCCTGGACAGCCAGTTTGAGGCCTGCTTCCGGCGGGCGCAGGATGAGGGACACCTGTCGGCCACGCACGATGCGCAGGCGCTCAGCCAGTTGACCACGGCGCTCATCACCAATCTCGATCTGCGACGTCGCGGCGGCGCATCGGATGCGGACCTGCACCGCATTGCCGAAGCTACGATCACTTTCCTGCTGGATGGCGCCTGATATTCAGAGGGGGCGCGACATCAGGACTATTGGCTGGCGCTGGCTTCCGCTGCACTGGCCGCAACCTCTTCCCAATAGTTTTCTGTTTCAAGTTCGCAGTGCATTTCCGGCGCGCGCTGATGCGCTTCACGGATAGGGCCAATATAGGCATGGCAGTCCACGACCTTGCCATCCATCCCACCGCCAGTCACCGTCACCACAACCCAGGTCTCGCCTTCGATGGTCTGGGGCAGCTTTTTTGTGTCGATCTTGGCTGCATACAGATGCACCCGACGCGACGTGGCCGCATAACCCCACCTTTCCCGACCCAGATAGATGCGGTGAAGCGTGTCGGCTTCGCTGATAAAGGCCGGCTTGGCGTGACCATAATAATAGGCATCAACATACCAGCCCTCAGAGCTTTTCAGCGCCGCCTCAGCCTTAGGCGAGGTCTTGAGGATGAGATCGTAGGCATAGGGCCCGTCCTTGGGCTTCGGATTGTGAATGGCTTCTACCAGATCGCATTGTGTCAGGCCGAGCACGATCGGAGCCATAGCCAAATACTTGATAAGCTTTATAAATTTCATGGAACCACCCATTTATACGGTAATTTAACACAAGACTCGCCGCGTGGCGATTCTTACATAATGTTCTTGATTTGTTCTCGATTGAGATTACGGTAGCGGCCATGCCCGCGCCACCGCCCAACACCCGCACAAAAGACTCCGAAGGCCTGCCCGACCTGCCGCGAAAAGGGCGCGGCGCCGTCTCCAACCGGCCGAGCCACCGTTTTGAAAACCCCGACCGTTACGACATAGACGACGGCTGGAGCGATCACGAACGCGCCGAATGGGCCAGGGCCCGCCGCGATACCATTCTGGGCATCGATACGGTGCGGCGGATCATCAGCCGCAATACCTCGCCTGATGTCGGTTTCAACACCTCGATCAACCCCTACAAGGGCTGCGAACACGGCTGCATCTACTGCTTTGCCCGCCCGACCCACGCCTATCTTGACCTGTCGCCCGGTATGGATTTCGAGACGCGCATCTTCCGCAAGCCCGATGCCGCCCGCCAACTGCGCATCGAGCTTTCCGAGCGCAATTACAAGCCCGCCCCTCTGGCGCTCGGCATCAATACCGACGCCTACCAGCCGACCGAACGCAGCGAGAAACTGACGCGCAGTCTTCTGGAAGTGCTCTATGAGTTCCGCCATCCGGTCCATATCGTCACCAAGTCGGCCCTGATCCAGCGCGATCTCGATATTCTGGCGCCGATGGCGGCCCTGCGGCTGTTCAAGGCCTCGATCTCAATCACCACTCTGGACCGCGATCTCGCCCGCGTGATGGAGCCGCGCGCCGCCACGCCCGGCAAGCGTCTGGATACGGTGCGAGCGCTGAGCGCAGCCGGCATCCCGGTCAGCGTCATGGCGGCGCCGATTATACCCGGCCTGACCTGTCATGAGATCGAAAACATATTGAAGGCCTCGGCCGAGGCCGGCGCGCGCTCGGCTGGCCATGTGCTAATCCGGCTGCCGCACGAGGTGCAGGTTTTGTTCGAGGAATGGCTGCGCAACCATTTCCCCGATCGCGCCGACAAGGTGCTCAACCATATCCGCCAGTGTCGCGGCGGCAAGCTCTACAACGCCGCTTTCAACACGCGCATGACCGGCACCGGCCCGATCGCCGACCTGATCCACCGGCGCTTCGCAGCAGCGGTCCGGCGCTGTGGGCTGGACGGCCCGCGCGTGCCATCGGATTTCTCGCAATTTCGCGGCGGCGATCCGCAGATGAGCTTGTTTTGAAAGAATTGAGGAAAGAGGGGAACACCAATAACCGGCGGTTTTGCTTACGGTTCGAAAGGGGGCCGGAGCGGCGCCCCCCTATTCCTGCCAATAGGGGTTATCGAAGATTTGTTCCAACGGAAGACGGAACACAGATGACAGGCGATAGGCGAGATCCAAAGAGGGGTCGTGTTTATCGGTCTCAAGGGCAAGCACTGCGTATCGCGAAACGCCTAGCTTGTTGCCGAGCTCTTCCTGGGTCCAACCCCGCTCTGTCCTTAGTTCTCTCAGGCGATTCCTCATAAACGCGTGGATCTGATGAAAGGGGCGGTGAGACCGTAACAGGCATTATATAAAAGGTATACCAACCATCCAGGCGCGTGCGGCGCGTGCGCATAACTTTCAGCAAACCCCCATGCACTCGAGAGGGATATCGCGGCGCCCGCAGCTATGAGAAACTGCTTCATAAGCATCATCCTGATGAATTCGTCGCTCTCCTTTATCTGGGCCAAAGCCGCCCAAATCTGCAACGCGACGGGGACCGCAACTGAAGCCGCAACGAGCCACATACCCAACGGGTCCAGCCGATCGAACGCGCCCAAAATGGCAGCGACGTTTAGCGCCACATAGACAGACATAAAGAGGAGTGTTCGAAAGATGTATCGCCCTTGCGCTTTTGGCATGCCGACCCCCACCGTAGTTAAATTGTGAGGCATACCTAACATGGTGAAAATGTTAGGTCAACCTCACAATTCTATTCTTAAGTCGCGCGCCAGAGTGGATCAACACTGCGCGCGATTATATTTAGCTTTCCGACCTATGTATCCGTGTCTCATCCGTGTTGCCCCTTAAATCTGCCTGAAAATTGCCCAACGGCTTGCCCGGGTAAAGCCGCCGGTGCATAGTGACGCGGGGCATACCACTACAGGACTTCCGGATTGACACCTGCCGAACCCAGTGATGACCGCCTCCCCGAAACGACCCGCCGTATCCTGCCCTGGCTCGTCGCCGTCGCCTTCTTCATGGAAGCGCTCGACACCACCATTCTCAACACCGGCGTGCCGACCATCGCCAAGTCGCTCGATGTCACCGCCCTCAGCATGAAGGCCGTGCTCTCGAGCTACACCCTTAGCCTCGCCGTCTTCATTCCGATCAGCGGCTGGATGGCCGATCGCTTCGGCACGCGCCGGGTCTTCGCCGGCGCCATTGCCCTGTTCACCCTGGGATCGCTTTTGTGCGGGCTATCAACCAATATCCACATGCTGGTGGCCTGCCGCATCCTCCAGGGCATGGGCGGCGCCATGATGACGCCGGTCGGCCGTCTGGTCATGGTACGGACCTTCGCCAAATCCGATCTGGTGCGCGCCATGAGCTTCGTCGCCGTGCCCGCCCTGATCGCGCCGATGCTGGGGCCGCTGGTCGGCGGCCTGATCGTTGACTACCTGCACTGGCGGGTCATCTTCTTCGTCAATATTCCGGTCGGCATCCTGGGCTTTCTGCTCGTCTGGTTCAATATGCCGGACTACCACGAAAAAGCCGCGCGTCCGCTGGATGTGCTGGGCCTCATCCTGTTCAGTTCCGGCGTGGCGCTATTGTCCTATGTGCTGGAAATTTTCGGCGAGCACCGCCTTGGCACCGGCGACATATTGGGACTTCTGGCCATCTCGCTGCTTTTGATCGTCGGCTACGGCCTTCATGCCGCCCGCACCGCCTTTCCGCTGCTGAACCTGACTCTCTTCCGCATCCGCACCTTCGCCATCAGTGTCAGCGGCAGTTTCGTCACCCGGCTGGGCATCGGCGGCGCGCCCTTCCTGCTGCCCCTGCTCTATCAGGTCGGTCTAGGCCTGACGCCGGTGCAATCGGGCCTGCTGATCATGCCGCAGGCGCTCGCCTCCATGAGCACAAAATTCCTGCTGCCGCGCGTGCTGGAGCGCTTCGGCTACCGAAATGTGCTGATCTGCAACACCCTGGCGCTCGGCGGCATGCTGATGCTGTTCGGCACCATCAGCCGCGCCACGCCGATCTGGCTGATCATCGTACAGGCGCTTTGTTACGGCGTACTGACGTCGCTGCAATTCACCAGTATGAACACGCTGGCCTATGCCGATGTACCGCGTGACCAATCGAGCGGCGCCAGCACCATCACCAGCACGTCGCAGCAGCTTTCTGTCAGCTTTGGCGTAGCGGCGGCGGGCCTGACGACGGTGTTTTTCCTGCCGACGGAAGCCACCGCCGCGCCGGCTCTGATCATCGACGGGCTGCACAAGGCCTTCTTCGTGCTTGGCGGCTTCACCATTCTGTCGGCGCTCGTCTTCAGTCGCCTGAAAAAGAGCGACGGTGCGGACGAGGCCGGAGAAAAAGACCTGCATATCGAAGAGGCTAAGAGTTGATTATTACCAGATACGCCAGCCCTTTTGACTTAGCCAGCCCTTAAGCGTCTTATCATCCCAGGTCTCACTGTCGGCGATACGCGTCACTATCTGGCCATTAGGTTTGAAAATATAATAAGGGTAGCCGCCAAAATGATTACCATGTGCATCCGTGAGGTCTGTGTGCTGGGTAGCCAGCAGATAACCGCGATAAGGGCCGTTACGAAACACTCCCACCAGCCCTGCATTCGCCACGAATTTTTGCTGACCGGTCGATACCGATACCTGTCGAATGATTAGGCTATCGCCGCCGGGCGCCAAACTTACATACACATAGCCGCCCTCAAGTGAAAAGACCGGATGACCGACAGAAGCGAATATATCGTTTGCTGATGTTGGCGCTCGCAGTTGATGCGCCTTGCCGGTACGACAATTACCAATCCATAAGGCATGGATCGCCTCTTGAGGAAACTCTGGATCGGAGTTGGACTTCAAATGGTGTATAAAGGCAATGGTTTGGCCATCAGAAGACAGGACAGGTTCACTATTCTGGCCGTCGCGGGTCAGGAACGTCGTCCGGCCGCCGCTATGACAAACGATATTACCACCTTCAACATCGACCAAAGGATTTGCCGCATTAGCGGCGCCGGCAACCAGCCACCCCAGAATGCAAAGGCTGGTTCGGATCATAGTCTCTCACCAGACCTTGAAATGCTTGGACAGTTTCAGACCTTGACGTTGATAATTTGAACCCAGTTGACCATAGAGCTTATCAGGACGGGCGGTCAGGGGTTCATATACCAGCCGCGCCACCGTCTGGCCGTCTTCGAGCAGGAAGGGCGTTTCGTGGCAACGCACTTCGAGCACGCCTTTCGAGCCAGTGCCGGCGGCCTCAGCCGTGCCGAAACCGGGATCGAAGAAACCGGCGTAGTGGACGCGGAACTCACCGACGCCCGGATCGATCGGCAGCATTTCCGCTGCCTCCATGGCCGGAATTTCAACGTCGGTCTTGGAGGCCAGGATATAGAATTCACCCGGATCGAGCAGCAGTTCGCCGCCCGCCTGATAGAGCGGTTCCCAGAATTTCTTCGGGTCGTGGCCATCGATATGATCGAGATCGATGATACCGGCGTGGCGGCGGGCACGGAAGCCGACCAGATCGCCGGTCAGGTCAACACCGCAATCGGTCGTGTACAGCTTCGGCGATACGCCGCGCTTGACGCGCAACTGGTTGAGGCGGGTGCCGGAACGCGCCAGCACCGAGAAGGTCTGCGGGGCGATTTCGATATAGAGCGGGCCGGAATAGCCTTCGGCCACATCATCGAAGGCCACGCCGTAATCGGTCAGCAGGCGCACAAAGACATCGACACGGCCGGTCGAGGATTTCGGATTGGCGCGGGCGCTGATACCGGCCGGCAGATTAAGGGATTCCTTCAGTTCGGCGATATAGACGCAGCCGGATTCAAACACCGCGCCGCGGGTCAGGTCCATCTCGTGCATCTGCACGTCGCGCAGGCGATCGGCGACCGTGCGGCTGCGCGGCAGATAGGAGGCGCGCACGCGCCAGGCGCGGTCACCCAGACGCAGATCGATGCTGGCCGGCTGGATCTGGTTGTCATCGAGCGCCGAGGTGCTCAGCACCGCGCCCTGGTCGACAAGCGCCGCCAGGCTCTGCATCGGCAGGATACCTTGGGGTTCGGACAGTTCAGTCGGGACGGGCTTCAGCGACATGGGCGCGGTATTCTCTTTTCTTGATCGGGCTCACCATTTAAGAGAGCTTATCAGAATCAGCAAGTTTTAAAGCCGGATCATGTTCTATCAGCACACCAGTCACGATATCACGATCCGCGTCGAGGTCGATTACGTCCCGCCCGAAGACGATTATACAGGCGCCCCACGTTACGTCTGGGCCTATCACATCACCCTGATGAACGGTGGCGATGAAACCGTGCAGCTCAAGACCCGCCACTGGACGATCATGGATGCGCGCGGCCAGGTCGAGCTCGTCAACGGTCCCGGTGTCGTCGGCGAAACGCCGATCCTCAAGCCGCACCAAACCTACACCTATTCGTCCGGCTGCCCGCTCAGCACCCCGTCTGGTTCAATGAGCGGTTATTACATGTTTGAGGACGAGCACGGCCGACCGCTCAAGGTCATCATCCCGACCTTCTCGCTTGATCTACCGAATGTAAAACGCACATTAAATTAAAGACTTACACATTCTAAGAACGTGTCATTTCCAAAAAACCAGAAAGCCCCGCGATCGTATTGATCGCGGGGCTTTTATGTTGGTTTTACGTTTGTGCTTACAGGTAGCGACGCAGATTACGCGACAGATCGGCACCGCCGTCACGCTTCTTGGCTTTTTGCGACGGCTGGTAGGCGACGCGGCCGTGTTCGACGCAATAGGGGGTGCCGTCGTCCGAGCGACGACCACAGAAGGAGAAACTGTCCGACGACGGATCGCCGATCGGCCACTTGCACATCTTGGCGCCGAGGGTGAGCACCGTGGCCGTACCCGGCTCTTCGATATAGGGCACGATGGGCTGGCTGATCACCGGACGCGACAGAACCGGCACACTGGAGCGCAGGCTTGGCTGCGCATGCTGAACGGTGCGCTCAGGCGCGGCATGAGAGGCCGTCGATGCCGCCGGACGGGGCGGACGCGCAGGCTTATAAAGCGGACGAGTGGGCTGCGAAGGCGCCGCACGGCCTGACAGGCCCAGGCGGTGCACCTTGCCGATCACGGCATTGCGCGTCACGCCACCAAGTTGCTTGGCGATCTGGCTGGCGGAATGACCTTCCTGCCAAAGCTTCTTCAATGTCTCAACGCGTTCGTCTGTCCAGCTCATACTCTCACTCTCCCATGATCCCTGATAACTTGCGGAATAAAAGCCTTCCAACCACAAGATATAGATATGTCCAAAGGGACTTGCTCCCCAGTCATCCACAGATGGTAAACGAAATGTTAAAAACCGCAATATATGGTATGAGGGGAATTGCAACTGTCCACACATATCTAGATGTTGTGTCTGAAAACTCCACAGATGTGGATAATTGCGCCAATAAGAGGTTCGCTTCGCATTTTGCGGAAATGAGCGGCGGCTTCGCGCACCGCGCAACAAAAAGGGCCACTCGAATGAGCGGCCCCTTGATAGCATATAGGTTAGAACGTTCGTTTTACAAGGCTCAGGCGCCGAGCGTGGCCATATCAATGCTGAAGCGATAGCGCACGTCCGACTTCAGCATCCGCTCATAGGCGGTGTTGATGTCCTTGATATCAATGACCTCGACATCCGAGGTGATGCCATGCTCCGCGCAGAAATCGAGCATCTCCTGCGTTTCTGCGATACCACCTATGCCCGAACCCGCCAGCGAGCGACGCCCCATGAGCAGGGAGAACGCCGCCACTGGCATGGGATGCTCAGGCGCACCGACCAAGCAGAGCGTGCCATCACGCTTCAACAGGTTCAGATAGGCATTGATATCATGCTCCGCCGACACGCAATCGAGAATGAAATCGAACGAGCCGCCATGAGCCACCATTTCATCGGCGTTTTTCGACACCACGACCTCATCGGCGCCAAGGCGCTTGCCGTCTTCGATCTTGGAGGCCGAGGTAGTGAACAGCACGACATGGGCGCCAAGCGCATGGGCGAACTTAACCCCCATATGCCCCAGCCCGCCAAGGCCGACGATGCCGACCTTCTGGCCCGGCCCGACCTTCCAGTGGCGCAGCGGCGACCAGGTGGTAATGCCGGCGCACAAAAGCGGCGCGGTAGCGGCGAGATCGAGTTTGTCGGAAATGCGCAGCACAAAGCCTTCATAGACGGTGATGCTCTTGGAATAACCGCCATGGGTGGTGCCGCCGATATGCTTGTCGGGCGAACCATAGGTCTGGATATTGCCGACCTCGCAATATTGCTCAAGGCCTTCCTGGCAACTGGCGCACGTCCGGCAGGAATCGACCATACAGCCGACGCCGACGAGATCCCCCACCTTGAACTTCGTCACCGCCGAACCGACGCTGGCGACACGGCCGACGATTTCGTGACCGGGCACAACGGGATAGGTGGTGAAGCCCCATTCGTTGCGCGCCATGTGGAGATCGGAGTGGCAAACCCCGCAGAACAGGATGTCGATCTGGACATCCTCAGCCGTAGGCTCACGACGCTCTATCGTGATCTGGCCCAAGGGCTTGTCGGTGGCGGGCGCGGCGAAGGCTTCGCATCGGAACGTGCTGGGAGGCATGAGGTGTGTCCTGTTATGTTGGCTATAGGTACAGGTAAGCGGCCGGCCTTTGTTTACAAGGCGCCCAGCCCCTTATTCACAGCTTTTGCGGCGCCTGACGGGTGGCCAGCAGCAGGCGCAGATGCGATTCTGGCCACGCCTTCAGCGCCTCGAACAGGTCAGGATGCTGGCGGTGCCGGGCATCCTGCAACCAGTCGGAAACCACCCCGTGCGCCTTCCAGTCGCCGCGCGGCAGCAAATCGCCGGCATCGCAGCGCAGGATACGACTAATGTCATAAAGCATGGAGGCGCTGACACGATTGGCGCCACGCTCGTACTTCTGAACCTGCTGGAAGGTGAGCCCTATCGCGGAAGCAAGCGCTTCTTGTGAGATTTTGAGTTTGCGGCGACGCTGGCGGATAAATTTCCCAACACTCCTGGCTTCCATGAAAAAGCCCGTAGCGGTTAGCTACGGGCATGTCTAATTGTCTCTTGGCGACTATTGAGTGATTAGTGTCGCGAATTGCGCGTTTGATACGCCAGAACCAATGGCTTCTTGAAGCGCTGGAATAAAGGCAGACGTCGCATTCTGACAAGCCGCGATTGCTGAGAAGCTTGTCTTGAACTTGTAGGTCGATGTCACTTGATAGCCTGTCGGGTTTACGTTGGAAGTCAACGTCAGCCCAATAGTCCAAGCTGCGTCGCCCACTGTGTTGACATCTAGCTGGTCCAACCTTGCGTTAATAGTGGTCGGTGCCGCAACATCGTAGGATTGAGCCGCCAGCAGTTCCGCTTGTAATGCCGATTTCACATAAGCTTCAACGGTCTTGCCGTTTGTCACGTCCAGTGCGCCGGCGAGACGACAGTGTGGGTCGCTCACGGTGGCGGCTTTGGTAACGTCGCCAACCTTTACGGTCGCGCCCTTTGACTTCAATGCTCCCTGCAATGCTAGCGTATTTGCCGGTAAGACCGAGTACGACGCCATCGGCGACGTAGTGTCGCATGCCGACAAAGTAACAAGCAGCGGCACGCATGTCGCCATTATCCAAAACTTCTTCATGTAGTAGTCCCCTGTAAAAACTCGGCCTGGCAAACATGCCGAAGGCAGAACGACGATTAGCAAGGGTTGTAAGCGCCGGCAACACTATTTTACGTTCATTTGATAGTTGTACATAAACGTATAGAAGCCCAGATCATGGCGGGTGGCATGTACCAGGGTAGACACTTTTGAAATTTGTGCGATCCCGCGGAGCGCTGCAAAGAAAGCCGGGCCCAAGTAATATGCGAGCATCTCGAAGTTTTGCCGGAAGCAAGCCTAAAACGCATTTATGAGTTCACGACGGCATTGAACCCTATACAGCGCCGACCGTCGCCATGGCAGGTGACCAGTGAACGATTTCGTCAACCGTCTGACAGCCGCCACCGTTGAAGGCAGCATGCCACTTCCCCGTGCGGCTAATGTCACCGTCAATGTCGGCCATCTGCGCTTGCTGCTGGAATCCCGTGCGGAGTGGATGGCGTATGGCATGGCCTTCCAGCCTGCCTTTGAGCCCGCCGTTCACTTCAACTCGGAAGGGGACGCGATCTGAGCCTCGCCGTATCCCAAAACCAGCCCACCGAATACGACCGCGCCGTATCCTATGCGGTCGGCAAGCCGACGATCAGCGCCACGACCCATGGCGAAAGACCTCGGCATTGCCAGCGCGGTCGCTAAGACCTTCATGGGCAAGATGGCGACTGCGGGTATTATCACGCCGCCCAACGATATCGGCAGATCGCGCGTGCTGAAAAACGAACCGCCCGAAGATGGCGACGAAGCCGCCGAAACCGTCGTCTTTTCGTCTGACGACATCATCAGCGGCAAGGCTCAAACCCGGCTGCGCACCATCGTTGAGCGCGTCGAACGCCTCGAAGAGGACAAGGCCGGTATCAGCGGCGACATCAAGGAAGTGTACGACGAGGCCAAGGGCGAAGGCTTTGATGTCAAAATCCTGCGCAAGGTGGTTCGCCTGCGCAAGATGGACAAGACCAAGCGGGACGAAGAAGAAACCTTCCTTGACCTGTACCTGACCGCCATCGGTGATCGCTGATAGTTGAAATCAACGTCCGCTATTTCGATTGGTCGCCAGCGCCTTTCCCTCATCGAGCCGATGCAGGCCCTGCAAACCATCCTTACAAACCTTGAGCGCGAGCCGCATCAAGTCGCCTTTCGCCAGTTCGATGACGCGTTTGCGATCTATGCCCGCCTGCCAGACGTGTCGGACGAAGACGGCAAGCCACTGGCCGTGCCCTTCGCCGTCATCGATTCCGGCCTAGGCTAGGACGAAGCCGAAACCATCAGAACCCAACTCAAGGCGCAACGCTGGACATTCCGGCCCGCCGATATCTTTCAGGAGGCTGCATAGCCATGGCCGGTGTCAACAAAGTCATCATCGTCGGCAATCTCGGCAAAGACCCCGAAATCCGCACTATGAACAATGGCGACCGCATCGCCAATCTGACCGTCGCCACGTCCGAGACGTGGAAGGATAAGCAGACCGGCGAGCGCAAGGAAAAGACCGAATGGCACCGTGTCGTTATCTTCAATGACGCGCTGGCTAAGGTCGCCGAAGACTACCTGCGCAAGGGCTCAAGGGTCTATCTCGAAGGCTCTCTGACCCGCAAATGGAGCGACCAGCAGGGCGTAGAGCGGTATTCAACCGAAGTGGTGCTGCAACGCTTCAACGGCAATCTGACCTTGCTTGGCGGTCGCCGTGAGGGCAGTGGCCCGCCGCACGCCGATAGCCAGGACGATTACGGACAGACCCGCACGCGCGGCATCAGCTCAGGCAAAGACCACCGTACCGCGCCCGGCGAACAGCCGCCGTTTGACGACGAAATCCCCTTTTAGGAGCGCCTCATGAACGACCGCAAAATCCCCATTGGCTACAACGATTGTGGGCCTGATCATGTTCAGCGCGCCGGTTTGGGTCACCCTAGTGACCATTATTCCACAAATATGGAATTATTAACGACATTCTCCAGAATCTGGAAGCGTCACCTCATTTCGCCATGATTGGAAGAATCGTCTTCTACCTATTGAGAAGATCCGCGCACCCCTTTTCAATAAACGCGCGCGGACCTCATGCCGACCGAAGTCATAGCTCCGGCCTGCGCGCTGACCTCGTTGGCAGATAGCGCACAGGCCGGATAGCCGACGAATCCTCTCATCCGTCAGCTATTAAAAAGCTGTCACAAGTTATTTTGCATCGCAATACGCAATGTTCTCACGATGAACGCTCATAGTTTAAACGCACGCGCTCAGAGCGGCCTCACAGCGACGAAGACGCCAAAGCGCTGGCATCGCGCCTGTTTGGAGTGCAGAGCGCCTTATACGGCTCTGGTGAAGAAATCCGAGTTCTGTTGCGAACGCCACCGGTCGCAGTTCAACAATCGCCGCCTGCAACGCGTGCCGAGTTCTACGACCTCATTATGGATATGAGCTACAACCGCGCCGAAGCGCGCACGCTGAACACCTTCACCAAGATTGGCCGCCTCGCCTACTATTTCCGGAAGGACGATGTGATAGAGCGTGACGGTCGCCGGTCGTGGCAGCCCGCCCGCCGGGTACTGGAGCGGCGCCCCTATCTTGACACCCCAATCTCTCGCACGCGGTGGAAGTCCTGATGGGAGCGCGTAAGTACGCCGAGCGCACAGACCACTACCCGACCAAGGCAGCTATCAAGCGCGCGGTTGAGACGGCTCGCGAATTGGGCCTGACAGTCGTCGGGGTTGAAGTTTCCCGAGAGGGAGTCATTAAGGTGCTGGATCAGGCGGCTATGCCGCAGCCAGCCGCGGTAAAGGACGAATGGGCAGAATGGGCAGCAGCCGGAAAACTGGGGTAGAAGGCGTCCATATCGTTAAGAAGCCGCGCCCCGGTCAGCCCGTGCGCTGGTACATTTACGCGTGGCGTGGTGGCCCCTGTATACGCACGCAGGATGGCGGCGAAAAGCCGACGATCAAGACCGAGGATATCAAGGCCATATCCAATGCGCTGCAAGATCGTTCCCCAGTGCCGAAGGACACGATGGCGGCGTTGATCGCCGAATATCGTACAGACGCCAAGAATCCAGAATGGGCCCGTCTGGAGCCAACCACAAAGCGACTGTGGAATAACTACCTTGACCATATCCTGACCCGCTGGGGCACCGTCCCGCTCCGCCTGTGGAATGATCCGCGTCAGGTGGCGATTGTGATGAAGTGGCGCGCCGAAATGGCGAATGCGCCGAGATCGGCAGATGAGCATATCGCTAACCTGAGCCGCCTTCTCCGCTACGGTAAGCGCCACTTTAATCTTAAGCTCAATGTCGCCGAGGATATACCCCGCCTTTACAGAGGTGCTAACAGGTCAGAAATCATCTGGACAGACGATGATCTGGCGAAGTTTATGGCCAGCGCCAACCCACCGATGTGCGATCTGGTCCGGCTGGCGTCTATGACTGGCTTGCGCCGCACCGACCTCGCCAAACTCAAACTTTCCGAAGTTGGAACATTTGTTCTATCTCGCGTTGCCCTCAAGAAAAGCAAGGGAAAGCGGCGCAAGGTCACCATGCCTATCATACCCGGCCTGAAAGGCCTGCTGGATGAACTCGCCACCCGTCCACGCAAGCCGGGTGTTGATACGGTGCTGGTGAACAGCTTTGGCGAACCGTGCTTGGCATGAGTTCGTCCTTCACCGATGTACGCAACGAAGCCGACATATCGTTCACTGATGATGACGGCAACAAGGCGTGGAAGCGCCTGCACGACCTGCGCGGCACCTTTGCTACGCGCCTGATGACGATTCCCGGCGAACGCCTCACAGACGCTGAAATTGCCGATTTGATGGCGTGGAGCGTGCAACAAGTATCGGAAATCCGTCGGCGCTATGTTGACGGCGCGGCCATTGTCGTGGCATTGGAGAAACGCTTGGCGAACACAGATGTAAACCGAAGTGTAAACTAACAAGATTTTCCGAAACTTTGTTCAGAATTTCTCAATGTTTTCTGTTAGATGCGGGTGTAGCTCAATGGTAGAGCAGCAGCTTCCCAAGCTGACAACGAGGGTTCGATTCCCTTCACCCGCTCCAGCGCTCTACTTCCCCTTAGCCAGATCATCGAAGGCGCGGAGCGTGCCGATCAGATCTTTCATCTTGTCGATATAGATCATGTTGGGGCCGTCGCTCGGCGCATGATCGGGGTCTTCGTGCGTTTCGACAAACACCGCCGATACACCGACGGCGCACGCGGCACGCGCCAGCACCGGTGCGAACTCGCGCTGACCGCCCGAGGTCGTGCCCTGACCGCCCGGCTGCTGTACCGAGTGGGTGGCGTCGAACATCACCGGATAACCGGTCTGGGCCATGATCGGCAGGCCGCGGAAATCGCTGACCAGCGTGTTGTAACCAAAGCTGGTGCCGCGATCGCACAGGATGATGCGTTCATTGCCCGTTGATGCGATCTTGTTAGCAACGTTCTTCATATCCCAGGGCGCCAGGAACTGGCCCTTCTTGACATTAATGGTGCGGCCGGTGGCGCCGGCGGCCAGCAAAAGGTCGGTCTGGCGGCACAGGAAGGCCGGGATCTGGATGACATCGACCTGCTTGCCCACCGGCTCGCACTGGTGGGTATCATGGACATCGGTCAGAACGGGACAGCCGAACTTGTCGCGGACGGCAGCCAGGATATCGAGGCCTTCCGCCATGCCGATACCGCGCGCCGTACCGATCGAGGAGCGGTTGGCCTTGTCATAGCTGGACTTGTAGATGAATTTCGTGCCGGTTGGCGCGCAGGCCTCGGCGATCTTCTCGGCCATCATCAGGGCGTGGTCGAGGCTCTCGATCTGACACGGCCCGGCGATCAGCACGAACGGTTCGTCGCCGCCGATTTTGACCTTCAGCTGGCCGAAATCACCGATCTCGAAGACCTTGGTTTTGACGTGTTGCGGCTGGATCATGTTCATCTTCCTCTGACAGACTGCGCTGCCAATTATGTTAGCCCCTCACCCCAACCCTCTCCCCGTAAACGGGGCGAGGGGGTTTAAGGGAAATCGCGGCCGACAGGGCCAAGCGCCCCCGCACGGCTGAGGAGCTTTCCCCTCTAAATCACTTGTTCGATGCGGGCGACATCGACGGGGTTGTTCAGTTCCCAGAACACGCGACCGCGGCCGTCGACCTCGACACAGCGTATCGGCATGCCGTTTTCCAGAAAACGCAGTTGCTCAAGGCCTTCCCAGGTTTCCAGCGGGCCGACCGGCCAGCTCGAATAGCTCTTCAGCGCCTGCTCGCGGTAGCCGTAGACGCCGACATGGTGGAAGACCGGGATGGTGTCGCCCTCGCCAAACGTCTTGCCGGTATAGGGAATGACTTCCTTGGAGAAGTAGAGCGCGTTGAGGTTTTTGTCGAACACCGCCGTGGTGCCACCGACGCGACCATTCAGGCGATCCTCGACGAAGTTGGCGTGGGTCTGGGCGTCGCAGCGCAGGACCGGCGTGGCCATCTGCACCGACGGGTCGGCCTTCATGGCACGGATCAGGTCTTCGACGAACCAGGCCGGGGTGAGCGGCGCATCGCCCTGTAAATTGATATAGAGATCGGCAGATTCGCTCAGGTGCTGCAGCGCGTCGGCGCAGCGTTCGGTGCCGTTGGCGCAGGATTCCGCCGTCATGATCACGCTAGCGCCGAAGGCCTCAGCAGCATCCTTGATGCGGTCATCATCGGTGCAGACATAGACCGAGGCGACATCCACCACGCCCTTGGCGGCTTCCCAGGAGCGCTGGATCAGCGATTTCGGCACGCCATCCTTGCCGGTCAGCATGACCAGCGGCTTGCCGGGATAGCGCGTCGAAGCATAGCGCGCGGGGATCAGTATGATGGTCTTCACTTAAGCAACTCCCGCACGCAGGCAATCGTGGATATGGATCAGGCCGACCGGCGCGTGGCTCTCATCGACCGCGAACAGGCAGGTGATCTTCTTGTCGTTCATGATGCCAAGCGCCTCGGCGGCGAGAGCTTCAGGACGGATGGTGCGCGGGCCGGCGTGCATGACCTGTTTCGCGGTCTTCTCCATCAGGCCGGTCATATTGCGGCGCAGGTCGCCGTCGGTAATGATGCCGGCCAGCTTGCCATTGGCATCGGTGACGCCGACCACGCCGAAGCTCTTGGCGGTCATTTCCAGCAGGGCGTCGCTCATCGGCGTCAGTTCGCCGATCAGCGGCAGGGCATCGCCCTTGTGCATCAGTTGATCGACGCGCAGCAACTGCGCGCCGAGCTTGCCGCCGGGGTGGAAGGTCTTGAAATCGGTCGGCTTGAAGCCGCGCTTTTCCATGATGGCCACGGCCAGGGCATCGCCCAGCGCCAGGGTCATGGTCGTGCTCGTGGTAGGCGCCATGCCGATGGCGCAGGCTTCCGGCGCGGCGGGCAGGACCAGCGCGATATCGGCCGCCTTGAGCAGGGTCGAATCGGGGCGCGATGCCACACCGATCAGGGGGATGCCAAAGCGGCGGGTATGGGCGATGATGTCCGAAAGTTCCGAGGTTTCGCCGGAGTTGGACAGCACCACCACCACGTCATCGGCGGTGATCATGCCGAGGTCGCCGTGCGAGGCTTCGGCGGGGTGGACGAACTGCGCTGGCGTGCCGGTGGAGGCGAGCGTCGCGGTGATCTTGGCGCCGATATGGCCCGACTTGCCCATGCCGGAGATGATGACGCGGCCCTTGGCGGCGTAAAGGATCTCGACCGCCCGCACGAACGCTTCCGAAAGGGAACCGGCAAACAGTAGCAGGGCCTCGCCTTCGATGCGCATCACGCGCGCGCCGGTAGCCAGAATTTCGGCGCGGCTGTTGATATCGAGAGGGGGGCTTAAGGTCATAGTCATTCCATATGGTACGCGCGCCCCTCTTAGCAAGATCGGCAGGGTCGGACAATCCAAATGCGGGCCTTCGCGAACGCTTTAGATCTACGGGCATTGCGCAAAACGCATGTTCTAACGCTTGGAAACCAGATTGGACAAGGCATCGAGATAGTTGGCGAAGGCCTTGCGACCAGCCAAAGTGATGTGAGCGCGTGTCAGGGGTTTGCGGCCCTGAAAGCTCTTGACGATCTCGACATAGCCCGCCTCTTCCAGCTTGCGCAGATGGACCGACAGATTGCCCTGGGTCGCCTCCAGCACCGCCTTCAGCTCGTTGAAATCGGCGGCTTCGGCGTCCATCAGATAGGCCATGATCCCCAGACGCAGGCGTCCGTGGATGGCGTCATCCAGCTTATTAATATCAAAAGCAGCCATGGTTACTTACGCGCCTGTGTCATCATGTACCAGCCGCCCCCTCCCATGATAACGGACAGGGCCAGGCCCAGCACCAGCACGTAGTGCGGGGTGCCGAGGAGGAAGCCCAGGGTCAGGGTGGTGACGAACCAGCCGGCGGATATGACCGCCAGCCAGATCTGCTTGCGGATCATGTAGGCCGTATACCAGACCGCTCCCTGAAAAGCGCAGACCGTGATCGGGTACAGCAACCAGATCAGCATGCTTTTTTCGGTGATGGCGACATAGGCAAATACCCCGACCATGAACAGATTGGCCAGTCCGGCGCTGCTGAAGGCGGCATTGAGCGCGCGTGTGGCCACACCATTTTTCGGCACCTTGCGATCACGCCACAGGATGACGCCCATCACGGCCAGAAAAACGATCGAGGGCAAAAAGCCGGCGATCAGATTGCCCCACAGGCCCAGATTGACGATGCCGACCAGATGCGCCCATTGGGCCAGGCATTGCAGCCCATAGCACACGCCGCCGGCGAGATAGAGGGCCCCGCCTGAAATCTGCGCCCGGCTGCCTTCGGTGACGAGTGCCTTGACGAAGGCCAGATCGGCCTGAATATCCCGCCCGGTGCCGGCGCTGTTATCGCTCATGTGCCTGACTCCTGCTGGCGGTTAAGGTGCGTCATGGTCCAGCCGGCGCCGCCCATCAGAAGGATCAGTGCCACACCAAGCACGAGAAGATAGGTCTCAGTATGGCGGATCATCAGGCCCAGAGCCATCGTGGTGACGAACCAGCCGGCCGATACGAAGGCCAGCCAAAGTTTGCGCCGGATCATGTAAGCGACATACCAGACTGCGCCGAAAAAGGCGCAGATCACCACCGGATAGAGAAGCCAGATCAGCATGCTTTTCTGGCTGCTCGCCACATAACCAAAGACGATGGCGAGGGCAAGATTGGCCAGTCCGGCCGAGGCGTAGGCGGCATTGAGCGCCCGCGTGGCGACGCCCTGCTGTCCGCCCTTGCGGCCTTTCCAGCCCACATAGATGATGACGGGGACGGAGACAACAATGGGGAACAGGATGAGAACCAGCCCGATCAGCGGGGACGAGGGAAGATCAAACGCCATCTGCGCCCAGTAGGCCAGACAATCGATTCCGTAGGCCAATCCGGCGGTCAGGAAGATGATGCCCGCCGCCCCTTGCGTCTTCGGTCCCTCGCTGACGAGGGCCCTCAGGAAGGCGAGGTTTTGGGAGGCGTCGTCGTCGTCATGTCTCATCTCGGGTGTCATGCCGTGGCCTCCCCTTCTTGGGTCGCGTGCTTCGTCTTGCGGCGGCGGCCGTTAAGAATCGCCCCGATGAAGCTGTAGCGTACCATAATTTGATAGCTGAGAATGCCAATCGCCAGGGTGCTGAACAGGACGATGGCGAATTTGGCTTCGGCCGGCAGGGCGAGGTCCTTCACGACGTACTGGAAGACCAGCAGCACCGGGATATGGATGATATAGACCCAGTAGGAGCTATCCGACAGCAGACGCAGCAGCGGGCTTTCGCGCCTGATGAAGCGATGCGCCATGCCGATGAAGGCCAGCACCCACGACCAAGCGCTGAGGCCATAGATCAGGATATAGAGCGGGTGATCGCGGCCATTGACCGGCACCAGGACCGGTGTGCTGCCAATCATGTTAAGGCAGATGATCGTGCCGACAACCGCGCTGAACAGATAGAGCCAGAAGCGATGGGCGAAATGCGCCAGCAGGTCGGCGCGGCGATGCAAGCACCAGCCAAAGGCGAAGGAGATGGTAAAGCCGGCCACAGCGGTGGGGTTGGGGATCAGGCCGGTATCAGGCGTGGGTATACCGAACCACAGGGCCGCCTGCGGATTGAGATACATGGTGATGGCGACCGGCAGGAACAGCACGACACTGATCAGGTCGCTTTTGGTCAGGGCGCCGACCACGCTATCGACCAGGCGCCCCAGCGGCTTGCCGATATGGAGCAGATCGACCGTAAGCTTGAGGACAATGGCGCCGGCGCACAGGATCAGCAGCACATAGAGAAACCACAGGTGCGTCAGCGGGAAGGTGTGGATGTCAAAGGCCGTCGGTGGCGGGGCTGGCGGCGCAGGCGTTCCCGGTGGCGGCATGTTGGCAATGATCATCATGGCGACGATGGCGGTGATG
The DNA here is from genome assembly GCF_000376105.1 of Asticcacaulis benevestitus DSM 16100 = ATCC BAA-896. GTDB lineage: Bacteria > Pseudomonadota > Alphaproteobacteria > Caulobacterales > Caulobacteraceae > Asticcacaulis > Asticcacaulis benevestitus. The sequence continues at coordinate 69,645 of NZ_AQWM01000002.1, forward strand.
ACGATGGGCCAGAAGACAACGAGCGGTAGGGCCAGACGCTTCAGGCGATTGACGGCGAAACCCCAGACACCGCGCCTGCCCACCATCATATGCGCGAAGAAGCCGGCCATGACGAAGAAGGTGGTCATGCGGAACATATGGATGACGTAGAACAGCAGACTCAGGCTGTCGGCGTGATGGATATCCTTGATGATCCAGATCCGCGGCTCGATAAAGGACATGGTGGCGTGCAGGGCCACCCCCAGCGTCAGGGCCAATCCGCGGACGGCATCGAGATCGTGATAACGCTTAAGAGTTACATTTTCAGCCATGAGAGCCTCCCTTGATGAGACGCCATGCCTCAATCCGACTGCAATTATATCAACAAGTTTGTTATGTAAACTAGTTTTACAAAAATCACCTTGCGCCAAGCATAATTCCTTTCAATAGTTGCGGAAACCGTGGGGGTGTGATGTTGACCAAACAGGCTATTCTTAAATTGGCTCGCAACCTGTTGCTGGTTGTGGCGGGACTGATGGCCGTGGCCTATTTGGGCGTGATCGGCTATCTCTATATCAACCAACGGCATATGCTTTATATGCAGGTTCAAGGGCACGAAACCCCTGATATCAAGGGTCTGAAGATCGAGGATATCAGCCTAAAAACGGCCGATGGGGAAGCCCTGCAAGCCTGGTATGAGCCGCCGAAACCCGGCATGCCGGTGATCCTTTTCCTGCATGGCAATGCCGCCAGCCTGGAAAAGGGCAAATGGCGCTATATCCGCATGCACAAGGAAGGCGTCGGCTATCTAGCCCTCGCCTATCGCGGCTATTCCGGTTCGACCGGTACGCCTACGGAAAAAGGCCTTTTGACGGATGGTCTGACGGCCTATGACTGGCTGCGAGCCACGGGATTCAAGGACAGTGATATCGTTATCCACGGCCATTCGCTCGGCACCGGTGTCGCCACCTGGCTGGCGACGCAGCGGCCCGCCCGCGCGCTGATACTGGAAGCGCCTTTCACGGCGACATCCGATGTCGGGGCAGAGCGTTATCCGTATATTCCGGTGTCGTTTCTGATGACGGACAAGTTCCTCAGCCGTGAGCGAATAAAGGACGTCCATATGCCGGTGCTGATCGCCCATGGCGACAAGGACAGGGTCGTGCCGTTTGCTCAGGGCGAGCGGTTGTTCGCTTTGGCCAATGAACCGAAGGTTTTCATACACATGCACGGATCAGAGCATAATACCCTGACCCGTGACGGCGTTTATAACGCGTACTGGCGTTTCCTCGGCCTGCCGGAAGATCCGGCCGATCCTGTGCCGTAAATTACTTCGTCAGGGCCTGCGCGCGGCCTAGATCGATGCTCGCCACCGCCGATTTCAGCGTGGCCATGTCGACATTATCGCCTTCGGCTTCAACCGTGATGCGGCCATTGGAGACCACGGCGTATTTGCCGTGCTTCGATTGCGTGTCGTATTCCTCGGTGACCATCTGGCCATTCTGCGTCGTGACCTTTTCATAGCCGGTGGCGCTGCTGCTCGACGTGTTGATATTGACCGCCGCCGCCATGGCGCCGAAACCGGCCATGGTGCCCATATCGGTGACGGTGACGTGGACCGAGCCATCGCCGATGCGGTAGGTGCCTTCGGCGGTCGAGACCGCCATGCCGCCCATATTATTGGCCTGGGTACGGTCATCGCTGCGCGCCACGCCATTGAGCGACGGCGGCAGAAGCGCCAGAAGCGCGCCGGCATCCGCCAGCTTGACCGTCGTCTGACCATTTTCCATGGCCGAAGCCTGGGCGGCCATCTGGTTCGCGGCTGTTTCCATCTGATTAGCAGCGGCTTCCACCTTGCTCAGATTGGGCGCGACCACCGTGTTGTGAGAAGAAAAGGCGCCTAAACCGCCTGCGCCCATCATGCCGGCAGCGGTGATCGAGCCGATGATCGCGCTGGCGATCAGGCCCAGCACGAAATAGATAACCGCAACCACGATCATATAGACGATGGTCTTGTCAGCCGGGTTCTTCATCAGCTTCGGCATACCAAGATAGAAGAGGTAGATGCCATAGATCCAGGCGAGGAGCGCCAGAACACCGAGCGCGGGCAGCAGGCCGAAGATACCGGCCACCCAGGTCGCGGTCGAGGCATAGGCAGCGAGCTTGAGCGCCTGGATGAAATTTTTCTGGCCGTTAAAGCTGGGAGCCAGACCATCAATGACCAGGGCTACGACATAGATCATGACGAGAGACAGCACATAGCCCACCACGGCCCCGATGATCGCGGCGGTCAAAGGCGTATGGTAGGAGATGCCGAAAGCACCGATGCCGAAAACCACGCCGCCAACGGCGCTGGCCACCGGGCCGATGGCCGCCAAAGGCAGGATGTAGCTGGTGTAAAGCGTCTTGACGTCGGTCGTTTCACGCTCGATCACATCCCAGGTCGCGGTCGGCTTGAGCAGGATGGCCTGCACGCGCTCGATCAGATTGTTGGGGTTTTTCGGATTGGCATAAGGGTTGGGATCGGGTGCCTGAACGGGCGGTACGGAATCGTCGGCCATGGGTGTCGCCTTTTGAAGGAAATGAGATATGCAAGGTGGCACTGTTGGGGCGAAAAAAGCCTGCCTCGCCCCGTGATGGCGAACCTTGGCCAAAAAAAGGCCCCCGGTCAATCGACCGAGGGCCTTTTGTTTCAACGTTTTCGTGAAGTTAACAGCTCTTACCTGTTAAAATCGAGGTGGCGATTGTCCTTTACGAACAGCAGGCCAATGACCACCGTGAAGGCCGCGATCCCGACCGGATACCACAGGCCGTCATAGATGCCGCCCGTCGCCGCCACGATGGTGAAGGTGATGAAGGGCAGCAGGCCACCGAACCAGCCATTTCCGAAGTGATAGGGCAAGGACATCGCGCTGTAACGGATGCGCGCCGGGAACATTTCGACGAGCGCCGCCGCCATCGGGGCATAGACCATTGTGACGAGCAGGACGAGCAGGGTCAGGATGCCCAGAGTCTTCGGATAGTCGATCGTGGCGTTATCCGCCTTTGTCGGATAGCCCGCCGCCTTGAGCGCGCCACCCACTTGCTTGACGAAGTCGGCCTGAGCGGTTTTCAGCGCCGCGCCGGTCAGGTTCTTGCCCTCAAAGGACGGGATGACCGTCTGACCGATTCGCACCGAAGCGACAGCGCCGGCCGGGGCCGCTTCATTGCTGTAGCTGAAACCGCCCTTGGCGAGGTAGGACTTGGCGATATCGCAAGATTGCAGGAACTTGGCCTTGCCGACCGGATCGAACTGGACAGCGCAGGCGGCCTGATCGGCCACCACCACCACCGGCGAAGCTTTTTGCGCCTGTTCGAGCGCCGGACTGACCGCGCCGGTCAGGGCGCCGAACAGCGGGAAATAGCCCGCCGCCGCCAGAACAAGGCCGGCCAGAATGATCGGCTTGCGCCCGATGCGATCGGACAGCCAGCCAAAAAAGATAAAGAACGGCGTGCCGATGGCCAGCGCCCCGCCGATCAGCCAGTACGAGGTTGAGAGATCAACGTGCAGCATCTTCTGCAGGAAGAACAGCGCATAGAACTGGCCGGTATACCACACCACGCCTTGACCGGCCACGAGACCGAACAGGGCGATCAGCACGATCTTGAGATTGCGCCATTCGAGGAAGGCTTCCCTAAGTGGGGATTTTGACGTCCGGCCTTCGTCCTTCATGGCCTGGAAAACCGGGCTTTCGTTGAGCTTCATGCGAATCCAGATCGAGACCAGCAGAAGGACGATCGAGAACAGGAACGGCAGGCGCCAGCCCCAGGCCTTGAAGTCTTCCGGGCTGACATAGTGCTGGGTAACGCCGATGGCGACGAGCGCCAGCAGCAGGCCAAGCGTGGCCGTTGTCTGAATCCACGCCGTCATCTGGCCGCGTTTGTTATCCGGAGAATGCTCAGCAACATAGGTGGCGGCGCCGCCATATTCGCCGCCCATGGCAAGGCCCTGCACCAGGCGCAGACCGATCAGGATGATCGGCGCGGCGATGCCGATGGTGGCATAGTTGGGCAGGACGCCGACGAGGAAGGTCGACAGCCCCATGATGACCATGGTGACCAGAAAGGTATGCTTGCGGCCGATTTTGTCGCCCATGCCGCCAAAGACCATGGCGCCGAAGGGCCGCACCACGAAGCCGGCCGCCAGGGCCAGCAGAGCGAAGATGAAGGAGGTCGTCGGGTTGATGCCTTCAACCTCGAAGAACTGCGTGCCCATAATGGCCGCCAACGTGCCGAAAATATAAAAGTCGAACCATTCAAAAATGGTGCCCAGCGATGAAGCCCCGATCACAAGCCACATGCTCTGTTTTTCTTGGCTTTGCTTTTTGTGACCTGTTTCGCCTGATGTCGTTGTCATGTCGTCTCAACCCCTTGGGCGCGTTCGTCCCTGTTATGTCGTCTGGAGCCTTTGCTCTCTTTGAAATGAGAAATGACACAGGGTTGACCGAAGGGCAAGGCATGAAAAAGCCCTCCGGTTCGCACCGGAGGGCCGTAGCTACATGCGTTGTAACGCTTATTGCGCCGCTTTGAGCGACTGCGCCAGCTCATCGGACTTGGCGTCCTTGAGCGCATTGCAGGTGCGCATACCTTCGAGCATACGATCAAAGGATAGTTCGCCGCGGCCGGCGGCCTTGACCTTCGGACGCATGATCTGATCGACCTCGTCCGCCTTGGCCGCCGAGCAATAGCGGCCCGGCAGGGAGGCGATGCGGCCGGCGGAGAAGATGCCCGCCCCGGTCGAGAAGGTGTCATAGTTGGCCTTCAACCAATCATAGGCCATGTCTCGCGTGTCGTTGCTGCCCATCAGACCGGCGATCAGGCCGGTCTTGTCCGGATTACGCAGACGCTTGTCGCTGAGGATCCCGAAGATCCAGGTCGCCGTTTCCGGCTTGGCGTCGGCGGTGACCGAGCGCATGGCGGCGCTACGAATGGTCTCGTCGCTGGCGGTGAGGGCACGCTCCAGCATCGCCTTGGCGGCGGGCAGGCCGCCCTCCTCGACATAGACGCTCAGGGCGCGGCCACGATAGGCCTGATCGAGCGCCTTGTCGTCACCCGCCAGGTAGGCGTTGGCGGCGTCGAGCAGTTGTTTGCGGACCGCCGCATCACGGGCATCGCCGGCCACAATGCCGACCAGGCTCTGGCGCAGTTTGGAGGTATCCGGATCATCGTTGATATAGGCATTGGCCTTGGGATCAAAACCCAGAGCGGCCAGACGCGGCGCATAGATGGAATCCATGACCCGGCGATAATCGGCCAGGGACGCCTCACCGATAATGCCTCGGCTGCGCAGGTTGGAGAGGTTGCCCCCCCCGCTGACGGCCACGTTGGAATCCTTATTGTTGACCATGATGCGTGCCGCCTTGATGAGCTCCGCAGCCGGCAGCTTGCCCGCGTAGAACTGGCCCCACAGGCTGTCGATGGTGGCTATGCCCTCGGCGCCCGAAAGCTTGTCGCCGGTCGCGAGCAGGGCATCCCAGTCCGCAAGCGTCAGATTAAAGCGGTAATAGCCGGTGCCGCCGGCATTCGGCATGAAGGCGCCCGGCTTATCGACGCCGAGATTGCCCTGCTTGTCGGACAGCATGAAACAGCCGGTATCGGCGTCACGACGGATGCACAGCGGGATGGTCCAGGTCTGTTCGGGCAAGGTGGTGCCGAGGCGGGCATAGCGCGATTGTGTCGCCACCAGCCAGCCGCCATTGTGGCTGAAATCGATGACCGGGAAGCCCTGCTGATCGACGAAGCTCTTCATCGAATCGAGCACTTTCGGATTTTGGGCCGCATCGGCCAGGGCACCGAAGAAATCTTCCGAGGTCGCATTGCCATGCGGATGACGCGACATGTGCAGGCGGACGCCGGCCTTGAAGCGTTCGTCACCCAGATAGCCGGCGATCATCGAAACGACCTGCCCGCCCTTGCCATAGGTGATGCCGTCAAACGCCGAGTCGATATCGCCATTGCGGGTGATCGGCTGGTGAATCGGACGACCGACCTTGAGCGCATCGGAGCCCATGGCATCGAAACCCTCTTCGACCGCGCCGACACCAATGTTCAGCTCAGGGCGCCATTCGTTGCCGATGCGGTAGCCCATCCAGTTGGCAAAGCTCTCATTGAGCCAGATATCATCCCACCAGGCCGGGGTGACATAATCGCCGAACCACTGGTGCGACAGTTCGTGCGCCACCACCATGCCGAATTCCTGCTTCTGCGTGGTCGAGGCACCTTCCGGCAGCAGCAGGATGTTGTCGCCGTAGATGTCGGCGCCAGCGTTTTCCATGGCGCCCGGCATGATCGGCGAAGCGATCTGGTCGAGTTTCGGATAGGGGAAGCCCTGACCGAAATAGGATTCGAGGTGGTTGACGATGGCCGGTGTCTCATTGAGCGCGTATTTCAGCTTATCGGCGTTCGGCTTGGTGGCGATGATGCGGATTGGCAGGGGATGATTACGGAACTGGTTCGCCGGCACCGCCCCCTCGGCTGTGACGAACGGGCCGACGACGAAGGCCATCAGGTAGGTCGGCAGTTTTTCGGTCGGGTAGAAGATATGGGTCACCAGCTTGCCGGCGGTCACCTCGCCATCACGTGGCGCGTTGCTGACCGCGAGCAGGCCGGGCTCAGTGGTGATTTTCACGCGGAACTGGGTCTTGAAGCCCGGCTCATCGAACGACGGAAAGGCGGCGCGGGCGTCGATCGATTCAAACTGCGACCAGACGTACCAGTCACCACCAACCTGAACGCGGTAGAGACCGGCGGCGTCGTTGGTGAAGGGGGCATCGTAATCGAACACCAGCGTGATCTTGCCGGCAGGCACGGCCTTGGCGAAATCGAGGCGCGCGACGCCCAGATCATCGACCTGGGTATATTTGGCGCTGATCACCTTGTCGCCAACCATGGCGACCACTTTCGACACCTTGAGGTCGCGGCCATGCAGGTAGAGCGACTTGGTTTCCGCCTTCACATTGACATCGATCTCGACATGGCCGGAGAAGCGCGGCTTTGAAGGCACAATGGTCAGGTCAAGACGATAGGCCAGCGGGGCAGCGGCATCGGGCAGCTTGCCCTGCGGCGCTTGCGCGTCTGCGACAATGGCGGCAGGCGGGGCGGCCAGCGCCATGACGGGGGTGAGCGCGGTCGAGGCGAGGAGCAGACCGGCGGCAAAAAGCATTGAGCGCATAGGATATTTTCCGGGTTGGAGCAAAGCGCAAGGCCAGGGCTAGGCGACCCAGGGAAGGCCTTACGGGATCATTGGAAATGAAACCAGTTGGCAGGGTTAGCACAGCAATTTTCCCCCGTTTATTACATTTTTGTAAGGTGCTGTCGCGCCTGCGCCGCAATTTAGCGCAAACCTTGGGTTTTTAAGAAAAACGCCCCACCTCAAACAAGCTTTAAGCTTTCGATAGGAGGGTGCGGCCTGACAGTTTAGCCGTTCGGGCGGGCGATCCAGCGCAAGGCGTCCATCACCCAGGGCGGCAGGACGATATGATAGCGTGAGGTCAGCAGCATGGCCACGATGACCAGCGCCAGAAACAGGCTGACGCCGCGCCAGATGCCGATCTGATTGCGGCCGAGCCACGAATGTTTGCGGAAGAAGTCCGGCTCCGCGCCATGGGCGCCGGTTTCCAGCTTGAAAGCCATCTCGAAACCATCCCGGAAGCGGTCCTGCGGATTGGGCGCCAGCGCCTGCAGGATCAGGCTGTCGAGCCAGGCCGGCAGATCACCCCGACGACTGGTCAGGAGCTCCGGCTTGCTGAATTTCGGCGTCTGGCCGGTTTCGATCTCGCCGAACGGATAGGCCCCCCCGGTAAACAGGCGATAGAGCGTCACGCCCATGGCGAAGATATCCGAGCGTTCATCCCCCGGCTTGCCGTCAAAAAGCTCAGGCGCCTTGTAGCTGGGCGTGCCGGGCACGAACAGGCTGTCCTTGTCGATGCCGGGAATCCGCGCCACGCCGAGATCGACCAGCTTGAAACCGCCCTCCGGCATCAGGATGATGTTCTCCGGCTTGACGTCGCGGTGGATGATGCCGGCGCGATGCAGCGATCCCAGCGCCTTGGCCAGCTTGGTGGCGATGGCGACGCCCTCCTCCAGCCGGATTTTCGGCGCGCGTGACAGGCGATGTTCGAGGGTCTCGCCGGCATAATAGGGCTGGGCGACATAGAGGCAGCTTTGGCGGCCGGGCGCAATATCAAGCACCGAGCCGATCCACATGTGCTGGACGCGACTGGCCACCCAGGCCTCACGCATGAAGGCCGAACGCGCCGAGCTTTCCGAACCGATGGTGTGGGGCTTGGGAAATTTCAGCACGACATGCGGGCTGACGCCGGTGCGGAATTCGCGCATATCACGCGCGCGGAAAACGCGGCTGTAGATGCCATCGGCCAGTTGGCGATCAAGGCGGAAGCCGTCGATGGTTTCGCCGGTATGCGGCGGCTCAATCATCGGCAATTTGGCGATGGCGAGGTTGAGGTCTTCGATGGTGGCCGGCGGCAGGTCGATGACATCGATCACCATGGCCGTAGCGTTGTCATCGCCGCCATGGGCCAGGGCCATGCTGACCAGCTTCTGCGCCGTCTCATCGGGTGAGGTGCGGGCATCGAGCAGGGCCAGGATCTGCGTCTGGCTGACGAAGCCATGCACGCCGTCAGAACACAGCATCAGGCGATCGTGCGGGAAGATATCGTGGGCGCCGTAATCGATGCGGATGGCCTCTTCGGCCCCGACCGCGCGCGTAATGAAGGAACTGCCGTCGGCGCCTTCGGGTTTGTGGTCCTGCGTCAGGAGTTCGAGCTGCCCCGCGCGCAGGCGATAGAGTCGCGTATCGCCGGCGTGGAAACTGTGCAGGCGGCGGCCCTTGATCACCACGCCGGTAAAGGCGGCGCACATGCCTTTGAGGTTTTCGTTCTTCTGGCCTTCGCGGAAAAGCCAGTAGTTGATGCTCTCCAGCGCCCGCGCCGCCGTCTTGCGCGGCGACAACAACTCCGACTGGCCGAGATAATCGTCGATAAAGGTGCGCACCGACAGCTCGGCCGCCACGCGCCCGCCCTTGCGGCCCCCGACGCCATCAGCCAGCGCTGCGACGGCACCGTGAAGACGCTGGCCATCTTCCAGGCACAAGGCGGCGAAATCCTGATTTTCATCGCGTTTGCCGATATCGCTGGCAAAACCGGCGGCGATATCAAGCTTTGAATCAGGCGATGTCGGGGGCGTAGGGTTCATGCCCTATCTGTGCATCGGCGAACCACGTTCGTCCAGACCCGCGCGAACTTATGGCGTTTGGCGTGACTTTTATGTCAAAGCCGGTCCAGAGGCAGGACGATGACACGCGCACCGGTCTTCTGCGCCGCAGCCCCCGCCGGCAGGCGGATCAAGGCGTCGGCGCGGGCGAAAACACTGACCAGAGACGAATCCTGGTCATCGAAGGCTGTCACCTGAAGCTGGCCATAGGACGAACTGGAGAGCTTCGCCCGCAGATAGGCCTCACGCGGGCCGGCCGGACCAAGCACGCCCTGCACCAGGGCCGTGACGAAAGGCGACGTAGCCTCCATGCCCAGCGATGCTTCGATCCAGACTTTAAGAAACAGTTGCGCCGTCACGAAGGCCGAGGCCGGATTGCCGGGCAGGCTCAAAGCCCGCCGGCCATCCTCAAGCGCGCCAAAACTGGTCGGCTTGCCGGGGCGCACCTTGACGCTGTCGAAATCGAGCGTCAGGCCCAGTTTCGCCAGCGCCGGCTTGACCAGATCGTAGTCACCGACACTGGCGCCGCCCACCGTGACGATCAGATCGGCCTTCACGCCTTTCAGCGCCTTGTGAATGCCCTTGGCGTCATCGCCCTGCAAACCGAGATAGGAGGCCTTACCGCCCCACTGGCGGATCAACGCCATCAGCGCGTAGGAGGCCGATTCATAGATTTGATCCGCCTTCGGATTATATCCCGGCAGCACCAGTTCATCGCCGGTGCACAGCACGACGACGTGCGGGCGGCGGACGACCGAAAGCGTATCGCAGCCCGCTGCGGCCGCCAGTGACAAACGCCATGGATCGAGGCGTACGCCACGCTCCAGCAGGGTATCACCGGCCTTGAAATCCTGCCCGGCCTTGCGGATATGGGTTGGCATCGGCACGCGGCCATCCGGCGTCAGCTCTATGATCTGTTCACCGCGGACGACGTTTTCCTGAATGACAATGGCGTCGCAATCGGCCGGCACGGGAGCGCCGGTGAAGATGCGCACCGCCTCGTCGGCCCCGAGGCGCCCTTCAAAGGCGCGGCCGGCCGAGCTTTCGCCGATCACGGTCAGGGTCGCCTGATCGCCGCTCAAAAAGTCCTTGCGCGTGGCGTAACCGTCCATGGCCGAGGCGTTGAACGGTGGTTGATCACGGCTGGCGAGCACCGGCCTGGCCAGCACACGGCCCATCGCCTTGCCGAGCGGCACCTTTTGCTTGCGCGCCTTCAAGGCCCGCGCGCGGACCAGGGTCAGCGCTTCGTCTACCGTTACCGCCATCAGCGTTCCTTCAAACGCGGCATCAGTTCGACCATGTTGCACGGACCATGGCGGCTATCGAGCTGCCAGCGGATTACCTTGTCCCAGCCATCCTTGACCGCGCCGTTCGAGCCCGGCAGACAGAAAATGAAAACACCATCGATGATGCCAGCCAGGGCCCGCGATTGCAGGGTAGAGAGACCCACCGTCTGGTAGCTCAGCATATGGAAGATGGTCGAAAAGCCTTCGATGCGCTTATACAGCAGGGGTTCGATGGCTTCGGGGGTGACATCGCGGCCGGTAATGCCGGTGCCGCCGGTGGTGACGATGGCGTCGACCGTGCCGGAATTGACCCAGCGCATGACGCGCTCGCGGATGGCGTCGATATCATCGCGCACAATGGCGCGATCCGCCAGCACATGACCGGCCCCTTCGACACGACGCGCCAAAACGTCTCCGGAGGTGTCGCTTTCCTCGTCGCGCGTGTCGGAAATGGTCAGGACGACGACATTGACCGGCTTGAAGGCGCGGTCTTCATGCAGACGGCCACCACCTAAGAACGCCCGTTCCGCTTCGCTGATTTCGCTCATACTGACCTCATCTGATTGTCTTATCTCAGATTTAGGCGCGTGGTCTCACGATCTCAAGCGAAAACACCCTCGCGCGTCAACAGTTGCGTGTACGCGGCCTCAATCGCCGTGATGAAGGTGGTATCGGTGGCCAGATCTTGCGGGAATACGCTGCGCATAGCCAGGAAACGGCTGACGTCCGACACATTATCCTGACAGGTCTTGCCGACCGCGATCAGATCGGTTGCCAGCGGGTCTGTCAGGGCATCGCCCGTGAGGGCCTTGCTGCGGATAAAGCGCATCCATGCCGCCAGAGGCAGCGACAGGCGGCGGATATCCTGACCGCGATCCAGCGCCTCTGTCAGCGAACTGAGGATACGGATGGGCAGCTTCTGCGATCCGTCCCAGGCTATCTGAGAAAGCTTGTGAACAATGGCCGGATTGCGGAAGCGCTTGAGGATGTCTTCGCAGTAGGCGATCAGATCGAGCCCTTCGGGCGCTTCCAGCAGCGGCACGACATCTTCAATCATCAGCCCACGGACGATATCGGCCAGTTCTGCATCCTTCATGGCCTCCGACACGCTCTCATAGCCGCGATGCAGCCCCATATAGGCCAGGGTCGAATGCGGGCCATTGAGCAGACGCAACTTGGCGCGCTCATAGGCCGGCACATTGTCCGTCAGGGTGACGCCGACGCTCTGCCAGTCCGGACCGCCATCATGGACGTGCTTTTCAATAACCCACTGGGTAAAGGCCTCGCGCTGGATCGGCCAGGCATCTTCGAGGCCCACCACCGCCTGCACGCGGGTGCGCAGCTCATCATCGGTGGCCGGGGTGATCGAATCGACCATGGTGCAAGGGCACTGCAATTGGTCCCAGATCCAGCGCGCAAATTCATTGTCCGACTGACCAGCGAAAACGGTCACAGCCGCCTTGAGGCGCTCACCGTTCTTCGGCAGATTGTCACAGGGGATCAGAACGAACGGCTTCAGACCCTGCGCGCGGCGACGGCGCAATCCCTCCGTGACATAGCCGATGAAGGACTTCGGTGTCTGCGGATGGGCAAGATCGTGGACAATGTCCGGATGCTGAAGATCAAGCGAGAAATCAGGCGCCAGGCAATAGCCTTTTTCGGTGACGGTCGAGGTCACCAGCGATACCGACGGGCGGGTCATGCGCTCAAAGACCGCTTCGATATCTTCCGGACCCACCAGCACCTCGCGCATGGCGCCGATGACGCGGTAGCTGATCTCTTCGTCGAGAATGGCCAGGGTATAGAGCCCATCTTGAGGGGCCAGCGCATCGCGCACGCCGGTTGAGTGCAGCGACACGCCGCAGATGCCCCACCGCGGATCGTTTTGCGCCAAGGCATCGAAATAGGCCGCCTGATGGGCGCGGTGGAAGGCACCCGGACCAAAATGGACGACCCCGGTGGCAAGCGACGCCGGATCATAGGCGGGTTTCAGGGCTTTGGCGGCAGACAGCTCAGACAAGGACAGGCGCATTTAAACAGTAACCCTATGCTTACAGATGGCGATTTTGAGCAACGGCGCCACAAAACCAGGCACCTGCAATCAGGGCACGCCATCGTCAAATCTTGATACCGGTGTCATAGGGCGTTGGCCGTCCTATTTCAAGAAATAATCCTGTTCAGTAAGCGCGAAGACCGCTAACCATGGCAAAACAAGCGACTGATAATGACGACATACGACGACGATATCGAGGCCTTCATAAAGAGCCGTAAAAAAGCGACCATCAATGATGTGGCGCGACTGGCGCGGCTATCGAAAAAGACCGTCTCGCGCGTCATCAACGCCTCCCCCAGCGTGCGCGCCGAGACGCGCGATCAGGTCAACGCGGTTATCGACCGCATCGGTTTCCGCCCCGATCCGCAGGCCCGCGGCCTCGCCTTCCGGCGCTCTTTCCTTATCGGCCTGATCTACGATAATCCCAACGCGCAATATGTCGTCAACATGCAGCTTGGCGCGCTCGACGCCTTGCGCGGTTCCGGCACCGAACTCGTGCTTCACCCGTGCGACCGTCACAGTGACCAGTTCATCAAGGATATCCGCGACTTTATCGAGCTTCAGCGCCTAGCCGGCGTTATCGTCCTGCCGCCGATTTCGGAGGACAAGCGCTTGCTGGGCCTGCTCGAAGACCTGAAAACCCCCTATGTGCGCGTGTCGGCGCTCCATCCGGCCACGACGAAGGGTGGTCATGCCATTCTGTCAAAAGAGCGGATCGGTTGCCGCGCCGCCGGCGAACACCTGGCGCAGCTTGGCCACACACGGATCGGCTTTATCGCCGGCCCGGACGGCTACCTTTCGGCCAGCGAGCGCCGCGCCGGCTTCCGCGAAGGCCTGCAGGCCCACGGCCTCGATATCGAACCGGCGCTGGAAGTGCAAGGCGATTACACCCTTGAATCCGGTCACGCCGCCGCGCTCCGCCTCCTGACATCCGATACGCGGCCGACGGCGCTTTTCGCCGGCAATGACGAAATGGCCATCGGCGCCTATAAGGCCGCGTTCGGGCTTGGCCTGCGCATCCCTGACGATCTCAGCATCTGCGGCTATGACGACAGCCCGATGGCGGAGCGCGTCTATCCGCCGCTCACCACCGTCCATCTGCCGACACGCGACATGGCCAGGGCCGCCGTGCTGACCCTGCTGCGTAGCGAAGGCGCGCCGGAAGACGCCCTTATTTTTGAATCCGCCCTTGTGGTGCGGCAGTCGACCGCGAAGGTTTGACACCCGCGCCACGAAATCGGTTGTCAAAATACATGACACCGGTTACCAGTTTTTCGTTATCGCCTTCATCTGGGTCGCGCGCCATGTCCAAGCCTCTATACCTCCACGAAGACCGCCTGTTTTCCAGCGATCCCGCCCAGCGCGCCATCGCCCGTGAGCTTTACAGCAGCGTCAAATCCCTGCCGATCCTGTCGCCGCACGGCCATACCGATCCATCATGGTTCGCCGATAACCTGCCGTTCGAGAACGCCACGACGCTGTTCCTGGCGCCGGATCATTACATCTACCGCATGCTCTACAGCCAGGGCATCGACATGGACGCGGTCGGCGTCGGCTCGAAAGACGGCCCCTCCACCGCCGATGCGCGCAAGGCCTGGCATATCTACGCCGCCCATCAGCACCTGTTCCGCGGCACCCCCTCTTTCATGTGGATGAGCCATGTCTTCGGCGAGATCATGGGCTTTGACGTGGCGCTTGATGCCAGCACCGCCGATCATTATTTCGACCGTATCGGCGAGTGCCTGGCCTCGCCTGAGTATCGCCCGCGCGCGCTGTTCGAACGCTTCAATATCGATCTGCTGGCCACTACAGAAGGCCCGACCGATACGCTGGAACATCACCAGAAGATCAAGGATTCCGGCTGGAAAGGTCGTGTGGTCACCGCCTATCGCCCCGATCCGGTCATCGATCCGGAGCATGAGGATTTCCACGACAAGCTCAAGATTTTCGGCGAGCTGACCGGCGAAGACGTCTATAGCTGGAAGGGCTATCTGCGTGCCCACCGCAATCGCCGTGATGTTTTCATGACCTACGGCGCCACCTCGACCGACCACGGGCACCCGACCGCGCAAACGGCCAATCTGTCGCATTCCGACACCAAAGACCTGTTCCACCGTGTGCTGAAAAAGCGTGTCTCGCCGGAAGACGCCGAGCTTTTCCGCGCCCAGATGCTGACCGAAATGGCGCGCATGTCGCTCGATGACGGCCTGACCATGCAGATTCACCCCGGCAGCTTCCGCAATCACAACAAGCAGATCTTCGACAGGTACGGCCGCGACAAGGGCGCCGATATGCCCCTGCCGACCAACTATGTCCACGCGCTCAAACCGCTGCTCGACGCCTTCGGCAATGAAAAGAACCTGACGGTCATTCTCTTCACCTTAGATGAGACCAGCTACGCCCGCGAACTGGCGCCGCTGGCGGGTCACTATCCCATTCTCAAGCTCGGCCCATCGTGGTGGTTCCATGACTCACCCGAAGGCATGATGCGCTTCCGCGAACAGGTCACCGAGACGGCCGGTTTCTACAATACGGTTGGCTTCAATGACGACACGCGCGCCTTCCTGTCGATCCCCGCGCGCCATGATGTCGCCCGCCGCATCGACTCGACCTTCCTGGCCCGCCTGGTGGCCGAGCACCGTATGCCGGTCGAAGACGCCGCCGAACTGATCGAGGACCTGACCTATAATCTGCCAAAGGCCGCTTATAAGCTTTAGTGCAGCCTTGTCAGCTTGTCGGGGTTACGCTGGAACCAGACGGCGGAAATTCTGCCGTCGCTGATGTCCACGCTCAGGACGTCGGTATAGTCGTCGGCGTGCGTGGTCAGCAGCGCCATAACCCCATTGACCCGTTCGTAGCGTAGGGCCGTCGTCGTGTGGTTACGGAACTTCTGGTAGATGCCGGCCATGAAGGCGCCAACACGGCGCTTGCCATCCAGGATATTGATCGCCGCCGACACCTTGCCGCCACCATCGCTATAGAGCTTGACGTCCTCGGCCAGCATGGCTTCCAGCGCCAACATGTCTCCCTTTTGCGAGGCGATGGCGAAGGCTTCGAGGTAACGTCGCTCATCATCGGGCGTCACCTTGAAGCGCGGTCGTGATGCCCGGACATGCTGGCGGGCGCGGGCGGCAAGCCGACGGCAGCTCTCTTCCGAGCGCTCTAAGGTCTGTGCGATCTCGCTGTAACCGACATCGAAAACATCATGCAGCAGAAAGCTGGCGCGCTCGAGCGGCGTCAGGCGTTCCAGTGCATAGAGCAGACCCACCGACAGGTCTTCGGCCAGTTCGGTCGGGCCTGCCAGCGAACCGGTAAAGTCGCTGATATCGTGGAGCGGTTCGGGCAGCCATGGCCCGACATAATCGACGCGCCTGCGATGGGCGCTTTTCAGGATGTCGAGGCAGATGCGCGTCACGATCCGGGTAAGGAAGGCGCGTGTATTATCGATCTCTTCCGGATCGATATCCTTGATGCGCAGATAGGCGTCCTGCACGGCGTCCTCGGCCTCGCTGACCGTGCCAAGCATACGGTAGGCCACGCCTTGCAGGTAGCGTCGCTCGGTTTCAAACCACTGGATGTCGGATTTCGGGATCATGCTGATTTTTCAAGACGGTTGATCCCCAGATAAGCCAGATAAGCACAGAGGCTTCCACGTATAAATCTATCTGTTCTTATCTGGTGACCTCTTAAACCTTATTCGGTGGGTTTATCATTGGCGTGCAGGAAACGCATCGAAATGGCGATACGGTTCCAGGCATTGATCATGGCGATGGCGATCGTGAGATCCGACATTTCCTTGTCGGTGAAGTGCGCTTTGACCTCAGCATAGGTCTCATCTTCTGCGCGGTCGGTGGCGATGTGGGTCAAGGCCTCGGCCCATATGAGAGCAGCGCGTTCCTTCTCACTGAACATGCGCGATTCTTCCCACGCAGGCAGCAGATTGAGACGGGCGGGCGTATCACCGGCCTTGAGCGCTTCTTCGTAGTGCATGTGCAGACAGAAGGCGCAGCCATTGATCTGCGACACGCGCAGCTTGACGAGGCTCAAGAGCTTCAGATCGAGCGCGCCGTGCAGATAGGTTTCAACGGCGGCCATGCCGTTATAGCCTTCGGCGGCCAGGGCCGCGAGGTTGAGGCGGTTGAAGTGGGTCATAGCAGTCTCCTTCGGTTGGGTTATGCTGATATGACGAGGCAGGTTTGGCATCTGTGACACGCCCGGCGATTTTTTAGCGAAAAGTCGTATTGGGATTGATCGTGACACCGGTATCATTTAGGTTCGCCCCACCATGAAAGATGTCACAATGCCCCATACATCCATCGCCGAGCGTTTTATCACGGCCCGCAGATCCGCAACCGCCCTGTCCGATTATCCCGGTGACATTCCCGCGGCGATGACGGACTCTTACGCTATTCAGGACGCCGCGCTTGATCTCTGGCATCAAGAGCTTATCGGCTGGAAAATCGCGCGCCTGCATCCGGATTTCCAAGGCCCTATGGGCACCGAGCGGATGGCCGGCCCGATCTTCAAACCGGCCTTCACCCCCTATACAGGGCCGATCATCTTTCCGGTCTTCACCGATGGTTTTGGTGCGATCGAGGCCGAATATGTGCTACGCATCGATCATGACGCCGATCCGGAAAAAACCGACTACAGCGAGGAAGAAGCCCTGCGCCTGTGCGACGCCCTCTTCGCCGGCATCGAGCTGGCGGGCTCTCCCCTGCCGACCATCAATAGTCTGGGGCCTACGGTGACGGCTTCGGATTTTGGCAACAATTTCGGCCTGGTGCTGGGGCCGCGCCTGCTCGATCTCGATTCCGACACGACACCGCACACCCTGGGCGAAGATGCGCTCAAAGCCTTCCAGTCGAAGTGCGAAATTGAGGGCGAGGTGGTCGGCACCGGTGGCCTGTTCATCATGCCCGGCGGCCCCTTGAAGGCGCTGGCCTGGCTCGCCGGACATCTGGCCGCGCGCCAACGCCCGCTCAGGCGCGGCATGTTGATCTCTACCGGCCAGACGACCGGCGTGCATCGCATCTTCCCCGGCCAGTCCGCGGTTGTCAGCTTTTCGGGGCACACCGAAGCCTCGCTGGACCTGAAGGCCGTAGCGCTTCAGCCCGGCGCCCCCGAAATATCCTAAGACCAACAGGAAATACCTCATGCCCACCACCGCCCCCTTTGTTTGTTTCGGTGAACTGCTGATCCGCCTGACCGTCACCGGCGGGCACCTGCTGGAAGCGCTGTCGCCCCTGCAACCCGTCGTCGGTGGCGCCGAGGCCAATGTGGCGGTAGGCCTGGCGCGACTGGGGCACGACACGCGCATGGTCAGCGTGGTGGCCGACAATGCGCTGGGCGTGGCGGCGGTCAATGAACTGCGGCGCTGGGGCGTCGATACCCGCGCCGTGACCAAAGCACCGCAACGTATGGGGCTCTACTTCCTGACACCCGGCGCCATCCATCGTCCGTCGGATATCGTCTATGACCGCGCTGACTCAGCCTTCGCTCTTGCCGATTTCAGCGCGATCGACTGGCCGGCCCTGCTGAAAGGCGCTGGCTGGCTGCACGTCTCCGGCGTGACGGCGGCGCTGGGTGAAAACTGTGTTCGCGCCGCGCTCGACGCCATGAAGGTGGCGCGCAAAGCCGGCGTCAGGGTATCGTTCGATTGCAATTACCGACCGAAACTATGGGCCGAATGGAGCGCCGACGCGCCCGCCTACATTACGCAACTCATGCAGCAGGCCGATCTGATCTTTGGCGGCTACCGCGATATCGAACTGATCAGCGGCCAGCGCTTTAATGACGAGCGCGAAGCGGCCGATCACGCCTTTGCCGCCTTCCCGCATCTGCAACGTCTGGTCTGCACGCGCCGCGAACAGGTCAATGTCGACCACAACCGCCTGACGGGGCTTATGTATACGCGCGAGCGATCGCTGGAAACCGACACTCACAATATTGAGCAGATCGTCGATCGCATTGGCGGCGGCGATGCCTTCGCCGCCGGCGTCATGCACGGCCTTCTGACGGGTACGGACGATGAAAAGGCGCTCGATTATGGCATTGCCTGCGCCTGCCTGAAACACGCCCAGCCGGGTGACGCCAGCCTGGCCACGCCCGGCGATCTGGACACCTTCCTGAGCGACGACGGCTTTGACGTGAAGCGTTAAAAACGCTTTCCGCCGGCCCTGCCTACTTTACGATATCGTCGACACTGCCGCGCGTCACATCGTGATACCCAGGACGCGCCTCGGCATAGATCTTCTTGGCCATGTCGACACCCCAGCCCGGTTGCGCCATCAGGCTCTTGTACAGCGGCACCACATATTTACGACGGCCCTGCTCGGTCAGGAAATCATGCAGCGGCGCCATGGCCGGCTGATAACGGTGCTTGATCGCCAGTTGCAGCCAGGCAAACAAGATTTCGGAATTGTGCGACTGGCTGAACTTGAACGTGGCGTCTAGATCGGCCAGTTGTGCATCGGTCAGGGTCTCAGGCATATGGGTCAGCATATATTGCCACTGCGGCGAACTGTAATTATCGACCTTCAGCTCCTTGGCGGAAGCGCCTTCGATAAAGGCCAGCACCTGCGCCGACACCTCGTTGAGCGCTGCCGAGGTCGGGACGACGACATTGTCCGGCATACCCTTGTCATAGAGCCAGGCGTTGATCTTGAGTGATTTTTCAAGATCGTCGTCATTTTTCAGCAGGTGGGTGCGCAGATCGACCAGGAAGGCCTCGGTCGTCATGCTCTTGAAGGCGAAGCGCTGGAAATAGCCCTTGAGATAAGCATCGAGCTTCTTGCGACCGAAGTGTGCTTCCAGCATGCGCAGGAAAGCGGCACCCTTTTCATAGGGCACGTCGCTGAAATAATCGTCCGGATTGATGCCGCGCAGATCGGGGTGCAGGCGCGTGAAGTCGGGATTGCCGTTTTCGGTCAGGTCCTTCATCGTGCCTTGCAGGTCCTGCCAGCCGAGCACACGCAGCATGTCGGCGCGATCCTTGCCGTAGACCTCTTCCATGATCCGGCCCTCGAAATAGACCGTGAAGCCTTCGTTGAGCCAGAAATCTTCCCAGGTGGCGTTGGTGACCAGATTGCCAGACCAGCTATGCGCCATTTCGTGCGCGATCAGCGAGACCAGCGATTTGTCGCCAGCCAGGACGGTGGGGGTGGCGAAGGTCAGGGTCGGGTTTTCCATGCCGCCAAAGGGGAAAGATGGCGGCAGGACGAGCACGTCGTAGCGGCCCCACTTGTAAGGCCCATAGAGCTTTTCAGCCGCCTCCAGCATGGCCTGCATGTCGGTGAATTCGGCTGAAGCGGCGGCCAGCGTCGCCTTTTCAGCATAGACGCCGGTACGCGAGCCCTCGGACTTAAAGCCGAGGTCGCCGATGGCGATGGCGATCAGATAGGGCGCGATCGGCTCTTTCATCTCGAAGCGGTAGGCGCGCTGATTGGCATGGCCCGCTACCCTTTCGCCTTCGGGCGTCAGGCGATCGGCGCTCATCACCGCCATCAGGTCCTTCGGCACGACGATGCGCGCCGCATAGGTCTGGCGGATGGCCGGGCTGTCCTGCGTCGGTATCCAGGTGCGGGTGTGGATTTCCTCGCCCTGGCTGAACAGGAAGGGGAGCTTCTTGCCGGCGGTCTGTTCGGGGGACAGCCATTGCAGAGCCGTGCCGTCTTTCGTGGTCTGGTAATGGACCACGATCTTCTGGGCGCCCTGCGGCAGTTCGATGGTGAGCGGCTTGCCCATCATCGCATTGCCCTTGCCGAGCGTGAATTTCAGCGGGGTGCCGGCGGCATCGGTCACCGACTCGATATCGAGCGCGCGGGTATCGAGGATCACCTGCTTGGCGTTGGCTTCGGTAATCAGGGTCAGGGTCGCCGTGCCCTTGAGCATCTTGGCCTGGAAATCGGCGGTCAGGTCGAGATCGACGTGGCTGACGCGGGCTTCCTGCGGGCGGGCATAGGAATGGGAATCGACCGTCTTATCGACCAGGGCCAGCGGCGCGGCGGCTTCGGGATCTTTCGACGTGCACGCACTCAACATCAGGCCGGTGGCGACGGCTGCGACCACAACAAGGCGGACGAACAGGCCGGACAATCGTTTTTCGGCTTTGGTCGCGGCTTGAGCTATCATGAAGGGTAATCCTGGCATTCGGCGCTATAAAGCGGGCGTCCGTCTATTAAACGGGAAAACCCCCCTTCACACAACCGTGAAAATGCAAAAGGGCCTGCCTGTGTCCGTCACAGGCAAGCCCTTGAGTTTGTTTTAGGTTTTTAAGTCAGCGACTACTTGGCGCGGCGCTTGAACTGGGCGCCTTCGGTGCGAGCCTTGGGGGCGTCGCTGTAGTGGTTGCCGGCGGGCTTGAAAGCGCCCTTGGAGGCGCTGGCCTTGGCGTTATCCTTGCGACCGGCGGGACGGGCTTTCGCCTTGAACTCACCCTTGGCCGGACGCTCGCCGCGCGGGGCGGCATTGTCACGCGGGGTGTATTCGCGCGGACGCTCAGCATGAGCACGATCGGCGTGCGGACGGTCACCGCGCGGTGCATCCGTACGCGGACGATCATAGCTGCGCTCTGAACGCTCGCCACGCGGGGCAGCGCTTCGATCGAAAGGCTTCTTGGCGAAAGGCTTGCGATCAGCCTGGTCCTTCTGGCCACCGAACGCCGCAGGGCGTTCAGCCGACATCGGATCGTAGTTCGCCGGGCGCGGACCGAAATCCTTACCACCGGGCTTCTTGTTGCCGTACTTGCGGTCGGCGAAGGATGAACGCTCGCTGCGTTCGTCGCCCTCGGAATTCGACTTGCCCGGACGGTTGCGGCTGCGCTTGTGGACGTTCTCGGCGTGCGGATCGATATGACGGGCTTCCCGCTTTTGCGGGATGCGGTCAGGGGTGGTCGGCTTTTCAGCGACGCCCGAGGCCAGCATGGCTTCGTCGAGCAGCTTCAGGGCCTGATCCTTGCGGCGATCGACCGAAGGAATGCGCTGACGGGTCATGCGCTCGATATCCTTCAGCATCTTGCGCTCATCGTCCGAGCAGAAGCTGATCGAGATACCGGTCTTGCCGGCACGGGCGGTGCGGCCGATGCGGTGAACATAGGCTTCCGAAACGTTCGGCAGCTCGTAATTGATGACGTGCGACACGCTGTCGACGTCGATACCACGGGCGGCGATGTCGGTGGCGACGAGAGCGCGGACCTTGCCGGCCTTGAAGGCTTGCAGGGCACGTTCGCGCTGACCTTGCGACTTATCACCGTGGATGGCGGCGGCTTCGATGCCACCGGCCTGCAGATAGGCGGCGACCTTGTCGGCCGAGCGCTTGGTGCGGGTGAAGACGAGCGTGCGGCTCAGATTGTCTTCGGCGTAGAGTTCGGTCAGCAGGGCGCGCTTGCGCAGGGCTTCGATGAAGATGACGCTTTGCTCGACGCGCTCGGCGGTCGTGGCTTCCGGCGTGACTTCGACCTTCTTGGGGTTGACCAGAAGTTCCGAAGCCAGGATGCCGATTTCCTTCGGCATGGTGGCCGAGAAGAAGAGGTTCTGACGCGGGCCGCGCATGCGCGAAGCGACCTGACGGATCGGCTTCACGAAGCCAAGGTCCAGCATCTGGTCGGCTTCGTCGAGCACGAAGAATTCAACAGCCGACAGATCGACAGTCTTTTGTTCGATGTGATCGATCAGGCGGCCGGGCGTGGCGACGAGGATATCGAGGCCGCCGTTCAGCGCCTTGAATTGCGGGCCATACTTGGCGCCGCCGTAGATGGTGGCGATCTGCAGTCCGGTGCCGCGCGAATATTGCGCGAAGCTGTCAGCGATTTGCGAGGCCAGTTCGCGGGTCGGCGACAGGACCAGCACGCGCGTCTGGCGCGGGGTTGGCATCTTGCGCTCGGCGAGCAGCTTTTGCAGGATCGGCAGGGCGAAGGCGGCGGTCTTTCCAGTGCCGGTCTGGGCGATACCCAGCAGATCGTGGCCGGCGAGCAGGAAAGGAATGGCCTGGGCCTGGATCGGGGTCGGCGTGGTGTAGCCGGCTTTTTCAAGCTGGATCAGCAGGGTGGAGGCAAGGCCGAGATCGGAAAAGAGTTTGGTCACGTAACAACAGCTTTCATGGCTTCGGGCGCGTCAAAACGGCCCTTACCCGCACCTGACGGATGTCAGATCGGGTGGTTAAGGGTCGAAGCGTTCGCGTGTCACGGACTTCGGTTATTTTTATAGATGGCAGATCGCTTAAAGCGGCGATCTTGGATCACTGGCGGTATGTACTCCTTTGAAAGAGCATACCTCACGCGGCCAGAGCAGCGCATCAGTCCGAGAATCACCTGAGTGAATTCAACTGGAAAACGCGCAAATAGCGTAAAAACATTTATTTCGCAGAAGCGAAGACGCGTAATTGCCTGTTCGTCATTATAATGTCAAGGGGCGGCCACAAATTTTATATCCACAGCCGTTCGCCTATGCCGCATCTTTTTAGCGCACGTACAAACCCTTTATAAACGAAACGGGCTTAACATAGGCCGCACAGCACCTACGGGTGTTTTCGACCAACCGCAGTCCTCCCGCACCCGTCCCACGGGCCGTGACCGGACGCATCGTCCGGCTCAGCCGGCATGGTTCTGTAGTGTAAAGCGTAGCGTATCCTTCATGTGCTTTCCGGCGCATGCGTTTTCACGTTCCATATCGGGCTTGTTATGACCACACCTTTTCGACACCTCAACGCCCCACGGCCTGCCACCAGAGCACCGCAGCGGGACCATGGTCCGGTCGAAGTTATCATGCCGGAACAGTATGCCGACCGCCGTGCCGAACCGCGCCAGGCGCGTAATGACAAGGGTGCGCTGCTGTTTCTTTCC
The DNA here is from genome assembly GCF_000376105.1 of Asticcacaulis benevestitus DSM 16100 = ATCC BAA-896. Taxonomy (GTDB): domain Bacteria; phylum Pseudomonadota; class Alphaproteobacteria; order Caulobacterales; family Caulobacteraceae; genus Asticcacaulis; species Asticcacaulis benevestitus. The sequence continues at coordinate 93,073 of NZ_AQWM01000002.1, forward strand.
AGCCGCGAAATCATCACCTGCCGCATCCTGGATTCAAGCGCCAGCGGCGCCCGGGTCGCCCTCAATCATATGGATATCGTACCCGCTGAAATCTGGCTGATCGATCTGGCCACCATCTCCGTCAAGCGTGGCAGTGCGGCCTGGACCGCGGGAACGCGTATGGGGCTGAAATTTAACTTTATTCAGAAAATGACCGACGACAGCCGACGCCCCGCCAAGGTGCCGCAGGAGGTCTATGACGCCTGGCTGCGTCTGAAAAATGGCCCGGAAGCACCGGTTAAAAAGACACCGGAAACGCCCGAAGACAATGCCGTGTATTTCGACTAGGCTCTGGCCTTAATCACCGGCGCGCTTAGACCAGTGAGCGGAATTTCAGCGTGCCGTTGACCGCCTTCAGTTCTTCCAGCGCTTCCTTCGGATAGCCGCGATCGACATCGACGATGACGTAACCGAGCGCTTCGTTAGTCTTGAGGTGCTGGGCCAGCACGTTCAGCTCATACTTCGCCATGATAACGTTGATCGCCGCCAGCACGCCCGGCACGTTCTTGTGCAGGTGCAAGAAGCGGTGACGCCCCTCCACTTCCGACAACTGGACGTGCGGCATGTTGACCGAGAAGGTGGTGTCGCCACGGTTAAGGAAGTTGAGCAGACGTTCCGAGGCGAACTCGGCGATGGCTTCCTGCGCTTCTTCCGTCGAGCCGCCGATGTGCGGCGTCAGAATCAGGTTCTTGAGGCCCATCAGCGGGCTCTCGAACGGATCGTCATTGGTGCGCGGTTCTTCGGGGAAGACATCGACGGCGGCGCCGTAGATCTTGCCGGATTTCAGCGCGGCGGCCAGGGCGTCGATATCGACAACATGGCCACGCGACAGGTTGATGAACAAGGCGCCATCCTTCATGCGGGCGAACTGCGCCGCGCCGAAGATGTTCTTGTTTTCGCCACGGCCGTCGACGTGCAGCGACACGACGTCGGCTTCGGCCAGCAGGGCATCAAGCGAGCGATAGCGCTTGGCGTTGCCAAGGGTCAGCTTTTCGGCGAGATCGAAATAGATGACGCGCATGCCGAAGGCTTCGGACAGGATCGACAACTGCGAACCAATGGCGCCGTAGCCGATGATACCGAGCGTCTTGCCGCGCACTTCGTGGGCGCCGGTGGCCGACTTGTCCCACTTGCCGGTGTGCATCTGGACGGACTTGTCATAGATGTTGCGCGTCAGGATGACGGTCAGGCCCATGACCATTTCCACCACCGAACGCGTGTTGGAATAGGGCGCGTTGAAGACGGCGATGCCTTTTTGCGAGCAGGCCTTGAGGTCGATCTGGTTGGTGCCGATGCAGAAGGCGGCGACCGCCATCAGCTTGTCGGCGGCTTCGACCGCCTTGGCTGTCAGGTTGGTTTTCGAACGCAGGCCAAGGATATGGACGCCTTGCAGGGCTTCGATCAGATCGTCCTCATCGAGCGCACCCTTGACCGTCGTGACATCATAGCCTTCTTCTCGGAAGGCGCGCACGGCATCGGGGTGAATATTTTCGAGCAGCAAAACCTTGAGCTTCGAGCGCGGGAAGCTGTAGCGCCCCTGATAGCCTTCGGTGTGCAGCACCTCATCGAACGAAGCCGCGACCTGCGAGGTCTCGCCATTGACGGCGCCAACCACTTTCGGGCGCACCACGTTTTCGGTGAAGGCGTAGAAACGCTCGGCAGCACCGCCCTTGAAGACCTCGAAATCGGTCCAGCCATCGCCGACCATAACCACCTGTCCTGTCAGGCCAAGACCGGTCAGGGCCAGCACCTTGCCGCCATCCTGTGACAGCAGGTTGGCCTGATCGACACCAATGGCCACGCCCTCGTCATTCCAGATCAGGCGGTTGGCCAGCACATACTCGGCCGCGAGGCCGTAATCGGCGACCACCGCATCGATGAAATCGTGGAAACCGCCGGAGATGATGCGGAACTTGCCGGGGTTCTCTGCGAACACAGCCCGGTTACGCGCGATCGACGGACTGACCTTGGTCTTGAGCACCTCGATCAGGCCGGCGATATCTTCGCGCGTCGGCTTGAGGATCTGGACGCGGCGCGACAGAGCGTCAGCGAAGGATATCTCGCCCGACATGGCCTGATCGGTCAGGGTTTTGATATGGGCGACATCGGCAGCGCGGGCCGGATCGGCAGCGCTCAGCAGTTCCGCCAGGATATCGAGCGCTTCCACCGAGGTGAAGGTCGAATCGAAGTCCAGCACCAGGGTGGCGAGGTTCGGTTGGGGAAAGCTTGCATTCATCGCGGTCGCGCCTATCTAAAGCCTCATGCCAAAAAGTGGCTGGCACTTTTTGGATAAACATGAGGCGCAACAAAAAAACTTAGAACGGAATGGCCCACCATTACGCTCTAAGGGCGTCACCGGCTCAAGGAGCCGTTCGCCCGGCTTGCTACTTCATGGCCACACGTGGCCGACTGAGCTAATGCCGCCGCAAATAGGATAAAAGTGCCCCCCGCACAACCGCCTTCGCCATTTATTATGGCATTGCGGCCCCTAATTCTTTAAAACCATAGACTGATGACTGATAAACCTGCCAAACCCGTAAAATCTGAAACCAAAACCTCAAGTTTTCTGCGCGAATATATGCCCGACATCATCGATCCTACCGAAGACTACTCCGCCCGCTTCGTTATCGAGGCCCACCCTGTGCATGGGCGTCTGGTCCGGCTGGGCGAGACGCTTGACCAGATCCTGAAGGCGCACGACTATCCGCCGCAGATCGCCAACCTGCTCGGCGAAGCCTGCGTGCTGGCCGTGTTGGTCGGGGCGTCGCTGAAATTCGAGGGCCGTCTGATCCTGCAGGCGCAGGGCGATGGCGTGGTGCGCTACGTGGTGGCCGATTACGACACCAAGGGCGGCCTGCGCGGCTTCTGCCGCTTCGACAAGGATGAACTGGCGGCGCTGGTGGCGGCCAACGAAGGCAGCTTCCAGAGCCTGGGGGCGCAGTCCCTGCTCGGCAAAGGCACCTTCATCATGACGCTCGATCCGGAAGATCACGGTGAGCGCTATCAGGGCATCACGCCGATCGAGGGCGAGAGCCTGGCCCTGTGTGCCGAGAACTATTTCCGCCAGTCCGAACAGGTGCCGACCCAGATCAAGCTGGCGGCTTCGGAATATATGGATGTCGACGGTCCTCACTGGAGAGCCGCTGGCGCCATGATCCAGGCGATTGCCGGCGATGCAACGCGTGGCGACACAAGGGAGTCGTTCCAACATATCCGCGCCCTGTTCGAAACGCTGGGCGAGGAAGAACTGACCGATTTCGACCTGACAGCCGACCGCCTGCTGTTCCGCCTGTTCCACGAGGACGGCGTGCGCCTGAGCGCGCTCAAGTCGGTACACAAGCTTTGCCGTTGCTCGCAGGAGCGCGTCGAAGGCCTTGTGCAGTCGTTCTCGAATGAAGAACAGGCCGAGATGCTGGAAGCCGACGGCAAGGTGCATATCACCTGCGAATATTGCTCCAAGACCTTCTTCGTCGGGCTCTAGTCCAGCCTTGCAGTAATAAAGAACAATGTTATGCTTTCTCCGGCGCGCGCAGACGCTCCGGGGGAAACGCATATGACAGATACGTCTCTTAACCGCTGGTCGCGGCGCAGCCTGCTGGCCGGCGTCGGGCTTCTGGCCCCCTGGCCCGGCCGGACGCAAACCATCGTCGCCAACCCTCTACAGCCAAAGCCGGGCAGTGAGCCGAGCCCTGCCGGTCTCGACTCGGCCAGCCTGGCCGCCCGCACGGACGCCAACAACCACCTGACCATCGAGGTCATGATCGATGGAAAAGGGCCCTATCGTTTTGTGGTCGATACCGGCGCCGAGCGTTCGGTCATCGCCGGCAATGTCGCCGCAGCGCTTGGACTGAAGCAGGACAAATCCATCATACTCGAAGGCATTGGCGGTCGGATTACGGTGCCGACCGTGCAGGTCGCTAACCTGTCTTTCGGACCCTTTCAACGCCATGGGCTCGCCCTGCCGGTCCTGCCCCGCAGCAACCTGTTCGCGGACGGTTATCTGGGTCTGGACGCCATCAACGGCACGCGCGTCACCTTCGATTTCCAGAACCATGCCCTGCATGTTGAGCAAGCCCTCCATCAGCCGGAAGCCGCCGGGCCGGATACGGCCCGTGTCCGTGCGCGCGGCAACAACGGCCGTCTGCGCGTCTTTGACTGCACGGTGAACAGTGTGGGCGCCATCGCCTTTATCGACAGCGGCGCCGAAGTGTCCGTCGGTAACCGGGCTCTGTACAACAAACTGATAAGCCGCAATCACAATCCGGACAGTTCCGCCATCATGACGCTGACCGGCGTCACCGGCGGCACGGTCACCGGAGAGCTTATTCCCATCTACCGCATTCGTATACGCGACCTGTCATTTACCGATGGCACCCTGGTCATTGCGGATGTGCCAGATTTTTCGATGTGGAAAATAGAAGAGGACCGCCCCGCCCTGCTGATCGGCATGGATTATCTGCGCCAGTTTTCCTCGGTCAGTATTGACTACCGCAACAAGGAAATACTTTTCGAGCTCAGCGAAACCCCACCCTACCCGCGGCCGGGCGTGGAGATTAGCCGTACGACCTAAGACGCGTCTTAGTTTTGCAGATCGAGCGAATAACCGGCCGAACGCACCGTGCGGATCGGGTCGAACTCGGCGCCGTTGTTGAGCGCCTTGCGCAGGCGGCCAACATGAACATCCACCGTGCGGGCCTCGACATAGACGTCATTGCCCCAGACCGCATCGAGCAGTTGTTCGCGGCTGAAAACGCGGCGCGGATACTGCATCAGATAATCAAGCAGCTTGTATTCGGTCGGCCCAAGGTGGACATCACGGCCAGCGCGCTGAACGCGGTGCGACAGGCGATCAACCGAGATTTCGCCAAACTCGACGCGATCTTCCGAAAGCGCCGGACGGATGCGGCGCAGAACAGCGCGAATGCGCGCCATCAGCTCGACCATCGAAAACGGCTTGACGACATAATCATCGGCGCCGGTATCGAGACCACGGATACGGTCGGTCTCTTCCGAACGCGCCGTGAGCATGACGATCGGCAGGTTGCGCGTCGTCGTCTGCTGACGCAGGCGGCGGCAGACCTCAATGCCCGACACTTTCGGCATCATCCAGTCGCAGACCAGAAGGTCGGGCAGACGCTCCTTGATCATCACCAGGGCTTCGTCGCCATCGCTGGCCTGACCGACCTCGTAGCCTTCTTTTTCAAGATTGTAGCTGAGCAAGGTGCCCAGGGCGTCTTCGTCTTCGGCAATGATGATGTAGGGCTTCATGCGGGCCTAAAATCTATTCCAGGTTACTGAGGGTATTGGCCTTCGGGCGGCTCTCGACATAGTCTTCGCCCGTCAGCTCAAAATGAATATGCTCGGCCATGTTGGTGGCGTAGTCACCGATGCGCTCAAGGTTCTTGGCCATGAACAGAAGGTGCGTACAGGCCGAGATGGTGCGCGGATCACCCATCATGTAGGTGAGCAGTTCGCGGAAAAGGGCGTTGTAGTGTTCGTCGACCTCGGTATCGGAGGCCCAGACGCTCTGCGCCAGTTCGACCTTGCCGCCCTTATAGGCGTCCAGCACGTCACGCAGGCGCGACGACACCAGCTTGCCCATGCGCTCGATCGAGCGGGTGAGCGGCGTCATCGGCTCGGCTTCCGAGATCACGATGGCGCGCTTGGCGATATTCTTGGCCAGATCGCCGGTGCGCTCAAGAGCGGTCGCCAGCTTCATGGCGGCCACGGTCTTGCGCAGATCTTCGGCCATCGGCTGACGCAGCGCGATCAGGCGGATGCACTTGCGCTCGATATCCTTTTCCAGTTCATCAAGCTTGTGGTCGCGTGCGACGACGCTTTGCGCCAGGGCCACATCGCGGCGCGCCACGGCGTCAACCGCGTCGGCAACCTGCGCTTCGGCCAGACCGCCCATGAGCACGACTTCGGCCGAAAGCTGGTCGAGTTCGTCGCCGTAGGTTTTTACGATGTGGTTGTTCATCTTGATCGGCACCTTTGAAATTCCCTGATTTTGATAGCTGACGAAGCGGGCCTGCTGACAAGTATCCCGCACCTGTATTACCAAAATCTATAGCCCCATTAGGCGTATTTTGTGACAGTTTTATAATAGACGCTTGAAAAAGCCTGGAATCGGCTATCCGGCGTCCTTCAGCGACGCCGCCGCATCGACGACAAGGCGAGGCGTCTCCGCCGTTCCGAAGGCGCGGCTCTGCGGGAAATAGGCGCTAAAGGCGGTGAAGGTCTGCGGCGCGATCTGCGGCAGGGCGGTCACCTTGCCGTCGCGTTCCAGAATATCATCGTCGCTGGCAGAGACCGGCCCCTGGCTTTCCACCACCAGCCCGCCACGGTGACGGTTGATGATGTGCTTGACGATGGCGAGGCCAAGGCCGGTGCCCAGACGATCGCCGCTCTTTTGACCCTCGACGCGATAGAAGCGTTCGGCCAGACGCGGCAGGAATTCGCGCTTGATGCCAGGGCCGTTGTCCCGCACGGTGATGCGGGCGTAGTAGTCGTGGACGTTGCGATCCGGGCGCAGCAGCACCAGCTTGGCCGCCTTGCCATCCGAAAGCGCCACCGCCTGCGGCAGGGTGACATCGAGGCAGATCTCGATACTGACCTCGGAATTTTGCGGCGCGTATTTGAGCGCATTATCGACCAGATTCTGCACCACCTGCAGGATCTGATCACGGTCGCCGATAATGGGATAAAGGCCAGGCTTCGGCCCTTCGATGCGCAGCTTCACATTCTTCTGCTGAGCAATCACGGTCAGGCTGTCAACGACATCGCGCACAGCCAGCGGCAGGTCGGTCTCACCCGATGGCGGCACGTGCTCGCTCATCTCGATGCGTGACAGAGACAGCAGGTCCGCGATCAGCCGGCCCATGCGGTCGGCCTGAGCGCCCATGATGCTGAGGAACTTGTCACGCGCCTTTTCATCGTCACGCGCCGGTCCGCGCAGGGTTTCGATAAAGCCGGTGATCGAGGCCAGCGGCGTGCGCAGTTCGTGCGAGGCATTGGCCAGGAAGTCGGCGCGCATCCGCTCCATGCGGCGTGAATCCGTTTCATCGCGCAGAACCAGCAAGGCCAGACGCTGCGCCATGTCGTGCTTGTTTTCCATCGGCAAGGGCGCCGAAAAAGCGCGCCAGAACTGATCACGCGCACCACCGCTCATTTCAAAATCGACCGAGCCGCTGATGCCACCGAAGAGAGCTTCATCGACGCATTCCAGCACTTCCGGCACCCGGATAGCACTCACCAGCGGGCCGCCGCGATCGGCGATATGAAAGATACGTTGCGCTGCTGCATTGGCGAAGATCACGCGGCGGGCGGCGATATCATCCGGCTCATGACCGGACACGATCATGACCGGATCAGGCACGGCGCGCAGCACCTCCTGGAAACTCGGCCCCTCCGGCTGCACCTTGACCTGCTTTTCCGGCGCCTTCAGCGCGCGGATCTTTTCCTCGGCATCACCCAAAAGCACCAGATATTTGAACATGGTGTAGGCGACAATCAGCAGCGCCACGAAGATCAGGAACGGATGCAAAGGCGCATAGAACGACATGGCGATCAGGACGCCAACGCCGATCACCGATCCCGCGGGGATGATATGCCAAACCGATCTGCGATTATCCATGAAACCTGCTGAAAAAAGCCCGCTCAACCCATACTACAAAAGAACGCCGTGTTTATAGCGCTTTGACGACAGTTTGGTGACGCGGTGTAAAGGGCAGGTTAAAGGGGCTCAAGGCCGCGTCTGGCCATCGCCGCGCACGACATATTTGAACGTGGTGAGTTGATCGACGCCAACCGGGCCGCGCGCGTGCAGGCGATCGGTGGAAATGCCGATTTCAGCGCCAAAGCCGAACTCGCCGCCATCGGCATATTGCGTCGAGGCGTTCCAGATGACGATGGCGGAATCGACCGCATTGAGGAAGGTCTCGGCCGCTTCAGCGTTTTCGGTGATGATCGCTTCGGTGTGACCCGAACCGTAGGTGCGGATATGATCAATGGCCGCCTGGATATCATCGACCACTTTGGTCGAAATGATGGCGAGCGAATATTCCGTCCGCCAGTCCTCTTCGGTGGCCGCCTTCATCGGATGAAGCTTTTGTGACGCTTCATCGCCGCGCAGTTCGCAACCGGCGGCTTCTAGCGCGGTGGCGATTTTCGGCAGCAGATCGGGCGCCACGGCGGCATCGATCAGCAGGGTTTCGGTCGCGCCACACACCGAGACGCGACGCATCTTGGCGTTCAGCGTCACCGCAACGGCTTTTTCCGCATCGGCGTCGGCGTGGATATAGGTGTGGTTGAGGCCTTCGAGGTGGGCCAGAACCGGCGCGCGCGCCTCGGCCTGCACCCGCGCCACCAGCGACTTGCCACCACGCGGAATGATCAGATTGATCGTCTTGTCGAGACCGCCGAGGATCAGGCCGACGGCATCACGGTCGGAGGTCGGCACCAGTTGCACGCAACTTTCGGGTAGGCCGGCTGCGCGGAAACCATCTTCGAAAGCGGCATAGATGGCCAGCGCCGAATTGAGCGCTTCCGATCCGGTGCGCAGGATGGCCGCGTTCGATGAGCGGATGCACAGGGCGGCGGCGTCGGCCGTCACATTGGGGCGGCTCTCATAGATGATGGCGATGACGCCGATGGGGGTGGATACGCGAGCGATATCGAGACCATTGGGCCGCGTCCAGCGCGCCAGTTCGCGCCCGACCGGATCGGCCAGCGCCGCGACCTCTTCCATCCCTTTGGCCATGGCCTCGACCCGCGCCGGATTGAGGATCAGGCGCTCGATCATGGCTTCGGTCAGGCCCTTGTCGCGGGCGAACTTCTGGTCTTCAAGATTGGCGGCGAGGATTTGGGCTTCGCGCTGGCGGATAGATTTGGCGGCTTCCAGAATGGCCTTGGTGCGCACCTCTGGTCCGGCCAGACGCAAAGCTTCCGCGCCGACCTTGGCCTTGCGGGCCATGTCGGTCATCAGGTCGGTCAGCGAAAGGCGGCTTTGGTCGTCCATCGGGAGGCTCCTTGGTCTTCAAGGGCTATATAGCGCAAACGGAACAAATTACGACCGTTTCATGGGAAATTATACTGCTGCCCGAAGTCATCAAGATTATTTAGGCCGTGGTCTCATTCTGTATCCGCGTAGAGCCCGCCCTATAATAAATGCAAGGGAAAGGGCAATAACTTGCGCAATCATGTAAAATGATGCCGTATCACCGAGTGGGTAAATTCTACCCTCAGCGGCCAGCTTAGTAGCCTCGGAGGCGACTTCGCGCCAAACTAAAATAGCAGGCACTAACACAAAAGCCGCGACAATGACCCAAGCGATGCGTTTCGCCACGAACGCAATTGTCAGCGCTGAAATAACTATCCAGACTAAAATCAATAAGTAGGGATACGTCATAATAGACCTATCATACCAGCGCCATATCATCCCGATGGATGACTTCATCGCCAGATGTATAGCCTAAAATACTCTCGATGTCTTTACTGCCCCGCCCACGAATGGCACGGATAGCCTCGGCGGAATAGGTGACGATGCCGCGCGCCACTTCCAGTCCCGCCGGTGAGATAATCGACACGCTGTCACCCTTGTCGAACTGGCCGGTGACCTCGACAATACCTGACGGCAGCAGGCTCTTGCCGTTATGCAGCGCCCGCACCGCGCCCTCATCGAGCATCAGCTTGCCGGCGGGCACCACCGTGCCGGCGATCCACGCCTTATAGGCCGCGCTCAAGGACGCCTGCGGCCGGATCAGGGTGAATTTCGCACCATGGCCAAGCGCCGACAGGGGCCTGACCACCTGCCCCGACGCGATCAGGGTGGCGCAGCCGGCCGAACCGGCAATCTTGGCGGCGGCGATTTTGGTGGCCATGCCACCGGTGCCGACCCCCGCCTGCGCATTGGCGCCACCGGCCATCGCCTCGATGCCTGCATCCAGTTTTTCAACCACCGAAATATGTTCGGCAGCCGTATTGCGACGCGGATCGTCCGTATACAGACCATCGACATCGGACAGCAGGATCAGCGCTTCCGAACGCACCAGTTGCGCAGCACGCGCCGCCAGCCGGTCATTGTCGCCATAACGGATTTCCTCGGTCACCACCGTGTCGTTTTCATTGACGATGGGCACGCAACCGAGATCAAACAGGGTCTCGATCGTGGCGCGCGCATTGAGCCAGCGGCGGCGCTTCTCGGTATCCTCGCGCGTCAGCAAAACCTGAGCTGTCTTGAGCCCTACCGCCTGAAAGGCCTCTTCCCACGCGCTCATAAGGCGCGGCTGACCGGCAGCGGCGGCGGCCTGTTTTTCATCAAGTTTCAGCTTCTTGCGCGGCAAGCCACGATTTAGGCCCAGATAGCGACGACCCAAAGCGCCGGCACCGGATGACACCAGAAGCACCGACTTGCCCTCAGCCATCAAGGCCGCGATATCTTCGGCCAGCCCGCGCATCCACGCCGCATCGGCCACACCTGACGCCGCATCGACGATCAGGGCCGAGCCGACCTTGATGGTGATGCGTCTGGCGGACACCAGAACATCAGGAAGCGTTTTTGTGGCGTCAGATGACATGAAGGCCTTTATTTGAGTGACTTTAAATGATAACTCGCGCGCTTCATAACGGCAATGCGGGCACAAGCGCAAGCCATTACGTCATTTGGCAAAATTGGTAACAAAATGAACTATATAGGCACCCGCGGCTTCCGCGAACCCCGTACCTTTGCTGGCGCCCTGCTCGATGGCCTGGCGCCCGATGGCGGCCTTTATGTGCCTGAAACCTATCCGACCCCTGATTTTGACCTCGCCGCCGCTTCCGCCGGCGATTACGGCGATCTGACCGAAAAACTGCTGACCCTGTTTGGCGTCGATGTGCTGGGGGCTGAGGCGGTGAAAAAAGCCGCCGCCCGCACCAAGGCCGCCTTCCTCAATGAGGCCGGCCAGGTGCCGCTGGTTCAGGTCGAGGACAATCTGTGGATTCTGGAGCTGTTCCACGGCCCGACGCTCGCCTTCAAGGATATGGCGATGCAGATGATCGCGCCGCTGACCGACGCCGCCCTGGCGCAGAATGGCGAAACACTGACCCTCGTCACCGCCACATCGGGTGATACGGGTGCTGCCGCCGTGCGCGCCTTCGCCGGTTCCGAACACGTCCGCCTTGTCGTCTTCCATCCGCTCGGCCGCGTCTCGCCCGTGCAGCGCCTGCAAATGACCACGGTCGAGGCCGACAATGTGCTCAATATCGGCGTCGAAGGCGATTTCGACGACTGTCAGCGCATGGTCAAGCGCCTGCTCGGCGAAGAAAGCCTGAAGCAGAACGGCCTCGTCTCCTCCGTCAATTCGATCAACTGGGGGCGTCTGCTCGGTCAGGTGCCATATTATCTCGCCGCCGCGGCCGCTTCCGGCGCCGATCATCCCGAATTCGTGGTGCCGACCGGCAATTTCGGCGACGCCTTCGCCGGCTGGGTGGGGCGCAAGATCGGCGGTAATGTCGGCCATATCCACGCCGCGGTTAACCGCAACGACGCCCTCGCTCAGGCGATCAATACCGGCCACTATGTTCGCCATCAGGCGGTCGAAACCGCGTCTGTCTCGATGGATGTGCAGGCGCCATCCAATTTCGAGCGTCTGGTGTTCGAGGCCTCCGGCCGCCATGCTGAGGGCGTCAAGGGCCTGTTCGATACTTTCAACGCCACCGGCAAGGTCTTCCTCTCCCCCGACCTGCAAGGCGCGCTGAACGCTCAGGTGAGCGCCAGCACGATTTCCGAAGGCGAGACAAAAGCGACCATCGCCTACGGCTACAAAAAATGGAACAAGGTGATCTGCCCGCATACCGCCGTAGCCGTGGCCGCAGCGCTCAAGCGCGGCATGGGACAATCGCAGCCGCAGATCGCCCTGGCCACCGCCCATCCGGCCAAGTTCCCCGATTTCGTCGCCTCGGCGCTCGGCTTCCAGCCGGAGGTGCCCGAAGCCATCCGCGCGCTTTACGGCAGCAAGGAAACCATCACCTCGATTCGCAACGATGAGTTCGCGGCGCTTGAGGTGGTCAAGGCGTTTCAAGCCTAGATTTAGTTTTTACGCGCTTTAGTCACCGACGACCGGCGCGACAAAATGGCTATTGGCTTTCAGGGCGATCCCCTTGCTGCCATTAACAGCCAGGGTGTACTGGCTGAGGAATCGCGTCCCCAATATGCCGTCGACGTTAAAATCACCGTCATGGCCCGCCGGGTCCATCAGCATGACAGGCAGGCTGTCCAGTTTTATGTCGCCAATGGCGAAGTTAGGCATGGTGACCAAGCGCGTCGCGGTTGTCGCCCCTGTGACGCCGCGCCGCTTGAGATCACGATAAACCGCAAACCGGTCCCACAGCCCCTTTGATTTCACTACGCGCGGAAATAGCAATAGCTCATCACTGCTCCCGGTATCCAGCAATACCTTCAGCGGGACACCGTCTATCACAACGGTCAGATAAATTTTCTGCGACTCCCCCGGATTTTCGGCACTCAGGTAAGACTTGACCGGCGTGAAATCGTGGAGGTCGTGCCATGCGCCGCGATAAAGACGAAGCTCCTTCGCCTCATAATCGAGTTGCGACGGCAGTGTCGTCAGAAACCCCGCCGGCAGAATACCCATTCGCCCATCCCTAACGCCGAAATTCGGAAAGCCGGTAAGGGCGACATTCGCCTGGCGCAGATTCGTGCCATAAACGATTTCATGCGCGGAATAGAGCGTAAGGGGCAGAACCTGGCCGCCCAGACCGTTGGTGTTCAATTTCCGGATAACAGGCAATTTCAGGGTCTGGGCGAGCTCGTCACGGACGCCGCTGCTGGAGGCCCCGGTATCTATCAAGAAGCTGTACGGCCCTTCTCGGTTGATCATCACATCGATCAAGGGCTTACCGACCTCGGTAAATCTCAACGGAATATGGATAACATCGCTGGCATAAACCACGCCAGGAAAGCACATCGCCAAACCGACCAAAAGCGTATGTCGCCTGTCGATCATGTCTAAGTCCTGTGATGCGTAACGGTTTTACATATGCCACCTACTCCCGTTTTACGTCAGATCGGATACAAAGGCTGCAAAATCTTGCCCCTTTCGCTTGCTAAGCCCCTCGCTTCAACCGAGGGCTTCTCCATGCGCGCTACCCGATTTTTCCTGCTGACAGGGCTAAGCCTCGTGCTGACCACTCCCGCCTTTTCGCAAGGTATGGGAGGCGGGGGCATGGGGGGCGGCAATATGGGCGGCATGGGCGGAGGCCCGCCGCGCGGCGGCGGCAGGGGCAAGCCCGCCAGCGCCCCGGTCGATACCCGTCCGGCGCCGGCCGTTATCGCCGTATCGCAACGCCTCAAGGGCGTGCTGACCCTCGCTGGCGTGGCGAGAACCCTCAGTCACCAGAACATTCCGTCTGACAAGCCCGACGTGTCCGGCCTCTATGCCCTGCGCGGCGCGCAGATCATGCTCGACAGCGTTGATATCGCCACCACCGGCACGGCCTCGCTGGTGGCAGATACACGCGCCTATGGCATGAATTCGGCTCTGCTGATCGACAGCGGCGCCCAGGTGCTGATGACCGGCGGCCATATCGCCACGCTCGGACAAGGGGCCACCGCCGCCTATGTCAGCGGCGAAGGCTCCGCGCTCAAGCTGGAGGGTGTGGCCCTGGCGACGCAAGGCACCGGCGCCTACGGGCTTGAGGTCCGGCCCGGCGCCAGCCTTGTGGCCAGTAAGATTTCCGTCGCCACAGTATCCGATCATGCCACGGCGCTTTCGGTCATGGGGCGCGGCCAGCCTGTGCGGATCAGCGACAGCCAGTTTGTCACCGAAGGGCCTTTGTCGCCTGTCATTTCGCTATCCGGCGATCTGGAAGTCGAACGCATTTCCGCCAGGGCCGGACGCGCCGATGGGCTGGTCATCGATGGCCAGCACCGTGCCAGCTTTATCGACAGCGGCCTTTCCGGCGATGGTTATGGCGTGATGATCTATGAGGCGCCACAGGATGACGGCGTGCCGCTTTCAGGCCCTCAAGGTGGTATGGATCGAGGTGGTCGTCGTCCTGGCGGCGGAGAACCTCCAGCCGGCGAACGCCCCAGAGACGCGAAGGCGGGGATGCGCCCCGCCATGGAGATGATGGGGCCACCGGAGGATCATACCGCCGCTCTGACCTTCACGGGCGGGCATCTTAGTGGCCGGCGCGCCGGCTTTTACGTCACAAACATCCGTACACAGATTAAACTGGATGAGGTCGAGCTGACCACAGCCAGCGGCGTCATTTTGAAGGCGGCAGCGGACCAGTGGGGTGAGCTGGGACGCAATGGCGGCGACGCCACCCTGACGGTCAGCCATCAGATGCTGACCGGCGATTTCGTCACCGACGCCATTAGCCATATCGCGGTAAACCTGAGCGAAAATTCCCATCTGACCGGCAAGACCACGCGCAACACCGATGTCGCGCTCGACGCGTCCAGTCGCTGGACGCTGACCGCCGATGCCGCGGTTGGCAAGCTGACGGGTGATCCGGCCCAGATCGACAGCCAGGGCCACACGCTGAGCTATGACAAGTATCGCAATCCGGCGCTGAACGGCCAGACCCTGCCGCTCCCCGGCGGCGGTCAATTGGTGCCAGGCGGCTTGTAGGGCGAACGCAAAAGCGCCTCTTTATCCGCGGATAATGAGGCGCTGAAAGCATAGGCAGGCGGGGGGCATGGCCCCGCTATTTGACACCCATCTTCTTTTGCAGTTCCGACGACGATGTCGTGTACTGGAAGCGCAGCTTCTTGTCCGGATAGACATAGCGGAAAGCCTGTTGCGCCATAAGCGCCGCCTCGTGGAAGCCCGACAGGATCAGCTTCAGCTTGCCCGGATAGTGGTTGATATCGCCGATGGCGAAGATGCCCTTGGTCGAGGTCTCGAACTTCTCGGTGTCGACCGGGATCAGGTTTTCATGCAGGTTCAGGCCGAATTCCGCCACCGGACCCAGTTTCATGGTCAGGCCGAAGAAGGGCAGGAAGGCGTCGGCTTTCAGATGAGAGGCATTGCCGTCGCTGTCTTCGATGGCGACCGATTCCAGGAAGTGGCCGGTTTCGCCCTTAAGCGCCGTGGCCTGGGCGATGACGAGATTCATCTCCCCGGCAGCGACCAGTTCGCGCATCTTGGCGACAGAGTGCGGTGCGGCGCGGAAGTCGTCGCGGCGGTGGATGAGCGTCACGCGCTTGGCGATCGGTTGCAGATTCAGCACCCAGTCGAGCGCGGAATCGCCGCCGCCGGAAATGACGATTTCCTTGTCGCGGAAGGCTTCCATCTTGCGCACGGCATAATGGACGCCAAGGCCGGCGCCGAGGTTTTCAAAGCCATCAATGCCGGGGATCGGCGGCTTCTTGGGCTGGAACGAACCGCCGCCGGCTGCGATGACGATCGACTTGGCGCGCACCACGGTCTGCTGGTCGGTCGTCACTTCCCAAAGGCCTTCATGCTCGCCGTCCTCGATCTTGCGCACGGCCACGGCCATTTCGCCGAGGTGATACTTGGCGCCGAAGGGATGGATCTGCTCCAGCAGACGCTTGGTCAGGTCGTCGCCGGAGATGATCGGCCAGGCGGGAATGTCATAGATCGGCTTTTCCGGATACAGCTCGGCGCACTGGCCGCCCACCTTGTCGAGAATATCGATCAGATGGCACTTGATATCGAGCAGGCCCAGTTCAAAAACGCTGAACAGCCCGACCGGGCCGGCGCCGATGACGACCACGTCGGTGGTCCAGGTTTCGCCGGCTTCCAGCGCATCGATGTGATGAAGCGGATTGGCTTCGGTCATTTTTTTCTCCAGTGCTTTTCGATTTTTTGGATCGAAATAGTTTTTTTAAACTGAAAGACGCTATAAAGGGGCGTCTGGTTAAGGGCAACTGAGGCTATGTAGCCAAGTCGGGGATTTGTAGATGTCGCGTGATCGCTTGCCGCCGCTGTCGGCGCTTCGGGTTTTTGAAGCCGCCGCCCGCCATGAGAGTTTCAAACAGGCCGCCGAAGAGCTGTTTGTGACGCCCGGCGCGGTGTCGCAGCAAATTCGCCTTCTGGAAGAGCACGTTGGCGTTGAACTGTTTGTGCGCGATGGCCGCCGCGTTGTGCTTTCCGAAGCCGGTAAGGCCTCGGCGCAGATTTTGAAAGAAGCCTTCGAGAAGATGTTCGAGGCCACGCGCCTGATGAAACAGGGCAACCAGAAGGGCCGCGTCACCGTTTCCGCCGCGCCCAGCTTCGCTGCCAAGTGGCTGATGCCGCGCCTTTATGACTTTAGCGCCGCTAATGAAGATATCGACGTCTGGGTGAGTGCTGACATGGCGCCGGTCGATTTCGCCGTGTCCGATATCGATCTGGCCGTCCGTTACGGCAATGGCCACTACAACGGGCTGCATGTCGAGCATCTGCTGGCCGAGGCCGTCGTGCCAGTGTGCTCGCCCTTGCTGTTCGAGGCCGCGCCCATCAAAAAACCGGCCGATCTGGCGCACCACGTCCTGCTGCACGATGTCGGTGCCGAAACCGATCCGAGCTGCCCGGACTGGCCGATGTGGCTCAAGGCGCATGGCGTTGAAGGCGTCGATGCGTCGCGCGGCCCGCGTTTCAACCAGTCGAGTATGGTGATCGAGGGGGCGGTTGCCGGTCGCGGCGTGGCCCTGGCCAAGCGCACCATCGCCGAGGCCGATCTGAAGGCCGGCCGGCTGATGATCCTGTTTGACGAAAAGGACAAGCCGCTGGAATACGGCTACTATCTGGTCTGGCCGCAAACGCGCGAACCCACCCCGGCGCAACTGCGCTTCATGGAGTGGCTGCGTGGCGAGGCCAGTCGCATCGACGGCGCGCCGAGCGCGCAGACCGAACCGCCGGTTTTCGCCGCCATGGATATTTAGGGAACAGGCCACTAGTCCGCCGCCATCCATGGCGGGACAGGCAGGCCTTTTTCACGCAGGAAGGGCGGATTGAAGATCTTCGAGGCATAGCGGTTGCCATAGTCGCACAGCATGGTGACGATGGTCTTACCCGGCCCTAAGTCCCGGGCCATCTTCATGGCGCCGACGATATTGAGCGCGGCCGAGGTGCCAAGGCACAGGCCTTCGTTTTCGATCAGATCATAGAGCACCGGCAGCCATTCCGAATCCGCCACCTGATACGAGCGATCAACGGTGATCCCTTCGAGATTGGCGGTGATGCGGCCCTGACCGATACCTTCAGTGATCGAGGTGCCTTCGGATTTCAGCTCGCCCGTGGTGTAATAGCTGTAAAGCGCCGCGCCAAACGGATCGGCCAGACCGATCTGGATGTCCGGGTTCTTTTGCTTGAAATAGAGGCTTAAGCCCCCGAGCGTACCGCCCGAACCGACGGCGCAGATAAAGGCGTCGATCTTGCCATCGGTCTGCGCCCAGATTTCCGGGCCGGTGGCGTCGATATGGGCCTGCCGGTTGGCGGTGTTGTCGAACTGGTTGGCCCATATGACGCTTTCGCCGGCATCGCGCAGCTCTTGCGCCAGGGTGCCGGAATAGCGGACATAGTTGCCGGGATTGGCGTAAGGCAGGGCGTCGACCTCGATCAACTCGGCGCCGAAAGCCCGGATCGCGTCCTTTTTCTCCTGCGCCTGTGTGCGCGGAATGACGATCTTGGCCTTGTAGCCCAGGGCCTTGGCGACCATGGCCAGGCCGATGCCGGTATTGCCGGCTGTGCCTTCCACAATGGTGCCGCCCGGCTTCAGCGAGCCGTCGGCCTCGGCGGCGCGGATGATCCACAGCGCGGCGCGATCCTTGATCGACTGGCCGGGGTTAAGGAATTCCGCCTTGCCGTAGATCTCGCAGCCGGTCGCCTCGCTGGCCGCCTTCAGGCGGATCAGAGGGGTATCGCCGATGAGATCGACAACGGAAGGTACAGTCTTGGCCATATGCGGATTCCTTTTCCGGGATGCGGCTAGCTAACAGATCAGCCCCGCTAACCCAAGCGATGGATTCTAAGCCAGCGATTTAGTCATTCTGTGCCAGGGGAGCAAGTAAATTTGCGATCAATTCGCAAATTGCCGCTTGCGGATGGTCTTGCAACCATTTGGACTTGCCAAATGATGACGAATGGGGTTCATCGGCCTTCGCACCGTTGAGGCATAACAGGGGTTACGAGGTTTATGGCTGTCTTTACGCAGGTTTCGCTGGAGGACGCCCGTGCCTATCTCGCTGATTATGATATCGGCGAGGTGCTGCATCTCGAAGGTATCGAGGAAGGTGTCTCCAACACCAATTTCAAGGTCGAAGCCACGTCTGGTCTTTACGCGCTCACGCTTTTCGAGGCCGCGACGCCGGAAGACGGCCTGCCGTGGTTCATGGACTACACCCTCTATCTCGACCGCAAGGGCTATCCGGCGCCGGGGCCGGCGCTCAAGCGCGATGGTCAAAGCCTTGGCCGCATCAATGGCAAGAGTTGCGCCCTCATCAAATGGCTGCCCGGTCGCTGGCCGCGCAATCCCGATACGCGCCACGCCACATCCGCCGGCGAATATCTGGCGAAGCTGCATCTGATCGGCGGCGATTTCCCCCAGATACGCGAAAATTCGATGGGTCTGGCGGCGTGGCCGGGCCTGATCGCGCGCTGCGAACCGAGGGCGGCGGGCTCACTGCGCGCCCAGGATATCCTTGCCGAATTCCGCGAAGAACTGGGGTTTCTGCAAACCCACTGGCCATCAGGCTTACCTGTGGGCGCCATCCATGCTGATTATTTCACCGACAATGTACTGATGAGCGATGACGGCAAGGTCACCGGCGTGATCGACTATTATTACGCCTGCACCGACGCCTACGCCTATGATCTGGCGGTCTCGCTCAATGCCTGGGGCTTTACGCCGGGCGGCCAGCCCATGCCGCAGATGATCTCGGCCTTTATCAAGGCCTATCATGCCACGCGGCCGCTGTCCGAAGCCGAGGTCAACGCCCTGCCTTTGTTCGCGCGTGGCTCGGCGGTGCGCTTTACCCTGACGCGGCTCTATGACCTGCTCAACCACGATCCGTCATGGGTGGTGAAGCCGAAAGACCCGGAAGCCTTTTACCGCCGGCTCGATTATCACCGCGGCATCAAGACAGGCCACACCTATTTTTAGGTGCATTATGCACCTGATACCGCAAAGCCACACTCGTCACATTTGAAACCTTCACCGCTTGACCCGTGTATAAAACAGGCAGATGAAGCCCGCATGACCCAAGCGTATAGCCACATCCAGCCGAACCAGATGCCATCCTCGAAAGAGGTCGGCACCTTTGCGGCTGCGCTACGCCCACAAGCACTCCGCAATTGGAGCGACCGTGGACAGGGCTGTAGGATGAAAGACTAGGATCACCCGATCTTTAGCTTTTGTGCAGCCCTTTTGACCCGGTCAAAAGGGCTTTTCTCATGCTTCGTTGCCCTACCGCATCGCGGCTTGAGCGCGTTAAATCCGGGATAATCAACTAAGAAAGGAGAAAGACATGCAAGTCTTTCAAGGGGCCAGAGGTGGCCTAATCAAGGCATGGATTGACGGTGTGGCGGTTGAGGATCAGGCGCGCAAGCAGCTCGATAATATCGCCGCCATGCCGTTTATCCATAAGCACGTCGCCATCATGCCGGATGTTCACTGGGGCATGGGCGCCACCATTGGTTCGGTCATCCCGACCAAGGGCGCGATCATTCCGGCGGCGGTTGGGGTCGATCTCGGCTGCGGCATGATGGCCATCCGTACCACTCTCAATGCGTCTGATCTGCCTGACAATCTGTCGGGCCTGCGGACAGCGATCGAGCAGCGGATTCCGCACGGGCGGACGGACAATGGCGGGCGCAACGACCGGGGTGCGTGGGGTGAAGTGCCGGAAGCCCAAACCGAGGTCTTCAAGGGTTTGAGTGGCGAACTGCAAAAGATCGTGGACAAGCATCCGAAGATTTCGCAATCGGCATCACGGGCACATAATCATCTGGGGACGCTCGGTACCGGCAACCACTTCGTCGAGGTTTGCCTCGACGAAAACGACGCCGTCTGGATCATGCTGCACTCCGGTTCGAGGGGGATCGGCAACCGGATCGGTTCGTACTTCATCGAACGCGCCAAGCACGAAATGAAGCGGTGGTATATCAGCCTGCCCGACGAAGACCTCGCCTATTTGCCGGAAGGTTCCGACCTGTTCGGCGACTATATGGGTGCGGTGTCGTGGGCGCAGAGGTTCGCACGGGCCAACCGGGAACTGATGATGACAGCGGCCCTTGCGGCTTTGTCGGCATCGGTACCGAAGCGCTTCACCAGCGACTGCGAAGCCGTCAATTGTCACCATAATTACGTGGCGCATGAGCGGCATTTCGGTTCGGACGTGCTGGTAACCCGGAAGGGTGCCGTGCGGATCACGCCGGAAACGCTGGGCATCATTCCGGGCTCGATGGGCGCCAAGTCGTTCATCGTGCGCGGAATCGATGGCCAGGCGGCAGCCGAGGCCCTGTGTTCGTGTTCACACGGCGCAGGCCGGGCGATGTCACGGTCGGAAGCCAAGCGGCGGTTCACGCTGGAAGACCACGCCCTGGCCACGGCCGGCGTGGAGTGCCGGAAGGATTCCGAGGTGGTCGATGAGACGCCGGCCGCCTACAAGGATATCGACGCGGTAATGAAGGCTCAGGCCGATCACGTCGAGATCGTGCATACTCTTAAGCAGGTTGTTTGCGTGAAGGGTTAGAAGAAGCGTCTGTGGCTCCGGTCACGGGCGCTTTTTCTTTACTCAGCCACTCAGCACCATTTGGCCACTCCCGGGGAGGGGCATGGTGTGACAATAAATCCTATGGCCTGAAGAACAGGCCGAGCTTCAGGCTCTCGCCGATCCGGCTAGCGCGGATCATGAAATATTCCACCGCCGCCTCGGAAGGCGCGATATCGCGCAGGGTCTGCTCGAACAGATACAGCCATTCACCGAAATGCGCCGGCTCGATGGTCGAGACCTTCATGTGCGCCTGCATCGGCCGACCGGAATAGACACCGGCGTTCAGTGCCACGGATTCCCAGAATGACTTGAGTTTGGCCAAGTGATCGGGCCAGTCATCGACCGCGCCGTTAAACACCGACCCCAGTTGCGGATGTACGCGCACGCGCGCATAAAATTCGTCGACTAGCTTCGAAATAAAGGCTTCATCCACACCGATGGCGGCGGCGTCTTGGCGGATTTTCTGGCGGGCGGCGATAGCGTGTTCTGAGCTCATGCCCACACTCTATCATGCTGACAGGCTTTGGCCTATGCGACGGGTTGTCTTACTTGTTAAGGTCATTCTCACAGAATAGCGAGCCTTTAGCCGCCCTAAACCCTCAGGCGACAAACCATCGCTTTAATTTGGCGCCACAAAACCTTACATAGAAGCCTGGTAAAGGGGATCATGTTGTATGCTCCCTCTTTTGGTGTTGTCGCGATGCTCGCTTTGCCCCTGTCATGGCCGCTGGAAAACCGTCAGGTCGTCCTGATCGGCGCTGGCGCGTGGGCGATCCGCAAGCTCACCCTGCTGAACCGCACCCCTGCCAAGATCACTGTTTTCGCGCCGCTGGCCGATCTGGCAGACGCGCATGCGCGCTGGCCGGAAGCCTCGGAGCTGGCCGAGGCGGCCCTGATCATCGTCGCCTTCGAGGATCGGGCTATGGCGGAAAAGGGCGCGGCCCTGGCCCGTACCTCGCGCGCACCACTGAATGTGGTAGATTTCCCCGATCTCAGCGATTTCCACGTCCCCGCCATCATCGACCGCGGCACCTTGAGCATCGGCGTCGCCACCGGCGGCACAGCGCCGGTTCTGGCGCGTGAAACGCGACGCAAGATCGAGGCCGCCGTACCGCCATCGGAAACCGAGGTCGCCGCCTTCGCCACCGCCCTGTCGCCGCGCTTGCGCGAGCTTCTTCCGAACACGGATGATCGCCGTCGCGTGTGGGAAAATGTGCTGCAATCACCCGCCGCCGAACTGGCGCGCACCGGCAAGATCGATGAGGCCGTTGAACTGGCGCTTGCTCTTGTCAATGTCCCGCGCACCGGCGTTGTGCATCTGGTCGGCGCCGGCCCCGGCGATCCCGAACTCCTGACGCTGAAAGCCCTGCGCCTGCTGAGTGAAGCCGATGTCATCGTCTATGACCGCCTTGTCGGCGACGGCGTCATGGATCTGGCCCGCCGCGACGCCGATCGTTTTTATGTCGGCAAGGCGCGCTCCAATCACAGTGTGCCGCAGGAACAGATTCACGAACTGCTGGTCGAGCAAGCGCGCCTTGGCAAGCGCGTTGTGCGCCTCAAGGGCGGCGATCCGTTCGTGTTCGGCCGTGGCGGCGAAGAGGTCGAGGCCCTGCGCGCCGCCGGCATCGAGGTCCATATCACGCCGGGCGTCACGGCAGCACTGGGCTGCGCGGCCTCGGCGGCCGTGCCCCTAACGCACCGTGACCACGCCCAGAGCGTTACCTTCATTACCGGCCACGCGAAAGACGGCGATCCGGACAACAACCCGCTGCTGCTCGACTGGTCGGCGCTGTCCGCCCCGCATCACACGCTGGTCGTCTATATGGGCGTCGCCACATCGAAGATCCTTTCTGAGAAACTCATGGCGCATGGTCGGATGCCCGATACGCCGGCCCTGATCATCGAGAATGGCACCCGTCCTAATGAACGCCGCACGCTCGTGTCTTTAAGCACACTGGCGGATACCGT
This sequence comes from Asticcacaulis benevestitus DSM 16100 = ATCC BAA-896, assembly GCF_000376105.1. GTDB lineage: Bacteria > Pseudomonadota > Alphaproteobacteria > Caulobacterales > Caulobacteraceae > Asticcacaulis > Asticcacaulis benevestitus. The sequence continues at coordinate 115,808 of NZ_AQWM01000002.1, forward strand.
CGCAGCCAACCCGCCTAAAGGCCCTACCCTCGTCATCATCGGCGAGGTAGCCGCCCTCTATAAGGATCAAAACGCCATAGCCGGCGTCGTTGAAGAAGCCGTGAGACTGAACGCATGAAATTACTAACCGCCAATCGCCTGACCGATGGCCTGACCCTGTGGTTTTCCGCCGCAGGCTGGAGCGAGGACGCCGCCCAGGCCGCGCGTCTCGATGATGACGCCGCCGAAGCGCTGCTGACCGAATGGAAGGCGCGCGAAACCGAGGTGGTCGGCGCCTATCTTATTCCGCTCAGCGCCGCCGATGCACCGGTGCAGCGCGAACATGTGCGCGAATTTGTCCGCGCCAACGGCCCGACCATCGGCCAGACCGCCGACGAAATCGCCCGTCTGCACGGCCGCGCCGATATCTTCCAGGAGTACTAGGTCATGTACGTTTACGATTCCTTCGACCACGCCTTCGTCCGCGATCGGAACGCTGAATTCGCCGATCAGGTGGCGCGCCGCCTCTCGGGCGAACTGAGCGAAGACCAGTTCAAGCCGCTGCGCCTGATGAACGGCCTTTATCTGCAACTGCACGCCTACATGCTGCGTATCGCCGTGCCCTATGGCGTGCTGTCGTCGAAGCAGGTGCGCAAACTCGCGCACATCGCCCGCACCTATGACCGCGATTTTGGCCACTTCACCACGCGGCAGAATTTGCAGTTCAACTGGATCAAGCTGGCCGATACGCCGAAGATCCTCGAAGAACTGGCTGAGGTGGAGATGCACGCCCTGCAAACCTCGGGCAACTGCATCCGCAACACCACAACTGACCAGTTCGCCGGCGCCGCCAGGGATGAGCACGAAGACCCGCGTCCGTGGGCCGAACTGATCCGTCAGTGGTCATCGAACCACCCGGAATTCACCTTCCTGCCGCGGAAGTTCAAGATCGCCATCACCGGCGCCGACCGCGACCGCGCCGCCGTGCGCGTCCACGATATCGGCCTGCACGCCAAGCCGGAAGGTTTCGATCTCTATGTCGGCGGGGGTCTTGGCCGCACGCCTTCGCTGGGTCATCGCATCAAGACGGGCCTCAAAGGCGAGCAACTTCTGAGCTATCTCGAAGCCTGCCTGCGCGTCTATAACCGCTATGGCCGCCGCGATAACAGCTACAAGGCGCGCATCAAGATTCTGGTCGCTGCCCTTGGCCCCGATGAATACGCCCGTCAGGTTGAGGAAGAGTGGGAGTCGCTCGACAAGGCCGCTATCGATGCGCCAGCCGCCGAGATCGTCCGTATCCGGAGCTTCTTCCCCGACCCGGACTTCAAGGACGCGAAATTTGATCGCGTAGCCTATGAACGCGCCCAGACCGCCGATAAGGCCTTCGCCCGCTGGGTCAAGAACAACACGCTCGCTCACAAGCGCGACGACCATGTGTCAGTGACCATTTCGCTCAAGCCGGTCGGCCTGCCGCCGGGCGACGCTTCCTCGGCGCAGATGGACGTGATGGCCGATGTGGCCGAACAATATGCCTATAGCGAACTGCGCGTCAGCCACGAGCAGAACGTCATCCTGCCGCATGTGCCCAAGGCCGATCTTTACGCGCTCTATACCCGCCTCGACGCGGCCAATCTGAGTACGGCCAACGGCGGCAAGATCACCGACATGATAGCCTGCCCGGGTCTCGACTATTGCTCACTGGCCAATGCGCGCTCCATTCCGCTGGCTCAGGACATTTCGCAACGCTTCGCCGATGCCAACCTGACCGATAAGATCGGCGATCTGCAGATCAAGATTTCCGGCTGCATCAATGCCTGCGGTCACCACCATGTCGGCCATATCGGCATTCTGGGCGTCGACAAGCAGGGGATCGAATTTTACCAGATCCTGCTCGGCGGCCGCGCTGATGAAAACGCCGCGCTCGGCGTCATCACCGGCAAGGGCTTGCCGGCCGAAGCCGTGCCCGCCGCCATCGAGCGCGTGGTTCAGCTCTACCTTCAACTGCGCACGAGTGATTCCGAGCGCTTCATCGACGCCGTGGAACGCCTCGGCCGCAACACCTTCGCGGAGGCGCTCCATGAGCCTGCTTAACTCATCGCACACCCCGCAACTGGTCACCACGGACGGCGAGATCATCCCTGATGGCTGGACCCTGCTGGCCGACGAAGAGACCACAGGCGTCGACGGCCCCTATGTGCTCGGTTTCGACCGCGCCCTCAAGGAGCTTGATGGCCTCAATGGTCATTACGGCATCCGCGTCAATCCGGGCGATGATGTGCGGCTTTTGCTGCCCTTCATCGAGAAGATCACCCTGATCGAGGTCAGCTTCCCCGGCTATCGTGATGGCCGCGGCTACTCGACCGCCCGTATCCTGCGCGAAGAAGGCTATACCGGCGCCATCCGTGCCGTCGGCGATGTGCTGCGCGACCAGCTTTTCCTGATGCTGCGCTGTGGTTTCAGCGAGTTTCTGGTCAAGGACAAAGACCCGGTGCAGGCCATCGCGGCCGCCAAATCGCGTTTTAGCGTATTTTATCAAGGGGCGGCGGATACCAACCGTCCCGTATGGGCTCTACGGCACACAGTCGAGAGCTAAGGACCTCCCGCTATGACGATTTTGATCGACATACTTAAAGACCAGAAGAGGACGCTCGGCGCCTTGCGTGCCGAGGCGCTCAGTGATGTCTGGGAACACCTGACGGCACAGGACATCCTGCGCAAGGCGATCACCGAGCAATTCATCGGCGACATCACCCTGTCGTCGTCGTTTGGCGCCGATTCCGCCGTGCTGCTGCACATGGTTTCGCAAATCGAGCCCAACCTGCCGGTCATCTTCCTCGATACCGACCGTCACTTCTTCCAGACGATCCAGTACCGCGATGAACTGGTGGCCAGGCTCGGCCTGACAAACCTCGTCAACCTCAAGGCCGACCCGGCGGAAGCGGCCGTGGAGGATGACAAGAACACCCTGTGGCGCACCCAGCCCAATCAGTGCTGTGATCTGCGTAAAGTCCGCCCGCTTAATCGCTTCATGGAAGGCTTTGGCGCCTGGATTTCCGGCCGCAAACGCCATCAGAGCGCCACGCGCACCAGCCTGCCCATCGTCGAATTCGGCGGCAAGCATTTCAAGGTCAATCCACTGGCCACCTGGACCGCGGCCGATGTCGAGGCCTATTTCGTCAATCACGACCTGCCTGCGCATCCGTTGGTCGATCAGGGTTTCCCGTCGATCGGCTGCTTCACCTGCACCAAACCGGTGGCCGCCGGCGAAGACGCACGCTCAGGCCGCTGGGCCGGCACCGAAAAGGTCGAGTGCGGCATCCACAACCCGATCTATGGCGGCGACGGGATTTAAGACATCTCCAAAGCATTTGTGCTTTGGCAAGGGCAACCGCCGCCCGAGCTTATGCGAGGAGCTTCGAGGCGTTTGAGCGATAATTAATGCTTCGTCATCCGCACACGGCCCCAGTCATAGCCCATCTGGCGGGTGCGCGCCTCGATCGTGTTGCGCACCATCTCGTGCGGCTGGGCGACACGGCTGAGCAGCCACAGGTAACGGCCTGACGGCTCGCCGACAATGGCCCAGCTATAGTCGTCGGCGCGGTCAAGCACCCAGTAATCGCCGTAAAGCGGACCAAAGAACGATACCTTGAGCTTGGCGTTATCGCTGCCCGGCAAGACCTTGGCCTTACCTTCGGCCACCTTGACCGGTCCCGAAAGGCCGCCCTTGTGGCAGGAATTGATGACGTCGATCAGACCATCCGGACGAGCACGATACTCGGCAGTGACGCCCTCGCAGTCCTTCTCAAAACGGTTCTCGTAACGCCCGATTTCATACCACAGGCCGCTATACTGCTCGATATCAACCGGTTTCGCGGGCTGTGGCACCGAGGCGTTGCCAACCGGCCCAGCGGTCAGGCTGGCGCAGGCCGTGAGCGCCAGCACGGCGCCGGAAGCCAGAAGAAGCGGGAAGATCAGGCGGTTCGGTTTCATGACAGACTCCGGATGTGCGCATTTTTGAGACAGCATCGCGGCTTATGGATAAAGATTCAATGAGGCGACGCCGGACAAACTTCAGAGCCTATTGGGGAAGCGTCGATAAACTGCCCCAAAAATCGATCACCCCACGCACGGCCGCGGCATAGGCCTGGCCGTCGAACGGCTTCACCACATAGCCATTGGCATGGCGCTCATAACAATCACGGACATCTCGCGCTGATTCCGAGCTGGTGAACATCACGACCGGAATAGCCTTGAAATCGTTCGAGACCTTGACATGATCTAGAAAGGCCTTGCCGTCCATCAACGGCATATTGATATCGAGCAGGATCAGTTGCGGCGTCACCGCGCCTTCGTAGCGGCCGGCCTTATGCAGACAATCGAGCGCCTGGCGTCCATTGCTGGCCACTTCAACCCGACAGGGCGTGCTGGCCGTCCGCAAGGCGCGTTTCGTCATCTCGACATCGCCCAGATTGTCTTCCACCAACAGAATTTCCAAGGCCTCTCCCATGCCTATGCCTTGTCCGGCAGGGTGAAGCTGAACACGCTGCCCACGCCCGGCGTTGAACGCACGGTGATATCGCCGCCACATAGCCGGACGAACTTGCGGCAGGTCGAAAGCCCGATTCCGGTGCCGGTATAGTCATCGAAACTGTGCAGGCGCTGGAAAATCTGGAAGATGCGCTCGTAAAACACCGGATCAATGCCGATGCCATTATCGCTGACATCGAAGCGCCACATGGCGTTGCGACCGCTGCCTTCACGGCTGGCCGAAACCGTGATCACCGGCGTGCGGCTGCCGTCCTGGAATTTCATCGCATTGCAGAGCAGGTTTTGCAGCAGCACGCGCAATAGGGTCGGGCTTGTGCGGACGACTGGCAGACCTTCGGCCGTCACCACGGCCTGCTTTTGCGCCACGATGTCCTCAAAGCCCTGCATCACCTCTGAAAAGACCTGCTGGCTGTCGATGGTTTCCAGCACGATGGCCTCACGGCCGATGCGCGAGAAACTGAGGATATCGCGGATCATCTTTTGCATGCGCACGGCGTTTTCGCGGATATAGCCGATGTGGCGCTGGCTGTCCTCGTCGAGTTGCGAAAGCGCATCCTCGGCCAGAAAACCGGCATAGATGTTCATCATCCGCACCGGTTCCTGCATATCGTGCGAGCAGACATAGGCGAAGCGTTCAAGCTCCTCATTCGACTGACGCAGAGTGGCGTTCAGTTGCAGAATCTGCTCCCGCTGCGTGTACAGGTCGAGGTAGACCTTCACCTTGCTCTTGAGGATATCCGAATTGATCGGTTTGAAGATATAATCGACCGCGCCGATCTCGGCCGCTTCGGTGGCGAAGTGATCTTCCTTGCTGATGGCGGTGATGAAGATGATCGGCACATTGCGCATATTGGGGCGCGTCTTCATCAGGCGGGCGGTTTCGAAACCGTCCATGATCGGCATCTGGACATCGAGCAGGACGATGGCGAAATCGTTCTCCAGTACCAGATTGAGGGCTTTTTCACCAGAATCGGCGGTAATGATGGAGGCGCCGAGCGGCTTCAGCAGGGCTTCGGTGGCCAACAGGTTTTCCCAGCGATCATCGACCAGCAGGATTTTGGGCTGCGTACCGGAGCCTTGCGCATTATCGTTGCGAAGTGTGTTCATAGCGCTCATGCTATATCTCGCCCTCGTCCGCAAACTAGGCTGCCACATACCAGTAAAGAAATCACGTTCGGTTTATGCGGTATTTTCAGGCACGGCCAACGAAAAAGGCGGCCCTTGCGGACCGCCTTTTCTTTTAAGCGCTCTTGGCTTGCAGCTTTTGCTGTATGGCCAAAATCTCATTCGGCATAACCTCAACGAAGGCCTTCAGGCTGTTATCCCAATCATCGAGAATGGCCTGCGCGCGCGGCGAAAGCGTCTTCTCAAGGTGGGTGGTGATCAACGCCTTGAGGCGGGCCACGTTTTCATCCGGTACGGGACGCAAGGTGATGCCTTCGGGGTTGATGTAGCGGGCGAAGGTCTCGTCCGGATCGTAGACATAGGCGACACCGCCAGTCATGCCCGCGCCGAAATTGGCACCGGACTTGCCGAGGATGACGACTTCGCCGCCGGTCATATATTCGCAGGCATGCGCGCCGACGCCTTCGACCACCGTGGTGGCGCCGGAGTTACGGACGGCGAAACGTTCGCCCACTGAGCCGGCGATATAGAGCTGACCGGAGGTCGCACCGTAAAGCAGGGTGTTGCCGGCCAGCGCCTGGCCTTCCTGCCAGGCCTTGGGCCGGATAACGATGGTGGCGCCGGAAAGGCCCTTGCCGACATAGTCGTTGGCTTCACCGATCAGGTTGATCGACAGACCCTTGACCGCGAAAGCGCCAAGCGACTGGCCAACCGACCCCATCAGGTCGAGCTTGAGGTGACCCTCATCGAGCGTCGAGCCATAGGCGCTGACGATATGCGACGAGGTGCGGGTGCCGACGGCGCGCATGGTGTTGCGCACATCGTAGGTCAACTGCATCTTTTCCTTGCGCTCCAGCATGTAGGCGGCGTCACGGACGATCTTGGCGTCGAGCGTATCGGCGACCTCGTTGATCTCGTCATAGCGCGTGATGGTGGCGCCGGGATCGAGATCGACACGGACCAGCAGCGGGTTGAGGTCGAGGTCATCGAGGTGCACCCCGCCGCGCGACACCTGCTGGAGCAGGTCGGTGCGGCCGGTGGCTTCGCCGAGTGAACGCAGGCCAAGCGAGGCCAGGATTTCGCGCACTTCGCGGGCGATGAAGGTGAACAGGTTGATCACCTTTTCCGGCGTGCCGGTGAACTTGGCGCGCAGGCGCTCGTCCTGCACGCAGACACCGACCGGGCAGGTGTTCGACTGGCACTGACGCACCATCAGACAGCCCATGGCGACCAGCGAGGCCGTGCCGATGCCGAATTCGTCGGCGCCGAGCAGGGCGGCGATCACGATATCACGACCGGTGCGCATACCGCCATCGGCGCGCAGACGGATCTGGCCGCGCAGATTGTTGAGCGTCAGCACCTGATGCGCTTCCGACAGGCCGAGCTCGAACGGCAGGCCGGCAAACTTGACCGAGGTCAGGGGGGACGCGCCGGTGCCGCCGACATTGCCGGAGACAAGAATGGCGTCGGCCTTGGCCTTGGCAACGCCGGCCGCGACCGCGCCGATGCCCGATTGCGACACCAGCTTGACGGTGACGCGGGCGCGCGGATTGATCTGTTTCAGGTCATAGATGAGCTGGGCCAGATCTTCGATCGAGTAGATGTCGTGGTGCGGCGGCGGCGAAATCAGGCCAACCCCCGGCGTCGAGTGACGCATACGGGCGATGAACTCGGTGACCTTGAAGCCGGGCAGTTGCCCGCCTTCGCCGGGCTTCGCGCCCTGGGCCACCTTGATTTCGATCTCACGGCATTGGTTGAGGTATTCGGCGGTGACGCCGAAACGGCCGGACGCGATCTGCTTGATGGCCGAGTTCGGATTGTCGCCGTTCGGACGACGGTGATAACGCTCAGGGTCTTCCCCGCCCTCACCCGACACCGACCGCGCGCCGATACGGTTCATGGCGATGTTCAGGGTTTCGTGGGCTTCGGGGCTGAGCGCGCCGAGCGACATGCCGGGCGTGACGAAGCGCTTGCGGATTTCGTTGACGCTTTCGACCTCTTCAATGGCGAGCGGCGGCAGCTTGCCTTCCCAGGCGAGCAGGTCGCGCGGGCTGGTCGGGGCCGTCTTCGACATGCCGGCGATCAGCGAGGAATACTTCTTGAAGACCTCGTAATCGTCGCGCGTCGTCGCGTCCTGCAGCAGGTGGATAAGCTTCGGCTGATAGTAGTGGGTCTCGCCGGCGGCGCGCATCTTGTAGAAGCCGCCGATCGGGGTGACAGGCTTCTTCGCCCAGGCATTGAGGTGCAGGGCGGTCAGCTTTTGCTCGATGCCCGAAAGCCCGATGCCGGAGATACGCGAGGTCACGCCGGGGAAATATTCGGCCACCAGCGCACGCGAAAGACCAAGCGCCTCAAACTCATAACCGCCGCGATAGGAGGAGATGATCGAGATGCCCTTCTTGGCCAGGATCTTCATCAGACCGGCTTCGATAGCCTTCTTGTAATTGGAGAAGGCCTTGTGCTCGTTGAAGCCCTCGTAACGGCCCTGCGCCAGACGTTCCTGCAGAATTTCCAGCGACAGATAGGGGTTGATCGCCGTGGCGCCGACGCCGACCAGCACCGCGAAGGTGTGCGGGTCCATGGCTTCCGAAGTGCGGACGATGATCGAAACGAACGAACGCAGCCCCTGTTGCACGAGGCGCGAGTGGACGGCGGCGGCGGCCAGGATCATCGGCACGCCCATGAGATCGGCCGACAGGGCTTCATCGCTCAGCACGATCATGCTGGCCTTGTCGTTGCTCACGGCCTTGACGGCTTCGTCACGCAGGCGTTCGAGCGCGGCGCTCAGGCCGGCACCCGGCAAGGCGCCTTCGCCCGGCACGGGGAAGGTACAGTCGAGCTTGGCGACATGGCCGACATTATCAAACGTGATCATGCGCTGATACATCAGCGTGCTGAGGAACGGGCTTTCCAGCACGAAGACGTCAGTCTGGGCCTCGTCCTCGGCCAGGATGTTGCCAAGGTTCTTGAAGCGCGTCTTGAGCGACATCCCTTGCGCTTCGCGCAACGGATCGATCGGCGGGTTGGTGACCTGCGCGAAGTTCTGGCGGAAATAGTGCGCGATCGGACGCCACTGCTCGGAAAGCACGGCAAGCGGCGTATCGTCGCCCATCGAGCCGATGGCTTCCTTGCCGTCCTTCACCATGGCGTCGAGGACCGTATCGAGGTCTTCGAGCGTGAAGCCGGCAGCGATCTGGCGACGATGCAGTTCTTCGCCGAAATAGACGCGCGGCTCCGGCCCCGGCATGATCAGGGGTTCCAGATCGACCATGTTTTCCAGCCAGCCCGAATAGTTGTGCTTGGCCGCCAGAGCGTCGATGATTTCATCCTCGCCGTAGAGCTTGCCGCCTTCGAGATCGACCGCGATCATACGGCCGGGCGCGATGTGGATGCGGCGCGAAATGCGCTCTTCGGCCACGCCGGTCATGCCGGCTTCGGAACCGACGATCAGCAGGCCGTCCTTGGTTTCGGTGACGCGCAGAGGGCGCAGGCCGTTGCGGTCCTTGCCGGCGATGACCCAGCGGCCGTCAGTGGCGCAGATGGCGGCGGGGCCGTCCCACGGCTCCATCACGGCGTTGCAATAGGCGTAGAGCGCCTTGTTGGCGTCGGAAGCCGTCTCGTCATTGGCGGTGGCTTCGGGAATCAGCAGCGCCTTGGCCATCGGCGCCGAGCGGCCGGCGCGGACCAGCAGTTCGAACACGTTGTCGAGCGCGGCAGAATCGGAGCCACGCGGCTGGATGACCGGCTTCACGTCCGAGGCCTGATCGCCAAAGGTGGTGGCGGCCATGCGGATCTCGTGCGACTTCATCCAGTTGATGTTGCCACGCAGGGTGTTGATTTCACCGTTGTGCGCCAGCATGCGGAAGGGCTGGGCCAGACGCCATTCGGGGAAGGTGTTGGTCGAGAAACGCTGGTGGAAGATAGCGACCGACGAGGTGAAGTCCGGGTCCTTCAGGTCGAGATAGAAGTCATCGACCGACTCGGCGCGGAACATGCCCTTATAGATCAGGGTCTTGGCCGAGAACGAGCAGAGATAGAAATCGCCGAGGTGGGCGTCATCGACACGCTTCTCGATGCGTCGACGGCAAAGGAACATGGCGCGTTCCAGCGCTTCGCCTTCCAGACCTTCCGGCGCCGCCATCATGATCTGTTCGATTTCCGGACGCGTCGCCATGGCGCGCTCACCGAGCTGCGTCACGTCGACCGGCGCCTGACGCCAGCCATAGAGGAAGAAGCCCGAACGCAGGATTTCCGATTCCACGATGGTGCGGGCGGTTTCCTGGGCGCCGAGATCGGTGCGCGGCAGGAAGACCTGACCAACGAGGATTGGGCCGGAGCGCGGCTTGTGGCCGATGTTCTCGATCTGCTTGCGGAAGAAGGCCTGCGGCACATTGATCATGATGCCGGCGCCATCGCCCGACTTGCCGTCGGCATCGACGGCGCCGCGGTGGAACAGGGCTTTCAGCGCCTTGACGGCCAGTTCGACGACCTCACGTTTTTGCGAGCCATCGATGGAACAGACGACGCCGACGCCGCAGGCCGAGATTTCGGATTCCGGATCGTAGGCGTGGCCGTCGATCAGGCGCTGACGTTGGTCTTGGTAGTGCTTGTAAGAGTCGAAGGTCATGATTATTCCGCAGCTCCCAGCGCGTAGGAGGAAGGCTCGCCATTGGCGTTGGCCGGTACAAGTAATTCGGTTTGGAGATAGTGGTGGATGTCGGCGGCGGCGTCCTGCCCCTCGCGGACAGCCCACACCACGAGCGATGCGCCACGGACGATATCGCCCGCCGCGAAGACGCCCTTGACGGTGGTGGCGAACTCGCCGGCCATCACCTTGAGGGTGCCCCAGCGCGACACTTCGAGCTTGGGTTCATTGAACAGCACCGGCAGATTTTCCGGCTCGAAACCGAGCGCCTCGATGATCAAATCGGCGGGCAGGTCGGCTTCGTTGCCGTGGATGTCTTCGATGCCCTGACGGCCTTGCGCGTCCGGCGTGGTCAGGCGCATGCGCTGGATCTTGAGGCCCGTCACCGTGTCGGCATCGCCGAGGACGGCTTTCGGGGCCGACAGCCACTCGAAACGCACGCCTTCTTCTTCGGCATTGGAGACTTCTCGGTCCGAACCCGGCATGTTGGCGCGGTCACGGCGATAGACGCAGGTCACCGACTTGGCGCCCTGACGGGTGGCGGTGCGCACGCAGTCCATGGCGGTGTCGCCGCCGCCGATAACGACAACGTGCTTGCCTTCGGCATTGAGACGGCCATTGGCGAAATCTTCGATCTGATCACCGAAACCGACCTTGTTGGCCGTGATCAGGTAATCGAGCGCGGCGACCACGCCCTTCGAGCCACAGCCCGGCACCGACAGGCGGCGCGTCTTGTAGACGCCGGTGGCGATCAGCACGGCGTCATGCTTCTCGCGCAGTTCCTCAAACGTGAGGTGATCGTCGGCGCCGATGTCGGTGTTCATGACGTATTCGACGCCCGAAGCGGCCAGGCGGTCTGTGCGGCGCGCCACGACGTGCTTTTCCAGCTTGAACGACGGGATACCGTAAACCAGCAGGCCGCCGGCGCGATCATAGCGGTCATAGATGGTGACCTTGTAGCCTTGCGTGCGCAGACGATCAGCGGCAGCGATGCCGGCCGGCCCTGCGCCGATAATGCCGATCGATTGCGAACGCTCGACTTCCGGCACGATCGGCTCGATCCAGCCGTTCTCAAAGGCCATATCGCCGAGATAGCGCTCCACGCTGCCGATGGTGACGTTCTGCCAGCCCGATTGTTCGAGCACGCAGGAGCCTTCGCACAGACGGTCCTGCGGACAGATACGGCCGCAGATTTCCGGCAGGGTCGAGGTCGCCGCCGACAGCTCCCAGGCTTCCTGCGGACGGCCTTCGGCGGTCAGGCGCAGCCAGTCGGGGATGTTGTTCGACAGGGGGCAGCCATGCTGACAGAAGGGCACGCCGCACTGGGCGCAGCGCGAGGCCTGATGCGAGGCCTGTGTCGGTTTGAAGTCGGCATAGATCTCGTTGAAATTCTCGATGCGTGTCTTCGCATCGGTTTTCGCCGGTGTCTTTTTGACTTCAATCACGAAACGGTTCGTATCCATCTCACTACCTTCTCACTCGAAGCGAGCCCAGCGGCCCAATACTCTCTAACAAGCGTGCTAAAAGCGCAAAACCCTTGCAAAGAAAAGTTCTAATCTCAATCCCGGCAAACGTTCGGCGGCTTTTTTACCACAGATGACATATTTGCCGTTTGTTGTTTCTTTTGTTACCAGCTCAAGGCCGCATGGCTCGGCGAAACCTCGCCTCTGACCACCTGGCCTTGCCGAAGCGAAAGCTTCGGAAGTCTATAACGCCTCAGGGCCCTGACATGCGAACCCCCTCGGCTGACCTCGCGACCGCCCGCTTCCGGGTGGGTCTCTGGTCAATCGCGAGGGGGAAAACTCAGTCCAGCCTTTCAGCCTTTTGATTTTATCCGTGCAGGGTCTCCCCGTGCTGCGATTGATCGAGACCCTCGATCTCCTCTTCCTCTGTTACGCGAAGGCCTGTTGTGTATTTGCAGACCATGAGGATAAGGAAGGTAACCAGAGCGCTCCAGCCGATGACCACCACAAGGCCAATCAACTGTTTGAGCACGGTGGCGTGGGCCGCCGCGTCGCCTGTATTTATCGTTGTGTCGACGAACACCGCCGTCAGCAGGGCGCCGACGAAACCGCCGATGCCGTGGACGCCGAAGGCGTCGAGGCTGTCATCGTAGCGGAACATGTTCTTGACGTAGGTCGTGCCGAAATAGCAGGCCACGCCGGTCAGGAGCCCGATGGCCAGGGCGCCCGTCGGGTTGACGAAGCCGGCCGCCGGGGTGATGCCGACGAGACCGGCCACGAGACCGGAAACCATGCCGAGCAGGGTCGGCTGCTTGCGCTCGATCCATTCGGGAATAATCCAGCCGACTGCGCCGGTCATGGCGGCAACGATCGTGTTGAGCATGGCCACGCTGGCCAGCGAATCCGCCTCCCATTCCGAACCGGCGTTAAAACCGATCCAGCCGACCAGCAGCATGGAGGCGCCGATCATGGTGTAGCCAAGGTTATGCGGGGCCATGTTGTCGCGGCCGAAACCCTTGCGCTTGCCGATGACCAGACAGGCGACCAGACCGGCGACACCGGAATTGACGTGCACCACGGCGCCGCCGGCGAAATCGAGCACGCCCATGGCGCCCAGGAAACCACCGCCCCACACCCAGTGACAGACCGGCGCATAGACCAGCACGCTCCACAGGGCGACAAACAGGCAGAAAGCGGAGAACTTCATGCGCTCAGCGATCGCGCCGGCGATCAGGGCCGGCGTGATGATGGCGAAGGTCATCTGATAGGCGACCCAGAGATATTCCGGCAGGTGCGGCGCGGCGCTATAGGCCGTGTCCGGCTTGACGCCATTCAGCAAGGCGACATCAAAACCGCCGATGAACTTGTTGATGAAGCTGGCCGCATCACCACCGCCGACGCCAAAGGCAAAGCTGTAGCCGATGAAGATCCAGATCACCGAGGCGATGACCGAGGTGGCGACCGATTGGGCGAGCGTCGAGAGCAGGTTTTTCTTGCGCACCATGCCGCCGTAAAACAGCGCCAGCCCCGGCAGGGTCATGAACAGCACGAGGCAGGTGGCGACCAGCATCCAGGCGGTATCGCCGGCGCTGAGATCAAGCACAGCCTGATGCGCCAGCAGTGCGGGCTTCGCCGCCCCTGCCGTTGCCGCCGCTGCACTGACCTGTAATATCGCCATATGGTTTTAGCCTCTTAGTATTGCAAAGCCCGGCTCTTTACGCAGCACACCGTTTTTCAGCGCACGGACTTTTCATCCATGTGTGTGCACACGCGAGATCGAGGGTATTTTTTGTCCATAGCGGAAGATTGCCGCGATTAAAAGACAAATTTTTCCGCAAAGCCGACTCATTTTGAGAAATTTTCCGAACCCTTGGCAAAATACCGCGCCAGGCCGTCATATTGCTCAAGGAACGCGTCAGTTTGCTTTTCAGCCCTCAAACGACAGAACGGCCGCGACGATCTCATCCTGTGTGGCCGCATCGAGATAGGGGCTGAACGGCAGGCTGATCACGGTCTTCGACTTGGCCTCCGAGACCGCCAGATCGCCGGTGCCAGAGGTGAACATGCTGTAGCCCGGCTGCTGATGCAGCGGAATCGGATAATAGACCGCCGATGGCACGCCCTTTTCGCGCAGGTGCAGCTGCAGCGCGTCGCGGTTGGCGTGCTCGATGGTGTATTGCGCCCAGGTCGAGACATAGCCTTCCTTGACGTGCGGCACCGAAATGACCTTGCCACCCAGCAGCTCATTATAACGCCTGGCCACATTCTGACGCAGGGCGATTTCCTCGGCGAAGATGTTGAGCTTTTCGATCAACACCGCCGCCTGGATGGTATCGAGGCGCGAATTCATGCCGATGCGGACATTGAGGTACTTGGCCTCGTGGGTATAGTTCATGGTCGCCGCGTCGGTGGCGGTGGCGCCGCCATGGACGCGGAACGACACCAAGCGCTCCATCAGGGCGTCGTCATTGGTGGCGACCGCGCCGCCATCGCCATAACAGCCCAGCGGCTTGGCCGGATAGAAGCTGGTCGCCGTCGCCACGCACCACTCCAGCGGCTGCTTGCCATCGATGGTGCAGCCAAAGGCCTGCGCCGAGTCGCAGATCAGATAGAGGCCGTACTTTTTGGCGATGACCGAAAGCGCCGGATAATCGGCCGGCTGACCAAAGAGGTCGACGGCAATGATGGCGGCGGGCTTAAGCCGGCCCTCTTTAAGTACAGCCTCGATGGACGCTTCCAGCTTGACCGGATCGATATTGTAGGTGTCGGCCTGGATGTCGACGAACACCGGCTCGGCGCCGGTCATCGGCACGACTTCGGCGGTGGCAACAAAGGTAAAGGCCGGCACGAACACGGCATCGCCCTTACCGACACCCAATCCCAGCAGGATCAGCTCGATGGCGTCGGTGCCGTTGGCGCAGGACAGGGTGTGCTTCGAGCCGGCGAAGGCCGACATATTGGCCTCGAAGCTGCGCACCTCAGGCCCCATGATATAGGCGCCGTGCTTGATCACCTTGAGGACAGCCTCCTCGATCTTCGCGCCGATACGTTCGCGCTGGATACCGAGGTCGATAAACGGAATTGCCATGATACTTGAACCTTGAAGCTGCCCGCCCGCCTGAATGTTGTAAGCGGCCATTTGCCTTTAAAGCGCCCAAGGATTCAATGCACCTCAAAAGACATTACCCAAGGTTTCAGTAAAGCTTAACATCGTATACGATTTTAGTTGATGCCGACACGCGAGACCGCTATAGAGAGCGCGCATCAAGAGCGGATCATCTCCGCGCCAACCTGCCTTCCCCGGCAAGGTGGCGGCTCATCAAAGAGCGATGCGGCCGATGTCCGGCAACGAAACGGGATCTATCCAGCCTCCCTTTCGAGACCTTCATGCTTATGGGCCTGAAACTTGAACGCGCACGTCTCCTTCACCGAACCCGACGACGATCTGGCCCGCGATGTTTTCGCCAGCCTCAGCCACATCGTTTCCCTCACCACGCTGTCTCCTTTTGACATCGACAGCGCCGTCAGCCGCATGGGTCTGGCTATAAGCCGCTTGCAGCAATACAGGCTGAGTGGCGTTTACCAGCATCGCTTCCGCGTGAGCGGCTTGACGCCCGGGGAAGCCCGCCGCATGACCGACCGCCTGGCGCACCTGCCCGGCGTCGCCGGGGCGCAGGTCGAACACCTGATCAGCCGTGTATAATTTCATCCGGATAATTTCAAAATCTACGGTCTCTGCCGATGACAAACCACTATTGTCTGACTATATAGAGGCGCACAACATTCCCTTGTGAGCGCTACCACAACGGCCTATAGAGCCGTCCCAGTGCTTGCTTCATAATGCCACACACATCCTCAGGAGAGCTTCGGCCATGACCACTAAAGGCAATCTGATCAACGGCGAATGGGTCGTCATCGACAAGACCTTCAACGATATCAATCCTTCGGACACCAACGACATCGTCGGCACCTATTCGACCGCCGGTGAAGCCGAGGTCTCGGCCGCCATCGCCGCGGCGAAGGAAGCCTTCAAGACCTGGCAGTTCTCGACGCCGCAACAACGCTTCGACGTGCTCGACAACGCCGGCACCGAAATCCTCGCCCGCAAGGCCGAACTCGGCGCGCTGTTGTCGCGCGAAGAAGGCAAGACCCTGCCGGAAGGTATCGGCGAAGTCACCCGCGCCGGCCATATCTTCAAGTATTTCGCCGGTGAAGCCCTGCGCGCCCATGGCGAAGTGCTCGATTCCGTCCGTCCTGGCGTCAAGGTGGAAATCACCCGCGAGCCGGTCGGCGTCATTGGCCTGATTTGCCCGTGGAACTTCCCCATCGCCATCCCGGCCTGGAAGATGGCCCCGGCCATCGCTTTCGGCAACACGGTTGTCTGCAAGCCCGCCGAACTGACCCCCGCCTGTGCGTGGGAACTGGCCGACATCCTCAACCGCGCCGGCCTGCCCAAGGGCGTGCTGAACGTGGTCTTCGCCCGTGGCTCGGTCGCCGGCCCGCTGCTGATCGACGGCTGTGACGCCATCTCTTTCACCGGCTCCGTGCCCACCGGCACCCGCGTCCGTGATCAAGCGGTCGCAAAAGGCAAGCGCGTCCAGTGCGAAATGGGCGGCAAGAACCCCGTCGTTGTGCTCGATGACGCCGACCTCAACATCGCCGTCAATTCGGTGCTGAACTCGTCCTTCTTCTCCTCCGGTCACCGCTGCACGGCTTCGTCGCGCATCATCGTCACCGAAGGCATCGCAGACCAGTTCGTCGCCAAGCTCGCCGAAGCCGCCAAGGCCATCAAGGTCGGCGACTCGCGCGCTGACGGCGTCCAGATGGGCCCGATCGCTTCGCAGGAACAACTCACCATCGCCCGTGACGCGGTCGCCAAGGCCAAGGCTGAAGGCGGCGTCGTGCTCTCCGGCGGCGAAGACCTGACCTTTGGCACCCCCGGCTACTATTACGCCCCGACCCTGATCGACAAAACCACACCGGACATGTCGATCAACAAGGAAGAGGTCTTCGGACCGGTCGCCTCGGTCATCCGCGTCAAGGATCTCGAAGAAGCCATCAAGGTCGCCAACGACACCGAGTTTGGTCTGTCGGCAGGCATCTGCACCTCGTCGCTGAAGTCGGCCGAAACCTTCAAGCGCCATTCGGAAGCCGGCATGGTCATGGTCAACCTGCCGACCGCCGGTGTTGACTACCACGTCCCGTTCGGTGGCCGTAAGGGTTCCAGCTTCGGCCCGCGCGAACAAGGCGCCTACGCGAAGGAATTCTACACCATCGTGAAGACGGCTTATCAGTTCGCCGGTTAAACCGTCCGAACACGGATGAAATGAAAAGCGGCTCCGAAAGGGGCCGCTTTTTTGTTGCCAATTCGACGGCGGCGAGACCTGAGCGATGAGGCCGTGGCGATAATTTTAACGATGTACGCTCCAGAATCGGCGTCAAGATCGAGGTAGACTTGCCTTAAAGCGCACTGGCCCGGCGGATGGATCAAGCCGCTAGACGCGGCGAAATCCCTTTGTTAGCGTCGTCACGTCCAAACCACCAAAGGTTATACTTTACAGCCTACGCAGCCTCGACTTAAATAAAGTCTACAAGACGCGGCAGTCTGGGTTTGGCGGCTTGGTAAGGGGGAAATATGCGAATCACCAAAAAATCACGCCGCTTATGGGCGTCGCTTTCGGCCCTGGCCTGCCTTCTTGCTCCCCTAACGGTGCGGGCCGGCAACTGGGTACAGGCGCGATCGGAGCATTTTACCGTTTATAGCCAGATAAGCGCACCGATGACGGAGGCCTACCTGCGCAATCTGGAACAATACCGCTTCGTCCTCAACAGCTTCTACGGCAATCAGAATATGGAAGCCCTGCCTCCCCTGAGGCTATATCTACTGGCCAGCCGCCCCAGTCTGACAACGATCCGGCCGGACCTGCCGGCAGGTGTCGCCGGCGTCTTCATATTCGATACAGAAGGCACTTCGGCGATCGCTGTTTTTCCCGACCGCTCCGTCTCAACCGGCCGCGATGCGCTGCATCAGCCGGAAAGTGCCAGCCAGATCATCCTGTTTCACGAATACGCTCACGATTTTATGTATAAACACGATCTGGAACGCTATCCGCCGTGGTTTGTCGAAGGATTCGCGGAATATTACGGCACGGCGCGCCTGCACGATGATCAGGTCGCCGTCGGCCTGTTCTGGAGCGACCGCGCACGCACCCTGAATGGCGCCGGTTCAATCCGTTATGACAAGCTTTTGCGCAGCGCCACCTCATGGCAAGGCAACGGCCCGGACACCGACGCCTATTATGCCCAATCCTGGCTGCTGACGCATTGGATTTTCGCCTCACCTGAGCGCATGACTCAGTTTCAGGCCTACCTCAAGGCCTATCGCCAGGGTGAAGATCCGGCCAGCGCCTTCGAGGCGAGCTTTGGCCTGTCGATGAAAAAGCTGACGATCGAACTGGAGGATTACTTCCACAAAATGCCGGCCAAGGTCTATGCCTTGAAGGATATGCCAGCGCCGGTCATCACAACCACGGCGCTGCCCGCCTCTCTTAATAAACTGCTGCTGCTCGATGCTGGCATGCGTTCGGGGCTGATGCCTGAGCTGGCACAAAAGACGCTTGTGAACATACGCCGCGAAGCCGCCAAATTCCCCACTGATGATGAGGCGCAGCTTATATTGGCCCGGGCCGAGGTTATAGGCGGCGATCCCCTGAAAGCCATTGCCTGGCTGACGCCCTACACAGCGGCCCATCCGGCCGATGCGGAGGCGGCCTTCAGGTTGGGCGAAGCCTGGTATCGCCATGCCATTTCGGACGCCACCAGCGAGGCGGATCGGCCCGGTGCACTGAAGAAGGCGCGCAAGGCGCTGGGTGCCGCGTATACGGGCGATCCGCTCAATGCTTCCGCGCTTTATTACCTGTCATTGGCGGGATATGACCAGCCAGACTATCCCGATGACAATGCGCTCAGAGCTGCCATTCAGGCTTATAATCTGGAACCGGCCGTAACGAACTTTGCCTTTCAGGCGGTTTACCTGCTGATACAGAAGGACCAAGTGTCGGACGCCGCCAATGTTCTCCAGATCATCGCTGAAAACCCGCACGGCGGCGATAGTGCAAAGCAAGCCACCCTCCTGCTCAAGGCGATCAAGGACGGCGTACCGCAGGCCGATCTGGTAAAGACGATGTACAATCCAGCACCGGCGTCCAACTAGAGCACTTTCCGAAAAGTGTGACGCACTTTTCGGATTAAAAAGTGCGTCAAAACAAAAAATTAGAGCGCCGATCTGATCCAATCAAATCAGCGCTCTAATTCTTAAGCCACCGACGTTTCGGTTGTGTCTTTGCACCACGCCAAGACCTCCGCCAGCGGTTTCGGTCGGCTGTAGTAAAAGCCCTGCAGATACTGACAGCCGGCCAGTTTCAGCAGACGCACATGATCCTCGGTCTCGACGCCCTCGGCCGTCACCGAGATATGCAGGGCCTGGGCGATGGCGACGGTGCCGGCCACAAGCGCGGCGGCCTGTGGATCGCGGTCCACCGTTCCGGCCAGTGACTTGTCGATCTTGATCTTGTCGAAGGCATAGCGGCGCAGATAGCCGATGCTCGAATAGCCGGTGCCGAAATCATCAAGCGCCATCGAAAGCCCCAGCGCCTTGAGATTGGCGATGGCGGCGACAGCCCGCGCCGGATTTTCGATCAGGTAGCCCTCGGTCACTTCCAGTTCCAGCCGCTCCACCGGGAAGCCAGTTTCCTCAAGGGTTTTCGCCACCTTGGCCTCCAGCTCCGGATCACGGAACTGTGCCGGCGACAGGTTGACGCTCAGGCGCAAACCCGGCACGGCGCCGAGATCGAGACAGGCCTTGCGCAGCACGAACTGGCCCAGCGGATGGATCAGACCGCTGCACTCGGCGACATCGATAAACTGATCCGGCATCATCGCCCCTTCGGGCCGTCGCGGCCAGCGCACCAGCGCCTCGACGCTGCTGATCACACCGCTGCGGGCCTCGACGATCGGCTGATAAACGACATCGAACTCGTCATTTTCCAGACCTTTACGAATACCATCCTCGATGTCGGTCTTGCGCAGGCGCTCGGCATCGAGCGTGGCGTCATAGAGGGTGATGCGGTTCTTGCCGGCGCTCTTGGACTCATACATCGCCATATCGGCGCGGCGGAACAGTTCCTCGCTGCGCACCGCCTTGATATCCGCCGTGGCGATGCCGATACTGGCGCCAACATGCAGACTGCGTTCGTCTATGTGGACGGGCCGCGCGAAAAAATCGAGGACGCTCTGGGCAAAGTCCAGGCAGGGCTTCATGGCCTCGGCCCCTGTCAGCACCATGGCGAATTCGTCACCGCCCATGCGCGCCAGCATGGCGCCGGGCGGCAGCTTGCTTTTCAGCATCGCTGCCACCATCACAATAAGCTTGTCGCCGATGGCGTGACCGTAGATATCATTGACCTCCTTGAAGCCATCGAGATCGAGATAAACGACGGTCTTGTAGACCGAAGTCCCGCCGAATCTGGATTTCTGCACCAGTTCGAACAGCGCCCGGCGATTGGGCAAGCCACTCAGGCCATCGGTCAGGGCCAGGGTCCGCGCCAGTTTCTCGCTCTTGGCCATTTTATAGAGGGCAAAAGAGCTGACCAAAACAAAGATCAGGATAATCAGCGCCGTAACGCCAGCGACTTTGCGAATACTGCCCGACGCCGCACGCGCAGCCTCCTTGCCGGGCCGACGCTCCGTCCAGGTCAGTTGGCCAACCTTGCCGGCCTCGCCACGCAAAGCATAAGCCGGCGCAACCTGTTCCGCCGCCGGGGCCAGACGCAAACCGGCCAGCCCAAAGGTCTCGCTCATAGCGCTAAGTCTGGCCGGTGTCAGGTGGCGCGTCATAACCAGATAACGCCGCACGGTGCCCAGATTGGCAATGCCGGAATCCGAACGCCGGATCAGGGTCATGGCGACCAGAGCCGGGCCTGAACGGGTTTTGGAAAAGCCTGTCACCACGCCCTTGCCATCGCGCAACAGAGCGCCCTTGCGCTCTACCTGCGCTTTGAAGTCCTTGCCGAAACGTTCCAGCCCACCACGCATATAGGCCTTGCCGCGCGAGGCCCCCCACAGGATGCGGTACTGTTCATCAAGGATATAGACACCGTCATAACCGTTGCGATCTCTGGCCTTGCCGCCCCAGGTCGAACGCAGCCATTGCGATTCAAGACCGCGGCCATAGATCTGTTCCTGACCACCATTCCACACGGCATTGTCCTGCAGGGTTTCGGTCAGGCTGGCGGTCTGCGTCGTGAGGGCGGCCTGCGCCGTTTCCTGCGCCCGGTGGGTATCAATATCGTTGGTCTTCTCGGTGACGATCGCCAGCGACGTATGGAGCAGCACCATCACGGCCAGCATCAGGACGATACCAGACACGAACACCATCGTGAACAGGGTCCGCGCCTTAAGATTGACAACCCATTGCAACAGCTTCTGCATGTGTACCATCCCTCAGAAGAGAGAGACTATGCTGTGCAAACGTGAATTTCTTACTTACAAGCGGTATGCGGGTATTTTGGAGCTTTCAGAGCTTGAGCACGTCGCCCTCGGGTGCCCCACGGCCCAGGCGGTCCGGCAGGGGCTGGCCTTCGGGAATGAACTCCATCGCCACCGAATTCAAACAGTAACGCAGGCCGGTGGGCCTGGGGCCGTCTTCAAAGACATGGCCAAGATGTGAATCGCAGCGGGCGCAGCGGATCTCGATCCGCGTCATACCATGAGAACGGTCGACAATGTTGCGGATATGATCCTTGTCGATGCCTTGATAAAAGCTTGGCCAGCCGGAGCCCGAATGGAACTTGGCGTGGCTGTCGAAGAGCGGCAGGTCGCAGAGATTGCAGACATAGGCGCCCTCTTCTTCGTATTCGTCGAACTTGCCGCAGAAGGCCGGTTCGGTGCCGGCATTGAGCAGGATACGGCGGGCTTCCGGATCAAGCCGTGCGGCCAGTTGCTGCTTTTGCTCTGCCGTGGGCGGGGTGAGGTCGAATCCGAGCGAAGATTTGGTCATCTTGACTTACCTTTCTTCTCCCGTCCTTTTTACAGGTGGGAGGAAACTTACTGCCCCTTATATACGGTCTCTTCGCCCCACCAGTTACCCTCGTGCGGAAATTTTTTGCGGAAATCCGCCCAGTGCGCCGCCGACAGCTCGAAAATATGCAGGTCATGGCGCACGCCATCCTTCAGGGCGTGATCCTTCAACACACCGACATGGCGATAGCCGTTAAACTGCTGAAGTCGCAGGGTGCGCTCATTCCAGGCCACGACATGGTTGACGATCTTGTGCAGCCCCATGGTGAAGAAGGCATGGTTGAGGGTGCCAACGAAATTATAGATGGTCAGTTCTTTGGGCGCGGAAGCTTCCCCAATATAGACGCCGAGTTCACCTACACCGGAAACCCGGTCGGTGACGGTAATCGACGCGTAGCCGACGTCGCGGCCTTCGATCCGGATGATACAGTGCTGATAATCGTCACGCGTGTTGCAGCGCTCGATCCAGGCTTTCTGGCGCTCGATATCGTAGGGCACATCGGTCAGCATATATTGCGTGATATGCGGCGCGGTGCGCCAGTCGAGCAGCATCTGGGCGTCATCGGGTGTGATACGGCGGTAGCTGAGAAAACTATACATGGCGCAAGGCCTCCACAATTCGGCGCGGCCCTTCACCATCGACCACGGCATGAGCGATACGGGCGATCTCGGCCAGACGCGCCGGGTCATCCAGCAGCGCCTTGACCTGCGCACCGAGATCATTGGGCAGTCCGCCGCGCGCATCGATCACCGGATAGGGGCAGGCCTTGAGCGCCGCCGCCTGATTGTCATAGACCACCAGAACCAGCGCCGGCAGGCCCATGGCCGCCACCTCGCCGACACTCCCCCCTGCCGCCGTGATCACCAAGGCGCTGCCGGCCAAAACTCTTGCTACACTTGGGGGAGAGGCGTATAGGCGATAATGTTCTAACTTTTGTTCTAATTTTGTTAGATCATCTGTATGAACATTGGCAGGTCCCGCGACTGCCCTCACGTGGACACTTTCTATGTTTCCATAGATCCCTTCTACACAACGGCTTGTGAGCTGTGCAGGGTCGCTGCCGCCAAACATGATGGTAACGAATGGCGCGTCCGCGCTATCCGGAAAGGCTTCGGTGAACTCTTTGCGGATCAGGGCATAGTCAGGCCCAAGCCTTAGCCTTGCGCGTGTTTTTCGCTCGTAATCCGCCGGTTTCGCCGACTGCGCCGGATTGATCAGCAGGTCGCAATCGAAGCGTTCGAGCACATTGAGATCATCCAGAACAGCTACCCGCACGGCCTGGCTTTGCAGGGCGATATAGTCCTCAGTAGCCGCATAGCTATCGATCAGCAGCCAATCCTTGCGCGTCAAATCCAGATCCGCGATGGCCATGAAATCGGCGGCGCTGCCCAGAGGACCATCGATGCGGACACCCTTGGCGCCGATCTCTTCCAGCCGCGCCATGGCCGCCTCACCCAGTTCATTGAGCAGGAAGGTGACCTCGATGCCTTGGGCCCGTGCTTCTTCGGCGATGGCGAAACAGCGCATGAAGTGACCAAGGCCGATCTGGGTCGAGGCTTCGGTGCGAATAAACAGCCGCATCAGGCCACCCGGATGATATCGTGACAGAGCGGCGCCTCGGTTTGCCACACCGCCGTAGACCACGACCAGCCAACGCCGAAACCGCACAACAGCAAGGTCAGCTGCGGGGCCGTGGCCACCTTGCTCAGGTGATCACACAATGCCAAAGGGATCGAGGTCGATGTGGTATTGCCGAAGTCACGTACGGCATAGACGAGTTGGTCCTCGCGCGCCTTGATCTTCTGGCCGAGCGTTTTCAGCATTATGGCGTTCGCCTGATGCAGCACCACATAGTCCATATCGCCAATGCTCTTGCCGGCCTCATGGAGCGCGCGTTCGATCGAAGGCGCCACCTGCTTGAGCGAGAACGCCATGACCTGTGTGCCGTCCATGAAGAGTTCCGGCGTGCCAGGTTCGGCCAGACCGCCGGTTTTTGAGATCAGATAGGGCGCGCCGGAACCATCGGAACCCAGGTCAAACGCGATCTGTCCGTGCTCGGAAAGCTCAAGCGCCGTCACCGCCACGGCGTCACCAAACAAAGGCGCCAGCGCACGATTCGACTCCGAAATCATATGCGAGGTAATATCGCCCGTCACCAGAAGCGCGCGCCGGATGTTGCCGGACTGCATCATCGCATGGGCGACCGAAAGCCCGTAGACATAGCCGGAACACCCCAGGCTGATATCGAAAGCCGCTGTCGATTTGGCTAGTCCCAGCCTGTTTTGCAACAGGCTGGCGGTACCCGGCAGTGGATAATCGGGCGTTTGGGTCACCACGATCAGCAGACCGATGCTGTCAGGCGCCCAGCCCAGCCTTTCCAGCAGCACCACAGCCGCGGCCTCGCCCAACTGGCTGACCGTATGACGATCGGCGACCGGACGGCGCTCGATGCCCGTGGCGGCCATGATCTTGGCCATGGTTTCGGCGCCAAAACTGGCCGCCAAGTCGGCGTTCTCGCTGACAGCCTCCGGCATGGCGGTGACGATCCCACACAGTTTCGGGGCTCTGGCTGTGAAACTGACCATCAGGACGTGAGCCCCCCGTCAACCACCAGGGTTTGCCCTGTAATAAAGCCGGCATCTTCGGACAGCAGGAAGCGCACCAGATGAACGATATCGGCCAGCTCGCACAACCGGCCAAGCGGGGTGCGGCGGACGATCTGGTCGAGTTGCCGGTCGTCCAGACCTTCGGACAGCGCCGTCTTCATATAGCCCGGCGCCACCGAATTGACGGTGATGCCGATGCGCCCGACCTCACGCGACAAGGCGCGGGAAAATCCATCCAGTCCGGCCTTGGACGCCGCGTAGGCGCTCAGGCCCGTATAGCCGCGCAGGCCCGTGATCGAGGAAATATTGATGATGCGGCCGGGTTTGCGCGTCTTCATCATGCGCCGCAGGGCCGACCGCGCCAGACAGATCGCGCCGGTCAGATTGACCCGCAGGACGCGCTCTATGTCGCTGACCGGCAGGGTGGACAGGATGCCTTCGACCGACATGCCGGCATTATTGACCACGCCCCACAGGCGCTGACCGTCAAAGGCCGCGACCGCGCTGCCGACAAAAGCCTCGATGGCGGCTGTATCGGCCATATCGACCGCCTGCCAGACGAACTTGCCCCCATGGACATCCTTCAGCGCCTGCAAATCCTCGCCAAAGGTGGTGCTGCAACCGGCCACACCATAGCCCTGCGCCAGCAGGTCGCGCGCTAGAGCCAGACCCAGCCCCCGGCTGACGCCGCTGACGATCAGCCATTTGTGCGGAACCTCATTCATACGGACCTCGATTTCTTGCCGGTGGCGCCGATATCGAGCGCGTCGACATAGCGCAGGCTGACCGGACGCTGCGCACGCGGCAGCCCCTGCAAGTGTGCCTTGATTTGCGCTTCATCAAAACCGGAATCTGGCTTGAGCACGATATCCGCCACCAGCACATGGCCTGTGATGGGATTAGGCCTCGCGGAAACGCGCACATCTTGTATGGACGAAAGTTCTAACAGGTATGATTCCACCACTTCCGGATAGACCTTGACACCACCCACATTGACCATGGCGTCTCGACGTCCCCTGAAGAGAACACGATCTGGCGTCAGCTCGACCATATCGCCGGTATCGAGCCCTTTCACTTTGAGCGTGCCCTCTCCGGTGACGGACAGCTCATCGTTCAGCCAGTCGCGGGGGAAACCTGCCAGGCCGTCCTGCACCGAAAAGACGGTGCCGGCCTCGGTCGTGGCGTAGATGTGGCGAAGGATCGCCTGCGGGAAGCGCGCTTTCACAGCATCCAGCAGGGTCTGATCGGCGGCCTCACCGCCCAGGGTCACGCTTTTGAGGGTCAGCGATCGGTCACCGAGCGCCATCAGGAAGGCGCGCCAGAAGGTCGGCGTTCCCGAAATATGCGTGGCCTGTTCCGCCACCGCCAGATCGGCCATATCGGCGATGCTGGCACCATGGCCCGGTGCGATCAGGACATGACCGCCGGCCATGGCGGTGAGGAGCACCTGAAGGCCGGCAAAACTCCCCGGATGAAAGGTCAGGAGCCAGCGCGCCCGGTCACCACCGGCCCTGATCCGTGCTTTCAGACGGTCGCGGCTATGCCCCACCCATTTTGGCGCGCCGGTCGTACCGGACGTCTGCAGCCACACCTTATCCTCAGCGGCTTGTGGCAGCGGCACCGATGCGTCGCGCACCATGAAAACATCGCCGGTTCCCAGAAGCGCGGCGACCACACCCTTTACACCCGTTTTCGCCACCTCGACGACCGCCACGCCATCCGGACGTAAATCGTCGCTCGAAAGCGTATGATCACCTTCGATCAGGGTGAAACCGGGGTTCAGGGCGTCCATTTCAGCCGCCAAACAGGGCAGCAAGTTCCCCTGCCGTATGGAACAGCACAAAGCCGTTGGCGAAGGGCGTCAGGCCGGTTTTTTCTTCCAGAGTCACCACAAGCGTCGCCAGATCGAGGCTGTCGATATCATAGGGACCATTGAGAAGCGGCGTATCGGCGTTGATCTCGCCGGTCTGCGCGCCCTTATCATGCAGGAGCGTGCGAAGGTCTTCACGGATCATGTCGAGGGCAGTCATTACGGCAAAAATTCCTTCAGGTGAGCGACAACGGTGGCAGAGGCCTCCATATGCGGCAGATGGCCCGCGCCTTTGATCAGGTGCAAGGGCGCAGATGTGGGCAGGCGATGCGCTTGTGGCATGGGGATCAAATGGTCGTGGTCGCCCCACATGATCTGAACCGGACACATCACGCGTTTCCAGTCAAAACCTTCGGGCGAAAGCGCCAGACCATAGGCCTTGGCGTTGCCGAGCAAAGCTTTCAACCCCTCACGACGCACCGGATCGGCCGCCGCATTTTGCAATGAGGCGGTCAGGGACGCGCCGAGATTTTGCCCGCGCGGCCCAAGCAACTGACGCGCCAGGGCTTCAGCATCGTCACCGCCCAAAAAGGCATCCAGCGCGTCTAGGTGGAAATTGCCGCCAAGCCCCGCCGGTGCGATCAGCGACAGCGATTTGACGCGCTCCGCGTGGCTCAAAACAAAACCGAGCGCGATCTTGGCGCCCATGGAATGGCCAACGATATGCGCGGACGCAATATCGAGCACATCGAACGCCTCTTTCAACCAGCCGGTCATAAAGGCCAGCGACGCATCGCCGACATCGGGCGCGCCGCGGCCATGGCCCGGCAGATCCAGCGCGATCAGGCGGTATGTCGCGGCGAGCGGCACAAGGCACAGTTGCCAGGTCAGGAGGTCGGCGCCGAAACCATGGACAAAGACCACGGTTTCACCCTCCGGATTGCCCATTTCGAGATAGCTGAGCGGTCCGTGGCTGTGCTTTTCCGACAGCGACAGACTGATTTTACGCGACGGCTTGATCGGCGCATGTGCGTTCACGCCAGAAATCCTCCGTCTACGGACAGAATCGAACCGGTGATCCAGCGCGAGGTATCGGCCAGCAGGAAAGCGATCGCGGCGGCGACATCGTCCGGCCTTCCGAGGCCAAGCGGGTGCATATCGACCACGCGTTTGAAATTCTCTTCCGAGAGGATGGTGCGAAACTGATCCGACATAGGCGTATCGACCATGGCCGGCGCCACTGCGTTGACCCGCACGCCATCGCGCACCAGTTCGACGCCCAGTCCCTTGACCGCTGAAACGATGCCGCCCTTGGATGACGCATAGACCACATTGCCGGGCGCTGTGCGTAGCGCCGCCGAGGACGAGCAATAGACCAGCGAGGCCGGAGAACCGTGGCAGGCCTTGAGGCGGAAGGCCTGCGCCAACATCAGGGCCGCGCCGAGATTCTGCGTCAGGACGTCCATCACGAAGGCGGAGTTGATCGACTGGATCGGCTTGGTGGCCTGCACGCCGGCGCAATGGGCGATGCCGTTGAGCGGCCCGATGTCAGCGCACAAGGCTTTCAGCCACGGCACGATGGCATCAAGATCAGAGAGATCGAACAGACGGCCGATATGGCCATGACCTTCTAACGATGCCAATGTTTCGTCCAAGCGCGCCTGGTTGCGCCCCGAAGCCACGACGCGCGCGCCCAGCTTCGACAGATAGATGGCCGTCGCTTTGCCGATGCCGCTGGTGGCGCCGGTCACGAGGATGGTCCGGCCTTCGAGAGACATGGGATTAAATATCATATCACGACCTCCATGCGCCTGGCATAGGCCTTCTGGAAATGAGCGATACGGCCTTCCGGCTCACCCAACAGAGGCGGACGCTCAGTCGGCACATCCTGCACGCCGGCCTGTACCAAGGTACAGACACCGTGATCCTCGCCCATCACACGTTCGCTGAATTCGGCCAGGTTTCTGGCAATGATGTCCGTGGCAGCACCTGAACGGCTGTCCGCCATCCAATAGGTCGACTTGAAGCGAAAGCGTAAAGCCGAGACAGGCTCGAATGTCTGGAAAACAAAGGATGCGCCGTGCGTGGCCAGGATTACGATATTTGGAAAAATAACCCAGTTAACGCTTTTGGGAAAACGGTCACTAACCTGCATATGCACCACGCGCGCCACGTGGTCCCACCACTTCTGCGTCTTTTGCGTCAGGCTGCGATAAAAGACCGTATGGTCCTCGATCGTTTCCACCAGCAAGTCGTCCTGAAGAGTCGGATCCAGGCTATCACGATGAATCATGCGGGTATGATACCCCTCGGCGGCATTCTCCATGCCTATCTTCCAATTAACCTCCCATTCAAGGGTCGTTCGGCTGATTTGTTTCGGACAGACCTCAGTGAAATGCACCAGATCATCATAAATCCGGCCCAGGAAATCGCGTAAACCAGGCCCACCAGGCTGCATGCGGACAAAGACGAAGCGACCGCACACCTCCAACTCATATGCGCTCAAAGCCAGTGCAGTGCGATCTTCCTCGCTCAACCCGAAAGCGGCGGCATTCTGGGGTATGCCATGGGGACGGCCCTCGGCATCATAGCTCCAGCCATGATAAGGGCATGTGAGCGGCCGGTTGCCGCATGGCTCCGTCTGGATACGCGAAAAACGATGCGAGCAGACATTGCGAAAAGCCTTCAGCACACCTTTGAAATTCTGCACGACAATGCTGTGTCCGGCGATTTCGCAAGTCACGAAGTCGCGGTCACTGGACAAGTCGTCAGTAAAGGCGACGCACAGCCACGATGGCTTAAAGATGCGTGCCATCTCTTCATTGAGAACATCATCGCGCCAGTAAGAGCTGGGCGGAATGTGACCAAGGCGCTGTTCATACATGCTGGGCCTCCATACGTTCGGCATATGCGGCCTGGAAATGACGCACCCTGTTATCGACCTCACCCAGAAATGGGGGGCGGTCTATACCTCGCTCAGCGACACCAGACTGCGCGATCTCGCAGATCTTCAGATCTTCGTCACGCACCCTGGCGCTAAAGGCATTCAACGATCCGATCACCAGCGGGCGCGCAGCTCCTGATCCAGCAGCCAGCCAACTTGAGGAATTCAACCGGAACCGCGAGGCGTTGATAGGGGTCAGGGTCTGGAAGGTGAATAGGGCGCCCGCAGTGAAAGTGGTGACGACATTAGGAAAGATCAGGAAGCTGACATAGTCCCTCTGGCGATCACTGAGCTCCAATCGCGCCTTGTCCGCTATCGTATCCCACCACCGCCGCGAACGCGCCGTCAGCGCGCCCTCGTGCGTACAGTGCGGCCCATAGACGTTCATTAGGATGTCCTGCTGCAGAACATTCGAGAAAGTGTCAGAATGCACAAGCGGGTGATGATAGGCCTCGATACCGTTTTCAACACCCAGCTTCCAGTTAGCCCCTACCTCGTAGCTGATCTGCTCGATCCGTTCGACGCAGATGTCCGATACGTGCGCCAAGGCCTCCCAGGCCTCGCCCAGAAACGCCTTCAGCGAAGGCCCTGGCGAATTCATCCGCACAAAGACGAAATGGCCAACCGTGTCCATCTCATACGATTCCAGCGCCAGCGCAGCCCTGTCGGAATCAACGAGCCCGAAAGCCGTTTCGTTCTGCGGAATGCCCACCGGCCGCCCTTCGCCGTCGTAGCGCCAGCCGTGATAGGGGCAGGTCAGCGCCCGGTTACCGCAAGGCTCGGTTTGGAGACGTGAAAAGCGGTGCGAGCACACGTTGCGGAACGCTTTAAGCACGCCTTTGAAATTCTGCACGACAAGGCTGTGCGGGCCGACCTGGAAGGTTATGAAGTCGTTGTGATTTTGCAGGTCGTTAGCAAAGCCCACACATAGCCATGATGACTTGAAAATGTGATCCAGCTCAAGGCGCAACACGTCCGCATCCCCATAAGAGGCGGCTTGAATATATCCTGGGCGGCCCAGCGGCGACTTCATAGTGGAATCAGGCATCAGGCCAGCTCGACGATCTGCGGGGCCGGCATGGGGCCGACGGTCAACTTGATGGCGCTCCACGACCAGCCGACGCCGAAACCCATCATGATCAGGCTTTGCGGCTTGTCGAAAATCTGAGACAGTTTCGCAGCGATGGTCAGCGGAATCGAGGCCGACGAGGTGTTGCCGAAGGTTTCCATGGCCACCGGCACCTTGTCTTCCGGCAGGCCGGATTTCTTGCGCAAATGGTTGAGCATGAAGACATTGGCCTGATGGAAAAGGACGTAATCGACGTCTTCGATCGTCGTGCCTGACGTCTCAAAGATCGCTTTGACCAGGCCCGGCACGTTTTTCAGTGTGAAATTGAAAACCTCTGTGCCGTTAAGGTGCAGGCGCGACTTGCGGTACAGCTCCTCAAGTTTTTCAGGACTGTGCGGCTCTTTCGGCGGCAGCAATGGGTGCTTCAAACCACCCGCTTCGACCATGATATGCGCCGCACCGGAACCATCGGTGCCAAAGACACCGTACCAGTGAGAATTTGGCATATCGTCCGCCTGCGGATCAATTTCCAGCGCCGTGGCCGAGCCGGCGTCACCAAACAGCGGAATGGTGCTACGGTCCCCTTCCAGCAGCTTCGAGGTGCTGACATCACCGGCCAGAACCAGAGCCCGCGCCGGACGTCCGGAGACTTTCAGGGTCTGCATAAGCGAGGCCGCCGTCCACAGGCCATAGGCATAGCCTGAACAGCCGAGATTGATATCGAAGGCGAGGCAGGAACCCAGCCCCAAGCGCGCCTGCAGGGCACAGGCGGTGGAGGGAATGACGAAATCGGCGCTTTGCGTCACCATGATCAGCACATCTATACTGTCGCGCGCCCAGCCCAGTTCGTCGAGCAGGCCATCGGCCGCCTTCTGGCACAGATCTGAGGTCAGAATATCCGGGCGGGCGATATGACGGGAACGCACACCGATCGTGCCGATCAGGCGTTCGCGCTCCGCCTCGTCGGGGATCAGGTTTTCCTCGGCCAGGGTGCGCGTTTGCGCCGGCACGCAGGCACGTATGCCACGTAAACTGACGCCTTTCAGAATTGCCTCGGTCATGACCGCACCTCAATTACGCAACGCTTATTGGTGATTCGCTTGCGCGACCCCACCATAACACTTCGCATTAACCCTTTAAGGGAATATTGACGGAATCAGGATTTCACTGAAGCCTTACGTTTCCGGAGTACCCCCATGGATAAGCCCGCCTTTTTCGCCGCCGTCGCCGAGATCCTCGAAGCCGATCCCGCCGGCCTTACCGGCGCTGAAACCATCAATGATATCGGCAACTGGGACAGCCTGTCGGTCATCTCGTTCGTCGCCATGGTCGATAGCGATATGGACCAGATCGTTGATGCCGAAAAGCTGAAGGACGCTAAGACCCTGAACGACCTGGCGGCGCTCGTCGGCCTGTAGAAAGTCGGGCCTGTCATGGTTTCGTTAACCGAGCGCCTGAAGACACGCGTGCCTACCTGGCAGCGCTTCTTTCAGCGCGCCCGCGAAGACGCCCGCAACCCGGCCTATGACCTGCTGCCGGTGCTGGGGCTCGATCAGCGCAACGGCTTCTCCCGCACACTTGCGGCCTTTTCGCCCAAAACGCCGGGCTTGAGGCCAACCGACGCTCAGGCGATCCTGCATGACCAGTTGCGCCACGACGGCCTTACGGGTTTGCAACCGCCCCTGCCGGCCGGCGTGCTCAGCGATCTTGTCAGCTATTTCAAGGCTACCCCGTGCCACGATCCCTATCGCCCGCACCTTGGTCTTTTCGACTGGAATCAGCCGCCGTCTGATGAGATCAATATCGGTTATTATACCTGGGAAGAGGTGCTGCGCGCACCGCATATGCTCGACCTGATGAATAGTCCGGATATTCTGGCCGTGGCCGAGGCCTATCTCGGCTGCAAGCCGGTAATCGACAATATCGGGGCCGCCTGGGGCTATCCCGGCCGCAACACCGCCAAGGGCGTCCAGCGCTTTCACCGCGATTACGACTGTTCGCGCTGTTTCAAGGCTTTCTACTATCTGACCGATATCGACGCGACGTCCGGCCCGCACACATACGTCAGGGGTTCGCATCAGGATCGCCGGCTGGAAAGTGGCAAGGCCCAGACCGACGACGCCATCATCGAGGCCTTCGGCGCGGACGCCATCGAGACCATCACTGCGCCGGCCGGTTCGTGGTTCCTTGAGGATGTCTATGGCTTCCATAAAGGGCAGTTGCCGGCGGACAAGCCGCGCCTGCTGCTGGCGATCGAGTATAATCTCTACCCGTCGCCGCTGTCGCCCAAACAGCCGCTGATGGAACGCCTGCCGCAGCACGACCCCTATATCAACAAGCTCTTCCTGAAATGAGACTTTTATGAAGAATAACCTCATTTCAGTTTCCTGCTTGGTCGCGCACTTTATCCGAAAAGTGGCGGCACCTTGTCGGATTGCGCTTGTATGAAACGGGTCGCCATCATCCCCGCCCGCGGCGGCTCAAAACGTATTCCGCGCAAGAACATCAAGCCATTTTTCGGCCAGCCGATGATCGGCTATTCCATCCGCGCGGCGCAAGAGTCCGGCCTGTTCGACAGCATCATTGTCTCGACCGATGACGAGGAAATCGCTGATGTGGCGCGGTCCTTCGGCGCCGATATCCCCTTCATGCGCCCGGCCGATCTCGCCAATGATCATGCCGGCACCGGCGCGGTCGTCGTCCATGCGCTCCAATGGTTCTCTCAGCACGGCATGGCCTATGACGCCGCCTGCTGCATCTACGCCACCGCCCCGCTGCTCGATCCCGAACGCCTGAAAGAAGGCTGGGACAGATTGCAGGGCAAGCGCTTCGCCTTTTCCGTCACCTCGTACGCCTTTCCGATCCAGCGCGCCCTGAAAAAGACAGCCGATGGCAGCGTCGATATGTTCTGGCCGGAAAACCTGACCAAACGTTCACAGGATCTGGAACCCGCCTATCATGATGCCGCACAGTTCTACTGGGGCTGGAGCGACGCCTGGGTGAACGGTGAAACCGCCTTCTCCCCCATCTCCGCGCCGGTCATCCTGCCGCGTACTCAGGTGGTCGATATCGATACGCCCGAAGACTGGGAGGTCGCGGAAGTGACTTACCGCGTGCTGAAAGGTGGTTAGCGCTTTCCGAAAAGTGTGACGCACTTTTCGGATGAAAAAGCGCGTAAAGCAAAGAAGTAGAGCGCCGATCTGATCCAACCAGATCGGCGCTTTAGTATTCCGTCTCACCACCGCCCTGCGCAAAGCCTGGCAGGCGCAGATTGTAGCGGATGGCGCAGGCCCGCAGGGCCACGCCGGCGAAAAATCCGACCAGAGCTGCCAGCCAGAAATCGGCCCCCATCAGGGTCATACCCGCAAAGACGCCCGCGCTGAGCAGGGCCGCCGTGACATAGATTTCACGGCTCATCAGCAGATTAGGTTCTCCGGCCAGCACGTCACGGATCACCCCCCCGAAACACGAGGTCAGAACCCCCATGATGATCGCCGAGAAGGGGTGAACGCCGAGGCTCAGCGCCTTGGCCGTTCCGACGACCGCATAGGCCGCCAGCCCGACGGCGTCGAGCCACAACAGCGCACGGAAACGCCAGCCGCGCCTGGCGAAGATCCAAACCCCTACGGCCGCCACCAGACAGGCCACAATATAGCCGGGCCGCTGCACCCAGAAGACCGGCGCACCGATCAGCAGGTCGCGCATGGTGCCGCCGCCGACGCCTGTAATGGCGGCGAAGAAGCCGAAGGTGACGATATCCTGACGTGTGCGCGCGGCGGCCAAAGCGCCCGATGCGGCGAAAACGGCGACGGCGGCATAGTCAAGCCAGTAAAGGGCGGTCTCGAAAGCGGTCATGACGGGCGACTTATCACATCCGTTAAGGGTAGTGCCAGTGCGGGGGCGATATGCTACCGAGGTTTTTAGAACCATGGGGTCACCGGCCCCTTGCTTAAGCGCAAGGCGATCGCCGGGCTGGATGGCTTGCGCGCCCTGTGCATCCTGCCGATCTATTTCGGCATCCTGCTGGCGGTATGGCTATTAGGAGAGGTCTCACCGCAAGACGAGCAATACCTCGGCCTGCTCATCGCCTGCCTGACCTACCTCCTGATAGAGCTCTCCTTTCTCAACCTCAAACAAAAACCCGCGAAGCTGTCTCAGGCTTCGCGGGCTTAAAATTTTAGGGGCCGCTCACCTTACCAGCGGTAGCGGTGACCGTAATAGGGGCGGTCATAACCATAGGGGCGGCGATAGACGTGGCCATAGCCATAGGACGGACGGCTGCTGTAAAAAACGGTGACATAGCCGCGCGGCGGGGGTGGCGGGGCATAATAGCCATCGTCATAGGCGTAGTAGGCGTCCCGATAGCAGGCCACGCTATCACCGCCGACTGACGAGCCTAAAAGACCGCCGACCATGGCGCCGCCGATCGTATTCCCGCTACGGTTCCAGCGATCAGACAGACCGTTGCCAACCATTCCGCCCAAAACAGCGCCAACAATTGTGCCGGTGGCGCGGGCGCTGGCCTGACGCTGATAGCAGTAGCCATCGGGCTGGTCCCGCGGCAGGGTGGTGGCGCTGCGTGTGTCGCGCGCCTGATCGGCGCGACCGCGTTCATACGCCTGTTGTAACTCGACCTGGCTGTAGGGACGCATCTCCTGCGCCAGAACGGGCTGGGCCAGCATCACAAAGGCGCCGGCTGCGATGCCGCATAGTAAAAGAGGATGTTTCATACGCTCAGCTCCAACTGTAGACGGTAACGTACCCTAAAATTATGACCTTCGCATGGCCTGCCGCTTGACCTCTGTGTCATATACGGTCAGCGTGCGCCCGCTTGTAAAGGAGTACCTGACATGACGACCAAACCGGTTCTCGACCTGCATCCCGCCACGCGCGATGATATCGCCGATCTGGTGACGCGCCGCCCCGTGCCCAGCCGACGGCTCAACAATATCGGCGCCTTTCTCTTCCTCAATCACCACGGCCCGCAGACCTACGCGCCAGGCAATCGCGGCCTGCCGTTCGGCCCGCATCCGCATCGCGGCTTCGAGACCGTGACCTTCATCCTGGAAGGCGATCTGGCCCACCGCGATTCCGGCGGCCACGAGAGCGTCATTCACGCCGGCGGTGTGCAGTGGATGACGGCCGGCAGCGGTCTCGTCCACGAAGAAGTATCGCCCGAAGCCTTCAAACGCGCCGGCGGCCCGATGGAGATTCTCCAGCTCTGGGTCAACCTGCCGTCACATCTGAAAATGACCGCGCCGCGCTATACGGGCGTGCAGATAAGCCAGATTCCCACCATCGAGGCCGAAGGGGTGACGCTCAATCTCATTTCCGGCGAATGGCGCGACCTTAAAGGTGCGATTACCTCCCTGACCGGCGTCTTCATGACCACGCTCGATATGAAGACGGGCGGCCGGATCGTGTTCGACGGTCTCACTGGCCGTGATGTCTTCTGCTATGTCGTGCGCGGTGATGTCGCGGTCAATGGCACCGATGTCAGTCACTTCAACCTGGTCGAATTTGGCGAGGGCGATCTGGTCGATATCGAAGCGGTAAAAGACAGCGTGCTTCTGTTCGGACACGCCGCGCCGATCAATGAGCCAATCGTCGCGCACGGCCCCTTCGTCATGAACACCGTGCAGGAAATCCATCAGGCCTATGCCGATTATCAGGCGGGTAAGTTCGGCTAGTTGCGGCTGTTCGTGCCGGGAAAATACTGGGAACGCCTTCTTGTTGGCTTTTCAATGTTTTCCATCGTGCCTGTCACCCTGGTCATCGCCACCCTGTCCTACGCCTATTACGAGCGCCCGTTCCTGAAGATGCGCAAGGGCTGGAACCCGTTCCGGCCGACGGTCAAGGCGACGGCCGCGGACTAATACCCGCCCGAGCCGGTGCGAGGCAGCCACGCGGCGTTTGAGCTAAAGAGAGATCATGTCGTCGGCGAGCGGCTCACCGCGCATCAGGTCACGGCTGGCCGCCTTGCCGACCACGTCCCACAGGCGTGAGGGCGGCAGCCCGAGGCCGGGCCGGATCGAGCGTATATTGTCCTTGGTCAGCGCCTCGCCGGCCTTGACGTCCTTCACCACATAGAGCGAGCGCCGGAAGGTTTTCGAACCCTGCTCGGTGCCGAGCGTCTCATAATGGACGCGACCCAGCGCCCGCCAGGCGTCCTTGCAGTCACGCACCAGCGCCGCGAACTCGGCAGGTTCCAGCGAAAAGCCGGAATCAGGACCGCCGTCCGCGCGGGCGAGGGTAAAGTGCTTTTCGATCACACAGCCGCCCACCGCCACCGACGCCACGCTGGCCGCCGTGCCGAAAGTATGGTCGGACAGACCCGAGACGCAGCCGAACTTGCGGCCAAGATCGGGCACGGTGCGGACATTGGCGTCAGCGATATTGGCCGGATATTCCGATACACAATGCAACAAGATGATCTCGCCGGTGCCGAACTTGCGCGCGGTCTGGACCGCCGCATCGATCTCACGCGCATTGGCCATGCCTGTCGACATGATCATGGGCTTGCCCTGTTGCGCCACGTAAGCGACGAGCGGCAGATCAACCAGTTCGAACGAGGCAATCTTGTAGGCCGGCGCCTCAAGCCCCGCCAGCAGATCAACCGCTGTTTCATCGAAGGGCGATGAAAACATCGTCACGCCGTGTTTTTTAGCCCGCTCGAACAGCGCCGGATGCCAGTCCCACGGTGTGTGGGCTTCCTCATACAGTTCGTAAAGCGAACGGCCGTCCCACGGGCCGCCATGAAGATAAAACTCCGGCCGGTCAGAATCCAGGGTGATGGTGTCAGCGGTATAGGTCTGGAGCTTGATGGCGTCACAGCCGGTCTCGGCCGCCGCATCGATCATTTTCAGGGCGCGATCGAGCGAGCCGTTGTGATTGCCGGAGAGTTCGCAAATGATATAGGGCTCATGATCGGCGCCGATCTTGCGGCCATCAATAACAACTTCCAGACTCATCCCAGCACCTCACGCAACGCCTCAATGACCCGCGCCGGGTCATCATCGCTCATGTCAGCATAAAGCGGTAAAGAGAGTGTGTTTTGATAGAAACAATCAGCGCCTGGCAGCGCACGCTGCGCCAGCGCATGGGTCTGCCACCACGGCTGGCGATGCACCGGAATGTAGTGCACCTGGGTGCCGATGCCGCGTTCGCGTAAACCAGACATGACGGCCGCGCGCGTGGTGCCGAGACCCGCGAAATCGATGTTCACCGCGAAAAGATGGAACACCGCATCATGCTCCGAAGACTTCCAGTTTACCGGAATGTTCGTTTCTTCCAGTGCGGCTTGATAGGCCCTGACCAGGGTTTTGCGGCGGCCTGCGAAGTCCGGCAAACGCTGCAATTGCGACAGGCCGAGCGCACAATTCAGGTCCGGCAAACGATAGTTATAACCAAGGCATTGCTGCTCATAGACCCACGGGCCGGTATCGCCTTCGCCGTCATAACGCAGACCTACGAAATGCACCGGATCGCGCTCGATTCCGTGTGAACGCAAGGCGCGCAGGCGTTTCGCCAGCACCGGATCATGGGTGGTGATCGCCCCGCCCTCGCCGGTGGTCAGGGTCTTGACGGGGTGGAATGAAAAGCAGGCCATGTTGGAGGCCTGACAACTGCCGACAGCCCCTTGCGGCCCCACCGTGCCGATGGCGTGGCAGGCGTCTTCGATAACGAACGAACCGCGCGCGCCGCATACGTCATGAATATGAGAAAGATCGACGGGCCGGCCGGCATAATGAACCGGAATGACCCCACCGAGACGATAACCATGATGGTCGCGCTCCAGGATTTTAAGCGCATCATCGAAGCTTTCATCGGTGATCAGGC
Source organism: Asticcacaulis benevestitus DSM 16100 = ATCC BAA-896 (assembly GCF_000376105.1). Taxonomy (GTDB): domain Bacteria; phylum Pseudomonadota; class Alphaproteobacteria; order Caulobacterales; family Caulobacteraceae; genus Asticcacaulis; species Asticcacaulis benevestitus. The sequence continues at coordinate 153,914 of NZ_AQWM01000002.1, forward strand.
CGGTGACCGGATCGACATCGGCGAAGATCACCGGCGCACCGCAGTAGGCGACACAATTGGCCGAGGCGGCGAAAGTGATGGCCGGCACGATCACCGCGCAGCGCGCCGACAGTTCCTCGGTCATGACCGCCAGATGCAGGGCCGCCGTGCCATTGGCAACCACCACGGCCTCCTTGGCGCCCACGGCATCGGCCAGCGCCTTTTCGAAGCGCTCGACCAGAGGGCCGGTGGTCAGGAAATCGGAGCGCAGAGCCGCCACGACCGCCTCAATATCGGCCTCGCTGATCGACTGGCGGCCATAGGGAAGAAAGGTCATCTTTTCCTCCCCTGCGAAGCGGGGGAGGTGGCAGCGCGAGGTCCGCAGGACCGGTGTCGCTGTCGGAGGGGGTAAGCCGCGCTAACAAAAACGCCCCCTCCGTCTCGACGCGCTACGCTTGCTCGACACCTCTCTCGGAACGAAGGTTCCCGCTTCGCAGGGGAGGAAAAAGTGAAACAAACCCTCACGACAGATACGCCTTCATCATGTCCTTGATGCCTGTGGCGTCCAGACGTTCTTCATTGTTGTCGCTGGCATAGGAGAAGCCCTCATCGACCTTCCTGATGCCGCGCACCTTGGAGAAGCTCTTGCGGGTATATTCGGCGAATTCGGGCTCGATGACATAGCGGTCGTCGAGCTCGTAGGTCGAGCGGGAGTCATCGGCCGAGATCATCATCTCGTGCAGCTTCTCACCGGGACGGATGCCGATAACCGTCTGGGTGGCCTCCGGCGCCATGGCGGTGGCCAGATCGGTGACCAGGGTCGCTGGGATCTTCGGCACAAAAATCTCACCGCCCTGTGTCAGCTCCAGACAGGACAGGACAAAGGCCACGCCCTGATCGAGCGAGATCCAGAAGCGCGTCATGCGGGGATCGGTGATCGGCAGGTCAGTCGCGCCTTTTTCCAGCAGGCGCTTGAAGAAGGGCACCACTGAACCGCGCGAACCGACGACATTGCCATAGCGCACCACGCAGAAACGCGTACCGATATCACCCGACATATTGTTGGCGGCGACGAAGATCTTGTCAGAGGCCAGTTTGGTGGCGCCGTAGAGATTGATCGGCGAGCATGCCTTGTCGGTGGAGAGCGCCACCACCTTCTTCACGTGGGCGGCAAACGCGGCGGCCACCACATTCTCCGCACCATTGATATTAGTGGCGATACATTCCGACGGGTTATATTCAGCCGCCGGCACCTGCTTCAGCGCCGCCGCATGGATGACGAGATCGACGCCGCGAAAGGCCATGTTCAGGCGGTCGCGGTCGCGCACATCGCCCAGGAAGAAGCGCATCTTCGACATTTTCACCTTGTCAAAGCGCTCTTCCAGCTCGTTCTTCATCTCGTATTGCTTGAGTTCGTCACGTGACAGGATGATCACCTTGCGCGGATCATATGTCTCCAGCAGGGTCTGGACCATGCGGCGGCCGAACGAGCCGGTGCCGCCGGTGATCAGCACGACCTTGTTCTTGACCGGATCGGTCTGTGGCGAGAAATCACGATGAAGAAGTGCGGTCATCTGGCGCCTTGATACTGACATCCGGACGCGATCCGTCCGTGGCCGGCAGTTTGCCCGTGTGCGGTTAAAGCGGCGTTAACTATGATTGTTAATGGAGATTAACAACGCACTGATCTCTCAGGCAATCGAGCGGCGACGCCATACATCGCGTAAGGCTTGCGGTATAAGCCACCACGGTTCGATGAAATAGCGCTCGAAAAGGCGCTGAGGCTCATGGAAGAACCTGACCAGCCATTCGATGCCGAGCTGGCCCGTCCAGCGCGGCGGCGTGTACATGACGCCAGCCTCATAATCAAAGGCGGCCCCGACCGGCAGGATGACGCAATCGGGCAGGCGCTCAAGATTAGCGAGAATCCATGTTTCCTGGCGCGGCATGCCCATCCCGACCAGCAGGACGTCCGGACGTTTCGCCTTCAGATCAGCCAGAAGGGCGTCGTTATCCGCCCCTTTCATGTCGAAAAAGCCGGTATGCAGGTCGAGATGCACCTTCGGAAAACGCCCAAGGATCGCCGCCTTTGAGGCGTCATTGTGCGCGGCCTCACCACCGACATGATAGACACGCCAGTTATGCGTTTGCGCCAGCGCCCAGAAATCTTCGCGGAAATCGAGATAGGTGCAGCGATGATCACGCGATACCGGATGGCCCATGAGTTTGGCCCAGGCGATCATCGGCGTCGAATCGATCTCGATCAGATCGGCCTTTTCGTAAAAGGCACGCATGTCGGCGCGCTTCTGAAACAGATAAAGGCTGTGCAGGTTGTGATTGGCCACGATGGCGCGCTCCTTCGCCGCCACCTTGCGGCCAACGAACTCCATCACACAGGCAGGGGTCACTCTATCGACCTCAGCCCCTAAAAGCGAAAAGCGGCATGGTGTTTCCATGCCGCCAATCTAAACCCGTAACTTTGATATTCCCTCAAAAAACAGGGTAAATAAGTCTTATTCCACCGGGCGCAGGGTGATCTCAACGCGACGGTTCTTGGCGCGGCCTTCAGCGGTATCATTGCTGGCGATCGGGCGCGTTTCACCCATGCCGGCGACATAGATACGCTCGCTCTTGACCTTGCGCGCCACCAGATAGCCGGCCGTAGCGTTGGCGCGGCGCTCGGACAGGTCGAGGTTAAACGCGTCCGAACCCTGGCTGTCGGCATGGCCGACCACGTCGATATAGGTCGAAGGATACTGGTTCAGGATGGTGGCGACGTCATCGAGCACCGGCAGGAAAGAACCGGCGATATCGGCGCTGCCGGTCGAGAAGGTCACATCCGACGGCAGGTTCAGGATGATGTTGTCTCCTTGACGGGTGACATAGACGCCGCGCGATTCCAGTTGGGCGCGCAGGTCCTTGGATTGGCGATCCATATAGGCGCCAACGCCCGCACCGGCCAGCGCGCCGATACCGGCGCCAATGACGGCGTTCTTGCGGCGGTCGTTCTTGTTGGACAGGGCGCCCAATACGGCGCCTGCGCCTGCGCCGATCAGGGCGCCGGACTTGGTCTTGCTGCTCGTCTTGACGCCATTGCTGGTATCGACGGTTTCACAACCAGCCAGCAGAAAGGCCGCGCCGGTCAGGGCCAGAACCACGTTACGGCTCGACAGATTGAAAGTACGCATTGAATAACTCCTCAGATGTATGTTTTCGACCGCGTTCGGCGGTCAGCCTTAAAATGGCGGGGCCAAATTCAGGTCAGCCTCTCAGCCATCGCACAGGACGGGTAAGGGGGCTGGCAGGAAGACCGCGCGGATTCGTTAGGATTTCATAAGGCCATGGTGTTGATCCACAGGCGCAAACAAAACTCACGGGTAAGCTTTACAGATAACCGCCTGAACACAGCATGAAGGCATAGATAGGGCGAAGGTTAACCTTGCCCGGTCTGCGGTGCGCAACGCCAGACCGTCTTGGTCTCCGGCGCCATGGTCAGATAGGTCTGGGACAGACCGCGCACACGGGCAAGATTGTCAGCCAGCGCCGTCAACGCACCCTGATCGGCATGGGCCGAGCAGCGGAACGAGCCAAGCGCGCTCATCTGCCCCTTGAAGGCCGCATACTGCGCCGGCTCCATCCGGTATTCGTAGCGAATGAAGGTGGTGGCGTCGGCCGCCAGTTCCATGCGCGCCGCCACCGGATTGGCGTCACCCGTGGTGAAGCGCAAAAGCGTGCCATTGGCCTGTGGCTCGTAAGGCGTGCGATCGTTGACGCAGGCGTGGATGGCGTCAAAATCGAACTCGACCGGACCGGCATCGCTCAAAGGATTGCTCGACGCCGCCTTGTCGATGGCACAGACCATGTGGACGGCGGCTGCCGCCGCCACCGGCGCGGCCACCTTGGGCTTGGTCAGACGGCGATAAATGTCGTGATCCTTGATCAGGAAAGTGGCCACAGCGATGATGATGACGGCCGCCAGGAAGATCCAGCCCCACGGGATCGGGTGCTTGACGCGTGAGGTAATGGCCGTGCGCACCTTTTCCAGATGGTCCGTCCGCACTCTTTCCGCACGCACCGGCTTGGTCTTGCCGGGCTTCGGTGACTCCGACGGCGCCTCATCCGAGAAAGCGGTCGGTGCGCCGTGTTCCTTGCGATGAATCTCGGCGCGATGCAGGATTTCACGACGGATAATCAGGCCGATCAGCACCAGCACCAGCCCCGACAGCACGATCATGGCGCCCAGTTGCAAACGCTCCAGGGTGGCGCGGTCGGCCTCGGCCTTCTTCTGCTCGGCCAGGCGCTGAACCTGCGCTTCGGCGGCGGCAGCCAGAACCCGCGAAAGGGCGTCGTCCTTGACGATCTCGTCCTCGCTCTTGGCGTAACAGGGCGCGCTGACCAGACCGGGGCTGACACCCGCCGAGCTCAGGAAGGTGTTGAGCGCCGACACATGGGTGGCGACGAACTGGCCCGCAGAAATATCGAGATTGCCGCCAGCCGACATGGTGGAGGGCGCCGTCCAGGTGTTGACCCCGACCACCTGACCGCATTCGTTGAGCAGCGGGCCGCCGGAATTGCCATGGTTGATTGGCGCGGTATGGAACAGGGTCTCGACGCGGCTGCCGTCCGGGTTGGTGGAGGCAAACAGCGCAATGGAGCCTTGCGTCACATAGGCGTCGGCCGGTTCCAGCAAGGCGGTGCCGGAGCGATTCAGCAGGTGATCCGTGACGTCCGGATAGCCCATCGAAACGACGCGTTCGTTCTTGTAAGGGGTCAGATACAGCTTGAGCGGCGGGATTTTCAGGCCGGGCGCGGCCAGCAGGGCCAGATCGCCTTCGACCCACGGCTTGACCAGTTGCACCGGCTGGTAGCTGGCGCCGGAATCCTTATGCGGCACGATATAGATATCGGCGCTGGAAGCTTCGGGCGGCACCTGGATGACGTGGTAATTGGTGACGATATAGCCGGGCGCCACCACAAAGCCTGAGCCCATACCGACCGTATCGAGCGGCACGCCGCCATAACCGCGATAGACGACCAGAACGCGCACCACCGACTGCTCGGAACTTCTTAAGGCTTTGGTGGAATTGACCGGCTGCAGGTCGGAATCGGCGATCTGCTGTGCGATAGAGGGGTTGGACTCCGCACTGTCACTCTGGGCCCAGCCAAGGCTCGGCAGGCTGGCGGTGGTCAGGCATAACAGGGACGCGGCGGCCATAACCATGACGGCTGCCCTCGTCCACATCCCAAACCTGCGACCCTCACCCATACTCGAAACAACCCGTATCCGCCTTAGCAGCACAAAACACCGCGCCCTCATCACGAGTCGCGTTACACCTCCTGCGGTCATAACCGAGTTTGTTGCAAAAATCATCCCCTGAGCGAAGGTTAATCGGGGTTGTGGGATTTTAGTTGCTCTTGTCGGCCAAGGGCTGGCAGCTTATGAAGGCGCAACCCTTTCAAGAGTGCCTGACATGCCCGATACCCCCGCCCCCGTTTCCGCCATTCCGCCTGTACCGTTAGCGCTGTATGAGACCGATTTCGCTGCCTTTTCGCAGAGCCTGGGCGCGGCATTCGAGCGTTACGGCTTCGCAGTGCTTGGCGGCCATGGGCTTGATCCGGCCCTGCTTGATCGGGCACTCAGCGCCACCAAGGCCTTCTTCGCCCTGCCCGAAGCCACCAAGTTGCGCTATCGCCAGACCGGCATGGGCGGCGCGCGGGGTTATACGCCCTTCGGCATCGAGACCGCCAAGGGCGCCACGCACCACGATCTCAAGGAATTCTGGCATATCGGCCGCGAGCTCCCCGCAGGTCATCCGTACACGGATTATATGCCGGAAAACCTGTGGCCGCAGGAGATCGCCGACTTCCATGCCAGCACCTACGCGCTCTACGAAGCGCTCGACACGCTCGGCAAGAAGGTGCTGCGCGCCATCGCCACCTATCTGAAGCTCGATGCGGAATTTTTCACGCCCACGGTCAAAGATGGCAACAGCGTGCTGCGCTTGCTGCACTATCCGCCGGTGACCACGCCGGGTGAGAGCGTCCGCGCCGGCGCGCATGGCGATATCAATGTCATCACCCTGTTGCTGGGCGCTGAGGAGCCCGGCCTGCAACTGCTCGACCGTGATGGCCAGTGGCTGCCGATCACCCCGCCCGCCGACTGCATTGTCTGCAATATCGGCGACATGCTGTCACGACTAACCAACGGGGTTCTGCCGTCGACCCAGCACCGCGTCATCAATCCGGCTGAGGGGCGCAAGGATTTCGCGCGGTATTCGACGCCGTTCTTCCTGCATTTCGAGCCGCCCTATGTGATCGAAATCCTGCCGAACTGCATCACGCCTGAGCATCCCGATCTGGGGGGCGAACCGATCACGGCGCAGGACTTCCTGATGCAGAGGCTGCGCGAGATCAAGCTGGCATAACTTACGGGGTTTGGGGCCAATGGCCCCAAGTCTTCATCTCTTTCCAAAGAAAAACCCGGTCCAAAAGGCCGGGTTTTTCTTTGGAATAAGGTAAGGTTTGTGGTGTCACAGACCCCACGCCCCGAATGTTCAGCTCACCTGTTCCAGCCACGCCTCGAACTCTTTCCGACGGTGGCGACTTAACGGCAGCTTCAAACCCGTATTCAGCTCGACCAAGCCGTTTCTGTAATCCTTGACCGCACCATCGTGGACCCAGTGCGAACGATGAATCTGGAAGCCGTCTTTTAACAATTCGACCGCCTCGGTCAGGGTCATATGGATCAGCGCCTCGCCGCGCGCCGTGTAAATGCGCAGATAATGATCTTCCGACGACATGGCCAGCACAGCGCTGCGTTTCAGCGCGAACGGCAAGCGATGCGCCAGGGGGAACGCCTCCCCTGCCACCGCAGGCTCAGGCTTTGGCAACCGGCTATGGCGCAGCCATGCCACCAGCGTGATGCTGGCCTGCACCACCCATATCACGAACAGGTTCTGCCACAGCAGGTCCGTGAAGTGAACAAACCGCAAGGCGCCTCGGCCGAAAACATGCAGCGAGCCCCAGACGATAACGGCCGCCGGCAAGACCAGAACGGCATCGTAAACCAAGGCTACCCACAAGGGCCAATTGCCGGCGAAAAAGCGCCGCGCCAGCCGGTAAGCGCCCTCCATGATAACGAAGCCAATAACCGTAAAACACAGCGAAAAATGTGCGCAACGCTCCCAGAAATCCATGGTGGTATAGCTGCCGAAAGGCCCGAACAAGGCCAGCAACAGCCCCAGAAAAGGCATGGTCAGCAACGCCTGCAATGAGCGATGCGGCGCATAGCGAAAGCTTAAGAGACGAAACAAATCCATTGGCGAAATTTGGCGACCATCCACGAAAGACGCCAAGACTACGAGGCACGCGCCCCATAAGCAAGCGAGGTCACATCCACAGGAGAGCCTCATGCTCAAACATCTTCTTCGCGGTCTTATCCTTATACCTCTTGTCATGATCGCTGTCGCCGGCGGCATACTGATCTTCACAGCCCCGAAAGCGCCGCCCCTTATCGCCGCCGTCGAAAAGGCCAATGATCCGTTCGCGCGTTTCAGCCGCGAACTGCCCGCTTATCATTACCTGACGGCGCGGGATGGCGGGAAGCTCGCCTATCACATCTATGCCGGCAGACCCGGCGGCGGCGTGGCTGTTCTGGTGCATGGCTCCTCCGGCACGTCACTGGCCGTTCACGGTCTGGCCAAGGCCTATGCCGCGCGCGGCATCACCGTCTACGCGCCTGATCTGCGCGGTCACGGTATGAGTCCCGGCCCGAACGGCCGGCTTGGAGATATCGTCTATCGCGGGCAATACGAAGACGATCTCGATGATCTGGTAAAGCTTATTAAACGCGAACATCCCGGTGAAAAGCGGCTGCTGGTCGGGCATTCTATGGGCGGTGCTGTCATCCTGCGCACCGCCGCCAGCCACTATGCCGGTAACTTCAACGGCTATCTGGCGCTGTCGCCTTTCATCGCGCCCAACACACCCATGGATCGCCCCTCGCAGGGCGGCTGGACGGTGGTCAGCGTGCCGCGCATCGTCGTCCTGACCATTCTCAACCGCTTCGGCATGTCTGCGCTTGATCACCTGACCGTTCTGGCCATGGCGGTGCTGGAAAACGACAACCAGCGTCCGCGCACCTATAGTCACGCCCTGCTGGCATCGGCCAATCTGCAACAGGACTGGCAGGCCAGACTGGCGGCGATCCGGCAACCGACGCGCATCCTGATCGGCGCCAATGATGAACTTTTCACAGCTTCGGCCTATCCTGTCGAAATCGGTAAGGCCAATCCGAAGATCGCTGTGACGATTCTGCCGGATCAGGGACACATGACGCTGATGTTCGATGAAAAAGCGCTTGCTATGGCAACCGATACAGCGGTTGATATGCTGAGATAAACCTATGGGGTTTGGGGTCCCAGTCAGTCAAATACCTGACTGCTGGTCTTCAGGCGGATGCGCTTCCGGTAAAGCCAATTGCCATAAATCACGGTCAACCAAGCCAACGGCAACCATACAATCTCGACCATGCCCAGCCACGACAGCAGAGAAGGTAATATTACTGAAATGTCTGCGCCAAATTTGACCAGATTGATATACATTGAGACATAAGGCACGAGCGTCAAAATGCCGAAACCAATGGCAATGACAATTGCAGTTAGCCTTCCCGTCTTGATGCCTTTCCAGAACGTCATCAGCCAAACAGCTACGAGCGCCCCCCCCAAGTATAACAACCGGAAGCCGCCACGTTCCGCTTTGAACTACATAATAGGTATCTTGAGCGGCATAATTTACCAAGGCATACTCCAGAGATCATTGCGTATAGCTATGGGGCGTGGGGTCTGTGACCGTACAAACCTTGCCTTGTTCCGAAGAAAGCCTGGCCCTCAAAGGGGCCGGGCTTCTTCGGAAGGAGAGAAGACTTGGGGCCGCAGGCCCCAAACCCCATACCTTATATCGAGCCTTCCCAGCCGCAGGTCTGGCCCTTATTCTGTTCTTCCAGCCACGCATTGAGCGGTGCGAAATAATCCAGAATCGCCGTCGCATCCATGTCACGCTGGCCGGTGAAGGCTTCCAGCGCATCCGGCCAGGGCTTTGATTGCCCCATCTCCAGCATGGCGTTCAGCTTTTCACCCACCGCGCGCTCGCCATAGATCGAGCAACGCGCCAGCGGACCCTTCCAGCCCGCCTGATCGCAGGCCGCGCGCTGGAACTGGAACTGGAGGATCGCCGCCAGGAAATAGCGCGTGTAGGGCACGCTGGCCGCCACGTGGTATTTCGCGCCCGGATCGAAGGCATTGGACGGACGCACGGCCGGCGCCGAAAGCCCCTGATACTTGCCCACCAGTTCCCACCAGCGCTGATTATACTGCGCCTCGGTGATCTTGCCGGAAAAGACCTCCCAGCGCCAGCGATCGACCTCGATGCCGAACGGCAGGAAGGCAACCTTCTGCAAGGCCATCTTGAGCAGGTACGGGATATCCTCGGATTCGTCCGGCACCTTGTCGAGCAGGCCGATCTGGTTGAGATAGGTCGGGGTCACCGAACTCAGGCCGACGAAATCACCGATCGCCTCGTGGAAACCGTCATTGGCGCTGTTCTTGAACAGGAACGGCTGATCCTTGTAGGCGCGCTGATAGAAGTTGTGCCCCAGCTCGTGGTGGACGGTGTAGAAGTCCTCACCATTGACATTGGTACACATCTTGATGCGCACGTCGGACAGGTTATCGACGTCCCAGGCCGAGGCGTGGCAGACGACTTCGCGGTCCTTCGGACGGGTGAACTGCGAGCGCTCCCAGAAGGTCTGCGGCAGGGCCGCGAAACCAAGCGAGGTGTAAAAGCTCTCGCCGGTCTTGACCATCTTGATGGGGTCGTACTTCTTCTGCACCAGCAGCTTGTCGAGACTGTAGGACGATTTGATGCCCTTCGGCGCCACCACGTCATAGATGTTCGACCAGTCCTGCGCCCACATATTGCCGAGCAGGTCGGCACGGATCGGTCCGAACTTCGGCTGCACGCTGTCGCCATATTTCTCATTGAGCTTGCGGCGCGTATAGCAATGCAGATTTTTATAGAAGGGCGCGACCTGCGACCACAGGCGGTCTGTCTCGGTGGCGAAGGCATCCGGCGCCATGTCATAACCCGAACGCCACAGTGCGCCGGTATCCTTGAAGCCCAGCCCTTCGGCGCCGGCATTGGAAAGCTGCGCCAGCTTGGCGTAGTCGCCCTTCATGGGCGCGGCGATACTCATCCAGCCTTCCCACATGGCGCGGGTGACCTTCGGATCGCGCGACGCGGCCATGGTGCGCGAGGCTTCGTCGAGATTATAAACCTTGCCGTTCCAGGTGAATTTTCCGGTCGAATAGGTCGAACCCAGGCGGGTATTGACCGCCGCCAGATCGGCCGCCGCGCCGGGTTTGTCGGCCGCCGGTAAAACCTGCGACACCCGCAACAGCAACAGCTTGCGGCGCGTTACCGCATCGACGTCGACATCGTTATATTTGGCGGCTTGCAGCGCCAGGCTGACCTGAGCCTCATTGAGCGCCGCATCGGCGCGGGTCTGAAGCCATTCGGTGTCGTAATTGATGAAGGTGGCGCCCATCCACTGCACATGCTGGGCATATTCGTTGAGGTCGGCCAGCTTGGTTTCGGCCTCATCGGCGAAGGCCTTGGCTTCGGCCGGGGTGGGCTTGGCGGACGCGACCGGCGGGACCGCCGGTTCAGGTGCAACAGGCGGTGCTTCGGCGACCGGCGCCGTCGGGGCTGAGGTGGTGGCGCAGCCCGTCAGCAGGGCAAGACACGCGGCGGACACTAACAGACGCTTCATAACAGACCTCCCAAGGTGAATGCCGAGAGGAAAGGCTATTTGATCGTGGAGGTCAAGCCACAGGATGCGGCCAGTGCATCATCAGCGGTACAAATCTCCAAGCGTTCCACACAAGTATCGCCAGAAGGGCAAAACCGATAATCCGCACTTTCAAAACCTCGCGACCATCTGTCCTAAGCAATGGCAGTCCTGATTCAACTGGCTCCTGACCGTTTGCCAGCAGATTCAGATGTTTCAGCCGCACGATGGTTTCTGCTTTGAACAGTGCGAGAAGACCAATCGAGGCCATGGCATAAGCGATACCGCCGATCAGGAGATACACCTGCATTTCTATCAGCTTCATACTCAACTGATCGAAGAAGATGAGCACAGCTAGGTTTGCCAATCCGCCTAGTCCCAGGACGACAAATCCCAGTCCGCCGAGCCCGCGCAACAACACGTATAGCGGCGTCCGTGCCTCTTGATAGAGGCGTGCTGCGGCGCTAATTGTAAGGCCGAAGCGGCTAGCCAGCCTGGCACGGGCCTGGACGCCCCCTTGGCGGAAATAGGCCAGACCGATTGCTATCGCTGCCAGACATTCCAGAGATTGGAGAGCAATATTTAGCCAGTCATTGACTGCGTATTCCGTCATTTGCTTATCCCCCCGATGCGATCAATAGCCCCCTTTAATGACAGACAAATAACGCCATCACAGGATGATTGCTGCAAAGCCAAATATTGGAAAGCTAGTAAACCATACCTCTGTTTATTCCGCTGCGCAGGCGTCCAGTCCCTGACTGACCACGGTGCGCGCATTGGCGGCAATGCGGCCGGAGCGCTTGTTGCCCTTGGCCTTGCGCTTGATCGGATTGGGCAGGATGGCCGCCAGTTGCGCCGCTTCCGCGCGGCTGAGCGTCTTCGCGCTGTGACCAAACCAATATTGCGAGGCGGCCTCGGCGCCATAGACGCCCGGCCCCATCTCGATAGAGTTGAGATAGACCTCCATGATCCGGTCCTTCGACCACATATGCTCGATCAGGAAGGTGTAATAGACCTCAAAGCCCTTGCGCACCCAGGAACGATCCGGCCACAGGAAAACATTCTTGGCGGTCTGCTGCGAAATGGTCGAAGCGCCGCGCTTCTTCTTGTGGGTGGCATTGTAGCGCTGGGCCTTTTCGATGGCCTGGATATCGAAGCCATCATGCGTGCAGAACTTGGCGTCTTCCGAAGCGATGACGGCGCGCTTGAGATTGTCCGAGATCTGCGACGCCGGCACCCAGCGGTGATCAAGGCCATTACCATGACCAAGCCGCTCGATCATCAGCAGCGTAATAGGCACCGGCACAAAGCGATGGATGGCGACCGACAGGATCGAAAAGGCGAAGAAGCCGACGACACAGCCGACGGCGAAACGGAACGGACGGAATTTACGTTTAAGGGGCACAGGCTTTACAGATGGTGGTGGTGTGGTGTCTTCCGCAGGGGCATCATAGATGACCTCTTCACCCAGACCCGGAATGTCATTCTCCGGCTCATCGCCCTTACCGTCACTCATGCACGCCCCCAGCGTCCAAATTACTCCGCAGGTTCGAATATATAGACGGTTCCGTCCTCATCACCAAACAGAATGCGCGTGCCTTCGCCGGAGAGCGACAGCGAGGTGATGGCCGCGCCCTTTTCGCCCTTGATCCACTCAATGTGGGTCGATTGCAGCTCAGCCAGCCAGACGCGGCCGTCCTCAGTGCCGGCAGCCAGAATGGTTTCCTCGGGCGCACCGGCCACGCAACTGACCATGGTACCTTCCAGCGGATTGATCTCGGAGGCTTCCTCGCCCATCGGGCCGTTGGCGCGCAGGAAGGGCCAGACCACCGCGCCATTGGCGCCGGAGGTGGCCAAAAGCTTGCCCTTGGCAAAGAAGTTCAGGCTCTTGATCTTGGCGGGATAGCCGCCCATCCGCATGTCTTTCGAATCCTTCAGCCGCCAGCCGTGTAGGGCACTTTCCTGCATGGCGGTGATGACGAATTCGCTCGACGGCGCCATGGCGATCTTCGTGTGCGAACCGGCCCAGAACAGCTTGGTCGGCTTTTGCTTTTCATCGATACGGGCAAACCACACAACCACGCCATTATAGGTGGCGCAGTAGAGCTTGCGCGCCTTCGGATCGAAGACGAGATCGGAGACGGAATGCTCATGCGTGAAGATTTTGCTCTCTTTCTTGAGCAGATCGAGCACATGCACCTTCTTGGCGGTGGCGTACGCGATCACCTGGCCTTCGGGTGCCACAGCGATGACGTCGATCCACGCCCCCTTGTGCGACGCCAGTTCGATCGGGCCGGCTTCCTTCGTTGTCCAGACCACGCGGCCATCATCGCCACCGGTGATGACGCCAAGGCCGGTCGGGTGGATGACGGCGCTCAGGATGCTGGCGTCAGGGTGCGCGTCATAGCGCGCGTCGGCTTCAGGGAAAACGACGCGGCCATCGGCCAGCGCCACCACGGGCTCACCGAGCGTATCGAAAAGGGCGGCGACCACATAGGAGTCGAACGAGTTTTGGTAAGCAAAGGTCATGAGGGCGCTTATAAGGTGATGAAAACGGTTTGGGAAGTATCACTTCATCCTCCCTTGCGAGCCTCTTGGCAAATCGGGGGAGGTGGCGGGCGAAGTCCCGCCGGAGGGGGCCTCTTAACGTAATTCCGGGTTGCCCCCTCCGTCGCCGACTGCGCGGCGACACCTCCCCCGAACGCTGCGCTGCAGGGGAGGAGAAAAAGGAATTAAGCCGCGATGCAGGCCTCAAAGCCGGCCTTGATCGCTACCGTATCGAGATGACGGCCGATAAACACGGCGCGCGAAATACGCTTTTCGCCTTCGCGCCATTCGCCCTGCAACTCGCCTTCGAGGATCATGTGAACGGCCTGAAAGACCAGACGCTTGTCCTCGCCCCTCACGTCGAGAATGCCCTTGGCGCGCAGGATGTCCTGTCCCTTTTCGGCCAGCAGCTTATCGAGCCACTGGGTAAAGCGAATGCCATCGATCGGCGTTGCGGCGCTCAGGGATATGCTCTTGATCTCTTCGTCGTGGATCGGATTGATGGTGTGGCTGCAATGCTCATCATGGACGTGACCGGCTTCACCGTGCGCCGGGCCGTGATCATGGTGGTGGTGGTGGTCATGCCCGTGATCGTGACCATGATGATCGTGATCGTGGTGATCGTGGTCATCATGACCGATGCTGTCCATCTTGGTCAGGTCAAAGCGGTGCTGATTAAGCAGCGAAGCGATATCGACAAAAGACCGCTGGGCGCGGGTGATGCTGGCCAGCGGGTTCAGGCCCTTCAGGCGGCCTTCAATCTCATCAAGCTTGGCGTCATCAACCAGATCGGTTTTGTTGAGGATAATATGGTCGGCAAAGGCGATCTGTTCCTTGACCACGCGGTCGGTCCTGAGCGCTTCATCAAAGTGCAGGGCATCCACCAGCGCGGTCACAGAATCGAGATAGGTCTTGGCCTTGATGTCTTCGTCCACAAAGAAGGTCTGGGCCACCGGGCCGGGATCGGCCAGGCCCGTGGTCTCGACGATGATGGCGTCAAACCGGCCTTTGCGCTTCATCAGACCAGCCAGGATACGGATCAGGTCGCCGCGCACCGTGCAGCAGACGCAGCCATTGTTCATTTCAAACACTTCTTCATCGGCGCCGACGATCAGGTCGTTGTCGATGCCGATTTCGCCGAACTCATTGACGATGACGGCGTATTTCTTGCCATGGTTTTCCGACAGGATGCGGTTGAGCAGGGTCGTCTTGCCGGCGCCCAGATAGCCGGTCAGGACGGTGACGGGGGTTTTTGCGGTGACAGAAGCGGTATCGGCCATGGTGGTGTTACTTTATAAAGGTGGAAAGGGTCTGCCGCTTAGTTAAGCCTTCGCGCATTGAAATCAAGCCATGTTGTTTATGTAACGATTTCCTGCGGGGGAATTATGGTCAGATTATTTTGGTTAGGCGCCAATCTAGTCCTTTGGATTACGTCCATGATTTGCGCCAACAGCACGCATTTTGCAGCACACATATCCGCCTGGACTCCCCTAACCCCACCCATCACAGCACTGTGGATTGCCGTTGTAAGTCTTATAGTAGCGACAGCAACGGGGTTCGGCCGCGCGCCACAAGGCTTTTTCGCCAGTTGGGACAAGGTGCGTTTTGGACTTTTAGTGTTTTTGGTTCCGCATTTCTGATATGGTTCTTGATAACCCTGACGGGGGCGGGTCGAGCTTCATGGGCATAACAGCTTTCAAATCAAAGCTGCCCGCGCCGCAGTTTATTCCCGTCATAAAAGCCAATAAACCCGTTGACTCACCGACATATCCTTGTATAAGTCGCCGCCTCTCGCCCGGAGCCTTATGGTTCCTGGGGCGTTTTTCCATTCTCCCGCGCAGGACTTTTCTCTATAAAGCCCCGTGCCTACGCAAAGGTTCTTGACCATGTACGCGGTCATCAAAACAGGCGGTAAGCAATACCGTGTATCGGCTGGCGATCTGATCGTTGTCGAAAAGCTCGAAGGCGAAGCCGGCGCGGCTGTTAAGTTCAACGAAGTGCTGATGCTCGGCGATGAAGCCGGTGCAGTCGTCGGCGCCCCGCTGGTTGACGGCGGCGTTGTCGAAGCCACCCTGATCGAAACCCGCAAGGGCGAGAAGGTTCGCATCTTCAAGAAGACCCGTCGTCAGGGCTATCGCCGTACCCGCGGCCATCGCCAACTGCAGTCGGTTCTGCGCATCACCTCGATCCTCGGCGCCGGCAAGTCGGCAAAGTGGGAAGGCACCGTTTCGCTGACCACGAAGGCCGAACTCGACGCCCGCGCCCGTAACCTGGCTCCGCGCAACCTGGCCGCCGCCATCGCAACCCCGGCTGTCGAAGCTGAGGCCCCTGTTGCGGCTGAAAAGCCCAAGAAGGCCCCCGCCAAGAAGAAGACCGAAACCACCGCAGCCGACGATTCTGGCGAAGCGTAAGATTAAAGTTTAAGAGGACACCCTCCCATGGCCCACAAAAAATCTGGCGGCTCGTCACGTAACGGCCGCGACTCACAGTCCAAGCGTCTTGGCGTCAAGAAGTACGGCGGCGAACTCGTTCTCGCCGGCAACATCTTGGTTCGTCAGCGCGGCACCAAGTTCTTCGCTGGTGACAATGTCGGCCTCGGCCGCGATCACACCCTCTTCGCCACGGCGACAGGCAATGTGAAGTTCACTACAAAGCGCGACGACCGTTGTTACGTGTCGATCCTGCCGGTGGCTGCGGCCGCTGAATAAGCACGCCTTCGATATTTCGGATCGTGCTTAAGTTTTTAAGCCGATCCGGACCGAGTTTAGAGCGGGAGTCCGGATTTTACCGGGCTCCCGTTTTTCGTTTTCAGTTGTGCCGAATTTGGAAGCAACGGCCAAATTAGAAACAACTGAATGTGATCCCGCTCTTCGAGACCTGTGGTGGAACTGACACAGTTTGACCCTAAATAGACCTCAGCCTGCGGCTATACCAGCGCCGGGGCTACGGAGTGAGAGAGATGATCATGCGCAACGAACACATCCGGCCCGATCACGAAAAAGCCGCAGCCCCGCATGGCGGCCGCAGCATCGAAACCACGCGCCTCAGCCTGACGCCTTTGCGAAAGACGGACCTCGACACCTTCATGGCCGTATTCGCCGACAAGAACTCGGCGCGCATGACCCATGCCATTCCGCACCCGCTGAACCGAAACGAGGCCGAGGCCCTGCTGGCCAAGATGTCGGCGACGCCCGTCAGCCCCAATCTTTTGAGTCACTGGGCGATCCGACTGGAGGATGACCGCCTGATCGGCGTCATCAGCCTGACCAAATCGGCCTGCGGCACCTCCGGCGGCATCCATGCGTTTGGCCCAAACCTCAGCGTCTTTATCGCACCCGCCTATCAGGGGCAGGGCTATGCGATCGAGGCGACGGACGGCCTGCTGCGCTGGTGCAAGAAGCGCAAGGTTCACCGCATCGTCCATGCGGCGCACTTTGCCGATAACGAGCCTTCGGCCCGCGCCCTGATCAGCGCCGACTTCCTCTATACCGGCCGCAAGACGCTGGAAACCTCATTGGCGCGCGAAGGCGAACACCTCGCGCTCCATATGATCCGCATACTGTAAAACGCACCGAGCAAGAAACGTCTCCCCATCAGCGCGTCGATTTATCGGCGTGGTGGTGGGGTTTCTTGCTTTTTCAAACGTTTTGCTTCAAAGAACCCCAATGAAATTCCTCGATCAGTGTAAAATCTATATCCGTTCCGGTAACGGCGGCGCCGGCGCCGTTTCGTTTCGCCGTGAAAAATTCATCCCCAATGGCGGCCCCGACGGCGGCGATGGCGGCAAGGGCGGCGATGTGTGGATCGTGGCCAAGGAAGGCCTCAACACCCTGATCGATTACCGCTATCAGCAGCACTTCAAGGCCAAGACCGGCACCCACGGCATGGGACGTCAGATGCACGGCGCCAACGCCGAAGACATCGTGATGTATGTGCCCGTCGGCACCGAAGTCTTCGAAGAAGACCACGAAACCCTGATCGTCGATCTCGATGTCGAGGGCAAGACCTATATGCTCGCCAAGGGCGGCAATGGCGGCTGGGGCAATACGCGCTTCAAGGGGCCGATCAATCAGGCGCCGAAATTCGCCCTGCCCGGTCAGGATGGCGAAGAGCGTTGGATCTGGCTGCGCCTCAAGCTGATCGCCGACGCCGGTCTCGTGGGCCTGCCCAATGCCGGCAAGTCGACCTTCCTGGCCGCCTCCAGCGCCGCCAAGCCCAAGATCGCCGACTATCCCTTCACCACGCTGGTGCCCAATCTCGGCGTCATCGATCTTGGCCCTGAGCAGCGCTTCGTCATGGCCGATATTCCCGGCCTGATCGAGGGCGCTTCGGAAGGCGCCGGCCTCGGCACCAAGTTCCTCGGCCACGTCGAGCGCACCAAAGTGCTGATACACCTGATCGACGGCACTCAGGACGATCCGGTGGGATCGTACAAGGTGATCCGCAAGGAACTGAACGCCTACGACGAAATCCTCGGCTCCAAGACCGAGCTGGTGGCCATCAACAAGTGTGACGCGCTCGACAAGGACGCCCGCAAGAAGCTGGCCGCCAAGATCAAGAAGGTCAGCGGCCAGAACCCGTTCCTGATCTCCGGCGTCACCGGCGAAGGCGTGCGCGATCTGCTGTTTGCGGCACTGGAAACCATAACCGGCGAGAAGCTGGAAGAGGCGCATCCGACGCCGGACGTGCCGGCGCCCTATAACCCGATGGACACCTAAAAGCGTGTTTCGCGCTGGCCTTGCCCCGATGCGGCCTGCCGTCTCCTCCGGGGGATTGCGCAGCGGTTTTCATCTCGAACCCGGCATGAAGATCGGCCTGTTCGGCGGATCGTTCAATCCGGCGCACGAGGGGCATCGCCACGTCGCCGCCACAGCGCGTGAAAAGCTGGGGCTCGACCGCATCATCTGGCTGGTGTCACCGCAGAATCCGCTGAAGTCGAAGGCGGAGACCGCGCCCTTAAGCACGCGCATCGCGCAGATAAAGCCCTTCATCGGCCCAATGGATATCATCTCCGACTTCGAGACGCGCATCCACGCCACCTATACGCTCGATACCCTGCGCGCCCTCAAGGCCCGCTATCCCGGCGTTCATTTTGTCTGGATCATGGGGGGCGACAGCCTGGCGCAATTCCACAAGTGGCGCGGATGGACCCAGATCGTCCATATGGTGCCGATCGCGGTGGTATCGCGTCCCGGCGCCTTGATGAAGGCGCGCTTCTCCCCCGCGGCGCAGCGTTTCGGTCACTACCGGATCGATGAACGCGCCGCCTCGACCCTGGCCTTGCGCCGCCCTCCCGCCTGGACCTATATCAAAGGTCCGTTACACAGCCATTCATCGACGGCTTTACGCCTGAAATTGAAGGCAAAACGCTAAAACACGATAATCCCGATGAAAGGGTGACCTCTGGCGCAGTTTGTGCTATTGTACTCTCTTCAAGACGCGCATTTTGATCCAAAAAGTGTTGACACTTTTTTGGAATGCGCTTGCATAGTGGATCATAAAGGAACCCAAGCCCTGTCTCGTCAACCCGCGCAAACTGCGCCCGAAGCCCCTCAGTTTGAGGCTCCCGAAGCTGTTGTCAACGCTTCCCACGAAGCTCCCTCGACCGAAGATATGCTGCCGCTGGAAACCCTGATCGTCGAACGTCTCGACGATGACAAGGCTCAGGACATCGTGTGTATCGATCTCAAAGGCAAGTCCTCGGTCGCCGACACCCTGATCATCGCGTCCGGCCGTTCGCACCGCCATGTCGGCGCGCTGGCCGATCACGTCGTGCGCGCCCTCAAGGAAAAAGGCTTCGGCAAGGCCAAGATCGAAGGCCTCCCGGCTTGCGATTGGGTTCTGATCGATGTCGGCGATGTTGTTGTGCACATCTTCCGTCCGGAAGTCCGCGCCTTCTACAATATCGAAAAGATCTGGTCGCTGTCGGCTGACGGCACGGGCCACACGATTCAAGCCTAGGCCAGGCCTGATGCGCCTCACGCTCTGCGCCGTAGGGAAACTGGGCGCGACCGTCGAAAACACACTCGTGAAAGACTATCTGAACCGCGCCACCTTAACCGGGCGCGGTTTAGGCATTTCGCCTGTGGACCTGCTTGAGGTCGAAGCCAAAAAAGGCGCCAAGGCCGCCACCTCAGCGCTGCTGAAAGCGCAGGAGATGGAGGCGATCAAGAGCACACTCAGTGATGGTGGCATCCTCATCACCTGCGATGAACATGGCGAGCCACTGACCTCGCGCCAGATCGCCACGCGCCTGAATACCTACAAGGATCGCGGCGAGCGTCGCGTCACCTTTCTGATCGGCGGGGCCGATGGTCTTGACCCGGCCCTACTGAAAGCCTCGGCCTTTTCGCTTGCCTTCGGGCCGCAGACCTGGCCGCACGCCCTTGTGCGTGTGATGCTGGCCGAGCAGATGTACCGCGCTACCACCATTTTGGCCGGATTGCCCTATCACCGCGATTAAATTGCGTTACCCCCATGACATTTTGCACTGCACCATTTATATCTGAGTGCGGTAAAACTTGGTGTGGAGTTGGGTGTCGTGATAAGTGTAAATGCGTTGCTGGAAGGTCGTTACCGCGCTTTTCTGTTTGATATGGACGGTACGTTGTTGAATTCCATGGCCTCGGCCGAGCGCGTATGGGGCGCCTGGGCGAAACGCCAGGGGCTCGATGTTGAAACCTTCCTGCCCACCATTCACGGTGCCCGCTCGGTTGATACGATCGCAGCCCTGAAAATTCCGGGCCTTGATCCGGCGGTCGAGGCGCATGGCATTACGCAGGATGAGATTAAAACCGCCGACGGAATCGTGGAAATTTCCGGCGCCCATAAATTTCTGAGCGCCCTGCCCGCCGATCGCTGGGCCGTCGTCACCTCCGCGCCGCGCGCCTTGGCCGAAGCCCGCATCAAGGCAGCCGGTCTGCCCGCTCCGCCCCTGCTTATCACCGCCGAAGACGTGAGCGCCGGCAAGCCCGATCCGCAGGGCTATCGTCTGGCGGCGCAAAAGCTGGGCGTCGATATCGCCGATTGTCTGGTGTTCGAGGACGCCGCCGTCGGGATCGAAGCCGGCCACGCCGCCGGCGCGCGCGTCGTTGTCATCACCGAAACGCACCACCCCCCCCTGGCCAGCGCGCATCCGCAAATCCCGGCCTATCGTGATCTCATCCCGCATATCGGCAGCGACGGCTATATCCGCCTGGCGGCCTGATCAAACCACGTCTTGAGAATTCAGGCGAACCGTCTTATCTCAAGACCATGCTCGCGTCTTCGCGCCATTTGCTGCTAAGCGGCCTTGCCGTCTTCGCCCTGCTCGGGGCGATGCAGACGGATGCGCAGACGCGCCTGAAAGACCTCAACGCCGCCGATCGCGCGGCGCTTGATAATCTCTCCACCCAGCGCCGCGCCGAAGAACGCAAGAGCGACACCCAGCGCCGCAATGCCCGTCAGATCGCGCAGGAAATAGAAGCCCTGCGCCAGCAGATCATCGACATCTCCAAGAAGCAGGGCACCGGTGAAACGCGCTCAGCCATCTTCCGCGCCCGTCTCGAAACCCTCAACCAGCAGGAAATCGACATCACGCGCAAGCTGAGCATTGAGCGCGCCAAGCAGGCCCGCCTGCTCAGCGCCCTGCAAATCTATTCGCGCAATCCCCCGCCGGCGCTTTTTGTCACCCCCCGCAAGGCCAATGATGCCGTGCTGGCCGCCATCATCATGCGCGCCATCACGCCTGAGCTGCAAAAGCGCACCAACGGACTGGTCAAGCAGAACAACGATCTGGTCAATCTGCGCCGTCAGGCCGCAGCGCAAAATGACGCCCTGTTCGTGTCGGAAAGTGACATTTCCGATCAGCGCGACGAGATCGAACGCCTGATCAGCCAGAAGATGGGGCTGGAAGACCAGCTTCTGGGCCAGGCCGATCAGATGGACGCCCGCGCTACCGAATTGAAGGCGAAGGAGGCCCGCCTGCGCGGCGATATCCCGCTGAAAATGCTTGGTATCGCACCCACCGATAACACGCATCTGATGCAGCCGGTGGTCGGTGACATCACCCGCGCTTTCGCGCAAGCCGATGGCACCGGCCCGTCCAATCGCGGCACCACCTACGCCGCTCTGCCGGGCGCTCAGGTCACCTCGCCGGCCGAGGGCGAGGTCGAGTTCGCCGGCCCGCTCGACTCCTACGGCCAGGTCATCATTCTCAATATCGGGAACAATTACCGCGTCGTCATCACCGGCATCGGGCGGATCTATGTCGACAAGGGCCAGACGGTCGGCCGGCAGGAGCCGCTAGGCCGGATGCCGAACCTGTCGGAGAAGAAGACCCTGCTCTATATGGAACTCCGCCGCGGTGAAGATCCGGTCAATCCCGCCACACAATTACAAGTTTCCAGCCGTTAAAAAAATGGGGCTGGCTGCAACCTGAAAGCCGCGTTCCAACTTAAATAACAACGCCCCGTTTACGCCACACTCACACTCTTATATGTAGGTTGAGTAGCTTTCCCTTTGAGGACCTTTATGAAGAATCTGTACCTAGGTGGTGTCGCCGTTATCGCCCTGAGCATCGGGGCCGTGGCCTATGCCAATCAGCCGGTGTTTTCGCCGCGTTCGGACACCTACCAGCAGCTTGAGCTGTTCGGCAATGTGCTGGCCCTGGTTCAGCAGGATTACGTCGTGCCGGTCGATTCGAAGAAGCTGATCAACGCAGCCCTCGAAGGCATGCTGGCCAGCCTCGATCCACATTCCAACTATCTGTCCGACGACGACTATACGGATTTAAAGGAAAAGACGCGCGGCTCCTACGGCGGCATTGGTCTTGAGGTCTCCAGCGAGGATGGCGCGGTCAAGGTGGTGACGCCGATCGACGACACCCCCGCCCAAAAGGCCGGAATCGAATCGGGCGACTACATCACCGCCATCGATGGCACCAGCATCATTGGCCTGCCGCTCAATGACGCCATCACCAAGATGAAGGGCGAGCCCAACACCAAGCTGATCGTCACCATCGTGCGCGTCGGGAAAACTGAGCCGTTCGATGTGCCGCTGACACGCGAAATCATCACCGTAAAGTCGGTCAAGACGCGCATGGAAGGCGATTTCGGCTATCTGCGTATCGCCAGCTTCTCGGAAACCACCGCCAATGACGCCAAGACACAACTGGCCGATCTGATCGCCAAGAATCCGAACATGAAGGGCCTCGTGCTCGATCTGCGCAACAATCCGGGCGGCCTTTTGGAACAATCGGTCGGCGTGGCCGATCTGTTCCTCGATGGCGGCGAAATCGTCAGCCAACGCGGCCGCGACCCTAAGGATATCATCCGCTATCAGGCCAAGAAGGGCGACATGCTGAACGGCAAGCCCATCGTGGTGCTGATCAATCCGGGCACGGCCTCGGCGGCGGAAATCGTTTCGGGCGCCCTGAAAGATCAGCACCGCGCCAGCATTGTCGGCCTGACCAGCTTCGGCAAGGGTTCGGTCCAGAGCGTGATCGACCTCGGTCAGAACCGCGCCGTCAAGCTGACCACCGCGCGTTATTACACGCCGTCCGGCCAGTCGATCCAGAAGACCGGCATCGAGCCCGATCTTGAAGTGGCGCAAACGAAGGAACAGGCGAAATACATCGCCACCTCGGCCATGCAATATACCGAAGCCGCCTACGGCAATGCGCTGGATGCCGACGAAGGCAAGGCGCGCCGCTCGGCCCACGCCGTTCAGGAAGTGCCGCCGGAAGATTTCGACACCAAGACCGGCGATTTCGAACTGACCCGCGCGCTCGACGTGCTGAAATACAATGGCGACGTCAAGCTGGCCGCGGCCCATCCGCGCGGCGCCAAGCTGGCCGACAGCGATCTGGTCGATAAGCCGGGCGTCAAGTTCGACGCCAAGGCCAAGCTGGCCGGACCGGACGCCAAGAAGGCCGGCACGGCGTCCTCCGCCGCCTCGTCATCATCTTCGTCTTCCGCCAGCGCTGCGTCGTCCAGCTCGGCCTCTTCGGTCGAAAAGAAGTAAACAGCCTGAAAGGGCTCAAGACAAAACCCCGGTGCCCCCGCATCGGGGTTTTTGCATTTTACCGCACGGTCTTCAGCTTTCGTTAGTCTTTGTTAACCCTGATCCGTCACACTCAGGGCTTAGCTTTTCCGATACATCGCCGAAATTCATGTTCGCCAAACCCAAAGCCTCGTCAGACCTGCCAGGACGCCCGCGCTTCGATCCGCCGCGCGGCGCCAGGCCGAACCTGCGCGAATTACCTGGCATAGTGGGGGCGCGCCTTGTCGAGACCTTCAGGAGGCCCTATGTCGCCCCCGTGGCGGCGCTTTGCCTCTTCGCCACCGCCGTCTTTACCTTTCTGAGCCTCGCGGGCGACCCCGATGCCGCCTCGCCGAGCGTGCGCGTCACCCTGAACAAGCCCGCGGCCGCCGCGGCCGATCCGCACGCCAAACCGGACGACAGTCAGTCCGGCATGCAGTCCTTCACCCTCGATTCGCTCGGCCTGTTCTCAGACACGCCGGTCGATGGCTTCAATCTCAACGACCCCAATGCCGCGCCCGTCCAGGGCACGGCGGTGATCACCATGCCGGGCGATAACGGCGTGGGCGCCGGCGCCGCACCCAAATTCACCACCTCCCCCCTGACGCCCGCACCGATCAGCGGGCTTGTCAAGACCACCGACACCGGCCCGCTGCCGGTGATCGGCCCCAACGGCCTGACGCCGGCCGCTGCCTATGCCCGCCCCTTCAAGAGCGATGGCCGGCCCATGGTGGCACTGGTTGTCGGCGGTCTTGGCCTCAATCCGGCCACCACCAAAGAGGCGATCACCAATCTGCCGCCGCAGGTGACGCTGTCCTTCGTGCCCTATGCCGCCGGTCTGCAAAACTGGATCGATCTGGCGCGCGCCAATGGTCATGAGGTCATGATCGAGGTGCCGATGCAGCCCGTCAATTTCCCCGATAACGACCCCGGACCGCAGACCCTGATGGCCAATGCCCGCACCGACGATGTGATCAGCAAGCTGAACTGGGCGCTTTCGCGCGCCACGGGGTTCTTCGCCGTATCGAACTATCAGGGCGGTGCATTCTTCAAGGACAAGTCCGGTGTCTCGACCCTGATGCAGAACCTGAAATCGCGCGGTGTCGCCTTTATCGACGATGGCTCCGCCAAGGGGCTGGATGGCGCCTGGGCACGCGCCTCGGCTGACCGCATCATCGACAACCAGATCAACGCCACCGCCATCTCCGCGCAGCTCGGCGGGCTGGAAGCCACGGCCAAGAGCCGCGGGGCAGCGCTCGGCACCGGCTTCTCCTATCCGGTCACCCTGGCCGTGGCGCAAAAATGGACGCAACAGCTTGAGGCCAAGGGCATCCAGCTCGCGCCCGCTTCCGCGATTGCCCACCAATGAGCGCAGGGCCTGTCGGATATCGCCCCAATGTCGGGCTTGTCGTGTTCAATGCCGCCGGTCAGGTCTGGATCGGGCATCGCTATGGCGTGAACGGTGACCATGCCTGGCAGTTCCCCCAGGGCGGGGTCGATGAGGGCGAGGACCTCGAAGCCGCCGCCTTGCGCGAGCTGTGGGAAGAAACCGGCATCAAATCCGTCGAGCCCATGGGCCGGACAAAGAACTGGATCGTCTACGATTTCCCGCCCGAAGTGCTGACCAACAAGAAGATCGGCAAGAATTTCAAGGGTCAGAAGCAGATCTGGTTCGCCTATCGCTTTGTCGGCGATGAGTCCGAGATCGACCTGAAGGCCCATCACGAGCAGGAATTCTCGCGCTGGGAATGGTGCGCCATCGACAAGGTGATCGACCGCGTCGTTCACTTCAAGCGCGACAGCTACCGCAAGGTGATCGCGGAGTTCAAGGCGCTGGTCTGACGCCATCACGCGCTTGTGTCAGTCCGGCACGACATCCTGCCTTTTTCTGACGCGAAAAGAGCGGACAATACGCCACCCTTACACAGGAGCGCACCATGTCCGAATACGGCTATATCGACGGCTTTCTCATCCCGGTCCGCAAGGACAATAAAGACGCCTATCTCAAGATGGCCCAAATGGCCGCCGAGGTCTGGAAAGATCACGGCGCCATCGATATCGTCGAATGCTGGGGCGACGATGTGCCCGATGGCAAGCTCACTTCCTTCCCGCTGGCGGTGAAACTGGAACCCGACGAAGTGGTCGTCTTTTCCTGGGTCACCTGGCCATCAAAAGAGGCCCGTGACGCCGGCAACGAGAAGGTTATGGCTGACCCGCGCATGCAGATGGAGGACGACATGCCCTTCGATGGCAAACGTCTGATCTATGGCGGCTTTACCCTGTTAAATAAAGGTTAGGCGTCAGGCGACACATGACATCCTGCATCCCTTTTTATATCCCAAAGGATGACATGAAACATAACAAATAAAAAGCCCGCCGAGCGAACTCGGCGGGCTTTCTATTGTCATCACTTTAGCTTCAAAAAGCCTCAGCTATGGGGCGCTTGAGCTAAACTTTACTGAACGTTCTCGCCGTATTCGTTGGCGTGTTCGGCCAGGATGGTCATGCCGTCTTCGTTGACGTCGGCAAAGCCGCCGCGCACCTGGAAGACGCGCTTCGTCGTACCGTCGAGAATGGTGACATCCCCTTCGGCCAGCGTGGTCATGAAGGGCGCGTGGTGCGCCAAGACGCCGAATTCACCTTCGACACCCGGCGCCACGACCTGATCGACCTCGCCCGCGAACAGTTCGCGTTCGGGGGTGACCAGGGAAACGTGCAGCTTATCCGTATCGGCCATGATTACTTGCCTTCGCCAGCCAGCTTTTCAGCCTTGGCAATAGCGTCTTCGATGGTGCCGACCATGTAGAAGGCGGCTTCCGGCAGGTGATCGTAGTCACCGTTGCAGATGCCCTTGAAGCCCTTGATGGTGTCTTCGATCGACATCAGCACGCCCGGCGTACCGGTGAAGATTTCGGCGACGTGGAAAGGCTGCGACATGAAGCGCTGGATCTTGCGGGCGCGGGCGACGGTCGCCTTGTCTTCTTCCGACAGCTCGTCCATGCCGAGGATGGCGATGATGTCCTTCAGCGCCTTGTACTGCTGGAGGATTTCCTGAACGCGCGTGGCGGTTTCGTAGTGTTCCTGACCAACAACGCGCGGATCCAGAATACGCGAGGTCGAGTCGAGCGGATCGACGGCCGGGTAGATACCCTGTTCGGCGATCGAGCGCGACAGAACGGTGGTGGCGTCCAGGTGGGCGAACGAAGCGGCAGGCGCCGGGTCGGTCAAGTCGTCGGCGGGAACGTACACGGCCTGAACCGAGGTGATCGAGCCCTTGTTGGTCGAGGTGATGCGCTCTTGCAGACGGCCCATTTCGGTAGCGAGCGTCGGCTGATAACCCACGGCCGAAGGAATACGGCCCAGCAGAGCGGACACTTCGGAACCGGCTTGGGTGAAGCGGAAGATGTTGTCGACGAAGAACAGAACGTCCTTGCCTTCGACGTCACGGAAATATTCAGCCTGGGCCAGACCGGTCAGGGCGACGCGAGCACGCGCACCAGGAGGCTCGTTCATTTGGCCGTAAACCAGCGTACAGCGCGAGGTGCCCCCGCCGCCGTGCTCGTTCACCTTGGATTCGATCATTTCGTGATAAAGATCGTTGCCTTCGCGGGTACGCTCACCCACGCCGGCGAACACCGAGTAGCCGCCGTAGGCCTTGGCGATGTTGTTGATCAGTTCCTGAATGGTCACGGTCTTGCCAACGCCGGCGCCGCCGAACAGGCCGATCTTGCCGCCCTTCGAATAGGGGCAGATCAGGTCGATAACCTTGATGCCCGTGACCAGGATTTCAGCCGAGGTGGCCTGATCCGCGAACGAAGGCGCATCGGCGTGGATCGGGTTGAAGAACTTGGTTTCGATCGGGCCGGCTTCGTCGATCGGCTCGCCGATGACGTTCATGATGCGGCCGAGCGTGGCCGGGCCGACCGGCACGGTGATCGGGGTGCCGAGGTCGGTGACGTCCTGACCGCGAACGAGGCCTTCGGTGGCGTCCATGGCGATGGTGCGGACGGTGTTTTCACCAAGGTGCTGCGCGACTTCCAGAACCAGACGTGCGCCGGTGGCGGTGTTGGTGGTTTCCAGGGCGTTCAGGATGGCGGGCATGCCACCTTCAAACGAAACGTCGACGACGGCGCCGATGATCTGGGTGATCTTGCCTTTGGCGGCAGTGATCTTTTGTTGAGCGGACATGGGTTCGTATCCTTACAGGGCTTCGGCGCCGGCGATGATCTCGATCAGTTCGGTCGTGATCTGGGCCTGGCGTTTACGGTTATATTTCAAGTTCATCGCTTTGATCATTTCGCCGGCATTGCGCGTGGCGTTATCCATGGCGCTCATCTGCGAGGCGTAGAAGCCAGCGTTGTTTTCCAGCAGGCTGGAGAGGATCTGCACCGACAGGTTACGCGGCAGGAGCGTCTCAAGGATCTCTTCCTCGGAGGGCTCATACTCATAGACCGGCTGCACACCACCGGTATCGGCAGCGGCGGACAGATCGACTTCGGCCGGGATAAGGCGCTTAGGCGTAGGCACCTGAGCGATGACCGACTGGAAGCGCGAATAGAAGAGGGTCACGACATCGGCGCGGCCTTCGGAAAATTCACGCGCGATCAGGTCGGCGATCGGGGTCACCACGTCGATCGTCAGCACCTTGGTGCCCGACAAGTCGAAGCTTTCGACGATCTTGTCACCGTGAGTGCGCTTCAACTGGTCACGGCCTTTACGGCCGATGGTGATGAGGCGAACCTTGTTGCCGGCGGCGGTTTGCTGGGCGATGAATTCGCGCGCGGCGCGGACGATGTTCGAATTGAACCCGCCGGCCAGACCGCGGTCAGCCGTGGCCACGACCACAAGCTGGTTGGTCTGCGAGCCATTGCCGGCCAGCATGGCGGGCGCGGAATCGCCCGTGATGCTCTTCGCCAGATTGGCGATGACCGCTGCCATGCGCCGGGCGTAGGGCCGGGCGTTTTCCGCCGAGTCCTGCGCGCGCTTGAGCTTGGCGGCCGCCACCATCTGCATCGCTTTCGTGATCTTCTGCGTGGCTTTCACGCTTCCGATCTGAGTGCGCATGTCCTTTAAGCTTGCCATTGTTTTGGTCTAACTTTCCGGATTTAGGCGAAGTTGGAGGTGAAATCGGCGACGATCGTCTTCAACTGCTCTTCAAGCTCAGCCGACAGGGCCTTCTTTTCGCGGATCGCGGTCAGAAGATCGGTGTGGCGGGTGCGAAGCGAGGACAGCAGGTCCTTTTCGTAGCGGCCGACATCGCCCACGGCGATGGTGTCGAGATAACCGCGCGTACCGGCGTAGATCACGCAGACCTGCTCTTCAACCTTCAGCGGCGAGTATTGCGGCTGCTTCAGAAGCTCGGTCAGACGGGCGCCACGGGCCAGCAGACGCTGGGTAGCGGCGTCGAGATCGGAACCGAACTTGGCGAAGGCGGCCATTTCACGATACTGGGCCAGGTCGCCCTTGATGGCGCCGGCTACTTGCTTCATCGCCTTGATCTGGGCCGACGAGCCGACGCGCGACACCGACAGACCGACGTTCACGGCCGGACGGATGCCCTGATAGAACAGGTCGGTTTCGAGGAAGATCTGACCGTCGGTGATCGAGATCACGTTGGTCGGGATGTAGGCCGACACGTCATTGGCTTGCGTTTCGATGATCGGCAGGGCGGTCATCGAGCCGGAGCCGTTGTCTTCGTTCAGCTTGGCAGCGCGTTCGAGCAGGCGGGAGTGGAGGTAGAAAACGTCGCCCGGATAGGCTTCGCGGCCCGGCGGACGGCGCAGCAGCAGGGACATCTGACGATAGGCCACGGCCTGCTTCGACAGATCGTCATAGATGATCAGCGAGTGCATGCCGTTGTCGCGGAAGTATTCGCCCATGGCGCAACCGGCGAACGGGGCCAAGTATTGCAGCGGGGCCGGCTCGGAGGCCGAAGCGACGACGACGATGGTGTATTCGAGGGCGCCGTTTTCTTCGAGCGCTTTCACGATCTGGGCGACGGTCGAACGCTTCTGGCCGATGGCGACGTAAACGCAATAGAGCTTGGCGTTCTCGTCGGTGCCTTCGTTGGCGGCCTTCTGATTCAGGATGGCGTCGATGGCGACGGCGGTCTTGCCGGTCTGACGGTCACCGATGATCAGTTCGCGCTGGCCACGGCCAACGGGGATCAGGGTGTCGATGGCCTTGATGCCGGTTTGGACAGGCTCATGCACCGACTTGCGCGGGATGATACCAGGGGCCTTCAGGTCGGTACGACGGCGTTCGGTCGAAACGATCGGGCCCTTGCCGTCGATCGGCTCACCGAGCGGGTTGACGACGCGGCCGAGCAGGCCCTTGCCGACCGGCACGTCGACGATTTCGCCGAGGCGGCGGCATTCGTCGCCTTCCGAGATTTCACGGTCTTCGCCGAAGATAACGACGCCGACATTGTCCTTTTCCAGGTTGAGGGCCATGCCCTTGACGCCGGCTTTCGGGAACACGACCATTTCACCGGCCTGAACCTTGTCGAGACCGTAAACGCGGGCGATACCGTCACCGACGCTGAGGACGGAACCTACGTCCGACACATCGGCTTCTTCACCGAAACCTGCGATTTGAGCTTTGAGGATGGCCGAGATTTCGGCTGCACGAATGTCCATGGGTATTACGCTCTCTTAAGGGCGAATTTGAGGGAATCAAGTTTGGTCTTGAGCGAAGCGTCGAAGAGACGCGAACCTACGCGGACCTTAAGCCCGCCCAGGAGGGCCGGATCAACACGGGTGCTGATCTCGGCGGATTGCCCCAGCGTCTTGGCGAGGGCCTTTTTGAGGTCGTCCAGCTGCGCATCGGAAAGCGCTACAGCCGAGGTCACTTCAGCGCTGACAATGCCTTTTTTGGCGTCGTACAGCTTGTTAAAGGCGGTGATGAAGGGGAACAGGTGATCCATGCGGCCATTTGAAGCCAGAACACCGAGCGCCTTACGTGTCAGGTCGTTGAGGTTCAGGCTCGCCGCCACGGCCAGCAGGCCGCTCAGCTTCACGTCCGACTTATAGACCTGAGAGCCCACGAAGGTGCGCAGTTCGGCGCTGGAAAGCAGGAGCGCCTTCAGGGCCACGATGTCGCCATGCACGACGTCGAGCACCTTATTGTCCTCGGCGAGTTCAAAGGTCGCCTTGGCGTAACGCTCGCCGGCTTCCGTTTCCCGAAATTGCTGATTGTCGCTTAAAGAGCCTGGCACACCAAATCCCGAGCTAGAGTGAATACAAATGTTTTCAGGGGCTTAAAAAAGCTCCCGACGCATGGGCACAAGCTCACGGGCGCAAACACAGCGCCTCTGTCTTACCTGAGCCGCGGGCTCCTTAGCATAGGGATTTTAGCATCGCAACCAATGCCCGCCAGATTCTTGCCCAAAAGCGACTTATCAGATCAAAGTGAAACGCCACACCGAAATGTTGATCCGGACGCCTTGAGATTTAAGGTATTTATTTTATCTAAGTGAATGATATTCCCGTTATCCGCCAGACCGAGAGACATCCCCATGGACGCCCTTACCGCCCTTGCGACCGATCCAGCCGCCTGGGCCGCCCTGCTGACCCTTATCGTTATGGAGGTCGTGCTTGGCATCGACAACCTGATCTTTATCTCGATCCTGACCAACAAGCTGCCGGAAGCGATGCGCCCCAAGGCCCGCGCCATTGGCCTGAGCGGCGCGCTGCTCATGCGGATAGCGCTTCTCTTCACCCTGTCGCATCTGGCCGGCATGAAAGATGTCGTCGTCACCCTGTTCGGCCATGGCTTCTCGTGGCGCGACATGATCCTGCTCGGCGGCGGCCTGTTCCTGGTTTACAAGGCGACGAGCGAGATCAACCACTCGACCGAGCACAAGGACGAAGAGGGTGACAAAAAGCCGCAGGTCAAGATCGGCTTCGCGGCCGCCATCGCTCAGATCCTGCTGCTCGACCTCGTCTTCTCCATCGATTCGATCCTGACCGCCGTCGGCATGACCGATCACCTGCCGATCATGATCGTCTCGGTTCTGGTCGCTGTCTTCCTGATGTTCGTCGCCTCGGGCCCGATCTCGTCCTTCATCAACCGTCACCCCTCCATCGTCATGCTGGCCCTCGGCTTCCTGCTGATGATCGGTATGGTGCTGATCGCCGAAGGTTTCGGCGCTCATATCGAGAAGGGCTACATCTACGCCGCCATGGCCTTCGCCGGCTTCATCGAGGCCCTGCAGATGTTCGCGCGCGGCCGCTCGAACAAGACGATGGGCGGGGAACACTAATTTTCCCTTAGCCATGCCTTTACGGGGCGGCTGAAATCGGCGATCAATCGGGCTCCAGTGGAGTCAGAATGACCAACGATCAGCCGCCCCGTTCTCTTTTGATGCGCCGTGATGTCCTGGCTGGCGTGGCGGGCGGCCTGACAGCGGGCGGCCTGACCCTCTGGGCCGGCGCCACCTACCTGCCCAAAGCCGCGATCCGTCTGCCTGGCACCTCAGCCCCCGCCGAACCGGCGCCTGCCCCCGAACCTCCGCTCAAAGACTGGCCGACGCTCGACGCCGTGGCGCAGCGCATGATCGAGCGCAAGGTGACGCCGGGGCTGTCCTTAAGCGTCATGCGCGACGGCCACCTGCTCTATTCCGCCGGTTATGGCCGTTCGCAACTGGCGCCTTCGCACGATGTGACGCCGCACACCGGCTTTCGTATCGCCTCGATCAGCAAGCAGTTCACCGCCGCCGCCATCCTGTTGCTGGCCGAAGCCGGCAAGCTATCGCTCGGCGATCCTCTGGCGCGCTTTATCCCGGATTTCCCGCGCGCCGATGTCATGACCCTGCGGCAGCTCCTTAGCCACACCGCCGGCCTCGATGACTATCTCAGCGGCCGCCACGCCGATATCCTGACCGCCGCGCAGACCCACGACTATACACAGCAGGGCCTTCTCGAAGCGATCAAGACCAGCGATCCTTTGTTCCGCTGCCCGCCGGGGATGAAGTGGGTCTACAGCAATACCGGCTTCGCCCTGCTTGGCATCGTGGTCGAACGTCTGAGCGGCCTGTCTCTGGCGGAATTCTGCCGGCAGCGCCTGTTCATCCCCGCCGGCATGAGCCGCACGGGGATTGACCCTGTAACCCTCTCCGCGCCCGACCTGTGCGAAGGCCATCGCGCCAATCGATCTTTGCGCGACGGTTTCGGGCAGGTATGGCCGGTGTCGCCCAGCTTTGCCGGCGGCTCGGGCGGCGTACGCTCGACCAGCGCCGACCTGTGCCGCTGGCACGCGGCCTTGCTGACGGGGAAGATTCTCAAAGCCTCCAGCCTTGCCGCCATGCTGACCCCAACGCGCCTGAAGGACGACAGCTTCGCGCTCGACCGCGAAAACACCCGCGCACCGGGTTATGGCCTCGGCATGCGGCTCGGCTTTATCGACGGCACGCCGTTCTTTACCCACAGCGGCCGCATCAACGGCTTTACCGGCCAGCTCCTGACCCTGCCGACACAACGCCTGACCCTGGCTGTTTTGTACAATTGCGATGGCGCCAATGATGGCGGCTTCTTCCCCGCGCAACACGATCTGCGACAGGAAGCGATCCGGCTTGGACGGATGGCCTGATTTTCAAAGAAAACCTACACTGTCCGAACAACAAAACTTAACGCAGCTCATTGAGCACTATCTTGGCTTCATCCTGTTACCAGAACGGATAGGTGAAGATGGCGGCGTGAAGACTGATGCCCCGATGCATATTCTCGACCAGTTGGCTATTCGCACTCATGATAAATCAGGCATTATCCCCGAGAATGAAGGGGAGGACGTAGTGCGGCTGGATTATCAGGACACATACAAAAGCCTGACGCAGCACTTTCCCGATTATAGTTATTATAGCGCCGTTCTCGACATTAATGATGCGGTCAAGGACGACAACTTGGCCGCTGCAGATCCGCTAGATGATTTGGCGGATATAGCTGTCGATTTAGCTGCAGTCATCGCCGTATCAGAGAAGTATGGGGAGGCCGCAGGACAATATGCATTTGTCGAAAGCTATCGCATCCACTGGGGATACCACCTGCGTCAATTGCAGGTCTATTTGCATTGTCAAATGACCGGCTGCTAAGCGCTAAATAGAATGCTTGTCGCGCATTTCAGCAAGAATGCGTCGAAATCAAACTCTGTCGAGGGACCGCTCTCCTCCCCGGCAATAAATGCGGCGCGCAGGGCTTCAAGTTTCGCTAACTGAACCTCGTCCAGTTGATCGTCTTCTGCCATGGTCGTTCTCAGGTTCATGGAATTGAGAAGAAGAAAATATCACAGAAAACTATAGGGGTCGATATCGACGACCAGCCGGATGGCGTTGGGGCGTTTGATCGCCGCCAGCCAGTGGTTCACAAAGGCCTGCAAATCGCGGTTACGGTCAGCCCGCACAAGGAAACGCTTGCGCCATTGCCCGCGCACCAGGGCCAGCGGCGCGTCCGCCGGGCCGTAAACATCGACCCCTTCGGTATTGGGAATAAACAGCGCCAGTTCACGCGAAAAGCGATTGAGCAGGTTCTGATCCTTGGCAGAGAGGATCAGCGCCGCCAGCCGCCCGAACGGCGGGAACTTCGCGATCTCGCGCGACATCGACTCATAGGCATAGAAAGCATCGCGGTCTTGATGCGCTAAGGCCTGCATCACCGGATGTTCCGGCGTATAGGTTTGCAGGACCGCCTTGCCCGGCTTGAGCTTGCGGCCCGCCCGTCCGGTGGCCTGCGCCAATAGCTGGAAAGTGCGCTCGGCGGCGCGCAAGTCCCCGCCTTTCAGCCCCAGATCGGCATCAACAATCCCGACCAGCGTCAGGTTAGGGAAGTTATGCCCCTTGGCGGCGGCCTGAGTAGCGATAATGATATCGATCTCGTTGTCTTCGATCCGCTTGATCAGCGAGGCCGAAGAGGCGGCATCCGGCGTGGTGTCGGACGAGAACACCTCGGCGCGTGCCTCCGGAAAACGCGCGTGCACCTCTTCCAGAATCCGCTCCACCCCCGGCCCGACCGAGATCAGACTATCCTGTGCCCCACAATGCGGACAGGTTTTGGGCTTGCGCATAGAAAAGCCGGTCAGGTGACAGACCAGCCGCCCCGAGGCGCGGTGCTCGACCAGCCAGCTATCGGTATTGGGCGAGGTCATCTTCTCGCCGCACGCCTTGCACAGCACCAGTGGCGCATAGCCGCGACGGTTGAGGAACAAAAGCACCTGCTCCTGCCGGCGCAGGGTGGCGATGATCTCGCCCACCAACGTGTCGGACAGCCACATCTGCTCGCCGCGTCCGCCCTTGGCCGGTGTGTGCACCTTCATGTCGATCAGGGATATATCGGGCAGTTGCGCGGTGCCGTGGCGCTGCTCCAGCCGTATCCAGGCGTAGCGGCCCTTTTCGGCATTCGTCAGGGTCTCCAGCGACGGCGTCGCCGAGGCGAGGATGACCATGGCGCCATCGAGCCGCGCACGGAACACCGCCAGATCGCGGGCATGGTAACGCGCGCCTTCCTCCTGCTTGTAGGAGCCGTCATGTTCTTCATCGACCACGATCAGGCCCAGGCGCTGATAGGGCAGGAACAGCGCCGAGCGCGCGCCGACCACCAGCCGCACATGCCCCTTGGCCACGCCTTCCCAGATGCGCCTGCGGTTACCATTGGAGATATTGGCGTGCCATTGCGCCACCTCGACGCCGAAGCGCGCCTCAAGCCGCCCCAGCACGGCCTGCGTCAGGGCAATTTCCGGCAGCAGGATCAGCACCTGTGCGTCCGGATCAGAGCGCAGCAGATCGGCGACGGATTCGAGATAAACCTCGGTCTTGCCCGATCCGGTAACGCCATCGAGCAGGACCGGCGCGAAGGCGTGCTTGTCCTGTTCCATGCGCAAAAGCTGATGCGCTGCGCCTTGCGAGTCATTGAGACGGGCTGGCGCAAAATCAGGATTGGGCTGCGGCCACACCTCTTCGCGCGCCAGATCGACCTTGTGCAGCACGCCTTCCTTTTCCAGCGCCGACACCACGCCGGTCGAGACACCGGCGGCCATGGCCAGATCGCAAAGCCCCATCGGCACCAGCGCCGTATCGAGCACGGCTTGCCGCGCCTTGGTCATTCTAATTTTTTGGCGAGCCGGCTGTTCATCGGTCAGCACATAGCCCTGCTTCGGGGCGGCACGCGGGATTTTCAGCGCGCGCAGGCAGCCATTGAGGAAGATACCGGGCGGGGTCAGGGTCCAGCCGGCGGCCCACAGCCAGAAAGTGAGGCTCGCTTCCGGCACGATCGGATCATCGAGCTTCGCCAGCACCCCCTTGATGCGCGACAGATCCTCATGGGCTTCCGGCGTCTCGAAGCCGATCACCAGACCGCGCACCTTGGCATGGCCCAGCGGCACGATCACATGCTCACCGGCCGCTAAGGACATACCGACCGGCAGGGCGTAATCCAGCGCCTCGGCCATCGGCGCCAGCACAACGACCTTAACGATCGTGGTTAATTTTTCATTGAAAAGGGGATCGGGAGGGGCCGGACTCATGGTTTTAGCGTCTAGCACGAAATCCCCGGCTTTGTCATAGCCGGATGCGGAAAGCGCTTCACAGACGCACAAAGCCGCTTTAAGGTAAGCGCAGTAATTGACGGTAGAGACGCATTTTATGAGCTCCGACGGTGGCCTGACCTCCCTTGATCTCGACGACTGGCAGGCCCTGCGCCGCCATCTCGTTCATAATGCGTCCGAATTCGCCCCGGAAATCGCCCGCGACAAGGCGCTGCTTGAAGCGCTCGGCCTCCAGCCCAAATCGCGTCATCTGATCGATTTCGGCCCCGCCGCGCTGTCGCGCCTGGAAGCCCGCGCCATGAAGGATTTCGATGTGCGCCGGCAGTTGGAAATGACCGCCAAGGCCAATTTCGACGCCCAGAGCCAGACCCACGGCATGACGCTGAACCTGATGGAGGCGCGCAACCATTCCGATCTGGCCCGCCGCCTCAATGATGAAGCCCGCAACCGCTTCGGTCTCGTCGCCGCCACCATCGCGCTCGAAGACACCGCGCCGGTACCGCTGGGCTGGAAAACGCTAGATTACGGCGGGGTTGACTATATCGTCGGCGAAAACGGCCTGTCGCTGCTCGGCCCCGACGCCGTCTGCCGCGTGCTGTTCGATGACGACGTCAAGCGCATCAAATCAGCCGCCGTGCTGCGCATCGCCCTGTGGCGCGAAGGCCGCCCCGGCCTCGTCGCTTTCGGATCGAGCGATTTTGACGGCTTCTCGCCGGACATGGGCGCCGAACTGGTCGCCTTCGTGGCGCGCGTGGTCGAGCGCGTGGCGGATCGCTGGCCGGTTCTCTCCTAAAAGCCAATCTTATCAAAACCTTTTCGAACCTGGCCTCGGCGATAAACAAATCCTTAGGATTTGGCCTTAAAATTATCCACATGCCCACCTATATTAAGGTTTCAAGGATGCCCCCCTGCGCCTATGAGGCCCCCCTCCTCAACGCCCCCCCAAGGTTTGGCGTGGAGATAGCCCTCTCACCACTCCTGCCCTTCCGTAAGGATGGGGAGGGTGGCCACCCCGGCGCAGGGGGGATGTTCTTGTGACCCCCTCCCTTTTCGATGCCCAGATCCGCTGGATAAGCTGGCTCAAGGACCAGAAGCGCTGTTCGGCGCGCACGCTGGAAGCCTATGCCCACGCCCTGCGCTACTATTTCGATCATTTGAGCACCTCCCTGCGCACCGATCTGACGCTGGAAGATGTCGTGACCGTCTCCTCCGGTGATATTCGTGGCTGGATGGCCCATCTGCGGGGCAAGGATGAGCCTTTGTCGGCGCGATCCCTGGCGCAACACCTCTCGGCCATCAAGTCGTTTCACAGCTTCCTCGACCTGCATTTCGACATGCCCAACGCACAGGTGGCGCTGATGCGCGGCCCGCGCCTGAAAGCTACCCTGCCGCGTCCGCTCACCCAGGATCAGACCCTTGGCCTGCTCCACGAAAATCAGATGGACTCGGACCGTGACGACTGGGAAAACGCCCGCGACGAGGCCGTCTATATGCTGCTCTATGGTCTGGGCCTGCGCATTTCCGAAGCGCTCTCGCTACAGGTAAAGGACGCACCGCTTGGTGATACCCTGCGCATCGTCGGCAAGGGCAACAAGATGCGTGCCCTGCCGGTTCTGGCCGCCGTGCGTGACGCCATTGAGGCCTATCGCGCGCAGCAGCCCTTTACGCTCCAGCCAGAAGACAAGCTGTTTCGCGCCAAACGCGGCGGCGAACTGTCACCGCGCCATGTTCAGGCCAGTGTCCAGCACCTGCGCTCGCGGCTGGGCCTGAGCGATCGCGCCACGCCGCACGCCCTGCGCC
This sequence comes from Asticcacaulis benevestitus DSM 16100 = ATCC BAA-896, assembly GCF_000376105.1. Taxonomy (GTDB): domain Bacteria; phylum Pseudomonadota; class Alphaproteobacteria; order Caulobacterales; family Caulobacteraceae; genus Asticcacaulis; species Asticcacaulis benevestitus. Next base: position 191,637 of record NZ_AQWM01000002.1, read on the forward strand.
ATTCCTTCGCCACCCACCTGCTCGGTTCCGGCGCCGACCTGCGCTCCATTCAGGAACTGCTCGGCCACGTGTCGCTCTCGACCACGCAGAAATACACTCAGGTCGACACCGAGAAACTGCTCAGCGCCTATGCCGCGGCGCATCCCAAAGGATAAAACGCCAAACCCTGCTACTTTGCCATCGCCAGCGGACTGGCGGGCGGACGCTCGACAAAGCCGTTCTTATAGACCGCATTGATCAGATGGCGGTGGGTGACCAGATCCTTCTGCGCCTGTTCGCCGAAATGGGCGATGCGGGCGAAAAGCTGATCGGCCAGCGCCTGCTGTTGCAACGAACCGCGCGCGGCATCGAACCGGGTGTCGAAGTTCATGCCGTAGAGGATGTACTGATAGCTGAAGAAGGCGAAACTCTCGTGGTCGAGCACGAAATCGAAGCGTGACGGCGGGCGATGCTTCCAGATATCCAGCAGATCGCGCAGGTGTTGCGGGATCGAGTCCGGCCGGGCGTTATCGACCCAGAAGGGCTCTGTGCGCTTGCTCAGGGCATAGTGTAGCTTGATGAAGCCGATGATGGTGTCATAGCGACGGACCATGAGATCGTTGAAGATCGCCGCCGAGGCGTCGATGGGGCCGTGATACGGGAAGAATTCGACGATCTTGTTGACCGCCGATTCGATCAGCACCATGCCGGTCGATTCCAGCGGCTCAAGAAAACCCGCCGATAAACCAACCGCGACGCAGTTTTTGACCCATTGCTGCGTGCGATAACCGGCTTCAAAGCTGATGCGGCGCGTCTCGCCCGCTTCGGAACCGCTTTTGGCGACATAGGCGCGCAACACCTCTTCGGCGCGTTCATCGCTGGTGTATGACGACGCATAAACGTAACCGATGCCGCGGCGGTTGCTGAGCGCGATATCCCAGGTCCAGCCGGCCTCATGCGCCGTCGAGATGGTGTAGCTTTCGAGCGGGCCATCGGGTTGCGTGTAAGGCACCTGCGTGGTGATGGCGCGATCGGTGAACAGGATATCGTCGATCGGCTTGAAGGGCGCCTTCAACGCCTTGCCGATCAGCTCGGCACGGAAACCGGTACAGTCCACATAAAGATCAGCGCGCATCTCGCCGTGCTCTTTTGAGACCACACAATCGATGGCGCCGTCCGCCGTCAGCGGCACATCGCTGAGTGTGCCGGTCAGGTGATGCACGCCCAGCCCTTTGGCGTATTTCGCCAGCACGCCAGCGAAGCGATGGGCGTCGAAATGGTAGGCGTAGTTGAGCGGTCCCTGGTAATTGCCCTGATGGATGCGCTTGGGCGCCATCTTCGCGTCGGCCACCTTCTTCTGGAAGGTGACGGCCTCGGCGAAGGGCAGGCGCGTCGCCTTGTCCTGCAAGAGCCAGTAGGGCACAAGATTCAGCTCTTCGCGCGACCAGTAGGGCGACTCGAAGGGATGAAAGTAGTGGCTGTGCCGGCCGTCCGAGGGCGTCACTTCCCAGTCGTCAAAACGGATGCCCTGCTTAAAGGTGGCGTGGCTCTCGCGCATGAATTCGGCTTCATCGATACCGAGGGCGCGCAGGATATTTCGGATGGTCGGGAAGGTGCCCTCGCCCACGCCGATAATACCGATCTCGGCCGATTCCATCACAGTGATCTTCGGGCCGCCGTTACGATCCGTGCCCAGATGCTTGGCCAGATAGGCCGCCGTCATCCAGCCAGCCGCGCCGCCGCCGATGATCAGAACGTCTCGCGCTGTGCTGTGGATCATAAAATGCGCCCGCTTCCCATTGTCCCGTTCGGTTTATAAGCCGGTTTTATAGGGCTTTTCCCGACCTGTCCATGCGCGAAGCCAAAGCGTTAGGGTATGGGCGGTACGGTATGGGTTGCGCAGGTGATGCACGGTCACACGCTCGTCTAGTCGACCTTCTTCTCGATGGCATCGCCGGCTTTTTCGACCGGATTGCGATCCTTGAGCTGATCGCCGGCCTTATCCACGCCATTGGGCAAGGCTGTGACCGCGTCGCCGACGCGCTCCGGTCCGCTGCGGTTATCCGGCATGTTGAGCAAGAAGATGGCGAGGATAACGACGACCGCGATGCCGCAGATGATATAGATGCTGCGATTTTTCATTGAGCGCATTCCTGAAAGCATGACGCACTTTTAGGACTAAAAAGCGCGTAAAAACAAAAAGATAGAGTCTTATATTCGGCCCATCAGAACCAGAATAATGATGATGACGGCGACAAGGCCCAAGCCGCCGCTGGGGACATACCCCCAGCTACGGCTGTGTCCCCAGGTCGGCAGGGCGCCGATGAGCAGCAGAACCAGAATGATGATCAGGATCGTGCCCAAGGACATGGCGGCCTCCCAATGATTATGTCTGGGGAGCAGCCTATGGACGCACAGGTAAGGATGACATGCGCGTTCAGGGCGTAAAATATAAGCCTAGTCTATGGAGCCAAGATCGCGGCCGTGCGTTTCCTTGAGGAACAGGAGCGATACCAGCACCGCCAGCAGACCGGTGGCGACCGGATACCACAGGCCGAAATAGATATTGCCCGAGGCCGCCACCATGGCGAACGACAAGACCGGCTGGAGCCCGCCAAACCAGCCCGTGCCGATATTGTAGGGCAGACTCATGGCGGTGTAGCGCACACGGGTCGGGAACATCTCGACCAGCAGCGACGCCATCGGGCCATAGAGCGCCGTACAGGCCACGGCGAAGACGCACATGATGCCGAACATCGCCCACATATTGGACTTGGCGCGATCAGCCTTTTCAGGGTAGCCGGCGGCTTTCAGCGCGGCCTTGACCTCGCCGGTCGCCCTGGCTTTCAGCGCCTTGATGGCGGCCTTGTCGAGCCCGGCACCGGATGGCATGGCGATGACCTGCGTACCGATCCGAATGCTGGCCGTATCTTTGGCCGCCGCGTCCGGACGGTTGACGTAGGGCGTGCCGATGCCGGTGACGACGCTCTTGGCCAGATCGCACGGCGTGGTGAACTGCGCCGTATTGAAGAGATCGAACTGGAAGCTGCATTGTGCCGGATTGGCGACAATATAGACCGGATTTGTGCTCTGCGCCGCTTCGAGATCAGGATTGCCGAACTTCATCAGACCCTGATAGCCGGGGAAGAAGCTCAAGACCGCCAGAAGGATGCCGAAGATCATCACCGGCTTGCGGCCGATCTTGTCCGACACGGTGGCGAACACGACATAGAGCGGCGCCGATACCAGCGTCATGCCCATGACCAGGGTGTTCATATCGGCCGGATCGATCTTGACCATCGAGGTCAGGAACACCTGCGTATAGAAGAAGGTGGTGTACCACACCACGCCCTGCGCCGTCATGAAACCGAACAGGGCGATCAGCATGCCTTTCAGGTTCTTCCAGCGCGTAAAGATTTCGCTGAGCGGCGACTTGGCCAGTTGCCCCTGCTCGTGCAGCGCCTTGAAGGCCGGGCTTTCAGCCGTTTTGGCGCGAATATAGACCGACACGACCAGCAGGCCGGCCGAGACGATGAACGGGATGCGCCAGCCCCAGTCTTCGAACGCCGCCTTGCTCATCATGGTGCGCGTCGCCAGAATGACCAGCAGGGCGGCGATCAGGCCGAAAGCGGCCGAGCTTTGAATCCAGCTCGTGAAAGCGCCGCGCTTGTTGGAAGGCGCGTGTTCGGCCACGTAAATCGCCGCGCCGCCATATTCGCCGCCAAGGGCAAAGCCCTGCACGATGCGCAAGGCCACCAGCAATATGGGCGCCACAATGCCGATCTGTTTGAAGGTCGGCAGCAGGCCGATGGCGATGGTGGCCAGTCCCATGACGAGGATGGTGTAGAGGAAGGTGCCCTTGCGGCCCTTCTTGTCGCCAATATGACCAAAGACCAGCGCCCCCACCGGGCGCGCGATAAAGCCGACCGCGAAGGTGGCCAGTGCCGCCATGGTGGCCAGGGTGTCGGACAGGCCGGCGTAGAAATTATGGGCGATGGTGGCCGTCAGGGTGCCGAAGATGAAGAAATCATACCACTCAAACGTGGTGCCCGCCGCCGAAGCGATCACGATTGTGCGCAGGTCGCGCGTCGCCGTCTTTGCTGTCTGATCCGACATGCGTTTCCCCATCTGCCCGTTCCGGGCCTCTTCTTATGGCATTTGAACGAAAGCTGAGCGGATGACAAGGCCCCACTCACAAGGGCCCTATAACAAGCCTTGGCGTCGGGGTGATTTTGCGGTTAAGGTAGGTTCAAGGCTCATCGTGTGGGGGTGTGTGATGAAATTTTCCAGTCCGGTCCAGTCTGCCGAAGGTTTGACCTCCTATGCCAGGGTCAATCGCATCCGGCCGTGGTCGGTGGCGCTCAATATTCTCGAAGGCCTGCTGGGTCTGCTCGGGGTGGTGGTACTGATTCTCGTTATCCGCGCCGGCTCGTTTGAAAAGGCCGGCCTGATCATCGACCAGACGCTCGGCAACGTCACGAACAGCTTCGAAAAGCTGATCCCGCATCGTTAAAAACGCTTGATCTGTCTGGTTCTGTGTCTATAACCCCGGCGGGGTTTATCTAAGGGTACAGACCATGCTGGATCGACTGATCGAGAAAAACCGCATCTGGGCACACCAGAAAACCGAAATCGATCCCGAATTTTTCAAACGCCTCGTCGCCCAGCAATCACCGGAATATTTCTGGATCGGCTGCGCGGATTCGCGCGTGCCAGCCAATGAAATCGTCGATCTTGATCCAGGCGAACTGTTCGTCCACCGCAATGTCGCCAACCTCGCGCCGTCGCAGGACGCCAACTATCTCAGCGTTCTGCAATATGCCGTACAGGTGCTCAAGGTGAAGCACATTCTGGTGGTGGGCCACTATGGCTGCGGTGGTGTCCGCGCCGCCGTCGAATCCCAGGGCGACAGCCTGATCGATCACTGGCTGGCCCCGATCCGCGAAGTGGCGCACAGCCATCAGCACGAGCTCGACGCCATCGGTAATGATGTCGCGCGTCTGGATCGCCTGTGCGAACTGAACGTCATTTCCCAGGTGCGCAGCGTCGCCCTGACGCCGATCGTGGCCAAGGCGTGGCGCGAGCAGCAGCCCATTACCATACACGGCTGGGTTTATTCGATCGCCAATGGTCTGGTCACCGATCAGGGCGTAAGCGTCGGTTCGCTGGAAGATCGCCAGAGAATTTTCGATATTTAAGGTCTGTAACGCTTGTTGACAGTCTGTGCACAACTTAACAAACCTGTGCATGGTACACCGGCAATAATTTGAACTTTAAGCCAAAATACGAAAATTAAGTCCTTATTAACCATAATCTTTATGAAAAAAGCGCCCATAGCGCATGGGTTTTTTATTTCCTGTAAAGAGCTTGTTTATGGTTTACCGTCCACATTCGACCCATTCCTTTCTTGGTTAAGGAATCTGGTTAAATGATTTTGGACAGTGCGCATTCATGGCGGCAAACCTCGGTCTCGGTTCAGCGCAATTTGGCGGTGACTACGGCATATCCAACACCCGCGGTCGCGTGGGTGAGGAAGACGTGCGCCAGATCCTTGAGCTGGCCGCCGATTGCCGCATCCTGAACATCGATGCCTCGCACCATGACGGCGATGTCGAACGCATTTTAGGCCGCAACTGGCCCTTCCCCTCGCCTTTCAAACCCCAGATCCGTACCCTGCGCCTTGAAAAAGGCCTCGACTGGCTGGAATCGCGCCTGCGCCGCTCGGTTGACCATATGGGCCTGGTGCGCGCCCACGCCGCGCTGGTCGATGCCGCCGAAGACCTGACCGGGCCGGAGGGCGACGCCCTGTGGACGCGTCTGGAAAAGCTGAAGGCCGACGGCCTGATCAGCAAGATCGGCATCAGCGCCACCGCCGCCGACCAGCCGGTGCTGCTGGCCCAACGCTTCAAGCCCGACATCATGCAGGTGCCGGCCTCGATCCTCGATCAGCGCCTGGTGCGCAACGGCGCCATCAAAACCCTTGCCGAACTTGGCGTCGAGGTCCAGATTCGCTCGGTCTTCCTGCAGGGCCTGCTGTTCCTGCCGCGCGAAGCCCTGCCGGCCAACCTGATCCCCATTGGTCCGCACCTGTCGCGCGTCCGTCGCATCATGGCCGAAAGCGGCGCCGACCCGCTGCACGCGGCCTTGAGCTTTGCGCTCAATCTCGAAGGCGTCTCCACCGTCATGGTCGGGGTCACTTCGGCCGCCGAACTGCGCGCCATCGTGGCGGCCTCCGAACGTAAACCCCCGCGCATCAATTACGACGCCATGGCGCTCAGCGATGATGTGGCGCTCGATCCGAAACAATGGTTCGCCGATCTGGGTGAACAGGCGACACGCCGTCTGGTGCGGGTCGCGTAAAGACCCAGCCCTGTGTTATGGGGTGCAGGGAACTATGTCCCCTGCGCTTAACCCCCCGGAGCCCCCGCCATGCCCGAACTGCCCGAAGTCGAAACCGTCCGGCGCGGGCTTGAACCGCATATGCAGGGCGCGAAACTGAGTGAGGTCCGGCTGCATAGGCCCAACCTGCGCTATCCGTTTCCGGAGCATTTCGCACAACGTCTGGACGGCGCCGAGGTGTTGCGGCTGGAACGCCGCGCCAAATATCTTTTGTTCTATCTCGATACGCAGGATGTCTGGGTGACACATCTGGGCATGACCGGCCGCTTTCAGGTGAATGACAGCCCGGAAGACCTGGCGCGTTATTATCATGCGGCCGCGCCCGACGAGAAACATCTGCATTTCCAGTGCCTCGCCACCCTGCCGGAGGGCGGCGTCAGCCGGATCGACTATTACGACCCGCGCCGCTTCGGCTTCATGCTGCTGCTCAAGCCCGATGAACTCTACGAAAGCAAGTGGTTCAAGGGCCTTGGCGTCGAGCCCCTCTCGGACGAACTGACGCCGGCACACCTGCTGGAGATGGCGCACGGCCGCAATGTCAATCTTAAGGCGCTGCTGATGGCCCAAGGAGGGCCAAAAGGCGGCATCGCGGGGCTCGGAAACATCTATGTCTGCGAGGCGCTGTGGCGGGCACGCCTGAGCCCTGACCACAAGGCGTCGGCTTTGAAGCCCAAAGAGGCGGCGTCGCTCATCGAAGGTATCAAGACCGTGCTGGAAGAGGCCGTGGCCTCGGGCGGCTCATCCATCAGCGATTTCGCCGCCGCTTCGGGGGAGCTGGGTTATTTCCAGCACCGCTTCTGCGTCTATGATCGTAAAGGACAGCCCTGCCCTCGTAACGATGGCGGCGTCATCGAGCGCAAGGTGCATCAGGGACGGTCGAGCTTCTTCTGCCCCGTCTGCCAGACATAGCCTGTCCGGAAACAGACCGGCTTAGGTTTGTACGATCGGTGCCGGCGCAGGCGCTTTTTCCGCCAGCAGAGGTGTGATCAGGCTATCGAAGGTCTGATAACTGAAGGCGTCGGCCTTGGCGTAGCGCAGGACGCCGGAACGGTCGATAACGTAATTTGTGGGAATGGCTCCGCCGATGGCGCCATAACCGCTGCCGCTGATCCGTGTCACCAGCGGAAAGGACAGGACGCCGGCCAGCGGCTTGAGCTGGCTGTCGGAGACGGCGTCATCCACGGTCACGGCGAAGACCTTGAGATCATCGCCGCCCTTCTTGCGAACATAGCGGTCGATCTCCGGCAGTTCCTGCTTGCACGGGCCGCACCAGACGGCCCAGTAGTTGAGCACGATGACCTTGCCGGCCAGTTCGGCCGAGGTGACCTTGCGGCGGTCGAAGGTGGTGAGGGTGAATTTCGGCGCCGGCTTACCGATAGCGGCCCTGGCTTCCGCAAGCGTCGGAAACAGGCTGGCGCCGACAGTTGTTAAGCCTGCGCCCAGCAGGACGCGGCGATCGATTGATGACATAAGACTTGGACTCCCCCCGAAACAGGTTGTAAGCGTATTCCGGAACTTAAAAAGGCGCAAGATCGCCTGTTTTAGGGCCGTCGACCACAGGTGTGCATAAATTTTATGCCTTGCATGAGAAAAGCGCACCGGGGTGCATTGACCGGGGGAAGTTCATCAGTTATACCCCGCCCCCTTGAAATTCACGTCTTCGCAGGTTTCTGCGGCGACTTTTTTACTTAACTATCTCGTCCTTTAAGGTGATGAATGGCCAATAACCCCGGCGCCCGCAAAGCGATCCGTAAGATCGCTGCCCGTACCGAAGTCAACAAGGCGCGTCGTTCGCGCGTCCGTACCTTCGTGCGCAAGTTTGAAGAAGCCCTGACCGGCGGTAACGCTGATGTCGCCAAGGCCGCCTTCGTCGAGGCGCAATCCGAGCTGATGCGCGCTGTCTCCAAGGGTGTGGTTCACAAGAATACCGGTTCGCGTAAAGTGTCCCGTCTGGCCGCTCAGCTCAAGAAGCTGGCCACCGCCTAAATCTGTTATTGACGCGGGCCTTAGCGCCCGCGGCCATGACCCTGCCGGCGTTGTGCATGCAGCGTTGCGAGAAGCGGAGCCTGCAGGTGGAACACCACCGGCTCCACTTTAGAATTTCCTACAATATAAAGCTTTTCATCCCACGCACGCTTCGGCGGGCGAGGGCTGTTTTTTGTCGCCTTCACAGCTCTTTTTCGCGTTGCGCCGAAAAGAGCAGCGGCAAAAAATAATTGCCTAATTTAGTCTTAATTTCTCGTTGCGCGCGAACAGGTTAGCGGAGTCAATAAAAATATCAGCACCTGTTGATAAATTAGGTCATTGACCCGACGCTCCAGAGCGTTAATTTGGCCCTCTCACGCAGAACTCATCCTGATACGGAGGATTTCTGCGGCGCCCGACGAAAGGTCGGACGTATGGAGCAAAGTCAGCCGTCTCACTGGTTTTCCGGAGGGCGTCGTCCTTGCTCAAAGGCTTATGCCGCAAGGAAAAGTGACCCACTAAGGTCGATCTATCCCTGCGCAGGCCAAGTGACGGTTTAGCCGAACTTTTCGGACAAACGGGAACCTTCCTGTGGTGTCCGGGATTTGTACTTCCGCTAACTGGAGCCGCGCTCTGCGCGACGCCGGATGCTAGGCGGTTGCCGCTAAACCGACACGTTTCCCTTCGCGTAAGGGGAGAAATTTGGAGTTGCTCGCGGCCGAAATTCGCGGCCTGCGCGCAAGCCCAGAAAGACTCAACAGGGACAACCACTCAAGGTTGAAAAAGGCTTGAGAGGTGGTATCTGGACAACGGTAAACCTTTATTGGGTGCGTCCGTTAAGGTGATCGGTCGGCGCTGATGTCGTTAAGCGGCATGGGCGCGGGGCGTGACCAGAGCAACGGTCATCGACCGTCCGGCGAGGCATGATGGGCCTCATTCGTGACGGGGGTGGCTATGAGTAACGCGAGATGTGTGGGTTAAGGCAAATGATCGGGGCGATAAAAGAATGCCAAGCATGACAAGCTGGTCACCGATTTTACCTGAAACGGTATGGTCAAAAGTAGCGACAGTCCTCCGGCGCGAGCTGGGCGAAGGTCCGTATAATTCCTATGTGGCGCCGTCGAACGTGCGCCCCGGCCCTTACGGCGATCCGGTTCTGGTAACGCCGACGGCCTATGCGCGTGACTGGATCGCCCGCAACGCCGCCCGCCGTGCGCAGGAATTATGGACCCAGCACGATCCGGATTCGCGGGTGCTCGATATCAAGTCGCGTGTTGAATATGAAGACGCGACCCGTGGCGCCGTAGCAGCGCCTGCGGTGGCGCCGGCGACCGAAACCGCCCCTGCCCGCCCTGAGCCCGTCATGCCGATCATCGAGGTGGCCGCGCCCAACCGCATCGGCGGTTTGCAGGAACGCCTGACCTTTGACAGTTTCGTGGCCGGTCGCGGCAATGAATTCGCCTTCCAGATGTCGCGCCAGGTGGCGAGCTGGGCCGACGGGCATTTCAATCCGGTATTTTTCCATGGCCCCTACGGCTACGGCAAGACCCACCTTCTGAACGCCATCGGCTGGGAAGCGCAGACGCGCCGCCCCGACGCGAAAATCGTCTATCTGACGGCCGAAAAGTTCACCTCCACCTTCGTCAAGGCGCTGATGGACAAGTCGACCTCGGCGTTCAAGGATGAAATCCGCGGTGCGGATCTTCTGCTGGTCGATGATGTGCATTTCATCGGCGGCAAGACCTCCAGCCAGGAAGAGCTGTTCCACACGCTCACCTCGCTGATCGAAAACAATCGTCGTGTCGTTTTCACGGCCGATCGTCCGCCCTCGCAACTGACTGAAATCGAAGCGCGCCTGCGTTCGCACCTGTCCTCCGGGCTGGTGTGTGCGCTGGATGTGGCCGATCAAAGCCTGCGCATGGGCATTATCGAGCGCAAGCTCGAACAGTTGTCGCAACGTCTGGGGGCTGCTCAGAACCCGCGTTCCGACGTTTTACATTTTCTGGCCGAGCGTGTGCCGGGGTCGATCCGTGAACTTGAAGGTGCGGTCAATACCCTGGTGGCGTCCGCTGGGCCGCGTCTTGGGAGTTTGACTTTGGAAGAAGCTATGGCTTTGTTGCAGCCGAATTTGAAGGTGGCCGTCGAGCGCCGCGTCACCGTGGATGAGATCCAGAAGCTGGTCTCTGATCACTTTGGCCTGAAGCAAGCCGATCTCCTGTCGGAGCGTCGCACCCGCGCCATCGCCCGTCCGCGCCAGGTCGCCATGTGGCTGTGCAAGCAGCACACCACGCGCTCCTATCCCGATATCGGCCGTCGTTTCGGCGGTCGTGACCACACGACCGTTCTTCATGCGGTTAAGAAGGTTGAGGAACTGCTGCAGGCCGACGATCAGATCGCCCGCGACGTCGAGGCGCTCACCCGTAAACTCCGTAACGTTTAAGGGGCGTGGGGTCTTGACCCCACATCTTTTTCCTTGCCTTTTCCTCGCCTTGAGGCGAAGAAAAGACAAGGAATTAAAGGCATGGGGCCGAGGCCCCAAACCCCATTTGAAGTTGGTAGGATAACCAGATGCAATTTACCATCGAACGTGGCGCGCTGCTCAAGGCCCTGGGCCACGTCCAGAATGTTGTCGAACGCCGCAACACCATCCCTATCCTGTCCAATGTGCTGCTGTCCGCCGAACGTGGTCAGGTGTCCTTTTCGGCCACCGATCTCGATATGGAAATTGTCGATACCGCCGATGCCAGCGTACAGGTGCCGGGCCAGATCACGGCCCCCGCCCATACCCTTTATGAAATTGTGCGCAAGCTGCCCGATGGCGCCGACGTCGAGCTGAAATTCGCCGCCGGTGACGATCCCCGCCTGTCGGTCTCGGCCGGCCGTTCGCGCTTCGCCCTGCCGGTACTGCCCGCCGGTGATTTCCCGATCATGTCGAACGATCACGAAGGCGTCTCCTACCAGATCCTGCGTGACGATCTGAAGCGCCTGATCGACAAGACGCGCTTCGCCGTCTCGACCGAAGAAACCCGCTACTATCTCAACGGCCTGTTCCTGCACTGCCTGTCGGAAGACGGTTCGAACTATCTGCGCGCCGTGGCGACCGATGGTCACCGCCTGGCGCTCGCCGAAATGCCCGCGCCGGAAGGCGCCATGGGCGGCGCCGGCGTCATCATTCCGCGCAAGACGATCGATCAGGCCCGCCGCCTGCTCGATGACGGCACCGGCTATGTCGACCTAACCGTGTCGCCCGCCAAGATCCGCTTCCAGTTCGGCAATGCCTCGCTGACCTCCAAGATCATCGACGGTTCGTTCCCCGATTATGGCCGCGTCATTCCCAAGGGTAATGACAAGGTGATGACCGTCTCTGCCGGCATCCTGTCCAAGGCCGTCGATCGCGTCTCGACCATTTCGGCGGAAAAGTCGCGCTCGGTGAAGATGACGATCGAGACCGGCCGCCTGACCCTGTCGGTGCGCAACATCGAGGCCGGTCAGGCCGTCGAAGAAGCCGAGATCGATTACGACAACGAGACACTCGATATCGGCTTCAATGCCCGCTACATCATGGACGTCATGGGCCAGATCGGCGGCGATACGGTGGAACTGCGCTTCTCGGACGCCTCGTCACCGACGCTCGTGCTCGATCCGGTCGATAACGGCGTGCAGTACGTTCTGATGCCGCTGCGGGTCTAGTGACGCCCGATAATCACGCGCTCCAGCACCTCTCCCTGACCGAATTCCGGTCCTACGAGCGGCTGGATTTCGCTGTGGGCGGACAGTCGGTCTATCTCTATGGCCCCAACGGCGCCGGCAAGACTAACCTGCTCGAAGCCATCAGCGTGCTCAATCCCGGCCGCGGCCTGCGCGGGGCAGCGTTTGCCGATCTCGGTCGCCGCCTGCCCGATGAAGCCAAAGGCCGCGCCTGGGGCGTCGCCGCCCGTTTTCACAGCGGCGAGGATGAGGTCCACCTCGGCACCGGCTCCGATCCGCGCGATATTACCAAACGCCTTGTCCGGCTCGATGGCGAAAGCGTCACCGCCGCCCGCCTGCTCGAACATGTCCGGCTGATCTGGCTGACCCCGGCGCAGGACCGCCTGTTCGTTGAGGCCCGCACCGAACGCCTGCGTTTTTTCGACCGCCTGGTCTATGCCTCCGTGCCATCCCACGCCTCGGTCGTCAGCGCCTACGAGAAGGCCCTGCGTGAACGCCTGCGGCTGCTGACCGACGCCTACGCGCGCGACATAACGCCGGATGACGCGTGGCTCGGTTTGCTGGAGCAGAAACTGGCCGAGACCGGTGCGCAGATGATGGCCGCCCGTCATGAGGCGCGCGATGCCCTGCAGGCCGAGATCGAGGCACACCAAGGGGCCTTCCCCAAGGCCGATCTCAGCTTTACCGGCGATATCCCGCCCGATGATCTGCTGGAAGGCTACCGCCGCGCCCGTGGCCGCGATGGCGCCGCCGGACGCTCGCTGTTCGGCCCGCACCGCATGGATCTGGCCGTGCTCCACCGCGAGAAAAACCGCCCCGCCGCCGACTGTTCGACCGGCGAGCAGAAGGCGCTTTTGCTCAATATCATCCTGGGGCAGGGGGCGCGTCTGGCATCCACCCAAACCCTTTCCCGTCCTATACTTTTGCTTGATGAGGTGGCGGCCCATCTCGACCCCTTGCGCAGGCACGCATTGTTTGACGAGACCCATGCTTTGGGGCTACAAACCTTCTTTACAGGGACTGATTTGGTCCTGTTCGACGGCCTCAAGAATCGCGCGCTCGGCGTGCGCATTGAGGCCGGTCAATTCATTGATTTTGTTGATTAAACTGAAGGCCATTCATGACTGACGCACCCGAAGTCACCCCAGGCAACCTCGATGCCAACGGACAGTCCGAATATGGCGCTGATTCGATCAAGGTTCTGAAGGGTCTCGACGCCGTCCGCAAACGCCCCGGCATGTATATCGGCGACACCGATGACGGCTCCGGTCTGCACCACATGGTCTACGAAGTGGTCGATAACGCCATCGATGAAGTGCTGGCGGGCCACGCCACGCGCGTCGAGGTCATCCTCAATCCCGACGGCTCCTGCACGGTCACCGATGACGGTCGCGGCGTACCGGTCGATATCCACGAAGGCGAAGGCGTTTCGGCGGCCGAGGTCATCATGACCGAGCTGCACGCCGGCGGCAAGTTCGACCAGAATTCCTACAAGGTGTCCGGCGGACTGCACGGCGTCGGCGTCTCGGTCGTCAACGCCCTGTCCGACTATCTCGAACTGACCATCTATCGTCAGGGCAAGAAACACGAAGTCCGCTTCGAGCGCGGCGATACGGTCAGCCCGCTCAAGGTGGTGGGCGATACGTATCTGCGCGAAAACGGTAAGGATTACACCGGCACCGAGGTGCGCTTCTTCCCGTCGCTGACCACCTTCGCCTTCATCGATTTCGACCGCAAAACGCTGGAACACCGCCTGCGCGAACTGGCCTTCCTCAATTCGGGCGTCCATATCCGCTTCGCCGACCTGCGCGAGGCCGAGCCCTATGAGACCATCCTGCACTACGACGGCGGTATCGTCGAATTCGTCAAGCACCTCGACAAGGCCAAGACCGCCATCCTGAAGGCGCCGATCGATGTGCGCGGCGCGCGCGACAAGGTCGAGGTCGATCTGGCACTGCAGTGGAACGACAGCTACCACGAGACCATGCTGTGCTTCACCAACAACATTCCGCAGCGCGACGGCGGCACTCACCTGGCAGCCTTCCGCGGCGCCCTGACCCGCGTCATGACCGCCTATATGGAAAGCTCCGGCGCGGCAAAGAAAGAAAAGGTCACCGTCACCGGCGAAGACGCCCGCGAAGGCCTGACGTGCGTGCTGTCAGTCAAAGTGCCCGACCCCAAGTTCTCGTCGCAGACGAAGGACAAGCTGGTGTCGTCGGAAGTCCGCCCCGCCGTTGAAGGTCTGGTCTATGACAAGCTGACCCAGTGGTTCGAAGAAAACCCGGTCGAGGCCAAGCAGATCGTCTCCAAGATCATCGAAGCCGCCTCCGCCCGCGAAGCCGCCCGCAAGGCGCGCGACCTGACCCGCCGCAAGACCGCACTCGATATTTCCAGCCTGCCCGGCAAGCTGGCCGATTGTCAGGAACGCGATCCGGCTAAGTCCGAAATCTTCATCGTCGAGGGTGATTCCGCCGGCGGCTCGGCCAAGCAGGCGCGTAACCGTGAAAATCAGGCCATCCTGCCCCTGCGCGGCAAGGTGCTGAACGTCGAGCGCGCCCGTTTCGACAAGATGCTCTCCTCCGAGCAGATCGGCACCCTGATCGTGGCGCTCGGCGCCGGCATCGGCCGTGACGATTTCAACATCGAAAAGGTGCGCTACCACAAGATCATCATCATGACCGATGCTGACGTCGATGGCGCCCACATCCGCACCCTGCTGCTGACCTTCTTCTATCGCCAGATGCCGGAGATCATCGAGAAGGGCTATCTCTATATCGCCCAGCCGCCGCTCTATAAGGTCGCCAAGGGCAAGTCATCCCGTTACATCAAGGACGATCCCGATCTCGACAACTTCCTGATCGAGGAAGGCGTCAGCGACGCGGTGCTCAGCCTGCCGACGGGCGAACGCATCACCGGTAACGATCTCGAAGCCCAGATGCGCGCCGCCAAAGCCTTCAAGGGCACGGTCGACCGCCTTGCCATGCGCGCGCCGGCCTTCGCACTTGAGCAAGCAGCACTCGGCGGCCTGTTCAGCGGCCACCCGGATCTCAGCCGCGTGGCCACCGCGCTGACCCGTCTCAATCAGGATGGTGACGGCCCGTGGGATGTCCGCGTCGGCGAACTCGGCGGCTATGTTTTCGAACGCGTCCGTCGTGGCGTAAGCGAGAAGATCGTGCTCGACGAAGCCCTGATGCACAGCCAGGACGCCCGCCGTCTCGGTGAACGCGCCGATGCCCTGGGTGATCTCTATAACGCCGTTGGTGTCTTCACCCGCAAGGAAAAATCGATCGATATCCGCGGCCCGCTCGATCTGGTCAACGCCATTCTCGACGCCGGCCGCAAGGGCATGACCATCCAGCGCTATAAAGGCCTGGGTGAGATGAACCCTGAGCAACTGTGGGAAACCACGCTCGACAAGGACGTCCGCACCCTGCTGCAGGTCAAGGTCAACCACGCCGATGAGGCCGACGAGATGTTCTCGAAGCTGATGGGGGATCTGGTTGAACCGCGCCGCGAGTTCATTCAGGACAATGCCCTGAATGCTGAGGTTGACGCCTAAAGCAGGGACACATCCTCGCGTCGAATATGAGTGAAGGCCCCGTCAAGCGATTGGCGGGGCCTTTTGCTGGCAAGGTGCGCCACCGGCACAGTGCCTATTTCGGCGCGCGTTTGGCGAGGATGCGCTGCAAGGTCCGGCGGTGCATATTAAGCCGGCGGGCGGTTTCCGAGACATTCTGACCGCACAGCTCGTAAATGCGCTGGATATGCTCCCAGCGCACGCGATCGGCCGACATCGGATTTTCCGGTGGCGGTGGGGCATGATCCGCAACCGCCAGCAGCGCCTTGACCACATCATCGGCATCAGCCGGCTTCGACAGATAGTCGATGGCGCCCGATTTCACCGCCGCCACCGCCGTGGCAATATTGCCATAGCCGGTCAGCATGATGGCGCGGGCGTCAGCGCGTTTCTTGTGCAGGGCCTCGACCGCCTGAAGACCGTTGCCGTCTTCCAGGCGCATGTCCATCACCGCGAAGGCAGGCGGGTTGGCCTCAATCATCTCCAGCGCCTGCTGTACGCCCTCGGCCACCACCACGGTGAAGCCGCGCGTCTCCAGCGCCCTTGCTAGGCGATTGCGGAACGGCGCGTCGTCGTCCATCAGCAAAAGCGTCTTGTCCGCCAGGGCGGCGATGGCGCTTTTCAGCGCTTCATGCGGGTCGGTTACGATATCCATTGGGAACCTCTATGCGTCGGGTGTCAGGATATCCATTTGATCGCGCTGCCACAAGGCCCGAACGTAGGCGCCGCCTTCATCGCGGTTACCGAAGGTCACATTGGCGCCGGTATGCTCCAGAAGGGTCTTGGCGATGAAAAAGCCAAGCCCCATACCCGAGTGGCTTTGCGCGCCTAGGTTTTTACCCACCTTGGCCACGTCGTCATTGTCGTAACGCGAGGAAATATAGGGTTCGCCCAGACGCGACAATATGTCCGGCGCGATTCCGGGGCCATCATCCAGAAAGGTCAGGCTGACAAAGCCTTTCGTCACCTCGGCCACGACACTGACCTCGGAACGGGCAAAATCGACGGCGTTTTCGATAAAGGCCGAAAAGGCGTGAAGCCATTCGGGGCGCCGCCGGATCATGATCGCCTTGCCGGCTTCGGGATCATCGGAACCCGGCACCTCGACAGCGATGCGGATGGCGACGCGGGCGCTCTGGTAAGGCTCGGCGGCGCTGCCAAGGAAAACCAGCAAGGGTATCTGGTCATACACCGTGTCGTGGGTTTCCGGCTTGGCGGAGAGCGCCTTCAGGATATCGCGGCAGCGCTGGCTCTGCGACACCAGCAGTTCGGCGTCTTCATAGAGCGGATCGGTGGGTTTCAGGCTATGCAGCATTTCGCGCGCCACCACCTGAATGGTGCCAAGCGGCGTGCCGAGTTCGTGCGCCGCCGCCGCCGCCAGACCGCCCAGCGCGCTCAGGCGGGTTTCTTTTTCCAGCACGGCCTGCGTGGCGGCTAGGGCCTGCTCCATGCGCGCCGATTCCAGCGCCGCCTGCCAGGTATAGCCCGCAGTAAACATGATCCCGACCAGAATGGCCCCAAGAAAGCCCAGGCGATACATCTGCGGCAAAACGAAAGCCTCGCCCACATGCCACGGCAGATTGAGCGACCAGAAGGCCAGGGCCACGCTGGCGGCCATGGAAACGGCCACGACCGCGAGGCCATGCCGCGTTGGCAGGTTGGCGGCCGCCACCGTCGGCGGCGCGATCAGCATGAGGCAAAACGGATTGTTGAGCCCGCCGGTGACACCAAGCAGCAGGGCAAGCTGGATGGCGTCGAAGCTCAGTTGCAAAGCGGCCTCCCAGCCGCGCGCCCTCTGGGTAGACGGCCGCCCGAGGCTGAGAATGACGTTCAGCCAGGCGCTGCCCATGATGATACTGAGGCAAAGCCACAGGCGGATTTCATAATTAAAGCCATAGGCGATCAACAGCACCATGGCGGTCTGGCCCAGAATGGCCAGCCAGCGCAGCATGATCAGGGTGCGCAGGCGCAGATTGTCCTTTTCGCCCCCCGCCGAAACGATTGTCAGCGGTGCGACATCCGAACCGTTTAAAAAGGCAGAGATATGGGTTAGGGTCTTACTGACAAACATGTGAATCCTGGCATTGAAATCCTGGCAAGAAAGTCCTGCTCTATCTATGACGAAATTCCGATTGGCCATTATCGCCACCGCCTTCGCCTTGCTGATCGGCCTCGCCGGCTACAACTGGTACAGCAGCCTGCATCCCAGATCAAACGTCACGACGTCACAGGTCGATCCGGCGGTGCGTATCGGCGGCAATTTCACCCTGACCGATCAGGACGGCAAGGCGGTCGACCAGACGATCCTGAACGGCAAGTGGACGGCGGTTTTCTTTGGCTACACCTATTGCCCGGATGTCTGCCCCCTCACCCTGCAATCGCTGGCGCGCACCAAGGCCGCACTGGAGAAAAGTATTGGGGGAAAAAATGCTGACAAGCTCCAGATCGTCTTTATCACGGTCGATCCCGCGCGTGACACCCCAGCCAATATGAAGGCCTATCTCGCCAGCGGCGGCTTTCCGCCGGGTGTCATCGGCCTGACCGGCACGCCGGAGCAGATCACCGCGGTCGAGCGCGCCTATCGCATCAGCGCCGCCAAGGTGGGTGAAGGCGATACCTACACCTACAACCACACCTCCCTGGTCTATCTAATGGACCCGCAGGGGCATTTCCATTCGCCGCTGATGAGCGACCTGACCCCGCAGCAAAGCGCCGAGCAGATTACAGACGCCATGAAGGGGCGGTAGCATTTTTCAGCTCAAACGCTGCAGGGCGCCCTGGAGAATTGCCGCGCCGCACAATATTTTTATTTTCCGGCGTTCGTAATCAATTGGCAGGGTTGCCGTGTTAGTGTTAGCTAACCATAACGGTAACCCGAGTTGAAAATCCCATGCTCTATGCGTTGCACGAATATGCCTATTACACCGCCGCCCCGATGCGGGCGATGGCGCAGATGACACGGGATTTCTGGGGCTCGAAGCTCAATCCGGCCTCAGATACCGCCGTCGGCCGCACGCTTTTCGCCTCCGCCGAATTGTTCAGCAACGTCACCAAACGCTACGGCAAGCCCGAATGGGGCATCAACACCATCGCCATCAATGGCCATGATGTCCGCGTCAGCATTATCGAAGACTGGTCAAGCCCGTGGTGCCGGCTGCTACGCTTCCAGCGCGATGTCTCCGATCTGCGCCGCGCCGGCCAGAAGAAGCCCGCCCCGGCCGTCCTGATCGTGGCGCCGCTCTCCGGCCACTACGCCACCCTGCTGCGTGGCACGGTGCAGGAATTCCTGATCGACCACGACGTCTACATCACCGACTGGATGAATGCCCGTCTGGTGCCGGTGCTCGAAGGCCGTTTCGACTTCTACTCTTACATGGACACCATCCGCGACATGCTGACCGCCATCGGCAGCCGCGTCCATGTCGTGGCCGTCTGCCAGCCGGGACCGCCGGTGCTGGCTACGGCCTGCCTGATGAGCGAAGACAACGATCCGTGCCGTCCGGCCTCGATGACCTTTATGGGCTCGCCGATCGACGCGCGCTTCAACCCCACTGTCACCAACGACCTTGCGCAGGAAAAGCCCTTCACTTGGTTCAAGTCGAACATGGTCCACACCGTGCCGCCGCCCTATCCGGGCCTTGGTCGCCGCGTCTATCCGGGCTTCGTCCAGCTCTACAGCTTCATGAGCATGAACGAGGAACGCCACAAGGATGCGCACTGGGAATACTTCCATTCGCTGGTCGATAATGACGGTGACGCCGAGACCAAGCACCTTGAATTTTATGACGAATATCTGTCGGTGCTCGATCTGACCGAGGAATTCTACCTCCAGACCATCGATCTGGTGTTCCAGAAATTCGCCCTGCCCAAGGGTGAACTGGTACATAACGGCCGCGTGGTCGATACCAAGGCCATCACCGACATCGCTTTGATGACGGTCGAGGGCGAAAAGGACGATATCTCCGGCGTCGGCCAGACCCAGGCCGCCCACGCCATGTGCACCAATATCCCCGCCGACAAGAAGCTGCTTTATGTCCAGAAGGGCGCCGGCCACTATGGCGTCTTCAACGGCCGCCGCTTCCGCGACGAGATCTATCCGCGCATCCGCGACTTCATCGCCCAAAATGATAGCGTCGCTTAAAGCGCTGCTGCGACCTTCCGAGCCGGCCTATACGGCGGGGCAGGCCATTGATTTTGGTGACTATATCCTGCGCCTCAAGGTCAATGCCCGCGCACGCCGCATCAGCCTGCGCCTCGACGCCAAGACCGGCGAGGCCGTGGTGACGGCGCCGCGGCCTAAGCACCTCAAGGACGCCGTCGCTTTTGCTAAAAGCCGCCATGACTGGATCATTGAGCATCGCCGCGCCCAGCCGCAGGCCGAGCGTTTCACCCCCGGCATGACGATCCAGATTCGCGGTCACAGCGTGGTTCTGGCGGAAAAAGCCGGCGTCATCACGGCGCGCCCCCTGCAAGGGGAGGATGGCTCATGGCAACTGGTGACCAGCGGTGACGCAACGCTGTTTGCCCGCCGCATCGAGCGTTACCTGCGTCAGCAGGCGCTGAAAGCTCTCCAGACCGAGACCGATCGTTACGCCGCCATGCTCGATGTATCCGGCGTGAAGATTTCGCTGTTCGACGCCAAGGGGCGCTGGGGATCGTGCACCCCGTCGCGCAAGACCATCCGCTATAGCTGGCGGGTCATTCTGGCGCCGCAGCAGGTGCTGGAATATCTGGTGGCGCACGAATGCGCCCACCTGCGCCATCCCGATCATTCGGAGCGCTTCTGGAACGAGGTGACGGCAATGTTCGGCGATTACAAACCGGCGCGCAAATGGCTCAAGACCGAGGGGCACACCCTGTTTCGGTATAGCAGCTAGAGCCGTTCATAGCGGGCCCTGGACAGACTGACCATACTGGCCAAGACGGCAAAGCCACCCGCCAGAATCAGGGCGATATTTGAGGCAGACGCCAGCGATGCAAACCCGAAGATAATCGACATGACGATGGCGCCAAAGGTCTGGCCGGTCAGACGCGCCGTCCCCTGCATGGCGCCGGCCGCACCGCTGCGTGACTTTGGCGCCGACAGGAGCAGGATACGGTTGTTAGGTGTTTGAAACAGCCCAAAACCCATGCCCGCAATAACGGTGCCGATCAGGAAGCTGAGATGACGCGAATCAGACGGCCCTACGGCAACGATCAGCAGACCCAGGCTCATGAGAGCCGCCCCCGCCGCGCACAACAAGGCGGTCGGCACGCGATTAGCCAGCCGGCCGGCTATGGGGGCTACGACCGCCACGGCCGCCGGCCAGGGCATCATGTAAAGTCCGGCCTGCGTCGGTGTCATGTGAACCGTCTCTTGCAGGTAAAATGGCAAGGCGACGTAGCTCAGCATCTGCCCCGTGAAGCAACAGACCGAGGCGACGATCGCCACGCGGAAGGCCGGATCGGCGAACAGATCGATCGGCACCAGCGGTGTCCGGCTATTGCGTTCCAGGCGCAAAAGACCAACCAGGCACAGGCCAGCGGCGACCATCAGAACCGTGCCGCTAACGGGTGCCTTACCCAGACGATCAGCGCCCATGAAAAGCAAAAGAAACATCAGGGAGTTCAGGGCCAAAGCGCCGGCATCCAGCCGGCGGGCAACGCCGGAGGTATGAGCCAGAAAGCCGCCACAAAAAAGGATAAGGACACCTATGGGAAGATTAACGGCGAACAGCCATGGCCACGTCGCCACGGCCAGGATGGCCCCGGCCACACCGGGTCCCGCCGCCGATGAGATGGCGATGGTCATGGCATTTATGCCGATAATCGTTCCGAGCAGGCGTTGCGGCACAGCAAAACGCAGGTTCATGACGGCGAGCGCCATAATGGCGCCGCCACCCAGGCCCTGAATGAAGCGCGCCGCCACCAGCATGGGCAGGCTGACGGACAGGGCGCAAACCAGTGAGGCGATAACGAAGACGACTATGCCGATAAGGAAGACTCGGCGTGGGCCGAATATTTCACCCAGCGCCCCACAGGGCAGCAAGGCGAGCAGGACCGCGAGTTGGTAACTGGAAACGACCCACACCGTATCGGCGGCGCTGGCGTGCAGCGACCTGGCCATGGAGGGCAAGGCGATATTGGCGATGGCGCCATCAAGCACGACCAGCACCAGGCTCATCAGCAGGACGGCGACGGCCAGGTAACGGCGGGGGGCCGGAAGGCCATCGGCAACAGATATATCGGACATAGGTCACCTCGGTATGATGAGTCCGATATAAGGCAATCAACGAGTTGCGCCAGACGCAATCAATTCAAATCAGGATTGCATAGAACGCCATAGATGAATATATCGGCTTATGGCCGATCTCGATCTGAACCTGCTTGTCGCCCTTCATGCCCTGCTCAGCGAACGCAGCGTGACGGCAGCGGCGCGCAAACTGAAACTCAGCACCTCGGCTATGAGCCGTCAATTATCACGTCTGCGCGAGGCGATGGGCGATCCGGTATTGGTGCCGGCGGGCCGCGCCATGGTGCCGACGCCGCGTGCCGAAGCCGTCGCCAGCCAGGTGCGGGCGCTGAACGCCGAGATTCGCTCTGTCCTGCAACCCGCCGCCACGGCGGATATCCGCACCTTGAAGCGCATTTTTACCCTCCGGGCCAATGAAGCCTTCGTCATTATCCATGGCGCCCGGCTGACGGCGGCGGCGGCCGAGGTCGCGCCGGACGTGAAGCTGTGTTTCGCCCCCAAGCCCGATAAAGATATTCGCGCCTTACGGGACGGGACAGTCGATCTCGACATCGGGGTTATTTCCGGTGATGGCGCTGAGCTTCGCGCACAGACGCTCTATCATGATGCCTTTGTCGGCATCACACGCACAGATCACCCCCTGCTGGCCCAAGAGATCACCCCCAAACGCTTTGCCGCCTATGGGCATGTTGTGACGTCACGGTGTGGCCAGTTTAGCGGGCCAGTCGATGCCGCGCTGAGCACTCTGGGGCTGTCGCGTAACGTTCAGGTCGTCGTGCCGAGCTTTCCTGCCCTCCTGGCGATCGTGGCGACTTCGGACCTGATCGGACAGGTGCCGCAGTCCTTTTGCGAGGCCGGCAACACTGCCGCGGTTATGACCTTCCCGCTGCCTGTACCCACACCGCAGATCACAGTCTCACAGATATGGCATCCGCGCATGGACGCCGATGCCGGACACCGCTGGCTGCGCGGCGCGATATTCAGCGTTTTCCAGAAAAAAAGCCCCGGCCTTGCGACCGGGGCTCTGTAGCGATTTCGGGTGCAGGGCCAAAAGTGTCTTTGCGACCCTGCTATTGGTTTTTCTTCTGCGCTTCCGAGAACAGCTCATCGACGGCATCGGCCTTTTTCGGCTTTTCTTCCGGATTAGGGATGGGCTGCATGGTGACGATCGGCGGCGCTTCACCCCCATTCTGACCGTTGTCATTCGCCGCTTGCGACGCCTGCACCATCCCGGCCTGGGTGCCGAGCAGGCCCTGCAGGGCGCTTTCGGCGACCGGGGTCAGGGTGCCGCTGGGCGGCGCGCCTTCGGGAATGGCGTTGACCTGAATGCGCTTGAGCGCCGAGGTCATATAGGTTTTCCAGATGGCGGCCGGCGTGCCCCCGCCGGTAACCTTGCCCTTCATGGGCGTGTTGTCGTCGCGGCCGACCCAGACGATGGTGACGAAACCGCCGGTAAAGCCATCGAACCAGGCGTCACGGTAATCGCTGGTGGTGCCGGTCTTGCCGGCGATGTCGTAACCAGCAATATTGGCGCCGGCGCCGGAACCATGGGCCATAACGCCGCGCATCATCAGGTTCATATTCGACAGCGCAGGATTATTAACGACGCGCACGCGGCCGCCATCCTCGCCCGGATCGCGGTACTGATACAGCACCTTGCCTGTTTCGGTGCGGATGCGGATAACGCCGTGCACCGTGGCGCGATAGCCGCCGTTGGAGAAGGGGATATAGGCCTGCGCCATTTCAAGCGGCGTGGCTTCGGAGGTGCCAAGCGCCATGGCCGGATCGGTATTGATCTTGGCGGTCAGGCCCATGCGACGGGCCGTATTGGCGACATTATCGCGGCCGACATCGTTGGCGAGACGCGCCGCCACGGTGTTGATCGATTGCGCCAGGGCGGTTTGCAGGTCGATCAGGCCCATATAGCGCTTGGTGTAGTTTTCCGGCGACCAGTCACCGATCGAATAGGGCTCATCCACCACCGGGGTGGTCGGCTGATAACCGGCTTCCATGGCGGTCAGGTAGACGAACGGCTTGAACGAAGAGCCGGTCTGGCGGTGGGCTTCGGTGGCGCGATTGAACTGCGACTCGCCGTAGGAAACGCCACCGATCATGGCGCGGATGCGGCCTTCGCCATCGACCGAGACGACCGCAGCCTGTTGCACGCCCTTCTTGACGTCACGCTCCATGATCGTCTTAACCGCGCGTTCGGCGTCGGTCTGGATCGGCAGGTCGAGCGTGGTCTCAACGATCAGGTCTTCAGTATTTTTCGGATCGACCAGCGAGCGGATATCCTTGTCGAGCCAGTCGATGAAATATTGCGCATGCGCCGAGGCCAGGGTCTTCGATACGCTGATCGGCTGCTTCAGGGCCTCGTCACGCTGCTCGGCGGTGATGACCTTGGACTGGACCATTTCATTGAGCACGATGAGCGCGCGGCGACCGGCTCGTTCCTGATCGGACAGCGGCGAATAGGAGTTGGGCGCCTTCATCAGACCGGCCAGCATGGCGGCCTCGCCGACGCTTAAGTTCTTGGCCGGCTTGTTGAAATAGCGTTGCGACGCGGCCTCGATACCATAGGCGCCGGCGCCGAAATAGACGCGGTTGAGGTAGAGTTCAAGGATTTCCTTCTTGGTGTACTTGTGCTCAAGCCACACCGCGATCATCAGTTCCTGAACCTTGCGCTTGTAGTTCTGGTTGGCGCTGAGGAAGAGATTGCGCGCCAGTTGCTGGGTGATGGTCGAGCCACCGGCCAGGTTGGCGCCCTTGCGCTTGGTCAGGTTTCTCATCACCGCGCGGCCCATGCCGACCGGATCGAAACCGGGGTGGGTGAAGAAGCGGCGGTCTTCGATGGCCACGAAGGCCAGCGGCACATAATCGGGTAGCTCTTCGATCTTGACCGGCGCCGAAGCCTGGCTGCCGCCGCGCACGGCGACGAGCGCGCCGGAGCGATCGAGATACGTGATCGACGGCTGCTTGTTGGGCTGATCGAGCGATGAAATATCCGGCAGGTCGATGGCCATAAAGCCGATAAAGGCCACGCCGAAGAAAGCAATCCAGATAAAGGCAATGGTCAGCCAATAGAAGATGGCCTGCAAGGGCGAGCGCTGACCAGAATGCCGGCCAGGGCGCCTGCCGCCACCTGAGCTGCCGCCAGAACCGTTATCGGGGCCATGACCGTTCGCCATCAAACTTCCTCACTCATAGATCCTGCAGCGGGGCCCGCGCGGGGGTGCCCGGCGTCTGTATAGCCAACTCTGATCAGGATGTCGCGTTAAACATACTTTAGCCAAGCGGTCACCACGCAGCACAGCGCCGGCATGAAATCCATGCCGTCAAACCGCGCTTTCAGCGCCACCAGATTGCTTCGGATTCGCCCCCCGTTGCCATCTGCACAGAGTAAAGCGCCGTATTTGGGCAAAAGCAAGGCCAGGGTCGCGGACCCTGGACCCTTAAGTCTGTGTGAAGGGTGTAAGCGTGAAGGTTTCCGTTCATACAGCCGTGATTTGTCTTGGCCATTACGCCAAAGCACCGTAATTCTGCCGCCATGCCCTTATCCGCGACCCTTGACCGCCCCCACGCCGACCAGATGGCGCGCGCCGAAGATATCCTGCGCACAACCTTCGGCTACGAGTCGTTTCGCGGCAAGCAGGCCGAGGTTATCGCCTCGATCCTGGCGGGTCGCGATACCCTGGCCGTGCTGCCGACCGGCGGCGGCAAGAGCCTGTGTTACCAGATCCCCGCCATCCTGAGCGGTCGCATCGGCATCGTCATTTCGCCGCTCATCGCCCTGATGAGCGATCAGGTGACGGCGCTGAAGGCGCACGGCGTCCGCGCCGAACGGCTCGATTCCTCGCAATCGATGGAGGCGCGCAACCAACTCTGGGACGACGCCTTTTCCGGCAAGCTCGACCTGCTCTACCTGTCGCCGGAAGCGCTCGCCCCTTTCGTGCTTGATCGTCTGGTCAAGCTCAAACCCTCGATCATGGCCATCGACGAAGCCCACTGTATCAGCCAGTGGGGCCACGATTTCCGGCCGGAATATCGCGCGCTCGGCCAGCTTAAATCGCTGTTGCCCGATGTGCCGACCCTGGCACTCACCGCCACCGCCGATGCCCACACCCGCGCCGATATCAGGGCCGCCCTGCATATCGATGACGCCACCGAAATCGTCGCCGGTTTCGATCGCCCCAATCTTTCGCTGCGCTTTGTCCGCCGCAAGGGCGCGGTGCTGAAATCGATCGTCGATATCCTTAAGCGTCAAAAAGGCGCCGCCGGCATCATCTATTGCGGCTCACGCGATGGCACCGAAAAACTGGCGCAAAACCTGACCAAGGAAGGCTTTTCTGCCTCGGCCTACCATGCCGGCCTGTCGGCCCAGGTGCGCGAAGACCGCCTCAAAGCCTTCATGGCCGGCAAGTCGAAAATCATGGTCGCCACCATCGCCTTTGGCATGGGCATCAACAAGACCGATGTCCGCTTCGTCATCCACGCCGATCCGCCGTCCTCGACCGAGGCCTACTGGCAGGAGGTCGGCCGCGCCGGCCGTGACGGCCAGCCAGCCGCCGGTATCTGTTTCCATAACCCCGGCGATCTCGGCTGGGCGATCCGACGGTTGGGGTTGCGTGAGAATGAGGGCGCGGCGGATCAATCGGTGCAAAAGCAGAAGGCGCGCGATTTCTTCCAGATGGTGCTCGGCACCGATTGCCGCAAAAACGCGATCCGCCAGTATTTCGGCGAGGCGGCGACCGAGCCCTGCCGCACCTGCGACAACTGCCTGAGCCGTGGTAAATTACGCGATGTCACCGAGCCTGCGCAGATGCTGATGTCGGCGCTCTATCGCCTGAACGGCCCGCGCGGCCGCAAGAAGCTGATCGAGCACGTCCTGGGCAAATCGACCGGCGCCGATTACACCACGCGCATCAAGACCTTCGGCATCGCCCGCGATTATGACGCTGACCTGCTCACCCATGTGCTCGATCAGTGCGAGGCGGCGGGCATCATCGAGGAAGAGCTGTACGACAACAAGATGCCGATCGTCGGACTGAAAAACTCCGACCTGCTGAAGGCCCTGTTCAAGGGTGACCTCCGGTTCGAGGCCAAGCTTTAAGGAAAGCTTCAGGCGATACGTTTAAGAACACGGTTAAAGCCCCAATGCCGGCGCCAGTCGCAGCCCAGCCAACCGACCCGACCGCCGATGGCGTTGAAGAGCCGCTGAACCGATGCACCACGATCGACGTGCAGCCGTAAGGTCTGACGAAACTCCAAAGAAAAAGCCCCGCTGGATCAGCGGGGCTTTTTTGTTGCCTGGTTTAGTTCGGAGGCCACTTGAAATCGAACGCATGAAGGCGAGCGGCGTCTCCGTCGCCTAATGAGCGGCTTTTCAACTGATCCAACCATGGCAATATCTGCTTGATTGCGCCCGTTGTTTCCGCATCTGTAGCTTCTGAAATCTCAAACCTCTTGAGAACAACACCCTCATTAAAAACACTTTCAAGATGCTGAGGATCGAGAAATTCAGCGGTTTCCGGGTTTTTCAGATCGGCAAAACGAACCAGAGCAGGAAGGTTGCTCCATGTTGGTCGTCCATCGGCCATTGCCGCCAGATTTAACCGGGAGATCATATAATCTCTTCCTGCTAGAGATGTTCGATCTGCGTTCCATTGATTCATAACGAAAAATACTTTGCCTGGCTGTCCAAGGTCGACAGCCATGGCCTCGCCACGAAGGCGGCAGGTTGCTTAAGGAAAGCGTTCACTCTGACTATTGCATTTATAAGCATAGACTTGAGATGCTTTTACCAAACGACCATCAACATCGAATGTTGCCGTCAGGCGGTAATGATTCCATCCCACGTCTTTGGTTTGAGGCAAGATCCATACGAGCAGTCCGCCGAACAAGGTCGCTGCGGGAATGGCCAGAATTAAACCGGCGCTATCGCCGAGCAGCAGTCACCTCAGTTTTAGCCAATTCCACATACTCCCCCCTCAGACACCAAAGCGTGCAGTTAATCCCATTTAAATGCGCGTCCGGTATAGGGATATCACTTTTTTGGTTGCTGTGCAGCAATCCACCTGAGAGGGACTTGCGCACAGGGCTTAACAGGACTAGGACGCAGGCAGATTTCTTGACCTGCGGCATTTTTATAGGGAGTTCCCATGGCACGCGCAAAGATTGCTCTGATTGGTTCGGGTATGATCGGGGGCACGCTGGCCCACATCGCCGCCCGTGAAGAACTGGGCGACATCGTCCTCTTCGATATCATGGAAGGTACGCCGCAAGGCAAGGCGCTGGATATCGCCGAAGCCACCGCCGTTTTCGGCAAGGACGTCACCCTGAAGGGCGCCAACGACTATGCCGGCATCGCCGATGCCGACGTCTGCATCGTCACCGCCGGCGTGCCGCGCAAGCCGGGCATGAGCCGCGATGACCTGCTGGGCATCAACCTGAAAGTGATGAAGGCCGTCGGCGAAGGCATCAAGCAATATGCCCCGAACGCCTTCGTCATCTGCATCACCAACCCGCTGGACGCCATGGTCTGGGCGCTGCGCGAATTTTCGGGCCTGCCGCACAAGAAGGTCATCGGTATGGCCGGCGTGCTCGATTCGGGCCGCTTCGCCTACTTCCTGGCTGAAAAGACCGGCGTGTCGGTCGAAGACATTCACGCCTGGACCCTGGGCGGTCACGGCGACGACATGGTGCCGATGGTGCGCCACTCCACGATCGGTGGCCTGCCGTTGCCGGAATGTGTGACGCAGGGCTTCTTCACCCAGGAAGAACTCGACGCCATCGTGAAGCGCACCCGCGGCGGTGGCGGCGAAATCGTCGCCCTGCTGAAGACCGGTTCGGCCTTCTACGCCCCGGCGGAATCGGCCATCGCCATGGCCAAGTCCTACCTGCTCGACAAGAAGCGCGTCCTGCCGTGCGCCGTGTATCTGAACGGTGAATACGGCCTGCGCGGTCTCTACGTCGGCGTTCCGGCCGTCATCGGCAAGGACGGCGCCGAACGCATCATCGAGTTCTCGACCAATGACGAAGAAAAGGCGATGTTCGCCAAGTCGGTCGAAAGCGTGCAGGGGCTGATCGCCGCCTGTAAGACGATCGATCCGTCGCTGGCGTAATCGGAAATTATATACTTAAGTTCCGATTTTCTTGACTTTTGCCATATTTTCAAATATAAAGTGGAATGCGGAAAGTTGACTGGCTGAGATAACTTCCCCCGCCTGTGTAAGCCTCGGCTTAAGCAGGTCCACGCGCAATGCGAGATATCCAAGCGGTTGCCAGATACTTAAAAGGGTTCCTTCGGGAGCCCTTTTTCGTTTTTATCGGTTCGGAAACCGGGCCTTCTTACCACGCAGGATTTTCGCAAGGGCGATATCGAATTTCATCTCGCCGGTATCAGCGACCTTTTTGCCCTTTCCAACCGGATAAGCGCTGACGACAAACAGGTTCACCCTTGTCGCGCTCTGCTTTCGCATAGTGAAGAAAATAGCGTAGGTCTGGCCGTCCGGGCTTTCGACGCGGACAAGATTGCCGTCCCGTGTTGAGGCAATACGCTTACCGCCAAAAGCTTTGATCAGCTCCGGCAGTCGAAAACTCAGTTTGTAGCGCTCCCTACAAAAGACGCGCACCTCCGTTTTTGAAACCAGCCTTGTCGGCATGATATCCGACGGATCATGTTTGGCAGGGGCGAACCCCGTTGTGAAACAATGATCGTTAAAACGGACATTGAGCGTTATCGGCTGCGCATGGTCACGCGGCAGGCATTGAAACTCGAAAGGTTCGAGGTGCGATAAATCTTTTGCTTCCCCGGAAACAATCAATAAAGGCCAGTATCCCATAGGTAGGTCTGTGCCACGATTCTTCTCTGAATGGAAAATGCGCCCACACAAAACGGGCGGCTTTTTTATGTCCGGATATGTTAGGCCCAAATATGCTAAGCTCGGCATCTGAGGAGTTCTGCCATGTTCAAACCACTCATACCGATCCTCGCGGTCGCCACCCTGATGACCGCCTGCGCCCCCAGCCAGAAGGCCGAGGCGCAAAATTCCGCCAGCGCGGCCGCTTCCGATCAGGCCAGCGCTGCCATAGCACCCCTGGCTCAGGCGGCAGCCGCCACACCCAGCTTTGATTGCGCGAAGGCGACGCTCAAGGCCGAAACCGCTGTTTGCGCCGATCCGCGTCTGGCGCAGCTCGATGTCGAGGTCACGCGCCTCTACGACCTGATCGGCAAGGCGCCCGGTGTCGATCGCGCCGCGCTGCAACGCCAGAAGGGGATCTGGCTCAACAAGCGCAACACCTGCGCCACCACCGACAACATCGAAACCTGCCTGCTCAATGTCTATGCCGGTCGCATCAGCGACCTGCGCGCCGGCTATCCGGTGGCGCGCAGCGATACCGCGGTCAGCATCGGCCCCATAGCCTGGCGCTGCCCCGGCGCCAGCGATCTTTCGACCACCTTCATCAATGGCGAAACCTCCATGGCCTATGTCAAATGGGCGGATAAGAGCGCGGTGGTGACGCAAAGCCTGAGCGCTTCGGGCGCGCGCTACGCCATCACCCTGCCGGAAGGCGATTACGAATTCTGGACCAAGGGCGACGAGACGATGTGGACCGCGCCCGGTTCGGTCATGATGACCTGTACGGAGCAAAAACAATGAAAAAGATGACCACCTTCTGTGTATTGGCCGGGCTGTTGCTGCTCACCGCCTGCGCCGAGCGGCCAATGGGCGGCCCGAACGATCCGGCGCTGGTGCGCGGCATCATCGACGGCCTTTTTGCGCCGATCTCCTTCGTGCTCAGCCTGTTTTCCGATACCGTCCGCATGTACGCCTTCCCCAATATCGGCCGCTGGTACGATTTCGGCTTCCTGATCGGCTTGAGTGCCTGGGGCGGCGGTGCCTCGACCGTCACGCGCTATGTCTATATCGATCGCCGCAGCGGCCGCACGCTCGATGTCGAGCAACGCTGACTTGACGCCGGCGCGCCAAAAGGTAAACCGGAAGCATGACAAAGCTTCCGCACACCTCTCCTCTGGGCCCGACACTTGAAACCGAACGCCTGATCCTGCGACCGCCGGTCGATGCCGATTTCACCGGTTTCTGCGCCTTCCATGCCGATGACAAGGCCATGACCTTTCTCGGCGGCCTGTCCTCGCCCCCCGTGGTCTGGCGCATCATGCGCACCATCGCCGGTTCGTGGGCGCTCGATGGCTTCGGCATGTTCAGCGTTATCAAGAAAAGCTCCGGTGACTGGATCGGCCGCATTGGCCCGCTGCATCCGCATGGCTGGCCGGACCGCGAGGTCGGCTGGGGTTTACTCAGCACAGCGCAAGGCAAGGGCTATGCCAAGGAAGCCGCCATCGCCTGCATGGATTTCGCCGCGGACAGGCTGGACTGGGACGTGATCATCCATAGCATCGACCCCGGCAATGCGCCCTCGGCGGCGCTGGCGAAAGCGCTCGGCTCCTCTGTCATGCGTCAGGCCCGCCTGCCCGATCCCTATGCTAATATGGTCGTCGATATCTGGGGCCAGACCCGCGCCGAATGGCGGGTTAATCGTGAGAAGTTGCTGAATAACAAGGCTTAAAATTTTCCTGCGAGATCACGCTTGACTCCACGCCCCATTTAACCGATAAGTTATTTAACAATTCGGTTAAATAGAGTTTGCGTATGCCCCCTGACCGCCTGTCCCAGACCCTGACCGCGCTTGCCGATCCGACGCGACGCGCCATACTGGCCCGTCTGTCGCTTGGCGAAACCACGGTCACCGAACTGGCCGAACCCTTCGCCATGAGCCTGCCGGCGGTTTCAAAGCATCTCAAGGTGCTGGAAAAGGCCGGGCTGATCTCGCGCGGTCGTGAGGCTCAGTGGCGGCCATGCAAGCTGGAACCGGAACCGCTGAAAGAGGTGGATGCCTGGATCGGCGAGTACCGCAAGATGTGGGAAGCCCGTTTCGACCGCCTCGACGCCTATCTCAAGACGCTCAAACACGATGGCCCCACCAACTGATGCCCAGCTAACCGCAAAGTGAATTGAGGCGACCGCCATGTGGTGGCAAGACTAAAAGGCACTCTGGCAAGCCCGCTTCGATCGCCTGGCGATCTATCTGAAAACCCTACAGGAAAAGGGACGAGACACGTGACCGAGATAACCGACACCCCCGCCTTCGAGGTGATCAACACGCGCCGCTTATCCTTTTCGCCGGCGCAGGTGTTTCAGGCTTTCAAAGATCCGGAGCAGTTGCAGATCTGGTGGGGGCCGGAAGGCTTCACCAACCGCTTCGAGACCTTCGATCTGCGCGTCGGCGGAAGCTGGCTGTTCACCATGATCAACGAAAACGACCGCGAATTCCCGATCGTGAAGGAATTCATCGAGGTGACGCCGCAGCGCATCATCATGAAGCACATCCAGCCGATGCACGACTTCGTTATGACCATCACCTTCCAGCCCGGCCCTGACGAAACCACCGACCTGACCTGGATCATGGACTTCGCACCCGGCCAGGATGACGGTCTCGCCACCTTTCTCCACGCCGCCAACGAACAGAATTTTGACCGGCTTGAAGCCCATTTGAACAGCCTCTGAGGACTTACATCATGACTCTGGAAACACCCGCCGCCGAAGACGAGGTCTTCAAGCTTGCCCGCACCTTCGATGCCC
This sequence comes from Asticcacaulis benevestitus DSM 16100 = ATCC BAA-896, assembly GCF_000376105.1. GTDB lineage: Bacteria > Pseudomonadota > Alphaproteobacteria > Caulobacterales > Caulobacteraceae > Asticcacaulis > Asticcacaulis benevestitus. Next base: position 224,158 of record NZ_AQWM01000002.1, read on the forward strand.
CGAAAGCCCTGTTGTGGGACGTGGTGACCAAGGCCGAACATCTGGCCAACTGGTTTGGCCCCGCCGGCATGAAACTGATCGTCAAATCGCTGGATCTCAAGGTCGACGGCACCTTCCTCTATGGCATGCAGATGCCCACGGGCGTGACCATGTGGGGCAAGTGGGTGTTCCGCGAGATCAGCGCGCCGGACAAGATAGCTTATGTCGTCTCCTTCTGTAACGAAGCTGGCCAGCCGGTGCGTCACCCGATGGCGCCGCTGTGGCCGCTGGAAGTGCTGGCGATCCAGACCCTCACCGAAAAAGATGGTAAGACGATTTACGAGAGCCGTTCCTTCCCGATCAACGCCACATCGGAAGAACGCGCCATCTTCAAGGCGGGCCATGCCAGTATGCAGATGGGCTTCGGCGGCACCTTCGCGCAGCTCGAACTGTACCTGGCCAAACTCAAATGACCCAACCCGTTCTGATCCGGGCCGCCAAGCCCGAAACCTTTACGGTCGAACGCGATTACGACCATCCCGTCTCGCTTGTCTTCTGGGCCTTCACCGATCTGGAAGCCAAGCAGATGTGGTATGGTGGCAAGCCGAAATGGGAGGTCACGCACCACACGCTCGACTTAACGGTCGGCGGCTGGGAAAAATGGCGCGGCCGCCCCCATGGCGATGCGCCGTGGATGACCAATGACGGGTTTTATCTCGATATCCTGCCGGATGAACGCATCATCCATCAGTACACCATGACCATGGACGGCAAGCTGTTCACTGTGTCGCAGCAGGTGCTGGAATTTGCCTCTAAAGGTCAGGGCTCTCACATCAGGCTGACCGAGCAAATCCTGTTCATCGATGGCGTCGATCACCTCGAAGACCGTATCAGCGGCACGCAAGGCATGCTCGACTCGCTTAACGCCCACCTCGACACACTTCCGGAAAAACAGAAATGATGGCGCTCATTATCATCCTGATTGTGGCGGCGCTCGTCACCTTCCTGCTTGTCGTCGTCAGCAAGCCGAACAATTTCCGCATGCAGCGTTCGCTGACCATCAACGCCCCGGCCGAGGTCATCTACGCCCAGATAAACGATTTCCATAAGTGGCAGACCTGGTCGCCATGGGAACAGCTCGATCCGGACCTCACGCGCACCTATAGCGGCGCGCCTTCCGGCATCGGCGCGGTCTATGACTGGGCAGGGAACGGCAAGGCCGGTCAGGGCCGCATGACCATCCGCGAGGCGACGCCCGGCCACCGCCTGCTGATCAATCTCGACTTCATCAAGCCTTTTCCGGCCACCAACAGCGCCGAATTTCTGCTCCAGCCGGCTTCAGGTTCGGGCGGTGACAGCACCGTGGTGACCTGGGCCATGTTCGGACCCTCGCCCTTCATGTCGAAACTCATGGGCAGCCTGATGAACATGGACGACCTGATCGGCAAGGACTTCGAGCGCGGCCTGGCCAATCTCAAGGCCCTCAGTGAAAAAGCCGCTTAAGCGACGATAACAACAAGGAGATTATGATGAAACGCCTGCTCATGACCTGCGCAGCCCTGACACTTTGCGCCTGCTCGCCCACCCCCAAGGCCACGCCGCCCGCCGCGGAACCGGTCTCTGCTTCGGCCAGCGCCGTCCCGTCCATTGAAGGTATACCGGCGGGCGATTACAAGACCGATCCGACCCACACCGCCCTGACCTTCACTGTCAATCACCTCGGCTATTCGCACTACACGGCGCAGTTCAACACGATCGACGCGCGCCTGAAACTCGATCCGGCGCATCCCGAACAGGCGTCCCTGACGGTCGAGATCGACCCGCTGTCGCTCGATCTGCCGGCACCGCCCAAGGGCTTCCATGACGAGCTGATGGGCAAGGCGTGGTTCGACGCCAAGGCCTTCCCGAAGATCACCTTCATTTCCAATAAAATAGAAACGACCGGTGCCAACACCGCGAAGGTCACCGGTAATCTGACCCTGCACGGCGTCACCAAACCCGTCACGCTCGATGTCACCTTCAACGGCGGCTATGCCGGCATGGCGGGTTATGATCCGAACGCCCGCATCGGCTTCTCGGCTACAGGCTCGCTCAAGCGCTCCGATTTCGGCATCGCCTATGGCATCCCCGCCCCCGGCACCACCATGGGTGTTAGCGATGCCGTCGATTTCCGCATCGAGACCGAAATGTCCGGTCCCGCGCTCAAGGCCAGCTAAGGAGGTTTGACCATGAAGATCACACCCTATCTCAACTTCCCCGGCACCTGCGCCGAGGCCTTTAAGTTTTATGCAGAAACGCTTCAAGGCGAGATCACCTTCCTGCAAACCCATGGCGATAGCCCGATGAAGGACATGGTCGGCCCCGACTGGCAGGACAAGGTGATGCACGCCACGCTTCTGGTGGGTGACCATGAAATCTCCGGCTCGGACGCGCCCCTGCAAATGTTCGCCAAGCCCGCCGGCTTCATGGTGACGATCAACCCGACCGATCCGGATCACGCCAGGCGGATCTATGCCGCCTTCGCCGAAGGCGGCGAGGTGAAGATGGAGCTTCAGGAAACCTTCTGGACGCCGCTGTTCGGCATGGTCACCGATCGTTTCGGCACACCGTGGATGATCAGTCTCGAAGCAGGAGCGCCGGCATGAGCCACCTAACCGACCTGACCACCGAGGCGAACGATATCGTCCTTGTCCGCCACTTCGATGCGCCGCGTCCGCTGGCCTTCATGGCCTGGGTCGATCCGGTCATGCTGACCGCGTGGTGGGGACCGGAAGGCTTCACCGCCACGGTCGAGGCGGATGTCCGCGAGGGCGGCGCGTTGTCGCTGACCATGCTCAGCCCGGAAGGCGAAGCCTATCCGATCGGCGGCCATTTCGGCGAGATCCTGCCCAATGAGGTTCTGGTCATGATCCTGGACGCCAGCCGCCACTCGGAAGGCTGGCATGAGGCGGTCAAGGCCGGCTTTATCGAGGCTGGCGGCAAGCCCGAAGACTACAATGCCGACCCGATCGAGACCCGCGTCACGTTCGAGGACGACGGCGAGGGCACGAAGGTCACCGTGCGCCAGACCTTCACCATGGCCACGATGCGCGACGCCCACGTCAGGCTTGGCAGCGCGGTTGGCTGGAGCGGCAGCTTCAACAAGCTCGATGCTGTGCTGGCGAAGACGGTCTAAAACCAGCCGTCGTGGCGCAGCGCCTTGTGAAAGCTGCGGCTGACCGGCGCGGTCACATCGCCCTTGAGTGTAAAGCCGACACGGCCGTTCGAACGGTTCGTGTCGGTCACCGCCTCACGCGCCACCCACCACGAGCGATGGGTCTGAGAGCCCTCGATACCGTCAAGTTCGCGGATGGCATCATAGAGCCGCATCAGGATCAGGGTGTCGCCGGCCGAGGTATGGACGCGCAGATAATGGTCCTCGGCTTCCAGCGCATAGATCTCGGCGTGGCGATATTTGAACGGCAGGCGTTCGCGGAAAACGGCACCCGGTTCGGTTTTGTCTTCGCCCTTGAAGGCGTGGCTTTGCGCCGGCGTGCCGCTGATCAGAACGTGCAGCGCCGCCATGGCCAGGGTGATCACCAGCACCGGCCCAAAGAGGTAAATCAGGCGGGCCGGATGCAGGCTGTGGTCGGTGCTGAAACCGGCGGTCACCAGCCACACCATGACGCAGATCAGCGGCGTAGTGATGGCGATCATCGCCACAAGGGTCTGCCACAGATTGAAATTGGCGAAGCGATCGAGCGCACGACCAGTGACCTGCGCCGCCAGCGTCCCCAGTACCAACACCACCACCCAGTAAGCAAAGCGCGTCAGAAGCGGGATGCCGTCCGTGCCGTTGGCGGCGGTAAAGGTCAGAAGCAGGGCCATGCCGAGCGCGATGCCATAGGTGCGCAGCCAGTGCGGCCCCACGAGGGTGGCGATCAGGTCTGTCATCCGCGAAGCGCCAGTGGCAGGGGCTGTCTTTTCACGAAGAAGGTCGGGCGTTTCACGCATGCGTCCGGGCATCCAAAAGGGTTTGCGCCTTTATGGGGCAATCACGCCTTCAAAGGAAGCCCAGCATGTCGACCCACGCCTCATTTCTCTCCGCCTACGCCCATCCGCACCTGCCGAACCTGGCCCTGATCGGCGAGGTGTCGCCGGTGATCCAGATTCACCTGCTGGCCGCTGTGGCTGCGTTTGTGATCGGCGCGGTACAGATTTTTGGCCCCAAGGGCACGGGCATGCACCGCATCCTCGGCTGGACGTGGATCATCTTCATGATGGTGGTGGCGGGATCGTCCTTCTTCATCAAGATCATCAATCACGGCAGTTTCAGCTTTATCCATATCCTGTCGGGCGCCACCCTGATCGCCGCACCGATGATCGTCTATGCCGCGCGCAAGAAGGACATCAAGGCGCACCGGAAATACGCCACCCGCCTCTATACCGGCGCCTTGCTGATCGCCGGCCTGTTTACCTTCCTGCCTGGCCGCCTGATGTGGCAGATGCTGTTTGGCTGAAAGGTGAAATCGTATACTTTTTTGCAACACAGCAATTATACCCTGACAGCGTTGTCGCCCTGTGGCGCCTTGAGGTAGCGCTAACATTCTTGTCACAAAAGGGAAACCTTACCGACCCCAATGCCCGGATTTCTCAAATTTATATCTGTGAGCGGTTGCACACAGGCACGCGCCTCTCTATAAAGCGTCCGTTCGAAGGACGGGCGCGATGATCCGTACCTAGCACCTCTTTGCCTCTGGCAAGCATCACAAGACCGGTTTCATGAACATTCACGAGCATCAAGCTAAGGCCGTCCTCAAAGAGTTCGGCGTCGCCGTTCCGCGCGGATTCGCTGTATATTCCCCCGATGAGGCCCTGAAGGCCGCCAAGGATCTGGCCAAGGACACGGGCACGAAAGTCTTCGTCGTCAAGTCGCAGATCCACGCTGGCGGTCGCGGCAAGGGCAAGTTCGAAGGCCTCGGCGCCGACGCCAAGGGCGGCGTCCGCGTCGTCTTTTCTCCTGAGGACGTCAAGTCCAACGCCGACGAAATGCTCGGCCGCGTGCTCGTCACGCACCAGACCGGCCCTGCCGGCAAGCAAGTCAACCGTCTCTATATCGAAGAAGGCGCCGACATCGCCAAGGAACTCTACCTGTCCTTGCTGGTCGATCGCGTCTCGTCGCGCGTCTCGGTCGTCGCCTCGACCGAAGGCGGCATGGACATCGAAGACGTGGCGCACAACACGCCTGAAAAAATCCACACCTTCACCATCGATCCGGCCACCGGCGTTTTCCCGACCCACGGCCGCACCCTGGCCAAGGCGCTCGGCCTGAAGGGCGACGTCGCCAAGCAAGGCGCCAAGCTGCTCGGCCAACTGTACGCGGCGTTCAACGCCAAGGACATGGACATGCTGGAAATCAACCCGCTGATCATCACGGGTGACGACAAGCTGATCGTGCTCGACGCCAAGGTGTCGTTCGATTCGAACTCGCTGTTCCGCCATCCGGATATCTTCGCCCTGCGCGACGAAACGGAAGAAGACCAGAAGGAAATCGAAGCCTCGAAGTACGACCTCAGCTACATCGCCCTCGACGGTGAAATCGGCTGCATGGTCAATGGCGCCGGTCTGGCCATGGCCACGCTCGACATCATCAAGCTCTACGGTTCCGAGCCCGCCAACTTCCTCGACGTCGGCGGCGGCGCCACCACGGAAAAGGTGACGGCGGCGTTCAAGATCATCACCTCCGATCCGAAGGTCAAGGGCATCCTGGTCAACATCTTCGGTGGCATCATGAAGTGCGACATCATCGCGGAAGGCGTCATCGCCGCCGTGAAGGAAGTCGGCCTGAAGGTGCCGCTCGTGGTTCGCCTCGAAGGCACCAATGTCGAACTCGGCAAGAAAATCATCAATGAGAGCGGCCTGAACGTAATCGCCGCCAACGATCTGGCCGATGCGGCCGCCAAGATCGTCAAGGCCGTGAAGGGTTAAGTATCAATGTCAGTTCTTATCGATCGCAACACCAAGGTCATCACGCAGGGTTTCACCGGCGCGCAAGGCACCTTCCACTCCGAACAAGCCATCGCCTACGGTACGCAGGTCGTTGGCGGCGTCACCCCCGGCAAGGGCGGTCAGACGCACCTTAACCTGCCGGTTTATGACACCGTGGCCGAAGCGCGTGAGCGCACTGGCGCCACCGCCACCGCCATCTATGTGCCGCCTCCCTTCGCCGCCGACTCGATTCTGGAGGCCATCGAGGCCGAAATGGAACTGATCGTCTGCATCACCGAAGGCATTCCGGTGCTGGACATGGTCAAGATCAAGCGCGCGCTGTCGGGCTCGAAGTCGCGCCTCATCGGCCCGAACTGCCCCGGCGTTCTGACCCCCAACCAGTGCAAGATCGGCATCATGCCGGGCAACATCTTCTCGGCCGGTTCGGTCGGTGTTGTGTCGCGTTCCGGCACGCTCACCTATGAAGCCGTGTTCCAGACCACGAACGCCGGCCTCGGCCAGACCACCGCTGTCGGTATCGGCGGCGATCCGGTCAAGGGCACCGAGTTCATCGACATCCTGGAAATGTTCCTCGCCGATGAAGAAACCAAGTCGATCATCATGATCGGCGAAATCGGCGGTTCGGCCGAAGAAGACGCCGCGCAGTTCATCCGTGATGAAGCCAAGCGCGGCCGCAAGAAGCCCATGGCCGGCTTCATCGCTGGCCGCACGGCGCCTCCGGGCCGTCGCATGGGCCACGCCGGCGCCATCATCTCCGGTGGCAAGGGCGGCGCGGAAGACAAGATCGCGGCCATGGAGGCAGCGGGCATCAAAGTCGCCCCTTCCCCCGCCGCTCTTGGCGAAACGCTTCTGAGCGTCTTAAAGGGTCTTTAAATAGTCTGATTTATGCCCCAGAGCCTTATGGCCCTGGGGCATAATTTCGTGTAAAGAGTGAAAACTGCACGGCTTGCCGGGCAAAACTAAAGAACCGGACGTGTGGTGTCGTTATTGGCCATGGTCCAAATCCGTCCTCAAGCCCTAAGGGTGGTTGGACAACAAGCATATTTCGAAAGGCAGGCGGTGTCGTAGTTGGCCGTCTGAACAGGAAGCACATGGCAGACGACAGCGGTCGGCTTAATCAGGTGTTCGCGGAAACTTCGTTTCTGTACGGCACCAACGCGATCTTCATCGAGCAGATGCAGGAACGCTGGGCGCAGGACCCCACTTCGGTTTCCCCCGAATGGCGCGCCTTCTTCGATTCCCTCATGGACAGACCCGAAACGGTCAGCGCCAACGCCAATGTCGGCGGCTGGGCACAACCGGTCAATGTCCCGCGCGATGACCTGACCTCCGCCATGGATGGCGTGTGGCCGGCCGTGCAGGCCAAGGTCGAAAAGACCATCGCCACCAAGAACCCCGGTGCCTCCCCCGCCGATCTTCAGGCTGCCTCGCGTGACTCGATCCGCGCCCTGATGCTGATCCGCGCCTTCCGTATCCGCGGTCACCTGCAATCGAACCTCGACCCGCTGGGTCTTGAGCCGGTTCACCAGAACCCTGAACTGACGCCGGAATACTGGGGCTTCACCGCCGCCGACCAGGATCGTTCGATCTTCATCGATGGCGTGCTGGGTCTGGAATCGGCCACCCTCAAGGAAATTATCGCCATCGTGCGCCGCACCTATTGCGGCAATATCGGCGTGCAGTACATGCACATCGCCGACCCGGTCGAAAAGGCCTGGGTGCAGGAACGCATCGAAGGCCGCGACAAGGAAATCAGCTTCACCAAGGAAGGCAAGATCGCCATCCTCAAGAAGCTGATCGAAACCGAAGGCTTCGAGCGCTTCTGTCACCGTCGCTTCCCCGGCACCAAGCGCTTCGGCCTCGATGGCGGCGAAGCCATGATCCCGGCGCTGGAACAAATCATCAAGCGCGGTGGCGCGCTCGGCGTGAAGGACATCATCTTCGGCATGGCCCACCGTGGCCGCCTGAATACGCTGGCCGGCGTCATGGGCAAGCCCTATCGCGCCATCTTCCACGAATTCCAGGGCGGCACCTCGCTGCCTTCGGATATCGAAGGCTCGTCGGACGTCAAGTATCACATGGGCGCCTCGTCGGACCGTGAGTTCGACGGCAATAAGGTCCACCTGTCGCTGACCGCCAACCCGTCGCACCTTGAGATCGTCAATCCGGTCGTGCTCGGCAAGACGCGCGCCAAGCAGGCCTTCCATCTGAAAAACAACCCGGAACTGAACACCGAAAACGGTCCGGATCGCGGCATGGCCATGGGCCTGCTGATCCACGGTGACGCCGCCTTCGCGGGCCAGGGCGTCGGCATGGAATGCCTCGCGCTGATGGGCCTCAAGGGCTACAAGACCGGCGGCACGATGCACTTCGTGATCAACAACCAGATCGGTTTCACCACCGCGCCGCGCTTCTCGCGCTCGTCGCCCTATCCGTCGGACGTGGCGCTGATGGCGCAGGCGCCGATCCTGCATTGTAACGGTGACGATCCGGAAGCCGTGGTCTTCGCCGCCAAGATGGCGACCGAGTTCCGCCAGAAGTTCGCCAAGGACGTGGTCGTCGATATGTTCTGCTATCGCCGCTTCGGTCACAACGAAGGCGACGATCCCACGTTCACACAGCCGATCATGTACGCCAAGATCAAGGACCATCCGTCGACGCGCGAACTGTACTCGGCGCGCCTGATCAAGGAAGGTGTGCTGACGCAAGCCGAAGCCGATGGCTTCATTGCTGAGTTCGACGCTTTCCTCGATGCTGAATTCGAAGCCGGCAAGGTCTACAAGGCCACCAAGGCCGACTGGCTGGACGGCAAGTGGCAAGGCCTCGGCCTGCCGGAAGAAGACGAACGCCGTGGCTCGACCTCCGTGCCGCGCGCCAAGCTCGTCGAACTCGGCACCAAGATCACCATGATCCCGAACGAGGTCGATGCCCACAAGACCCTGCGCCGTGTTATCGACGCCCGCCGCCAGATGATCGAAACCGGTGAGAACCTCGATTGGGCCACCGCCGAATCGCTGGCCTTCACCTCACTGCTCGATGAGGGCTTCCCTGTCCGCCTGTCGGGTCAGGATTCGATCCGCGGCACCTTCTCGCAGCGCCACTCGGCCTTCGTCGATCAACGCACGGAAAACCGCTACTTCCCGTTCAACCACATCCGCGACGGTCAGGCCCTCTACGAAGGCATCGACTCGGCCCTGTCGGAAGAGGCGGTTCTGGGTTACGAATACGGCTACTCGCTGGCCGATCCGAACACGCTGACCCTGTGGGAAGGCCAGTTCGGCGACTTCGTCAACGGCGCCCAGGTCATCATCGACCAGTTCATCAGTAGCGGTGAGCGCAAGTGGCTGCGCATGTCGGGTCTCGTCATGCTGCTGCCGCACGGTTACGAAGGTCAGGGCCCCGAGCACTCCTCGGCACGCCTTGAGCGCTTCCTGCAACAGTGCGCCGAAGACAATATGCAGGTCGCCAACTGCACGACGCCGTCGAACTACTTCCACATCCTGCGCCGTCAGATCCACCGTCCGTTCCGCAAGCCGCTGATCCTGATGACGCCGAAATCGCTTCTGCGTCACAAGAAGGCCGTGTCGTCGCTGTCGGAAATCTCCGAAGGTTCGTCGTTCCACCGCGTGCTGCACGATGACGCCGAGCGCCGTCCCGAGGTTTCCGGCATCAAGATCGCGTCGGACGACAAGATCCGCCGCGTCGTGCTGTGCTCCGGCAAGGTCTATTACGACCTGCTCGAAGACCGCGAAAAGAAGCAGATCAAGGACGTCTACCTGATGCGCCTTGAGCAGTTCTATCCGTGGCCGATGAAGTCGCTGATGACCGAACTGGGCCGCTTCAAGAACGCCGAGCTGGTATGGTGCCAGGAAGAACCGAAGAACATGGGCGGCTGGACGTTTGTCGAGCCGTGGCTTGAACTGACGCTCGCCCGCCTCTCCATCAAGGCCAAGCGCGCCCGTTATGTCGGCCGTCCGGCCTCGGCCTCGACCGCCGCCGGCACGATGAGCCGCCACCTCAAAGAACTCGAAACGTTTTTGAATGAAGCCTTCGCCTAACGGCGAAGCTTCTTCGGAACGTCTTTCTCAAATCCTTCGCTGAACAGCACACAAAAATCAAAATTGGAGCCTGACCCCATGGCTGACATCCTCGTTCCCGTTCTGGGAGAATCCGTAACCGAAGCCTCGATCGCCAAGTGGACGAAAAAGTCCGGCGAAACCGTCAAGAAGGACGAAGTGCTCGTCGAGCTGGAAACCGATAAGGTTTCGCTCGAAGTGGCCTCGCCGTCCGATGGCGTTCTGACCATCCTCGTCGGTGAAGGCGAAACCGTAACGCCGGGCGTCGTGCTCGGCACCGTCGGTGGCGCCGGTTCTTCTGTATCGCCCGCCGCTGTGGCCGCACCGGCCGCCACCCCTGCCGCGGCGCCCGCACCTGTGGCGGCTCCTGCTGCTGCTCCCGCGGCCGCTCCCTCAGCTTCTGGCACCCTGCTCGACGTCAAGACTCCGGTCATGGGTGAATCGGTCGCCGAAGGCGCCATCTCGACCTGGCGCAAGAAGAAGGGCGACGCGGTCAAGAAGGACGAAATCCTCGTCGAAATCGAAACCGACAAGGTCGCCGTTGAGGTCGCTTCGCCGGCCGATGGCACGCTGGCCGATATCCTGGCCGCCGATGGCGCCACGGTAACGCCGGGCCAGGTCATCGCCCGCATCTCGACCGATGGCTCGGTTGCCGCCTCGGCACCTGCGGCCGCGCCTGCCCCTGTGGCCGCGCCCGTCGCTGCCGCTCCGGCCACCGACAAACCGCTGTCGCCTTCGGTTCAGCGCATCGTCACCGAAACCGGCCTTGACCCGAACAAGGTCGATGGCACCGGCAAGGACGGCCGCATCACCAAGGGCGACGCCCTCGCCGCCCTGTCCGCGCCGGCTCCTGTCGCCACCGTGCCGGTTGCCCCCGCACCTGCCGCCCCTCGCGCCATCGGCCCTCGTGAAGAGCGCGTGAAAATGACGCGCCTGCGCCAGACCATCGCCCGCCGCCTCAAGGAATCGCAATCCACCGCCGCCCAGCTCACGACCTTCAACGAAGTCGACATGACCACGGTCATGGCCCTGCGCGCCACCTACAAGGACGCCTTTGAAAAGCGCCACGGCGTGAAGCTGGGCTTCATGTCCTTCTTCGCCAAGGCCGTTGTCGCCGCGCTGAAGGACATTCCGGCCGTCAACGCCGAGATCGACGGCACCGACATCATCTACAAGAACCACTATGACCTCGGCGTCGCTGTCGGCACCGAAAAGGGTCTGGTCGTTCCGGTTCTGCGCGATGTCGACACCCTGTCGCTCGCCGGCATCGAAAAGGGCATCGCCGCGCTTGGCAAACAGGCCCGTGACGGCACGCTCAGCATCGACCAGTTGCAAGGCGGCACCTTCACCATCACCAACGGCGGCATCTACGGCTCGCTGATGTCGACGCCGATCCTCAACATGCCGCAGGTCGGCATCCTCGGCATGCACAACATCGTGCAGCGCCCGATGGTGGTCAATGGCCAGATCGTCGCCCGCCCGATGATGTACCTCGCCCTCTCTTACGATCACCGCATCGTCGATGGCAAGGAAGCCGTGACCTTCCTCGTTCGCATCAAGGAAGGCCTCGAAGATCCGCAACGCTTCATCCTCGACGTCTAGGCTTGAGGAGCGCGGTTGCGAGGCGCCTCGCGACGTTTGAGTAAAAAAAGAAAAGCCGCTCCTCACGGGGCGGCTTTTTCTTTAACAGGGCTATGCTATGACTGGCGAAAAGAGGCCCCCATGTCGCTACCTGTCTTCCGTTTCGCCCTTGCGGCGCTGGCCATGCTGTCGCTCGGCGGTTGCCTGACCGTGCCGCGTGACGCCACCGTGACCAATGAAGCAGCGGCGGCGATCGTGCCGCAATTCCTCAACGCCCGTTTCAATGCCGATGACCCCACCCTGTCGGCGCGGCTTGAGAAAGACATGCGCGCCACCATCGCCAAGCACCTCTCCACCGGCCCTTACCAGATTCTGGCACTCTCCGGCGGCGGTGCCGACGGAGCCTATGGTGCCGGCGTGCTGATCGGCTGGACCAAGCGCGGCGATCGCCCGCAGTTCAGCATGGTGACCGGCGTCTCGACCGGCGCCCTGATCGCCCCTTTCGCCTTCTTAGGGCCCGACTATGACGCCAAGTTGCGCGAAGCCTATACCAGCGGTGTCGCGGCTGGCCTGACACGCAAGCGCGGCCTCTATGCCGCCTTCACGCCCGGCATCTTCCAGGCGGGCGAACTGCGCAATTTGGTGGCGCGCTATATCGATGATGACCTGATCGAGGCCATCGCGCGCGAACAACTCAAAGGGCGACGCCTGTTCGTCGCCACCACCAATCTCGACAGCCAGGAAGGCGTGGTCTGGGATATCGGCGCCATCGCCCTGGAGGCGAAGACCCACCCTTACAAGCGGGCGGCGGCGCGTGACCTGATCTGCAAGGTGCTGGTCGCCTCGGCCAGCGTGCCGGGCGCCTTCGCGCCGGTGATGATCGAAACCGACACGGTGGGTGACCAGAACCCGGAAGCGCTAGGCCCAAAAGGCCATCCCCTGCAGGAAATGCACGTCGACGGCAGCGTGACCCTGCCCTTCTTTATCCTGCCGGAATCGATGCTCGACTGGACCGTGCCCACCGACCTGCGTCGTGGCGGCCACGTCTATGTACTCGTCAATGGCAAGATCAATGCGGCCTATGCCGTGACGAAGAACAACGCCGTCACCATCGCCGCCCGCAGTCTGGAAACCATCACCAAAGCACAGGCGCGCCTCACCCTGGTGGCCTTGCGCGGCTTTGCCGAACGCAACGATCTCAGCATGTCGGTCACCGCCATGCCGGATGATTTCGTCGAGGGCGGGATGCTGGCCTTTGATACGCAGAGCATGAACAAGGTGTTCGACAAGGGCTATGCCATCGGCCTGTCGGCGCAAAACTGGACGGATAAATAAGCCACACTGCGCTGATCTAACGTCGGGCCAGCGTGTAAAGCACTGGCATAACGATGGTGCATGAATTAGTCTCTTTAAAATAATTAATATAAAACAGGGATCTGGGGCATGAAAACCTTAAAATTATTGGGATTGGCAGCCGTGTGCCTGCCGCTCGTGATCGGCAGCGCCGCCCAGGCCGCCAGCAAGAAACGCGAACTCAGCAACAAGGAAACCTTCACTGCCGCCGATGCGGTGAAAGGTCAGGCCTATGTCAACGCCGCCATGACCGCGCCGATGATGGATCTGTTGAGCAAGGCCGATGTCCAGCATCCGGAGATCATGCTCGAATATGGTCTGGCGCTCGATCTGGGCCGGCCGTCGGTCTCGAAAAACATGAGCAAGGACGACCGCGAAAAGCTGAAACGTGGTTTCCGCACCATGCTCGATCTCTATCTCAACAAGAGCGATAAGTTCGATATCACGTTCGATGAAGACGCTATGCTCGATCAGTCCGAATTCTGGATCTATCTCGCCAAGCACGTCGGCCGCCCCAAGCCGCGTCAGGCTCAGCTTAGCCAGCAGGTGGACCCGATGTCCCCCAATGGCGTGGGCGGCCTGGCCTTCGTGCCGGACGATTCCGATCAGGACAAGGAATTCAACCTGAACACCGACCTGATCCTCAAGTTCAGTGTCGTCAATGCCGCCACCACCTGCGCGCAGTCCGCCTTCGCCTTCGCCCGTATGCGCAAGGCCCAGACCGTCGATATCACGGAAACCAAGCTAACGCCGGAACAGTTCGCCACGGTTCAGACAGCGGCCGTCAAGGCCTACCGCTTTGCCTATGCCGAGGGCCAGATGGCCTGCGGTGATCGTGATTATTTCAACACCGTGGTCGATTTTTCCAGCCGCAATCTCGGCCATCTCGGCGCGATGAAGGACAACCCCAACGCCGTGGTGGCGACGTTGGGCGAGGTCAAGATCGAAAACTAGATCTCTCTAGCGCCTGTAACTAAAGGTCAGTGTCGCTTGACCGAGTAGGTTGGCACGCGTCATGAAACCGACCAGGGCCGGCGTGGCATTGGCATCGACCGGCAGGGCGTCGACCTTCAAGGCCGACAGGGTGAAGACGTAGGTATGCGCCTCCCCCGCCGGCGGACAGACACCGAGGAACCCCGGCACACCGATATCGCTGCGCGTCTGCAAAGCCTTCGTCGGCAAGACGCCGGAAGCCGCGATCGCCGTCTGATCGGCCGGGATATTGACCACCACCCAGTGCATGAAGCCTATGCCCGTCGGCGCGTCCTTGTCATAGAGCGTCAGCACGAAGCTTTTGGTGCCCACCGGCGCATGACTCCAGATCAGGGCCGGGGCGATATTGGCACCGTCGCAGCCGAAGCCATAGGCCCTCGCCAACACCATGCTTTCCGGCGCCTTGCCGTCCTGAATATCGGGGCTCGACAGGCTAAAATCCTCCGCCTGAGCACCTGTGGCCAGGGCCATGCCGGCCACGAACGCGAATAGGAATGAGCGCATTATCAATCTCCTTGTGGTAAGGAGATGATTTTGGCACATATATCAGTGCTTTGTGGCGCTTACGAGCGCATATTTCGTGCTGATCTGCGCAAACGGAGACCTGATGGACACAAGCCTGCTGACCAGTATCCGCTCGGCGGACTATGAACGACGCATCGACATGCGGCCGGACATCGGCGCTACCGCCTCGGTGCAACAGCGCTCGCGTCTGCGCTTCGCCCACCTGTCCGTGTCGCAACCCTCGATCATCGTCATCGTCAAAGGCGAAAAGACACTGCAACATCAGGCGATGACAACCGCCGTGGAAGCTGGTCAGGCCATCGTTCTCGATCACGGCACCTATGACATCATCAACCGGCCAGCCGCGGACGGCCTGTACGAAGCCTTCTGGCTGGCCTGGGACCATAGCCATATCACCGCTTTCGCCACGCGAACGCCCACCATCAAACCAGCCTGCCCGCAACACCTCCTGCATATCGAGCCTGACTTTTACGCAGCCCTGCTCAACGCGCGACAGGGCCTGATGCGCGACGATATTCCGGCCGCCATCGCCCGGCACCGCATGGAAGAGGTGTTATGGTGGCTGTGTGAGAAAGGCATCGCCTTCGAGGCCCGCACAACGCCGTCGCTGATAACCCGCCTCGGTCACCTGCTCGCCGGTCAGCCCGACCATGACTGGACCCTGTCTGAGGTCGCCGACCGGCTGGCGATCGGTCAGGCCACTTTGCGCCGGCGGCTGGCGGCGGACGGCAAGACCTTCTCTGATATCCTGATCGATACGCGCATGTCGCTGGCCCTGACCTTGCTGCAATGCACCGATCAGCCGATCAACCGCATCGCGCTCGATGTCGGCTACGAATCGGCCTCGCGCTTCGCCGTGCGCTTTCGCAAGCGCTTCGGTTTCGCCCCCAGCGAAGTACGCGGTCACAGCCGGTAGCCAACCGCCAAACTTTGCGTTAAGCTCCGGTTAACCATAACTGGACGGACGGGGTATCGGCATGAAGTTTCTGCGTTGGCTCATCGTGGCGGTGGTGCTCGCCTATGTCGGCTGGATCGCCTTTCCCGTCGTCAAGGCGTTCCTAGTGCCGGCGCCGGATTACGGCCCCACCATCAGTTCACGTTCCATGGACCAGAGCGATTATTCTGGCGGCTTCAACACCCCGATGAATCCCGATGTCGCCGAACCGGTGACGACCTCGATCCAGGGCGATACGGCGGTCGAGGCCATCGTCACCGACAACAAGCCCGTGGTGTGGCTGTGGGGCGCGGTGATCAGCCTCTATCTGCTGGCCGCCTTCCTGCACGCCAACGGCAATATCCGCGCCGCCCTCATCTACGGGCTGGGCTTCATCGCCGACCTGATCCTGACCTACCTGACCAATGGCGACAAGAGCCTGGGGCTGGTCGACAAGCTCTATACGGTCCTTTCAGGCTGGGACCCGCGCTATGTGCTGACCCTCGTCGCCATGGTGCTGGGCTTCTTCGTCTATATGTCGCGCTTCCGGCCGGTCAAGAAACTGTCCGGCGCGCTTTCCGCCTGAGGCCTGAAAGCCGTCTGGCAAAAAAGTCCGAAAAGTCTGCGTAATTGACTTGACCCGAGGGGGCTGGGCTCCTAGCTAACAGGCAGCAGATTTACCTTATTGGAGAGGGCTTTCGCATGGCTGAGGACAGCATTTTCGACGTGGTCATCATCGGTGGCGGACCCGGTGGCTATAATGCCGCCGTGCGCGCCGGCCAGCTTGGCCTGAAAACCGCCATCGTCGAATCGCGCGGCGTGCTCGGCGGCACCTGCCTCAATGTCGGCTGTATGCCGTCGAAGGCCCTGCTCCACGCTTCCGAACTGTTCGAAACCGCCGGTCATGAGTTCGCCAATATCGGTATCGAAGTCCCCGCGCCCAAGCTCAACCTCGTCCAGATGATGAAGGCCAAGCAGGACAGCGTCACCGCCCTGACCAAGGGCGTCGAGTTCCTGATGAAGAAGAACAAGGTGACCTATTTCGTCGGCCGCGGCACCATCGCCGGCGCCGGAAAGGTCACCGTGACCGGCAATGACGGCGCCGTGCAGACGCTTTCCGCCAAAAACATCGTCATCGCCACCGGCTCCGAGCCGACCCCGCTGCCGGGCGTCGACGTCGATCAGAAGCAGATCGTTGATTCCACCGGCGCCCTGTCGCTGTCCGCCGTGCCGAAGTCGATGGTCGTCGTCGGCGCCGGCATCATCGGCCTCGAACTCGGCTCCGTCTGGCGTCGTCTGGGCGCTCAGGTGACCGTGGTCGAGTTCCTTGACCGCATCACGCCGGGCATGGACACCGAAACCGCCACCGCCTTCCAGAAGACCCTGACCAAGCAAGGCTTCGCCTTCAAGCTCGGCACCAAGGTGACGGCCGCCAAGCCTGGCGCCAAGGGCGTAGAGCTGACGCTGGAGCCCGCCGCCGGTGGCGCGCAGGAAAAACTGACCGCCGATGTGGTACTGGTCGCTATCGGTCGACGCCCCTACACCAAGGGCCTCGGCCTGGAGTCGGTCGGCATCGCCACCGATCCGCGCGGCTTCATCCCAACCAGCCATTTCAAGACCCAGGCGCCTGGCGTCTGGGCGATCGGCGATGTGATCCTTGGGCCCATGCTGGCGCACAAGGCCGAAGAAGACGCCGTCGCCTGTATCGAACTGATCGCCGGCAAGGCCGGTCACGTCGATTACAATCTGGTGCCGTCGGTCGTCTACACATTCCCCGAAGTGGCGTGGGTCGGCCAGACCGAAGAGCAGGTCAAGGCCTCAGGCGTCGCTTACAAGACCGGCAAGTTCCCCTTCATGGCCAATAGCCGCGCCAAGATCAACCACGAGACCGATGGCTTCGTGAAGTTCATCGCCGATGCCAAGACCGACAAGGTTCTGGGCGTCCACATGATCGGCCCGCAGGTCGGTGAAATGGTCGGCGAAGTCTGCGTGCTGATGGCCTTTGGCGGCGCATCGGAAGACCTGGCCCGCACCTGCCACCCGCACCCGACCCGTTCGGAAGCGGTCAGGCAGGCGGCCATGGGTGTCGAAAACTGGACCATGCAGGCTTAAAGGCCCCACATTCCTATTGAAAAGGCCGGTTCTCACGAACCGGCCTTTTTTATTTTAGTGCGAGAGATTGACCTTACCGACCTGACCGACGCGCGGTCTTTCGCCGGCGACAAAGGCCTTGATATAGGCCAGCCCCGTCACCACCGGCCCGGGCGCATCCCAGAATTCGGCATCCTCGGCGTCAAAGCGGATCAGCACGAGGTTAGGATCGTCCTTGCCTTCGGGAAACCACGCCTTGTTAAAATCATTCCAGTATTCATCAATCTTCGCCTGATCGCGCACGATCCGGGCATGACCGGAAATCGACACATAGGCCTGGTGGCCCGGCTCAGCATAGGTCAGGAGCGAGCGTGACGTATGGGCGATCTCGCGGGCCTTGCGCGTATCAGCCCCGGTGAAAAACCACAGCGTGCCGTCGAAATCCGCCTTCATGTTCTGCGCCATCATCGGGCGGGCATGGAAGATGTGCCCTTCCTCATCAAAGGTCGCCATCAGCGCCACCTTGATATCCTTAATCAATGACCAGATCTTGTCGCGCGCCTGCGCGCCATACAACGTGTCCATGAGTCTCTCCTCTAATTGAGGGACAAGCATGAACCGTGCAGTGTAAGGATGCGATGGCTTGCGGCCGCTGCGGAGCTACGACTTTTGATAAAGCTCAGGCGGCGCTTTAGCCGTAACGCTTTGGTGAAGAGACGCCTTACCTGACGGTCACGATACGGCTGTAGCGTCGGCCATCCGGCGCCACCGAACGGGTGTCGACCGGCCCCCTGACCTCGACCGCGCCCGTATAGGTCGTCCACTTGCCGCCCTTGGGGCGATACTGGATGGCCAGGTCGGCATAGGCCAGATTGGCCTCGAAGATGCCGCCGGTGATGCGCGCGCCCGGTGCCGGCAGGCGATACTGAACGCCGTCGCGATCGAGCTCGGCCAGGCGCGGCGTCAGGCGATCGCTGAAGCCTTGCCAGTCGGCCCGCAGTTGCGCGTCGTTCACCTGACCGTCGCCATAGGTGTAGCTCTTGCCGGAGACATAAGCAGGCTCCCAGGCGCCAGTGTGCCAGGCACGCTCGGCCATAGCCAGCACACGCGGATAGAACAGATATTCGGCAATGCCGTCAGTGCGGACGCCTTCGCTCCACAGTTGCGCCTGCATGCCGGTGATGCGGCGGCCGGCGGCCAGTGGTTCGCTGTCGGCAATGGTACGGCCATGGTTCTGAATATCGGTCATCACGGTGGCGTTGGCCGGCAGGTTTTCCGGCATGAAGGCGAAGACCTTGAAGACATCGATGCCGCGTGACGCCCAGTCCATGCCGCGTTCCTTCGGGTCGGGCGCATAGGGCATGTCGAAATAGAGCACTTCCGGCGTTGACATCACCACATCCCACCCGCGATTGGCGTGGCGATAGGCCTCGGCCACACCGCCGGCGAACAACCCGCCCCAGCTATTGGATTGCACCGCCTTGGGCATCTCTTCCGGCTTGACGTGGCCCATGCCATCGCTCCAGCCGGCCGGTTCAAGACCCTTCCTGCCGAGGATCTGCGACACCTCGGTGATGAAATAGGGCGTCATGTGCGCCGGATCGAGCCCCTTGGCCTTCACCAGCGCCTGACAGGCGGGTGAGTTGGTCCAGGCGCCCGCGGTTTCATCGGCGCCGATATGGTAGATTTTCAGCGGCGTGCCGGCCTCGTCGTGCATGGCGCGGATATCGTCGATCACCGTCTCGATGAAGTGGTAGGTCGAGGGGATGCAGACGTTCAGCGTGTTGTCGTTATAGTGCTGGATCGAATCGTAGACCGTGGTGTCGTCCGGGTCCTGCAGGCGGAATTCATTGGCGGCTTCAGGCTTGCCTTCGGCCATCAGGCGGCGATAGCGCGCCTCCATCGAACGCACGGCGGCACGGGAATGCCCCGGCATGTCGAACGACGGGATCACCTCGATATGGCGCGCCGTCGCCGCCCTGACGATCTCGATATAGTCGGCGCGCGTCAGATAGCCATCGACCGTCGGATTGCCCTGCGGCCCCGCGCCCAGTTGCGGCATGAGACAGGTGTCTTCTTTGAGATCGTGACAGCGATGACCGCCGATATCGGTCAGTTCCGGCAGACCCTTGATGGCCAGACGCCAGCCCTCGTCATCACCCAGATGCAGGTGCAGACGGTTGAGCTTGTACTCGGCCATGCGGTCGAGCGTGCTGAGAATGAAGGCCTTGGAGTGGAAATTACGCGCCACATCGATATGCAGGCCGCGGAAACCAAAGCGCGGCGCATCGGTGATCTCGATCGGCTTGAGGCGATTATGCTCAAAAGCCGCCTGCTGCGACAGGCTTTCCAGCGCATAGGCCGCACCGGCGGCATCGGCGGCGGTGATGACAATCTTGTCGTCCTGCGCGAGCAGATGATAGGATTCGGCAGCGCCTTTGCCATTGACCGTGATGCTGACCGGCACACCGCCGGCCGCCTGACGCAGGTGCGAGGCCGCAAGCGCCACTGTGATATCGGCTGGCGTCAGGCCGGTCAGGCTGAGCCTGATGCCGGCCGCCAGATTGAGCACCTTACCTTCCAGATGCTTCGCCGAAACCGGCGTCGGCAGAATGACGATCTCGGGCCTGGCTTGCGTCACCGCGCGCGAGGCATTGAGCACGAAGGCGCGTTCCGGCGTCAGCCATTCGGTGGCGTCGGCCGGTCCGGACTTGGCGGTTTTCTCATCGGTGAAGGGCGTGACGAAGGGCAGGGCTTCCAGCTTGCTCGCCGGATCAAAAACGGGGCGCGTGGCGGCGATGATGCGCGGCGTCAGGCCCTCGACGGCAATATAGGCATTGGGCATGGCCAGATATTCGGAACGCGAAGCCCCTGCCATCACCACGGCGTAGGTGGCCCCGCCTTTCAGCGCCGCACCGGCCTTGGGCGTCAGGCGGTAATTGTCGCCGTTGACGTGGGTGAGGTCGAACGGGCCGCTGACCACCTTTCTGACATCGATGGCGGCAACCGAGCCGAAATAGAGCGCCCAGCCGCTATCGGGCAAGGTCTTCGGCAGGGTCAGGTCAAGGCGGGTGTCGAAGCTTGTGCCAGCCGCATCGGGCACGACGGTCAGCTTGTAACCAAAGGCGTTGGCGAAGCTGTCGAGCTGTCCTTGCGTCGTCGCGTAAGCGGGAAACGCCGGCACCAGTGCGGTGGTCGCCAGCAAGGCGGCAGCACCCAAAAGACCGTTACGAAACAGGTGAGACATGGCTTCCTCGTCTTTCTTATCCCGTCCGTTGCATCGGGGTGCGGGGCTGCAGGCTTTAAAGCCTGCGTAGAGAACCAAGGTGGCGCAGGACCACCCGCTTGTCAATCGCCGAACAAGACCTATCTGGCACTTTTGAGATGCCAATATAAGACCAATTTTGAGCCCTTCCCGCTCTGTTTTCCGGCCTCTAACGCGTATCCGCATGGATGGCCCTGACGCGGACATGGCTGCGGTCTTCGTGGCCCTGCGCATCGATCACCTTCAGATCGTAGAAACCCTCGGCCGGCGGCGTCCAGCTCCATTCGCCGTTATCATCCAGCTTCAGCGGCTGGCCGTCGATAAACCATTCGACCGGCCGGACGCCCCGCGCCGACAGTTTCAGCGGTCGCACGGCATCGAGCTTTTCACCCGCCCCCTTCACTTCCACATAGACCGTGGCATTGTTCGGCGGGAACAGGATCGACGCCCGCACCACGCCCGCACCGGTCATCATCTTGAGACCCTGCGGCGCGTTGTTGGGATCAATCGCCTGCGGCAACTGGCTGGGCGCCTGGAGTTGATCGAAGACGTCAAACAGCAGGGGTGCCGAGGCCTCACGTCCGGTCTGATCGGCCCGCGCCCCCCCATCGGGACGGCCGGTCCACACCAGCACCGCATAGCCGCCGGCCACACCCACCGCCAGCGCATCGCGGTAGCCATAAGAGGTGCCGGTCTTGAAGGCGGGGCGGTTGGCGTTCTTCATCAGCGGCCCCGGCAGGCGGCCCTCAGGTGGCGGGGTTTCCCGTAATATGGAAACGACGCGATCGGCGGCCTCGGCGCGCATCAGGCGGTGCCCTCCGGAGGCCTTTTCATCGGTCAGGGTATAGGCCAGAGGCCGCGCCAGACCATGATCGCCAAGAGCTGCATAGAGGAGGGCCAGATCACTGATGCGGATGCCTTCGCCACCGAGCGCCAGCGCCAGACCGGATTGTTTGAGCCCCGATTTCGGCACCACCAGCGGCACCCCAACCGATTCGATGCGCCCCTGAAAAGCCTCGGGTCCGATGCGATTGAGCACCGCCACCGCCGGCACATTGAGCGAGTTGATCAGGGCTTCCTTGACCGACACCTCGCCGTGGAACACGCGGTCGAAATCCTCCGGCTGGTAATCGCCAAAACGCGTCGGCGAATCCATAAGGCGGGTATCGGGCGCCACCACGCCATCCTCAAAAGCGAAGCCGTAGATGAAGGGCTTGAGCGCCGAGCCCGGCGACCGGATCGCGCGCGTCATGTCCATCCAGCCACCCGGCCGATCCAGTCCGCCGCCACCGACACTGGCGCGCACGCCGCGCGTCTTGATGTCGATCACAAGAATGGCGACCGAGGAATTGGGGCCCTGCTCTTTCGCCGTGGCCGCCGCCATGGCCTCCAGCCGCGTTTGCAGATTGGCGTCGATCGTCGTCACCACCGTCGCCTGCAAGCCTTTGACGTTGCGCGCCAAACGCCCCGCCGTATGCCAGGCCAGCGCCGGAAAGACGAAGCGAGACGTCACCATCGGCTCGTTCATCGCCTCATGGGCCTGCGAGGCGCCGATGATGTTCTGCGCCGCCATGCGCGTCAGGATCAGGTTGCGCGCCTTGAGCGCCGTCTCCGGCCGGCGATCGGGGCGGCGCGCTTCGGGTGCCTGCGGCAGCGAGATCAGCAGGGCCTGTTCGCCGAGCGTCAGGCTTTCCGGTTCGTGGCCGAAATAGGAGAGCGAGGCGGCGCGCACCCCTTCGAGATTGCCGCCATAGGGGGCGAGCGTCAGATAGAGCGCCAGGATTTCGCGCTTGGAATAGCGCATTTCAAGCTGCACGGCGCGCAAGGCTTCGATCAGCTTGTTGCCATAGTTGCGCGGGTGCGGATTGAGCAGGCGCGCCGTCTGCATGGTGATGGTCGAGCCACCGGAAACGATATTGCCGGCGTGCAGATTGGACAACAGTGCCCGCAGGATCGAGGTCGCATCGACGCCGGGGTGGAGATAGAAACGCTCGTCCTCGACCTTCAGCAGGTTGCGCACAAAGGTCGGGTCGGTACGCTTGAGATCGGCGCGGATACGCCAGCGGCCGTTATCGACCGGCAGGGCGCGCAGCCAGGCGCCATTGCGGTCCAGCGCCACGGCCGAGGCGGTTTGGGCGCGTGACATATCCGGCGGAAAGATCAGGTTGACGGCGGCGATAACACACTGAAACCCCAGCACGCCGATCAGGGTTTTGACCAGCGGCGGGATCAGGGTTTCGGGATTGAAAGGTTTAAGCCTGAACAAAGCAACAATCTTCCCCCTCGCCCCGTTTACGGAGAGAGGGTCGGGGTGAGGGGCTTGCGGACGCATGGGCTAGCCCCTCATCCGGCCCGTTGGGCCACCTTCTCCCCGCGAGCAGGGAGAAGGGTTTATTAAGGACACGCACTGTCGAGTTATGGGTGCAGGGGCTGAGCCCCTGCTTAGCGTGCTGAAATCACCGTGCGGCCACCGGCTGTGCGGCCAAAGGTTTCCGGACGGTAGAAGTCCTTGGCCTCAGCGCCCGGCAGGTAGAAGTCGCCTTGCGTCACCGCCCGCGCGATATAGGCCAGGGTGAAGCTGTTCGACGACGACACGTCGAGTGCGGCGATAAAGCGATCATCGCGCGCCTCCGAGACCTTGAGCGCCGTCAGTTCCCCGACAAAGCGGAACGGTCCGTTTTGCGCGTCCT
Source organism: Asticcacaulis benevestitus DSM 16100 = ATCC BAA-896 (assembly GCF_000376105.1). Lineage (GTDB taxonomy): Bacteria > Pseudomonadota > Alphaproteobacteria > Caulobacterales > Caulobacteraceae > Asticcacaulis > Asticcacaulis benevestitus. Next base: position 247,633 of record NZ_AQWM01000002.1, read on the forward strand.
CGTTGGTAAGCGTCGATTCGATCTCGAAACCCGCCGGCAAGGCATCATCGACCACGATGGGCCGCAACTCGGCGCGATCGGAACGGCCGGCGATCACCACCAGAATCTTCTGACCCTGAGTGATGTTCGAGGGATCGAGGCGCGACCCGTCAAGCGCGTAATAGGTCTTGACCAGACTGATGCCATGGCTCTCCGCCCCCGGCGCGGACAGCGGCGTACCGATTACCGTGACCGTGCGCCAGATCGCGCCGGCGCCGGTGTTTTTCAGCTTCGCCGAGGCCAGCGCGCCGATACCAAAGCGCTGGACATTGAGACCACCCGGCAGGGCCTTGACGCCCTGCGGCTGGATCTTCACCGGACCCGCGGCTTTCAGCATATAGGACGCCGCCTTGAGCACATAGGCGCTCTCGATGGTGTTCATCTGCGACGGGCTCTTCATCGCGTTTTCCAGACGCGCGGTCAGCGAACGGGCGATATCATCCTCACCGGCCTCATAGGCCAGCGCGATAACACCGGCCAGATCGCGCAAGGGCGTCTGATACCAGTCGTTCGGATCGGTATAACCCAGCGACTTGATCGCCTCGCGGAAGCTCTGGCGGGCGCGGGCGCGATCGCCCATCATGGCCAGACCGGCGGCCACCTGAGCCCGGGCCAGCGGCGATTGCTCTTCCTTGAACTGGACATCGTGATACCAGCGCAGGCGGGCCAGATCACCGCTATGCGCCTTGGCCAGCACATAGAGCGAATAGGCCGAGGCGCGTGACCGCATCTGCTTGGTCAGCTTCTCACCGGAGACGCCGAACCAGTTCCAGCTCGACGGCACGCTCAGGCGATAATTGACATTGGCATAGCCATCGGGACGCGCCATCTGACGCATGGCGTTCAGCGACTTGTCGATGGCCTCCTGCGGCACGTAGACACCGCGCGCCTTGGCTTCGAGCAGGAAGTCGGTGGCATAGGCGCCGATAAAGCCATCGGCATTGCCATCACCCGGACGCCACAAACCAAACGCGCCGTCTTCCGACTGACGATCGAGGATCTTGTCGACCGCCACTTTCAGCGCCGCATTGCCGGGTTTCGCCGCCGTCTTGCCGACCAGAGATTCCGAGACGAACAGCCACGGCATCGCCGCCGAGGTCACCTGTTCGGTGCAGCCGTAAGGATACTTGGCGAGATTGGCCGCCAGAGGCGCGGGGTCGATATTGCGGAACGGCGAATACGACACCTCGACCGTGGCCGAACCCGGTTGCAGGCCGGCCAGCAGATCAGCCGGCGGCGTCCACACCATATTGACCGCCTGCGACGCCGTGGCGACACGGGTCTGCGGTCCCCAGCCGTTGCGGGTCTGGAGATTGAAGCTGTCGTTGAAGGCGTAGCCCTGCCCGTTCAGCCCGATCTGCACAGACGAGACACCGGTGCGGTTCGGCGCGTTGATGGCGATGGATTCGATGACGCGCTGGCCCTTGTTGAGGTTGAACGCCTTCTCGAACGCCACGACCAGACCTTGCAGGCCCTTGACGATGGCGGTGTAGAGGCCCGGCTTGCCGTCGGTATTGTCGAGTTCCAGCGTGGCGAAGGCCTTGTCGCCCGGCGCCAGGAAGCGCGGCAGGGCGAGATCGGCCACCACCGGCTCGCGGATGATCATGCGGCTGTCGACCGAGCCCACAGCATCGTCGGTCCAGGCCACGGCCATGACGCGCAGTTCGCCGTTGAACTTCTCGATCGGCAGGCGGACATAGGCCTTGCCGTCAAGGCCGGTCTGGACCACGCCCGACCACAGGGCGATGGTGCGGATCGGCGTCGTGGTCAAGCCTTCGCCACCCAACTGGTCACCGCCATAGGTCGGCGCGGCAGCGCCCAGGTTCGGATCGAGCAAGCGGCCGTAATCGTCGTTATAATCGACGCCGAGCGCGCGCTTGCCGAAATACCAGCCGACCGGATCGGGCGACTTGAACTTGGTCAGGTTGAGGATGCCCTGATCGACCACCGCGACGCTGACGCGGGCGCGATCGCCCAGCTTCACACCGGAGACCTGCACCGGCACATCGATGAAGTTGCGGCCATTTTTGTCAGTTTGCGGGCGTTGCGGCTGATCGCTGGCCAGCACCTTGAGGCCGAGCTTGCGCGATTTCGGATCGAGCGGCACATAGACGAGCCCGATGGCGCGGCGCGGCTTGGAGGCCGTCACCGGATCGCGCGGCTGCATGACACTGACCATGACATAGGCCCCGCCACCCCAAGCCGCCGAGGTTTTCAGCCGCACCGTCGTGCCGTTCTCACCGATGGAGACCGTCTTGAGATCGATCAGATGATCGGTGGCGACGGCGATCTGCGCCTCACCCTTATAGGGGCCCTTCAGCGTCACCTCGACCGTATCGCCCTGATTATAGCTCTTGTTGCCCGTGGTGATGCGGACAAAATCGGGCGCATCCGTGCCCTTCTGCGTCGAGCCCCAGCCCGACGAGAAGCGCGTGACCGTCTTGGCCTGTCCCGGCACCTCGACCTCAAGGCGGTAATCGCCCCAGTCGAGATTGCGCTCAAACGACGCGCCGGTATTGGCGTTGAGATCATAGGCCTTGGTCGAGACCACCACGTCGCGGTGGGTCGAGCGCCAGTTCCATTTGCCATCGGAAATATACCAGTCGTAATCCCAGATTTCCGAAATCAGCTTGACGGTGGCGCCCTTGACGGCGCGCTTGTCGCCCTGCGGCGTCAGGCCGATGATGTTGAAGGCCATGCGCGGCGCATCCTTCCACGAGCCGTCCTTCTGATCGACCTTGACGCCGAGATAGAGCGGCGCGGTCTTGATGCGCAGGGTCTGGCTTTCGCGCACCGGACGCCCGCCGGGCTCAAAGACCGACGCGGTCAGGAGCACGGTCAGGGGCTCGGTGGTATCACCCGCCAAGGCCGCATCGAACGGGAAGAGCGCATTGCCCTGGCCATCGGTCGTGGTGGCCGGCAGATCGACATATTTCTCTTCGTAGGGCTTGGTTTCGTCACCGAAGCTGTAATCGGTAAATTTCGGGAACGGGTTGCCGTCAGCGCGGATGCGCGCCTCGCCGGTCACCTGCAGGCCGGAACCGATGGCGCCATAGAGATAGCGCGCCGCCACGGTCACCGGACGGGTTTCGCCGGCCGAGAGCAAAGGTTTGGTGGCGTCGGCCTTGATATCAACGCCCAGACGCTGCGGCGCGAAATCCTCGACCGCGAAGCTCGTCGAGCCCGCCGGTTCGTCCATGCCGACCAGTTCGACACGCGCCGCCCACTGGCCGCGCGGCGCCGATTTCGGCAGGTTGACATTGACGCTGGCAAAGCCGAGCGGCGTCTTCTCGAAGCTGAAACGGAAGGCTTCCACGCCCGAAGGCCGGGTGACGACGATAAAGCCCTTGCGGTCCTTGATCGCCTTGCCTTCCGGATCGCGCACCATGGCGACCAGGCGCACGGTTTCGCCGGGGCGATAGATGCCGCGGTCGCTGTACATGTAGGAATCGACGCCGGTGGCGTTGGCGCGGCCGGTGCCGGTTTCGCCCGCTTCACTGCGCCCGCCGACGCCGTGCGAGGTCAGGTCCATCGGCGAACGGTCGAGATCGACGGCGGTAAAATCATCGGCACCGCCATAGGCCATGATCATCTTGGGCGTCAGGGCGTCCTTGCCCTTGAGCAAAGCGCCGTTGAAGCTGGCACGACCATCGACGCCGGAGCGCACTTCGCCGAGCGTATCGCCGTTGGTGGCCACGAGATCGACCTTGACGCCCGACAGCGGCTTGGCCGTTTTCAGCGAGCGCACCACGACGTCAAGGCCATTTTGCCCCTTGTACGTGGTCAGGGCCATGTCGGTATAGAGCACCCAGCGACGGGCCTGCGCCGGCTCATCGTCGCTCTTCTTGTCGCGGCCACCCGAAGCGTCGCGCACCTTGATGACATAGGCGCCGGCGTTCAGTGTTTTCAGCACCGCGCCGAGCGGGAACACGGTCGTGACGCGTTCGCCATTGCCGGTCTTCACCGCCACCTTGCCGGTCCAGATCTTGACGCCGATATCGTCGGCGGCATCGTCACCATAGGCATAATCGTATTCGCCCTCGGCCACCGGATCGGGGGCGGAGACCGACTTTCTCACCAAGTTGCGGTCAGATACATGCCAGACCTCGAACGCCAGGGCCGACACATTGACGGTTTCGACCGCCACGCCATCGGCTTCCTCACGCGGCAGGATAACGCCATTGCCGGCAAAGCCGACATAGGGCGGCTTCTCGCCGAAGCTGAAATCGAGATCGGCATTGGCTTTCAGTTCGTCATTGCCCTTGCCGGGCAGGCCCTTCAGCAGGGTGATGCGGCGATCGACGAAATCAAGACCGGAAACGCACAGAGTGGCGTCCTTCACCGAAACGGCCGGCGCGTTGGGCAGGGCGGGCGAGACAACGACATAGTCGCCATAGGGCTTGGCCGGATCGAGCGGCTTTGAGAATTCGACGCAGGCCTTGGGCGACGGGCCGCTGGTGTCCAGGTTCTGGTGCCAGACGGCAAAGCCGGCCGGGCGCGCATCACCGGCGCGCGGGGCGTTTTTGTCGCGCAGCTTGCCGAACAGGCCGGTGGCCGGCTTGCCGACCTCGCCGGAGGCCGCCGCCTCGGCCTTGTGCTTGGCATTGCTGCTGAGCGCATGATCGGTCAGGAAGCCGATGCCGAAACCGGCAATCAATACCGCTGCGGCGCCCGCGATGAGGGTCCGGTTGTGCCAGTCGATCATGGAAAATATTCCCCGCCTGCTATTAGGGTATCGCGACCCTGCTCATCTTCATCAGCGGCGAATCAAGAGCAGATTGCGGCAAAGATCAATCTTTAGTTTTGTGAATTGCACAAATAAGGATAGTGATTCTGTATAAGAGATGCTTACCGGCGGGGGCGATATCTATATCCAATACCGCATACTGGTAAGCCATGCCCGCTGGAGAGTATGAGCCTTGAGCCAATTTGCACGCGTAATGGTGCTTGTGGTTGACGACAACCACTACATGCGGGTTATTGTCGGCACCATGCTGCGGTCGATAGGCATCACCCAGATCCGTGAAGCCTCCGATGGTATTGACGCGCTGGAAATCGTGCGCGACTGGCGACCCGACGTCATCATCCTCGACCTGATGATGGAACAGCTCGACGGCATCGAATTCACCAAGCTGGTGCGCCGCGGCACCGACAGCCCCAACCCCTACGTCCCCATTATCATGATGACCGGCCACACCGACCGCCGCCGCGTGATCGAGGCGCGCGATGCCGGCGTCAACGAGTTCGTGGCCAAACCCCTGACCGCGCGCGCCCTGATCGACCGGATGCGCAGCGTGATCAATAACGAGCGCGGCTGGGTGAAATCGGCCAACTATGTCGGCCCCGACCGCCGCCGCCGGGCCAATCCGAACTACAAGGGTCCGTTCCGCCGCGTCGCCGACAAGGCCGATGGGAAAATTTGAAGGGGCACCGCCCCTTCACCCCTAACTCGACAGCGCAAATTCATTTCGCAACGCGACATTTTGCCCGCGGCTTAAACACTTTTCCCCTTCGCAAATTTATCCTTTTCGGGCTACAAAGCCCGTCATGACCCAACACGCCACCTCCCCCTTTGGTTTCAAGGATGTCGACGCCCGCGAAAAGGTGGCGATGGTCCATGATGTTTTCAAAAATGTCGCCTCAAGCTACGACCTGATGAACGACGTCATGTCGGGCGGGGTCCACCACCTGTGGAAGGACGCGGCCTGCGCCCGTCTCAATCCGCAACCGGGTGAGGTCATCATCGATTGCGCCGGCGGCACCGGCGATATCGCCCGCCGCCTCGCCAAACTGGCGCGCGCCGCCAAGGCCCGTCGTCTGTCACGCGGCTATGCGGCCAAGGACGCCGAGATCCGCATCATCGACTATAACGAGGCCATGATCATGGCCGGCCGTGAAAAGTCGGCGAAGCAACACCTCGATGAGCCGGAAATCTCGTGGTCGGTCGGTGACGCCATGAACCTTGCGATCGATGACAATACGATCGACGCCTACATCATCTCGTTCGGCATCCGTAACGTCGCCGATGTGCAGGTCGCGCTCAATGAAGCCAAACGCGTCCTCAAGCCGGGCGGCCGCTTCTTCTGCCTCGAATTCTCGCACCCGACCTCGTCGGTGATATCGAAAATCTACGAAACCTATTCGTTCAAGGTCATCCCCTTCATGGGCGAACTGGTGGCGAAGGACCGCGACAGCTACCAGTACCTCGTCGAGTCGATCCAGCGCTTCCCCGATCAGGATACCTTCAAGGGCCTGATGGACAAGGCCGGTTTCCGCGCCACCCGCTATACCAACTTCTCCGGCGGGGTCTGCGCCCTGCATGAAGGCTGGGCATAACAGCTTGTCGGGTCTGAACTCATGGCTGCGCATGTTCCGCACGGGCCTTGTCCTGCTGCGTTATGACGCCCTGTTACCGAAGGAAACGGCGCACCTGCTGCCGCCTGTGCCGCGCGCCTTCGCCGGTCTATTGCGGTCTATGTTCGCCAGAAAAACCAACCTTCGCCCCGGTGAGCGCTACGCCATCGCCCTGCAGCAGTTGGGGCCCGCCTTTATCAAGCTCGGCCAGGTGCTTTCGACGCGCGGCGATATCTTCGGACAGCAGTTCATCATCGATCTGGCCCACCTGAAGGACAACCTGCCCCCCTTCCCGCAATCGGTGGCGGAGGCCAGCGTGGTCGAATCGCTCGGCAAGCCGGTCGACGCCATTTTCAGCCATTTCGGCGATGTGCTGGGTTCGGCCTCGATCGCCCAGGCGCACGAAGCGGTTCTGCTCGATGGCCGCAAGGTCGCGGTCAAGATCCTGCGCCCCGATATCGAGACGGTCATCGCCTCCGACATCGACATGATGGTGCTGGCCGCCAGCATGGTCGTCTTCTTCTTCCCGTCGACGCGCCGGCTGGAACCGGTCGCTTTCGTCGATACCGTGGCGCAGTCGCTGCTGCTCGAACTCGACCTGCGTCTCGAAGCTTCGGCCTGCGACGAGATCGGCAAGATCATCAATACCGAGCCCTGGATGAGCGCGCCGAAGGTGGTGTGGCATCAGGTGTCGCGTCGCGTTCTGGTCACCGAGTGGGCGCAGGGCACGCCACTCAGCCGTCCCGAAGCCCTGACCCTGCCCGGCCTCGCCCACAAGGAACTGGCCGACAACCTGATCCGCGCCTTCCTCAGTCAGGCCCTCGATCACGGCGCCTTCCACGCCGATCTGCACGAAGGCAATCTGTTCGTCAGCGCGCCGGCACAGATCACCGCCATCGATTTCGGCATCATCGGCCGTCTGCGCCCCAAGGAGCGCCGATATCTGGCGGAAATGCTGTGGGGCTTCCTGCGCCGCGACTACAAGCGCGTCGCCGAGGTCCATTTCGAGGCCGGTTATGTGCCGCGCCACCACAATGTCGATAGTTTCGCGCAGGCCCTGCGCGCCGTCGGGGAGCCGGTGCTGGGCCAGAAGGCCACCGAGGTCTCGATGGGCCGCCTGCTGACCCAGTTGTTCGAAATCACGGCGCAGTTTGATATGCACCTGCGCCCCGAACTGGTGTTGCTGCAAAAGACCATGGTGTCGGTCGAGGGTGTGGCGCGCCGAATCTATCCCGAACACGATCTGTGGGAAGCCGCCCGTCCGGTGGTCAAGGACTGGATTTCGCGCGAACTGTCGCCGGTGGTCCAGACCCGCCGTATCGTTGAAAAGCTGATCAGCCGCCTGCGCACCGATGACGACGAGTACAACGCGCCTGCCAACCGCGAAGCCGTGGAACTGGCGGCGCTGAAAATGGTGGCCGCGCAGGGGCGCACCTTCGGTCTGATCGCACTGGTCGTCTCGGTGATCTCGCTGGCGGTGATCATCTGGCTGGCCGTGCGCTAGACTTTTTCTTATCCCTCCCTTTAGCGGAGCGGCATAAAAATTCAGCCCGAACCAGTCTCTGGCGATAGCGGTAGCGTGAAGCGTCCAAGAACATCTGTGTCATCTGTGGATACCTTCCTTCCGACGTCAGAACGCACGCGAAGGTCCGTGAGTTGATCCACAGATGACACCGACATTCAGGTTAATCACGCTACCGCTATCGCCAAAAACCTGAACCGTATGACTTTCTTCCCCTCTCCCCATGCCTATGGGGAGAGGGCGGCAGGCAAGGCGAAGCCGCAGAATGCCGGGGTGAGGGGCTTGCATGGGAAAGCCCTCACCCGGTCGCCTTCGCCTTGCTCGGCTCCCGTCCTCTCCCCTCACGAGGGGAGAGGGGGAAATTGTTGGTTCCGACACTTAATACCCGTCACGCCTCGGTGTGCGGCGCTCGCTTTCGATCTGTTTCTGCTTCTGCCAATAGGCCGCGCCGTTATCCGGCCTGAACAGGGTGCGCGGCGCGCCTTGCTTCGTCATCACCGCAAAGACATTGCCCTTCGGCTCGTAAAACAAGGTATCGCCATTGGTCCGCTTCAGAGTCTGTGTGCCCGGCGGCGGGCTATGGATGAAGCCATGCACCATGGCCATGTAATCCGGATAGGACTTGGCCGAAAACTCCGGGCCATGCTTCTCGAAATGATAATGGGCGTTTTCGTCGGCCGAATATTTGCGGTTCTTCGACCATAACGGCCAGTCGCCATAGTGGCTGTCCGTGATCCGGGCGCGATCCGCGGCGATCGGCAGGGCCGCGCCCACCACCGGCGCCGAATCATCGACCATCGGCATCGAGGCCTGCTCAACCGACTTATCGGCGCCCGCCCAGACCGGCTTTTTACCCGTCTGCACCCGCTCGGCGGGGGCCTTGCCGGCGCCATCGGGCAAAACCGCCGACGGACCGGCATCGCAGGCCACAAGCCCGATCAGTCCCAGCAAACCGAGTAGAAGTCTTATCCCCCGCACACCTTGTCCCCTTGCTTCGCGCCGCTTACCTATGGCACAAGGCCAACTGAGTTTAAAGGATTTGCCATGCGCTTGTATTTGCTTCCAAAGCATAAAGACTCTGCGTCTTTGTGCTTTGGCAAGGGCGACTGCCCGCCGCCGCCGTCGCGGCGAGCCCGCGCGGCTTCTGAGCGCATAAAATTCGGTTTTTGGCAAATCGGAGATTTGTCATGAAGCGCATATTACTGATCATCGGCGGGGGCATCGGGGCCTATAAATCGCTCGAACTGATCCGCCTGATCAAGAAGGCCGGTCTCAATGTGCGCGTCGTACTCACAAAAGCGGCGCACGAATTTATCACGCCCCTGACCGCCGCCGCCCTTTCCGGCGACAAGGTCTATACCGACCTGTTCGATCTCACCGACGAGACCGAAATGGGTCATATCATGCTGTCGCGTCAGGCCGATCTGGTCGTCGTGGCCCCCGCCACCGCCGACATGATGGCCAAGCAGGCGCAAGGCCTCGCCAGCGATCTGGCCTCAACCCTGCTCCTCGCCACCGACAAGCGCGTCCTGCTGGCCCCGGCCATGAATGTGCGCATGTGGCACCACGCCGCCACCCAGCGTAATCTGGAAACCCTCAAAGGTGACGGCGTCCTCTTCACCGGCCCCAATGAAGGCGACATGGCGTGCGGCGAATTTGGCCTTGGCCGCATGAGCGAGCCGGAAGCGATCCTGGCCGCCATCCAGTTCCATATCACCGGCGGGGTCGATGGGCCTTTGGCTGGCAAAAAGGTGGTCATCACCGCCGGCCCTACCTTTGAACCGCTCGATCCGGTGCGCGGCCTAACCAATCGTTCCTCCGGCAGGCAGGGCTATGCCATCGCCGAGAAGCTGGTGCGCGATGGTGCCGACGTCACCCTGATCTCCGGCCCAGTGGCGCTGCCGACGCCGGTCGGCGTGACGCGCCTCGATGTCGATACGGCGCAGGACATGTTCGACGCCGTCCACGCCCAGCTTCCCTGTGATGTGTTCGTGGGCGTGGCGGCGGTGGCCGACTGGCGCGCCAAGGATATCGCCTCGGAAAAGCAGAAGAAGACCACCGACAACGAGCTGTCGATCACCTTCGTCAAGAACCCCGACATCCTCGAAGCCGTGTCGAAGCATCTCGATCTGCGCCCGCGTCTCGTCATCGGTTTCGCCGCCGAAACGCAGAAGCTGGAAGACTACGCCAAGGCCAAGCTGGCTTCCAAGGGCTGCGACGCCATCGTGGCCAATGATGTCTCCACCGGCGTCTTTGGCAGCAACAGCAACGCCGCCACCCTCGTCGATCTCGACGGATTCACCCCGATCGCCGGTCAGACCAAGGCCGATATCGCCGATTTCCTCAGCACCTATATTCAAAAGCGCATCTCATGACCGTTACCGCCCACGTTCTCCAACTCCCGCACGCCGTGGGCCTGGCCCTGCCCGCCTATGAAACCGAAGGCTCGGCCGGTCTCGACCTGCGCGCCGCTATCCCCGAAGGCGACGAGATCACGCTGAAGCCGATGGGCCGCGCGCTTGTGCCGACCGGCCTGACGATGTCGGTGCCACAGGGCTATGAGGTGCAGGTACGGCCGCGTTCGGGTCTGGCGCTGAAGTTCGGCATCACCTGCCTCAATTCACCCGGCACCGTCGACAGCGATTATCGCGGCGAGGTCGGCGTCATTCTGGTCAATCTGGGTTCGGAAGATTTCGTCATCCGCCGCGGCGACCGCATCGCCCAGATGATCGTGGCGCAACACGCCCGCATCGTGTGGGAGACGCCGGACGCCCTGGAGACCACGGCGCGCGGCGAAGGCGGCTTCGGCTCCACCGGGCGCTAGAGCGTGTTCCGATCTGATTGTATCAGATCGGCGCTCTCGCTTTTTGTTTGACGCGCAATTATTCCGAAAAGTGCTGCACACTTTATCGGATTGCGCTCGGGACTACCGCATCAGGCGAGCGACACTCGCCTGAAAACACACATCTGTGATCCCCAGAGACACATTTCCACTTTGCGAGAAACGCGAAGCGCTGCACCGTGCTTGCAAACGTACACGGAATGACCACGCCTGAACCGGACGTGAACGGAAACCTCAAAAGAGGTTCAGACTTCAAGCCTTTAATGGAACCGAGCTGAACGATACTTTTGCAAAGGTGACACCGATGGGTGATTTTACACAGTTTCTCTGGGCGATGTGGGACGCGGGCCAAGCGGCGATGATCGGCCTCAATCCGCTGCCTGTGCTCCTCATCAGCCTCGTCCTTGGCATGATCCAGCCCAGACGAAGCTCGGCGTTTCATCTTGCGTTCGTGGCACTGATACCGGCCGTCATCGTGACCGCGCTTTTGCCGATGGCGCTGGGTTATCAGGCGATCTGGCCCGACCTCAGCCAGCTCGAGGTCGAAATGCAGTTGGTGATGCTGTTCGCACTCAGCTATGTGGTGATCCGCGCTATGGGCCTGATCAAGCTGACCCTTTCGCTGGCCCTGCCCAGGCCAAATGGCCACAAACCGGTGTGACGGGCCATATCGCGCGCCAAAACCACATGGTTTTTTGATATTCAGTTAACCATTCTAGGCGTCAGTATCGCCATTCCCGGCGGAGTGCGTACCCTTATTGTTAAGATGAAGGATACCCTATGAACGATATCTGGCAGTTTCTGGTTGGCGTGAGCGATGGTTTTCGTGAAGCCCTGGCCGACGTCAACCCCTTGCCCATCCTGATCGTGGCCATCCTGATCGGTCTGCTGCAGCCCAAATCCGATCGCTATGCGCTGAAAGCGGCTCTGGCCCTGCTGATCGTGATGGCTTTCAACATCTTCCTGCCGCTGATCAATGGCAGCCAGCCGAACTACCCCGATTTCCGCCATATCGGCGCCGTGGCGCAGATGTTTCTGCTCTATGTCTTCGCCTACGGCATGATCGGCGTGCTCGGCAGCCTGAAAGCGGCCATGAAGCTCGGCGCCGCTAAAGGCGCCCATTAATCATCCCCTTAGACCGCCCCAGTTTACTGGGGCGTCACTGTCTAAGCCTCTGGCGACAATGATTCTGGCTTGTAGGCCAGACGCTTAAAACCCAAGCACATCCTGCATATCATAAATGCCGGGCTTCTGCTTGCGGCCCCACTGGGCGGCCTGCACCGCGCCGCGCGCGAACAGCGTGCGGTCGCGGGCGCTGTGCGAGAAGGTGATGATCTCGTCTTCCGAGGCGAACAGCACAGAGTGCTCCCCGACAATGCCGCCGCCACGAATGACCGAGAAACCGATATCACCGTCCTTGCGCGCACCGATAATGCCATCGCGCGCCGCCACCTTGACGTCCTTCAGATTGACGCCGCGCCCGTAGGCCGTGGCCTCGCCGAGCATCAGGGCCGTGCCCGAAGGCGCATCGACCTTGCGCTTGTGGTGGCCTTCAAGGACTTCGATGTCCCAGTCTTTGGCGTTCAGGCGGGCGCTGGCCTGCTTGAGCAAACCGATCATCAGGTTGACGCCCAGCGAGAAATTGCCGGACTGGATCATGACCACCTCGTCGGCATAGAGCGCCAGCCGATCCTGCTGCTCCGGCGTGAACCCGGTCGAACCGATGACCTGCACGATGGGGCGCGGACGGCTGAGGCCCTCGCTGGCGCAGGCCTCGCACAGCGCCAGCGACGCTTCCGGCGTCGAGAAGTCGATCACCACGTCCGAGCGGGTGAGGTCGAACATGTCGCCCTGCTCGAAACGCGCGGACACGGTCTGCCCGGTTTCATCCAGCACACGCCCGACGGCCTGACCCATGCGGCCTTTGGCGCCATTGATGGCAAAACGTGTAGTCGCGGACATGAGCAGGCCTTGTGCGTGAAGGAGGTCTTTCCCGAATAGGCATAAGGCTGCGTGAGGTCAACCGCCGAATTGCTAACCAAGGCCCTAGCGAAATGCTCTCAATCTTCCCCTCTCCCCATGACCATGGGGAGAGGACGGGAGCCGGGAGAGGGGAGAGGGGAGAGGGGAAGCGAAGACAGTTCACCCCGTCGAGAAAAGACAACGGCGTAGCCAGGGAGGTATAAAATAGAAAATCCCGCCAGTTGAACGCCGACGGGACTTCCAAACTCTACCGCGATTCCGGGTTAAGGGTGCCTCGCACCCTTAGGCGTTGGCGCCGGTGATATCTTCCCAGAAACGCTTGGCCTTATGCATAAAGCCTTGCGACTGGGCATAGGACTGCTCTTCGGCCAGGGTGGCGAATTCCTTCATCAGCTCCTTCTGGCGGGCCGTCAGGTGCTTTGGCGTCTCGATGAACAGCTCAACGATCAGATCGCCCTTGTGCTTGGAATTGAGCACCGGCATGCCGCGGCCCTTGAGCTTGACCTTATGGCCGGTCTGCGCGCCTTCGGGCACCGCGATCTGCAGCTTGCACTGGCCATCGCAGTTTTCGCCGCCCATCAGGCAGGGCACTTCGAGATCACCACCAAGAATGGCCTTGGTCATCGGCACCGGGATCGAGCAGTGCAGATCGGCGCCATCGCGCTCGAAGATCTCGTGATCGGCCACGGTGAGGAAGATATAGAGGTCGCCCTTGGGACCGCCCTTATGGCCGGCCTGACCCTCACCCTTGAGCAGGATGCGCGCGCCGTCATCGACGCCGGCCGGGATGCGGACCTTGAGGGTTTTGTTCTGACGCACCTGACCATGACCGTTACAGTTGGTGCAGGGATCCTTGATCATCTGACCCTGACCGTTACAGGTCGGGCAGGTGCGCTCCACGGCGAAGAAGCCGTTCGAGGCGCGCACACGGCCCTGACCGCCGCAGGTCGAGCATGTGACGGGCTTGGTGCCGGGCTTGGCGCCTGCGCCATGGCAGACTTCGCAGGTCATGGTGGTGGGGATATCGAGCTCGACATCCGCGCCCTTATAGGCCTGCTCCAGCGTGATTTCATAATCGGCGCGTACATCGGGCCCGCGCTGCGCGCCCTGCGGCCCACGGCGCTGCTGCTGGCCGAAGATATCGCCAAACATTTCGGAGAAGATGTCCTCGACGTTCGAGAACCCTTGCGCCCCGCCGCCGAATCCGCCGCCAAAGCCGCCCTGCTGACCGTTTACGCCCTCGTGGCCAAAGCGGTCATAGGCGGCGCGCTTCTGGGCGTCCGACAGCACGCTATAGGCTTCATTGACTTCCTTGAAACGCGCTTCGGCCCCGCTGTCGCCCTGATTGCGATCGGGATGGTGCTCCATGGCCTTCTTGCGGAAAGCCGATTTGAGGATAACCTCATCGACCGTGCGCTCAACGCCCAGCACTTCGTAATAGTCACGCTTGCTCATACAACTCGCCCCGATGGCAGGCCCATAACGCATCGCTCTCGCGGCGTGGCGGCCTCATCTGTCAATGTCAGGAAGGTTTTGTGGCCGAAAGGCGGCAAGGAGTCAAACCTTGCCGCCTCTTCGTCCGTGAGGCGCGGCGCCATGCTATCCTTTGGGCAATCATCAGATGGCCATGGCGCGCGCATACAGGGTCTTAGCCCCGCTTGTGGTCGTCGCCGTCGACTTCCTCGAAGTCGGCATCGACCACACCGTCGTCTTCAGCCGTGCCGGTCGGCTCTTCGCCGCCCTCTTCGCCCTGCTGGGCGTACATGGCTTCACCGAGCTTCATCGAGGCGGTCAGCAGGGTCTGGTGCTTCGCCTTGATGTCGTCGGCGTCTTCGCCGTCCTTGGCGGTCTTGAGATCGGCCAGAGCCGTCTCGATCGCCGTCTTGTCTTCCGCACCCACCTTGGCGCCAAAGTCCTTCAGCGCCTTTTCCGTCGAGTGGATCAGGGCGTCGGCCTGGTTACGGGCTTCGATGAGTTGCTTACGCTTCTCGTCTTCGCCCTTGTTGGCTTCGGCGGTCTTGATCATTTCCTCGATATCGGCATCCGACAGGCCGCCATTGGCCTGAATGCGGATCGAGTGCTCCTTGTTGGTCGCCTTGTCTTTGGCGTGGACGTTGACGATACCGTTGGCGTCGATGTCGAAGGTCACTTCGATCTGCGGCACGCCGCGCGGCGCGGGCGGGATGCCAACCAGGTCGAACTGGCCCAGGGTCTTGTTATCGGCGGCCATCGGGCGCTCGCCCTGGAAGACGCGGATCGTCACGGCCGACTGGTTGTCGTCGGCGGTCGAGAAGGTCTGCGACTTCTTGGTAGGGATCGTGGTGTTGCGCTCGATCAGCGGGGTGAACACGCCACCCAGCGTTTCTATGCCGAGCGTCAGCGGGGTCACGTCGAGCAGCAGCACGTCCTTGACGTCGCCTTGCAGCACGCCGGCCTGAATGGCGGCGCCGAGTGCGACGACTTCGTCAGGGTTGACGCCCTTGTGGGGTTCGCGGCCGAAGAAGGTCTTCACGGCGTCGACCACCTTGGGCATGCGGGTCATACCGCCGACCAGGATGACTTCATCGATATCCGAGGCCTTCAGGCCGGCGTCTTTCAGCGCCTGCTGGCAAGGCCCGATGGTCTTGGCGATCAGGTCTTCCACGAGGCTTTCCAGCTTGGCGCGGGTCAGCTTGAGGTTCAGGTGCAGCGGGCCCGAAGCGTTCATCGAGATAAACGGCAGGTTCAGGTCGTATTGCGCGACGGTCGACAGTTCCTTCTTGGCCTTTTCCGCCTCTTCCTTGAGGCGTTGCAGGGCCAGCTTGTCGGAACGCAGATCGACGCCGTTTTCCTTCTTGAACTCGTCGGCGAGGTAATCCACGACGCGCATGTCGAAGTCTTCACCGCCCAGGAACGTGTCGCCGTTGGTCGACTTCACTTCAAACACGCCGTCGCCGATTTCCAGAACCGAGACGTCGAACGTACCGCCGCCGAGATCGTACACGGCGATCTTCTTGCCGTCGTTCTTGTCCAAACCGTAGGCCAGAGCGGCCGCGGTCGGCTCGTTGATGATGCGCAGCACTTCCAGACCGGCGATCTTGCCGGCGTCCTTGGTGGCCTGACGCTGGGCGTCGTTGAAGTAGGCCGGCACCGTGATGACGGCTTGGGTAACGGTTTCACCGAGATAGGCTTCGGCGTCTTCCTTCATCTTCATGAGAATGAAGGCCGAGATCTGCTGCGGCGAGTAATCCTTGCCGTGGGCCTTGACCCAGGCGTCGCCCGAAGGACCCTTGGTGATTTCGTAAGGGACCATGCCCTTGTCCTTCTGCACCATCGGGTCAGTATAGTTGCGGCCGATCAGGCGCTTGATGGCGAAAAGGGTGTTGCCGGGATTGGTGACAGCCTGACGCTTGGCGGGCTGGCCGATCAGGCGCTCGCTGTCGTCAACGATGGCGACGACGGACGGCGTGGTGCGCACGCCCTCGGCGTTTTCGATGACCTTGGGGGCCTTGCCGTCCATGATGGCCACGCAGGAGTTGGTCGTGCCTAAGTCGATACCGATAATTTTAGCCATGGGTTTAAGTCTGCTCCGTTAAGGCGAATGGTCTGGTGCGGCCTTATGTGAGGCAAGCGCCGCGAATGTCCATCCCCGTTAAGATGAAAGTGGATGCTTTTTCAAGCCCCCTTGGTAAGAAGGATGCCTGAAAGCTGTAGCCGATATGGGTTATGTGTACGAAGTCGCAAGAGGAATGGCCCCAAAATTTTTAAGGCCAAGGTGCAAGGGTGCGAGGCACCCTTGACCCGGATACGCGACCACGCGCGCGGCACCGCCTCACTTTGTACCTCCCCGCTTACCGGGGAGGGGGACCGACGCGCTTGCGCGTTGGTGGTGGGGTTTCTTGCTTTGCAGCGTCATAGCGGTTGATACCGTTGCGCTTTCGGTAGCGTGACATGATCAAGGATATCTGTGTCATCTGTGGATACCGTTCTTTCTGGCGCCGAAAAACGCCCGCATCATTGTGGGATGGATACGTCACAGGACATCGCCGCCGGCCTGACACCGCTCGAACAGCGCCGGGAGCGTCTGCGCGCCTTTGCCGATCGCGTGCTGGAAGCCGGCGAAGCACTGCCTATGCCGAAAAATGCCGTCGACAGCGAGCGCACCCTGCGCACCATCACGGCCGCCGACCGGATGCTGGTCCAGATTTACAGCAAGGTCAGCGCCACATCTACACATCTGCCACAGGTGACCAGCCCGGTCGTTTATACGCCCAGCAAGCCTCTGCGTGACGCCATCAGCGCTTTCGAGGCGCGCATGGCCAGGCCGCCTCAAGCGATGCCGCAACCCGCGCAAACCGCCATGGATGAAGTGCCTTTCGTCTATAGTTATGACGAGGAAGAGATCGACGACGCGACGGAGGAAGAGGCCTAACGGCTGTCGCCCGAAGCCCTCGCCGCGCTCGATCTCGAAAAGCGCGCCAATGATATTTTTCAGGCCTATCTCGAAGCCCGCGCCACCGAAACCGATACAGAGCCATCTTAACATAATCTTCCCCTGATTTATCGGAGGAGGTGTCGAGCAAGCGTAGCGCGTTGAGACGGAGGGGGCAGCCCAGTAGTAAGAACAGAGCCCCCTCCGGGCCGGACAAGCTGGCCACCTCCCCCGATAAGTCAGGGGAGGATAAGACATCCCAAACCCCAAAACCTAAAAAGCCCCTCCCGCAGATCGCGGCAGGGGCCAAAAGCACGTCCAACACAGGGGTGCAGGGATCGCGTCCCCGCCTACAGGCGCGTCCAGACCTGCGACTTGCAGAACACCTTCAGCACGCAGCCTTGCAATTTGAGCTGGCCACCGCTCACCGCCGCCGAACCCTCATAGGTCTTGTCGTCCTTCGGATCGGTGATCTGGCCGTTATAAAGCCCCCCATTGCCCTTCATATGGCCGATCTGCTTGTTGGCGTACTTGCCGTTGACCAGGGTGATACAAAACCCTTCCGGGCAAGGCGCGATGCGGGCGGTATCGCCGGCCTCGGTCTTCCAGTTACCCTCGATCGGCTCGGCGGCGATCGCCGAACCGGCCCATAGCGCCACAGCGCTCACCAGTAAAATCTTACGAATCATGGCCGTCCTCCACTTTGTTGCCTTGCGGGCGGCGGGTCTGTTGGCTTTTGCGCACAAAGGCCCCGCGGCCCGGATTTGACGTCTACGTAACCTTGCCCTGACAAGAATGTCAATTTTACACTTCTACACGAAAAGTTGACATGCGCGTCAACAAATATCTTGACGCGCCCGTCAGGCAAGTGAGAAAATACCGTTCAATCCGCGTCATAGAAACGCCGGACGCGCCGTGGAATTCCTCCCCCCGAATTCCCACCGCGACACGTCCAGATCGTAAGCAGTGGAATTCGTACAGGAGTAACGCATATGCAATCCCTCAAAATCACAGCCCTTGCGGCTGCGTCGGCGCTCGCCCTCATGTCCGGCCTCACCCCCTCCGCTCAGGCGGCTGGCTTCTACCTCCAGGACCTTTCGGCCAAGCAGGCCGGCAACGCCTATTCCGGCGCCGTCACCGCCAAAGGCTCCGACGCCCTGTGGTGGAACCCGGCTGCCATCGCAGGCTCGACCACCAAGGACCTGAGCTTCGGCGCCGCCTATATCGCGCCCAAGGGCAGCGTCGATGACACCGGCTCGGTCATCGTGCGCCCCCGCCAGGCGCCCGCCGCGGTCGGCGGCAATCCGGTGTCGAAAGATCCCATCGCCAACGGCGTCCTGCCCAGCGGCTCGTTCTCGATGCCGCTCAATGACCGCGTCGCCATCGGCGTCACCGTCACCTCGCCATTCTCGTTCGAGACCAATTACGACGCCGATAGCTGGGCGCGTTACAACGCCGACAAGACCCGCCTGACCACGGTCGATATCCAGCCGACCATCGCCTACAAGGTCAATGACTGGCTGAGCGTCGGCGTCGGCCTCAATGCCGAATACACCAAGGCCACACTCGGCAATGCCCTGCCGAACCTCAGCGCCGCCCTGCCCGATGGCGCGCAGGTGCTCGAAGGCGACGGCTGGGACTACGGCTATACGCTGGGCGCTCAGGCGCAGCACAAGAACGTTACGGTGGGCTTAAGCTACAAATCCGCCATCAAGCACGAACTGAACGGCAACCTGAAGATCTCCGGTCTGCTGGACCCGATTGCGACGTCCAACACCACGATTGATGGCCTTTCGGCCACCTTCAGCACGCCGTCGCAGACCATGCTCGGCGTCACGGTTCAGGCCACCGACAAGCTGGCCCTCCATGCCCAGGCGATCAGCTTCGGCTGGAGCGAGTTCGACACCATCAAGATCAGCGCGCCGGTTTCGCAGGCCATTCCGGAAGACTACCGCGATACGGTCAGCTTCGCGGTCGGCGGTGATTATGTCATCGACCCGAAATGGACGGTCCGCGCCGGTGTCCAGTATGACCAGACCCCGACCCGCGACGGTCACCGCGACGCCCGCGTGCCCGATGCCAACCGCATCGATTACGCTGTCGGCACCACCTACCAGATGACGCCGAACTTCGCCATCGACGCCGCCCTGACCTATGTCGCCTTCGACAAGAGCCAGCTCAACTACACCACCGCCGCCTATGCCGGCACCCCCGTCCAGACGCCGGTGCTGATCAAGGGTGAGCTGAACGATGCCAGCGCCATGGTGCTGGCGGTCGGCGGCCACTACACCTTCTAGGCAGCCGCATTTAAGGGGAGCCTCACAGGGGCTCCCCTTTCTGCGCCCTAGCCAAGCGTCATGACCTCTGACTCATGACGTTTGGTACTAGCCCCCGCAGGATTCGCGGATGACAAGTTGCGTCGGTATGCGCGTCATCTCCACCGGCTCATTGTCGATCAGGGCCGCGAGCGTATCGACCAGAACCCGGGCCGCTGTCGTGGTGTCCTGCCGCACGGTCGAGAGCGTGGGGTTGATGCAGGTGCAGGCCCACAGGTCGTCGAAACCCATCACCGACACGTCCTTCGGCACATGCAGGCCGCGCTTTTGCAGGCTCTGGATCGCGCCGATGGCCAGGAGGTCGGTGACCGCGAAAACGGCGTCGAACTGAACGCCTTCATCGAGCAGACGTTCGATCGCCGCAGCGCCTTCTTCGCGTGAGATAAAGCAATCGATCGCGAGCGCCGGATCGGGTGTCAGGCCGGCCTCGACATGCGCACGCCGATAGCCTCTGAACCTTTCGAAAAACTCGGAATGATGCTCCGAGGCCTCGCCCAGAAACACGATGCGCTTGCGGCCCAGTTTGATGAGGTGCTCGACCGCCGAATGGGCACCCTCCTGATTTTGTGAGCCGATGAAGAGGTTCGGCGTTTTCGGCATGACCGGCCCGAACACCACCCACGGCTCACCCACCTGCTGCAGCACGGCGACCCGGCGCAGATAGGATTCGAAATCGCGATAACCGAGGAAGATGATACCATCGGCGCGGCGCGAAAAACCATAGTCGGCGCCCCAGTCGGCATCGGCCTTTTGCAGCGACATCAGCACATCAACGCCCTTGGAATTGGCGTAGTCGAGGATGGAGCCGATCAGCGGCAGGAAGAAGGGATTGATGCGGTTGTCGGATTGGTCGAAGTCTTCGGAGACCAGCACGGCGATGGTGTTGATCTTCTTGGAGCGCAGCTTTCGCGCATTGATATCGACGGTGTAGTTGAGCTGGGTGGCGGCATCAAAAACGCGCTGGCGCACCGCTTCGCTGACCGAGGCGGCGCCCGAAAGCGCCCGCGACACGGTGGCCTGGGAGACGCCGGCAAGCGCTGCGATATCGAAGGAGGTGGGGCGTTTCATCATGTGGCTTTTTGTAGTGGTTGCGCCAGCATCGCACTGCCTAAGGCTTTAGTCCATATGCAGGTTTTAGAAGCTACCCACAGATAAGCCAGATAAGCACAGATGGCGCTTCGCGCCTCTATAAACCCATGCCTCCAGCCCCTGCTTATGTCTATGAAATCTGTGCAATCTGTGTAATCTGTGGATCAACTTTCTTGCCGGGCTCAGTCCAGATAATCGCGCATGATCTCGACCACCCAGTCCATGAAGGCGCGGACGCGGCGCGCCTGATGGCGACGGCGCGGATAGATCATCGACACCGGCAGGGGCTCGGCTTCATAGGCCGGTAAGATCTCCACCAGCCGCCCCTCAGCGACATGGGGCCGGTTGGCGGTGCGCGGCGACTGGAAAATGCCGAGGCCCGCCAGGGCGGCGCTGCTGAAGGCTTCGGTATTGTTCACCGTGATCCGCCCCGGCATATCCACCACCTGGTAATCATCGCCGCTACGGTACTCAAAACCATAGGGCCGCGCACCGAGTGTCTGGGCATAGTGGATCAGGTGATGGCCGTTCAGATCATCGAGCGTCTTCGGTTCGCCATGGCGCGACAGATAGGCCGAGCTGGCGTAATTGCCCATACGCATCACGCCAAGCGGACGCGACATCAGGGCCGAATCGCTTAAGGCGCCGACGCGGATGACGCAGTCGAAGCCTTCCGCCACCACATCGACGCGCCGGTCGGTGCACGACAGTTCGATCGCGATCCCCGGATGCTGACCTAGGAATTCCGGCAGGCGCGGCACCAGAAAATCGCGTGCCATACTGACCACCATATCGACGCGCAAGGTGCCCGTCAGCGTCCCTTGCGTGCGCTCGAACATGGCGCCCAGTTCGTCAAGTTCGGCCAGAACCTCGCGGCAACGCTCATAATAGGCCTGCCCATCCTGGGTAAGCTGAACGCGTCGCGTGGTGCGGTGGAAAAGCTGGATTTTGAGATGCGCCTCAAGCTGGCTGACCGCGGCCGAGGCGCTCGATTTCGGCAGGCCGAGCGACTGCGCCGCCGCCGTGAAGCTGCTCAGTTCGGCGACGCGGACAAAGGCGGTCATGGCTTCGAGGCGATTCATTGTTCACATTATCCGAACAGTCAGGTCACATTGCGATGTTTATCGCCTTTTCGGAAAACAGTAAACCGTGTCCATCAAACAAGGAGATACCTATGAAAATCGCACTCATCACCGGCGGCAGCCGCGGCCTCGGCCGCAACATGGCCCAACATCTCGCCGCGAGGGGCACAGACATTATCTTCGCCTACCGCACGCGCAAGGACGAGGCCGACAGTCTGATCGATGAACTGAAGCCTATGGGCCGCAAGGCCGTGGCCCTGCAACTCGATGCCGGCGTCACGGGTGGCTTCGATGCCTTTACCGGGCAGGTGCGCGAAGCGCTGCAAACCACCTGGGGCCGCGACCGCTTCGACGTCCTGATCAACAACGCCGGCACGGGCCTTTATGCGCCCTTTGCTGAGACGACAGAGGCGCAGTTCGACGAGGTGATGAACCTGCACTTCAAGGGCGTCTTCTTCCTCACGCAGAAACTGCTGCCGCTGATCCATGACGGAGGCGCGATCCTGAATGTATCGTCGGGTCTGGCGCGCTTCAGCTATCCCGGCTCTTCGGCTTACGCCGCCATGAAAGGCGCCATCGATGTGCTGACGCGCTATCAGGCGGTGGAACTGGGCGCACGCCGTATTCGTGTCAATTCGATCGCGCCGGGCGCCATCGCCACCGATTTTGGCGGCGGTCGCGTGCGTGACGACGCCCATCTCAACGCCGCCATCGCCAGCCAAACGCCGCTGGGTCGCGTAGGTCTGCCGGACGATATCGGCGGCGCGGTGGCCATGCTGGTATCGGATGAGGCCGGCTGGATCAATGGCCAGCGCATCGAACTCTCAGGCGGGATTCATGCCTGATTTGGCATGCGTAACTAAACGCCGGTGAGATCCACCACCATCCGGCGTTCGGCCAGGAGGACTTCCGGCACATTGTCCAGGGTGAACAAGAGGTAGAAGTTCGGTCCTTCGAGCGGGTGGATATCGAGCAGGTCGCCGGCGCCGAAATTATCGACATTCATCACGCGGCCGATTTCGGCTCCGGCCTGATCGAAGACCTTCATGCCGATCAGGTCGGTGATGTAATATTCGTCCTCGTCCGGCGCGGGCAGTTCAGCGCGATCGATATAGAGCTTGAGCCCCTTGATCTTGTCGGCGGCGGTGCGATCGGGCACGCCCTCGGCCTTGACGATCAGCGCGCCCTTTTGTTCGCGTGCCTTGGTGATGACCAGGGCCGGCTCCCCCTTGTCATTGAGCAGGGGGCTGTATTCCAGCACGCTGAACGGATCGTCCATAAAGCTCAGCAGCTTGAACTCACCGTTAAGGCCATTGGCGGCGCTCACTTGCGCAACGAAGATCAGGTCAGGTTTGGTCATATCCGTTCCTATATAGAAAAAGGGTCAGGACGCAAATCCTGACCCTTCAACATGTCTGCGAAAACGCGCGCCTTATTCCGAAGCGGGTTGCTCTTCGGCGGCCGCTTCAGCGGCCGGAGCCTCTTCAGCCGGGGCTTCTTCAGCCACAGGCGCGTTCTTGGCGGCTTCGGCTTCGGCCTTGGCGGCAGCCTTGGCTTCTTCAGCTTCAGCCTTGGCAGCGGCTTCGGCGTCGATACGGTCCTGTTCGCGCTGGGCGCGTTCAGCGGCGCGCTCTTGCGCCTTCTTGCCCGGAACAGCCTTTTGCGGGTTGTTGCCGTGTTCCCACTTCACGAGGCCTTCTTGGCTAAGGAAGCGCGCAACGCGGTCGGTCGGCTGGGCGCCCTTCTTGAGCCACTCGGCGATGCGCTCAACCTTGAGCGTAACGCGCTGGGCGTCCTTCGGCAGCATCGGATTGTAGGTGCCGACCTTTTCGATGAACTTGCCGTCGCGGGCGGCGGTCGCATCAGCGATGACGATGGTGTAGTAAGGGCGCTTCTTGGAGCCACCGCGGGACAGACGAATCTTAAGCATTTCAGTATCCTAGAGTTAAAAGAGTTATTTCTTTGTGGGGTCGAACGGCTTTGCGCCCGGTAAACCGGGAAGGCCGCCGAACAGGCCCGATGGAGGAGTGGCGCCAGAACCGCCTAAATTAGGCAATTTGCCGCCGCCAAGAGATTTCAGTTTTTCGAGATCGAGCGCCGGGTTGAGGCCCGCCAGCGGATTACCACCCGGGCCGGCCTGCGGATTGGCGCCCATCTTCTTGGCCAGTTCGGCCATGTTGGGCTGCGCGCCACCAGCACCCATCCCGAACATTTTCGCCATCGCGCCCATCTGGCCACGGCCATTGGAACGCGACATCATCTTGAAGGTATCGGCCATCTGGCGATGCTGCTTCAGGAGACGGTTGATTTCCTGCACCTCGACGCCCGAACCGGCGGCGATACGGCGCTTACGCGAAGCGTTGAGCAGGTCCGGCTTTTTGCGCTCCAGCTTGGTCATCGAGGTGATGATGGCCACCTGGCGATCGAACACCTTGTCGTTCAGGTTCGATTCCTCGATCTGTTTCTTGACCTTCTGGACGCCCGGCAACAGGCCCATAATGCCCGACATGCCGCCCATCTTCTTCATCTGGCGCAACTGATCGGCCAGATCGTCGAGATCGAACTGGCCCTTGGCCATCTTCTTCGCCATGGCCTCGGCCTTGGCGACGTCGAGTTCCTGCGACGCCTTTTCGACCAGCGCGACGACATCGCCCTGACCGAGGATACGGCCGGCGATACGGCGGGCATCGAAGACATCGAGCGCATCAACCTTTTCGCCGGCGCCGAGATACTTGATCGGCAGGCCGGTGACGGCGCGCATCGACAGCATGGCGCCGCCGCGACCATCGCCATCGGCGCGGGTCAGGATCAGGCCGGTCAGCGGCAGGCGCTCATGGAAGGCGCTGGCGGTGCGCACGGCGTCCTGTCCGGTGAGGCTGTCGGCGACGAGGAAGGTTTCGGTCGGCTTGGCGAGCTTGGCGATCTCGGCCGCTTCGTCCATCATCGCTTCATCGAGCGTGGTGCGGCCGGCGGTATCGAGGATCAGGACGTCGAAGCCCTGCAGCTTGGCCGATTGCAGCGCGCGGCGTGCGATCTCGACAGCGCTCTGGCCGGCGACGATCGGCAGGACGGCGACATCGACCTGTTCGCCGAGCAACTTGAGCTGCTCCATGGCGGCCGGACGGCGCGTATCGAGCGAGGCCATCATGACCTTCTTGCGATCGAACTTGGTCAGGCGCAGGGCCAGCTTGGCCGAGGTGGTGGTCTTGCCCGAGCCTTGCAGACCGGCCATCAGGATGACGACGGGCGGCACGGCGGCGAGATTGATCGGCTCCGGCTCTTCGCCACCCAGCATCTCGATCAAGCCGTCATAGACGATCTTGACCACCTGGTCGGCGGGACGAACGGCCTTGATGACCGCTTCGCCGGTGGCCATTTCCTTGGCGCGCGTCATGAACTGGCGGACGACCGGCAGTGCCACGTCGGCTTCCAGCAAGGCGACGCGCACTTCGCGCAGGGCCTCGTCGACATCCTTTTCCGAAAGGACGCCGCGGCCGCTGAGGCGGTCAAACAAACCGGAAAGACGGTCGTTTAAGCTGTCGAACATGAACCAGAACCTTCATTAAGTCTGCGCATTTTCAGGCCAAACCACAAAAACAAAAAACCCCCGAGGGCGCCACGCGCTGTCGGGGAGCCTTCTCATCCTCGTTATTCCTGGTCAGGAAAGGTCGTGATGGTGAAGGGTTTCATGATAGGGCGCGAAGAGGTGCGCGGATGTGAGCGGTTCTTTGACGGAAAAGCCCGTGAGAGTCAAGCCATAGCCTGTTGGCACAGGTTTCGACTTGCCAATTCAGCGCCCCATCAGAGAGTTTCTGAAAAAAAATATTCCATAGATAAAGTATATGAAAATTCTGGCGCACGGCTAATTTTTAATGGCCTATTAATGAGTTGGGGCCCATTTC
The DNA here is from genome assembly GCF_000376105.1 of Asticcacaulis benevestitus DSM 16100 = ATCC BAA-896. Lineage (GTDB taxonomy): Bacteria > Pseudomonadota > Alphaproteobacteria > Caulobacterales > Caulobacteraceae > Asticcacaulis > Asticcacaulis benevestitus. The sequence goes on from NZ_AQWM01000002.1 coordinate 273,193, forward strand.
AGTAACGCAGATACATTAAAAGCGCAATAAATACATGGGGTTGTTTGTGCACGCCGGACAATTTTGGGATGTGATCAATCAGCGCATCAGTATCAGCGGACGCATGCGCATGGTGAGCGTGCTGATGGTTTTGCCGGTTCTCTTTACCGGCTACATGCTTTGCCGAACCCACCAGGCTACGATTGACTTTGCGCGGGCGGAAATAGGCGGCGCCCACGACCTGACTTCGCTTTGGCCTGTCTTCATGGCGGGCGCCAGAAACGAGGACATGGATGGCACGATGCCCCATGATCTGGCCTCCGCAAAGCCTCAATTTCTCAGCGACACCGATACAAACAGCCTTTCTGGCCTCAAAGGCGCACCGTTACTGGCGCAGACACAGGTTCTTATTGGGAAAATTGGTGACCAATCCGGCCTGATCCTCGATCCGGATCTTGACAGCTTTTACATGATGGACGCCGTCGTCGTAAAATTGCCAGCTCTGCTGTCTGATGCCCACCAGGTGTTCGCTACCCATGCCGCCGCCGCCGGAGATACAGCGCACAGCATGTCTCTTATCACGCTGATGAACGCGACCGCTGATCTGAAAGCCTCCGCGGAAAAATCAGGGTCATACGGCAAGGCGAAAACGCTTGCGCCGAAAACACAAGCCGCCCTGGATGCCCTGATTCAGGCCTCAAAGCAGCTTCAGACTTCGCCAGCCCCGGACACTTACAGTCATGTCGTGGAGGCCGCCAATCTGTTTTTCAAACTGGGAAACAGTGACCTTGAGACCATGCTCGAACGGCGCGCAGCCAAGGAAACGCACAAGATGTGGACCGAGCTGGGCATAGCCATAGCCGTACTGGCCATAGCCCTTGCTTTGACCACCATCATAGCGTCCGGCCTGTCACGCCGCCTGACGATTCTGTCAGGACTGATGCAAAAGCTGGCCAAGGGCGAGCCGGTCAGCGACATTCCCTATCAGGCGGATCGCCATGAAACAGGCATCATTGTGCAAACACTCATCGCCTTCCGCAACAATTTAAGCGAAACCGAAGAGATGCGCCTGATGCAGCATCGCCTTGAGGAAGACGGCATCAACACCCGCCGCGCAGCGATGCTTGATATGGCCAATCATTTCGAGACGTCCGTGCTCAAGATTATCGACGGCCTCAATCACTCGACGCAAAACCTGGGCGCTACGGCGGCCGAACTGAGCGTACAGGCCGAACAGACGCGCAGCCGGAGCCAGGACGTGGCGCATGCGATGGAAACGACCAGCGGAAATGTCCAGTCTGTCGCGGGCGCCACCGAAGAAATGGCGACCTCTTCCAGCGCCATAGCCGACCAGGCCGAACGCGCCGCCGAAGCCGCCGAAGCCGCCGCCGCCAAGGCCGAGGAAACCACCACCTGCGTCGCGGAAATGAATAGTGCGGCCAGCCGTATCGGCGCCACCATCGAATTGATCAACCGAATTACCTCACAAACCAATCTCCTGGCCTTGAACGCCACGATAGAAGCCGCGCGGGCTGGCGAAGCGGGCCGAGGCTTCAGCGTGGTGGCGACCGAAGTTAAGGCACTGGCGCAACAGACTGCCCACGCGACTGAAGAAATACGCCAGCAGGTAAAAGCGGTTCAGGCGGCGACCGACCATGCCGCCGCAGCGATGACGGCCATTGCCGGCATGGTTATAGGACTGCGTGATATTTCCGGTACAATCTCGCAGTCGGTAGGACAGCAGACTGCCGCGGTCGGTGAGATTTCGCGCTCGACCGCTGAGGTTGCGACCTCGACATCCGATATCAGCGGCGCGGTTGATGAGGTCAGCGCCACGGCGGGCCAGACCGGGCAACAGGCCCAGGACGCGCTGAGCGAGGTCAGGCAACTGTCAGAACAGACCCAGGCCCTGAAAGCGACCGCGCTTGATTTTTTGACAACTGTACGGGCCGCCTAGAGCCAGGCGTTGAACGGCAATGCGGCCAGCGCCTCGCGGCGCCAGGGGATATGCAGGGCCCGGACAGACTGCACCGCCGCCGCACTGAGTTTCCGGCGCAGATCCGGATCGGCCGCCAGATCACGCAGATCGGAGGCCGCTGCAGGGGCGTCGGGTTCGGCCCACACCTGCGCCGGATCGCCCTTGACGAGGGTATAGCCCCCTTCCGGATCATACACCGGCACCAGGGTTGAGGGCACGAGCCTTGAATTTTCCGCCGTCATGAAATCGCAGTTGCCCGACCAGCCGGTGGCGATGACCGCCACGCCCGCCGCCATGGCCTCTGCCAGGGTCAGGCCGAAACCCTCAGAGCGGTGCAAGGATATCAGCACATCGAAGGCGCCGATAAAGGCCTCCATGTCGCGCTCATTGAGGCGCTCATTGGTCAGGCGGATATCGTTGCGCGTCGAGACCAGGGCCAGCAGTTTATCGGCCGAGCTGCGATCGCTAACGGGATCGCTGACCTTCAGCGTCAGGCGCGCCGTGGCCGATGGTTCGGGGAAGGCCTGCTGCCACGCTTCGAGCACACCCCACGGATTTTTGCGCACGGCCGACGACTTGGTGTCGAACAGGCTGAGCACTTCGCAGACCCCATCCTGCAGACCAAACCTCTGCCGCGCCATCTCATGACGCATCGGGGGCGGCGTGGGCACAGGATGCGGCATGATGCGCAGGCGCGGAATGAGATCGGCACGGTTCGCTTCCGTGAAGGTGGCGATCATGGCCTCTTGCACAAAACGGCTCGGCACCCAGACTTCATGCAGATACTCGGCGGCGAAGATCCAGCTTGCCGGCGCCTTGGGCGTTTCCCAAGCCCAGTAGGCGATGCGGTAACGATCGGCCCAGGTGACATAATCATGCGCCATCAGCGCGACCAGAACCTCGGGGGCATTGGCGTGGATATACCACACCCCGCCCTTGCCCGGCAAAGGGGCGCCGCCGAAGACGAACTGGTCGAAACAGTCGCGCAGATCATCTTCGATGATATCGTATCCGCCGGCCTTGAAACCTTGCGCCGACAAACGGCCGCCCTGGGCGATGCCGATGGTTTCATTGAAAAAAGCGGAGACGACGAAATCACCCGACTTGGGCGCACTGTCCGCAGCCTTGGTCCAGCACGAGGATTTCAGGCGGGAAAGCCCGTTTAGCCAGCCATGAATAAGCGGCAGGCGATATTTTAAAGGGATGTGCCTCAGGCCCAGCATGACAAACGATTCGCTATGGAGAAGAGGCTAAAAGCCTATCGGCTTTCAGGGCAGAAAGCTACAGTCCAAGCCACTTGCGGCGTTGCGACCAGTAGGATTGAAACCGATCAGCCTGGGAGGCGTCCTCGAAGGTGACCACCTTGATCTGGTGATCGCCCATGGGATCGGAACGCACGGAGATGGAATCGGTATCGGCGATGGAGGCAGCTTCGACAAATTTGAAAAAGGCACCGAAGAAGGCATCCTGCTCGGAATCGGTATTTAAATCAAACTCTAAACTGACCACGCCTGCACCTCATAAGTTACGCCTGACCCTTAAGCTAGGCATTCCGTCTTCGGAAATCGATGCAAGAACCCGGCCACAATGTCAGGCTTCTGCAAAAAATGTGCATTGCACAATGGATATAATGAACCCCATTACGGCGGCAGAGTCAAAACCTATAAACACATTCTTAACCTGTAATGGCCGCTTTGTGACCACAAAGTCGCTAAAAACAAGGATGACAGCCTTGTCCCCGGTTGCGATCACATTTTTATAAGGACGGTTCGCGCGGCAGCCGAATCTATTCCGCCGTGCTGACGCGTTTGGCGTTCGGCAGGAGCAGCTTCTTCACATTGCGCGCCGCCTGACGGATACGGTTCTCATTTTCGACCAGTCCGAGGCGGACATAGCCTTCACCGTATTCACCGAATCCCAGACCGGGCGCCACGGCGACGTGGGCTTCCTCGATCAACAACTTGGCGAATTCGATCGAGCCCATGTGTTCGAACTTCGGCGGGATCTTGGCCCAGGCAAACATCGAAGCCGGCGGCGCGGGGATATCCCAGCCGGCGCGCTTCATGGAATCGATCAGCACGTCACGACGTGACTTGTAGGTGGCGCGGATCTCGGCAACATTGTCCTGCGGGCCATTGAGCGCGGCGGCGGCGGCCACCTGGATGGGGGCAAACCCGCCGTAATCGAGATAGGACTTCACGCGGGCGAGCGCGGCGCAGATCTGGGCATTGCCGACCACCATGCCGACGCGCCAGCCGGCCATGGCGTAGGTCTTTGACAGCGAATTGATCTCGACAGAGCGTTCGATGGCGCCTTCGACCTGAAGGATCGACGGCGGCGGGTTGTCCTCAAAATAGATTTCCGAATAGGCGATATCGCTGAGCACGATCAGGTCGTGCTTTTTGGCGATACGGATGACCTCCTTGTAGAAATCAAGATCGACCCATTGCGCCGTCGGGTTTGACGGATAGGAGACGATCATGACCGAGGGAGTCGGCACCGAATGCTTGACGGCCTTCTCGATGCCCGAAAGATATTGTTCGGGGGACAGCGCCGGCACATGGCGGATAACACCGCCGGCCATCAGGAAGCCGAAGGCATGGATCGGATAGGCCGGATTGGGGCAGATGATCGTGTCACCCGGCGCCGTGATGGCCATGGCGAGATTGGCGAAGCCTTCCTTGGAGCCCAGGGTGGCGACCACCTCGGTATCCGGATTGAGCTTGACGCCATAACGGCGGTCATAATAACCGGCCATGGCCTTGCGCAGGCCCTGCACGCCCTTCGACACGCTGTAACCATGCGTCTTAGGCTTCTTGACCGTCTCGATCAGCTTATCGACGATATGCGGCGCGGTGGCCATGTCAGGATTGCCCATGCCGAAGTCGATGATGTCGACGCCTTCCGCTCGCAGACGCGCCTTCACCTTGTTGACTTCTTCGAAGACATAGGGAGGCAGGCGGCGGATACGGTAAAAGTCACGCATGACGAACAAGGGGCCTTATGACAGGAGGGATGGGAAGCGTCATATGGCGCATCACGTTTCGTTTGTCATCCCATCAGGGCCATTTTTTTCGGAATATTTTGCACAAATGTCGGAAAATTTCCGAACTCAACCGTTTGTAAACTGACCGCTACTGAGTTTTTACGCCCGCCGAAAGATGACCATGCCTCAGTGCCAGCGCCCTCGGCGGTATCCTGCGCGAACGCGGTCTGGAATTCCGCACCTTCATAAGGGAAACCGATATCGTGGCGCGCACCATGCCGGTTAGCAGCGACCGCGTGCGCGTCCTGCCGTCTTAACCGATCTTCGTCAGCACCTCATCGACGGTTACGCTGAAATTCTGCCGCGCGGCCTCATCCGATCCCAGAACATAGTCATAGGTCCAGCCGTTTTGCGACGCCATGTGCAGATAGGTTGTCTTGCGTGCGTCGTTCGGGAAGATCTCAACTATATGACCTCCCTCACCCCACATCAGGTTGGTCAGGCCGGCGCCATGCACCGAAACGATCTGGCCGGCGCGCTGGAAAAGCGCAATCTGCTCCAGGGGGCGCGACCATTCCAGCTCCCATGCCGCGAAGCCTCTGGTCGCAAGCGCCGCCTGCAATTCCGACTGATTGAGCAGATTGCGCAGGCGGGTTCTGGAGCGGGGAATAAACACCTTGTCCGGCACCTTGATATGGGCGGTCTTGCGCGCGACGGCCTCCGACAGCAGCCGCAGTTCATCGCGGAAAGCATAGGCGTGTTCGGTGTGATAGGCCTTAGACTTGGCCCATAGATAGCGCGCGGCCATCACCGTATCGCCATCGCCGACCTTCATCAGCCGCGCTTCAATGCCTTGCTCGCGCAGGGTTCCGATCAGGACATCAAGCATGGGATAGTCATGATTGACCACGAAGGTAACCGGGCCAGAAAGACGGTCAGGGTGACGCAGCAAGGCCGCCATGACCGGCATCACATAATCGACCATCAGGTGGTAATAGTTCTTGATCCGTGGAATCGCCGTCACCAGCCCTGCCACAGGCACCGGCGGTTTGAAAGACAGCGACGGATAGGTGATACCCCAGGGAATACTGTCGGCTTTGTCGCTGACAATCCGGGCTGTCTCGCTGCGGATCGGAAACAGGGTATGGCCCACCAGGCGGACGTTTTCCAGGATCGCCGTGTCGAGCATGACGGCATCGGCCGCCACACCCGGATTGTAGCTCTCGACATTGTTGACCATCAAGGTCTTGAAGGTCGGCGCATAGACCGGCTGATCGAGCCGCATCGGTCGGCCTGTATGCTCAAAGCTTTGCCCAGGCGGCAAGGTTTCGGTCAGGGAATAATAGCGGATAGCGCGCGTCAAAGACGGCGCTCTGGCCTCAAGCCCGCCGAAAATCTTTCCGAGGCGAGGCTTGATATCCAAAGCCTGCTTCCATTCGGCACGCCCTCTGGCCATGAACCGTTAACTCCACTTCGTGGGGCTGAGTACATCGACTTCAGGCATAATTCAAGGCATCGCGCCCTATAGGCTGCAAGGCTTTCCTATTCTACGGTCACCGACTTGGCGAGATTGCGCGGCTGGTCGACATCGGTGCCCTTATGGACAGCGGTATGATAGGCCAGTAGCTGGATCGGCACGGAATAAACCAGCGCGGCGATAAACGGATCACAGTCGGGCGCCTTGATCACCTTCAGCGACTTGGCCGCGTCGCCGGACAGGGTCGGCACCTTGCCCGGCACATTGGTGATCATGATGACACGGCCGCCGCGCGCCGCCACTTCCTGCACATTGGAGGCCGTCTTTTCGAACAGGTCGTCATCGGGGGCGATGACCACCACCGGCGTCTTTTCGTCGATCAGGGCGATGGGACCATGCTTCAGTTCGCCGGCGGCATAGCCCTCGGCGTGAATATAGCTGATCTCCTTGAGCTTAAGCGCGCCTTCGAGCGCCAGCGGGTACATGTCGCCGCGGCCGAGATAGATGACATCGCGCGCCTTCGACAGCTCATAGGTCATGCGCACGATGTCGGCGTTCATGCCCAGGGCTTCGGCGATCAGGCCCGGGGATTCGAGCAGGGTCTGGACGTAATGGGCTTCCTGCGCCTTCGTGATGCGACCGCGCTGGGCGGCCGCGCAAACGACCAGTGACAACAGGGCCGAGAGCTGGGCGGTGAAGGCCTTGGTCGAGGCGACGCCGATTTCCGGACCGGCATGGGTGGGCCACAGAAGATCGGCCTCGCGCGCCATGGTCGAGGTGTGGACATTGACCACGGCGGCGGTCATCAAGCCCTGATCCTTGCACCAGCGCAAGGCCGCCAGGGTATCGGCGGTTTCGCCCGATTGCGACACGGCGATGGCCAGCGTGCCCGGCGTCATGGCCGGGGTGCGATAACGGAATTCTGACGCGACCTCGACATCGACCGGCAGGCCGGCGATCTTCTCAAAGGCATAGCGGGCGATCGAGCCGGCATAGTAGGCGGTGCCGCAGGCGATGATCTGGAGGCGTGTGATCTTGGAAAAATCGATACCGGCCTTGATATCGGCGCGCACCGATTGCGCCACCGGATCGAGATAGGCGGAAAAAGTGCGCTGGCAGCTTTCCGGCTGCTCATGCACTTCCTTTTCCATGAAGTGACGGAAAGACCCCTTTTCGACGAGCGCGGCGGAGGCCGAAACCGTGACGATGGGGCGATTGACCAGAAAACCGCCGGCATCGCGCACCTCGGCCGAAGCCTTATGCAGGATCACCCAGTCACCTTCTTCAAGATAGGTGACGCGCTGGGTGAAAGGCCCGACCGCTAGAGCGTCGGAACCGAGATACATTTCATCCTCGCCCCAGCCAATAACGAGCGGCGATCCACGACGGGCGCCGAGCAGAGTGTCAGATTCGCCGCTGACCAGCACCGCCAGGGCATAGGCGCCGTGAAGCTGATAGAGCACCGACTTGAAGGCGTCTTTCAGTTTCAGGCCGGATTGCAGGGCGCTATCAAGCAGATGGGCGATGACCTCGGTATCGGTGTCGGATTCAAACACCTGCCCCTGCGCTTTCAGGCCGGCCTTCAGTTCGGCATAGTTCTCGATGATGCCGTTATGGACGAGCGTCACCTTGCCATAGCTGTGCGGGTGGGCGTTGGCGACGGTCGGCGCGCCGTGCGTGGCCCAGCGTGTGTGGCCGATGCCGGTCGTGCCCGCGACCGGCTGCTCGGCGATGACCGCTTCGAGATTGCGGATCTTGCCGGCGGCGCGGCGGCGCTCAGGCCCTGCCTCCGTCTGTACGGCGATGCCGGCGGAATCGTAACCGCGATACTCAAGGCGCCGCAAGGATTCCAACAGACGCGGGGCGACAGGTTCGCGGCCGATAATACCGATGATTCCGCACATGAGACAGGTTCCTTTTCGCCAGCTTCGGCAATTTGCGATTTTGAAATAGCACGTTTTAAATTGAATTGCTATAAAATGGTATTACTAAAAATTGCCGTCACACGCGCCAAATTCGCCATAAAGCGCTCATTAACCTATCATATTTACAGTTTGCGCACCAAATGATGCAAAATTTTAACGCCGACAGATGATTGCCAGTCGCATTATGCAATAAATTAATTGCAAAATGCCCTTCATCGGCCTATGGAACACGCGACAGAGCGAAAAAGGAGCGGATATGATCGAGAGCAAATGGGAGAAACTGCAGAGCGCGGTCAACGCCTCGGGCATTTCGATCAAGGACGTGGCGGAGGCCGCCTCCATCGCCCAGAGCAGCATTTTCCGCGCCATGAACGGCTCCACCAAGGCGCCGCGCCCGGAAACCGTCGATAAGCTGGAAGCCGCCTTTATCGCCCTCGTCACGCAAAAGATCGCCGACTACCGCCAGGCCATGTCGCTTTACGGCTACAACCCTATCCGCAACCGCAACGAAGAGATGGCCACCCACATGTCCGCCATGACCCAGACCCGCAAATATTTCGGCACCGACGGCATCCGCGGTCAGGCCAACACCTTCCCGATGACCGCCGAGGTCGCCTACCGCGTCGGCATGGCCGCCGGCAAGATGTTCATGTCGGACAGTGACCGCCGCCATCTGGTCGTCATCGGCAAGGACACCCGCCTGTCGGGCTATATGATCGAGCCGGCTCTGGTGGCCGGCTTCACGAGCGTGGGCATGGATGTGCGCCTGTTCGGCCCCCTGCCGACGCCCGGCGTGGCGATGATGACCCGCTCGATGCGCGCCGACCTCGGCGTCATGATCTCGGCCTCGCATAACGCCTTCGCCGACAATGGCATTAAACTCTTCGGCCCCGATGGCTACAAGCTCTCCGATGACGTCGAGCTGGCCATCGAAGCCCGCATGGATGGCAATATCCTGTCCGGCGTCGCCGATCCGGCCAAGCTCGGCCGCGTCGCTCGTGTCGATGACGCCCAGTGGCGCTATGTCGAAATCACCAAGGCCACCTTCCCCCGCCACCTGACCCTGAACGGCCTGCGCATCGTGCTCGATTGCGCCAATGGCGCCGCCTACAAGGTGGCCCCGCTGGCCCTATACGAACTGGGCGCCGAGGTCTTCCCGATCGGCGTCACGCCCGATGGCATCAACATCAATGAAAAGTGCGGCTCCACCCAGCCCGCCGCCATGGCGCAGAAGGTTAAGGAACTGCGCGCCGATATCGGCATCGCGCTCGATGGCGACGCTGACCGGCTTGTGATCTGCGACGAAAACGGCACCATCGTCGACGGCGACCAGATCATGGCCATCATCGCCGGTAACTGGGCGAAGAAGGGCCTGCTCAAGGGCGGCGGCCTCGTCGCCACCGTCATGTCGAACCTCGGCCTCGAGCGCTTCATGGACAAGCAGGGCCTCAAGCTGGAACGCGCCAAGGTGGGCGATCGCTATGTCATGGAAAAGATGCGCGAAGGCGGCTTCAATCTCGGCGGCGAACAATCCGGTCACGTCATCCTGCACGATCACGCCACCACCGGCGATGGCCTGATGGCGGCCCTGCAGGTGCTGGCCGTGCTGGTCGAGCAGCAAAAGCCGATGAGCGAACTCGGCAAGCAGTTCGACACCGTACCGCAACTTCTGAAAAATGTGAAATATACCGGCGCCAACCCGATGGAACTGGACAGCGTCAAACAGGCGATCAAGGCCGGCGAAGAGGCCCTGAAAGGCACCGGCCGCGTGCTGGTGCGCCCCTCCGGCACCGAACCCCTGATCCGCGTCATGGCGGAAGGCGATGACGCCGATCAGGTCAAGTCGGTGGTCAATTCGATCATCGACGCTATCAAAGGATAAGTCGCAGGGACAAGTCCCTGCACCCATAACTCGACGGTGATTGCCAATATTATAGATCACCGTATGCGGAAATATCGCTGGAAAAGTGTCCAAGCTGTTATTGAAGCCGTGTGGCATGATAATGCGTGCCCAAATTCTGATCAGGCTGAAGTCGGCAATGAACAATTAGAATCTTATGTTCAGTGTGATAGCCGTGACAGCATATCCGTAAGTGAAGCTACTAGCTGGGCGCATGAGCAAATTTGTCCCGTTACACTTTACCTTTATGATGAAGTAACAAATTGACAGCTACTTTTCTCAACAATTCCCTTATGGAAGGCTTAGTTCCTTTCTTCTCCGACTCGATTAAGAGGGAGAAGGTTGGGAAGTGGCTTTTTTCTCAGAGATAGCTCAGCCACCAATTCCGGTGACGCATCCGGTAACGCGCATAGGCGTTCGATATCGGATAGAGCAGCACCAGAATGGCCAGCCAGACGCCATAGACCGCCGGCAGGGTCAGGCCATAGGCATCGGCCGCCAGACGCGACGGATCACCGAGGAAATTGGTGAAATGCGCCGGCGGTATGCCTTGCGCCAAACCGACCAGAATGGCCGCCACATGCACCATATAGATGTGCAGCAGATAGGTCAGAAAGGGCGTGCGCCCGAAGGCCAGCAGCGGTGCCTGAAACAGCTTTGGCAGATGCGTCAGGGCCAGCAGAAGGCACATGGCCAGACCCAGCGTGATCAGGGTGTAATCGAGCGACGGCGGATATTTCGAGACTTTCAGAATATCCATCAGCATCAGGCCGGGATTGGCCTGCCACGCCCAGGCTTGCGGCTCGCCATAGAGATTGGGCAGGCGCAGGATCAGGAACAGCAGGATCAGCCCCGCCGCCAGCAGGGTGATGGCGCGGCGGCGCGACAAGTCTTCCATAGCGAAAATCGGCCCCAGTCCGTAGCCCAGACACATGATGCCAAACCATGGAATGACCGGATAGACGCTCATGCCCGGCACGACGCCGAGCCCGCCGGGCTGCATCCCCAACCGCCACAGAATCTGGCCGGTCGCGGTCAGGCTGTCCATGCTGACGCCGGCCAGCAGGCCATGTCCGGCCACGATCACAATGCCCAGCAGCAGGATAACACGCGATGGCAGCCACACCAGTGCGGCCAGCGCGATCATGCTCACCCCCATGGCGAAGATGATCTGCAGGAAAAAGAACGGCACGGCGAAATTGAAACCGAAGCTGATCAGGCTGATTTCGAGCACCACCAGCCACAGCCCGCGCGTCAGCAGAAAGCGCGACAGTGGCCAGCCAGTCTTACCGCGCGCCGCCTGCAGGAAGATCGAAACGCCCGCCAGAAAGGTGAAGGTCGGGGCGCACAGGTGGGTGATCCAGCGCGTGAAAAAGAGGAGCGGTGTCGTCTTGTCGAGATCGAGCGGATCGAAGGCCAGCGCGCCCAGGTGCATGTAATCGCGCGTGTGATCGAGCACCATCAGCACGATCACCAGTCCGCGCAAAAGGTCGATCATATCGAGCCTTCGCGCCGCATCGGTCCGGATCGGCCCTGTCGCGGTGTCGGCTAGCAGGTCTTCGCTCATCACGGCATCCCCCATCGGATATCGCGGTCACTTTATCGCAAAGGTTAATCTTGGCAAGCGCGTGAATGGGCAGATATCGAGCGCACCCTCCCGATCGTCAGCGCTTGCAGTTTTCGCGCCATGCGGGTACGATTATGCCCAAAGAGGGGAAGCGACCACATGAAATTGCAAACGTTTACATGCCTTCTGGCGCTAGCCCTTACCGCACAGGCGACGCAGTCTCAGGAGACCGCGCCGCCGGACAGCACAACCGTCGTTGTGCGTGGCGAGAAAGCGGGTACGCCGCACCATTGGCTGAAGGCCGAAAGCCCGCACTTCACAGTCTACAGCGATACCAGCCGAGGTCATATCCGCGATTTGCTCGAAAATCTCGAACGCTTCCGCTATGTACTCTACGATTTTTCCCACATCGCCGAAGACCCGGCTGGCACACCAAAGCTCACCCTCTATTACACCGAAAGCGCCCATGATCTCGCCATCGTCAATCCGGAAATGCCGGAACGAGCCGTCGGGCTTTACGAAACTTGCGAAGACGGCGTTCAGGGTTTCGCGGTCTATCAACCGGGCCCGGTCTACACCGCGCTAAATGTAGCCGAGCAGATGGAAGACGAAGGCCAGACGCTTGTCTTTCAGGCCTATGCCCGCCACTTCTTTCGCAGCCATTTTTCGCAACGCGCGCCCCTGTGGTACATTGAGGGCTATGCCCGCTACGTCTCGACCATGCGCTTTGAGGACGATGCCGCGATCCTGGGTTTGCCACCCTACACCACAGCCGCCTACCTGCGTAATCTCGACATGCGCTACCCCAGCCGCCTCGATTACAAGGACGTGCTGAACGATAATGATTGGTTCAGCGGTCGACGCGGCGAAACCGGGACCTTGCAAAACACCGTTGCCCAGAAACGCAATCGCCAGCGCGTCACTGACAAAGGGCCTGCGGAGCTGGCCCTTGAAGACAATGCACGGCTGACGACAGAATTCGCGTCGCGCGCATGGCTGCTGACGCACTGGATTCTGTCGTCGCCGGAGCGGGCGCAAAAACTGGCGGCCTATGATGCCGCGCTTCAGGCCGGTGACAATCGCGTCGACGCCTTCGGCCGCCTCTTCGGCAGCAGTGCGGTCAGCCTTGATGTCCTGTTGCGTAAGTATCTGCTGAAGGCGCTCAAGCCTGGCCGCATGACCATCGCGCACCTTCCCCTGCCGGATGTGAGCTTTGATGACTTGCCGGCCTCGGCGGAAAAACAGGTACTGGAGAAGGCCGCCCTGCAAGGCTGTCCGTCCATAGCGCACGGCCGTCACCTGCTCGGCGATCTTCGCAGCGAGGCCGGAAAACAGCCGGATAGCTTCGATGCGCAGATGACGCTCAGCCGCTCTGAAATTCTCTACGGTGATGCGCGCAATGCCCTGCCATGGCTGCAAAAAGCGACCCTGACTCACCCCGATGATTTCGAAGGCTTTCATCTCCTCGGCCGCGCCGAACTGAAACTTGCCGAGACCACGCAGAACGCCGATGCGTTTGATGCGGCGGAAGCGGCCCTGACCCGCGCCGCAGAACTGAACCCAAATTCCGCGAGCAATGCCTTCTGGTATTACCGCGCCAAGGCGTCAGGCAATGATCATCTTGATGCCGATGCCGCCGGCGCGGCCGTACTGGCCTGGCGGTTGGCGCCAGAGGTCGACACCTACGTTTTCCACGCCGCTCTCGTCCACGCCGAATCCGGCGACGTGACCACAGCCACGCAGCTTATGACACAACTCGCCCATGATCCGCGTCCTGGCCGATGGGCGAAACCGGCGAAGGACTGGCTCGCCCGTCTCAAAGCCGGCGCCAGCAAGGCCGATCTGCTCGCCGCCATTGCCGCGCCCGACAAGCCTGACAGCGGCTGGGCCGGTCAGGCCGACTGGACCTTGAACACGACCGCCGTGCTCAATGACGTGCTGAAGCATCAGAACGAGGACGACAAGATGCGTATGCAGAGCAACGGCTTTGCGTCGCCTCCGCCAAACAACGCTGTGCCACAAGGCGGACAGGTCATGCCCGATGCCTCGCAAGAAAAAATCGGAGAGCGCTAAGCTCTCCGATTGAATGTCGTCTGGCGATATAGCCGATCTTACAGGATCGACTGGCCGGTCTTGGCCCAATCGGCCAAGAAGGTCTCTAAGCCCTTGTCGGTCAGTTGGTGCTTGAACATGTCCTTGAAGGTCTGCGGCGGCAGGGTGGCGCAATCGGCGCCGGCCAGGGCAGCTTCGGCGACGTGGCCCGGATGACGCAGGCTGGCCGCGAGGATTTCGGTGTCGAAATCGTAATTGTCATAGAGGGTGCGGATATTGTGGATCAGTTCCATGCCATCGGCGCCGACATCATCGAGACGACCGACGAAGGGCGACACGAAGGTGGCGCCAGCCTTGGCGGCCAGCAGGGCCTGCGACACCGAGAAGCACAGCGTGACGTTGGTCATCAGGCCTTGCGACGAAAATTCCTTGGTCGCCTTGAGGCCTTCGAGCGTCAGCGGCACCTTGATGACCACGTTGGTGGCGATCTTGGCCAGCTTCTCGCCTTCCAGGATCATCGTCTTGGCGTCGGTCGCGGCCACTTCGGCCGAGATCGGGCCTTCGCACATGTCGCAGATTTCCTTGATCACGTCGAACATGTTGCGGCCGGACTTGGCGATGATGGTCGGGTTGGTGGTGACGCCGTCGATCAGGCCGGTTTCAAGCAGTTCGGCAAGGATCTTGGTGTCGGCGGTATCGGCAAAAAGCAGCATTGCGGGGTTCCTGTAAGGTTGCACGGAGGGCCAGCTACGAGGAATAGCTTCCAACCGGCGCGAATTTGTGGTTATGGAGGCTTAAGCCATCATCCCCCCACAAGTTCAAGCTTTTTCATATGACCCGTTCTGTCGCGCCCCCTATTTCTGATGCCCAGCCCAAGGTCGGCTTTGTCTCGCTCGGCTGCCCCAAGGCGCTGGTCGATTCTGAGCGCATCCTGACGCGCCTGAAGGGCGAGGGTTATGACACCTCGGCCTCCTATGCCGGCGCCGATGTCATTGTGGTCAATACCTGCGGCTTCCTCGATTCCGCCAAGGAAGAAAGCCTGAACGCTATCGGCGAGGCCCTGGCCGAAAACGGCAAGGTCATCGTCACCGGCTGCATGGGCGGTGAAGAGGCGATGATCCGTGCGCGCTTCCCCAATGTCGCCGCCGTCACCGGCGCGCACCAGTATGACGCCGTTATGGACGCCGTGCACAACGTGGTGCCGCCGAAGCCCGATCCGTTCCGCCCGCTGGTGCCGGAAGACTCAGCCGGGGTGCGCCTGACGCCGAAGCATTACGCCTATCTCAAGATTTCCGAAGGCTGCGATCACCGCTGCTCCTTCTGCATCATCCCCTCTTTGCGCGGTGATCTCGCTTCGCGCCCCGTGGCAGACGTGTTGCGCGAAGCCGAGATTCTGGCCAAATCCGGCGTCAAGGAACTGCTCGTCGTGTCGCAGGACACCTCCGCCTACGGGCTCGATATCCGTTACGCCCAGAGCGAATGGCGCGGCCAGAACTGGAACGCTTCGTTCGAGGATTTGTCGCGCGGACTTGGCGAACTCGGCATCTGGGTGCGGATGCACTATGTCTACCCCTATCCGCACGTCAATTCAGTCATCCCGCTGATGGCCGAGGGCAAGATCCTGCCCTATCTCGATATCCCCTTCCAGCACGCGTCGCCGAAGATCCTCAAGGCGATGAAGCGCCCCGGCAATCAGGAAAAGACGCTCGACCGCATCCTGTCATGGCGCGAAATTTGCCCCGACCTGACGCTGCGCTCGACCTTCGTCGTCGGCTTCCCCGGCGAGACCGAGGCCGATTTCAACTTCCTGCTCGATTGGCTCGAAGCCGCGCAGATCGATCGCGTCGGCGCCTTCGCCTATGAAAACGTCGAAGGCGCGGCTGCCAAGCTGCTGCCCGACCATGTGCCCGAAGAGGTCAAGCAGGATCGCTTAGCACGCTTCATGGCCGTGGCTTCGCGCATTTCGGCGCAGAAGCTGCAGGCCAAGGTGGGCCGCATCGAGGACTGTCTGGTCGATGACATCCGCAATGACGGCACCGCCATCGCCCGCACCAAAGGCGATGCGCCCGAAATCGACGGGCACATCTTCCTTAAGGGCTTCAGCGGCCTGAAGGCCGGCGATCTGGTCAAGGCCAGGGTGACCAAGGCGGACGCCTATGACCTGTGGGGCGAACCCGAAGGCCTGATCAAGCTCAATCGCGTGCCGGGTGCCACCCCGCGCCGGATGCACAATCTGATCACGCGCTGCTAAACAGCCGCTTTCAGCGCGTCGATATCTGCACCTTCTATGGCGGTGAGGCTGGCTTCGATTTTCTCGATCGGCCAGTCCCACCAACTTATTTCCAGTAAATCAGAAATAAGCTCGTCTGAAAAGCGCTGGCGGATGACCTGCGCCGGATTGCCGCCCATGATGGTGTAGGGTGTGACGTCCTTCGTCACCACCGCGCCAGAAGCAATGATGGCGCCAGAACCGATGGTGACGCCCGGCATGATCGTGGCGTTGTGACCGATCCAGACATCATGCCCAACCTCCGTATCGCGGAACGGCAGGTCGATATAACCCATCATGGTTTCGGGCTTGAACACCTTGAACGGATAGGTCGAAAACCCGCCCATCGGATGATTGGCTGATGAGGTGATGAAGGTCGTGCCATGGGCAAACTGGCAGAACTTGCCGATCGTGAGTTTCTCCTTGCTGATCGGGAAGAGATAGGGCGCCAGGGTCTGCGCCCAGTTGGCCTGTGGCAAGGCATTCGACGCATAGGAATAGGCCCCGACCGAGATACGCGGATGGTCGATGACGTTTTGCAGATAAACCGTGCTGGTGATCACCGTGCCATTTGGCGCCGTGATCGGGTGGACGGAATCCGCCTTGAGAAGAGACATGGGATAACCTTTTTTGAGATCAGAACTTCGCCGTCAGGCGACGTGACAGGCGGGCCTTGATGCGCGTCAGGGCCTCGGTCGAAGCCGGCCGGATGAAATCGTAGCCGATGTCCTTCCAGGCAGGATCGTCCTTTTCGTAGCCCAGGCGCGGCAGGATTTCGAGCGAGGTCACGAAGGCCTGATGGCGGTAAGGCAACAGGACGCCGCCATGCGCCTGCTGGTGCGCTTTGGCCGCGTCGTAATCGCGGAACCAGTGATTGATCGAATCCTTGAGACTGGGGGCAGCGAAGATTTCGGAAAAATCGACCTCTTCCGCAGCGCTTTTCAAGGCCGTCCAGTTGGGGAAGCCGGCTTCCTGCGCGATCACGGTCAGGGCGTGCTTGAGCTGCACACCCGGCGGCGCGTTTTCCAGCCGGCGGAAGCGGTCGCGCGCGCTCACATCGTCGGCGCGCACCGCTTTGAGCAGTTTCGCGGCGTCGCGTTTATAGGCATCGAGGGGCTTGAGGTCATGCGTATCAGGCATGGGATATCTCCTTTGTACAAGGCCTTTTCCCCATCCCGAAAAGCCACAAAAGAGCAGATTTTATAACAGCAACCGTGTGCGTGAGGGTGACCGGAGGTCTTTCGCAGGGCCGAGCCTCACCTCAAGGCTCTGCCTCTATCTAGCCATTCCGCACAGAAAAGGCAAGATGGACGCGGTGAACCCCGGCTTAACCTCCTGCGTTTGCATTTTTTTCATCTATGTGGCGTGAAGCTATTTCAGGGATTTTACGTAACAGCCCCAAGCCACACAGGGTCCAGACCTTTGATCAATCTCAAGGACACGCTGCCGGAACTGAACTACACGCACGAGGCCCGCATACCGGCCGAGAGCGTGGTTCGCAAGGCGCCCGCCTTTCACGACCGCTGGTGGTCGAGCGATGACGGCCTGCGTCTCTATGCCCGCGATTATCCGGCCGCCCCCGGCCGTGTGCGCCTGCCGGTCATCTGCCTGCATGGCCTGACGCGCAACAGCGCCGACTTCGAGGAGGTGGCCCCCTCTATCGCCGCGCTCGATCGTCGCGTCATCGTGCCCGATATGCGCGGCCGCGGCCTGTCGGAAAACGATCCCGACGCCATGAACTACCACCTGTGGACCTACGCCAAGGACGTGCTGGGCCTGTGCGACGCCATGGGGATCGGCCAGGCCATCTTTATCGGCAATTCGATGGGCGGCATGATCACCATGGTGCTGTCGACCCTGCGCCCCAACCTGGTCAAATCAGCCGTTCTTAACGATATAGGCCCGACCGTGGCACCGAAGGGGCTGGCGCGTATTTCCGCCTTCGCCGCCCTGCCGCGCAAGGCCATGCGCAACTGGCAGGAGGCCGCCCTTTTTGTCGCTGAACAAAACAAGCTGGCCTTCCCCGGTCATACGCAGGATGACTGGCTGAAAATGGCCCGCCGCGTCTTCAAAAAGGGCCGCGACGGCTATCTGCACCTCGCCTACGACCCAAGCATCACCGATGCCTTCAAGGGCATGACCGTGGCGCTCAGCGCCTATGATCTGGCGCCCTGCTATGCCAGTCTGGCCACCGCCCGCAAACTGCTTCTGGTGCGCGGCGTGCTGTCGGATGTGCTCGATGCCGGCGAGGCGCGCAAGATGGCCGGCATGGCGCGTGATTTCACCCGCGTCGAGATTGACCATACCGGCCATACCCCGACGCTGAGCGAGCCCCAGGCGCGCGCCGCCCTCACGCGCTTTCTTGAAACTCAGGTCTGACGCCCTATATCCTGCGCATGACTGGAAAGGGCTGATATGACGCGGACTATGGTTTTTGACAGCCCCTACCTGCTGGGCTTCGATGATATGCGCCTGCTGATCGAGCGCATCGGCCGCAGCCATGATAATTATCCGCCCTACAATGTCGAATCCTTGAGCGCGGATCATTTTCGCATCAGCATCGCCGTCGCCGGTTTCACGGCCGAACACTTACGCATCGAGGTGAAGGGTGCGCACCTGACGGTTTCCGCGACCCGCGATCGCACCGGCGAGACCGATACGCGCGATTACCTGCATCGCGGCATTGCGCTCAGGGGTTTCAACCGTGCGTTTGTCCTGAGTGACGGGCTGGAGGTCAGCAAGGCCAGCCTGGCCTACGGGCTTTTGCATATCGATCTTCACCGCCCCAAGGCGAGCGAAGAGATCAAGCTTATACCGATTGAGGTCGTCGGGTAATTCCAAAATTCATACCTTTGAATTTTGGCCCACGTATATGCTCATTCTAAAGGCACGAGTTCATAAGAGCGGGAGCCTAAGGGAAAAAGCAAACCTGCTCGGCATTGCTCATAGAGATATAAGTCAATCAATTCCGCCTCAGGCTTCAAACCTAGAGATTCTAAATACAATAACATTCGCCAAGCATCGATAACCCCGCTGTTTGATAGGTATTCGTGGGCCTCGATAATAATGCGGGGTGACTGTAAGCGTAGGAACCTAAATCCCATGCCATGCTTTTTAAAACACCATGTGTATTCAGAAAGTTTAAAGCGCCCGCGCTTCGGGGCATCTTGTAAAGGTGAGGCGAAGCAACGGTTCAACTCAGCGATAAGTTTGGCCTGAAGAGCTACAAAATTCTTCACATGTCCAAAGTTAATTTGAGACATATAAGCTCCGACTTTTTAGCGCTCGCATGAAGCATACATTGTTCGATGCTAAGTTAATCTGAAACCTAACTTCAGTGTCCGAACCCTAAGCCGCGTTTGAATCCGCGATGCCGGTAAGCAGGGCATAGAGAGCGTCCGGCTTGTCGGTCTTGCGCAGTTGTTCGCGCAGATCCTTCTGACGCAGCACGCGCGAGACCTTGGCCAGGGCGCGCAAATGCTCTGTGCCGGCGTTTTCCGGCGCCAGCAGGGCGAAGATCAGGTCAACCGGCATGTCGTCTATCGAATCGTAATCGACCGGGGTTTCCAGACGCACGAAAACACCATGCATACGGTCAAGCCCCTTTAGCGCGGCATGCGGCACGGCGACGCCGAGGCCCACGCCGGTTGAGCCCAGCTTTTCACGTTCCAGCAAGGCCTGATGCACCTCAACCGAATCGAGACCCAACTGGCGCGCCGCGACATCGGCCACCATTTGCAGACCCTGACGCTTGGAATTGGCGCTGACACTGCCAAGGATGGCGTGTCTGTCCAGCAGGCTCGTTAGAAACATTGTATATCCATGGTCAGATCAGACAGGTGCCAACGCGCGGAAGGGCTGCCACAACGACCAGATCGCAGTCGCAGCCCTGCCATAGAGGGATGGATCGACAAGGTCAAGCCACCCCTCACACACCAAGGGTTGAGTCGTCTACTGAGTCATGGTCTTGGGCGCCGTGCGCTGCGGATCAATCCAGCCGATATTGCCATCGGGACGGCGATAGATGACCGACAGGCCACCATGGGCGGCGTTACGGAACATGATCGCCGGATAGTTGGACAACTCCATCTCGGCCACGGCGATCGAGACCGTCATGGTGCGGAGCGATTGCTCGGTTTCGGCAATGATCATCGAGTGCGGTGGCGAGGTGTGATCCATGCCGTCATCGATTTCGTCGGCGTCATCCTCGATATCGAAGGCGCGCAGGACCGTGACATTGGCCGTTTCTTCCTTGGCCGGCGTACCGTTATGATGCTGCTTCAGGCGCTGCTTGTAGCGTCGCACGCGCTTTTCCATGGTGTCGAGCGTACCGTCGAAGGCCGAATGGGCGTCGCCGCCAAAACCATGCGAGATCAGGGTCTGGCCCGAGGCCAGCCTGACCCAGCAATCCGCCTTGAACAAGTGACCCTGCTTGGAGATGGTCACTTCGGCGTCACCACCGCGTTCAAAATATTTGGCGATGCCTGACGTAAGTTCGGTTTCAATGCGCTCGCGCAAGGCGTCACCGACCTCGACCTGCTTTCCACTGACTTGAATTTGCATAGCGATATGTCGCTCCGTTCTTAAAACAACAAGAACTTCGTCGCCGGCCAAAGACGAATGTTGAGCGGCCGGCGGCAATGGGCACCCAGGGCGTATCCCTGCGGGTACGCCTCGACTGTACGCCTCTTGCGCCTGATGGGAAGTCAAGAAATCGTGTAGGAGGTGCGACAGAAAAGCACCCCATTCACCTTGTTTTTTATCAGTTTAATCACGGGGCAAGCCCAGACTGCCGCACACCGGAAAGTGCGTTAGCGGCTTTGGCGCTTGCGCTCGACCGAAGACGGAATGCGCAAGGCTTCGCGATATTTCGCCACGGTGCGGCGGGCGATATCGACACCGGCTTCTTTCAGAATTTCGACAATGCGGTCGTCCGACAGGATCTCGCCGGAGTTTTTCTCACCGTCGATCAGGGTCTTGATCTTGTGACGCACCGATTCCGCCGAATGGGCCGAGGTGCCGTCATTCGAGGCGATGGACGAGGTGAAGAAGAACTTCAGTTCGAAGACGCCGCGCGGCGTGGCGACATACTTGTTGGAGGTGACGCGCGACACGGTCGATTCGTGCATCCCCACGGCGTCGGCCACGGTTTTCAGATTGAGCGGGCGCAGATATTCGACGCCATAGACGAAGAAGGCGTCCTGCTGGCGGACGATCTCGGCAGATACCTTGAGGATCGTGCGGGCGCGCTGATCCAGGCTTTTGATCAGCCAGTTGGCCTGGCTCAAACACTCGTTGAGATAGGATTTCTCGGATTCGGAGCGCGCCGCCGTCGCCACCTTGGTGTGGTACTTCTGATCGACCAGAACGCGCGGCAGGGTGTCGGAATTGAGATCGATGCGCCAGCCGCCATTGGCATCGGCACGCACGAAAACATCGGGCACCACGGTCTGCGACGGCTCGGCCCCATAGGCGGAGCCGGGGCGCGGATTGAGCGATTTCAGCTCGGCGATCATCTCGCTCAGGTCTTCTTCATCGACACCGCACACCTTGCGCAGGGCGCTGAGATCGCGGCGGGCGAGAAGCTCAAGATTATCGATCAGGGCCTGCATGGCCGGATCAAAGCGGTTGCGCTCGACCAGTTGCAGTTTCAGGCATTCCGGCACGCTGGTGGCCATGATGCCGGTCGGCTCAAAGCCCTGGCAGGTGCCAAGCACCTTCTCGACCAGGGCCAGTTCGCAGCCCAGCCGATCGGCGATCTCGGTCAGGGGCGCGCGCATATAGCCGGCCTCATCGACGGCATCGATCAGGATCTGGGCGATCGCCATTTCCGGCGCGCTGAAATGGGCGATCAGGGCCTGGTCGGTCAGGTGTTCGGTCAGGGTTTTTTCGCGCGTCAGGGCGCGTTCCATATCTTCGTCGCCATCAAAGCCTGTACCGCCCTTGCCCGCCTTGGACCAGTCGACCACCGGGCCTTCGTTGGAGTCGGAGACAACCGATTCGCGCTCGCGCACCACCGGCTCATCATCGCCATAAACATCAGAAGACGAGGCATCGAGATCGGAATTGGCGGCGATAGTGTCACGGTCACTCAGTTCCAGTTCGCGTGATTCGCCGCTGTCGCTAGCCTCTGCCGGTGCATCTGAGTCGTTGGCGTCGCCGACCGGATCGGCGTCATCGCGCTGCAGGAGCGGATTGCGTTCCAGTTCGGTCTCGATCACCGCCTCAAGCTCAAGGTTCGACAATTGCAGCAGCTTGATAGCCTGCTGCAATTGAGGGGTGATCACCAACCCCTGTCCCTGCTTGAGTTCTAATCTTTGACCGAGCGCCATTTCAGACCTTCAAGCGCAATCCGATAAAGTGGTTGTCACTTTTCGGGTGTATTGCGCGCCAAACGAAAAACATGTTCGCGTCATACTGAGCGAAAAACGTCTATATTTCTTTAGCTCCCGTCATTTTTGCGGAAACCGTACGAAAATCATGTCTGGCATTATTGCGTTAACAATTCCTGTCGAAACGTTAACATTAACGAATCAAAGCCGTTAAGAATTAAAAGACTCGCCGAGGTAGACGCGCTTCACTTCCGGATCGTGGGTGATCTGGTCGGCCGTGCCTTCGAAAAGCACCTCGCCGGAGTGGATGATCGAGGCGCGATCGACAAGATCGAGCGTTTCGCGGACATTGTGATCGGTGATCAGAATGCCGATACCGCGGCTCTTGAGGTACATGACCACTTCGCGGATATCCGAGATCGCCAGCGGATCAATACCGGCGAAAGGCTCATCGAGCAGCATGAAGGAGGGCTTGCCGGCCAGCGCGCGGGCGATTTCGACGCGGCGACGCTCACCCCCCGACAGGGCGGTGGCCGGCGAATGGCGGATATGGGTGATGCGTAGTTCTTCGAGCAGGCGCGTCGTTTCTTCGCGCACGACCGCCGGGTCCTTTTCATTCAGTTCGAGCACGGCCAGAATGTTCTGTTCCACAGACATGCCACGGAAGATCGAGGCTTCCTGCGGCAGATAGCCCAGCCCCATACGGGCGCGCTGATACATCGGCTGGTGGGTGATATCCTGACCATCGAGCTTGATCGTGCCGTAATCGGCTTCGATCAGGCCGGTGATCATATAGAAGCAGGTGGTCTTGCCGGCGCCGTTCGGCCCCAGAAGCCCGACAACCTCACCACGGCCGAGCTTCAGACTGACGCTCTTGACGACGGCGCGTTCCTTGTAGGTCTTGCCGATGCCCTCCACGAGAATACCTTGGGTAAGGTCGGCCTTGACCGGAGACGGATGAAGCTCTTCAATACTGTTCATTGAATGGTCTACTGTGCCGGTTTTTTATCGGGATAGATGATTGCCTTGACGCGGCCATTGCCGTTGTCGAAATTGGTCACCTTATTGGTCACCTGATAGACCAGACGGCTGCCGGTCATGACGTTCTGCTTTTGCGTCAGGATAACCTGGCCGGTGAAGATCAGATTGTCGGCGGACTTGGTGTAGACCGCCTGATCGCTCTTGATGGTGTTGTCGGTCGTCACATAATAGACGTTGCCGGTGGCTTCGATGACCTGAACCGGGCCGAAACCGCTGCCGCTATCGCCGGGCGCGAAGGTGATGCGAATATTATCGGCGCGCAGGCGGGCATCGTCCTGCTTGACCTCGACGCGGCCGTTCCACACCTGGGTATGGGTGTTTTCTTCAAGGTGCATGGCGTCGCCGCCAACCATGACGGGACCGCCCTGACCGGACACCTGCGCCTGCACGGCACCCGACAGGCCAAAACCCAGCCCGACCGCCGCCAGCACCGCCACAACCTTATGCGTCTTCATCACGTCGTCATCCCTTAGAGAGCCCTTCGCGCCGGATTGCGGCGAAAAACCTTTGATTACTGTATCTGCGCCCAGACCTTGGTCTCGCCCTTACCCTTGAAATCAACGACACGTCCGTCATTGGAAATGATAAAGGATTCTCCCTCTATATGACCCACCGAACCCGTTCCTTCAACGTGTTTGTCGCCATAGACAGTCGAATTCTCCAGATTGACGATGGCCTGCTCGGTCTTGACCACGAAATCGGATCCGCCGGCCTCCATGACCACATGACCGTTCAGGGTGAAGGTGTTGTTGGTCTGGTCATAAACACCATTGGCCGCCGAAATGCGCGTCGGGCGTTCGTTATCGCCGTTCTTGAATTCCATATAGGGCGCTTTAAGCTGAATCGTGGTCGCGTTTTGCGACTTGCGGATCGCCTCCAGACCACTGATGGTAAAGTGGTCACCGCTGGAGCCCTGGCCATAATAGCGCGGATTGGTCATGCGCACTTCGCTGGTGGCGGCGTTGTAGACGTTCATCGAATTGATGATGGTCTGGGCCGCGATCCAGCCGACATTGAGCAAACCCAGGAGGATGATCGAACCCGGCAAGGCCTTGCGCAGGAAGGCGATCATGCGCGAGCGACGGCGCACGGCCGCCACCTGTTGCGCCAGACGCACCTGACGCTCGGCCTTTTCAACCTGTAAGTCGATCGGCACCGCATTGCCCAAAGGCTGAAGCGGTTCGTGGAGGTCCGTCAGGGTCATAATTGGCCTGTCAATTGGAGCGGATTATGCCCAGCTATGCGCGAAGATATCGCAATCTTCCCATCCTGCCAAATCCAGTTTGACGCGGTGCGGTAAAAAGGCCATCGCCGCCTTGGCCAGATGGTCGCGGCCTTCGCGCGCCAGCATGATATCGAGCTTCTCTTTCAGGGCGTGCAGGTGCAGCACATCCGAGGCCGCATAGGCCAGTTGTTCGGGTGACAAGGTGGCAGCGCCCCAGTCCGAGCTTTGCTGCGCCTTGGACAGATCGACAGCCAGCAGTTCGCGGGTCAGATCCTTCAGGCCATGGCGGTCGGTGTAGGTGCGCGCAAGTTTCGAGGCGATCTTGGTACAGTAGACCGGCGACGTGGTGACGCCCAGGTGCAGCTCGAACATGCCGATATCGAAGCGGCCGTAATGAAAGAGCTTGAGCACGTTCGGATCGGCCAGCAGTTTCTTGAGGTTCGGACAATCATAGCCGGGGCGCGCCATACGCACGACGTGGGCGTGGCCGTCACCGGCGGAAAGCTGGACAACACAGAGCTGGTCGCGGCGGAAACGCAGGCCCATGGTCTCGGAATCGATGGCGACGGACGCGCCGAGATCAAGACCCTCGGGCAAATCGCCTTCGTGATAAAATACGGTCAAAATACATGCCTTTTCGCTGGAGCTGTTTACATTGCCCCTTTGGGATTTGGCCTAATCCCAAATCCCGAAAAGGTCAATTGCTCCTAGAGTTTAGCGCGCAGGAAAGCCATCATGCGTGTCCACGACAGCTCAGCGGCTTCCGGATCGTAGACATCGGCGCGGGTCTTGTTGAAGAACGCGTGGTCGGCCTCATAGCTGTAGAGTTCCGGCACATGGCCGGCCTTCGTCATCGAGGCCTCAATATCGGCCACCACGGCCGGCGTCACCCAATCGTCCTTCGTGCCGAAATGGCCCTGGAACGGCACCTTGATATCGGCCGGATCGGCGAATTCCTTCGGCGGCACGCCGTAGTAGCACACCCCCGCCTTGAAGCCTTCGAGCCGAGCGGTGGCAGCGATGGTCAGAGCGCCGCCCATGCAGAAGCCCATGACGGCGACGGACGGATTAATCTCTTTCAGGTAGTCGAGCGCCGCCGCGATATCCTGATGGACCGCGCCCGGAAAATCGAGCCCGTTCATCAGGTGGCCGGCCTCGTCGGCATCCTTGGTGATGCGGCCATGATAGAGGTCGGGCGCCAGGGCATTGAAGCCTTCGAACTCGAAGCGATCGACGATCGACTTGATGTGGTCGTTCAGACCCCACCATTCCTGAATGACGATGACGCTTGGCCTGCTCTTGTCGATATCGGAGAGGTAAGCGTCGAGATGGCCGCCATCGGCGCGATTGAGGGTGATCATACGGCCCATGCAGGGTCTCCTAGAAGATTGTGGTGGGGTATATATAGGCCGGATCTAAGCGTGCGCAAACCCGCCGGCCTGCCACAAGGTGATTTCCCTGTGCAGATTGTCACGCGCCACGATTTCGCGTCCGGCAAATTCCGGCGTAAGGAAAAGAGAGTCGCGCGTAAGCGTCGGCTGGAGGAACAGCGCCACGCGGCCCGCCGCATAGGCGTCATGACCATAGACCGGCAGATATTCGCGATAGACGCCCTCGGCATAGGCGCGATAGGCCGGCCAGTCCGCGCCCAGGATCGACATGTCGATATCGAGCAGCAGGTTGGTATCCGGATCAGATGTGGCGGTGTGATGTTGCGTCGCCACGATCATAGCGCCGGCGCGTTCGGTATCGATATCGGGCAGAAGCTCGCGCATCAGGTCGGCGCTGCGCATTTCGTTATCCTGCCGCGCCGCATCGTAGATGACATCGTGAAAAAACAGGGCCAGCAGCACGGTATCGGGCATCTGGAAATGTTCGCGCAGGCGTTCGGCATGGGCCACCACAGCGCTGATATGAGCAAGTGTATGATAGTGGCGATATGGTTCGCCATAGGCGGACACCAAAACCTGCCAAACCGGATGACGGCGTGAGCTTTGGACGCCCAGCCGTTCACACAATTCCAACCATGTGGTTTCCAGAGTCATCATGCCGGGGTCAGGGCCAGCACCGTATCGAGCAGGTCGATTGCGGCATATCGCGATACCATCGGTCGCTTGAAGGGGTAAGATGTCAGAGTTTTAGCGGGCCGATGGCTGGCGCTGTGTATCGGCGTAAGTGCGGTTGCGTGGCGTCGCCATGGCCGAGACGAAGGCGGCGGCACATTGCGCCGGCGCACAACTGCGCGCGGCGGAAATCCAGTTTACGGCGTCGATCTTTTGCATAGGCAATCCTCTACTCACGCAATCGGACGGGTCTGTGCCTGTCCTTATTATGAACCTGTCGTCTGGTTATAGCCGATAATTATCAAGATTCGATGATGAAGACCTGAATCAGGTGTTAACCCTGATCACAAGTGATCACCGCGCCGGCCATTCCCAGGTGGGTCGTTCCAATGTCTGCATGTCGTGATCGCGGATAACGGTTTCGCCCAACTCCTTTTCCAGCAGAATGCGCCGAGTGGGCGCGGCCGCTTCCAGAGCCGCCACGAGTTCCGGCGCGTGCGAAACAACAATCACCTGCGACCGTCTGGAAGCATTAGCAATCAGGCGACCGAGCGGCGCCAGCAAATCCGGATGCAGGCTCATCTCCGGTTCGTTCAACACCATCAGGGACGGTGGGCGTGGCGACAGCAGGGCGGCGATCAGCAGCAGATAGCGCAAAGTACCGTCGGACAACTCAGCCGTTTTCAACGGGCGCAAGAGACCCGTCTGGCGCATGACGATCTCGACATAAGCGCCGGCGAATTCGACCTCGATCCGCGATCCCGGGAAGGCATCGTCGACAGCCTCAGCCATATCTTCGACCGCCCCGACGGACCGGATGGTTTCAATAGCAGCCGCCAAGTCGTGGCCATCGCTGGCGAGCACCGGCGAATGGGTGCCGATCTGCGGCTGACGCAACGGCGCCTCGCGGTCGGTACGGAAGTGATCGTAAAATCGCCAGTTGCGCATGCTTTCCCGCACCAGCAAAAGTTCCGCGCCTTCGCGGGGATCGCTGCCATGCGTCATCAGACTGTCGAAGGGCGACAGATTGGTCAGGGCCTCCTGCCAGATATTGGCCTTGTCACGCACCTGAATGAGTGGGCCCTTGCGTTTGGCGATTTCATTGCGCGGGCTTAAGATTTGCCCCAGCCACAGGCTTTCGGACTTTATATGCGGATCGTGCGGGAAAACCGAGGTCAGCGGTGGCGGCAGGCCCAAATCGATCGCATAGCCGTAGTCTTCCGACGTAAAGCCCAGCTTCAGACTGACCGGGTGCTTGCGCACCGTGCCCTGAATGGCGTGTTCACCGCTTTTCATGCTGCGCGAAAACTGTTCCGGCCCGGCCCACAGCGTCGAATCCAGTCCGCCTTCGGAGGCAATCGAGCGAACAATCCCGCCATGGGCGATCTCCGCCAGCAGGCGCAGGGCGCGATAGAGGCTCGACTTGCCGGAGCCATTGGCGCCGGTCACCACATTGAGCATATCCAGTTCCAGCCGCACATCGCGCAGCGAACGGTAACCGGAGATGGCCAGGGTGGTGATCATGGCTCAGCTTATGGGCCGCGCATGTGCTTGGCAAGATATGCAGAAACGCGGGCACCCGATTTCACCCTGCCGCAACGTCCGGCCAAAGGCTACCGCCCAGTCTTGCGCCTACCGACAAGATACCCTGAATCAAAGCGGGATCTTTTCCTTCAGCGCTTGGACGGCGCAGGCTATATGCTTGATTTTGAATTGGAAAAGCCCGCGTCCTTTAGGGAAGCGGGCTTTATTGGTGGAGCTTAGCGGAGTCGAACCGCTGACCTCTTGCATGCCATGCAAGCGCTCTACCAGCTGAGCTAAAGCCCCATCTTTAGGATGGCATCGAATGGGTTGCCCCGTCCGAGGCGGCGACTTCTAGTTCAGGGTTCGCGGGGACGCAAGCCCTTTTGCGAACTTTTTTGAACTTTTTCACAGGCATGACGCACAGACCCAACACAGGCCTAAAAAAACCCGCCGGATCGCGCCGGCGGGTTTGATATTTAGCGGTCGTCGTCTTCTTCGCCGGGCAGGCCGTCGATTTCTTCGTCGAAATCGGCGTCGTCCTCGTCTTCGAGGAACGGCACGTCGTCGGCGTCATCGTCGACCAGTTCGGCGTCTTCGATATCCATGTCGACGCTATCGGGCGTACCGACGCGAGCCGGATCGGCCGGATCGAGGTCTTCGTCTTCGTCCACCAGCAGCGGATCGTCGGCAACCACCTGATCGATTTCCGGCGTGATGATTTCGGGCTCTTCGTCCTCATCTTCCTCTTCAGCCGCCGCCTTTGCCTTGGCCAGATCTTCGGTTTCCTCGTCCGTATCTTCATAATCGGTCGGGGCGGTGCGGACACGCGAGCGGCGCGTGCGGACGACTTCTTCCTGGTCGAACTCGAACTCGCAACGCGGACAATGCGCCGGGTGCTTGTTCAGGTCGTAGAATTTTGCCGTGCAGTTCGGGCAAACTTGTTTGGTGCCTAAGGCAGGATCAGCCACGAGAATTCCTTTAAGTGAGGTTTGGGCTTGGGTTTAGTCAGGCTTTGAAAAAAGCTTTTGATGGGCTCCCTTGCCACTAGATAGGCTTCCTGTCAAAACCTTAAATCCCACTCTGGCTAATTTTTATGGCTCTTTTTCGCTTCCCGAAGCAGAGCTTATGCACAGGTCATTGCGCCGCACAGCGGGTCTCGGATCGTAAAATGGTGATTGTGCATCGCCGGTTATTTGCTAGTAAGCGCGTCATGACAGCTCATCAGACACCCGCTCAGGCCAGCGCCGTAAGGCTTGTGCCGCAAAAAACCGGCGCACCCGCAGGGCTTGCTGGCAAAATCGCTTTGCCCGGATCGAAGTCGATCACCAACCGGGTGTTGCTGATCGCCGCCCTGGCTCAAGGCAAAAGCCACATCAGCGGCGCGCTCAAAAGCGACGACACGACCTATATGGCGCAGGCCTTACGTCAGCTTGGCGTAACGGTCGAGGACGCTGGCGACACCGATTTCATGGTGACGAGCACCGGCACGCTTACGCCTTCGCAAGCGCCGCTGTTTCTCGGCAATGCCGGTACCGCGGTGCGCTTTTTGACGGCGGCGGCGGCCAATATCAAGGGTACGACCGTCCTCACCGGCGATGCGCATATGCAGAAACGGCCCATAGCGCCGTTGGTGGAAGCCCTCAACGCGGCCGGCGTTACCGCCACGGCCCCGACCGGCTGCCCGCCGGTGACGGTGTCGAGCGAAGGCGGCTTCAGCAAGCGTACCATCGAAGTCGATGCCAGCCTGTCGAGCCAGTATGTCTCGGCGCTGATGATGGCCGGGACCAAGGGCGACGCGCCTTTCTCCTTGCGCGTAAAAGATGGCGATATCGGCGCACGCGGCTATATCGATATCACTCTGGAATGCATGAAGGCGTTCGGCGCCAACATCTCGCAAACGGCCCCCTTGAGCTGGGATATCGCCAACACGCCCTATGCGGCGCGCGATTATTGGGTGGAGCCCGACGCCAGCGCCGCCACCTATATCTGGGGCATCAATGCGCTGCTGGACACGGCTATCGACATCGGCATTGCGCCGGAAGCCATGATGCAGCCGGACGCCAAGGCCTATGACTTTATAAAGCAGTTCCCTAATTTGCCGGCTGTTATCGACGGCAGTCAGATGCAGGACGCCATCCCGACCATCGCCGTCCTGGCCGCCTTTAACAACCACCCGGTCCGTTTTGTCGGCATCGCCAATCTGCGCGTCAAGGAATGTGACCGCATCAACGCCGTGGCCACCGAACTGAACCGCATCCAGCCCGGTCTGGCGGAGGAAATCGGCGACGATCTGCTGGTTACGCCCGATCGCAGCCTGATCGGCCGCACGGTAAAGGCCGATATCCATACCTATCACGATCACCGCATCGCCATGGCTTTCGCCCAGGCGGCTCTGGTGATCGACGGCATCCGCATCCTCGATCCGGGCTGCACCGCCAAGACCTATCCCGGTTACTGGCGTGACCTGCAAAGCGTCGGTGTTGAGATGACGTTCGAATGACCCGCCCACTCCTCATCGCCTTCGATGGCCCGGCCGCGTCAGGCAAGGGCACGCTGGCCTCGGTAATCGCCGCCGATTACGGCCTGCCGTTTCTCGATACCGGGCTTTTGTACCGCGCCGCCGGTCACCTGGCGCATGTCCGTCATATCGATCCCGTCCTTGCCGCCACCCTGATCGACGCCGAAACCCTGGCCGATGAGGCCTTGCGCGGCCGAGACGCCGGCGAGCGCGCCTCTCAGGTGGCCGCCATTCCAGAAGTCCGCGCCGCCCTCTTCACATATCAGCAGGATTTCGCCAACCAGCCCGCGGGCGCCGTGCTCGATGGCCGCGATATCGGCACCGTCATCGCGCCCCACGCCACGGTCAAGCTCTTCGTGACCGCCGCACCTGAAGTGCGCGCCCACAGGCGCTGGCTGCAACTGGTCAAACTCAATCCGGACCTTAGCGAGGCCGAGGTTTTGAGCGATATCCGCATCCGTGATGAGCGTGATTCGTCGCGGTCAAGCGCCCCTTTGGAAAAAGCCACAGATGCGCTCTTGCTAGATACCTCCGACTTGGGTATAGAAGCCGCCATCGCAACTGCGCGATCCCTTGTGAAAAGCCGTCTGTGACGCTCGACAGAGCGTTAAATCCAACAGCGGTTTTATTAGAGGCAGCACACGGGACGTCTTCGGAGCTTTCGAGCTTGTGGTTCACATCTTGGGGCCCGCCTTATGGCTGCCTCCCAAACCCAAACTTCACAAAATCCAAAGCCGCACCCCCGCGCCCTTTCCCCGTCGAACGCCACGGCCTCAACGTCGTTTTCGGGATATGAAAGACGGGACACGCGCTAACCAACAAAGAGACTTTATGAGCGAATACAATCCGTCGCGCGACGATTTTGCCGCCCTGCTTGACGAATCCATGCACGGCCGCGACATGCTTGAAGGCCAGGTCATTCACGGCCTCGTCGTCGCCGTCGAAAAAGAATACGTTATGGTCGATGTCGGTCTGAAGACCGAAGGCCGTATCTCCCTGAAGGAATTCGGCCTCGCTGACGGCCAGACCCTGAAGGTCGGCGACACCGTCGAGGTTTACCTTGAGCGCGTCGAAAACGCCATGGGCGAAGCGGTCATCAGCCGCGAGAAGGCCCGCCGTGAAGAAGCCTGGACCCGTCTTGAAGTTATCTTCAACAAGGGCGAGCCTGTCATGGGTACGATCGTTGGTCGCGTTAAGGGCGGCTTCACGGTTGATATGGACGGCGCTTCGGGCTTCCTGCCCGGTTCGCAGGTCGACATCCGCCCCGTGCGCGACGTCGCTCCGCTGATGAACAAGGAACAGCCTTTCGCCATCCTGAAGATGGATCGCCCGCGCGGCAACATCGTCGTGTCGCGTCGCGCCATCCTAGAAGAAGCCCGTGCCGAACAACGCACCGAGCTGGTCGGCCAACTGGCCGAAGGCGAAATCCGTGACGGCGTTGTCAAGAACATCACCGATTACGGTGCGTTCGTTGACCTCGGTGGCATCGATGGCCTGCTGCACGTGACCGACATGTCGT
Source organism: Asticcacaulis benevestitus DSM 16100 = ATCC BAA-896 (assembly GCF_000376105.1). Lineage (GTDB taxonomy): Bacteria > Pseudomonadota > Alphaproteobacteria > Caulobacterales > Caulobacteraceae > Asticcacaulis > Asticcacaulis benevestitus. Next base: position 305,548 of record NZ_AQWM01000002.1, read on the forward strand.
GGAAGCGCGTGTCGCATCCGTCGCAAGTCCTCAACGTCGGCGACGCTGTCAAGGTTCAGATCATCAAGATCAACCCCGATACGCAACGCATCAGCCTCGGCATGAAGCAACTGCAGTCCGATCCGTGGGATGGTGTTGACCTGAAGTATCCGGTCGGCGGCAAGTTCTCCGGTCGCATCACCAACATCACTGACTACGGCGCCTTCGTCGAACTCGAGTCGGGCGTTGAAGGTCTGGTGCACGTTTCGGAAATGTCGTGGACCAAGAAGAACGTCCATCCGGGCAAGATCGTCTCCACTTCGCAAGAAGTTGAAGTCGTCGTGCTCGAAGTCGACGCCTCCAAGCGCCGCGTGTCGCTCGGCCTGAAGCAAGCCCAGAACAACCCCTGGGACGACTTCCTCAGCGCTCATCCGGTCGGCTCCACCATCGAAGGCGAAGTCAAGAACGCCACCGAATTCGGCCTGTTCATCGGCTTCGAAAACGAAATCGACGGCATGGTCCACCTGTCGGACCTCGACTGGAACGTTCCGGGCGAAGAAGCCATCGCCAAGTACAAGAAGGGCGATGTCGTCAAGTCCAAGGTTCTGGACGTCGACGTGGAAAAGGAACGCATCTCGCTGGGCATCAAGCAGCTCGGCAGCGATCCGATGACCGGCGACACCTACAAGAAGGGTCAGAACATCACTGTGACCGTCACGGAAGTCACCACCGGTGGCATCGAAGTGAAGTTCGGTGAAGATGACGCGCCGATGTCGGCCTTTATCCGCAAGTCCGACCTGTCGCGTGACCGCAACGAGCAGCGCGTTGAGCGTTATGCCGTCGGCGATCGCATCGACGCCCAGGTGACCAACATCGACAAGGCGGCCCGCAAGGTCTCCGTTTCGATCAAGGCTCTGGAAATGGCCTCCGAAAAGGAAGCTATCGAACAGTACGGTTCGCAGGATTCGGGCGCTTCGCTCGGTGATATCCTCGGCGCCGCTCTGCGCGGTAAGCAAGAGTCCTAACCAGGGTCGTAACGACCCTGGACCCGAAATCGTGACAGCGTTTTAGGCGCTTGAACGGCAAGGGTCAGGATCCAAAATTAAGCCGGAGTCTCGCAAGGGGCTCCGGCTTTTTTGTGCCCGTTACATACCGGCACCTTCCGTTTTGGCCTGTTGCCGCTGCCATGTTTTTGTCAGCGCACTGGCACAGTGGGCATCCACAAGGAGTTGAAACATGTCCCTTCCCAACCTGATTCACGGTGTCATTCCGTACCTGACCGTCATAGGCGCCGCCAAGGCGATCGATTTCTACAAAGCGGCCTTCGCCGCCATAGAGCATGATCGCCGCCCGACCGAAGACGGCCGCCTGATGCACGGACATCTTGAAATCAACAACGGCTCGCTGATGCTGTCCGACGCCTTTCCCGAACACGGCTATCCGCACCAGCCTTCCATCAGCTTCACCATGACCCTGATGGTCGAAGACGCTCAACTGTGGTGGGACCGCGCCGTCGCCGCCGGCTGCGAGATCAGGATGCCGCTCGATGTCCAGTTCTGGGGCGATACCTACGGACAACTCACCGATCCGTTCGGTGTCGGCTGGGCCATCAACCAACCCGCCGCCAAAGCATAAAGCGCGTACCGCGCCTCTATCATATGCTGCAACACGGTAAAGTGACCGGAATTCGCCTAACCCCCCGTGGCGTAAGGTTTTTTTAAAAACCGACGGACCACGGGGTTTTTTATGATACCGGTTCCCTCAAAGCCCGTTGCGCGATTAAGGAAATTACCTGCTGGTTGAAAAAATGTGTCTATGGTAGCGCTACCAACACGTTAATTTATATCCAACCCCTTGAACTCATTTTCATTTTCAGACATGCTCGTTGCTCCGGTCAAACCTGATGGGGGAGAGCAATGCTGAAATCAGAACTCATTGAGCGCTTGGCTTCCGAATATCCGCACCTGACGCAAAAAGACGTCGAGCGCGCGGTCAATCTCATTCTGGAATCCATGATCACCACGCTTGAAAAAGGTGGTCGCGTCGAGTTGCGCGGTTTTGGCGCCCTGTCTGTCCGCTCCCGCCCTGCCCGCGCCGGACGCAATCCGCGTACTGGCGAATCCGTCAAGGTGCCGGCGAAGCATGTGCCCTTCTTCAAGAGCGGCAAGGAGCTGCGCGAACGCCTGAACCTCTCCGGCGACGACAACGGCTAAGCGAAAGGCCTGACCATGAGCATCGCCTCGGAATTCAAAACCTTCCTCATGCGCGGCAATGTCATCGACCTGGCGGTCGGTGTGGTCATCGGCGGCGCGTTCGGCAAGATCGTCACCTCGCTGGTCGACAACATCATCATGCCGCCGATCGGCTTCATCACCGGCGGCGTCGATTTTTCCAATCTCAAGCTGATCCTGAAGCCCGCCGACGTGGCGACCAAGACGGCGGAAGTCGCTATCTCCTATGGCGCCTTCATCAATACCATCATCCAGTTCCTGATCATCGGCACCGCCATCTTCCTGGTGGTCAAGGCCATCAACCGTCTGATGCCTCCCCCGCCCGCCGCCGATCCGGCGCCGCCGGGGCCATCGCAGGAAGAGCTGCTGGCCGCCATTCTGGCCGAACTGAAAAAGACATAAAAAAAGCCGGGGCGATGCTCCGGCTTTTTTGCATTTGTACCCGCGCATAGCCCGCTATGAGGCGGCGAAACGGAGTTCGGCGCAGCCAAAATGGTTGTTTTTCGAGAAACGAAGCGGAACGTACTTAAGTACGTGAGCATCGTATCGCAGAAAAGCGGCTATTTGCAGCCCCTCACAGTAGGGTTGGGCTAATCGAAGAGGGTTGCCAGACCCATAATCTCCAGGTCCGGCGCAAGCGTGCGATAGACCGGGATTTCCGACACGTAGCCCGTGAGGCGACCCTTGTGCAGATAACGGGCGCAGAAGGCCTTGCGGTCGAACAGGTCGGCCAGCATGTCCATCAGGTCGCCGGTCAGGTAAATGCCCCCGCGTGCGCCCAAAATCAGCCCGACATCCGACGCCATGCCGGCCAGCCAGCCCATGCTGAGGCTGATGGCCTCAAGCGCGCGTGCATCGCCCCCACGCGCCAGCGCCACGATTTCTTCCGGCTTTGCCTTGGCCGCTCCCACCTGATCGATGACATGCAGGGCCTGCCACACCTCGACCAGACCTGAGAGCGAGACGGCGCATTCACGCGCCACATGGCCAAACCTGTTATGCAGCACGCGCCAAACCTGCCATTCGCGCTCGGTATCGATCGGCAGGTCGGAATGGCCGCCTTCGCACGGCATGGCGGTCCAGTGCCCGGCACCGTCGGGCGCCAAGGCGGCCAGACCCAGCCCGTGGTGCGGACCAAGCACGGCGATAACCTGCTCCTCCATGGCCTGCTCACCACAGATCTGCTCGCGTTCGGAAGGCTTGAGATGGGGAATCGCCATGGCTCGCGCCACGAAATTATTGACGAGATTCAAACGCTTGACGCCCAAAAGGTCACGCACCTCGTCACGAATAAGCGTTATGCCTTCGTCGGGCAACTGCAGCACGCCCCGGCGTTCCCAACCACGCGAGGAGATAGCCACACCAAGCAGCTTCGGATCGCCACGCTCTTTCAGGAAGCCGAGCACCTCGCGGTCGAAGGCGTCGCGATCGGCGCAGGCGTGCAGGGTGGCCGGCTCAGGCCGACGGCCGGGCTGGCCAAGCGCCAGCTTGATGTAGGAACCAAAGGTAAAATCACACAACAAAACATGGGACATTGTCCGCTCCGGATTGAACTTTGCTTTTACGCACTTTTTGGATCCTAAAAGTGCGTCACACGTTTCGGAAAGCGCTTTTAGTCAAAAAGGGTCGCCAGACCGATGATTTCCATATCGCGGGCGGTCGTCTTGAACACCGGCACCTCGCTGACATAACGGCTGAGACGCCCCTTGTCGCTGTAGCGTTTCACAAAGGCTTCGACATCGAAGAGATCACCGATCTGATCGAGCAGATCGCCGGCCAGATAGACGCCCCCCCGCGCCCCCAGGATCAGCGCCACGTCTGAGGCCATGGCGGCGAACCAGCCCATGCTGAGATCAATCGCCTGCTTCGAGCGTTCATCACCGGTGCTGGCCATGGCGATGATCTCCTCGATCATCGGCGTGCGCGCCTCATCGTCACCGTCGATCTTCGCCAGCGCCTTCCAGACATCGACGACGCCGGGGATGGAGATAACGCGCTCGCGCGACACGTGACCGTATTTGTCGATCAGCACGCGCAGCACAGCCTCTTCCAGGTCTGTGGTCGGAGCCAGATCGGAGTGGCCACCCTCGGTCGGCATCGCCGTCCAGTTGCCCATGCCGTCAGGCGCCAGCGCCGACATGCCAAGGCCATTGTGCGGACCGATAACCGCGATCACCTGTTCTTCGAGGGGATCGCCGCCGCAGATCTTGTCGCGTTCGCCCTCTTCGAGGCGCGGAATGGCCAGCGCCTTGGCGACGAAATCATTGACCAGATTGATACGTTGGGTATTGAGGAAACCGCGCATGTCGGCGCGATCGATCGAAAAACCATGGTTGGGAAGCTGGATAATGCCGCCGCGCTCCCAGCCGGCCGCCGAAATCGCCGCGCCGCTCAGATGCGGATTGCCCTGCGCATCGAGAAAGTCGCGGATTGAGGTCTTGAAGCCTTCCAGGCTGTTGCAGGCGTAATGTGCGGTTTCTTTCGGACGCTCCCCGCGCCTGGCGATAGCCAGCTTTAGGTAGGTGCCGTTACTGATGTCACTCAATAGCACGTGGTCGGCCATGATGTTCCTTGCCCTAAATTTTTTCGCCGCTTCTTGTGAGCCGGCTTGATTTAATTTGAAATCTAAGTCCCAAACCTTGATTTATGTTGAAGCGTCTGCGTTATGAGCGACAAATTCAAGGTGTTTTATGCCTCCAAAAGTGAAAATCTGCGGGATTTCGACGCTTGAGTCGACCAAAACGGCGCTAAATGACAGCGCTGACTTTTTGGGCTTCGTCCACTTTGCGAAAAGCCCGCGCCATTTGCCCCTGGAAGCCATGTCCGGCCTCATGCAGGTGATTCGCCGGGTAAACGTTTCCACACCCCTTGTCAGCGTTGTCGTCAATCCCGATGACGATCTGCTGGCAGCTCTGAAGAACGACGTGAGGCCCGACCTGATCCAGCTCCACGGCAAGGAGAGCCCGGAGCGCGTCGCCGAGATCCAAAGGTTAACAGGCATACCCCTGATCAAGGCGATCAGCGTCAGCGAAAAAGCCGATCTGGCCGGCGCCCACGCCTATGAACCGCACGTCGACTATATGATGTTTGACGCCAAGGCGCCGAAGGACGCCGCCCTGCCCGGTGGACTGGGCTTAAGCTTCGACTGGAGCCTGATGCGTCACCACGTCGCAGCAAAACCGTGGTTTTTGGCCGGCGGCCTGTCATCCGCCAACCTGTCCGCCGCCGTACAAGAGAGTGGTGCATCGATGCTCGATGTCTCCTCCGGTGTCGAATCCGCGCCCGGCATCAAGGACGCCGGTCTCATTTCAGACTTCCTAAAAGCGGCAAAGTCGCTATAAGGCACATTTCTTGTGCGCTAACGCCGCGCGGGCTTGCCTCGCAACAGCTCGGGCGGGCAGTCGCCCTTGCCAAACTCAGCCGAGTTTGGAGACATTATCATTTAGCCCTGAAGGAATTTCACGGTGAGCGATCCCGTCTTGCGACCCAACACCTACGCCCAACCCGATGCCCGTGGCCGGTTTGGTGATTTCGGCGGTCTCTATGTGCCAGAGACCCTGATGCCGCTGGTTTTGGAGCTGACGCAGGCGTGGCAAGACGCCAAGAACGATCCCGCCTTCTGGGCCGAATTCCACAGCCTGCTCAAGCATTTCGTTGGCCGCCCGTCGCCGCTCTATTTCGCCGAACGCCTGACCGAGCACCACGGCGGCGCGAAAATCTATTTCAAGCGCGAAGAGCTGAACCACACCGGCGCCCACAAGATCAACAACTGCATCGGCCAGATCCTGCTGGCCAAGCGGATGGGCCGCACGCGCATCATCGCCGAAACCGGCGCTGGCCAGCACGGCGTCGCCTCGGCCACCGTGTGCGCCAAGTTTGACCTGCCGCTGGTTGTCTATATGGGCGCCAAGGATGTCGAGCGTCAGGCGCCGAACGTCTTCCGCATGAAGCTGATGGGCGCGGAGGTGACGCCGGTCACCAGCGGCGCCGGTACGCTTAAAGACGCGCTCAACGAAGCCCTGCGCGACTGGGTGACCAACGTCCACAACACCTATTACATGATCGGCACCGCCGCCGGCATGCACCCCTATCCGGAAATGGTCCGCGATTTTCAGTCGGTGATCGGCAAGGAAACGCGCGAGCAGATCCTGGAAATGGAAGGCCGCTTGCCGGACGCCGTCATCGCCTGCGTCGGCGGTGGCTCGAACGCCATCGGCATGTTCTATCCCTTCATCGACTATGACACCGTAAAGCTGGTCGGCGTTGAAGCCTCCGGTCACGGCCTCGATGTCTATAATGGCCACGCCGCCTCGCTCAATGGCGGCCGCCCCGGCGTGCTGCATGGCAACCGCACCTATCTGTTGCAGGACGAAGACGGCCAGATTCTGGAAGGCCATTCGATTTCCGCCGGTCTCGACTATCCCGGCATCGGGCCTGAGCACGCCTATCTGCACGAGATCAAGCGTGCGCAATACGTCACCTGCACCGATGAAGAGGCGCTGGAAGCCTTTTCCCTGACCTCACGGCTCGAAGGCATCATCCCGGCGCTGGAATCCTCGCACGCCATCGCCAAGGTCGGCGATCTGGCGCGCCAAGTCGGCAAGGGCGGCATTGTCGTGCTCAATCTGTCAGGCCGCGGTGATAAGGATATCGCAACGGTGGCCAAGCACATGGGCGAGAAGAACGGGAGTGCGTTGTCATGAGTATTGCCCGTATCGACAAGCGTTTTGCCGATCTGAAAGCGCACAACAAATCCGCCTTCATCGCCTATATCATGGCCGGCGATCCCGATCTGGAAACGACCTTTGAAATTCTCAAAGGCCTGCCGGCCGCCGGTGCCGATCTGATCGAACTGGGCTTCCCCTTCTCCGATCCGATGGCCGAGGGCCCGACCATCCAGCATGCCGCCGAGCGCTCTCTGGCCGCCGGCACCAAGCTGCGCGATGTCTTCATGCTGGTGAAGCGCTTCCGCGAGATCGATCAGGACACGCCGATCATTCTGATGGGCTATATGAACCCGGTCGATTTCCTGGGCTACGAGCGCTTTGCCCAAAGCGCTGCAGAGGCTGGCGCCGACGGCCTGATCGTGGTCGATTGCCCGCCGGAAGAGGCCGATGCCTTAAGCGACGCGCTCGACGCCAACGACATCGCCCTGATCCGCCTGGCCACCCCCACCACCGACGATTCACGTTTGTTAACGCTTGTGAAACGGACTCGCGGTTTTATCTACTATGTCTCGGTAGCGGGCGTCACCGGCGTCAAATCGGTCGATGCCGACGCCATTGCCGAGGCGGTCTCGAAGGTGCGCGACGCCGCCAACCTGCCCGTAGCGGTGGGTTTCGGCATCCGCACACCGGAAAGTGCTGCGTCTGTCGCCCGCATCGCCGATGCGGCGGTCGTGGGCTCGGCTCTGGTCGATGAGATCAAGACTTCTTTACTGGAAAATACCCCATCCAGCGTGAAAGTGCTGGAAAAGGCCGCGATTTTGGCACAGGCTGTGCATCAGGCTCGGGACTAACTGGAGTAACTTAGAGTATGGCTATGGCTGATACGTCTAACAAGGGCCCGAAATTACCGGCCTCCGCGAAATCTGCCGAGCGCCGCGAGCGCGGTGGCTGGCTGAGCAAGATCGCGCCCGGCATATCCAATTTCGTCAATAACAAGCGCGAAACGCCGGAAAACCTGTGGGTGAAAGACCCCGATACCGGCGATATGATCTATCGTTCGGATCTGGAAGCGGCCCTGTGGGTGACGCCCAATGGCCGCCATATGCGGATTGGCCCCAAGGCACGCATGACATTCACCTTCGATGATGGCCAGTGGGAATCCCTGCCGACGCCGGAAGTGGTTGAAGACCCGCTGCACTTCTCCGACGGCAAGCCCTACAAGGACCGCCTGAAGGCTGCCCGCGCCGCCACCGGCGAACGCGATGTCATGGCCATCGGCTATGGCAAGGTGCAAGGCGTCGATTGCATCGTGCTGGTGCAGGATTTCGCCTTTATGGGCGGGAGCTTAGGTATGGCCGCCGGTGAGGGCTTCATCGCCGCCGCCAAAGCCGCCGTGGCGCGCAAGGTGCCGATGGTGGTCTTCACGGCCGCCGGTGGCGCCCGTATGCAGGAAGGCGCGCTGTCGCTGATGCAGATGGCCCGCACGACGCTCGGCATTCAGGAACTGAAAAAAGCGCAACTGCCCTATATCGTGGTGCTGACCGACCCGACCACCGGCGGCGTCACCGCGTCTTACGCCATGCTGGGTGATATTCATCTGGCTGAACCCGGTGCGCTGATCTGTTTCGCCGGTCCGCGCGTGATCGAGTCCACCATCCGCGAAAAGCTGCCGGAAGGCTTCCAGCGTTCGGAATTCCTGGTCGAAAAGGGCATGGTCGATCGCGTTGTGCCGCGCTCGGAACTGCCGGAAGTGCTGGGCGCTTTGATGTCGATGCTGATGAGCGGCAAGCGCCGCGCAGCCTAAGTTATCGGGGTTTGGGGCCTGCGGCCCCAAGTTCTGCCTTCCAATAAAAAGTCCGGCCGGTTTGGCCGGATTTTTTATTGGACGTGTAAGTTGTGGGGTCACCATGGCTGGCAAAACGCATGCGTTTCGCTGGCGCCAAACCCACCTCCCATGACATAAGTTTGGTCTTAGCGTGATGACGAGGGGCAGCTATGGAAAATATCAAGCAACATCGACTGGTGAAAACGCTCATCGGCCTAATAGTGGGTGTTTTCATTACAACGCTTTTCGGGGCTTATTTTATCACCCGTTCCGAGCCCGAGTTCAAAAGTTATTACCTGGACGCTGTTATGTTAGGCTCGGTTTTAATCTCGCTCTTTGCTCTGCCGATCGGGCTGCTCATTCATTCCATATTATATGCTAATAAATGGCGAGAGGCCGCACCTTACGCCCTGTGCGGTATGCTTTCTGGTGTTAGTTATGGAGCCATTGACAGTTATAAGACCAGCATAGCCGACAATATCTACGATCTTGGTGCTTATGGTTTGTGGGCGGCAGCCATTGCGCTCATTGCCTGGCTGATCCGCCGTCCGGACAAGGATGCAAAACCTCTCCCCTGAATCTGATTGAGATGCTAATGGGCGGATATATCCCCTCGCCCCGTTTACGGGGAGAGGGTGGCCCAAAGGGCCGGGTGAGGGGCCACCTCATCGATTAGCCCCTCACCCCAACCCTCTCCCCGTAAACGGGGCGAGGGGGAAGTATGACATGACCGACCGCCTTCTCCCCTTCGACGCACCGCTTGAACGCCTGAAAGCCCTGCATCCCAAGCTGATCGACCTCAATCTCGACCGGATGCTGCGCGTCTGCGAAGCCTTAGCGTCTCCACAGGATAAGCTGCCGCCAGTCGTGCATGTGGCCGGTACCAACGGCAAGGGCTCGACCATCGCCCTGCTGCGTGCCATGGCCGAAGCGCAAGGCCTGCGGGTTCATGTCTATACCTCGCCGCACCTCGTCCGTTTCGCCGAACGCATTCGCCTCGCCGGTAAGCTGATTGGTGAGGACTATCTGGCCGATTGCCTCAACCGCGTCGAGATCGCCAATGACGGTCAAGCCCTGACCTTCTTTGAATCGACCACCGCCGCCGCCTTCCTGGCCTTTTCCGAAACCCCCGCCGACCTGCTGCTGCTGGAGACCGGCCTTGGTGGCCTGTTAGATGCCACCAATATCGTCAGCCAGCCGAAACTGACGCTCATCACGCCGATCGATTACGATCATCAGGCCTTCCTCGGCAACGATCTCAAGACCATCGCCAGTCAGAAGGCCGGTATCTTCAAACGCGGCGTGCCCGCCCTCAGCGCCCGTCAACCGGAAGAGGCCTCGCAGGCTCTCGAACGGCAGGCGCTGAAACTGGGCGTGTCCCTCACCAGCATGGGACAGGGCATAGATGCCTGGCGCGAAGGCGACCGGCTGATCTTTCAGGACGAAGACGCGCTCTATGACCTGCCGCTGCCCGTTCTGGCGGGCGAACACCAGATCGAGAATGCCGCGCTCGCCATCAAGGCCACGCTCATGCTCGGCGTCACCCTAGACGCCATCGAGACCGGCCTGACGACAGTCCAATGGCCCGGCCGCCTGCAAGCGCTTAAAGCGGGGCCGCTGTTTGAAGGGCTAAAGAACCGGGCGTCCGAACTATGGCTGGATGGCGGGCATAATCCCCACGCCGCGCGGGCCTTGCATGACTTTATCGACCGGCGGCAGGCGCGCGACCCGAAGCCCCTGCATCTGATTTGCGGCCTGATCAACACCAAGGACGCCACAGAGTTCTTCGGCCATTTCGCGGGTCTGGAGGCGCAGATTACCTGCGTCCCGTTCAGCAGCGATGCCGCCATTGCACCCGCCGAACTGGCGAAAGCCGCACAAAGCAAAGGGCTCACAGCGGTGATCGCCGCAAGCCCTCTGGAGGCTATCCAAGCCCTGCCGCATACGCCCTTGCGGGTGCTGATCTGCGGCTCGCTCTATCTCGTCGGCGACTGTCTGGCCTTGAGTCCTGAAACCTATCCTGTCTGAGGCAGGGCCTCTAAAGTGAGGCCTGCGTGCGGCGGATAAACGGCACCTGAAGCGTCAGATAGGTGCCGGCGCGCCACAGCCATTCGAGCGGTCCGTAGAGGAATGCCTTGAACCACAGGTGCGCGAAGGCGACCTGGAACGCGAAGACGACAATGGCGATCAGCACCGCGGTTGATTGCAGCATGGTGGCGTGCATCCCCAGTCCGAAACTGTAAAACACCGGCACGAAGATCAGCGACTGGCCGACATAAAGCGTCAGGGTCATGCGGCCGACCGGCGCCAGCAGGTTCAGCACCTTGTGGCCGAAGCTGTAATAGAGCGACAGGAAGCCCATCATCAGCACCGTCATCAGGCTGAGGTCGAACCAGCCCGACAGCATCGAATCCCACAAGGAGCGTGGCATAAAGACGGCGTCGGAGGTCGGTATCAAGGTAATCAGCGAAGGCTTGCCCCGCCACAGACCAACGGTGACCGCTGCCGCGATGGTCAGGGCGGTGAGGCGAAGGGTGCGGAACTTTTCCGGCTGGCCGAAAAAGTCGATACGGCCCAGCACCATGCCTACCAGCGACAGGCCAAGGATCTGGCTGAGGCGTCCGGCTTTCAGCATGAAGTCCCATTTGAACGGATGGCCATCAACCCAGTTTATGCGGATGGTCTCGATGAGACTCTTGCCGGTGAGATAGGCGTCGGGCGTCGGGGCGGTCCAGTAATCCGGCGGGGTATTGGCCCATGTGGCGCCGTTAAAGGCGCTGATCATCTGCACGATTATCAGGGGCTGGAGCAGGAAGAAGGTCGCCAAAATCAAAATGATCGCGTTCGATTTCAGGCGATAGAAAGGAATGAGGAACAGCCCCATCAGGGCCAGAACTTCCAGCACATCGCCGCGATACCACAGGCCGTGCAGGACGCCGATCACACCGAGCAGCACAAGCCGCCAGACAAAGCGGCCGGTGAAATCGACGCCGCGTTTACCGGCACGATCCATGATGATGAAGAAACTGACGCCAAAGCACAGGGCGAGCAGCGCGAACGACTTGCCGGCAAAGATCGTGAAGATGGTATCGTGCCACATAAGCTGGACCGGATCGGTGACCGGATGCGCCCAGTACAGTTCGTAGAGTTCGGGCATGTGGACGAAGAAAAGCCCCATCAGGGCGAAGCCGCGCAAGGCGTCAAGCCCCTCCATACGGGGCACGAAACTGGGTTTGCTGGTGGTCATGGAAGCCCTGTAAAACTTATGGTTTTACTCTGCATAGCGCACCCGCCGCATTTTTGAATAGAAAAATCAGCAAAAACGCCTATATGAGCCTGATGAAATACAGCTCTTCCAAAGACAAGTCCCAGCGGGCGCAGGGCAACAAGGCCCACGGCCGCACGCCCACGGACCTCGGCCCCACCCAGCGCCAGTTGCGCGCCGGCGAACTGGTGCGCCACGCCCTGGTCGAAATCCTGCGCGATGAGGATATCCACGATGAGGCCCTGGCGGGCGTCTCGATCACCATCACCGAAGTGCGCTGCTCCAACGATCTGCGCCACGCCACCGTGTTCGTCGAACCGCTCGGCGCCGGTCTGGCCAGCGATCAGGCGGCCGTGACCATCACCAAGGACCAGATCGGTCCGGCAGTGGCGGCGCTGAACAAGCACGCGAAATTCCTGCGCGGGGTTCTGGGCCGTCATATCGAGATGAAGTTCACGCCGGAACTGCGCTTCCTGCATGATGAAAGCTTCAATGAAGCCGCACGGATCGATGCTCTGTTCATGCGTCCGGATATCGCCCGCGATCTGCATCATGATGATGAGGACGAAGAGTAGTTAAGTAAGAAACCCCACCACCACGCCGCAAGAGCGGCGCGGTCCCCCTCCCCAGTAAAACTGGGGAGGTACAAGGCTTTCGTTTTCTTGTACCTCCCCGACTTGTTCGGGGAGGGGGACCATGAGCGAAGCGATATGGTGGTGGGGTTTCTTGCTTCCTTTCAACACAAACGGACTCCCATGGCCCGAAAGAAAAAAGGCGAAGCGATCCACGGCTGGATATGTTTCGACAAACCCCTTGAAATGACCTCGACCTCGGCGGTCGGGAAAATCCGCTGGCTGTTCCAGGCGCAGAAGGCCGGTCACGCCGGCACGCTCGATCCGCTCGCCACCGGCATCCTGCCGATCGCGCTCGGCGAAGCCACCAAGACCGTGCCCTACCTGATGGAAGCCGACAAGACCTACAGCTTCACCGTCACCTTCGGCAAAACCACCGACAGTTACGACGCCGAAGGCCGCGTCACCGCTGAATCCGATGCCCGCCCGACGAAGGATGCTATCGAAGCCACCCTCCCCCAGTTTATCGGCGTGATCGAGCAAGTGCCGCCGGCGTTTTCGGCCATCAAGGTCGATGGCAAGCGCGCCTATGATCTGGCGCGTCAGGGTGTCGAGGTCGAACTGAAAGCCCGCGAGATCGAGGTATTCGACCTGACGCTCGATGCTTTCGACACCGAAACCGCCAGCTTTACGCTCCATTGCGGCAAGGGCACCTATGTCCGCTCGATCGCGCGCGACATCTGCCTGGAACTGGGTGTTTGCGGTCACGTCACCACGCTTCGTCGCGAGGCGGTGGGTGCGTTTGAAACAAAAGACTCAATAACACTGGAAAAGCTTGAGGAATTAGTGCATAGGAACGCCCATCTTGAGGCTTTACTTGGCGTAGAGACGGCACTGGACGACATCCCGGGCCTGCCTGTGACGCAAGATGAGGCCGCAAGATTGAAGCAGGGACGCGACCTTGCCCTTCTGCCCCGTCAGATTGAACTGTTAAATGCGGCTCTCAAAGCCCGTCTCGATGACGGCTATGCGGAGTTTCCCGATACGGTTCAGGCGGTGTTTAACGGGCAGGTATTGGCCTTGTGCGAACTGCGCGGCGGAACACTTCATCCCTCGCGTCTTTTGAATCTTTAAATTCTCACTAAGGAGAAACCCGATGTCGATTACCGCTGATCGCAAGACAGAAGTCATCAAAACCCACGCCCGTACCGAAGGTGATACCGGTGGTGCAGAAGTGCAAATCGCAATCCTCACGGAACGCATTGCCAACCTGACCGAACACTTCAAGGAACACAAGAAGGACAACCACAGCCGTCGCGGCCTCCTGAAAATGGTGTCGCAACGTCGTCGTCTTCTTGACTACCTTAAGAACCGTCACACCGACCGCTACACCGCTATCCTCGCCACGCTCAACCTGCGTCGCTAAATATCGGAACGACCAAGGGCTTGGGGGCAACTCCGAGCCCTTCTGCTTGTTGGCCCTCAGGCAAAGACGTGACAGGGCACCTGAAAACGACCCGCCTTTCCGGCGGTTTTACACACCCCGGCCGATGCTTTCGGCCTGCTTATACACCCCGCGAGATGACTGCATCTCGCTTATACGCTGGGCTTAACTGAAGAGCCCCTTACACGCGCCGCTTAAACGTTATGTGGCCACCTCCCGAACGGCATGGGGCTGTTCCGGAGCCGAATGAAAGACAACATATGTTTGATATCAAAAGAAAATCCATCGATTGGGCTGGTCGCAAGTTCACGCTGGAAACGGGCCGCGTTGCCCGTCAGGCCGACTCGGCCGTGCTGGCCACCTACGGTGAGACCACCGTCCTGGCCACCGTCGTTTACGCCCGCAAGCCGAAGCCCGGTCAGGACTTCTTCCCGCTGACCGTCAACTATCAGGAAAAGACCTTCGCCGCCGGCAAGATCCCCGGTGGTTACTTCAAGCGCGAAGGCCGCCCTTCGGAAAAAGAAACCCTGGTTTCGCGCCTGATCGACCGTCCGATCCGCCCGCTGTTCGTCAAGGGCTTCAAGAACGAAGTGCAGGTTGTCTGCACCGTCCTGTCGCACGACATGGAAAATGATCCCGATATCGTCGCCATGGTCGCCGCCTCCGCGGCCCTGACCTTCTCCGGCGTGCCTTTCATGGGCCCCATCGGCGGCGCCCGCGTTGGCCTGATCGACGGCGAATACGTGCTGAACCCGACCGTTGACCAGATCAAGGAATCGAACCTCGACCTCGTTGTCGCCGGTACGCAGGACGCCATCATGATGGTGGAATCGGAAGCCAAGGAACTGTCGGAAGACACCATGCTCGGCGCTCTGATGTTCGCGCATCGCGGCATGCAGCCGGTGATCGACGCCATCATCGAGATGGCCGAACACGTCGCCAAGGAACCCTTCGCGTTTGAAGCCGAAGATTTCTCCGACGTCGTCACGAAGATCAAGGGCCTGGTCGGCCAGGATATCCGCGACGCCTACACCATCCAGGAAAAGCACCCGCGCCACGAAGCCGTTGGCGCTGCCAAGTCCAAGGCCGCCGTTTCGCTGGTCAAGACCGAAGAAAATCCTGACGGCGTAGACGCCGCCATCTTCGGCGCCGCCTTCAAAGAATGTGAAGCCGACGTCCTGCGCCGCGACATCATCGAGCACGGCAAGCGTGTTGACGGCCGCGCCGTCGACAAGGTCCGTTCGATCGTGTCCGAAGTCGGCATCCTGCCGCGCACCCATGGTTCGGCCCTGTTCACCCGCGGTGAAACCCAGGCGCTGGTCGTGGCCACGCTCGGCACCGGCGATGATGAGCAGTTCATCGATAGCCTGGAAGGCACCTACAAGGAGAAGTTCCTTCTCCACTATAACTTCCCTCCGTACTCCGTCGGTGAAACCGGCCGCATGGGTTCGCCCGGCCGCCGCGAAATCGGCCACGGCAAGCTGGCCTGGCGCGCAGTGCGTCCGATGCTCCCGGCCCCGGAAGATTTCCCCTACACGATCCGTCTGGTCTCGGAAATCACCGAGTCGAACGGCTCCTCCTCGATGGCGACCGTCTGTGGCTCGTCGCTGGCCCTGATGGATGCCGGCGTGCCGCTGAAGTCGCCGGTTTCGGGTATCGCCATGGGCCTCATCCTTGAGCCCTCCGGCGAATACGCCATCCTGTCCGACATCCTGGGTGACGAAGATCACCTCGGCGACATGGACTTCAAGGTGGCCGGTTCGATCAACGGCATCACGTCCCTGCAAATGGACATCAAGGTTGCCGGCATCACCGAAGAGATCATGACCAAGGCACTTCGCCAGGCCAGCGCAGGTCGTCTGCACATCCTGGAAGAAATGAACAAGGCGATCTCCGGTGCGCGTGAAGAACTGGGCGAATTCGCTCCCAAGATCGAAACCATCAAGATCCCGACCGACAAGATCCGCGAAGTGATCGGCACCGGCGGCAAGGTCATCCGCGAAATCGTCGAAAAGACGGGCGCCAAGATCGACATCGCCGACGACGGCACCATCAAGATCTCGGCTTCGGAACAATCGAAGATCGACGCCGCCCGCGATTGGGTGAAGTCGATCGCGTCGGAGCCGGAAGTCGGTGCCATCTACAAGGGCAAGGTCGTGAAGGTCGTCGATTTCGGCGCGTTCGTGAACTTCTTCGGCGCCAAGGACGGCCTCGTCCACATCTCGCAGATCAAGAACGAAAAGGTCGGCAAGACCTCGGACGTCCTGAACGAAGGCGACGAAGTGAAGGTGAAGTTCTTAGGCTTCGACGATCGTGGCAAGACGAAGCTCTCCATGAAGGTGGTCGATCAGGAAACTGGCGAAGACCTGACGGAAAAGCTGGCGGCTGAAAAAGCGGCCCGCATCGCGTCCGGCGAAGAGCCTGAGCTGGAAACGGCTGAAGGTGGTGAGCGTTCGGACCGTGGCGAGCGTTCGAGCCGTCCGCGCCGTCCGCGTCGCGACTAGGGGCAAGCCCCTAGGACCCTAACTCGTCAGAGTCTGGGTTGACGCCTCTGCCTTATACCTCCCCGACTTGTCGGGGAGGGGGACCGTCCGGCGAAGCCGGATGGGGGTGGGGTTTCTTGCTGATTTTAAAGCCTGCCATCCCTTTTGAGGGGTGGCAGGCTTTTTTAATGCAAGGGGAGGGGTCTTGGACCCCTCACCACCATAACGCGACAGCGTATGGCTGGGCCCTGTTAACACGTGACAATCTTCGGTATTTGGATTATTTCTTGTCTGACAATTAGTCGATAACGACAATAAAAAAGCAGGGACGCCATGAAATACACAACAGGACTAAGCCTTATCGCCCTCATGACCATGGCCATGGCCGGTTCGGTCGTGGCCCAAAATGCTCCGCCGCCGAACATGCCGGTCTTTCCGCCGCAAACCGCTGAGGAAAAGGCCAAATCTGATGCTGATCAGGCGGCCTACGCCAAGGCCCCGGATACCGAAGGCACCGGTGCCTATCCAGCGATGAAGGAACAGGACTCCAGCCTGCCCAATCACGTTGTCTATCGGCCAAAGGATTTGTCAAAGGTCGCTTCGGGCACGCTCGGCATTGTGGCCTGGGGCAATGGCGCCTGTTCGGCCGATGGCGCGGGTTCGCGTTTGCATTTGGCGGAGCTGGCCTCCTACGGTTACGTGGTCATCGCGCCCGGTGGCATCTATTCCGGCCCCGGCTCGACCCCGGAACCTAAGCGTCCGGAAGGTGCCGCTCCCGGCACGGCAACGACCGGTGCAGATGTGAAGGCGGGCCTCGAATGGGCATTGGCGGAAAACGCCCGCTCCGGCAGCCCCTATTTCGGCAAGATTGATCCCGCCAAGATTGCGGTGTCCGGCTTTAGCTGCGGGGGCATTCAGGCCTTAGGTCTGGCTGGCGATCCGCGCGTGAAAGCGGTCATCATCGATAACAGCGGCACCTTTCCGGACGGCAACAATTTCCTCTCCGCATTAAACGTTACTAAGGCAACGCTTAAAACCCTGCATACCCCTATCCTCTATATTCTGGGCGGGCCGAAAGATATTGCTTACAAGAACGGCATGGATGACTTTGAGCACATCAATCATGTGCCGGTCATGGTGGCGAATAACAGCGCCTCGCATGGCGGCGATTTCCTGCGCCCCAATGGTGGGCCATCCGCCAAGGTGGCTGTGCAGTGGCTGGAATGGCAGTTGCGCGGTGACAAGACGGCTGAAACCTATTTCGTCGGTGAGGCCTGCGGCCTTTGCACGGACAAGGAATGGACCATCCAGCGTAAGAATTTCCCAACCGCCAAGTAACGGGGTGGAAGTGGCCTCCGGCCCCTTCGTCTTCTCTGAATAAAGAAAAGGCGATCCCATTTATGGGGTCGCCTTTTCTTTATCTGATAGTTGAGGGGTCACCATGGCTTGCGAACGCTATACGTTCGCTGGCGCCAAACCCTCGACCCCGTAACTCGACAGCATGTGCTGTAAGAGCTATGTGTTTACCTGAATGCAAGCTGAGGCTTATGCAAAATTTCTGGCAACGCTATTTCGCCCGGCAAAACTGGAATACCTTAATCGCGTGGTCGCCGTTGCTGTGGTTTGTTGTCCTTATTATTGTAAGGATGAACATAAGTGTTCATTTGCTATGTCATCTTGATGATAGTGGTGAGATGATTTGTGGCGGCAGATACACAGACCCAAGCGTGACAAATTTCTTTTGGCGCGCGAAGTATGTAACATTCGCCTTATTCATATTGGCAACCGTATCGGCCATTCGACGTAAATTCACAAGGACAGGCTGGCTCGGATATGCACTGTCCTTTGCACTGACAATATTTCATTTAGCTGTAATTGTTGACTGACCCATGACCCCAGAACCCGCCACCACCATAACTGACCAAATCCTCGACCGTGGCGCGGTCCTGTTGCTGGCCAATAAGGGCACACCCGTCAAGCTGGTCGGCTGCGAGGTCGAAGAGGTCGATCTGTCCGATTTCATCCTCAATGGCTGGGTGTTCGAGGACTGCCTGTTCCGCAAGACCAAGTTCGTCAGCGCCAAGCTGGAACGCACGCAGTTCATCAAATGCAAGGGCGCGCACGCCGATTTCACCAGCGCCATCCTGATCGAGTCGCGGTTCACCGGCTGTGATTTCAACAACAGCCTGTTCCGTGGCGCCACCCTGTCGCAATCGCGTTTCCAACGCTGCAAGCTGACCGGCGCCAATCTGCTCGATACCCGCGCGCTCGATGTCACCTTTGAGGAATGCCGCCTGAACGACGCCCGCCTGCGCGGTTTTTCGTTCAGCAAGCAGACGCTGAAATCGCTCGACATGCACAATGCCGAACTGCATCGCTGCGATTTCCGCCAGACCGTCTTTGAGGACTGTTCTTTACGCGACGCCATCCTGACCGATGCGCGTTTTGAAGGGGCTGACCTGCGCGGCACCGATATCGGCGGCGTCCGGCTGGAAGATGCCCGCCGGTTCAAGGGCGCCACCATCTCGCGCGCTCAGGCCGCCGAACTGCTGTCCGAACTCGGCCTGCATGTTCGCTAACGGTAGCGCAGAAACACCTTGCCGTTGCTGAAAGCACGGCTCTGCGTCAGGATCAGGTCGCGCCGGTCGATACCCTCAAACATCGAACGGCCAGCGCCAAGCACGACCGGGCACACCACCACCTGATAGTCATCGACCAGACCGGCCCTGGCCAGTTGGGCCACCAGGCTGCCGCTGCCAAGCACCACCATGGCGCCGCCGGCTTCCGCTTTCAGGCGGCGCATGGCCTCGACCGCATCCTCGTTGAAAACCTGCGTGTTCTGCCAGTCCGCTGACGTCATCGAGCGTGAAAAAACGTACTTCGTCATGCGATTCATGCCCGCCGCAACCTCGGGCATGGCCTGCGCCGCCATGTCGCTGGGCCACCAGCCGGCCATCATGTCGTAGGTGATGCGGCCAAACACCAGCACGCCATCGCCCGACGCATTGCCGGCGACGAAGGCGTTGAAATCCGCATCATCGGCGCCGTGGGCCCAGCTCATATCGTTGCGGGCGTCGGTGAAATAGCCATCAAGGCTGATATTGTTGAAGACGCTGAGTGTCCGCATGGTTCGCTCCCTTTTTTAGGGCATCATAACAGCAAACCAGAAACCCGACTATGTCAGCAATCCGCGCTCGATTTCTTCCAGATAGATGAAATCCGGCGCCTTCACCCCTGCCACTTTTCGGATCTCGACCAGTTCTGGCGATTCAAAGAACTGTCGCGCCTTGTCCAGAGATGACCAGGCCGAGAAATGGACGATGCGGTTGGCGTCGGTATCGTATTTCAACACCTGATAGCTAATCTCACCGGCCGCCTTACGGATAACGGCGGCGTTATCAAAGATGACTTTCCACGCCGGATAGTCAGCGACCTCGTGGAGGATCAAAACATAGGGTGTCATGGCGGTGCGCTTTCCGTGGCTGTCAGAACCTGGCAGGGTTCCGTAACAAGACTGTCCTTTCCTGACAACAGGTGTTGGAAAACCATCCTGTACGTGCGTAACGCGATTCGTTGATAGATAAGGCTTTCAGGCTTACGTTGCGTAAAGAGCGCCTGTTTACACGCTTTTGACGCTTGCGAGGCTATAACAAAACGCTTAGGCGGATTCCGTATAGACCCCGAAAATGGGGCTACAAAAAGAGGCCAAATATGATGTTACCCCTTTCGTGCCGTCTCCTGACAGGCACGGCGCTCGCCGGCGTGATGCTGGCGGGGCTGAGCTTTCCTGCGTTTTCCCAAGATACCGACCCAACCGAGGTGATCGTCACCGCGCAAAAGAAGGCTGAGCCGCTCAGCCGCGCACCGCTGACGGTTTCGGTTGTCTCCGGCACCCAGCTTGAAAAAGCCGGCGCGCACGATCTGAAGGACCTGCAGACCCTCACCCCATCGCTGCTGATCACCTCCACCGCCAATGAAGCCCAGACCACGGCACGCCTGCGCGGCGTCGGCACGGTGGGTGACAATCCCGGCCTCGATTCCTCGGTCGGCGTGGTGATCGATGGCGTGTCGCGCGCCCGCACCGCCACCGCCATGAGCGATCTGGGCGAGCTGGACCGCATCGAAATCCTCAAAGGGCCGCAGTCCGATATCTACGGCAAGGGCGCATCAGCCGGCATCATTCAGGTGGTCAGCAAGCTGCCGTCGTTCACGCCGCACGCATCGCTCGAACTGACGGCCGGCGAGCAGGGCACGCTCGGCGTCGCCGGTTACACCACCGGCAAGCTGGCCGATAAATGGGCCGGCTCGCTGTCGCTGGTGAAGCGCCAGCGCGAGGGGCAGTACCATGTCCATACCGGCGACGGCCCGCGCACCCAGACCGACGACGGCGATCAGAACTACTGGTCGGCGCGCGGTCAGTTGCTCTATGACGGCGACGGCTGGTCGCGCCTGCGCCTCATCGGCGACTACACCAAGCGCGATGAATCGTGCTGCGTCGGCACCGCCATCGCCATCGGCAGCACCCGCGCCTATGTCGATCAACTGGCGTCCGATGACGGCACGGCCTCGGTGGTCGATCCGAAGGCACGTCAGGCGTGGTCCAACCGCTCGACCAAGCAGAAGCTGACCGATGCCGGTCTTTCGGCGCAATGGGATCTGCGCCTGGCCAATAATATGCAGCTCACCTCGATCACCGCCTATCGCCACTGGGATCACACCAATGGCTATGACGCCGATTTCTCCAGCGCCGATATCTATTACCGTGATCCTAATGGTGGCTTCGGCAACCGGATCGATACCTGGTCGCAGGAAATCCGTCTCAATGGCCAAAACGGCGCGTTCGAATGGATGGCCGGTCTCTACGCCAATTCGGAAGACCTGACGCGCCACGACGAAACCCTTTACGGCGCCGATTACGAATCCTATCTCGGCCTGCTGTTGAGCGCCGGCGCCAATATCAACCGCGTGTCGCAACTGACCGGTCTGCCGGTCGGACAATCCTTTGTCGAAGGCGAAGGCAATCACGACACCTATCGTCAGCACGAGCGCAACACCGCCATCTTTGGTCATGCCGAGTGGCACATCAGCGAAACCGTCTCTCTGCTCGGCGGCCTGCGCTACAATAGCCAAACCAAGCGCCTGACCTCGGCCTATACCAACAGCGATGACGGGATTGCCTGCGCCAGCGCCTCGGTGAAGACCACCATCTGCCAGCCGTGGTCCAATCCGGCGTTCAATGACCTGACCCTCACACAGAAGAACACCGATAACGCCACGACCGGCTCGCTCAAGCTGAAATGGCAGGCGCGACCAAACCTGATGACCTATGCCTCCTACGCCACAGGCTGGAAGGGTGCGGGCTTCAATCTCGATCGCGAGCAGAACAGCAACCTGACGGCCGATACCGATACATCCTTCAAGCGTGAAACCTCGCAATCGGTCGAGATCGGCTTCAAGGGCCGCTTCCTCTCCCGCCGTCTGGCGCTCGATGTCGCGGCCTTCGATGAAAGCTTCCGCAACTTCCAGCTCAACACCTTCCTCGGCACCAACTTTGTCGTTAATTCGGTGCCGCGCCTGAAAAGCCAGGGCATCGAGGTCGAAAGCCGCTATCTGGTCGGTGATTTTACCCTCAATGGCGGCGTGACCTATAACGAGGCGACGTTCGGGCCCGAAGCCGTGCCGGGCGTGCCGCTGGTGGCCAATGGCACAGCGTCGTTCGCACCGCGCTGGTCGGGCGTATATGGCGTCGATTATGCTCACGCCGTCGGTCGTTACCGCTTCGTTGCCACCCTCTCGGCCAAGTATAACAGCAGTTATAACACCGGCTCCGATCTGGCGCCGATTAAGATGCAACGCGCCTACACGCTTTATAATGGCCGCCTCAGCATCGGCGCGCCGGATGAAAGCTGGGCGCTAGAACTGTGGGGCCAGAACCTGACGGACGATACCTACTACCAGGTCGCGTTTTCCGCGCCGTTCCAGGCCGGCAGCTACAAGGCGTTCCTTGGCCAGCCCCGTGCAGTGGGCCTGACCTTGCGGTTGAAGCGCTAAGCCTCGCTCCCCCTCCCCGCACTTTGGGAGGGGGACATCGCGCCTGTGCGGTGATGATCGGGTTTCTTGGCTGTGATGGGTGACTCTTGCGCCGCTTGCGGTTATAGAGCCGGCATGTCCGACCCTACACCTTACCAAGTCACCGTCCTGACCATGTTTCCGGAAGCCTTTCCGGGGCCGCTCGGCGTTTCGCTGATCGGCACGGCGTGGAAAGAATCTGCGCGCTGGGCCTTGGAAACACTGGACATTCGCAACTTTTCGAGCGATAAGCGCGGCTTTCTTGACGATACCCCCGCGGGCGGTGGCCCCGGTCAGGTCTTAAAGGCGGATGTGATCGCGCAAGCTCTTGATTCGATAGAGCTTAATGATCGCCCTCTTGTCTATATGAGCGCACGCGGCAGGCCCCTGACGCAAGCGAAGGTCAAGGAATGGGCCACACGCCCAGGGCTGATTGTCCTGTGCGGGCGGTTTGAAGGGGTGGATCAGCGGGTGCTCGACAGCCGCGGGTTCGAAGAAATCAGCGTCGGCGACGCCGTCCTTGCGGGCGGAGAAGCGGCGGCGATGGTGACCATCGAGGCGGTGGTGCGACTTATACCGGGGGTTCTCGGCGCACAGGCCAGTCTCGATAATGAGAGCTTTGAGGATGGACTCCTGGAGCAGCCGCAGTTCACAAGACCGCGGACGTTCGAGGGCCTCGACATCCCCGAAGTGCTGCTGAACGGCGACCATAAAAAGGCTGCCAAGTGGCGACAGGAGCAAAGAGAGGCGACCACGAAGGAACGACGGCCTGATCTATGGGCGGCGTATCTTTCCAAATCACAGCTAAAAGGCAAATAAGCCTCAACGTGTCGAAAGACGCATAATTATTAGGAGCGTTCCTATGAACCTGCTGCAAAAGATTGAAGCCGAAGAAGTCGCCAAGATGCGCGGCACCAAGGTATTCCCCCAATTCCAGCCTGGCGACACCCTGCGCGTCAGCGTCAAGATCAAGGAAGGCGAGCGCGAACGCGTTCAGGCTTTCGAAGGCGTGTGCATCGCCCGTGCCGGCGCCGGCATCAATGAAAACTTCACCGTCCGCAAGATCTCCTTCGGCGAAGGCGTTGAGCGCGTATTCCCGCTGCTGTCGCCGCTGATCGAAGGCATCGAAGTGAAGCGTCGCGGTGTTGTCCGTCGCGCCAAGCTCTACTATCTGCGCGATCGCCGCGGTAAGGCTGCCCGTATCGTCGAGCGTTCGATGAACTCGACGCGCGGCTCCAAGGGCGCCGAACTTCGCGCGCAACTGACCGCCGCTGAGTCCTCGGGCAACCCGGACGCCGAAGCGTAAGCTTTTAAACCGACCCAATAAAAAACCCCGCTCTGGCAACAGGGCGGGGTTTTTTATGGTTTGATGGCCGGTCTTAGAGCGCCGATCTGATTGAATCAGATCGGCGCTCTAATTTTTTGTTTTGACGCGCTTTTTTATCCGAAAAGTGCGTCACACTTTTCGGAAAGCGCTCTAAAAGCTCGATGGCGCCGCACCCGGACCATAATCCTTGTCGGCGCTCAATCCCGGCGCCGGCGCCAGACTGGAGGATGAGGACGACGCCGAGGTTTCACTGCCAAACGGCATCAGGTTTTTAGGGAGATGCAGCAGATCCTTGACATCGGTTTCGAGATCTCCGGGCAAGCCCAGGTCCTCGCGGATGAAGTGATAGGCCTTGTTGCTGGCGCAGCTACAGACGCGCAGTTCGTTATTCTTGTTGCGCCAGATGACGATGGGATAGGCGACATTGACCTTGCTGTTGCGCAACAGCGGCGCAAGCTGGTTGATGAAGTCGCGCGACGCCCAGACCACGCCCGAGCGCGCCAGATCGTTATCGGCCACGGCGATGTTCTCGGCCTTCCAGGCTTCCGGCGCGGCGTTGCGCCATTGCTGGTAAAGCAGCCAGCTCCGGTTCAGCCACAGCTCGGCGATGGTCGAGCGTTCCTCCGGCGTCGATTGCTTGACATTGCCATTGTCCTCGCGGGCAAAAGCGACGATGCGGGTCTCGACGCCACCGGCCTGCAGGCGCGGAAACTCGACATCCTCATAGGCGCGGCACGGGGCGCAATCGCGGTACGTCACAAGATAGACCCAGCGCTTGTCCACCGGCTTGGTCACGGCTGTGGTGATACCGGATGCGGGGCCTGTGGTAAGGACATCCTTCTGGAAATCGGGCGAAACGTAATCGGCGCGCGTCAACAGGCTGGTAATGGCGGCGGCATCGGTCGGGCTGGCGATGGTGACCGGGGCATAGCGCTGGACCTGATCCCACCACACCCAGTAACCGACGCCAAACAGGGCCGGGCAGATCACCACAAAGGCCATGGCCCATAGCAGGAATTTACGGTTCATATGTACCCCCACGCGCCTTGCGGCACCGCTCATCTGCGGCCGACTATAATCGTTAACGTGCTAGCGCGAAAGGCATCATGGTTAATATAAGAAATCCATTCAAATGAACGGATAAGCGCCCTAACGCTGCAGAAACATCGTGCACAGGGCAAAAACCACACACCCTATGGCCATGACCCACAGAGCGACATAGGGCAGCAGCGCCTTGGGACGGCGACGATCTTCGCTGACAGGTTTTACGCTTAGCGGTTTGGCAAGGCTATCGGGCATGAACCCGTCATATAGGGATGCGGCGTGATTGCCAAGGGCCTGCCGAGTGCTTGCTCAGATCGGGCAAACAGGTCTACCAAGGGCCATGGCGACACGGCATATTATCGACGAACTGATCCATGAGCGGGCACCAGGGCTGGTGGCCTCGCCCGTCTGGCCTGTCGCGCAGCCCGTGCTCTATGCCCTCCTGGGGCGCCATAAGGCCGTGCGCATGGCCGATGCGGTGGCGCACAAGGGCGGTGCGGAAAGCCTCGATTACGTCTCGAAACTGCTGTCGCTTGAGGTGGTCACCCGCGGTCTTGAGCGCGTGCCACAGTCCGGCCGCTGCGTCGTCGTCTGCAATCACCCGACGGGCATCGCTGATGGCATCGCCGTCTATGACGCCCTCCTGAAGCGCCGGCCTGACGCCATCTTTTTCGCCAATGCCGACGCCCTGCGCGTCAATCCGCGCTTCGCCGAGGCGCTTATTCCGGTGGAGTGGGTCGAGGCCAAGCGCACCCGCGACAAAACCCGCGCCACCCTGCAAGGGGCGAAGGCCGCTTTCGAGGCCGAACGCTGCGTCGTCATGTTTCCGGCCGGACGGCTGGCCAGGCGCGATGCTCAGGGCCGGCTGGTCGATCCGGCGTGGGCTCCGACCGCTGTATCGCTGGCGCAGAAATATAACGCGGACATCGTGCCGATGCACCTTGCCGGGCCGGACAGCGTCTGGTTTCACCTGTTCAACCGTTTTTCACAGGAACTGCGCGACATCACCCTGTTCCATGAGTTCCTCAACAAGGCCGGCAAGCGTTTCGACCTGACCGTGGGGCCGGTGATCGCGCCGCAGACCGAAGGGTTGGACACGGACAGCCTTAAGGCCTATGTCGAACAGACGCTGCAAGCCCATCCCGACGAGCCGTTTCATGCCTGATCTCACCAAAGCCCAAACCCTGCATTTGCCCGATGAAGCCGCCACAATCGATCTGGGCGCACGCCTCGCGCCCCAGCTTAAAAGCGGCGATATCGTCTATCTGCGTGGCGGTCTCGGCATGGGCAAGTCGTCGCTGGCACGCGCAATGATCCGTACACTGACGAGTTCTGATCAAGACGTGCCGTCGCCGACCTTTACCCTGATGCAGACCTATGACACAGCGGATTTTCAGATCGCCCACCTCGATCTCTATCGCCTGAAAGCGCCGGAAGAATCTTATGAACTGGGGCTCGACGACGCCTTGGCCTATAGCGTTTTGTTGATCGAATGGCCGGAGCGGCTGGGTCATTTGGGCTTTGACGATCGCCTCGATATCATCCTAGAAGAAGCCGATAGGGATCAGGGCCGAAAGGTCACGATAACACCGCATGGGCGCTTCAGAAACATAATGCCGGATTTCAACGTTTCAGATCGTGAAAGTCTTAAACAACGGTTCCTGAGCGATGCCGGTTTTGCCGACGCCATGCGCCAGCCCCTGCCCGGTGACGCCTCAACGCGACGCTACGAGCGTCTGGTACGCGCCGATGGTCAAAGCTTTATGCTGATGGATCAGCCGCCCGTGCCGGGAGCAGAGCCTTGCCGGCCGGGAGAAAGCGAATCTGAGCGGCGGACTTCGGGCTATTTCGCCCTGGCGCGCCTTTCTGGCGGGCGAATCGAGGCCTTTGTAGCGGTGGCCGACTATTTGCGGACGCAAGGACTATCGGCACCGGACATCATCGCGGTGGACTCAGGCAATGGCCTGCTGATCAGCGAAGATCTGGGCGCCGATGTCTTTGTGACCCTGATCGACCAGGGGCAGGACGCAGCGCCGCTCTATCTGGCAGCCATCGAGGTTCAGGCCAAGCTACACGCGGTGACGCCGCCGGACGTGCTGCCGGGCGGCTGGCCCCTGCTCGCCTATGACGATCTGGCGCTGAAAACAGGCGCCGAGGTCTTCACCGAGTGGTATCCGCACTATGATCCGGCCTGCACGCTGGATACGACGGCCCTGGCTGAATGGGAAGCGCTGTGGGCGCCCTTGCGCCAACGCGCCGAAGCCGGCGCAACCGTCTTTATCCATCGCGACTTCCACGCCGAAAACCTGCTGTGGTTGCCAGAACGCGAAGGCATTCAGCGCGTGGGTCTGATCGATTTTCAGGATGCCCTGCGCGCGCACCCGTCCTGGGATCTGCTGTCGCTGTTGCAGGACGCCCGCCGCGATGTGTCGCCCGAGCTGGAAGCCCTGTGTCTGGATCATTATTTCAAATTGCGTCCGCAGGTCGATCGCGCCGCCTTCATGCGCGACTATACGGCGCTGGCCACGCTTAACGCCGCGCGCATCCTCGGCGTATTCGCCCGTCTGGTGACGCGGGATCACAAACCGAAATATGCGGCCTTCATGCCGCGCATGTTGGGGCACCTAAGCCGCAATCTTCGTGCCGACGGCATGGAGGGCTTGCGCGATTGGTTCGGCCGCTATGGCTTCAACGACAGGCTGATATCATGACACGCGCCCCTGAAACCGCCTTTATTCTGGCCGCCGGCCTCGGCACGCGGATGCGGCCTCTGACCGATGACAAGCCGAAAGCCTTGGTCGAGGTCGCGGGGCGGACCCTGATCGACCATATGCTTGATCGTCTCAAGGCGGCCGGCGCGAAGCGTTTCGTGGTCAATGTCCACTACTTCGCCGACAAGCTGGAAGCCCATCTGAAAACGCGCAGCGATCTCGATATCCTTATTTCCGATGAACGCGACGCCCTGCTGGAAACCGGTGGTGGCCTGAAAAAAGCCCGCCCCCTGCTCGGCGATGATCCGGTCTGGGTGGTCAATACCGACAGCGTCTGGCTGGAGGACGCCGGTCATGACGCCATGAAGGATCTGGCGCAGATGTGGAACCCTGAGACCATGGACGCCGCCCTAATGCTGGCCCCGCTTGCGCGCTCCATGGGCTTCGACGGCCATGGCGACTTCTTTCTGGACGGCACCGCCTTACGGTTTCGCGGCGAGGCGGCGCAGGCGCCCTATGCCTATATGGGCGTGCAGATCACCAGACCGCAGATCGTCGATGGTGTCGATGAAGCGGCTTTTTCCCTGTCGAAAATCTGGCGCAGACTCGCGCCTGAAGGTCGTCTGCACGGCAGCGTCATGACCGGCGACTGGATGCATGTCGGTGATCCGGCAGCGCGCGATGCCGCCGAGGCGCGCCTTAGGTCATGAACGATATTTTCGCCAGACAAGGACCGCGCTGGTTCACCATCCCGTCCGGGCGGTGCTTCCTCAACGATCTGGCCAAGGGCATCTGTCAATCTCTCGGCGACCAGCTCTCGACAGCGCAAATCCTGACCCCCACACGGCGCGGCGCGCGTTCGATGGCGCGGTCATTTTCGCAGCAGGCGCGCGGTGGGGCCTTGCTGCTGCCACAGATCCGCGCCATCGGCGATCTCGATGAAGGCGAGCCGCCGTTCGATCTCGAAGCGCTGGGACTTGATCTGCCGCCGGCGCTTTCCCCCTTGCGCCGTCGCTTCGAGCTGGCGCGCCTGATCACGGCTGAATATGACGGGCTCGAAGGCCGCGAGGTTTCCGCCCGACTGGCGCTCGAACTGGCCGACAGCCTGGCTGGCTTTTTCGATTCACTGGCGCTGGAAGAGGTTGATGCGGTCGGCAAACTGGAAAATCTCGTCTCGGGTATTGGCGAAGACCAGTATGCGCTCGAAGGCTGGGCCAGCCATTGGCAGATTTCGGCGAAATTCCTCAATGTAGCCGTGCGCCAATGGCCGAAACGCCTGCATGACCTGGGCCTGATGGACCCATCAAAACGGCAGGTGACCCTGATCCGCCGTCTGGTTAATCAGTGGACGGAGCATCCGCCGCATACGCCGCTCATTCTGGCGGGTTCGACCGGCTCTGCACCCTCGATGGCCGACCTGATGAATGTGGTGGCGCAAGCGCCGCTGGGGGCCGTGGTCCTGCCGGGGCTCGATCTCCACCTCGCCGAAGATGTCTGGGCGCAGATCGAGGAATCGCATCCGCAAGGCACGATGAAGCGTACGCTCGACCGCCATGAGGTGACGCGCGACCAGATCCATACCTGGCCAGCCTCAATGGAAGCCGACCGCAAGGGTGATGCCCGCCGCCGCCTGATCAATGAAGCGCTGCGTCCCGCCGAGGCCACCAAGGACTGGCTGGCACAAATCGCCGTGCTCAGGGCCGAAGAGGGCGACACCCTCACGGAAGGCCTGAAGGGGCTGGTAGAGATCCACACGGCGCGCGATGAAGAGGCGGCCTCGGCTATCGCGCTTCTGATGCGCGAATGTCTGGAAGAACCGAACAAGGTGGTGGCGCTGATCACGCCTGATATTACCCTGTCGCGCCGCGTGGCCGCGCGTTTGTCGCGCTGGGGTTTGCAGCCCGATTCCTCGGCCGGTGAGCCGCTCTCGAACAGCCTGACCGGGCGTTTCCTGCTCGATCTGCTGAGCCTGATGGAGACACCACACGATCCGGTGCGGCTGTTGAGCCTGCTGCAGAACCCCTATTGCCGTCTGTCGGGCCATAAGGGCCTGTACGGGCTGGAAACCAGGGCTTTGCGCGGCGCTACGCCCAACGATACGGATGCGATTACGGCTGCCCTGGCTGCGGATGAAAAAGCACTTGATCTGTGGACGGACTATCTTGGCCTGATGCAGTCGGCCATCGCGGCCGCGCCGAGCGAACTCAGCGAGGCCGTTGTTCGCGTTGTCGCACTGGCCGAACGTCTGGCGGCCGATGAAGGGCAGGTCTTGTGGGCAGGAGCACCCGGCGCGCAGGCCTCGGAAATGCTGGCCGAACTGATCCGCGAAAGCGCCGGCTTTACGGTCAGCAGCCAGCGCGAAGTCAACGATATTCTCGGTCATCTGATCGGCAAGGGCAAGGTGCGCACCGGCGGTAATACCCACCCGCGCCTGCTCATTCTCGGCGCCATCGAAGCGCGCCTCGTCAAGGCCAACCGGCTGATTCTGGCTGGTCTCGAAGAAGGCGTGTGGCCGCAGGCGCCGGATATGGACCCGTTTCTCTCCCGCCCGATGCGCCAGAAGCTGGGCTTGCCGACACCCGAGCGCCGCACCGGCCTGTCAGCGCACGATTTTGTCCAGGCGGCCACAGCGCCGGAGGTCTACCTTGTCACGCGGCATCGCCGTGAAGGTGAGCCACAGGTGGCGTCGCGCTGGCTGTGGCGCTTGCAAACCCTGTGCGACGGCGCAGGCATCAAGATCGAAACGCGGCCGGAGGTGCTTGCCTGGTCACGCGCGCTGGATTGTGGCCTGAAAAGCAAGCCCGCCCTGCTCCGCCCCGCTCTGCGCCCGGCGCCAAAGCCACCGGTGGCCGTGCGACCCGACCGCATGTCGGTCACCGAGGTCGAGGTGTTTGTGCGCGATCCTTACGCCATCTATGCCAAACGTATTCTGGGCCTCAGGCCGATGGACCGCCCCAATGAGCCGGTCGAGGCGCGCCAGCGCGGCACCGCCATCCACAAGAGCCTTGAGCGCTTTGCGGCGGAGGACGTGCTGGGCCCGGAAGGCGTGCGCCGCCTGACCGCCATGCTGGAGGAAGAGCTTGCCGCCACGCACCTGTCACCGTCGCAGATGGCGCTGCAACGGCCTCTCCTGCCGGATCTGGCGCGCGAATTCGTCGCCTTCGAGGCGGAGCGCCGTGCGGCAAGACCAAGATTGCGCATCGAGGAACGCGGTGAACTGGTGATGGCTACGGCGGGTGGCGATTTCACATTGATCGCCAAGTCCGACCGCATCGAGGTGCGCGAGGACGGCGTCGATATTCTCGATTTCAAGACCGGCCAGCCGCCTTCTGCCAAACAGGTAACCGCCGGCTTCTATCCGCAACTGACCCTGACCGCGGCGATCCTGCGCCATGGTGGCTTTGCCGGCATCGATGGCGATAAGCCGATCGGCGACCTGATCTATGTGCGGGTGTCGCCCGACAGCACGACCGAAAAGTCCGCCGTGCAAAAGGGCGAAAACGCCAATGATCTGGCCGAAGCGGCGCTGGCCAGCCTGAAACGCCGGCTTGAAGATTATGCCGAGCCTTCCAAACCCTACCTGTCATGGACCGCGCCACAGTTCCTCAAGGTGCGCGGCGGCGATTACGACCAGTTGGCACGGCTCTATGAGTGGAGCGTGCTGGGCGATGATGAGTCTGCGGAAGCGGAGGAAGAGGCATGAACGCCCAAAATCCGAACGCTCAGAATATAGCGGCCGATCCGAAAGCCTCGTCCTTCCTGACCGCCAATGCCGGCTCCGGCAAGACCTCGACCCTCGTCAACCGTGTGGCGCGCCTGCTTTTGGGCGGCGCCAAACCCGAACGTATCCTGTGCGTCACCTACACCAAGGCCGCCGCCGCTGAAATGCAGGGCCGTTTGTTCGAGCGGCTCGGCGGCTGGGCTGTGGCGGCCGATGATGAACTGGCGCGTGACCTGGCCAGCATCGATGAGGCGGTGCACGATCTGCCGCGCGCGCGCGCCCTGTTCGCCAAGGCGCTGGAAACGCCCGGCGGTCTGAAAATCCAGA
The DNA here is from genome assembly GCF_000376105.1 of Asticcacaulis benevestitus DSM 16100 = ATCC BAA-896. Taxonomy (GTDB): domain Bacteria; phylum Pseudomonadota; class Alphaproteobacteria; order Caulobacterales; family Caulobacteraceae; genus Asticcacaulis; species Asticcacaulis benevestitus. Next base: position 337,213 of record NZ_AQWM01000002.1, read on the forward strand.
CACTGCACGGTTTCTGCGAAAAGCTGCTGCGCCGTTTCCCGCTCGAAGCCGGTCTATCACCCGCCTTTCAAGTGCTGGACGATCTGATCGGCGGGCAGTTGTCGGAAAAGGCCAGCGCCGGTCTGCTGACGCTCGATACGCCGGAACTGGCTGAGGTGATGGCGGCGCGCGACCGACTGATCCGCAAGCTCAAGGTTATGGGCTTCGAGCGGTTATTACAGCAGTTCATACATCAGCACGACGACATCAAAGCGCATTTTGACGCGCTTCAGGCCAAAGGCGACTGGGCACATGACCTGTTTGTCAGTCTGGGGCTGGAGGGTGTCTGCACGACACACGCCTGCCTTGAGGCCTATGAAAACCGGCTGGAGTGGCAACTGATCCGTGATCTCGCCGCCGGACTGATGGCGGGCAGCACCAGCACCAATCAGAAGGCGGGGGCGGCCTTCCTGACGCTGATCGAGGCGCAGATGGCCGGTAAGCCACTCGATTTCGACGTGCTCAAGACGGTGTTCTTCACGCAAAAGGACGAGCCGCGCAAAAGCCCGTACACCAAGGAAACCAGTGCCGCCGACGCCCTGCTGATGGACCGCCTGGCGATCGATGTCGCTGATCTGATGCAACGCCTCAAGGCGGCGGAAATCGCTGAAAACACGCTCGATGGCCTGCGCCTCTTCGCCATTTTCAGCGCCATCTACCAAACGCAGAAACGTCAGGAAGGCGCGCTCGATTTCCAGGACCTGATCAACAAGACCAAGGCCCTGCTGTCCGATCACCTGATGTCGGTCTGGGTGCTGTTCAAGCTCGATGGCGGGCTGGAGCATATTCTGGTCGATGAGGCGCAGGATACCTCGCAGGATCAGTGGGCTATCGTAAAGGCTTTGTCGGCGGAATTTTTCTCCGGGCGCGGCCAGTCGGATCTGGCGCGCACCGTCTTTGCCGTGGGTGACGAAAAGCAGTCGATCTATGGTTTTCAGGGCGCACAGCCGGATAAGTTCCTTGATGCCGGCCAATATTTCGATGCTCAGGTGCGCGCCGCTGAGCAAAAATTCGTCGCCCCCGATCTGGTCGAAAGCTGGCGCACCCTGCCGGAGATTCTCGGCTTCGTCGACGCCGTCTTCCCGGCGCCGGATCTGTCTCATGCGCTCAATTTCACCGGCAATACGATCGTGCACAAGGCGCAGCGCAACGCTCACAAGGGTCTGGTCGAGCTATGGCCGCTGGTGCGCCCGATCAAGGCACCGGAGGTCACGGCGGATGACGCCGATGTCGCGCCGGTCGATGCCCCGTCGCACGAACCGCCGTCGAAACGGCTGGCACGGCAACTGGCGGCCACCATCAAGGCCGAGATCGAAGCTGGCCGCAGCGTCTATACCAAGAAAACCGAGGCGTCGCGTCCGCTCCATGCGGGCGATATCCTCATTCTGGTGCGCAAACGCGACCATCTGTTTGAACATATCATCCGTGAACTGAAGATCGCCGGTGTGCCGGTTTCCGGCGCTGACCGGCTGAAACTGGGCGACCACATCGCCTTTCAGGACCTGCGCGCCCTGATGCGCTTCTGCCTGCAGCCCAATGACAGCTTGTCTTTGGCTTGCGTTTTGCGCAGTCCGCTATGCGATCTCAGTGAGGACGACCTTTATAGTCTGGCGCAGGGCCGCGAAGGTCCTCTGTGGGGCGCTTTGCTCGATCATACCGATACGGACGGCCGTTTCGCCGAAGCGCGTGTGCTTCTGCTATGGGCGCATCGCGCGGCGCACCAGTTGACCGCCTTTGATTTTCTGGCGCGCGTGCTTAATCGCCGCGATGACGCCGGACGCTCGATCAAACAGCGTTTCCTGACCCGTCTGGGCGATGAATGCGAGGATGTGCTGGAAGAAACCCTGGCCCTGGCGCTGAAAGGCGAAGGCGTGGGCGATAGCGGCCTTTCCGCCTGTCTTGATCTGTTCGAGTTCAAGGCGGCGCAGATCAAGCGCGAGCAGGAAGAGGGCGGCCGTTCGGTGCGCGTCATGACCGTTCACGGCTCGAAGGGGCTGGAAGCGCCGTGGGTCATCCTGCCGATCGGGCCGCAGCACACCAGCGCCAACAAGGACGATCTCCTGCTGCGGGGCGAAGGCGGAGAGCTCTATCTTTGTATCGGCGGCCGCAAGCAGGATACGGGCAATATCAGCGCCATCCGGGCGGCCAAGGCGCTGAAGGACGAGCAGGAAGGCCTGCGCCTGCTCTACGTGGCCCTGACCCGTGCCCGTGACCGCCTGACCCTGTGCGGCTATGCCGGCAAGAAGGCGACCGGCAAGAACAACGCCTTCGCGCCATGGTATGACTTGCTGAGCGATGCCTTTGCGCGTCTGCCGGAGACCACGCTGGAACCGATGGCCCTGAAAGCACCGTTCGATGATGAGGAACAAATCAAAGAGGCGGTGGTGACGCTGTACGGCGCCCGTTCGCCCCTGCTGAGCGCCGAGGCGGCGGTGCTGGCGCCCGAGGTCATCCTGCCGGACTTCGTGACCGCACTCGTGGCGCAGGCCGATGTCGATAGCGAACGCGGCAAGGAGCGCTGGGCGGCGATTTCGCAGATGGGCGACGAAGACCGCGAAGAGAACGAACGCGCGCCGTCGCCGCTGGAATCGCATAATGGCCTTGGCCGTTATCGCCGTGGTATCCTGATCCACAAGCTGTTTGAAATCCTGCCCGATATCGCGGCGGACAAGCGCCCTGAGGTGGCAGCGCGCTATCTGGAGCGCCAGGCCGATCTCACCGATGATCAGCGCCGCGAAATGGCACAGGCGGTGATGACGGTCCTCAACGATGCGCGTTTTGCCGAGGCTTTTGGTCCGCAATCGCGCCCCGAAATAGCACTGGCCGGTGGCATTGGCAGAACCGGGCGCGGCGACGAGATCATGCTGTCGGGCCGAATCGACCGGCTTGTGGTGACCGATAGCCGCGTCGTCATTATCGATTACAAATCGAACCGCCCGGCGCCGGAGACGGCGGAAGGCGCCGCCATCGCCTACCAGCGCCAGATGGCCGGTTATGTCGCCTTACTGCGGCAGATCTATCCGAACCACCAGGTTGAGGCGGCGCTTTTGTGGACGGATGGACCAAGATTGACGCCCTTAAGCGATGCTTTAGTAAATCTCAGGCTTGGCGAAATTTTGAGTCGTTGATTTATGGTCGCCTATTCACTACCTATGAAGTCGAAACTGTAACAACGTCCCGTCGCGCGTTTTTCCCAAAAGCGACCTAAGGATTAAAATCCATGGCTACGCACAAGATCACCGACGAAAGCTTTGAAGCCGATGTCCTGAAGTCCGACACGCCTGTTCTGGTCGATTTCTGGGCCGAATGGTGCGGCCCGTGTAAGCAGATCGCGCCAATCCTCGAAGAACTGGCCGAGGGCCTGGGCGACAAGATCAAGATCGCCAAGATCAATATCGAGGATAGCCCGATGACCCCGTCGCGCTTCGGCGTGCGCGGCATCCCGACCATGATGCTGTTCAAGAATGGTCAGATGACCTCGATGAAGGTCGGCGCCATGCCGAAGGCGAAGTTGCTTGAATGGCTGGGCGAAAACCAGATCGCCTGATAATTGACAAGCGCCGCGCCGCAGGTGTCACCAGGCACCCGCGGTGCTGGCTATTCCGGTGTGACATGATCAACCGGCCGGCGCACAAGCCGATAGGTCTGTCTTAAAAAGACAGACTTTTTTGCGCGCGGAGTATGGCCTCCGCCTGAATTTCCAGCATGGCCTTGAGCGGCAGATAAAGCCCCAGACGATTCCACGAAGCGTTCATCGCCCTTTGCTTGAGCCCCTCAAAGTAGGTGGCCGCCATCCACACCGACAGGGCGTATAGTCCGCATATATAGAGGATGACCGCGTCAACCGCCTCGAAGGTTTCAGGCGCGTGTGTCGCCAGGGGAACGAATTTCAAGGGCATCGGCGCTTCGGGTTCAGGCTTCGGTTTGAACTGGTCAACGATCCAGCCCCCGAGATCGACACGCTTGAAACGCAGGCGGTTGGTCTGCGCCTCGGCCTGGATATGATCGCCGGCCTCCAGCGCGTAATAGTCGAGAATGGCCTCACAGACCGCCGGATCGTAGCTATACTGCCGCCGACCGTCCCAGATCAGCACCCGATGCGCGGCTTCGCGTTCATGTCCGAGACGTTCCAGACGCGTCCTGATGGCAACGATGCGCGGTTTGTCGCTCTGCCAGTCGCGGCTGATCGTGCCGATATGAGCATTCTGTACACCGCATAAATGCGCCAGTCCGCGCTGGGTCAGATAGCCCGAACCATCGCTCAGCGTGCCCATCCCCATACCGTCATGTTCCGCATAGGCGGTGATAGCGAGTGCGGGAGCAGCAGCCTTTTTGGGAGGGCGTCTGGCGGGAATTATTCGCGTATGAGGCACGACGTCAGGCGCGAGCTCGAACATGGGGTCCGGCCTTTCAAAGCTGAAGATATGAAGGGAAAGGCTTACGCAACAACGATTCGTTGTTGATATTGCGGTGCGCAATAGCCTTAATCAAGTCTTAACCTTGGGTAGAGACGGTTTCGAATAACAACGTCTGTGGATAATCTGACGCTTCAGGAAAAAACGACCGTTTTCGAGCCGTTGATAATCACGCGGCGCTCGGCGTGCCAGGTGACAGCGCGGGCCAGAACGCGCGCTTCGATATCCTGACCGATGGCCACCAGTTGTTCGGGTGTCAGGCCATGGTGGACGCGCTGAACGTCCTGCTCGATGATCGGGCCTTCGTCGAGATCGGACGTGACATAGTGCGCCGTGGCGCCGATGATCTTCACACCACGCGCATGGGCCTGATGGTAGGGCTTGGCGCCCTTGAAGCTCGGCAGGAACGAATGGTGGATATTGATGCAGCGGCCTTCCAGCCTGCGCGCCAGATCGTCCGAGAGAATTTGCATATAGCGCGCCAGCACGACCAGATCGGCCTGATAGTCCTCGATTAATTTAAGGAACTCAGCCTCCTGCGCCGCCTTATCGATGCCTTTCGTGGGAAGGCAGACATAAGGAATGCCGCTCCATTCGACCAGCGAGCGCATATCATCATGATTGGACATGACGCAGACAATATCGACCGGCAGCAGGCCTGAGCGCCAGCGGTAGAGCAGTTCATTCAGGCAGTGGCCAAATTTCGACACCGCGATCAGCACCCGGGGCTTGTTCGACAGGTTATAGATGTCCCAGGCCATCGAGAAACGGTGGGCGATCGGTTTGAAACCATCATGCAGAGTGGCCATCGGCGGCATTTTCGGCCCGGCCTGTTTGAAGACGACACGGACATAGAACATGTCGCCTAAAGCATCGTTGAACTGCGCCGACTCGACAATCGAAATGTCGTTGTCATTCAGATAACCGGAAACAGCGGCCACAATGCCACGGGTATCCGGGCACTTGATGATCAGGACGTAATGGGCGGGGTCAAAGTCTGTGGTGTCGAGCATGAGCAGGTTATAGGCGATAAAGCTTGCGAAAAGTCAAAGGTTTCAGAAGAAAGCAATTATCCTATAGCGTGTAAACGACCGGTTGAAAGTTCTTAGCTTCGTCCTCGATAATCTTCGCTATCACTTCCCAATCACCATTCGCCAGTCCTGCCCCGATTTTTGGAAAGGCGATGTAGGGCATGCTTTGTTGCGCCTTTGCCCATATATCAATGTCACGCATGATTTGCCGCACGGCTTCATAGCTCACATAAACAACATTTGGATCACGCCCGTAAATCTCCTGCGTGACGGCATTAATGACAGTTCGCCCATCTGAGCAATCGACCCATATAGACTGTCCTAAATCTAGCCGGTTACCTTGTTGCTCATAGGTTGAGCGATAGGCCTTGAAAGCTTCCGGGTATTTATTTTTAATGGGCACCGCAATGCCCGCGCCCATTTTACCTAAAGCATTGCAACCCTGGCAAATAACGCGCTCAGGTGCCACGAGAAGGTCGCCCTGCTTATAGATTATGGCTGGCATTTGCGATCTCTAATCAAAAATTCGTGGGGTCGCAGACCCCACACCCCGTAACACTCTCAGAAGCTCAAGCGAACTCAAACCCCAAAAAGCATTTGACCCGCACGAGGCGGGCCAAAGACTTTTTGAAGATTAAAGTGTGCGTTTGATTTCCTCGACCGTGAAGCACTCGATGAAATCGCCCTTCTTGAGATCGTGGAAGCCGTTGAAGGCCATACCGCATTCCTGCGACACCTGCACCTCGTTGACTTCGTCCTTGAAGCGCTTGAGCGTCGACAGAAGACCCATTTCCTGAATGACCACATCGTCGCGGATGATCCGGATGCGCGCACCCTTCTGCATCTTGCCTTCCTTGACGATACAACCGGCCACCTTGCCGATCTTCGAGATATCGAAGACTTCGAGGATTTCGGCGTTACCGAGGAAGGTTTCGCGCTGGATCGGCGCCAGCATGCCAGACAGCACGCCCTTGATGTCGTCGATCAGATCATAAATGATGGCGTAGTAGCGGATCTCGACACCTTCACGCTCGGCCAGGTCACGCGCCTGCTTGGAAGCACGGACGTTGAAGCCGATGATCGGCGAACCGGAACCCTTGGCCAGTTGCACGTCGGATTCCGTTATGGCGCCGGCGGCCGAGTGAATGATGCGCGCACGCACTTCATCGGTGCCCAGTTTGTCCAGCGAACCGACAATGGCTTCGCCCGAACCCTGAACGTCCGACTTGATGATGAGCGGCAGTTCCTTGACCTTCTTGTCGGCCAGCTTGCTCATCATGTCGGTGAGCGAGACGGCGCCGACAGGAGCCAGCGTCTTTTCACGACGGACACGTTCGCGGTACTCGGTGATTTCACGGGCGCGGGCGTCGTTTTCGACCACGGCGAAAGCTTCACCCGGATCGGGCGCGCCGTCGAGACCGAGGATCTCCACCGGCTCCGAAGGACCAGCTTCGCTCAGTTGCTCGTTACGCTCGTTGATCAGGGCGCGGACGCGACCGAACGACGAACCGGCGACGACGATGTCGCCACGCTTGAGCGTGCCGCGCTTGACCAGAACGGTGGCCACAGGACCACGACCCTTGTCGAGCTTGGCTTCGATGACGATACCTTCGGCTGTGCGGTCCGGATTGGCGCGCAGATCGAGCACTTCGGATTGCAGCAGGATGGCTTCGATCAGGTTGTCGAGACCGACGCGGGTCTTGGCCGAAACCTCAACCACCTGCGTGTCGCCGCCGAGCGCTTCCACGACGATTTCGTGTTGCAGCAGCTCGTTGATGATGCGCTCAGGCTTGGCGCCCGGCTTGTCCATCTTGTTGATGGCCACGATGATCGGCGTATGGGCCGAACGGGCGTGGTTGATGGCTTCGATCGTCTGCGGCATGACGCCGTCATCCGCCGCCACCACCAGCACGACGATGTCCGTCACGTTGGCGCCACGGGCACGCATGGCCGAGAAGGCGGCGTGGCCCGGCGTATCGAGGAAGGTCACCTTTTCACCGGCTGGCAGGCGAACCTGATAGGCGCCGATGTGCTGGGTGATGCCGCCGGCTTCGCCAGACGCCACATCCGCCGAACGCAAGGCGTCAAGCAAGGACGTCTTGCCGTGGTCGACGTGACCCATGACGGCAACGACGGGCGGACGCGACACGGTGTCGTCCGAGTGGTCTTCGGCGTCGATGAAGCCTTCCAGAACGTCGGATTCCGACACGCGCTTGACGGTGTGACCAAATTCAGACGCCACCAGTTCGGCGGTATCGGTGTCGATCACGTCGTTGATCTTCAGCATCATGCCCTGACGCATCAGGAACTTGATGATATCGACGGCGCGCACGGCCATCCGGTTGGACAGTTCCTGCACGGTGATGATGTCAGGGATAATGACTTCGCGGGCCGTGCGGGCCTGCTCGGTCGTGTTGCCCTTGCGCTTTTCACGCTCACGTTCACGGGCGCGGCGGACCGAAGCCAGCGAGCGCATACGATCGGCGCTGCCCTCGTCGTCACCGACAACGGCTTGCAGGGTCAGGCGGCCTTCGCGGCGCTTGGGTTCGCCACGGGTCTGCGACACGGCCTTGGCGGCTGCGCCACCCTTGCCGCCACGCTTGCCGCGTGCGATTTCCTCGTCATCGATGGCCTTGCGTTGCTCGGGCGTCTTATTGACGGCACCGGTGGCGCCGCGCGTCGAGCGGATACGGTCGACTTCAGGCGCCGAAGGCGCATTGGCGGAAACGCCCTGGCCCGGACGCGGCGGACGCGGCGAGTTGACGTTGTAACGCACGGTTTCGCCACGATCGGCACGCGGGGGCGCATTCGGATCGCGCGGCGGGCGCGGTGCGTTCGGATCGCGCGGCGTGAACGGACGGTTCGGATCGCGCGGCGGACGCGGGGCGTTCGGGTCACGCGGGGTGAACGGACGATCGCCTTGCGGACGATCACCACGTGGCGCATCTGTGCGCTGGCCATCACGGGGTGGGTAAGGCGGGCGCGAGGTGTTCGGATCACGCGACGGATAAGGCGTGCGTTCGCCGGTTGGGCGCGCATCGCTGCGCTGGCCCTGATAACCACCCTGCGGACGGTCACCCTGAGGGCGATCGCCTTGCGGACGATCACCGCCCGGGCGTGCTTCAAAGCGCGGGGCGCGTTCGTTGCGGAAGGCGGGTTGTGCCGGTGCGGCCGGCTTGGGCGCTGGCGCTACGGGTTGCGGCGCCGAAGGCGTCACAGCCGGTGCAGGCGCGGCTTCGACACGCGCCTCAGCGGGAGCAGCCGTCGTAGGTTGCGGCGCTTGCGGCACAATGGTTGAGGCAGGCGTTGACGCTGGCGGCGGCGTCGGTGCGGCTTGCGCGGCAGCGGCGGCAGCCGCAGCGGTACGTGCAGCGGCAGCGCGAGCCTCGGCGGCCTTGCGTTCCTGTTCGGCGAGCGCGGCCTGCAGGGCGCGCTGACGGGCGTCCTGTTCTTCCTGACGCAGACCGCCGGCATTGCCGCCTTGCGGACGTTGCGACGACTGGGCCGGGCGCGGCGCCTGGGTCTGTTGCGGACGGTTTACCTCCGGCGCGGACGGACGGACGTGCTGGGGCTGACTGCCGGGAGCAGGCGCGCTGATGCGGCGCTTGGTTTCCACCACCACCGTCTTGGAGCGGCCATGGCTGAAGCTCTGCTTGACGGTGCCCGTCGAAACATTGCCGCCTACGCGCGGCTTCAGCGTGAGCGGTGCGCGCTCGCGTGGCTGGTCGTTATTCTTATCGTCGTCGCTCATCCGGCTGCTTACTAACCCTTATGAAATCCGACCAAAGTACCGGACTTCTGTTTCAAAAATATATCAGGGTTGTAACGTCTGACAAAGGCGTCAGCCGTCGCAACCCTATCGAGCGGAGATCGTCACCGTGGCCGTAACAGTCAAGGCAGAGGAACTAACACTCGTCGTCGTGCGCTAAAAAAGCGCCTATGGCTCCGGTCTCCGGCCCCAGCCTTGCGGCACCAGGGGCTCAAATCCCGACAGTCTTTTCATCTCTAAAGACCAACGCTGCACGCGCCGCCCCGACAGGAGTGCGACGTGTATGGCATTTTCTGTGCCTAAAGCCAAACTTAATTCGGCGTTACTAAAGCTTCCGCAAACGTTTGGCGAGGGGGTTTGCTGGCTGCCGGCGTATAAAATACGCTTGCGGCCGTCTTCCGAACCGTCCGAAGCTTCGATGATCCAGCCCGCCTTGCCCGATTTGACGGTGGCGAGCGCCTTTTCAAAGCCATTGACGATCCCGCCTTCACGACGCGCCAGACCGAGAAGATCAAGACAGCGGCGGCGTAACAGATCATGGACCAAAGGTATGGTTTGGGGGTCGGCCTTCACCTGACGCTTGGCCGCACGGCTGAATATGTTCTTTTTCAGCGCGATTTCAAGGGCGGCACGGCTCGATTCGATCCACATGCCGCGTCCTGGCAGCTTGTGGGCGATATCCGGCGTAAGCACGCCTTCCGGCGACACGACAAAGCGCAGCAGGCCATCGGTGGTGACGGTCTTGCCGGTGGCGATATCGCGGCGTTGCAGGATGCGGCCCTTGGCGTCTTCGCACAGGACCGCATCCTCCGCCTCTTGATCAGAGGCGGAGCCGGTATCGGAGTCGATGTGGGTTAGTGGCGCGAACTCATTGTTCGGTGGTGGCGTCTGCATCAGCTTCGCCCCCTTCCACTTCAAGATCGGTCACTTCAGCATCTGCGTCGGCTGCGAGATCGCCCTCTTCGTAGGCTTCCTCAACCTCTTCCACGACCGGGGCTTCGATCCAGCCGGCCGCGATACGGGCGTTGAGAATCAGGTTTTCAGCGTCCGGCACCGACAGGTTGAACGATTCCAGCGCGCCGGGGACGCGCACGCGCTCGCCGCCCTTTTGCTCGAAGCCGCCACGGATTTCGTCGGTCGCCAGATCGGCGAGGTCTTCGATCGTCTTGACGCCGGCGACGCCGAGCGCCACGGCGATCGGCATGGTCACGCCCTGGATATCGAGCACGCCGTCCTCAACGCCCAGCTCCTTGCGCTTGGCATCCTGTTCAGCGGTTTCGCGTTCCAGGAAGTCACGGGCGCGGGCCTGCAGTTCGGACGCGGTGTCTTCATCGAAGCCTTCGATGACGGCGATTTCGTTTTCATCAACGAAGGCCAGGTCCTCGATCGAGGTGAAGCCTTCGGTGACCAGCAGTTGCGCGATGACTTCGTCGACATCGAGCGCTTCCTGGAACAGGGCGGTGCGTTCGGCGAATTCCTTCTGGCGGCGCTCGGAGTCTTGCGACTCGGTGATGATATCGACCTGCCAGCCGGTCAGTTGCGAAGCGAGGCGAACGTTCTGGCCACGACGGCCGATGGCCAGCGACAGTTGTTCGTCAGGCACAACCACTTCGACGCGGTCTTCTTCTTCGTCGAGCACGACCTTCGACACTTCGGCCGGGGCCAGGGCGTTGACGATGAAGGTGGCCTCATCGGGCGACCACTGGATGATGTCGATCTTTTCGTTCTGCAGTTCGGCCACGACGGCCTGAACGCGCGAACCACGCATACCGACGCAGGCGCCGACCGGATCGATCGAGTTGTCATTCGACAGCACGGCCATTTTGGCGCGCGAACCCGGGTCGCGGGACACCGACTTGATTTCGATCACGCCGTCATAGATTTCCGGCACTTCCTGCGCGAACAGCTTGGCCATGAAGCCGCCGTGCGCTCTGGAGAGCATGATCTGCGGGCCCTTGGTTTCGCGTCGCACGTCATAGATATAGGCGCGGATGCGATCATTGACCTGAAAGGCTTCGCGCGGGATCGACTGATCGCGGCGCATAATGCCTTCGCCCTTGCCGAGATCGACAATGACATTGCCGTATTCGACGCGACGAACGGTGCCGTTGACGATATCGCCGACACGGTCCTTGAATTCTTCGTACTGATGCTCACGCTCGGCTTCACGCACCTTATGCGTGACGACCTGGCGGGCCATCTGGGTCTGGACGCGGCCCAGTTCGAACGGCGGCAGGATTTCGGAATATTCCTTGCCGGCGAAGGCTTCCTTGTCGTCCTTGAGCGCTTCGGTCAGCGACTTCTGGGCGTATTCGTTTTCCAGTTCCTCATCCGGCACCACGGTGACGTGGCGGGTGATGGTCATTTCACCGGACTTCGGATCGATGAAGACGCGGATGTCATGGTCGGCGCCGTAACGCGAACGGGCGGCCTTCTGGATCGCTTCCTCAATGGAGGCGATGACCACGGACTTGTCGATCGATTTTTCGCGCGCGACAGCCTCTGCAATTTGCAGCAGTTCCTGACGGTTGGCGCTGATACCGGTGAAGCTCATGTGAGTTCCTTATTTATCGTCGTTGGCCCACCGATTTGGTCGAAGATCAAATCGGCAATACAGTTTAAATTGCGAAGAAAATGAGCTTAGTCATTTTCATTTGCAGCGTCGTCTTCGAGGTCGTCTTCATCCTCGAAGTCGTCGTCATCAAAGTCTTCGTCTTCCAGATCATCTTCTTCACCACGCGCAGCCTTGGCCTCGGCGCCGCGTTTCAGAAGTTCGTCATTGAGGATCAGCTTGGCCTCAACCACCCAGTCGAATGGCATGAGGGCGGTTTCGGCCTCACCTTCCAGGTCGATGGCGATATGATCATCCTCGATACCGGCCAGAATGCCACGGAAACGCTTGCGGCCCTCGGCGAGACGGTCGAGTTCGATACGGGCCTCAAGACCTTCATAGGTCTCGAAATCCTTCAGGCGGGTCAGCGGACGGTCGATACCGGGCGACGACACCTCAAGCGTGAACTCACCGGGAATGGGATCGACTTCATCGATATAGGCGGAGATGGCGCGCGACAGGCGGGCGCACTGCGTCACATTGATATCGCCGTCGCTCTTGCGCTCGGCCATGATCTGGAGGAAGCGCGAACCGCCGGGATCACGTGAGCCTTGCAGGCGCACGCGGACGATATCGAGTTCCATCTCTTCAGCGAGCGGATCGAATACCTCAAGCAATTTGCGTTCTTCAGTGGTTTTGGCGCGCAATAGTTTGACTTCTTTAAGCAATAAAAAAGGCGGCAGGCTCTGATGGCCGCCGCCGTCGCCTTTCGGCAATCGGACATGTTGGTGAGCTATATAGGCCTGCCATTCCCGTTTGCCAAGCGGAATTTCATGAGCGCCCTCAAAGCGGCCGCAGGTGTTGGTAATCTTCGGGTATGACCACCGGATAGAGATGACCGGAATACATCATCAAAAGCAGGTAGGTCACGTAGCCGCCGATACCAACCGTGACGATCAGGAAGGCCCAGCCAATAGGCTTGTTGGACTTCTTGAAGATATCATAGAGAATGCAGCCCATATGGACGAACAGCGAGAAGACGCCGGCGCCATAGAAACCATAGGCGGCATAGGTATAGGGCGGGCTGAAACCGGCGGCGGCAAAGGTGAAATTGGTGTCGAGATTGAAAATGAGACGCGCCGCCGCGATCCAGCCGACATGGCCCAAAAGAAAGACAACCATGATCAGGCCTGACGCCGCCTGAAGCTGATGGATGACATCTTTCTTCTTGGTCCAGATTTCGATGATCAGCGGGACGCCGGTCAGGATCTGCACGAAGAAGGCCAACAGCACCGCCATTTCCACCACCGGATGACGGTAAACCAGACGTGCGGCCTCGATAAATTGTTGATGCGCGTCGATACCCAGCAAACCGACAAAATGATTGGCGAAGTGCAGGCATAGAAAGGCGAAGACAAAACCCGCCGAAACCTTATGCAACCGCTCCATACGTCATCCCCCACATGAACAGGGTTAACGATGTCTTACTTTTTGCGGCTTGGCTAGGGCCTACATCACGCAGTTGTGAAAAGGCGATGTCAGTTTATCTTAACGGCGGTAGAAATCGAGGAACACCGGCGCGCAATCGCCCAGTTTCTTGACCTCATAGCGCGTGGTGACGTGATCCGCGGGCGGATTGTTCCAATCGGCGGGCGATCCGGCACGCCAGTCGAGATCGGGATTTGCCAGAAAGCGTTCCAGCGCCCAGTCGGCGTAATCGGCCCAATCGGTGGCGAACCGTACCGAACCGCCGGGTTTCAGGGCGCGCGCAAAGGTGGCAACGGTTTCCGGCTGGATAAAGCGGCGTTTGTTATGGCGCGCCTTCGGCCACGGGTCGGCAAACAGGATAAAGATACGGCTCAGGGCAGTATCCGGCAATTTATCGAGCAGGGGACGTGCATCACCCGCCAGGATCAGCACGTTTTTCAGACCGCCGTCCTCGATATGGCGCAGCACCGAACCGACGCCATTCAGAAAGGGCTCACAGCCTATGAAGGTCACGTCAGGGTGCTTCAAAGCCTGCGCCGCCAGATGTTCGCCGCCGCCAAAGCCGATTTCCAGCCAGATGTCACGGCCAGACGCCAGGGCCAGGGCCACACGCTCATCCGTGGCCTCAATCTCCGGCAGCAGGGTATCAAACAAAGTGGCCTGCAAGGGCTTGAGCTTGCGCGACTTGATCCGGCCGAACGAGCGCATAGGGCCCCATTCGGTCGGCGGCGTGGTGGTGTCTTCGGACATGAAACTCAAAACGTAAAAGAGGGGATTATACGCGCCGTATAACCCCCTCGGTTCTATTTGCCAAAGCGAATTAGGCGTTCGCCTAGAATTCGGCCTTCAGGGCCTCGATCAGATCGGTGTTCTCCCAGGAGAAACCACCCTCGGCATCGGGCGTGCGGCCAAAGTGACCATAGGCCGTAGTGCGCTCGTAGATCGGCTTATTGAGGCCGAGATGCGTGCGGATCGACTTCGGTGTCAGGCCGCCGATGAGCTGCGGCAGAATCAGCTCCAGCTTTTCTTCATCGACCTGGCCGGTGCCGTGGGTATCAACATAGAAGGACAGGGGATGCGACACGCCGATGGCGTAGGAGACCTGAAGTGTGCACTTCTTCGCCAGACCAGCGGCCACGACATTCTTCGCCAGATAGCGCAGGGCATAGGCGGCCGAACGATCGACCTTGGTCGGGTCCTTGCCGGAGAAGGCGCCGCCGCCATGCGGGGCCGCGCCGCCGTAGGTGTCAACGATGATCTTGCGGCCGGTCAGGCCAGCGTCGCCGTCCGGGCCGCCAATGACGAAATTGCCGGTCGGGTTGACCAGCCACTCGGTCTCATCGGTCACCATGCCGGCGGGCAGGGCTTCGAGGGCGTAGGGTTTGATAATGGCTTCAACGTCCGAAGGCGTCAGGCCATCCTTATGCTGGTGCGATACCAGGATCTTGAGAATGCGCGACGGCTTGCCATTTTCATACTGGACGGTGACCTGGCTCTTGGCGTCCGGCTCGAGCGCGGTTTCGCCGGCGTGACGGGCGGCGGCCAGGCGCTTGAGGATGTTGTGCGACCATTGCAGCGGCGCCGAGGTCAGTTCCGCCGTTTCATCCGTGGCGTAACCGAACATGATGCCCTGATCGCCGGCACCTTCATCCTTGTTGTCGCTCGAATCGACGCCCTGCGCGATATCAGCCGACTGGGCGTGCAGGTGGCAGGCGTAATCGGCCATGGCCCAGTGGAAACCCTTTTGGGCGTAGCCGATATCCTTGACGGCGTGACGCACCTTGTCTTCCAGACCGGCGATGATTTCCTGGATCTGATCATCGCCGGCGCGGACTTCGCCGGCCAGAACGATGCGATTGGTCGTCACCAGGGTTTCACAGGCCACGCGCGCTTCGGGGTCACGGGCGAGAAAGGCATCGACCACGACGTCAGAAATACGATCAGCCACCTTATCAGGATGGCCTTCGGAGACGCTTTCGCTGGTGAAGATGTAGTTTGAGCGCATGGGCGTGAACTTCCTAAACAATTTGGCATAAGCATATAAAGATATGTTTATATGATCAAGAAGATTATAACCTTAAAGTTCGCCATATCTTATTAAGACCCGCGCGGCCGGCCAAAATTCGCCCAAAAGGGGAACGCAGGGCAGCAAAAAGCCCCACCTTCGAAAAAGCGGGGCTTTTGGTTTCAAACCAATAGGTCAGATCCGTTTTAAGCGTCGTCGTCTTCGGCGAGCGCGCGCACCAGTTCAAGAATGCGGCGGCGATGCTTGGCGTTCTTGATGCGCGGGAAGGCTTCGGCGAGTTCGATGCCCTCGGTGGTCATCAGGAAGCCGTGGACGAACTGCTCGGACTCGGATTCCGAAAAACCCTCAACCGCTTCGTTTTCGCCATAACCTTCAAAGAAATAGGCCACCGGCGCCTTGAGGGCACGGGAAATTTCATAAAGCTTGGAGGCGCTGATACGGTTGGAACCACGCTCATACTTCTGAACCTGCTGGAACGTCAGTTCGATTGTTTCAGCCAAACCTTCCTGGGACATGCCCAGGAACTTGCGGCGCATTCTGACGCGAGCACCCACATGCAAATCAACCGGATTGGGGCCGCGCTCCGCCTTAATAATATCGTCCAACTTCGCCTCTTACTTTTTTCAACCAGCGGCCCGTTAAGGGGCCAACTTATATTATACGATCCGGCATAGCGAAACTGTTCACAGCCCGCTACACTTTTCTGTGTTAATAGGGCTTAAATCGTCCCTTTTTTCGCAGAATAGCCATGTCGACTACCCAAACAATCAAGCAAAAAAGCGATATGAATATAACAATCAGGTTACGTTCTTGAGCGAAGTGGGTAGTGGTTACCGCACCCGGTAAAGTTACATCCATGTATCCAGCCTTACTCAGACCCAGGTCTGTACCTGAAACAGGGCGTCCAAGCGGATCAATAACAACAGAAATACCCGTAGGCGTTGATCTTACCATAGGTAAGCCCTCTTCGAGGGCGCGAAAACTGGCGAGATTAAGATGTTGAACGGGACCCGTTGTGGGCCCAAACCAGGCATCGTTGGAAATGTTAACGATCCATTTGGGCCGCATTGTGTCCTGAGTTTTATAGCGGGTCATGTCGAGGCTGGGGAAAATGCCCTCATAGCAAATCAGCGGCAAAACACGCGGAATATCGGGAAAGCTCTGCGGCTTCGTGCGCTCGCCCGGCGTGAAGCTTTCGTCGAAATGTGTCAGGGCCGATATGCCGATCTTGTTGGCGATATCCTGATAGGGCGTGAACTCGCCAAACGGCACCAGCTTGAACTTGTTATAAGCGCCGGTCACGCGCGTCTGGCCATCTTCACTGCGCAGAACCAGCATCGAATTGCGATAAACAAGATGGCCGGTGGTATCCAGTTCCTGCCGGCTGGTGCCGATCATGAGTGACTGCTTGTCGGCCAGCAGGCTGGTCATATAGGGCAGCATCCAGTTGTCCGGATCGGTCAGGGTTTCCCACATCATCGGCAGCGCGCCTTCAGGCCAGATGATCAGGTCAGGCGTCCGATGACCGGGCAAGGGCTTCGCCTTGCTCATGCGGACATAGGTCTCGAACAGATCGGCAAAGTTTGAGCGCGTCCACTTGGCTTCCTGGCTGAAAGCCGGCTGCACAAAGCGGATGGCATAGCCGGTATCTCTGACCTTCGTCGTCAGCAGACGCGTCTCGCCCACCGCAAAGCAGCCGATCAGGACGAGCCCGCCGAAAATAGCCGGCGCATACCCAGCCACGCCACGTCCGCGCCGCACAACACCGACGGCGGAAAAGGCCAGAACCGTGACGAAGCCAAGGCCATAGACCCCAACATAGGCCGCCATCTGCGACATGGCGCTGCCGGCCTTCCAGCTCGATCCCGCCGGATTCCACGGAAAGCCCGAAAGTACCGTGCCGCGCGTGATCTCAAACAGCGAAAACAGCGACGCGAAGAACAAAAAGCGCGTCCAGTTCTTCGGCCTCAGCCAAGTATAGAGCACAGCGAAAGCGCCCCAGAACAGGGCAATACCCGAAGGCAGCAAGGTGGCCGCGAAGGGCGCCATCCAGCCATAGGTCTTGGCATCGACCAGAAAGGCCTCCGCCACCCAGAAACACGAGACGAGGAAATAACAAAAGCCGGCCAGCCAGCCCATGAAGAAGGCGGTGCGCTTTGGCTTGAGGCCCAGATCACGTTCCAGGGCATAGAGCAAAAGGCCGTAGCCGAGCAGGCCGGGTAATAAGCCAAAAGGCGGTTGCGCCAGCGCGGCGAACAGCCCGGACAAGGCTGCCATCGCGCGCGGACGGCGGCTTAAGGCCTGGATCAGGCGCATCAGGCTGACGATATGGGGATGTTGCAGGACCGCCGATATCTTAGGCATGGGTCGTTTTAGCGGCAGGCCGAACATCCGTTGTCTCGCGATCCGCCTGATCGGGCGAACGGCGGTGCAGACGCAAGCGCTTGATGCGGCGGGCATCGGCATCGAGGACCTCGATATCGAAACCGGCGGCCGGATAGGGCACCACCTCACCACGCTGCGGCACGCGGCCGGCCAGCACAGTCACCAGACCGGCGAGCGTGTCGATTTCTTCCTCGGTATCTTCCGGATAGAGCGACAGGCCGAGCTTTTCTTCCAGCGTCACCAGTTCGACGCGGCCGTCGATCTCATATTGGCCATTGTTGAGCTCACGCATTTCCTCATCACCGGCCTCGTCATACTCGTCGTCGATATTGCCGACCACAGCCTCGATCAGGTCTTCCAGTGTCACCAGGCCATCGGTGCCGCCGAATTCATCGATCACCAGCGCCATGTGGATACGCTGCGCCTGCATGCGCAGCAACAGATCCGAGGTGGTCATGGACGATGGCACATAGAGCAGTTCGCGGCGCAGGCGGTGCAGCACCGGCTCGGCCCAGTTCGGCGCGGCACGGCCGGTTTCCGGCGACAGAAGCTTGAGGATATCCTTGATATGGACCACGCCGACCGGATCATCGAGGCCGTCGCGGTAGATCGGCAGGCGCGAATGTTCGCTCTCGACGCAGATGCGCACGACATCAGCCAGGGTGCTGGACAGTTCGATGGCGACGATATCGACCCGCGGCGTCATGACGTCGGCGACGCTTAAGGACTGAAACGCCCGCGCATGGTCGATCAGATTGGTGGCGGCCGGACTATCGTCCAGCTCGGCGGCGTCGCTTTCGGCCTTTTCCTGGGCTTTCGATTTGAAGCCGAACAGTGAAAACAGGGATTTCTTAGACGAGTCGTCTGGGTCAGCCATTGGCGTGATCGGGTCCGTAGGGATCGGCGACGTTAAGGGTCTTCAGAATGTCGCGTTCGAGGTTTTCCATCTCGTTCGCGTCTTCATCGTTCATATGATCATAGCCCAATAAATGCAAAGCGCCATGGATCGAGAGGTGCAAAACGTGATTTTTCAGCGTCTTTTGTTGTTCTTTGGCCTCACGCACGCAGGTTTCCAGACCTAGCGCCATGTCACCGAGGTGGGCAATGCCCGGCATCTTCGGCGCCGGGAAGCTCAGCACATTGGTTGGCGCGTCCTTCTGGCGGTATTCCTTGTTGAGGGCCTTCATCTCCTTGTCGTCGCACAACAGCACAACGATATCGACCTGATCGTTGAATTCGATCGCCTTGAAGACCGCCTGAATACCGGTTTCGACGACGATCTGGGCATCCGGCAAGACATCCAGCCAGCCGTCTTCCTCGATCTCGATGTCTATCAAAGGTTCCATCTTTTCGCTCACGCCAATCTCACTGCGTTCGATGCTCCGCGAGGGCGGGCAAACGTGCCCGGCGCCCGGTTGGGCGCTGGTCGACGACCAAAGTAATCAACTTTTGCCATCTCCATCAGCTCTTAAACTCATTATCATAGGCGCGGACGATGCGCGCCACCAGTTCGTGACGCACGATGTCCTCGGCCTTGAGTTCCGCCTTGCCAACGCCTTCGACCTTATCGAGCAGATGCACGGCATGAACCAGACCGCTGTCGCCACGGTTCGGCAAATCGATCTGCGAAGGGTCGCCGGTGACGACCATTTTCGAGCCTTCGCCCAGGCGGGTCAGGATCATCTTCATCTGCATCCGCGTGGTGTTCTGCGCCTCGTCGATGATGACATAGGCATAGGAAAGCGTGCGACCACGCATATAGGCCAGTGGTGCGACCTCGATTTCCTTGGTCTCGCGCTTCTTGGCCAGGACCTGAGCGCCCAGAATATCATCAAGCGCGCCCCAGATCGGCGTCAGATACGGATCGATCTTCTCATTGAGATCGCCCGGCAGGAAGCCCAGCCGTTCGCCGGCCTCGACCGCCGGACGGGTGATGATCAGCTTATCGACCGCGCCTTTGAGCAACAGCGATACGCCGTGCGCCACGGCCAGGAAGGTCTTGCCGGAACCGGCCGGCCCCAGCGCGAACACCAGATCATTGCGCGCCAGTTCGTGGATATAGGCGGCCTGACCGGCGGTCTTGGCGGCAATGGCGCCGCGACGGCCCATGACAATGGTGTTGCGCTGGTCGAGCGGCACGGAGGGTGCGGATGACGAATGACCCGATTGGCCGGTCAGTTGCGGCTCATTGATCAGGCGTCGCACATCGGCTTCGGCAATATCGACACCCTGATCGTACATGTCCGCCATGG
Organism: Asticcacaulis benevestitus DSM 16100 = ATCC BAA-896; assembly: GCF_000376105.1. Classification (GTDB taxonomy): domain Bacteria; phylum Pseudomonadota; class Alphaproteobacteria; order Caulobacterales; family Caulobacteraceae; genus Asticcacaulis; species Asticcacaulis benevestitus. The sequence goes on from NZ_AQWM01000002.1 coordinate 357,169, forward strand.
TGGTGATCACGGCTTTCGCCTTCTGGCGCGCACGGGCATCGCCCGAAATGACCAGACCACCGCCCGGCATTTCGACCAGCACCTTGAAGGCACCTTCGATCATGGCGAGGTAGCGCTCAGATGGTCCGACCACGGCCAGCACGCATGGATCGGTCAGATTGATGAAATCGTCCTTGACGGCGGCCATCAGGCAAGCACCTTGAGCAATTCGCCGCGCAGCGAATTGTTGCTGTTGGCGACGATTTTGACTTTATGAATCTGCCCGATCAGATCGGCGGCGTCTTCCACGAATACCGATTGCAGATAGGGTGAGCGGCCGATGGCCTGACCCGCCAGACGGCCCGGTTTTTCAAACAGGATATCGAGCGTCTGGCCGATCAGGTTGGCCTTGAAGGCCTGCTGTTGCTCGATGATCAGGGCCTGCAGGGTTTGCAGGCGCGCATCAGCGACCTCGTCCGGCACCTGACCCGGCATACCGGAGGCGGGCGTACCCGGACGCGGCGAATATTTGAACGAGAAGGCCGAGGCATAACCGACGCGGCGGATCAGATCGAGCGTATCCTCGAAATCCTTGTCGGTCTCACCGGGAAAGCCAACGATGAAATCGCCCGAAAGCGCCAGATCGGGGCGCGCGGCCTTGATACGCTCGATCAAGTCGAAATAGGCCTGACGGCCGTGCTTGCGGTTCATGGCGCGCAGGATCTTGTCCGAGCCGGACTGCACCGGCAGGTGCAGATAGGGCATGACGGCGGGCAGGTCGCGGTGCGCGTCGATCAGATCCTGTCCCATGTCGTTAGGGTGCGAGGTGGTGTAGCGCAGGCGATCAATGCCTTCGATATCGGCCAGCGCGTACATCAGTTTCGCCAGGGTCGATTCCTGACCATCGGCACCCAGACCATTATAGGCGTTGACGTTCTGACCGAGCAGGGTCAGTTCGCGCACGCCTTTGGCGGCCAGGGCTTTCGCTTCATCGAGGATGGACTTGACCGGGCGCGACCACTCGGCGCCGCGCGTATAGGGCACAACGCAGAAGGTGCAGAACTTGTCGCAACCTTCCTGCACGGTGAGGAAGGCGGTGGGGCCGGAGACGGCGCGATCGGCGGCCAAAGAACCTGAAGCAAGCGCGTCAAACTTGGCTTCCGGCGCGAAATCGGCGGAAAGGCGTTCGCCCTTGGTGCGGTGGGCGCGGGCGATCAGTTCGGGAAGTTGGTGATAGGCCTGCGGACCGACGACCAGATCGACGGCCGGGGCGCGGTGCATGATCTCCTGACCCTCGGCCTGGGCTACGCAGCCGGCCACGACGATGGTCATGCGGCCCTCATTGCGCGCTTCTTTTTCCTCACGCATCTCGCGCAGGCGACCAATTTCCGAATAGACCTTCTCGGCAGCCTTCTCGCGGATGTGGCAAGTGTTGAGCAGGACAAGATCGGCCCCCTCGGGCTTGTCCGAAACCTCATAGCCGAGCGGACGCAGGATATCGACCATGCGCTCGCTGTCATAGACGTTCATCTGACAGCCGTAGGTTTTGATGTGGAGCTTTTTGAGGGGGACGTGATCGTTCATCAGGGGGTTATGGTCGTTTGTGGACAGAAATTCAAGGTATGCAGGGGTCGCAGACCCCTACACCCCCTAAGTTATTCGAGAAAACACTAAAAAGCCGGACCCTTTGGCCCGGCTTTTTAGTGTTTATACAAATAGTTTCGAGGTGCAGTTGGCTGTGCCCGTGCAATCTTACTTCTCTTCGCCAATCGGCACGCCATAAAGCTCCAGCTTATGACCGACCAGCTTGTAGCCCAGCTTTTCCGCCAGGGCTTCCTTCATCTTCTCGATTTCCTCATCAAAGAACTCGATCACCGCGCCGGTCTTGATATTGATCAGGTGGTCATGATGCTCGTTGCCGGCTTCTTCGTAGCGCGAACGGCCATCGCCAAAGTCATGACGCTCGACCACACCGGCCTCTTCAAACAGGCGCACGGTGCGATAGACCGTGGCCAGCGAGATATTGGGGTCAACCGCCGCCGCACGATGATACAGCTCCTCGACATCCGGATGATCCTCGGCCGCCGACAGGACACGCGCCACAACCCGACGCTGGTCGGTCATGCGCATACCCTTTTCGATACATTGCCTTTCGATGCGGTCCATGCCGTGACTCCTGAGCGTGCAATCACCCTATAGGGCTGATTTTGCGAGCTATTATTAGTTTAGAAGCGTCGAATGTAAGGTGTTGCGTCTCAGAGCGCAAGCCTAAGAATATGCGCGTCCACCGGGGGTTTGTCCTTACGGCTGTAATAGGCCTTGCGCCGGCCGGTCTTCTTGAAACCGCACGCCTCGTAAAGCCGCAGCGCCGCCGGATTATCAATGGCCACCTCCAGGAAAAGCGACTCGGCGCCCTCTGCTTTCAGGGTCTTGATCACCTGATCGAGCAACATGCGCGCCAGGCCCTGCTTCTGGAAATCCGGATCGGTGGCGATGGTCAGGATCTCGCCCTCGCCGGCCACCACCGTCATCACCACGAAACTGACAATCTCGCCATCGGTCTCGAACACATAGGTGCGGTGGTGCGGCTTGATCAGCAGGTCAGCGAAAACTCCTTCGCTCCAGCCATAGTCGAAACAGCGGGTATGGATATCCTCAAGCTGTTTCGATGGGGCGTCGAGCTGGCGGATGGTTGTCATACGGCGGGTTCATTCAGACTTATAATACCGCGGGTCGAGGCAATGGCATCGGCTTCACGCATATAGAGGGGGGTCAGATCGTCAGAACCCGCATCTAGGGTGAGCACGGAAAGGGCGTCAAGCGATGGCCACGTTTGGGGGAATTCCACCGCCGTAGGCCAGAACTCCGCCAGCAGGCCCGCCGCCGGGCCGGTCAGGATGTCTGTGGGGCTATCGGCGGCAAAAGCGGTTATGGTGTCGGGTGTGTTGAGATCGAGCGTTACCGCAGATCCGCCTTCAAACCTTTGCACATAGACCTGCCCGCGACCGCCATTCACCACCGCCATGCGGCTCTTGCCCAAAAGCTCCGGATGAGAACCCAGCGCCTCGAGCGTGCCGATGCCTTTCAGCGGCACCCCTGCCCCCGCCGCCAATCCCTTGGCGAACGACAAGCCGACGCGCACGCCGGTAAACGACCCGGGTCCGAGCGTCACACCGATCAGGGTCAGGTCTGTGGGCTTAATGCCGGTGGCCGCAAAAGCTTCCATCGCCATGACCGGCAGGCGTTCCTGCTGGCCGCGCGTCATGCCCTCGATGATATGAAACAGACAACCGCTGTCATCGAACAGCCCGAGACCACAGCCGTTCAGCGACGTGTCAATGACGAGACGCAGGCCCAAGCTAGAGGACCTGCTCGATCGACTTCACTTCCGGCACATAGTGTTTCATCAAGCTTTCGACGCCCTGGCGCAGGGTGGCCGAGGACGACGGACAGCCCGAACAGGCGCCGCGCATATGCAGGTAAAGCGTACCGCTATCCATGTCGAAACTGTCAAACTCGATATCGCCGCCATCCTGCGCCACGGCGGGACGGACGCGCGTATCGAGCAGGTCCTTGATTTCGGCGACGATCTGACCGAGTTCGCCTTCATAAACGATGTCGTTTCTCACAGCGGCTTCACGCAGGATCGGTTGGCCGGAGGCGTAGAAGTCCATGATGGCGGCCAGGATCGGCGCCTTCAGTTGTGCCCAGATCAAATCGGAATCCGGCGAGCGCCGCACGGTCAGGAAGTCACTGCCGAAGAACAAACCGGCCACGCCATCAATGGCAAACAGGTTTTCCGCCAGCGGTGATGCGCTGGCATCGTCGGCCGTGCGGAATTCTTTCGTGCCGGTTTCCAGAACGGTCTGGCCAGGCAGGAACTTGATAACGTCCGGGTTTGGGGTGGCTTCGGTCTGGATAAACATGGCAGCGCCTTAAACTGTAACTGCGCTGTAAATGGGCCTAAAGCGATGTCAAAACAAGAGGCATCTTGTGTTGCGGGGTCGAGGGGCCTTGCGACCCCTCGCCTTCTACAACTTCGCGGCCCATTCACGGATCAAGGCATTGACGATGGTCAGCTTGGCGAAGCTCCAGCCACCAGATTCCATATCGGTCATCATCGACTGTAACGGCTCGATCAGCGCCTTGTTTTCGGCTTCCCAGTTCTCGATGATCTGTAATGGGCTTTCCGACGGTGACATGCGCGTCATCATGGCCTTCACCACCGCCTTCTGCTCAGCCAGAACATCCTCGATCAGGCGACGGGTAGCGATACGGTCCCATGGATCACTCGACGCCAGATTACCGGCGCCAACCTGCAGACTGTCAAAGCCGAAGCGTTCACCCGTCAGGGCGTAAAGTTCCAGTGTCCGGTCGAGCGGCTTCTTCTTCTCCGCCGCCAGATCGATAACATCACCGACATGATGGCAGGCGCTCAAGGCTGTAATGCGCGTGGCCAGATCAACCGGGCAACCCAGGGCTTCCAGCTCGGCGACGCGCACAGCCACCCGCGCTTTCGTCGGGCCGCTCAAGGGCGCCGATCCTTGCGCGATCACACCTTTGATGCCCTCGGCATAGGGTTTGAGCATGGCCGCCAAATCGTGTGCCAAATCATGCGAGTGTCCGGAGAAGCGGCGCGCCATCCAATAGGTCTGGTGACGGACAAAGGTCGACAGGTCGTTATAGAGCGCCGTTTGCGCGGCGGCCGGAATACGGTTGTCGAGTGCGCTCACCTCGCCCCACAGGCTATGGATATCGAAAAGCTGACGCGTGGCCTCGAAGGCCAGCACCATGGCGGTGGTATCAACGCCGGCGCTTCGGGTCAGGCGCATGGCGAAGCTCGGCCCGGCGATATTGACGATCGTGTTGCTCAGCACTGTGGCGATGATTTCGCGCTGCAGACGGTGTTTGCGGATGGCATCGACATAGCCATGTAGCGCCGGCGGGAAATAGCCGATCAGGACGGGTTCGAATCCGGTATCATCCGGCGCCGTGCCCGCCACGATGTCATCGAACAGCACCAGCTTGGCATAGGCGGTGATGACGGCCAGTTCCGGACGATAAAGCCCGTGATGACCGGCCTTGCGGGCTTCGAGCGCCGAATTGGACGGCAAGCCTTCAACCTTCCGATCAAGACGGTCGCGCTTTTCCAGACCCGACATAAAGGCCTGTTGCGCGGTATTGTCCGCCGCCGAGGTCGCTTCCTGCAACGAAAGCGCCAGGGTCTGATCGTAATTGTGCTTCAAGACATGGCGCGCCACATCGTCGGTCATGCTGGCCAGAAGCGCATCACGGTCTTCGGCCTTGAGCTTGTTTGAGGCGATCACCTGGCTAAGCAGGATCTTGATATTGACCTCGTGGTCGGAGCAATCGACGCCAGCCGAATTATCAATGGCGTCGGTATTGAGTCGCACGCCGGATTCGGCGCAGGAAATGCGTCCGGCCTGAGTGATGCCGAGATTGGCACCCTCACCGATCACCTTGGCCCGGACCTCAGGGCCGTCGATGCGGATAGCGTCATTGGCCTTATCGCCAACATCAAGATGGGCTTGCGCCGGCGCCTTGATATAGGTGCCGATGCCGCCGAAATAGAGAAGTTCGACGCGCGCTTTCAGGATGGCCTGCATCAGCTCGAACGGCGACACTTCGTTGGCGTCGAGATCGAGCAGGGCCTTGATTTCCGGCGATAGCGGGATCGATTTCTGGCTGCGCGGGAAGACGCCGCCGCCCTTCGAGATCAGCTCTTTATTATAATCCTGCCAGCTTGAGCGCGGCAGGGCGAACATGCGCTCACGCTCGGCAAAGGCTTTCGCTGCATCGGGGTTAGGGTCGATGAAGATATCGCGGTGATCGAAGGCGGCCACCAGCAGGGTTTCCTTCGACAGCAACATGCCGTTGCCGAAGACATCGCCAGACATATCACCGACGCCGGCCACGGTGAAGGCTTCGGTCTGGATATCTTTTCCGATTTCCCGGAAGTGACGTTTGACCGCTTCCCACGCGCCCTTGGCGGTGATGCCCATCGCCTTGTGGTCATAGCCCACCGAACCACCGGAGGCGAAGGCGTCGCCCAGCCAGAAATTGTAGTCGGCCGAGACGCCGTTGGCGATATCGGAGAAGGTGGCCGTGCCCTTGTCGGCAGCGACGACCAGATACGGATCGGGATCATCCCAGCGGATGACATCAACCGGCGGCACAATAGTGCCCTTCGCGTCGAGATTGTCCGTCAGGTCGAGCAGGCCGGAAAGGAAGGTTTTGTAAGCGAGGATGGCGGCGTTCTTCACCTCGTCGGGCGTGCCGCTTTTCGGCAGTTTCTTCGGGAAGAAGCCGCCTTTGGAACCGACCGGCACGATGACCGCGTTCTTGACCTGCTGCGCCTTGACCAGACCCAGCACCTCGGTGCGGAAATCGTCCTTGCGGTCGGACCAGCGTAAACCGCCGCGCGCCACCGGCCCGAAACGCAGGTGGACGCCTTCGACACCCGGCGACCAGATGAAGATTTCGCGGTAGGGCTTGGGCTCAGGCAAATCTGCCAGCTCGCGGCTGGCGATCTTGAAGGAGATATAGGCCTTATCCTGATTATTCGCGTTTTTCTGGAAATAATTGGTGCGACGCATGGCACCGATCAGCGCGGCCAGGCGGCGCAGGACGCGGTCATGATCGAGACTGGCGACCTTTTGCAGCAGGGTTTCGATTTCGCCCTTCGCCGCTTCGACAGCGGTCAGGCGCAGCTTGGCATCGCCGCAATCGAGAGCAAATTTGGCATTGAAAAGCGTCAGAAGCGCTTCGACCACCTCTGGATTATCGCGCAGGGCGGCCTGCTGGATTTCCGGGCTCGGATCAAGGCCGGACTGGACGCGGTAACGGCAGAAAGCGCGCAGCAGCGCCACTTCGCGCCACGACTGGCCGGTCAGGGCCAAAGCATTGAAGCCATCGTCTTCGGTCTTGCCGTACCACAGGGCCAACAGGGTCTGCTCAAATTCGGTCTTGAAGGTCTTGAATTCACTGGCGTGGCCACGCGGTAATTTCAGGATAAACTCATGCACCCAATAGGTGCCAATGTCCTTCGAGCGAACGTGATAGCCGTATTCTTCCAGCGTCTTGATGCCCATATTGCCAAGCACCGGCAGGATATCCGACAGCGGAATGGCCTTTTCGGCACGGGTGTAAAGCTTGAAGCAGAAATGGTTCTCTTCGTCTTCCATCCGCTGATAGGCGCGCACATTGACCGGCGCTTCGATCGAAAGACCGTTGAGATAGGCTGTATCGGTAACCGCCTCGCCGGTGGTGTAGCGCTCCTGATAACCGGCGGGGAAAGCCTCGGCCCAAAGCATCCAGTCGATACCGGTGTGCGGCTGATCGAGCGTTTCCAGAATGCCGGTGTTTTCAACAAGAGCCTCGACCTTTTGCGGCCATGAGCGCGTGATGTTCTCGATATCGGCTTCAACATCCGTGACATTCGGATCGAAGTGATCGCCGGGGGTGACGCCAATGATATAGTGGATACAGCTCAGCAGCGAGTCGCTGATATAGGCGTAGGAGGCCGAGACCCGTCCGCACCAGGCGGCGGCCAGGATTTCACCGGCCTGTTTTTGCATCTGCGACTGATAGATTTCACGCGGCATATAGAGCATGACCGAAACGAAACGATCGAACGGATCGACGCGCGTGAACAGCTTGACGCGCGGGCGGTCAGACAGATGCAGGATACCGCGGGCGATGCGCAGCAGGTCGTGTTCCGTCATCTGGAACAGTTCGTCGCGCGGATAGGTCTCGACGATATTCTTCAGGCGCTTTTCATTGTAGCCGCCTTGAAGGCCAAGCGCCGCCGCTTCGTGCAGCACATGCTCGGCCTTTTTACGGATCAACGGCACTTCAAACGCCGGGCGATCATAGGCCTCGCTTGTGAACAGGCCGACGAAGCGGACCTCACCGGAAGGCTTGCCGTCGGCGCCGTAACGCTTGATGCCGATATAGTCCATATAGATGCGACGGTGGACGCGTGATTTGAGATTGGCCTTGGCCACGGTCACCGGCTCGGAGGTGCGCAACTGGCTCATCAGCTGCTCGCTGAGGACCGCCGGTTCACTCGAACGACGCAGCACGGTACGACCGGAATCGCGCAGCACGCCGAAACCTTCCTGCATCTGATTCAGCGGTTCTTCGCGGGCATAGTCGCCACCGCTTTCACGCGGATAGGCGTAGCCACGTGCGCCCAGGAAGACGAAATGGTTCTGATCGATCCAGCGCAGGAAGGCGAGGTTTTCGTCCAGAGTCGCTGCCTCGATGGCGCCATTGCCGCGCTGTTTTTCAAGCGCCACGATCTCCTCGGCCATCAACTTCTGCATACGCGGGAAATCGCGCACGGCCAGTTTCAGGTCGTTCAGGCTCTGATCTATGCCTTCGATGATCTGCTTGTGGCGCTCAGCACTTTGACGCTCGATAAAGACGAGCATCATCGATTCTTTGACATCATCGCCGGTTTTGACGCGCTTACCGTCGAAATCACGATGCAGCGTAATGACCGGATGGAACATCGAGCGGATGGACAGGCCCTGATCGATCAGTTCGCCCATAACGGTTTCGACGATGAACGGCGAGTCGGGCTGGACCATCTCGATGACATCATAGGCCGTCGGCTGGCCCTTGCTGTCGAGCACAGGCGTCACGCGTCGCAGGGTCTGCGCGCCATCGCGCTTTTCGGCATAGGCCCAGAAGCCCGCGATCACCCGGTCAAGGTCGGCGTCGGCGATATCGGCCAGTTCATCAACGTCGAAATCTTCCAGGATCTGAGTCAGGAAAGCTTTTTCGCTGTCGTCAAGCCTGAGAAAATCCCTGGCCCCCCGATCGAGCAGAAACGCTTTGGTCAGCGCGTCCTTGGAGGGGGATTGGCTTTCGCCGGGCTTGAAATCGTCCATGTGCGTGTTTCCACTTGATCCTGACCGCGGTATCGGGTGGCACCGAACCACAGTTCGTTATGTTTACCCGACTTCCGGGTTCTGACTATGCGGCGCAATGTTTAACAAATGGCCATTACGGATTCACTACAAACTTACAAATGAAACCGACTTTGTGATCACTTTTTTCGCACTCCCTGCTGGCGCCCCCGATGTCAGGCTTGCGCCGCTTAGGCGGCAGGCCCAGTCGAGCTCGTGGCCGTGCTCGCCAAACCTCCTGAAGAGGTTAGAATTCTCATGAATTGAATCAGCAAAAAGCCGCCAGTCCGGCGGGGAACTGGCGGCTCGGACGTAAAAGCCTCTTTATGGGGGGAAGGGGCTTTTACGACTCCGTTTTTTGCAGCGCGCCCGGGCGGTAAGCCTGATGTACGCGCCATGGCCGGTAAGAACCGCGCCAATCGTCTTTGACCTTTTGCCGCATGAAACCGAGCCGGGCATAGCTCGAATCCAGCGGATTGACCCGTGAGAGAGACGCGAGCCAATGCCTGAATTTCTAACACCTTGCGTGACTCGTGGCCAGTGCCACTCGCATCACAGTTGTGTGCGCAACATGTGTCAATCTGTGTTCAGGCATCCTAAAAATCATCGTTAAAATTTGACACTAACGCACCGTTATTCAATATTATCTTAGCATTTCAGGCGCAGTATGGCGGCGTTATGATACAACCCGTGCTCGCCCTTATCGCCTGGTCGATGATCATGCTTGTCTGGCTCTATGTCCGCAGGCTGCCCGCCCTTGTGCGTTATGCGATCTCGGAAGCGCGCCCGCAAAGCAGCAATGTGGAGCGCCGCCTGCCGCCGCAGGTGCAATGGCCCGCCGACAATTATAACAATCTGATGGAACAGCCGACGCTCTTCTATGCCCTGTGCCTCGGCATCTACCTAAGCGGCCTGTCCAATCCTAATCTCGAATACCTGGCCTGGCTTTATGTCGCCCTGCGCGTCATCCATTCGCTGGTGCAGGTGATCGCCAACATCACCATCATTCGCTTCTGCCTGTTCCTGGCCAGCTCTGCGGTTTTGGGTCTGTTGTGCATCCAGGCCGTCTGGATCGGTTTCGGGCTTTAGGGTTAGTTCCCGAAACTATCCTTGCCGGTATAGGGCACGATCCGCCACATCCTCAGCTCGTGCTTGATACGACCGGCTTCGGTGCCGGCGCGCTTGCCGTGACCCACATAGAGATCGGCGCGGACCTTGCCCTTGATGGCGCCGCCGGTGTCGAGCGCCGCCACCATGCGCTGATATTCCGGAAAAGCTTCCCTTAGCGTACCCGCATTGGCGTCGAGCCAGAACAGATCGCCGAGATCATTATGCGCCGGGTCAACCGCGATAGCCGAACCCGGCGGCAGCGAAAGCCCCGACGCCCCGACCGGCTCGGTGACATCGGGCTGGATAGCGAAGAAGCCATAACGCGGGTTGGCGTTCATGATCTCGGTGGCTTGCGGCCCGCGATGATCGGCCAGCCAGGTGTGGATGGCGTCACCCGACGTTTGGTTCTTTTCCATGATGCCGCGTTCGCTCAGCACCTTGGCGATGCCGACAAAAGGCCAGCCGTTATCGGCGGCATAGGCGGCATAGACGCGGCTGCCATCGGGCAAATCGAGAAAGCCCGATCCCTGCAACTGCATGAAGAAATAGTCTTCCGGCCGCATATAGTAGGTGACGCCGTTATAGGTGGTGTCAGCCGGCAGGGCCTCGATCTCCGCCCGCGTATAGTAGGGCACGTACAGTTCGCCCACCTTGCGCGCCGCCACCTTTGCCGCTCTCGATGGCGGCGTGAGCTGCGAACCCGGCACCACGACCAGGTCGGCCGGCTTTGGCCGCACCGGCTGCGAGAATTCAGCATCCTGCGTATGACGCGCGTCATAATCCGGCACGAAATAGCCCGTCATCAGGCCCTTGTCGTTATCGTAATCGACTTCGATCTGCAGGTGGGCGTTGAGAAACGCCAGCACCTGATCCGGGGTATGAAACTCCTGCGCCTTCATGGCGTCACAGACCGGCGCGTACTGACGACCCTTCTTATACAGGCAGGTCGCACGCAGCGCTTCCAGCGCAATAAACGGATCGGTCTTGTTCCAGCCCGGCAGGGTGGACAGCCGCAAATGTTCCGGCACCGGCGTCGGGTAATAGACCGGCGGGGTTTGCGGGCCGGCAGGTGTCACCGGCGGCTTCGGGGTGGTCACCACAGGTGACGTCACTGGGCTTTCGGCGCAGGCGGAAAGCAAAAGCGCCAAAGATAGCGCAGCCGTAAATCCTAGCCTCACGCCTTGGCCGCCTCTACCTTGGTCAGGAGCCACGGGGTGTTGGGGGATTTCAGGCCCTTCTGGAACGTCCAGTATTCTGCGGTGCGCTTATAGGTCTTGTGCGGCACGAAGGGTTCGACCTTGGCGGGCCTTTCCACTTTCGGCTCGACCTTTTTCGCACGGGTCTTCTTGACCGGTTCCACCGTTGGGGCCGGCGTTTCGACGACCGCAGTCTCTACCAGCTCAGGTGTTGCGGCCGGCATCGGGTCTTCATAAACCAGTTCGGACAGGAAGCGCACGCGGATCTGCGCCACATCTTCCTTGAACTCTATGGTATCGATATCGGTCTTCGGGGTATCGACAAAGCTGAGCGTATTGGCCGGCGGCGCCGTGCGCGCCTGAACCGCCTGGCTGAAGCTTGTCATGACCTTATCAGACAGCTTATCCTTCACAGCATCGAGCTCGCCCTTGTGGAAGGCGACCACGACCTGCTCATAGGTTTCACGCGCCTTTTCAAGGAAATTGATCTCGTTGAAATTGGCGTCGCGTGTTTTGAGGTTTTCCAGATTGGGCAGGCGCGGACCTTCGACAGCGCGCTCAGCCCGGGCACCCAGCTCCATACTCTCTTCGGTCTTGGGTGTTGCAGCCTTTTCATCGGCACGAAAACCCACCTTGCGACCAAGCACATTGTACAGGTTGACCAGGATCACCACCGCGACAACGGCAAAAATAACAAGGGGAATGACATCGTTCACGGCTAGTCTCTTTGATTTCCAGACCCCGGATAAATTCCGTAGGGCTTTTTGACGTTCAGGTCGCTTAAAACATGCGTACCCTCAACTATATAGGATAAGTTTCGCGAAGTGGAACTCTTCGTTTGATTGCTTAAAATTTTCTTATCTGTTAGCAGCGTTTTTACACATGTCCGGAAGGCCGCCGTTTCGCCTCCGACAAATGACCGGAGCTTTAGTTTATGACCGATATCAATGCTGCGCCAGAGCAGCCGCCCGTTCCGCAAATGCAGGTCCTGGCCCAATTTACCCGCGATTTCTCGTTCGAAAACCCGCGCGCGCCGAACTCGCTGCGCATGGATTCGCGCCCAGAAGTCGATCTCGGCGTCGAAATGAGCGCCAAGGGCCGTCCCGATGGCCTGTTTGAAGTCGACATCAAGCTGACGGTCAAGGCCTCGACGCCCGACGGCCCGATGTTCGCCATCGAACTGGTCTATGGCGGCCTGTTCCAGCTTGGCAACATCCCCGAGCAGATGATCGAGCCGACCCTCTTGGTCGAATGCCCGCGCTATCTCTTCCCGTTCGCCCGCCGCATCATCGCCGATGCGACCGCCGACGGTGGCTTCACCCCGCCCTTCTATCTCGAACCGATCGATTTCGGCGCACTCTACGTGGCGCAAAAGGGCAATATCCAATCTCAGCAAACGGTTGGGCAAGCTTAAGCTTGCTCAACAGTTTGCATTTTATGTAAGAGATACCTCACAAAGGCTCGGGCGGGCAGTCGCCCTAGCCAAACCTTTAGGTTTGGAATTCGAGTTTGTGAGCTGAGTCGAAGCCCGGTGGAAACACCGGGCTTTTCTGTTAAAGCCACAGCGATTTTTTATTTCGTTCCGGCTAGAGAAGCGCCGCGCCAATATCCCTGTTCGCCAAGCCTGATTTACCGTAGCCTTATGTTGCCTGTCCCAGATTCCAAGTTAGCTTCCAAGCCAGCCGCCCTGCCCTTGCGCGTCCTCGTGGTTGACGACAATGAAGCTTCCGCCATGACCCTGCACTGGGCCGTCGAGCTTCTCGGCGATGACGTGCGCAGTTGCTATGACGGTAAAAGCGCCCTGAAACTCGCCGCAGACTTCAAGCCCGATGTCGTTCTGCTCGATATCGGCATGCCCCGTATGGATGGCATCGAGGTTTGTGCCCGCCTGCGCGCCATGCCTGATCTCGCACACGTCAAGATTATTGCCCAGACCGGCTGGGGCGATGACGAGATGCGTCAGCGCACCAAAGAAGCCGGCTTCGACCTGCATCTGGTCAAACCCGTCAATATGCACGTCATGGAAGATATGTTGTGGCTATTGCGCCTGGGCGCCAGCAAGCGCCCAGAACATGCCGCATGACGCTTAAGCCCAAAGTGTTCTTTCTTTGAGATACTTCTTCACGAAAGCCTCGTGCGCCTCGGCTTCCGCTGACGTTATGCGCGAAGCCAGCGGACGCGGACGCGCACCATAGCTGACGTGATTAGCGCTTTGGGCGGCGGCAGCGCGCGCACCAACCATTTCGAGATCAAGCCCGCGTTCTTTTCCGCCAAGTAATTCGAGATAGACACTGGCCAGCAGACGCGCATCGATCAGGGCGCCGTGGAGATCGCGTTCGGCCAGCGAAATATTGAAGCGCCGGCACAGGGCATCGAGCGAATTGGCGGCGCCGGGGAATTTCAGACGCGCCATTTCCAGCGTATCGATCCACTGTTCTGTCGGCGGCGGCATCCGGCTTTGGCGCTCCAGCTCCATATTGATAAAGCCGCGGTCGAAGGACGCATTGTGCGCGATGATCTTGCGATCGCCAATAAACTCCAGCATTTCGTCAATAATGGCGGCGAACTTAGGCTTACCGCGCACCATGTCGTTGGTGATACCGTGGATACGGATGGCGTCCGGCTCGATCTCGCGTTCCGGATCGATAAAGCGGTGAAAGGTCCGCCCGGTCGGCAGCAGATCCTCGATCTCGATGCAGCCGATTTCGATCAGGCGGTGACCTTTTCTGTGGTCAATGCCGGTGGTTTCGGTGTCGAGTACGATTTCTAAAGCCATGTCTCTGTTTGGCTTAAGCCGGGGTATTTTGTAAAGAGGCGATGATCGCCCGAACGGCATCGCGGCAGTCATCCAGACTTTTGGACGTGTCGATCACGAAATCCGCTCGCGCACGTTTTTCCGCATCGGGCATCTGGCGCGCCAGTATGGCCTCGAACTTCGCCTCGGTCATGCCGGCGCGTGCCAGCACGCGCGCCGCCTGAACATCGGCCGGCGCGCTCACCACCAGAACCTTGTCGAGATAAGCTTCCGCGCCCGTTTCATATAGCAGAGGAATATCGGCCACGCTCAGCGGTGCGTCAGCGTGGGCCTTGAGGAATTGGTTGCGATCATCAACCGTGACCGGATGGACGATCGCGTTTAAGCGCTCGAACTGCGCCGCCTCACCTTTCAATGCCGCTGACAGCTTGACCCGATCAACCACGCCATCGCTCAGCACATCGCCAAAGGCATCTCGCAGTTGCGATTTCAGCGTGTCGGATTCGGCATAAAGCCTGTGTACGGCCAGGTCGGCATCCCATACCGGCACGCCCTCATCGGCAAACATCGCCGCGATGGTCGATTTTCCCATGCCGATCGAGCCGGTCAGGCCAAGCTTGATCACGCTGTCTCTCCCCGGAATTTCAGCGCCAGATCACGGATATCGAAAGCGGCGTGCGGCAAGACGCCATAAAACGCCTGAAAGCTGGGCCGCGCCTGTTCGATCAGCATTTCCAACCCGTCGACCGTAGTCATGCCGTGCGCTTCGGCGGCCTTGAGCCAGTTGGTTTTGAGCGGACGATAGGTCATGTCCATAGCGGCGGCGCTTTTATCCATGGTTTCAAACAATGGCAGGGGTCCGCCCGACGCGGCATTGATCACGGCAACAGCGCCTTTGAAGGCAACATCGACATTTGACAGCTCGAACGCGGTGACGCCGGTCTTGAAGGCGAACACCAGTTCTTCGGCACGCGCCAGGGTGCGGTTGACGATGCGCACTTCTGGACAGCCGGCATCACGCAGGGCAGCGACGGCGGCGCGGGTGGCGCCCCCTGCCCCCATAATCACCACCGGCCCGGCCGACAGATCGCAGGTTGGCGCCTGATGTTTGAAAGCACTGATCAGGCCATGACCATCGGTCGAATCGGCATGGACATAGCCGTCCTCATCGAAGGTCAGCAGATTGGCCGAGCCGCAATCGCGGGCAATATCCGAGGCGGTGTCTGCCAGACGCAGCGCATCCGCCTTGAAAGGCGCGGTGATGTTCAAACCTTTGATACCATTGGAGCGGCAGGACATGATCAACCGCTCGAAACCGTGCTCATCCTTGGGCGAAAACGGCGCATAGACGCCATTAAGGCCAAGATCGCGCAGCCAGGCCGTATGCAGGAACGGACTTAAGGAGTGATGGACCGGCTGGCCGACGATGCCGGCGACCATGGCCGCGCCTGTGGGGAGGTTCTTCATGCTGTGATCACCTTCATATTGCGCAACTGAGCCAAAAGCGGCAGCAAAGGCAGGCCCAGGACGGTAAAATAATCACCGCGAATGGCCTCGAACAGGTGCACGCCGGTATTTTCAAGCTGATAGCAGCCGACGCTCGAGAGAATCTTGTCGCCGGATTCGGCCAGATAGGTATCGATAAAGTCGTCGCTCAGGTGGCGGACGGTCATTTCAGCGGTTTCGACGTGTGACCATACCAGATGGCCATTTTCCGCCAGCGCCATACCCGCGTGGAGATAATGGGTCTGACCGCTCATGCGTTTGAGCAATACCCTCGCCTCGTCCATATCGTGCGACTTGCTAATCAGGTCTTTTTCCAGTTGCAGCACCTGATCGCCGCCGAGCACCAGACCGGAGTTTGTGGCGGATACATGCAGGGCCTTTGACTCGGCCAGCCGCACGGCGACCGATTTCGGACTGTGCCCACGCAGCAGATATTCATCCTTGAGCGCGTCCTCATCGAGATGCGCGGGAATCTTACTGTGGGTGATGGCGGCACCGGTCAGGAGCGCGGAACGGGAGGCGGAGGCGGAAGCGAGGATAATCTGGGTCATGAGGGTCTTTGAAGTTGCAGGGGCTGGGGCCCCTGCACCCCATAACCGGACAGAGGTTACTTACATGAATAATCAAAAACCGGAACACAAAGTGTCCCGGTTTTTGATTATTTAGGCAATTATCCGCTCCCGTTATGGGGTGCAGGGGTCCGTGACCCCTGCCCTTAAATCCCCCCTAGCCTCCCCGTCCGCTTTTCATTCAACAGACTGATGATCGTCGCCGACGTCTCCTCAATCGACCTTCGCGTGACATCGATCACCGGCCAGCCCTTTTTCTCGAACAGCCGGCGCGCGCGGATAATCTCCTGTCGCACCGCTTCCTGATCGGTATAGCTCGATGGCCGGTCGTCATTCAGCGTCAGCAAGCGATTCTTGCGGATGGAGATCAACCGCTCCGGCGAGGCGATCAGCCCCACCACCAGCGGAATGTTCATATCGTCCAGTTCATCCGGCGGATCACGCCCCGGCACCAGCGGTATATTGGCCGCCTTGATGCCACGGTGCGCCAGATAGATGCAGGTCGGCGTTTTCGATGTCCGGCTGACCCCGACAAGGACCACATCCGCATTCTTCACGCGATCGGCCGCAGCACCATCATCATGAGCAATGGCGTAGTTCAGCGCCTCTATCCGCTCGAAATACTCATTATCGAGCTGGTGCTGCGCCCCTACCCGCTTCGAGACCGCCGCGCCAAGATGACGGGAAAATGCCACCACCAGAGGATCGAGCACACCGATCGCCGGAATATCGAGTTCGCGACACCGCGCTTCCAGCGCATCGCGCAGTTCGGTATCGACCATGGTGTGCAGCACGATGCCCGGGAAACTCTCGATTTCCACAAGCGCGCGCTCAAGCTGCTTTTCCGAACGGATCAGCACGTAGATATGCTCAATCGGCAAAATCCCTTCGAAACGCGCCGCGGCCGCCTTAGCCAGGGCGTTAAGGGTTTCACCGGTGGAATCCGACAAGAGGTGAACGTGGAAATAGCTGCCGATCTTGCTCGAAGAGCCGATTTGGGTAGGCGAGGACATGAGGGACCAAATAAGTCTGTGCAGGAAACGGTGGATGATAACCCTGTATAAGTCGGGACGGTGTGGGGATGATCATCGGCCAATTCGTCAAACGCCGCAAGGCCGGGGATAAGGCTGATAAAGGCGGTGTTTTATGCGTCAATTATTCGGCCGTCACAAATCTGTATGAAATCCTTATGGCTTGCTGTGGGTATGTTAAGACTTCATTAACCATGCACATGCCAGCGCGCCCGGACATTAACAAATTCTTAAGCAATCCTAATATTTGGTTAATTATCCAAGTCATTCACAGGGGTGTTAAAAGTTCTTTAACCTTTCGGGCGTGCTTGTGAAAAACCGGTGAATCCGGGCAAATCTGCGACACTTTTCCGCATTATCCCGCCCTCTATAAACCTCTACATACCTTTCTTTTTAGATAGGTTTGGGTCATGAGAGTGCGGACAGGCCAGTGGCCAAACCCCAGGCCAAACCCCAGGATTGACTCATGACAAAACAAGGCTCATCGGTATTATCGGTTCTCAGCGGTCAAACGCTTGCGGTTCCTCCGGTCTGGTTCATGCGTCAGGCCGGGCGCTACCTGCCGGAATACCGGGAATTGCGGGCATCGACCAAGGGGTTCGTTGATTTTTGCCTGACGCCCGAGAAGGCGGCCGAGGCCACCTTGCAGCCGATCAGGCGCTTTGGCTTCGACGCCGCTATTCTTTTCTCCGATATTCTGATGATCCCGCTGGCGCTGGGGCAAGACCTGACGTTTGCAGCCGGTGAGGGGCCTATCCTCGGTGAACTGCCCGATCTTCAGGTCATGCGGGAAAAAGCGGTCTCGGCAGGAGAGGCTTTGAAGAATGTCGGCGAAACCGTAGCGCGTGTGAAAGCCGAACTAGGACCGGAGACAACCCTGATCGGTTTTTGCGGCGGGCCCTGGACGGTGATGACCTATATGCTCAATGGGAAGAAGGCGCATGACCGCAGCCTGATCCGTGCTTTCGTCTATGATAATTATCAGCAGGTGCTGGATCTCATTGATATTGTGATCGAGGCCTCGGCGCATTATCTGAAAATGCAGGCCGATAATGGGGCGCAGGTCCTGAAGATCTTCGAGAGCTGGGCGGAAGGTTTCCCTGATCCTTATTTCGACAGCCTGATCATTCAGCCGCACATCCGTCTGATCGCACGGGTGAGGGCGCTCGGTGTAACCCTGCCGATTATCGGTTTTCCGCGTGGCGCCGAAGCGCGTTGCCATGATTACATCGATCAGGTTGCGGTTCAGGGCTTAGGGCTCGGTACGGCCACGCCGATGAAACTGGGCCTCGAACTGCAAAAGAAGGCGCCGATTCAGGGCGCGCTTGATCCGGTGGTTTTGCGCTCCGGCGGCAAGGCGCTTGATCAGGCCATTGATCTGATAGTGGAAAACTGGGGGCAGGGGCCCTTGATCTTCAATCTCGGTCACGGCATCTTCCCCGATACGCCGATTGCCCATGTCGAGCAGGCCTTGAAACGGATCAGGACATAAATGAAGCGCTCAAACAGCGAAGCGGTAGCGCACATAAAAAGAGTAGCGGTACTTTTATTCAATCTTGGCGGGCCCAAGAATCCGGAAGACGTTCAGGGTTTCCTCTACAATCTGTTCGCGGACAAGAACATCATCAACCTGCCGTTCGGTCTGCGTCAGGGCGTTGCCAGCCTGATTTCCAGCCGTCGCGCGGAGTCGGCGAAAAAGAACTATGCCTATATGGGCGGCGGTTCGCCGATCCTGAAGGAGACACAGGCGCAGGCTGATGCGCTGGAAGCCTATATCGCCGCCAACACCAAGGGTATTGAGGCCAAGGTATTTATCGGCATGCGGTATTGGCATCCGTTCGTCGAGGCCACGGTGAAGGAGATCGAATCTTACGCGCCGGATGAGATTGTCTTGCTGCCGCTCTATCCGCAGTTTTCCTCGACCACCACCCTGTCGTCGTTTCAGGCGTTTCAGAAAGCCTATAAGGGCAGGGCTCCGATCAAGCAGATCTGTTGTTATTCGGACAACGACCATTTCATCAAGGCCCATGCCGACGCCATTGCCGCGAAGATCAAGACGCTGAAAAACCCGCAAGACTGTCGTTTGCTGTTTTCGGCACATGGTCTGCCGGAGAGCATCATCGCGCGCGGCGATCCTTACAAGGAACAGGTCGAAAGCGGCGTGGCCCGTATCATGGCGTCGCTCCCGACGCCTGTCGAGCACACCATCTGCTATCAAAGCCGGGTCGGGCCGATGAAATGGATCGGGCCTTCGACGGACGCGACCATTGAAAAAGCCGGCAAGGAGGGCAAGTCGATCCTTCTGGTGCCGATCGCCTTTGTCTCCGAGCATATCGAAACCCTCGTTGAACTCGATATCGAATATGCGCACCTGGCGGCGGGGGCAGGGGTGAAGGATTATGTTCGTCTGCCGGCCCTGGGTGTGAACCCGACCTTCATCAAGGCGCTGAACGACGAGGTGCTGAAAGCGCTGGGCTCAACAGACACGGTGATCGGTGATCATGACTGTGCCAAATGTCATAAGTTCTGTCCCAAAAGGAAGATGGCGTGAATTGGTCAATAAACTGGTATGACCTGTTTAGAGGGCTGCATATTGTCGCGGTCATCGCCTGGATGGCGGGGTTGCTCTATCTGCCGCGCCTGTTCATCTATCATATCAAGCACACTGACGTGACCGCTGTGACCGATGTGTTCAAGGTGATGGAGCGCAACCTGCTGCGCCTGATCATGAACCCGGCCATGATCGCGGTGTGGATCTTCGGCATAGCCCTTATCGTCATTCATGTGCGCGATCTCGAAGGCTGGAAGTTTTTTCAGGAGCCGTGGTTTATCGTGAAGGAACTGGGGATCGTCGGGATCACCGGCTATCACCATTTTCTGGCGGTGCGTTTCAAGAAACTGCAACGCGGAGAGCCGATCGGCACGGAAAGCTTCTGGCGCAAGATCAATGAAATTCCGTTTGTGCTGGCGATTATCATGGTGTTGGCCGTGACGCTGCAGTTTGGGCAGAACTAATGGGGCGTGGGGTCGGTGACCCCACATCTGTCTTATTCTTTCTTTTCCTTCGCCTTTTGGGCGGAGGAAAAGAAAGAATAGGGAAGGACTTGGGGTCACAGGCCCCAAACCCCATAAATATCTTGACCAAAACGGGCATTCCTGTAGGTTCCCAACCTGAATTCTGCCGGTGCGGCAGATATCCGATGGCCCCACGTTCTGTGGAATACGCCACTTCAAATAAAATTTATCAGCCTTTTCAAGCGTTTAAGCTATAGGGGCAGGGGATGCGATCGCAAATTGCTCAGGGGCTCAAACCCCAGGCAATGTCGCGTGCGCATCTCACCATACGAGAGATCACCATGACTGACGAAACCGAATCCACACCCGTCGAAGCCACTGAGACCGAACTGGAAACCCAGTCCGAAAATAATAATCAGACCGACGAGGATATGGAAGGCGAAGAGGGCGATGAGGAGGTTGTCGAGGGTTCGATGACCGGCCAGAAGATGTCGCTGCAAACCCTTAAAGACAAAACTCCCACCGATCTGCTGACCTTTGCGGAATCGCTCGGCGTCGAAAACGCCAGCAATATGCGCAAGCAGGATATGATGTTTGCCATCCTGAAAGCGCTCGCCGAAGAAGGCGTCGAGATCAGCGGTTCCGGCGTCATGGAAGTACTCCAGGACGGTTTCGGTTTCCTGCGTTCGCCCGAAGCCAACTATCTGCCGGGCCCGGACGACATCTATGTTAGCCCGCAACAGATCCGCCGCTATGGTCTGCGCACCGGTGACACGGTCGAAGGGCCGATCCGTTCGCCGCGCGAAGGTGAGCGCTATTTCGCCCTGTTGAAGACCCAGGCCATCAATTTCGAAGACCCGGAAAACATCCGCCACAAGGTTCACTTCGATAACCTGACGCCGCTCTATCCCGATGAGCGTCTGTGGATGGAGATTGAAGACCCGACGCTCAAGGATCGCTCCGGCCGCATCATCGACATCGTGGCGCCGCTTGGCAAGGGCCAGCGCTGTTTGATCGTCGCCCCGCCGCGCGTCGGTAAAACGGTCATGTTGCAGAACATCGCCAAGTCGGTGGCGGCTAACCACCCGGATTGCTACCTGATCGTTCTGCTGATCGACGAACGTCCGGAAGAAGTGACCGATATGCAGCGCACCGTGCGCGGCGAAGTCATCTCCTCGACGTTTGACGAGCCGGCTACGCGCCACGTCCAGGTCGCTGAAATGGTCATCGAAAAAGCCAAGCGCCTCGTCGAACACAAGCGCGATGTCGTCATCCTGCTTGACTCGATCACCCGTCTTGGCCGCGCCTACAACACCGTCGTGCCATCCTCCGGCAAGGTGCTGACCGGCGGTGTCGACGCCAACGCCCTGCAACGTCCGAAGCGCTTCTTCGGTGCGGCGCGTAACATCGAAGAAGGCGGCTCGCTGACCATCATCGCCACCGCCCTGATCGATACCGGCTCGCGCATGGACGAAGTCATCTTTGAAGAGTTCAAGGGCACGGGCAACTCGGAAATCGTGCTCGATCGCAAGGTCGCTGACAAGCGCGTCTTCCCGGCCATGGATGTGCTCAAGTCTGGCACCCGCAAGGAAGAACTGCTCACCGACAAGTCGAACCTGCAAAAGACCTATGTCCTGCGCCGTATCCTCAACCCGATGGGCGCCCAGGATGCCATCGAGTTCCTGTCGGACAAGCTGCGTCAGACCAAGAACAATGCCGAGTTCTTCCAGTCGATGAACACATAACAGGCCCTGCCAAACGCTTTGCGTTTGGAGTTCAATTAGGACATGATACTTGCCAACCCGATGTGACAGGATCATATCGGGTTGGTTCGTTTTCACATTCCGGTTTTTGGAGAACATCATGAAGGTCACGGTCAATGTCGAATGCACGCCGGAAGAGGCTCGCACCTTTCTCGGTCTGCCCGATGTTCAGCCGCTGAACGACTACATGATGAACGCCATGAAGGACCGGATGGCGCAGAATGTTCACTCCATGCAGCCCGAAGAAATGATGAAGAACTGGTCGAGCCTGGGCGTCACCGCGCAGGATCAGTTCTTCAAATTGATGCAATCGGCGGCACAAGCCAGCATGAGCTCCTTTGGTAAAACAGATAAAAAGTAAGGCGTGTTTCACGTGAAACATACGATTTTCGCTCTTGCCAGCGCACAGGGCCGGGCAGGGGTGTCGATCATTCGCCTCTCAGGCCCGCAAGCCCTTTGGGCCGCGCAACAGCTCACCGACAAAAACCTGACGCCGCGCGTGGCGACCTATGCACCGCTGACCTATCAGAATGAACTGATCGATGAGGCGGTGATCATCTGGTTCAAGGCGCCGCACAGCTTCACCGGTGAAGATTGTGTCGAGCTACACGTCCACGGCTCAAAGGCCATTCTCGATCGCCTCTATATCATCCTTCTCGAACTCGGCCTGAAACTGGCCATGCCGGGTGAGTTCTCACGCCGGGCGCTGGAGCACGGCAAGCTCGATCTCACCCAGGCTGAAGCTATCGCCGATCTCGTTGATGCCGAATCCGAAGCGCAAAGGCGGCAGGCCCTGACCCAACTGGGCGGGGGGCTCAAGGCACAATATACGTCGTGGCGATCGGACCTGATCGACCTCTTGGCGCGCCTCGAAGTCTATATCGATTTTCCTGACGAAGACCTGCCGACCGAACTGGCCGATAGCATTCTGGATCGCATCCGCTCGCTGGAACACGCGCTGGATGTTGCCATTGCTGATTCCCACCGGGGGTGCCAAATCCGCGAGGGCTACCGGATCGTTATTCTGGGTGAACCCAATGCGGGCAAGTCGAGCCTGTTTAATGCGCTGCTAAAAGCTGAGGCGGCGATTGTTACGCCCATCGCCGGAACCACGCGCGATATCATTGAGGCGCAGTTGCGCATCGGGCCCTATTCGGTTTTGCTTTACGACACAGCGGGTCTGCGCGAAACAGACGAAGCGATCGAGGCAGAGGGTATTCGCCGGGCTCGCGCTAAGGCCGAAGAGGCCGACCTGCGCATATGGGTGATCGATTCCACCGGGCCTGCCCTGCCGGAAGATTTCCGCGACGGCGACCTGATGGTCTTTAACAAGATCGATGAGGCTCAGGATTCCGAGCGTCAGGCTGTGGCGGCCTTGCGTGTTTCACGTGAAACATCGGTCTTCGCTGTCAGCGTGTCGATGGCTACGGGTATGACCGACCTGGTCGCAACCATCGAACATATCATCAGCGAACAGCTTTCCGCCCAGACCTTCCCGGCCGCGACGCGCCAGCGTCACATCGAGCGCCTGACCGAAGCGCGCGATCAACTCGCCATTGCCCGCCGATCCGATCTCGCCGTGCCCGAGTTAACGGCTGAAAACGTCCGCTCAGCGGTTAACAGTTTTGATCAGCTCTTTGGCCGTTATGATGTTGAAGGCGTGCTCGATGTCATCTTTTCTAGCTTTTGCATCGGCAAATAAGCGGGCTCAAAACCATTGGCGATTCGACCTTCGCGTCCTTATCTGTTATAGCCAGCGCCTTCCTTTAGAGAGTTGAATATGTCCGAACCCAGATCCTTGTGGGATGTCATTGTCGTTGGCGGTGGTCATGCCGGCTGTGAAGCCGCAACAGCCTCTGCGCGCATGGGCGCCAGAACGCTTTTGCTGACGCATAAGCGCGAGACGCTGGGCGAGATGTCTTGCAATCCGGCGATCGGTGGCCTGGGCAAAGGCCATCTGGTGCGTGAGATTGATGCGCTTGATGGCATTATGGGGCGCATGGCCGACATAGGCGGCATGCAGTTCAAGGTGCTCAACAAGTCCAAAGGCCCCGCCGTGCGTGGCCCGCGGGCCCAGATCGACCGCAAGCTTTATCGTGAAGCGGTGCAGGCCGAGCTGTTTCAGACTCCGAACCTGACCATTATTGCCGGCGCGGCCGAAGATCTGGTCGTTGATCATGGCCAGGTTACAGGCGTAATCGATGCTGAGGGCACAACCTATCTCGCCAAAGCGGTTGTTCTGACCACGGGCACGTTTCTGCGCGGCGTCATCCATATCGGTGAAACCCGTATCGCGGCTGGACGCTGGGGTGATGCGCCGGCCAATGGCCTGGGCCAGAGACTCTATGATCTCAAACTGAATATGGGTCGCCTCAAGACAGGCACACCGGCGCGCCTCGATGGCAAGACCATCCATTGGGATCGTCTGGAGCAACAGTTGGGTGACGATCCCATCCAGCCTTTTTCCATGCTGACGCCCGCCATCGCGCGCGAGCAGATTGCCTGTGGCATCACCTATACTAACGAAAAGACCCACGCCATCATCGCCGATCGCCTCAATGAGTCAGCGGTCTATGGCGGCTTTCTCGCCGGTCGCGGACCGCGCTATTGCCCGTCGATCGAAGACAAGGTGGTCAAGTTTGCCGACAAGACCTCGCACCAGATCTTTCTGGAGCCGGAAGGCTACGACGACGATACGGTCTATCCCAATGGTATCTCGACGAGTGTTTCCGAAGTGACGCAGGAAGCCTTTCTACGCACCATCGTTGGTCTGGAAGATGTGGTGGTCAAGCGTTTCGGCTATGCCATCGAATATGATTATGTCGATCCGCGCGAACTGCACCCCACACTTGAATTAAAGCCTTTGCCGGGTCTTTTCCTGGCCGGTCAGATCAATGGCACGACCGGCTATGAAGAAGCCGGCGCGCAAGGCCTGCTGGCCGGTATCAATGCGGCGGCGCGGGCAGGGGGTTATGCCCCGACCATTCTTGGCCGCGACGAAGCCTATATCGGTGTCATGATCGATGATCTGGTGACGCGCGGCGTGACGGAACCCTACCGGATGTTCACCAGCCGCGCCGAGTTCCGCCTGTCTCTGCGCGCCGATAATGCCGATCAGCGCCTGACCGACAGGGGGCTGGCCATCGGCGTTGTTGGAGAAAAACGCAAGGCCGTGTGGCTGGAAAAGAAGACGGCGCTCGATGCTATTCGCCAGCGCTCGGCTGAGCTTGTGGCGACATCGAAAGAAGCGCTGTCGCACGGCATTCAGATCAATGGCGATGGCCAGAAGCGCAACGTCACGCAACTCATGGCCTATGACAGCTGTTCGCGGGAACGTCTCGAAACCCTGTGGCCGGAAATCAAAACCTGGCCGGATGTGCTCTATGAGCAGGTCGAGATCGATGCGCTTTATGCCGGCTATATGCCGCGGCAAAAGGCCGAGATCGAGAATTTCCGCAAGGATGAGAATCTGGCTTTGCCGCAGGATATCGACTATCTCGGCATCGCCGGTCTTTCCAATGAATCGCGTGAGAAGCTCAACCGCATCCGTCCGCAGACCCTGGGGCAGGCGGGGCGCATCGAAGGCATGACGCAAGGCGCGTTGACCACCCTGTTGTTCTATGTGCGTAACCACAACAAGCGCAGCGCCTGATGAACCATATGACCCCTGAAGAGATGTCAGCGCGGCTGATGTTTCACGTGAAACACGAGGCGATCGCCGACCTGCAAAAGTTTTATCAGGTGCTGGCGGATGGCAATGAGGTGATGAACCTTGTCGGGCCAGCCACCTTACCGGACTACTGGTCACGCCATGTGCTTGATAGTGCGCAACTGCTCGACTGTCGGCCGGATGCCCGGACATGGGCTGATCTGGGGGCTGGCGCCGGCTTTCCCGGTATCGTGCTGAGCATACTTCTAAAACATTCTACAACTTTGGCCGACGGCCCTGCACCGCACGTCTATCTGGTTGAATCCCTGACCAAGCGTTGCCGCTTTCTCCAGACTGTCGTTGATGATCTCAACCTCCCCGCAACGGTGATCAATGACCGCGCCGAGAACGTCTCGGTTAAGGTTGATGTGGTGACAGCGCGCGCCGTCGCGCCGATGATCAAGCTTTTGGGCTTTGCCGAGGGCTTTATTCGCAAAGGCGCCGACGCTTGGTTTTTAAAGGGGGAAAACGTTGAAAGTGAACTGGTGGACGCTGGAAAAGTGTGGAAATTTGACGTAGAACAGTCAGAGTCCATGAGCGATCCGCGCGGTCGCGTGATCCATATCCGGAGGCTGCGACGTGCCCGTTAATACCGAAAAACGCACCCGAGTTCTGGCGATCGCAAACCAAAAAGGCGGGGTCGGCAAGACGACGACGGCGATTAACCTCGGCACGGCCCTGGCCGCTATCGGTGAGCGCGTCTTGCTGATCGATCTCGACCCACAGGGCAATGCCTCTACTGGTCTGGGTGTACCCAAGAAGCAGCGCGCCAGCTCGCTTTATGATGTGATTGTCGATCAGCGTCCGATTGGTGATACGGCTGTTAGTACGGCGGTGCCGGGCCTGTGGCTGCTGCCGTCCGATCCGGATCTGTCGGGTGTCGAGATTGAGCTGGCTCAGGCCGAGCGCCGCTCCTATCGTTTACGCGATGCGCTTGACGGACTTGACCAGGATAACCCGCCTTATGACTACATTCTGATCGATTGTCCGCCGTCGCTGAACCTGCTGACGGTCAATTCGATGAGTGCGGCCGATGCCGTGCTGGTGCCGCTGCAATGTGAGTTCTTCGCGCTCGAAGGGCTCAGCCAGTTGATGCGCACGATTGATCTGGTGCGCGGCAGCCTGAATCCGAAACTGAGCCTTCAGGGCATCGTGCTCACCATGTTCGACAAGCGCAATGCGCTCTCGGGGCATGTTGAGCGTGACGTACGTTCGCACTTTGGTCATCTGGTGTATGACACGGTCATACCGCGCAATGTGCGGGTGTCCGAAGCGCCGTCCTTCGGTAAGCCGGCTCTGATCTATGATATGAAATGTTCCGGCAGCCAGGCCTATATCAAGCTGGCCAAGGAGCTTGTGGCGCGTGAACGCGCGCGCAAAGCTCAGGTTGCCGCTTAAAAACGCCCACGATACGAAAGCCGATACATGTCTGAAAAAAATAGAGGTTTGGGCCGCGGGCTCTCCGCGCTTCTCGGCGATCAGGGTACGAACAGCCCGATGACGGATGCTGCCGCCGTCGCAGAACGCGCGGCCGAACGCAGTGCCGATCAGGCGCGCGGTCTTGAGCAACCCATCGAATTGCTGGTCCGCAATCCCGATCAGCCGCGCCGTTTGTTCGTCGAATCCGACATTGATGAGCTGTCGGCCTCGATCAAGGAGAAGGGTGTTTTGCAGCCTATTCTTGTCAGGCCCGCCCCCGGTCAGACCGGGCACTACCAGATTGTCGCCGGTGAACGTCGCTGGCGTGCGGCGCAAAAAGCCGGCCTGCACACCGTGCCGGTCATCATCCGTGAGATGGACGATCTCGATGTGCTCGAAATCGGCATCATCGAAAACGTGCAACGCGCCGATCTGAACCCGATGGAAGAAGCGCGTGCCTACAAGGTTTTGCAGGATCGCTTCGGGCGCACGCAGGATGCCCTGGCGCAGGTGGTGGGCAAGAGCCGTCCGCACATCGCCAATATGCTGCGCCTGCTGGCCCTGCCGGAAGCCGTGCAGGATCACGTATTGCATGGTCGCCTGTCGGCGGGCCACGCGCGTGCGCTGATCACCTCCGAAAACGCTGCGGCGCTGGCGGAGGAAGTCATCGCCAAGGGGCTGTCCGTCCGTCAAACCGAAGCGCTGGTCCGTGAGGAATTGGCCGGTCCGAAAGCCGCGCCGGCGCCGAGGGCCAAGGCGCAGCCGAATGCCGACACCCTGTCGCTCGAACAGGATTTGCAGGAGGCTCTGGGCCTGACGGTGAAGCTGGACGACAAGGGTGGCAAGGGCGAACTGCGTTTGGGCTACGCGAGCCTCGAACAGCTCGACGAGCTGTGTCGTAAGCTAATGAAATAATTCACTATTTTTTACAAATAGGCTCTGTGGCGAATTTGGCTTTGATGGTCGTATCTCAGTCCGCCAGATTCGCCATATAAAGCGTTATAGTCCCGCCCGATTGGCTCGCCCGGCGATTTGCAGATAGAGTCGCTCGGCGATCAGCAGGTCCGGCATGCCGGTCGACTTGCATTGTTTATCGGCATCGATCAGATCGCGGGCCAGAGCATCGAGCGTGCCGAAATTCCACGCCCGCGCCTGACGCAGCATATCGTCCTCGTCCTTCCAGAAGACGCCGGCATTGCGCGCCGCCTCCTTGGTGCCCAGTCCTTTTTCCAGCATACTCTTGAGCAGCTTGAGCTTGTTGTATTGCAGGCTGATGGCGCGCATGGCGTCCGGGCCACTTTCACCCTCGGCAAAGGCGCGGCGCAAACCGGCCTGCGCCGCCTTCATGCGGCCACCGAAGGCATCGGAGGCTGCCTTGAACAGGGAGGCTTCCGGTTCGACGCCGAGAAACTCCTGCAGCTCGACCTCGTTCAGCGTCTTGTGCGAACCGGGCCCGATAAACAGGATCAGGCGTTCGATCTCTTGCCGGGCGATGCCGCGTTCCTTGGGCAGGCGCTGGGCGAAGATGTCCATGGCGGCGCTGCTTAAGGAGACTCCGTCGGCCGCCAGGGCCTCACGGGCCATTCGCACCACATCGCCCGTTTCATCTTCATAGCAAGCGATGCTGGCGAGGTTTTTATCGGCGTCGGCGAGACGGCGCAAAGCGGAATCGGAACCGAGGCCGCCGGCCTCAATGATAATGAAGGCATCCTTGTTGAAATCGCCGGCGGCATGGGCTTTCAGGCTGGCCGCCACGGCCTTATCGAGTACCGCTTTTTCCGAGAAGAATTTCAGCCGCACCAGACGCTTGCCGCCCATCAACGACAAGGATTGAAGTTCGCCTTCCAGTCGACCGGCGTCGCCTTCGATATCGGTATCGGTGATCAGGGATACATTGAAGGGGTCGGTGATGTCGGGCACGATCCGCTTGGCCAGCGCCGTGCAACGCTCGATGACCTGGCTGCGGTCCTTGCCATAAACCAGTACGCCCACCATGTTGGCGGGCGGCTTGGCGAAAAAGGCATCAATCTCGGCGCGTTTGGCCAGCTTCATATTTAACGCTTCGGCTTCTCATGAAAATACAGCGCCAGATTGGTCTGGATCTTCTGCGAAATACTGCTGGCGATGCGCTTTTGTGCGTCTTGCTGTGAAATCACGCCGGTGAAGGGTGAGACAGACGTATCGTAGGTTACTGTCTCCGAAAAAGCGTCTTGCAGGATGACGGCCTTGGTGCTGACATTGATCAGCTTATAGGCAATCTGGCTGGTGATTTCGGAACGGGTGGAGGTATCATCAACCCTGTAGCCAATCGCATAATGCTGTTCCTTCATGCTGATCACCAGCTTGTACAGCTTCTGCGTGGAGTCATCGCTGGCCAGGCGGTTGCGCAGTTCCTGTTCGACAAAATAGCCGGTGCGTGTCTGCGGCGCGTCGATATCGATCTGCGCCAGATTGACCGTCAGGCCTTGCTGGGCATAGAGCGGCACGAAACCGCAGCCGCTCAGGCTGAAGGCGGGCAGGGCGACAGCGGCGCAAAGGGCCAGCGTTCTGAAGACTTTAGCCATATTAACCTACCACGAAATTGAGAATCCGGTTCGGCACGATGATGATCTTGCGAATGGAGACGCCCTGAAGATGCCGCTTAACCCCTTCATCCGCAAGCGCCATCTCGCGGATCTGGTCCTCTGTGGCGCCGACCGGCAGGGAAATCTCACCGCGCTTCTTGCCATTGACCTGAACCGGCATGACGTAAACATCGTCCTGCGCCAGAGCAGCGTCGAATTTCGGCCAGGCGGCTTGCGCGATCAGGCCATCGTGGCCCAGACGCGTCCAGCATTCTTCAGCCAGGTGCGGGGTGACGGGCGCGATCAGGCCGGCCAGCAGGGTCAGGGCCTCTCGGCGTGCCTGTGAGCCGGTTTTGCTGATATCTGAGGTGCGGATCACCGTGACGAATTCGTACAGCTTGGCGATGGCGGCGTTGAAGCGGAAGCCTTCAAAGCCTTCGGTGACGAACTTGACGGCCTTGTGAGCTGCCTTGAGCAGCTCAGCGGCAGCATTTTCGTCCGTACACGGTATGTTTTCATCGGGCAGGGTGTCGAACTGATCCCAGACTCGGTGGGTGAAGCGCCAGGAGCCTTCGACGCCGGAGGTCGACCACTGGACATCGCGTTCGGGCGGCGAGTCGGACAATACGAAAAGACGTGCCGAATCAACACCATAGGTGTCAAAAATATCTTCCGGCGCCACGGTGTTCTTCTTCGACTTCGACATCTTTTCGATATCGCCGATCGCCAAGCCTTCACCGGTCGAGAGCTGCACAGCCTTGCGCGCACCGCCCTCGTTGGAGATCTCGACATCAGCAGGCTCGACCCAATGGCCGCTGGCGTCCTTGTAGGTCTCGTGTGTCAGCATACCTTGCGTGAACAAACCGGCGAACGGTTCCTTGACCTCCAGATAGCCGCAGTGATTGAGCGCGCGCGTGACGAAACGGGCGTAGAGCAGGTGGAGCACGGCGTGCTCGATACCGCCGATATACTGATCGACCGGCAGCCAGTAATCGGCAGCCTGCTTGTTGATCGGGTTCGGGGCCTTCGGATCGGTGAAGCGGGCGAAATACCACGATGAATCGACAAAGGTATCCAGGGTATCGGTCTCGCGGGCGGCGTCCTTGCCGCAGGTGGGGCACTTGACGTGCTTCCAGGTCGGGTGGCGCGCCAGGGGATTGCCGGGCACGTCAAAGGTAACGTCTTCGGGCAGGACCACAGGTAACTGATCATCGGGCACGGGCACGACGCCGCAATCATCGCAGTGGATGACCGGGATCGGGCAACCCCAGTAGCGCTGGCGCGACACGCCCCAGTCGCGCAGGCGGAAGACAGTGGCGCCTTCGCCAAGGCCCATAGCTTCGATCTTTTCGATAGCGATGTTTTTCGCCGCTTCAATCTCCAGACCGTCAAGGAATTCGGAATGGAAGATCGTGCCGGGGCCGGTATAGGCCTCGTTAGCCACCTTGAACTCATCGGGGTTGGCGCCGTTCGGCAGCACCACTTCGGTGACGGACAGGTCGTATTTGCGGGCGAAGTCGAGATCGCGCTGATCGTGCGCCGGGCAGCCGAAAATGGCGCCGGTGCCGTAATCCATCAGCACGAAATTGGCCACCCAGACATCGAGCGTGGCGCCCGCTTTGAAGGGGTGCTTCACCTTGATGCCGGTGTTGAA
Organism: Asticcacaulis benevestitus DSM 16100 = ATCC BAA-896; assembly: GCF_000376105.1. Taxonomy (GTDB): domain Bacteria; phylum Pseudomonadota; class Alphaproteobacteria; order Caulobacterales; family Caulobacteraceae; genus Asticcacaulis; species Asticcacaulis benevestitus. The sequence continues at coordinate 388,375 of NZ_AQWM01000002.1, forward strand.
ACCAAGCTTTTCACCGGTGTCGATCTCGGCCTGGGTTGTGCCGCCCTTGCTTAAGCTCTTGGTGAAGGCAGCCAGTTCAGGATTGCTGGCAGCGGCTTCCACCGCCAGCGGGTGATCCGCAGCTATGGCGACGAAGGACGCACCAAACAGGGTATCCGGGCGGGTCGTGTAGACTTCGACGCCACCGTCACGCTCAGCGAACGGGAAGATCATTTTCAGACCGCGCGACTTGCCGATCCAGTTGGCCTGCATGGTGCGGACCTTGTCCGGCCAGCGATCGAGGGTATCGAGGCCGGAGATCAGGTCGTCGGCGAAGCGCGTGATGCGCATGAACCACTGGGTCAGCTTCTTCTTTTCGACCACGGCCCCGGAGCGCCAGCCGCGACCTTCGATAACCTGTTCATTGGCCAGCACGGTGTTGTCGACCGGGTCCCAGTTGACCAGGCTTTCGCGGCGGTAAACGAGATCATTCTTCAGCAGGGCGTTGAACCATTTTTGCTGCTGTCCGTAATACTCCGGATCGCAGGTGGCGAATTCGCGCGTCCAGTCGATCGAGAGGCCCAGGCGCTTCAGCTCGGCGCGCATCGAGGCGATGTTATCGTAGGTCCAGCCTTTCGGGTGAATCTTGCGTTCCATGGCGGCGTTTTCGGCCGGCATACCGAAGGCGTCCCAGCCCATGGGATGCAGCACATTGAAGCCGCGGGCGCGTTTGAAGCGCGCCACGAGGTCGCCCATGGCGTAGTTGCGCACGTGGCCCATGTGGATACGGCCCGACGGATAGGGGAACATCTCGAGCACATAATATTTCGGCTTATCAGCGCTTGGCTTATCGGTGTCTTGGGAGGTGAGGAACACGGCGCTGTCATCCCATCGTTTGAGCTGACGGGGTTCGGTCTCTTTGGGATTGTAACGGGCCATAAGTCTTTGTGCGTATAAAGGGAAATGATGCCCGCTTATAAGGCGGCTTACGCAGGGATTCCAGTTGTTTCTCGGGTGTTCGCACCATAGATAAAGCCGCCGGAGCGATCCCCGGCGGCTTTATGATGTCTCAGGTGTCGAAAGCCTAGTTCTTGACGTCGGAAAGACGCAGTTCGCGGGCGCGCGACAGGATGGCGTTTTCAATGTCGAGCTGGGTTTGCTGCGACACATCGGCTGTGACCCAGCGATCGCCCGAACGGACTTCCTTCTGGACCGCAACGTTGAGCGCATCGGCACGCAGGCGCGAATCGAGGATGAAGATGGTGACCTTGAAGTGCTCGTCCGGGGTTTGCGGATTGGCGTACCAGTCGGTGATGATCACGCCGCCCCAGGGATCGGCCGAGGTCAGGGGCATAAAGGAAATGGTGTCGAGCGAGGCGCGCCACAGATAGGCGTTGACGCCGATGCCGGCTTGCTCGGCGTTGCTGCTCTTGGAGGCCTTTTTACCACCGAAGAGATTGCCGAAGTCGATTTTAGATTCTTCCTCGGGCACGGTTGCATTGGCGGAAGTCGTGGCGCCGTCCTTGCCCTTGCTGCCAAGGCTGGCGCAGGCGCTAAAGGACAGGCATACACCGAGAGCCGCCAGCACCAGGGCCGATTTCCGCATGGTCGTCATAGAATGATCACTCCGCATTTTTCAAGTTCGGTGATTGCCCTCGGCAAAATCCCGGAATTGCTTAAATTATTTTGCCCGTGTCGGCACCCCGGCCTTGTCGACCATGACCTCTATAGCATGGAGGCCGTGGGGTATGACAAGAGGCCCTTCACAAGTTTGTTAACACACCAGCAAATAAGGGCGGATGTGGGGCGGAGCTCAATACCTTATCTGCCCTTTGCATCAGGGCTGACACATCGCGGGCACCTCTCTTATGGTTCGTTAACTATCCGTGGCGGATTCAACACAACAGGGAAGGGAATGTTACAGAAGGGGTGTTTTTACCGCTTGCTGAATTGACGGACTTATCGACAAGCCTTAATTCAGAATTGACATATCTGTGTCTAAATAGATGTGTAGAACGCGTTCGTGGTCCGATAGATCTGAATTTGCCTAGTGTGGTGAAATTTCAGGGGAAATCGGGGTTCGGATTACAAAGATCGAGAAGATGAAACCTGTCGTGTCTATGGCTGTCTCTATGTTGATTCTGGCAATCGCCGGAAGCAGCACCTATGCCATGGCGCAAACCAAGCTGGTCAAGCCGCAATCGGCAAGTGAGATCACCAGCCTGACCCCGCTGATCACACCGGTCGGCGACAGCTACATCAGCGAAGAGAATACCGGCTTCACCAAGCCGCAATCGAAGGTCTATCAGTTCAATCTCGATGGCAAGTGGGGCGTCAAGTTCGATGTCAACCAGCCTGAGACCGCCCAATCGGGCCTCAACGATATAGATGCCGGCGCTTTCTATAAGCTGACCCCGTCGGTTCGCGTTGGCGGCACGGTCGGTTTCGGTGAAAAATCCGATCCGCTGAAGCCGGAATCGCGCCGTCTGTCGCAGGACAAGAAGCAACCGCGCGTCCGTCTGGAAACCACCTTCAAGTTCTAAGCGAAAACGCCTCGACGGCGCCTATGCCGGACAGGCCAGTGTCGCGCAGCGACAGAATATTGTCGCAACTGATTCCCCCCAATCCATAGACCGGCACATTGGCCACATCGGTCAGATCACGGACGCCTTTTGCGCCAAGCGCTTCGATGCCTTGCGCCGACGGGCTGCGGCTGGTGAACACCGGCGAGACGAAAACCGCGGACAGGCCTTCATCGCCCGTCAGTGTACGCAGGGTCTCAATGTCATGACAGGCGGCGGTCAGTGTCAGATGCGGATATCGTGCGTGCAGATCGCCGGCCCGGATAAGGCTTTGCTGGCGCAGGTGCACGCCATCGGCGCCGACCTCAAGCGCCAGGGAATCATCCTCCCCAATCAGCAGTGTCAGGCCGTTATCGTTCGCGATCCTGCGCAACAGGCGGGCGCGTTGCGGGGCATGGCTTTCACCGAAATGACGATAGATGACGCCGCAGCCTTCCGGCATATGGATGGCGATATCCTCTGGATGGGGGGTACGTTTCGGATCGGTAAAGAAAAACAGCGCCGGCAATTGGCGCTTCAACGGTGACGGCGCTTGCGCTATATCCCGTGCCTTATCGAGCAGATACTGAAAGCGGGTCTTGTATGTCATTGCCAGATACTCAGCCGAATATGGCCTATTCTAAGCTCCTGGCGAAGATGCACAAGGCTTTAAAAGCGGCCGGTCGTGCGCCGGATGCGGCGTATTTGACGGCGGTTTCCAAAAATCAGCCATGGGAGGTCATCGCGCCGGTTCTGGCTGCCGGTCAGCGGCGCTTTGGCGAAAACCGCGTTCAGGAAGCGATGATGCGCTGGAGCGATGTGCGCGAAAGCTACAGCGATCTCGAACTGCGCCTGATCGGGCCTTTGCAAAGCAACAAGGCGGCGGAAGCGGTGGCTTTCTTCGATGTGATCGAGAGCATCGACCGTGACAAGATCGCGCGTGTGGTTGCGGAAGAGATCCAGAAGCAGGGTCGGCACCCGACGCTTTATGTGCAGGTCAATATCGGTGAGGAAGAACAAAAAGCCGGGGTTTTACCACTGGAAGCCGATGGGTTTTTAAGGGCCTGTGCGGATTACGGTCTGAAAATCGACGGCCTGATGTGTATTCCGCCGGTTGAGGGGCCGCGCGGGCCTTATTTCGCTTTGCTGAAAAAGATCGCTGATCGTAACGGTATTGTTCACCTCAGCATGGGGATGAGCGACGATTTCGAGACGGCGCTGGCTTTTGGTTCGACGGAAATACGGGTCGGGTCGGCGATTTTCGGTTCGCGCTGATAGGTGTGGGGTTTGGGGCCTGTGGCCCCATGCCTTCCCCTTTCTTCTTTTACTCTCGCCCTCCGGGCGAAAGGGAAAAGAAGAACGAAGAACAGATGTGGGGTCGCGGACCCCACGCCCCATAACTGTTAAACGTGAATTTCGATGGCGTCGCCTGGCTGAGCGACACGCAGGAAGGCCTGCATATCCTCAAGCTTCATGGCCACGCAGCCTTCGGTGCCGCTGTAATCCGGCCGTGCCAGGTGGGCGAAAATGGCCGATCCCATGCCAGATACAGGCGGGTCATCATTATGACCCAATACCACGATCAGATCATAGACATGGTCATCCCGCCACAGCTTTTCGTGGCTCGGCGCAAAAGGGAGCTTCACATGCTGATTGTAAAACGGGGATGACGGATCGTCGCACCAGCCGTCATCGGGCGACAAAGCGACGACATTCAATGCCGTTTGCGGTGGTGAAAGGCGGTCTGAACGGTAGAAAACATAACGAATCGGCCAGATTCCCAGTGGAGATGCGCCGTCACCCTCTCTTTTCTCACCTGCGGGACGCACGCCCCCTTTCCCTAGTGAGCAACGCACACTATGTTCATAGATATTGAACATGCCATCGGCGGTGGCCTTAAACTTATTGATCATTTATTTGCTACCGCTGCTTAATCTCATAACGATAAGACTTAAAGATACAGGATCATGGTGCAACAAAAAACCCTGCTCATAGTCGATGATGATGATGAACTGCGCGAAGCCCTGGCCGAGCAGCTCGAACTTCATGAAGAATTCAAGGTCATTCAGGCCCCCAATGGCGCCGAAGGCCTGAAACTGGGCAAGAGCGTCAATGCCGACCTGATCCTGCTCGATGTCGATCTGCCCGATATGGACGGCCGCGAAGCCTGCCGCCTGCTGCGTAAAGGGGGGCTGACCACGCCGGTCATCATGCTTACCGGTCAGACCTCGGATTCCGATACGATCCTCGGTCTCGATGCCGGCGCCAATGATTATGTCACCAAGCCGTTTCGTTTCGCCGTCCTGCTGGCGCGCATCCGCGCTCAGGTGCGTTCGCACGAGACCAGCGAAGACGCCACCTTCCGCATCGGGCCCTATGAATTCAAACCGGCGCTGAAAGTGCTTGTTGATCAGGCGCAGAAGAAAACGCGCCTGACGGAAAAAGAAACCAATATCCTCAAATATCTCTATCGCGCCGGCGGCAAGCCGATCACCCGCGAAGAATTGCTGACCGAGGTCTGGGGCTATAATGCCGGCGTCACCACGCACACGCTGGAAACCCACGTCTATCGTCTGCGCCAGAAGATCGAACCCGATCCCGCCAATGCCCGTCTGCTGATGACGGATGCCGGTGGCTACCGGTTACAATTTTAGCAGGGGCCGCAGCCCTTGACCCATAAGTTAATCAGTTGAACCGGCGTTGCGAAACGCCGGTTTTTCTTTGCGCGTCTATGATCTCACCTTGCCCTTTGTTCGTATGGTTATACGGGGCAACAAAGGAGGGTCATTATGCCGCTCAGAAAATCTCTTGCCGCCTGCGCCGTTGCGGCTATCGCGCTTTCCGCCTGTGCCACCCTGCCGACGGGCGAGGCCGCGCCCAAAACGGCTCAGGTTTCGATGGAACATTACTCCGGCACCTGGCTGGAGATTGCCCGCCGGCCAATGTGGCTGACCGATGGCTGCGTCGCCGGCTACACCACCTATGCGCCGGGTCAAAAACCGGGTGAAATCGCGGTCGAGGACGGCTGCCACAAGGATACGCCCACGGGTAAGCTGAAGACGATCAAGGGACTCGGCGTGCTGACCGACGCCAATGGCGCCAAGGCGAAGCTCGAAGTACACTACCCTTTCTTCATTACCTGGAACTACTGGGTGCTGTATGAGGCGCCGGACCATAGCTGGTTTATCAGCGCCGATCCGGCCATGAAGAACCTGTGGATCTATAGCCGCTCGGTGCCTTCCGCAGATGCGCGCGCCGTCATGGTCGCCAAGGCAAAAGAGCTGGGTTACGACACCAGCAAGCTGGAATTCCCGGCTTTTTAGGCGTCGGCTTCCGTGTCGGCGTACCAGACGAACCAGATGGCGTCTTCGATCTTGCCGCCGGCGGCCAGAAGGCGCTCGACGGGTTCCGGAAAAGCTTCCTTGATCTCGCGGGCGAAATTGAACTCCGCCTTGAGCAGTTGCAGATCCTGCAAGGCCACATTGGCGGCCATTTCCACCTGTGCCTCCCACGGTAGCATGGGAGGGATCAACTGGCAGGCATCGATCTGCACCCAGTCGCATTCGCCGATGGCATCTTCCGTGCGGATCTGAAGCTGACCGCCGATATTGCGCAGGCCCTGCGCGCGGGCGGCTTCGATCACTTCGGGCAGATCGCCGATGCGCCAGGCGTATTCGTCATGACGGACATCAGCCTTGGCCAATATTTCGGGAGGTAAAAGCGCTTCAGACATAGATTTTCTCAGATGACTTGTGGGTGCAGAGACTTGTCCCTGCGTCTTATATCTCAAACCTTACCTGTATCGGCGCGTGATCGGAAGGGCGTTCCCACTCGCGCACCCTGTCATGGATTTCGGCGACAATATCGCCTTGCACCATTTCCATCAGGCCGGGATTGAGCAGGATATGATCGAGGCGCAGGCCGCGGTTGCTCTTGCGGAAATCGGCCGCGCGATAGCTCCACCAGGTGAAGACCTTCTCCGGATCGGGATAGCTGACGCGGAACGGATCGTGCAGTTCGCCGGCGGCGATGAAATTGCCGAAGGTTTCGATCTCGATCGGGGTATGGCTGACCACTTTCAGCATCTGGCGATGGCTCCAGACGTCGAATTCACCCGGTGCGATGTTGAGATCACCGCAGATCAGCAGCGGCTTGTCCTTGCCGCGCTGGATCAGAGTTTCGGTCAGGCGTTCATAGAAGGTCAGCTTGTGATCGAACTTGTCATTGCCTTCGCGGTCGGGGAAATCGCCGCCGGCCGGGATGTAGAAATTCCAGATTTCTGCACTTTCTCCGTTTTCTGTGGCTATCTTGATGGCCTGAGCGCGGGCTTCGCCGCGACGACAGAATGACGGGGTGCCGAGCGCTTCAAACGGGATTCGGGAGACCAGAGCGACGCCATGCCAGCCTTTTTGGCCGGCGATCTGGATATGTGTGTAACCAAGCGCCTCAAAGGCTTCGCGCGGAAACTCATGCTCCTGGCATTTGATTTCCTGCATGCACATAATGTCGACGTCATTGTCTTTCAGGAACTGTTCGATCTGGGGCAGGCGCAGGCGAACGGAATTGACGTTCCACGAGACAAGACTAAGGCGCATATAGGGGTATACTCTCAAGTGACTCCAATGCTGTAAGGCATTGGCAAGTGCGACTGCACGCCCGAGCCGATGCGAGGAGGCCCCCGCCGCTTGAGCGAAACAAAATCAAAAAAAACCGATCCGCGCTGACGGACCGGTTTAAAGATTTGGCACATAACACGAAGAGAAAAAAGGGAAAACGCACGCCCGAAAAGGATCGGGCCCAAGGTGTAAACCCTGTGTACAGAGATTATTCCGCCGTCTCATCTCCATGTGTGAAAAATAACACGATCACAAAAAAACGACAAGAGAAAAAGTTAAACCTGCGTTATTTTTTTACCTGAGGCTTATTCAGCACAAATAAATCGGGTTTTAGCGCCGAATCACGAGCAAATGTGGCCAACCTGACGGTGGTGGCACGATTTTGCATGTCGGTAATCGTCCATTCGCGCAGGATGACATCGCCATTCGGTGCCTGATCGAAGCCAAGCGTGACCGAGCCTTCTGCCGATTTGCGGCGATCGCGCGCTTTCAGCGTGAAGCCGGTGGCGTTGGAACTGACGGCGGTGACGACCACGCCCTGATCGAAGCGGATATGTTGTGCCAGGAAAAGCGAAAGTGGGGTTTCGTTCAAAGGATAGCGATCGAAGCTTTGCAGACGCGGGTCCCACATATTGACGTTTCTGCCATCGGAGACGAGCAGTAGCGATGACGGGGCGTCATATTCAAAGCGCATCTTGCCAGGGCGGGCGATATACCAGTTGCCCTGCGTCTTGCGACCCTTGAAATCAGTCTGCTCGAAACGGCCCTTGCCGGTGCGCAGACCTTCGAGAAAATCGGTGGCCTTCTTGATGCGCGCCTTATCGGCCGGATTAAAGCTGGGCGGCGTGATCAGGCCGCTGAACTGGTTCTTGCCGCTTTCGGCGAAGCCGGAGGTGGCGGAAAGGGCGAGGCCGGTCGTGGCCAAACCCAGCAGGAAGGTGCGTTTGTTGAGATCGTTCATAGCCTTACCCATAAATCCAATAATCATAAAAAGCCAATGTCTTGAAACATCACAGGCTGACGACATTTTTACGGCCTGCATAAGCAAAAGCCCTGCAAGCTGTATTACGACCTTGCGACTGAACCCGGTGTGAATGCGGCTGTTAGACCCAAATCGTATACTTTATGCTTGTGTAGCGTGCGAAACCGGCTTTTACTATCGACATAACATTTAAGGAGAGCATCTTGGCCCAGTTAAATCGTCGTCATCTGTTGCAGGGCACTGCGGTTCTGGGAGCGGGGCTGGCGCTTCGTCCCGATATGTCGGCGGCCATGCGTGTCGCTGACGATCTGGCGCCTCGCCAGCGCATCCTGTTCGATCATGACTGGAAATTCGCCTTTGGCCATGCCTTCGATATCGCGCGCGATTTCGGTTTTGGTGGCTTTCAATCGACCTTCGCCAAGCAGGGCCTGTCCGGCGTCACCGCCGCGGAAGCCGATTACGACGACAGCACCTGGCGCGCGGTCGATCTGCCACATGACTGGGCGGTCGAGCTGCCCTTCGTCAATAACGACACCTATAGCCTGCCGGCGCCGGATAAGCGCCGTGAGTATGAAGAGGACGAGGCCGCCGCCCATGGCTACAAGCCGGTGGGTCGCAAGTTTCCCGAAACCAGTGTCGGCTGGTATCGGAAGGTGCTCAAGCTGGAAAAAGGCGATGAGCTGAAGCGCCTGACCCTGGAATTCGGCGGCGTGTTCCGCAATTCGACCGTCTTTCTCAACGGCTATATCCTGAACCAGCATGAGAGCGGCTATACGCCCTTCGAGGTCGATATCAGCAACTTCATCAATACCGACGACAAGCCTAATATCCTGCTGGTGCGGGTTGATGCATCCTTGGGTGAGGGCTGGTTCTATGAAGGCGCCGGCATCTATCGCCATGTCTGGCTGGTCAAGACCGCCCGCACCTACGTGCCGCAGTGGGGCACCTATATCAAATCGGATATATCCGGCGCGGTCGATATAGAAACGCGCATCGTCAACGCGACCGACGCCGACAAGACGGTCACCCTGCTCTCCACGATCAGCGATGGCGACGGCAAGGCTGTAGGGCGGCTGGAAATGCCGGTAGTGCTGGCGGCGCAAGCCGAGGCCACGGTCAACCAGACGACCAAACTCACCGAACCGCGTCTGTGGGGGCTGAAAGACCCGCACCTCTACAGCGTCCGCAGCGAGATTATCGAGGCCGGGGCGGTGGTGGATGTCTTCGCCAGCACCTTTGGCGTGCGCGAGGTGGTGTTCAAGGTTGATGGCTTCTTCCTCAATGGCGAGGCGATGAAGATCAAGGGCACCAACAATCACCAGGATCATGCCGGCGTTGGCTCGGCCATACCCGATGGTTTGCAGATCTGGCGGCTGCAGCAACTGAAAGAGATGGGCTCGAACGCCTATCGCGCCTCGCACAATCCGGCGACCAGCGAACTGCTCGAAGCCTGCGATCGGTTGGGCATACTGGTGCTGGACGAGACGCGCCTGATGACCTCGACCCCGGAAGGGCTGGGGCAACTGGAAACCCTGATCCGCCGCGGCCGCAATCACCCCTCCATCATCCTGTGGTCGATCGGCAATGAAGAACCGCAGCAGGGTACGCCGCGCGGCGCCAAGATCGCGCGCGACATGGTACGGCTGGTCAAGCGCCTCGACCCGACGCGCAAGGTGACGGCCGCCATGAACAATGGTCAGGGCTACGGCATCACCGCCTCGCTCGATGTGCTGGGCGTCAATTATTATGTGACACGTTTGGGGCCGGTGCGCGAAAAATACCCGAACCTGCCGGTGGTGGGCACGGAAACCGCTTCGACGCTGACGACGCGTGGCGAATATGAACGCTCGGAAAGCAAGCTCTATGTGCCGGCCTATGATGTGACCGCGCCGAAATGGGGCCATACCGCCGAAAACTGGTGGCCGCTCTATAATGCCACGCCCAACCTGCTGGGTGGCTTTGTCTGGACCGGGTTTGATTATCGCGGGGAACCGACACCGTTCAACTGGTGGCCGTCGGTGACCTCGCATTTCGGCATCATGGACCTGTGCGGCTTCCCGAAAGACAATTTCTGGTACTATCAGGCCTGGTGGTCGGATAAGCCGGTGCTGCACCTCTTCCCGCACTGGAACTGGGAGTCGGGTAAGGATGTCGCGGTCTGGGTCCACTCGAATTGCGAGGCGGTCGAGCTGTTCGTCAATGGCAAGTCGGTCGGCCGCAAGGATGTGGTGAAGGATCTGCACCTGGAATGGACGGTGCCGTATCAGCCCGGCAAGATCACGGCCTATGGCTATAAGGGCGGTAAGGTGGTCATGAAGGCCGAACGCAAGACGGCTGGCGCGCCGGCGCGTGTGGTCCTGACCTCTGAGCGTGTGCAGGATATCGTCATGCTGAAGGCGGAGGTGTTCGACAAGGACGGCGTGGCCGTGCCGAAGGCCGATAACCTGATCTTCTTCGATGTTGAAGGCCCGGCTGAGGTCATTGGGGTTGGCAACGGTAACCCGACCAGCCACGAACCGGACAAGGCGCTTTACCGCAAGACCTTCAATGGCTTAGCGCAGGCGATCGTGCAGATGAAGCGCGGTGGCTCGGGCACGGTGACCATCACCGCGCGTTCGGAAGGCCTAGCGTCTAGCAAGGTGACGCTTAAAGTTTAGCGATACACTCGATTTCGACGGTGGCCTCCAGCGCCAGAGCGGCCGCGCCGAAGGTGGTGCAGGCCGGCAGGGGGCTGCCGTCGAAATAGGTGGCGAACAGGGTGTCGAAACGCTCACGCATATTCATGTCGGTCAGAATGACCTTGACCGAAACGAGCGCGCTTAACGGACGGTCGAAACGCGCCAGTGACGCCGTGACGTTGGTCATCATCTGATGGACCTCGGCATCGAACCCTTGCGCCAGATGGCCATCGTCATCGTCGCCGATATGACCGGACAGATAGATCAGGCCATCCAGAATGACCGCCTCGGAAAAGGCGGCATCGAAGGGATAGGGGTGATAAGTCGGTGGGGTCATGGGTCTGCACTGCTTTGAAATGGTTTTGCCCCCTCCGTCAGCGACACCAGCCCTTCGGGCTTCGCGCTGCCACCTCCCCCGCTTTGCAGGGGAGGAACAGATGCGCCAACGCACGCTGTAACGATTCCGGGTGCAGGGTCCGCGACCCTGCTAGTGGCCGGGGGGCGGGCCGACGAGGATATCGCGCTTGCCGACATGGTTGGCGGGGCCGACCACGCCTTCCATTTCCATCTTTTCCATCAGCGAGGCGGCGCGGTTATAGCCGATCTGCAGCTTGCGCTGAATGTAGGAGGTGGAGGCCTTGCGATCGAAGGTGACGAAATAGACGGCCTTGTCGTAGAGGTCGTCGCCGGAGCCGCCGCCTTCCCCTGCGCCGCCTTCGGAGCCGCTCTCTTCATCGCCACCATAGGTGACGTCTTCGAGATATTGCGGACTGCCCTGATCGCGCAGATATTGTGCCACGGCTTCGACCTCTTCGTCCGAGACGAACGGACCGTGCAGCCGGGTGATGCGGCCACCGCCGGCCATATAGAGCATATCGCCCTGACCGAGGAGTTGTTCGGCACCCTGCTCACCCAGGATGGTGCGCGAGTCGATCTTTGAGGTGACCTGGAAGGAAATACGGGTCGGGAAGTTGGCCTTGATCGTGCCGGTGATGACATCCACCGAAGGACGCTGAGTGGCCATGATCAGGTGGATGCCGGCGGCGCGGGCCATCTGGGCCAGACGCTGCACGGCGCCTTCGATATCCTTGCCGGCCACCATCATCAGATCGGCCACTTCGTCGATGATGACGACGATATAGGGCATGGGCTCGGGCACCATTTCGTCGAACTCGTAGATCGGCTGGCCGGTTTCATCGAAGCCGGTTTGGACCTTGCGGACGAAATTCTTGCCCTCGGCGGCGGTGGCGCGGGCGCGTTCGTTGAAATTGCTGATGTTACGCACGCCGACCTTGGACATGCGGCGATAGCGGTCTTCCATCTCCTTGACGGTCCACTTGAGCGCCACCACGGCCTTTTTCGGATCGGTGACGACCGGCGCCAGCAGGTGCGGAATGCCGTCATAAACGGAAAGTTCCAGCATCTTCGGGTCGATCATGATGAACTTGCACTGTTCCGGATCGAGGCGATACAGGATCGACAGGATCATGGCGTTGACGCCGACCGACTTACCCGAACCGGTGGTGCCGGCGATGAGCAGGTGTGGCATCTTGGCCAGATCGGTAACGTAAGGATCGCCGCCGATGGTTTCGCCCAGTACCATGGGCAGGGAGTGACCAGCCTTTTCAAATTCGGCCGAGGCCAGCATGTCGCGCAGATAAACGGTTTCGCGCACCTGGTTGGGCAGTTCGATACCGATGGCGTTGCGGCCCTGCACGATCGAGACGCGGCAGGAGCGGGCGGACATGTTACGGGCGATGTCGTCGGCCAGGGCGACGACCCGCGCGCCCTTGACGCCGGCGGCCGGGGCCAGTTCGTAGAGGGTGACGACGGGGCCGGGGCGGATCTGGTCGATCACGCCGCGCACGCCGAATTCGGCCAGTACGCTTTCCAGCATACGGGCGTTTTGGCGCAAGCTATCTTCATCGAAGCTGTGGTTGCGCGGCTTGGGCTTGGCCAGGATCGACAGTTCGGGCAGGCGGAAATTGCTCGGACGCAGGAATTCGAACACCGGCTGTCTTTCGGCTTCGGCGCGGGCGGAAGGCTTTATAGGTTTTATATCGGAAACCGGGGTTTCGATCATATCGGCGAAATCGGGGTCTTCGTAGGGGCCCATCTCGTCTTCGAGCGGGGGCAGGGCGCCGGTGCGGGCGGTATTGGGCGAAATGCGCGGACCCGAACCGATGGCGGGCGTCATCGGTTCCGGCTGTTCGTCGAAGGCATCTTCATCGACAAAGGTTTTCAGCTTCGGGGCGCGCTTTTCCTTGACCTTGCTGACCACGACTTCGCTGACGCCGGTGGCGACGCGGCTGGCGCCGACGGAGGCCACGGCCTTGTGGGTGAGGTGACCTAGCAGGCTGGAGAGGTGCAGATAGTGGCCCATATTGAGGCTGAGCGCCTTGTTGAAGCCGAGCAGGGCGAGGCCGGCAAAGATCAGGCTGGAAATGATGTCAGAGCCGGGCAGGCGCATGAAATCGAACACGGATTTCAGCATGTTGTGGACGCCGGAACCCCAGAAACCGCCAAAGCTCTGCGCCAGAACCTTGTCTTCCGAGGTCATGATCGGCGCGATGGCGGCGCTCAGGGACAGCACAAACAGTATGGCCCACAGGGCATGGAGGCGCAACTTGACGCGCGTCTGGTCGGGATCGGGATGGAAGGTGCGCAACAGGCCGAAATAGATCATCAAGGCCGCCGCGGGCCAGGCGGCGAGGCCCAGAGACTGACTGCCGATATCGGCCATGACCGCGCCGAAGGAGCCCAGCGCATTATGGATTTCGCCATGGCTGACCGTATTGAAGCTAGGGTCTTCTGGATGATAGGTCGCCAGCGCTATGAAGCCGGCAAAGCCGGTCAGCGTCACAAATGCGCCGCGCAGCCGGGCCATCAGCGGCGACTGCCAGATGGCGCGCATGTGGCTGTCGAAGGCGGTCCAAAGGGTCATGGTCAGGCTGGACATGGGTACTTAGATCAGGTCTCGTAAGGTTTCGCGTAGCCCTGCTAAATGCCATGAAAAGGGTTAAGAGCTGTTTACGATGTTTTGGCGGGGTGCGAAAAAAGCAAGAAACCCCACCACCATTTTCTCCGCGAACTTCGTTTCGCTGCGCTCATCGTCCCGATCCCAAAAATCAAAGATTTTCAGGGAGGTATAAGAAAGTGCTTTTTGTACCTCCCCGACTTGTCGGGGAGGGGGACCGACGCGCCCTTGCGCGTTGGTGGTGGGGTTTCTTGCTTTCTTGCCCAACCGCGTCACCTGACCGCATTGCGCTTTAAGCGCGCCCCGCTATGATGGCGGCATGAAAACCTATGATGTGATAATCGTTGGCGCTGGCATGGCCGGCATGACCCTGGCCCTGGCCCTGACATCGGGCGGTCTTGAGGTCGCGCTGGTGGAAAAACAGCCGTTCAACGACATGCTCGATGTGTCGTTCGATGGCCGCGCCTCGGCGATTGCCTATGCCTGTTTCCGCCAGTGGAAAGCGCTTGGCGTTGGCGATGTGCTGGAGCCGTTATCGTGCCGCATGGACGAGATTTTCGTCACCGACGGCCATCTGCCGGGCGCAGCCGCACCAACGCCCCTGCCGTTTTTCCTGCATTTCGCCGCCGGTGAAATCTCCGACCGTTCGGACGATGAACCGCTGGGCTACATGGTGGAGAACCGTCAGATGCGCAAAGCGCTCTACGAGGCGATTCAGGCCCGTGGTATTCGCCTGATCACGCCCGTCTCCCTGGTGGATCATCGGGAAGATGGTGTCTTCGCCGAGATCGACCTGAGCACGGGCGAAACTCTGAAAGCTTCGCTGATCGTTTCCGCCGAGGGTCGTAAATCGTCTTTGCGCGAAAAGGCCGGCATCAAATACATCAACTGGGATTACGAGCAGAGCGCCGTCGTCTGCACGGTGCAGATGGATCGCCCGCACAACCACGTCGCCTACGAGCATTTCCTGCCGACCGGGCCATTCGCCATCCTGCCGCTGAATGATAACAGGGCCTGCATCGTGTGGTCGGAAACCCATGCCAAAGCCAAGGCGCTGATGCAGGTCGATGACGCCCTGTTCTTCGATCATCTGCTGGCGCGTTTTGGCGAATTCCTCGGTGATATCAGTCTGGTCGGCGGCAAATTCATCTATCCGCTGGGCCTTGGTCTGGCCGAAGAGATGCACAAGGGGCGCCTGGCTCTGCTGGGCGATTCCGCTCATGGCATCCACCCGATCGCCGGACAGGGGCTTAATCTCGGCCTCAAGGATGTGGCGGCGCTGGCCGAAGTTCTGATCGAGGCGGCGCGTCTGGGTGAGGATATCGGCACCGATCTGGTGCTGGAGCGTTATGCCAAGTGGCGACGCTTCGATAATGTCAGCACATCGGTGGTGATGGATGGTTTCGTGCGGCTGTTTTCCAACGGCAATCCGTTGCTGCGCGCGGTGCGTGGCGTCGGCATCGGCCTGTTCAACCGCGTGCCGGCTCTGCGCAAGTTCGTGATGGAAGACGCTGGTGCGGCGACCGGTGATTTGCCGAAGTTGCTGCGGGGCGAGTTGGTTTAAGACAAAGGGCCACAGGCCCTTTGATCCCGTAACATGTCTTTTATTTTCAAAGAATAGGTTTGGGGGTCAAGGGTCACTGACCCCTTGTCTTACGCCGCTTTACCCCTTCGTCGGCTCGAACTTGCGCGCCTGATCGACCAGCATGATCGGTACGCCGGAGCGAACCGGATAGGCAAGACCGGCGGTGGGGCTGATCAGTTCCTGCGCGGCCTTGTCATAGGTCAGGGGGCGGCGTGTCACCGGACAGACCAGCGCTTCCAGCAGGCGCGGATCAACCTCAAGCTCATTTTTCGCGTAGGTTTCGATATCGGTCATTTTTAACTCCTATTCCAAAGTCTCATGATTTTCATGAGACTTGGCAAGGGCGACTGCCCGCCGTGCACGTTTGCGCGTAAGCCATGCGGCGTTTGAGCTCAAGAAAAAAGCAAAGAGGACAGGCGGCGGCGGCCGGCCTTGGTTAGTTCGGAGGCCGATCCCAGCGCCGTGAAGATCTTGAAAAGATAGGTGCGGGCGGCCTGCTCGTTCCACTCCGGCTCGTACTTGACGATTTCGAGCAGGGTGTTGATGGCTTCGGCGGTTTCGCCCTGCGCGGCCAGCGCACGGCCGAGATCATAGAGCGCGTCGAAATCACGGCCATTGGCGGCGACCCTGGCGCGCAGGCCGGCAAGGTCGGTGGGGGCGCCTTCGGTCAGTTCGAGGGCGGCGCGTAAGGACAGGATATCGGCGTCTTTGGTATCAGCATAGGCCTGATCGAGGATGGCCTTGGCATGATCGGGCTGTTGCAGTTTCAGGTAGATCCGCGCCATACCGGCAATGGCTTTTACGCTTTCCGGGTCTTGCTCAAGGATGAAGGCGTAGGCCTCCATGGCGCTCGGCATATCGCCATCGGCCACGGATTGCGCGGCCAGCGCCAGAGTCTCGTCGATGGTCGGCGCACCGGCCTCACCGCCGCCCAGCTTGTCGATAAAGGCGCGCAGGTCGGTTTCCGACTTGGCGCCCATGAAGGCATCGACCGGACGGCCGCCGACAAAGGCATAGACGGTGGGGATGGACTGGATGCGCAGTTGCGCGGCGATGGCCTGGTTCTGGTCGACATCGATCTTGACCAGTTTCACCGCGCCCTTTTTCTCGCCGATCACCTTCTCCAGCGCCGGTGTGAGCTGACGGCAGGGGCCGCACCACGGTGCCCAGAAATCGACGATGACCGGATGGGTCATCGAGGCTTCGATAACGTCGGCCATGAAGGTCGCTTCGGAACCGTCGGTGATATTGGGGTCGGTGCTGGGCATGGGTGTACCTGTCTTTTTCGTGCGTCTGGCTTAACCCAGATGGGGCGCTGGTTCAATCGAGTCAAGGAAAGGTTGACCCATAGATTTCGTGTCTTTTCGTGTTTTTCGTGCTTACTTGAGGCGAATACGTCGTTGGGGGCCGTCATGAAGCAATGGATGCGATGGATTGTTAGCATAGTAGTCGGTGTAATTGTGCTGTGCGCGAGCTTGATCGTCGCAGATGGTCTGACCGATGATATTCACCGTAGCGACGTTGCGGTGGTACTGGGATCGAAGGTCAACCCGAACGGAACGCCTTCGCCTCGCCTCCAGGCTCGGCTTGGCCGGGCGTTGGAACTCTATAAAAACGGCTGGACGCCCCGTATCCTGGTCAGCGGCGGCACGGGCGTGGAAGGCGTGCCTGAGGGCACGGCGATGAAGCGCTGGCTGGTCTCTCAAGGCGTCCCGGAAACCGCCATCATTGTGGATGACCAGGGCGTCGACACCCGGGCCACAGCCCGCAATACAGCCGTCTTGATGCGCGCTCATAATCTGCACAGCGCCATCGTGGTCAGTCAGTATTTTCATATCTCGCGGACGAAACTGGCCTTCGCGCAGGAAGGTCTGACAGGCGTTGGCTCTGCCCATCCCGACTATTTCGAAGCCCGCGATCTTTACTCTATCGCCCGCGAGGTTCCGGGATATGTAGGTTACCTGGCGCAGAGATAACGGCGATTCGTGTGTGAACCTTCTTACTTCAATACTGCAAAATCCACGATCACCAGATCACGGTCCAGCGAGGCGATAAACCTGCGGAAATCCGTTTGGCTAAGCGAAGTCGTCGCCGTATTGGTCAGGGGGTGGAAGTTGACGATATCGGCATCGGCCAGGGCCTTATCGAGGATAAAGCGCACGTCTTTCTCGGGATCATTGATCAGGCCAAGCGCCGTCACCGAGCCCGGCCGGACGCCCAGCGCGTTATAAAGGCGCTCTTCCGAACCGAAGCTCAAGCGGCCCGATCCGATCACCTTTGGCAGGGTTTTCAGGTTGATCGTCGTCGATTGTTCAGCCGAGATCAGCCAGAGCTGGCCCTTGTCGTCCTTGAGGAATAGATTCTTGGTGTGTGCGCCGGGTAAGCCTGCCTTGATGTCATCGCCCTCGCCAACGCGAAAGACGGCCTCATGATGCAGGGTGCTTGTTTTCAGGCCCAAATCATTTAAGGCTTCGAGCAGTTTTTCAGGTGTGCAGAGGCTTTCGGTCATAGGAAAGGCTTTAGCGCAAACTTTTTTACGATGGAACTGCCAGATGGAACTTGAGTGCTTTGTCATGACCACCTATCCGCCGGAAATCGTGCCAGGCAGGCCCGATCGCGACTGGATGGACGCGTTTCAGGCGCGCTTCCCCTATCGCTGCCTGCCGCTGACCATGGCCAACACCACCGGCTGGGAAATCCTGTGCCCGACCGATTTCACCGTCATCTGGAACGGCGGCGTCGGCAAGAACGATCTGGTTATCAGTTGCGATGCCGATCCGGACTATAATCTCGAACATCTGGTGTCGTCACACTTTACCCACGGTGTGCTGACCTTCCACACCGGTTATATGTTCCGCACACCGCCGGGCTTCGCGGTGCTGGCGTCGGGCGCGCCTAATCACGTCAAGGATGGCATCGCGCCCCTGACAGGGCTGGTCGAGACCGACTGGCTTCCGTTCCCGTTCACGATGAACTGGCTTATGACCCGTCCCGGCATGATCAGCTTCAAAAAGGGGGAGCCCTTCTGTTTCATTCAGGTGGTTGAGCACAAGAAGCAGGACAACATCCAGCCAGTGATCAAGTCGCTGGAAAGCGATCCCGATTTCAAGAACCAGTTCGATGCCTGGGCCAAGCAGCGCAATGAGTTCAACGAAAGCCTCGTGCGCCGTGATCCGGATGCGGTGAAAGAAGCCTGGCAGAAGTTTTACTTCAAGGGCGAGAAGCCGGACCCGACCGGCCAGGTGGTCGAGAAGGTCGAGGACCATATCAATCGCCGCCGGCTGAAGGCGCCGAAGCTTATGAAATCAAAAATGACCAGCAGGTAACAAAAAGCCCTCCCCGACAATCAGGGAGGGCTTTTTTATAGTCAAAGCGTGCCGGTTACTGGCGCGCTGCCGGGCGGACAATGCGCGGGCCCAGGCTGGACTGGATGGAACGCGCGTCATAGGCCTTTGGATTGCCTTCGGGCTTCGGACCCTTGTGCAGCAGGATTTCGGCGGTGGCCTCGTAACGGTTATATTCAACCGTATCCGTGCCCCAGTCAGCGCCCCAGGCACCCCAGCGACTCCAGCGGTTGCGGCTGTAATAACGCCAGGAGAAGCTATCCATGAAGGGATCGCCATAGGTGGCGGTGCGTGTCTTTTCGTCGGTGCTGCGGTTGACGATCTCGAACCAGTCGTAGCCGGCGTCAAGCGTCAGTTCGGAGGCGCGGAACAGCAGATAATCCTCCACCGTCTCGCGGCGCGTCATATCGTTGCCGGCGAAGCTCAGGCGGTAACGATCCTGCTCAAGGCGGGTCTCGGAATAGCCGCGCTGGGCGCTGGGCGCTGCTGTGGCCAGCGCGGGTTGATAGGGGGTTGGCGTCGAGCAGGCCGACAGGGCCGTCAGCGCGACCGCGGCCACCAAGGCAAGTTTCAGGTTCATGATCGGGACTCCCCACATATGTCAGACTTTGCAAACAGTATTAACCCGCAAGAGTGAGCCGTCAATGTGGCATATCAAGGGCATTACATATGCAGCAGATCGCTTACCGAATGCCAGACGATGACCGTGGCGATTCCCAGCAGGACAAGGCTTACAGCGATATCGAAACGCTGCTTGTTTTTCGGCTCGCTCAAAAGGTGCGACAGGGTGACGGCGCCCAGGCCGTAGCTGATCATGGCGATGACATCCATGCTGATCGCTGTGGCTGCGAGGACCATCATCTGCGGCGGCATCGGCCGGTCCATATCGATGAACGGCGGCAGCACGGCGCTGAAAAACAGGGTGACTTTCGGGTTGAGCAGTTGCACCATGAAGCCGTCGCGAAACGCATGCCAGATGGGGCTGTTGGCATCGGCTGGCTTGCTGAGGGAGAAGTTGACCGTTTCGTTGCGGATATCGAGGGCCGAGATCAGCGATTTCACGCTGATCCAGCCCAGGTACAGCCCGCCGGCGCTGGCGATGAGGCGGAAGAGTAGGGGGGCGGCCAGCATCACCACCTGCAATCCGAAGGCCGCAGCGATAAACCAGATCAGTGTGGCCAGGTTCAGACCGAGGACACCGAGCAGAACGCGGCGATGTGATTTCGTCAGCCCGACGCGCACACAGAACATGATGGCTGGCCCCGGCGACAGCGCCATCAGGAACATGGCCACCAGGAAGGCATAGTATTTGTTGAGGTCGACAAGGGCTGACATGCGCCGGCCATATCATAATTATGCCGGATCGACAGCCTTGGTGTGCGTCAGGGCTTCAAAAATCATGAAGGCGCCGTTGTCGTAGCGCAGCATGTCGATCCGCACGCTGGTTTCGGTGAAATGCAGCATGTTGAAACCCTGCGGCTGGCGGCGGATGCGCGTTGACATGGCGGTGGAGGCGCTGACGAACAGGGTCATGTGGTCCTCCTCCATGACACATTCCTGGCGGGTCTCGATATAGGCGTGATGCTGGTGGCCGGCCAGCACGATATCGATCTGCGTCTCGGCGATCGTTTTCAGCAGTTCGGCCGAGTTGAACACGGTGATATCGAGCGGGAATTCTTTCGGACTCATCAGCGGGTGGTGCAGCACGAACAGACGCCAGGGCGCCGACGAAACTGCGAAGCTTTCCTCGACCTGGCGGCACTGACGGGCGCTGACCGAGCCATTGGCCCAGTTCCAGTGCGGCAGGATGCGGCGCGCCGTATTGATGCCCTTGATATGGACCAGCGGAGTGGCCAGTTCCGGATTGAGGTCTTCGGTCAGGAAACGTTTGTAACGGCCGAACGGATTGATGAAGCGCGTCAGGTCCATGCCGGGCAGGTCATGGTTGCCGGGCACCATGAAGACCGGCATGGGGAAGCGCGCAAAGAAGGCCTGCGCCTGGGCGAATTCGGCATCGGTCGAGGACTGGGTGATGTCACCGCTGGCGATGACCAGATCGACCTCGGCGTCGAGGATGTGGGCCAACAGGATATCGCAGACCGTCTGATCGTGTGCGCCAAAATGCAGGTCGGAAATATGGGCGATTTTCATGAGGCGCCTCCCGGGGCATAGCGCAGGACATCGGCGCCATGGTGAAGGAGAATATTCAGTCCGCCAACCACGAGCAGGGTTATGCCTGCGACGGCGAGAAGTTTATAGGGTTCGATCGGTTCGGCCGGCCGCCACATGTAGAAAAGGCCGAGCAGGGCCAGCCACGCCGAGCCGAAGGCCAGTCCTCCGGCGACATCGGACAACCAGTGGGCGCCGACATAGAGACGCGAAAAGGCGATCAGCCCGACGAAGAGAATGGCACCGGCGAAGATCGGCAGGCGGGTCTTGAGCGGCAGGCTGCGGGCGATGATCATGATGAGAAAGCCATAGAGCACGGCATTGGTGGTCGAATGACCGCTGGGGAAGGAGAAAACGCTGACGCCATCATAGTGCAGATCGCCGGGGCGGGCGCGTCTCATCGCCAGCTTGATCGCCGAATTGATCGCCGAGCCGCCGCCTATCGCCATCACCCAGTAGAGCAGGGTATGCCAGGCGCGCTCACGCACCAGCCAAAGCCCAACGGTCACGGCCACGCCGATCACCACCGGCGTATCACCAAGTTCGGTAATCCCGATCATGAGGTGATCGAGCCAGGGTGTGCGCAGGGCTTGCAGGGTGGCGTAGGTGGCGGTATCGGCCCATACCAGAGGGTCGCCCCACACCATGTCCTCGATCACCTCGAAAAACAGCCAGGCGGCAAAAATCAGAATGAAGCCGAATACCAGCAGGGCGCGCCATTCCTGCAAGAAGGGTTCCGGTAAGCGGCGCAGGCGCGCGTCGATCCATGGGTGTAGCCTGCGTGTCGGCATGATCAGCTCTGCGCCGGGGTTGCCGGAAGCAGGAGCTTGACGAACTTCTGTTTCAGGCTGAAGCGCAGCGGTTCGGTCAGTTCCATCACCTCGCCATCGATCGAGACGACGTCGTGGCGTTGTTTGGTTTTTACCGTAACGCGCTTTCCGGTCATCTCGTTGAGGTCGGGGTCTTTCAGCCAGTTGCCGACCAGAAGGCGGGTGAGGAAGCGCAGGCGCGACATGTGGGTGAGGGTTTCCGGCGCATAGACCGCTAGCTCGCCGCCGGTCAGGTTGGCGCGCTTAAAATTGCTCTGGGTCCAGATCGAGCTTTCGGCAAAGCGGTTGATCGAAACGACCAGGGCCGGTGAGCGCAGGTGCATCTTCTGGCCGTCGATTTTCAGCGACAGGCGCTTGTTTTGGTTCTTTTCAAGGTTCTGCACCACAAACAGGAACATGCGCGGAATGAGCAGGAGATCGTTTTGCTGGCGGTTTTCCTCACGATAGACCGAGGCTTCGGGCATGGTGCCGATGCTGGCGCAGCACAGGAAGATTTCGCCATTGACGAAGCCGGCATCCATCACACTGGGCTGCGCACCCGCGGCATAGGCCGAAAGCGCCTGTTGCAGGGTGGTGAGACCGAGATCGTGAGCCAGCAGGTTCATGGTGCCAAACGGCAGTATGCCGAAGGGCTTGCCGTGGCTGGACATATATTTCGCGGTTTCCCGAATGGTGCCATCGCCGCCGCCGATCAACAGGGGGGTGTTCTGTTTCGACAGGCGCGCCAGATTGTCCTGCATGTCCTCGGGCGCGGAGAAGCACAGTTCCGCGACACCGATACCGCTGTGGGTGATGGCGCTTTCAATGGCCGGCTGCCCCATATTGAGCACCGTGCCAGACTTGCCGTTGATAAGAATATTGAACACTTGATCTGTCATGCCGCCGCATTCCTTGTATCTGAGCCGTTATAGAGCAAAGCGCGGTGCAAAGATTCAATATGGCTAAGATCAACACATGGCATTTTTTGCCATTTTATGCCATAAGGTTTCAAATGGAGCCTGACATGCAGACGATGAATATTTCTCTTCCTGATCCTTTGAAACAATTCGTTGACGGCCAGGTGGCGGAAGGCCGCTACAGCAGCGTCAGTGAATATATGCGCGAATTGATCCGGGCGGATGAAAAGCGCAAGGCAGAAACCCGGCTTGAAACGCTTTTGCTTGAAGGCCTGCAATCGGAAGAGAGTGAGCTTACGGCCTCTGATTGGTCATCGATCAGAAAAGAGGCCATGTCCTTGCTGGCGGCGAAACAAGCAAAAAGCTGATGGGCGTGGTGCGCAAACGCGAAGCCGCGCGCCGCGATCTGGTGGCGCATTTCGTTTATCTGGCGGAAGAAGCCGGCTTGGATACCGCCGACGGCTTTCTTAAAAGCGCAGAGTCGACATTTACCGATCTTTCGCTTCAGCCTTATTCCGGGACGTTGGTTGTTTCATCACTTCCGGAACTACAAGGCATTCGGCGATGGCGTGTCCGCGATTTTGAAAACTGGCTGATCTTTTATTTGCCAACGCAGAATGGTGTTTCCATTATACGCGTCCTTCATGCGACGCAGGATTGGTGGTCGCTTTTGTCAGTCACCGATTAACGTATGGGGCGTGGGGTCTGTGACCCCACAAACCTTACCTTATTCCAAAGAAAAACCCGGTCCAGAAGACCGGGCTTTCTTTGGAAAGAGAGAAGACTTGGGGCCGCAGGCCCCAAACCCCATTACTTGCTGCGCTGATCGCGCTTCGCCGCCACGCGCAGGCGCAGGGCGTTGAGCTTGATAAAGCCCGCCGCATCGCGGTGATCGTAAGCCACCTTGCCTTCTTCGAACGTGACAAGATCCTGATCGTACAGCGAATAGGGGCTTTCGCGGCCGGTGATCGTGACATTGCCCTTGTAGAGCTTGATGGTGACGCGGCCGGTGACCTTGTCCTGGCTGTAGTCGATTGCGGCCTGCAGCATGTTGCGCTCCGGCGAGAACCAGAAGCCGTTATAGACCAGCGAGGCATATTTCGGCATCAGCTCGTCCTTCAGGTGCATGGCGCCGCGATCGAGCGTGATCGACTCGATGCCGCGGTGCGCCGCCAGCAGGATGGTGCCGCCGGGGGTCTCGTAGACGCCGCGCGACTTCATGCCGACGAAGCGGTTCTCGACCAGATCGAGACGACCGACGCCATTATCATGGCCCAGTTCGTTCAGCTTGGTCAGGATGGTGGCCGGCGACATGGCCACGCCATTGATCGCCACCGGATCGCCACGCTCGAAATCCATGGTGAAGACGGTCGGGGTGTCGGGCGCAGCTTCGGGCGAAATCGTGCGCTGATAAACGAATTCCGGCGCTTCGACGGCCGGATCTTCCAGCACCTTGCCCTCGGACGACGAGTGCAGCAGGTTGGCGTCGACCGAGAAGGGCGCATCGCCGCGCTTGTCCTTGGCGATCTGGATCTGGTGCTTTTCAGCGAAATCGAGCAGGGCTTCGCGGCTCTTGAAATCCCATTCGCGCCACGGGGCGATGACATTGATGTCGGGCTCAAGGCCATAGTAGCCCAGTTCGAAACGGACCTGATCATTGCCCTTGCCGGTGGCGCCGTGGCTGACGGCATCGGCGCCGACCTGACGGGCGATTTCGATCTGGCGCTTGGCGATCAGCGGACGGGCGATCGAGGTGCCAAGCAGGTACTGACCTTCATAGACCGTGTTGGCGCGGAACATCGGGAAGACGTAGTCTTTCACGAACTCTTCGCGCACGTCTTCGATGAAGATGTTCTCAGGCTTGACGCCGGCGGCCAGCGCCTTGGCGCGCGCCGGTTCGATCTCGCCGCCTTGGCCCAGGTCGGCGGTGAAGGTGACCACTTCCGCATTGTACTCGGTCTGGAGCCACTTGAGGATAATCGAGGTGTCGAGACCGCCGGAATAGGCGAGGACGACTTTCTTGACGGGCTTTTCAGACGAAGCGGACATGGTGAGCTGACCTTAAGTTAGAATTTACGGGCGCTTTAGGGTTTACGCCAGAACTATGCAAGTCTTATGTAAGTCATTTTTTAGCTCAGTTGCCGCATGGCTCGCCGCAAAAGCGGCGGCGGGCGGTCGCCCTTGCCAAAATGACCTGCCATTTTGGGACTAAATATTCTGAATGGCGGCCAGAATAGCCTGCGTGGCGGCGACCGGATCGGCGACGCGGGTGATCGGACGGCCCACCACCACATGCGAGGCGCCGTTGCGGAAAGCGTCTTCCGGCGTGGCGATGCGCTGCTGGTCATCGACCGAAGCCCCGACCGGACGTACGCCCGGCGTCACGATCAGGAAATCAGCCGGCACACGGGCGCGGATCATGGCCGCTTCGTGCGGCGAGGCGACCACGCCATCCATGCCACAGGCCACGGCCTGATCGACCCGCCGCAGCACCAGATCGGCCAGCGGCACGCCATAGCCCATCTCGTCGAGATCGTCCTGCGTCAGGCTGGTCATGACGGTGACGCCGATGATTTTCGTGTTGGGATTGGAGCGGCCCTTGATCGCGGCCTTCATGACCTGCGGTTCGGCATGCACCGTCAGCAGATCGCAGGCGCCGGAAGAGGCTGCCTTGGCCGCACCTTCGACCTGGGCGCCGATATCGTGCAGTTTCCAGTCCTGAAAGACCTGCTTGCCTTGCGCTGCCAGCTCTTCACACAGACGCAAACCACCCTGAGCCAAAAGGGTCAGGCCGATCTTGTAGTAGCTGACGCTGTCGCCAAGGGTTGTCACCAGGGCGCGCGCTGAGGCGAGGTCGGGTTCATCAAGGGCGACGATCAGGCGGGGATCGGCTTTCAGCATGCTACACATCTCTGCAAGGGGTTGCGATTAAGGGCGAATTGCTGTGTGGTGGCTTTCATTCGCTTGATACGTTCTGGGCCAGCCAATGACTCTCATTGAGTTCTACGTCAACTTTTTCATTACGCTTTTTGCCCTGATCGATCCGATCGGCAATGTGCCCATTTTTGCGGCCGCCACCCAGAGCCAGAGCGTGCGCTCGCGCCGGTTGCTCAGTATCTATATCGCCATCTTCACGGCGATCATCCTGACCCTGTTCTTCTTCGCCGGCCTCAGCATCCTGAAATTTTTCGGCATTTCGATGGATTCCTTCCGTATCGCCGGCGGGCTAATCCTGTTCCTGATGGGGCTCGATATGGCGCGCGGCGATTTTCTGGAGACCTTCAGCCATGCCGAGGAGGTCAAGAGCGGGGGGGATGCGGCCACTGGCGTCCAGCCGCTCGGTCACCGCGAGAGCGCCAAGAAATCGTTTGAAAAGCTGGTGGTGCCGTTCGCCTTTCCGCTGATGGTTGGCCCCGGCACGATCTCCACCGCCGTCATTCAGGCCGATGTGGCGGCCAAGATGGGCATCTGGGGCACGGTCGCCGGTGTAGCAGCGATCTTCACCACGAGCGCCGCGGTTCTGGTCACCCTGTTGTTTTCCAACACGATTTCACGGGTTTTCGGCCGTGTCGGCATGGTGGTGGTGGTGCGGGTGCTGGGCCTGATCCTGTGTGCCCTGTCGGTGCAGATCATCATTTCGTCGGTGAGCGAGATCACGCACAATCTGATCCTGCCGAGCGCCGCCCATCCGTATGAGAGCACCACGCATCATCGCTAGATCAGATTACCGATGGATCTTGCGCAACTGACCTGACGCCAGTTCCATCGTCCAGTCGCCGGGCACGATATTAAGCAGGGCGGCCACGGCTTTATTTGGTGCGCCGGGCACGCAGCACGGGCGGTTGGCCTCGGCGGCGACATAGCCCTCACGCGCCACCTCGTCGGCGCCCATCCACCACCATTCGGGAATGGCCTTAGAGAGCTTGGAACGCGTGCCGACCACGTCGTGAAATTCCGAATAGGTCCAGCCGGGGCAAAGCGCGCTGACGTGGACGCCGTGATCGCGCACCTCCAGATGCAGGCTCTGCGAGAAGCGCGTCAGGAACGTCTTGATCGGGCCATAAAGCGTGTCGCCCGGCGAGGCCGGCAGGAAGCCCGCAAGCGAGGCGACATTGATGATGCGGCCAAATTTCTGCTCGATCATGCCGGGCAGGAAGCGGTGCGTCAGCTCCATCGGCGCCATCATCATGACCTGCATGAAGGCCTTGTGCTGTTCCAGGCTGTTAGCGACGAAGCCACCCGGCTGGCCGTAGCCGGCATTGTTGACCAGTCCATCGACATTGCGGCCAAGCGCCAGAAGGCTCTTTTGCAAGTCTTCCGGCGCATTGGCTTCGGCCAGATCGGCGGGCAGGGCATGGGCTTCGACGCCGAAACGCAGGCGAATTTCCTCGGCCAGTTTTTCCAGACGATCGGCGCGGCGGGCGGTCAGGGCCACGTCCCACCCGTGTGAGGCATAGGCGCGGGCGAAGGCCAGGCCAATGCCCGAGGAAGCTCCGGTGATCAGGACAAGACGGCGGGACAAGTCGTTACCTCAGTTAGATAAACAAGCGGAAGCGAACACGAGAGCCGCTGAAAATGCAAGTAAATTCCAAGTCTTCAGACTTGGCAAGCGCGACCACGCGCCGCGCCCGTTAGCGCGAGCCTTAACCGGCAGACGATTCTTTCTAAACCGCGTATTCAACCGGCAGATCAGCCGTATGCTTGAGCAGATCGGCCACGGTATAGGTGGAAAGGCTCTTGGCTGCAGCGATATTGGCCGCCATCATCGCCTCATTGACCGCCTTGGGAATGGCCTGGCTGATCGGACAGCCTTCGGCGCCCAGTGGCGCGGAGCCGAGGTGCGCGCAGCCATTGACGGCCTTCAAGATTTCATCGAGCTTGATGTGTTCGGGCTTTTTCAGCAGCCATGCCCCGCCGGAAACGCCCGAGCAGGTGGCCAGCAGACCGGCCTTGGCCAGTTGCGTGGTCATGCGGCGGATAACGACCGGATTGGTGGGGATGGAGGCGGCGAGCACAGACGAAGATACCGCCTGTTCACGAGAATAGGCGTTGCGGTGGGCGAGGTAGGCCAGCGTGTGGGCGGCCACGGGAAATCTTTGACTATCTGACATTTGCGCTACTTTGATACGACAATTCCGGCCATCTTCATAGGGGGTTTCGCCCATACCCCGACGAGGCCGCAAGAATCCTGATTGAATATGGCTATAAATGGGCGTAAGAGCGCCGAGTTCAAGCGAGGGCCTCCCAAAGTGACTTTGTGTCATCTGCCATTGGCGCCTTCAGGAGAGTATGCATGATCGGGGATACCCCTTCTGAGACGCCGGCCTCCCCGCCGGGCTCGGACACGACCAGCGCGCCCCAAAGTGGCGCGGCTCAAGACACCTCCACATCGTCACCTAACGTTAACCCTGCGGACCCGCATGCGTCCGAAGCCGAAGCTGTGTCGAGCCATGGCCACGGCAAGGAAGGCTTCGTGGCGCTGGCCGTAGGTTCCGTCGGCGTGGTGTTCGGCGACATCGGCACAAGCCCGCTTTACGCCATGCGCGAAGCCCTGTTCCACACCCGCGAAGGCACCAATGCCGAACTGGCGATCAAGGGCGTGATCTCGCTGGTCTTCTGGGCCCTGGTCATGATCGTGACCGTCAAATACGTGCTGTTCCTGATGCGCGCCGATAATAAGGGCGAAGGCGGTACCCTGGCCCTGATGGCGCTGGCGCAAAAAGCGCTTGGCAAATATTCCCCGACCGTCTTCTTTCTCGGCATCTGTGGCGCGGCGCTCTTTTATGGCGATGGCATCATCACCCCGGCCGTTTCGGTGCTGGGCGCCGTCGAAGGCCTGAAGGACGCGCCGGGAATCGGCAGCAATGTCCATCACCTGATCGTGCCGATTTCCGCCGTCATCCTGATTGCCCTGTTTATGGTGCAATCCAAAGGCACGGCCAAGGTGGCGAAATTCTTCGGCCCTATCACGGTGCTATGGTTCCTGACCTTGGGCGGGCTTGGCCTTTATCATATCTTCGATCAGCCAGGCATTATGGTGGCCCTGATGCCGCAATACGGCATCGAGTTCCTGATCGCCAACGGCTTTACCGGCTTCGTCATCCTGGGCTCGGTCTTTCTCGCCGTCACCGGCGCCGAGGCGCTCTATGCCGATATGGGCCATTTCGGCAAGAAGCCGATCCAGTATGCGTGGCTGTTCTTCGTCCTGCCCTGTCTGACGCTCAACTATCTCGGTCAGGGCGCGCTCACCCTGGCCGATCCGTCGGCGCGCGAAAATCCGTTCTGGCGGATGGTGCCCGATATCGCCTACTGGCCGATTTTCCTGCTGGCGACCTGCGCCACGGTCATCGCCAGCCAGGCCGTCATCACCGGCGCGTTTTCAATGACGCAGCAGGCGGTTCAGCTTGGCCTTCTGCCGCGCATCGATATCAAGCGTACCTCGGAAACGCAGGCCGGCCAGATCTTCGTGCCCCAGATCAACACCATGCTGATGGTCGGCGTGCTGGTCCTGCTGTTCGTCTTCCGCTCGACCGACCGCCTGACCTCGATGTATGGCATCGCCGTCACCGGCGCCATGCTGGTCGATACGCTGCTGGCCTATGTCTTCCTGCGCCATGTCTGGAAGTGGAAGCGCTGGCAGGCCTGGGCCATGCTGGTGCCGCTCGGCGCGCTCGATCTGATCTTCTTCGGCTCCAACCTGCTCAAGATTCCGCAGGGCGCCTGGCTGCCGCTCACCCTTGGCGCCATGCTCGTCCTGATCATGCTGACCTGGGCCACCGGCACTCGCACCCTGACCGAAAAATCGCGCCGTGACAGCGTCGCTCTGCTCGATCTGGTCGATATGCTGAAAAAGCGCCCGCCGCACCGCGTCGCCGGCACCGCCATCTTCCTGACCTCCGACGCTGAGTCCGCGCCCGTCGCCCTGATGCACAATCTCAAGCACAACAAGGTTTTGCATGAGAAGAACATCATCCTGACTGTGAGGACGATCGGCGTGCCGCGCGTGCCGGAAGACAAGCGCGTCACCATCGAGCTGATCAACGAGGACTTCAAGAAGGTGACGCTGCACTATGGCTTCATGGAAAGCCCGAACCTGCCGCGCGCTCTGGGCCTGTGCCGCAAGCTCGGCCTCAAGTTCGACATCATGGCCACCAGCTTCTTCCTCGGCAAACGCAATGTCGTTCCGTCGGCCAATTCGGGTATGCCGCTGTGGCAGGACAAGCTGTTCATTTTCCTGATGAAAAACGCCGCCAACCCGACCGAATTCTTCCATATCCCGCCGGGACGTGTGGTCGAACTGGGGACTCAGGTGACGGTGTAAGGGGCTATGGCTTAAATCTATACAAAATCTATACACGCGGGCGCGTCTTCGATACGCTATATGTGCACGCTTTCATGAAGCGTATAAGGGCCGGAAAGACTTTATGGCGAACGACATTACCGGCCAGACCGAGCCGGGTCACGGCAAGTCTGGTCAAACGGCGCTGATGATCGGCGCGGTTGGCGTGGTGTTCGGCGATATCGGCACCAGTCCGCTCTATGCCATGAAGGAAGCGCTGCATCATGCGCGTGCCGGCACGGATCCGCATCTGGCGACCTACGGTGTCATCTCGCTCGTCTTCTGGGCGCTGGTTCTGCTGGTGACAATCAAATACGTCATCTTCCTGATGCGGGCGGATAATGCCGGCGAGGGCGGCACCCTGGCCCTGATGGCGCTGGCGCAAAAGGCGCTCGGCCGCTATTCCCCGACCGTGTTCTTTCTCGGCGTCTGTGGTGCGGCGCTTTTTTATGGCGACAGCATCATCACCCCCGCCCTGTCGGTTTTGAGTGCGGTCGAAGGCGTCAAGGATGCGCCGGGCATCGGCCACAGTCTCGATCAGTATATCCTGCCCATCGCCTTCGTCATTCTGATCACCCTGTTTCTGGCTCAGTCGCGCGGCACGGAAAAGGTGGCGCGGCTGTTCGGCCCGATCATGCTGTTGTGGTTTGTCGTCATCGCCGGCATGGGCGTCTATTATATCATTCAAAAGCCGGCGATCCTGGCGGCGCTCAGCCCGCACTACGGCCTGAGCTTTCTGTTGGCCAACGGTGTCACCGGCTTTATCATTCTTGGCAGCGTATTTCTGGTCGTGACCGGCGCCGAGGCGCTCTATGCCGATATGGGCCATTTCGGTAAAAACCCGATCAGCCGGGGCTGGATCTGGATTGTTTTCCCGGCGCTGATGCTCAACTATCTGGGCCAGGGCGCCCTGACCCTGATTGACCCGACTGCGCAAAGCAACCCGTTCTGGCGCATGGTGCCGGAAGCCTTTTACTGGCCGGTTCTGATTCTGGCCGGACTGGCCACGGTCATCGCCTCGCAGGCCGTCATCACCGGCGCTTTTTCCATGACACAGCAGGCAGTGCAGCTTGGGCTTCTGCCGCGCATGGATATCCGCCGCACCTCCGAGACTCAGGCCGGACAGATCTTCGTGCCGCAGATCAACACGCTGCTGATGATTGGGGTCGTCTTCCTGGTGGCTGTTTTCAAAAGCTCCGAAGCCCTGACCTCGGCCTATGGCATCGCCGTCACCGGCACCATGTTCATCAGCACCATCATGGCCTATATCGTCATTCGCAAGATCTGGCTGTGGTCGCGCTTGCGCACCCTGGCCCTGCTGGTGCCGCTTGGCATCATCGAGGCGATTTTCATGGCCTCCAACCTGACCAAGCTTTTGTCGGGCGCGTGGATGCCTCTGGCGTTTGGCGGAATCCTGATCTTCATCATGGCTACCTGGATCAAGGGCTCGCACATTCTGGCGGCCAAAGCCACGCGCGACAGCCTGCCCCTGAGCGATCTGGTGGAGATGATGAAAAGGCGCCCGCCGCACCGCGTGGCCGGCACCGCCATCTTTCTGACCTCGGACGCTGACGCCGCGCCCGTGGCCCTGATGCACAACCTCAAGCACAACAAGATGCTGCATGAAAAGAACGTCGTGCTGACGGTCAAAACCGCCAATACCCCGCGCGTCGATCTCGATCAGCGGGTCACCATCACGCCGCTCAACGACGATTTCACCGTCGTCACCCTGACCTTCGGCTTTATGGAAACGCCTAATATTCCGCAGGCCCTGGGTATTTGCCGCAAGCGTGGCCTGAAGTTCGACATCCTCTCCACCAGCTTCTTTGTCGGCAAACGTTCCGTTGTGCCGTCTGCCAATTCGGGTATGCCGCTATGGCAGGACAAGCTGTTCATCTTCCTGATGAAAAACGCCGCCAACCCGACCGAGTTCTTCCATATCCCGCCGGGACGTGTGGTCGAACTGGGAACGCAGGTGACGGTATAAAAAGCCGCTGGTGAGAACCTGTGGCCGCTTGCCGTTAACGCAAAACCGCTTGTATGAAATTCGCGGCAGGCCTAAAGCGGAAGCGCACCCTAATTGAGTATGTCCGTGGCTGAAATCGAAACTCCCGAAGCGCCAGAAAGCAAGCCAGAAAAAAAGTCCTCCGGCCTGGTCAAGAACTCCCTGATCAACAGCTTCTTCACCCTGATCAGCCGTTTCATGGGGTTGGCGCGCGATCTGGTCATTTCGGCGGTGCTCGGCGCGTCGGGTAATATCGCCGCCGACGCCTATTACACCGCGCTCAGCTTCCCCAACCTGTTCCGTCGCATCTTTGCCGAGGGCGCCTTCACCGCCGCCTTTGTGCCGTCCTATTCGGCGGTTCTGGTGCAGGAAGGCCCGGAAGCCGCCGACAAGCTGGCGCGCGACGCCATGGCCACCCTGACCTTCGCCACCTTGGTGCTGACGCTTGCCTCGCAACTGACCATGCCGTGGCTGATGCACGCTATCAATCCCGGCTATTTCAGCGACCCGGCCAAGTTCAAGCTGGCCATCATCCTGACCCAGATCACCATGCCTTACCTGCCGTGCATGGCCATGGTGGCGCTGATGTCCGGCGTGCTCAATGCGCGCGGCCGCTTTATCGTCTCGGCCGCCGTGCCGACCGTGCTCAATGCCGTCATGCTGATCGCCGTCATTCCGCAGCACGATCCGATTCAGGCGGCCTATGCGGCCTCATGGGGCGTGCTGGCCGCCGGTATCCTGCAAGCGGGCCTGCTGTTCTGGGGTATCCGCCGCGTCGGCGCGAAGATCGGTGTACTCGTCCTGCCGCGCCTGACGCCCGATATTAAAAAGCTGATGTGGCTGGCCATTCCCGGCGCTCTGGCCGCCGCCGCCACTCAGATCAACGTCTTTATCTCGCAGGCCTTTTCCTCGGCCGTGCCCGGCGCGCGTTCGTGGCTGAACTATGCCGACCGCCTTTATCAACTGCCGCTCGGGCTTGTCGGTGTCGCCATTGGGGTGGCTCTTCTGCCGGCGCTGTCGCGTGCGGTGCAGGCGCAGGATCATGACGGCGCGCAGAACACGATGGACGACGCCCTCATCTTCTCTATGGCCCTGACCCTGCCGGCTGCCGCCGCGCTGATCGCCATTCCGTTCTTCCTGATCGACGGCCTGTTCACGCGCGGCGAGTTCCACGTCTATGACGCTCATCAGACCGCCAGCGCCCTGCTGCATTATGGCTGGGGCGTGCCGGCCTTCGTGCTGACACGCATCCTCAGCCCCGCCTTCTATGCCCGCAAGAACACCTTTGGCCCGATGAAGTTCGCCATGGTCAATGTGGCGGTCAATCTGGTCGTTGGACTGACCCTGTTCCATTATATCGGCGTGGCCGGTCTCGCCATCGGCACCTCGGCCGGTGCCTGGGCCAATGTCATCCTGATGCTGATCAGCCTGATCCGTCGCAAGATGTGGCACCTCTCAACCCGCAGCGCCTCGGGCCTGACCAAGGTGCTGATCGCCGGCGTCGGCATGGCGGCGTTTCTTTTGGTTTGCGATCAGTTCCGCAGCCTGATCGAGGGCCAGATTACCGCCGTCTTCCCGCACGGCGTCAAGGAAATCGCCATTCTGGGGGTTTGTTTCGCCGGCCTCTTCCTTTATATCGGACTGCTCTTTGTAACGGGCGCGATCAAGCCGCGCGAACTGAAGGCGATGCTTAAGCGTCGCTAGGAACTGACATGACCACGACGACCTCTGGGAAACGCATCCTCTCCGGCATCCAGGCCTCCGGTTCGCTGCACCTCGGCAACTATCTGGGCGCGCTGAAGAAGTTCGCCGATATGCAAGGTGATGACGCCGAGCGCTTCTACATGATCGCCGATCTGCACGCGATCACCGTCTGGCAGGAACCGGCCAAGCTGCTTCAGCAAACGCGCGAGATCGCGGCCTGCTATCTGGCCGCCGGCGTCGATATCGACAGGTCGACTATCTTCCCGCAATCGGCCGTGCGCGCCCATAGCGAAATGGCCTGGCTTTTGAACTGCGTTGCGCGTCTCGGCTGGCTCGACCGCATGACCCAGTTCAAGGACAAGGCCGGCAAGGACAAGGAGCGTGCTTCGGTGGGCCTCTATACCTATCCGGTGCTGCAGGCCGCTGACATTCTCGTTTACAAGGCGACCCATGTGCCGGTCGGCGAGGACCAGCGCCAGCACCTGGAACTGACCCGCGACGTCGCCAAGAAGTTCAACCACGACTTCGACACCGATTATTTCCCGATCCCCGAAACCCTCTATCAGGGCCCCGGCGCGCGCATCATGTCCTTGCGTGATGGCACGGCCAAGATGTCCAAATCCGAGCCATCGGATAATTCGCGCATCAACCTGACCGACGACGCAGACACGATTGCCTCCAAGATCAAGAAGGCCAAGTCGGACGCCGACGTGCTGCCGGAAGACGCCGAAGGTCTGGAAAGCCGCCCCGAAGCCAAGAACCTTGTCGGCATCTATGCGGCGCTGGCCGGCGTAACGGTTGCCGACGTGCTGAGAGATTTCGGCGGGAAGGGCTTTGGCGCCTTCAAACCGGCCTTGGCCGAGGTCGTGGTCGAAAAAATGTCACCGATTTCGGTCAAGTTGCGTCAGTTGATCGCTGATCCGGCGGAAATCGACCGCGTTCTGGCCAAGGGCGCCGAGCGCGCCAGTGCCGTGGCCGATCCGGTTGTGAAGGACGTGAAGAAGATTATCGGATTATGGGGGTAGTTGCAGGGGTCAAGACCCCTCCACCCCGTTACATAAAGGGAACGGACATGAAGAAACTGGCATTGGTTTTCGTGGGCGCGGCCCTCGCACTCACCGCTTGCGACAAAGCTAAGGAGACCACCACGGTCTCGTCTACCAGCGATGCCAGCGGCGAGGTG
Source organism: Asticcacaulis benevestitus DSM 16100 = ATCC BAA-896 (assembly GCF_000376105.1). Taxonomy (GTDB): domain Bacteria; phylum Pseudomonadota; class Alphaproteobacteria; order Caulobacterales; family Caulobacteraceae; genus Asticcacaulis; species Asticcacaulis benevestitus. The sequence goes on from NZ_AQWM01000002.1 coordinate 423,223, forward strand.
GTCAAGGCCAGCCTCAACATGACCGACTACGCCATGCGCGCGGCCCTGGGCAACAATCCGAACACCGCCGCCTACGTCACCATCGCCAACAAGGGCAGCACCGCCGATCGCCTGCTCTCCGCCTCCTGCACCTGCGCCACCACCAGCACCCTGCACACCATGAAAATGAATGGCACAGTGATGGAAATGGCCGAGGCCAAGGACGGCTTCGAGATTCTTTCCGGCGACACCCTGACCTTGGCCCCCGGCGGCAATCACATCATGCTGGAAGGCCTGACGGAACGCCCCAAGGCAGGCGATAAGGTCGATGTCACGCTGGTATTTGAAAAGGCCGGCCCGATTACCCTGTCCATGCCCGTCTCCAACACGCCTCTGGCCAAGACCGGCACGTCCGGTAACATGGATCACGGCGACATGAAGATGTAAGTCAGCTTTTCAGGGTTTCTGCCATGAAGTCCTGAAACGCTTCCAGGGTTGAGGCCAGCGCCGCCTGGTCATAGGCCATGATCCGTGTCTTATCGATGCCCTCTTCGTCAAAGGCATGGGTGGCGTTGAAGGTCAGGGTCTCGACCGCTACGCCCTGTTTGCGCAAACTCCGCACCAGTTTCAGCGAATGACGATAGCTGGCGAGGTGATCCTTCAGCGTCAGCACCGCCATCGTCTTCGGCTTGTGCGCCCACGGCCGCGTCACCGAGCGCGCCATGATATTGATATAGGGGTAGACGAGGAACAGCCCCGTCACGCCATCCAGCCATGACGCCGCCGGATCGCTGAGGCGGGCATCACCGGGCTTGTCGAGCTTTTGGGTCATCAGGTCCATAATGGCCCAGGCGCCGTGGCTCCAGCCGGCCAGCATAAGGCGCGACCTATCGACATCTGGCCGTTGCGACACACCATAAAGCGCCGCCAGCACATCGCCGGAACGTTCATAGCCGCGCAGTTTCAGCCCCTTGCACACCCAGTTCGAGGCGTGTTTGCGCGACCACCCGCGGGGTGCGAAACTATCGATGATATAGGCGCGGATGCCGGCTCGCGCCGCCATCTGGCAATAGATCAGCAGGTTTTCGGCAATGCCGCCACAGCCATGAAACAGGAGAATCGCCGGGCGCGGCAGATCATCGCCCGGGCCATAGGTCAGAATATGGGGCGCCAGTCTCTCAAAGCGCTGGTGCAGCGTATCAAGCGCCATGGTCTTTAACCGGCGGCGCGTTCGGAAGCTTGCGGCAGGTCGAAAAGCCCGGTGGTGAAACTCAGAAGGGCTTCGAGCGAGGCCTGCATGATATCGGCGTCATACCTCATCACCATGCCCTTATTGTCTTCCTCATCGAAGGCATGCGTGGCGTCGAGTTGCAGCGTGGTGACATCGACGCCTTGCGCCTGCAATTTCAGGAGGGTTTTTTCGGCATGCTTGATCGGTGTCAGATGATCTTTCTTCGCCAGCACGGCAAAGGTTCTGGGTTTGAACTGCCAGGGCACCGAATTGGTGCGGGCGGGAAAATTGATATAGGCATAGATGAGGAAAAGGCCCTTCACGCGCGCGACCAGAGCCGGATCGGGATCGGCGATCTTGACGTTGCCAGACGTGCTGAGCGGTGAGGTCATCAGGTCCATGATCGACCAGCCGCCATGGCTGAAACCGGTGAGGATCACCTTATCCATATCGACGCGGCCGCTTTGCTTAAGCCCCCACAGCACCGACAGCACATCACCGGCACGCTCATAGCCCTGCAACACCGCGCCGGTGCAGATTAATGAGACGGCAAAGTTGCGATCCCAGCCACGCGGTGTGAAACTATCGACGACATAGGCGCGCGCACCGGTCAGGGCCACGGCCTGCGCATAAAGGTGAATGTGGGGCCGCATGCCGCCGCAACCATGAAACAGAACGACCGCCGGTCGGACCACCTCATCCTGCGGCCCGTACACCGTGATATGCGGTTCCAGCAGAGCATAGCGCTGCGCCATCGTATCCATGTAAGTCCCCCATTCTTGTAGCTCAACCCCCTTGAGCGCTGAAATCCTAGATAAAGGTATCCTTCAGGAAACCCTCGAACGCCGCCACTGTTTTTTCATGGCTGCGCTGATCATAGGCCATTAGCGGACCAAAATGAAGACTGCTGTCTTCATCGAAGCAATGGGTGCAATCAAGATCGAGCCGTTCGATCGGCACGCCCTCGCTTTTCAAATGATTGAAGATATGATCGGCATGGCTGTGCGCGGTCAGAAAATCCTGTTTGGCCAGAACGGCCAGTGTCTTGGGATTATATTCCCAGCCATGCGTATTGGAACGCGCCGGAAAATTGACATACGGATAGACGAGGAACACGCCCTTGACGCCCGCCATCGGCTCTGGCGTCGGGTTTTTCAGGCGCGCTTCGCCGTCACGGGTCAGCTTTTCGGTCATCAGGTCCATAATGGCCCAGCCGCCGTGGCTCCAGCCGGCCAGCATGATCTGGTCGGCATCGACCTCCGGACGCTGGCCAAGGCCCCAGATCGCCGCCAGCACATCGCCTGAACGTTCGTAGCCATGCAGGGCGAGGCCGGTGCAGACCAGACTCATCGCGGCATGGTGATCCCAGCCGCGCGGCAGGAAGGAATCGATGACATAGGCGCGATAGCCGAGCGCCTCGGCCTGACGGGCATAGGCGTGGATATGGTCGCGCACGCCATTACAGGCGTGAAAAAGCAGAACGGTCGGGCGCGGCGTCTTGTCGCTGGGGCCGTAGGCGGTGATGTAGGGTTCAAGGATGGAAAATCGGTGCTGAATTGTATCGAGCAATCACTTTATCCCTTGCAAAACGCCTGAACTGTCACACATATAGTTACGGATTGATGGTGCGCCGCAGGATCAGCCTCTGGTGAATCAGAAATCGGCCCTAAAAGCCAGTGTTTAATATATTTAGCCAGCGAGTTCTTCCCCATGACGACCCCTTCGCGCGCCCCGAACTACCCTATCCTGCCGCAGTTTACCGAGCGCTGGTCACCCCGCGCCTTCGCCGACAAGCCGGTGACCGAAGAGCAGGTTTTGACCGTTCTCGAAGCCGCGCGCTGGGCGCCGTCGGCCTCCAATCTCCAGCCGTGGCGTTTCTTTTATGGCGTGAAGGGTCAGCCGGAATTCGACACCTTGCTATCGCTGCTGATCCCCTTCAACGAAGGCTGGGCGAAGAATGCCGGCGCGCTGATCTTCGTCACCTCGGTAAAAACCTTTGATGGCGAGCGCCAGAACATCACCAACAGCTTTGACGCCGGTTCGGCCTTTATGTCGCTGAGCCTGCAAGCCCATGCGCTCGGCCTCGTGGCGCACGGCATGGCGGGCATCGAGTATGACAAGGCGCCGATCGTGCTCGAACTGCCGGAAAACCTCAAGGTCGAGGCCGCTGTCGCCATTGGCTATCAGGGCGATGTCAGCACCCTGGCCGATTTCCTTCAGCCGCGTGAGGCGCCTTCGCAGCGTCAGGCCCTGTCGGATATGGCCTTCAAGGGCAAGTTCACCGGTGACCTCAAAGCGCCGGTTTAAGCTTTAAGGTACGCCCCATAAGAAAGCCCCCTGAAGTTTAACTTCAGGGGGCTTTTTGTTGAGCTTGAAGTAAGAAACCCACCACCATTTCGCTACGCTCATGGTCCTCCTCCCCAAAAATCAAAGATTTTCAGGGAGGTACAAGAAGCGCCTCACTTGAGGCGTGGCGGTGGGGTATCTTACTTGAATTAGTGTCTGAAAACTCTAACGCCGGTGAAGACCATCGCCAGTCCTGCGGCGTCGGCGGCGTCGATCACCGCCTGATCGCCCATCGAACCGCCCGGCTGGATGATGGCGGTGGCGCCGGCAGCAGCGGCTTCCAGCAGGCCATCGGGGAACGGGAAGAAGGCTTCCGAGGCGCAGGCCGAACCCTTGGCCAGCGACTCGGTCAGGCCCAGACCTTCCGCGGCTTCCTGAGCGCGCAGGCGGGCGATGCGGGCGGAATCGCGGCGGTTCATCTGACCGGCGCCGATACCCGCCGTGCGGCCATCCTTGGCGTAGACGATGGCGTTCGACTTGACGTGCTTGGCGATGGTGAAGGCGAACAGCATGTCCTCAATCTCGGCCGGGGTCGGCTGGCGCTTGGTGACCACTTTCAGATCTGCCGCGGTAATGCGGGCGGTGTCGCGCGACTGGACCAGCATGCCGCCGGCCACCGAACGGAACACCTGACCGCCGGCCAGCGGATCGGGCAGGGAGCCGGTGATCAAGAGGCGCAGGTTCTTCTTGGCGGCGAACACGGCGATGGCGTCTTCATCGACGTCCGGCGCTACCACCACCTCGGTGAAGACCTCGACGATCTTTTCGGCGGTCGCCTTGTCGAGCTTGCGGTTGAGCGCCACGATGCCGCCAAACGCCGACACCGGATCGCATTCGAGCGCGCGCTTATAGGCGGTTAAAAGATCGGGGCCGGTGGCGACGCCGCACGGATTGGCGTGCTTGACGATGACGCAGGCGGCCGAGGCGGCGGGATCGAATTCCGACGCCAGTTCGATGGCGGCATCGGTATCGGCGACATTGTTGTAGCTCAGTTCCTTGCCCTGCAATTGCTTGGCAGTGGCGACGCCGGGGCGATCTTCGCCGGTCTTGTAGAAGGCGGCGGACTGGTGCGGGTTTTCACCATAGCGCATGGTTTGCAGGCGGGTGGCGCCGATGGTTTTGCGCTCCGGATAGGCGTCGCCCAACTGACCGGCGAACCAGGTCGAGACGGCGGCATCGTAAGAGGCGGTGCGGGCGAAGGCGCGGGCAGCCAGGGATTTGCGCAAGGCCAGCGACGTGGTGCCGGTGTCCTTGAGGGCGGCCAGCACATCATCCATGCCGGCCTTGTCGACGCACACGCTGACATAGGGGTGGTTCTTAGCCGATGAGCGGATCATGGCCGGACCGCCGATGTCGACGTTTTCGATAGCGGCTTCAAACGTACCGCCGGCGGCGATGGTGGCCTCGAACGGATAGAGGTCGATCCAGACGATATCGATCGGCTGGATGTCGTGGTCTTTCAGCGCCTGCGCGTGTTCGGGGGCATCACGATAGGCGAGTAGCGCGCCGTGCACTTTAGGATGAAGCGTCTTGACGCGACCATCCATCATTTCCGGAAAGCCGGTAACGTCGGCCACGTCCTTGACGGCGATATTGGCCTTTTGCAGGGCTGCCTTGGTGCCGCCGGTCGAGAGCAGTTCAACGCCGGCCGCGACGAGCGCTTGGGCGGCTTCGATCAGGCCGGTCTTGTCGGAGAGCGAGATCAGGGCGCGTTTCGGGGTGACGAGATCGGCGGCGGGTGGAAAATGAGGAGCGGCGGGCATGGGCTATCCGTATGTGGGGGGAGGAAATTTGCCCCGCATGTACACGAACCCGTCACATTTGCCTAGGCCAGCGGGATAACAAGCTGCGAACACATATGACAAAACCCCCGCCGTGGGTGAGCGCGGCCCAAAGACTCATAACAAAACCTCCGCCGTGGGTGAGCACGGCGGAGGCCTCGCTGGTCATCGCGATCTCAAACTACCGGGGGTATTTAGTAGCGAGACCCGTAGCGATCACCATTGCTGTAGTGCTTGTAGCTGTTGTAGCGAACCGGCTGGCTGCGGTAACCGTAGTTGCGGTCCTCATAACGCTGGCGTTCCATGGCGGCTTCGGCCTTGTTACAGGTGTCCTTGCCCTGGTCCTTGCCGAGCTTGTTGCCCAGCAGGCCACCGACAACAGCACCGCCGACTGCGCCCAGACCCTTTTCATTCTTGGCCACCTGGCTGCCCAGCAAACCGCCGGCCAGAGCGCCGAGGATGGCGCCGGTCTTGGCGCTGTTCGACTTGGTGACCTCGCACTGATAGGTGGTGCGGGCCGAAGCCGAGGTCGGGGCCATGACAGCCGCGGTGGAACCGATGATCAGGCCGGTCGAAACGATGGCGGCCCCAAAAGTTTTCATAGTCGATGTGATGATCTTGCTCATAACTTTAGTCCTTCGTGTCTGTGGCGACCGGTTGATCCGATGTGCCGTTCATGAGGACAGTTATAGCCCCCTGAACCTGAACGGGATTTGACGGCTTCGTTCATGCCTGTTCAGGAAAGCATTTATTTTTGAAGCGCTTAGACAGGGCTGTCATCCTTACGGAAAAAGGCCCCACTGAGATCAGCGAGGCCTTTTTCTATAGGGTCGTCTAAAATTATTTTAGCGAACGTAGCGATAAACGACCTTGTGGCGGCGACCATGCTTGTCGGTCTCGTAGACCGTGCGCGTGCGATAAGCCTCTTCATCGACGCAACGCTTCTTGGCGCTGTTCTTGCCGACCTTGTTGCCAATCAGGCCGCCGGCCACCGCGCCGCCGACCGTGCCGAGGCCGCGCTCATTCTTGGAGATCTGGCTGCCGATCAGGCCGCCTGCGATGGCGCCGACGACCGCGCCCTTCTGGCCGGACTGCTTTTGCTCATACTTGCAGCGATATTGCGGATAGGCCTGCGAGACCGAAGGGATCGCGGCGGTGCCGGCGACAAGGCCCAGAGTAACCAGGGCGGCGGCGGTAGTTTTCAGAAAGCGTGACATGACAATACTCCTTAGGTACGCACCTAGCAGCGTGCGGATTTAGACGCGAGTATCCGTTTTGCGATATAAGGATGCAGTCAGGAGAATAGTGTCATCCCGTAAAGACGTGGCGTCACGCCTCGGCCGGAGACAGCTTCCAGCGCAGGCGCGTCACCGTATCTAAGCGGGCGGCGCCATGCAGGGTGATCAGGGTGGTCTTGCGCGCCGTGCCCTTTTCAAACACCATGCCCTCATCGAGCGTCACATCACGGGCGTCATGGCGCAGCCACCAACCACGGCCACCGGGACCGCGCAGCAGGATGCTTTTCTTGTCGCGCGCCATTGAGGCCTGAACCTCCGGATGGAGCAGGAAGCGCACCGTGTAGTTGGCGTTGAGCGGCAGGTTCTTGTTCTTGCTGGCGATCGGCGTAAGGCGTTCTTCGCCGCGCAGTTCGTCACGCAGGGCATCGACATAGAGGCGGCGCTCGTGCTTGACGCCAAACTTCGGCCGCCAGCCCTCGTGCTCCATCTCCAGCAGGGTGCCGGATTCCTCGGCCTCGACGCGGCGGCTGCGCACCTTGTAACGCAGACCCTCCAGCGTGAAGTGCAGCAGTTCGCCGAACTTGCCCGACAGCGGCTTGAGGATGACTTCATCGCCGATGCTTAAGGTATTGGCCCCGCCAATCACACGAAAGGCCTCACGATCGGACTGCGCCGGTGACCAGCCGGGCAACACGATCAGCTTGTCACGCCCGCCAGAGACCTCGAAGCTCATCGGATAGTCACAGGCGGCAAAGCCGAAATCGCCGGCCTTGGCCTCGCCGGTATCGACATAGACGCTTAAAGACCGGCCGAGCATACAGTGATAGCGGCCCTGTTCGAGCACAGTCGGCAAATTGGAGGCGCTGGCTTCGGTCTGGATCATGGCCGGCGCGATCTGGTCTTCCAGCAGCGATTCCGAACCCTGGAAAGCGACCAGACTGCCATCCGGGTGGCTAAGCGTGCGGACAAAACGCGAAAGGCGGTCGATATGCTGCTCGATGTAATCGGGCACCGCCTGGCTGCGCTGGCTCAGGCCATCGATCAGCAGCAGCAGGTCGTACAGCAGTTCCAGCCCCTGCTGCGGACTGCGTGAGGCATGGCTGCCATCGCTCAGCATGGCCTTGCGCAAGGCGCGCGGCAGGCGTTTCAGACCCTTCTTGCGGAAGGCATCGCCGACCCCGCCCGACAATACGCAGCCGACTGCCACCAGCGCCACGGCGCGGCTGGCCTGATGGGCGGCGTTCTGGTGCAGGCGCAGCAGGTGGCGACCCTGTTCGGCCAGAGATTGCGACAGGAGATGCACCTCTTCCGGGCGCGACACGGCGGCCATGCGGCGGGTATGGATGGCGAGGTTGATCAGGCGGCGCGGCAGGACTTCCTCGCCCCAGGTAAAGGGCGTCCAGCTCCGGAAGGTGCTCTGCCACAACAGGAACAGGCGCATGGCCTCGCGTGCGCCGTCATCGCCCTGCGTCATCAGGTCGGAGAGCCACGAGAAGCGGTGCAGTTCGAGGGCGAAGGCGCGGGTCGGTGACGGACGGTTCCACGGATCGCCGGAGCCCTGCACGCTCATGCGCGCATTGGCCAGCGCAAAACGGCCGGAGAGAATGGCCTTGCCGGCCAGGGCGTTGGCGGGTCGGCCATCGTGCGGCGCGGCCAGAAAACCATCGGGCACGCGGCCTTTCAGCGTCAGGCGATAGCCCGGCATCCCGAAAAGTTCGGCCCCGGCCTGCTTGCGCAACCACGCCCCAACGACCTTTTGCCAGGGCGTCGCGGCTTTGATCACATCGGCAAGCGGGGTCGACTCATAGGCCTGCATCTGAGCTCAAAGTCCTTTAAGCTGCTTGATGTTAGCCGCGTAAGCCGAAGGCCCGCCCTTGAAGACCGCGGTTCCGGCGACCATGGCCGTGGCGCCGGCCTCGACGCAGAGGTGAGCATTGGCCGCATTGACGCCGCCATCGACCTGCAGAATAGCGTGGTGCCCGACGGCATCGAGCTTCTTGCGGATGACCTCGATCTTCTTCAACTGGCCATCGATAAAGCTCTGGCCACCGAAACCCGGATTGACGCTCATCACCAGCACCAGATCGATATCGTCCATCACCCAGTCAAGGATCTCAACCGGCGTGGCCGGATTGAGCACAACGCCGGCCTTGGCGCCCAACTGGCGGATATATTTCAAGGAGCGATGCAGGTGCGGGCCGGCTTCCGGATGCAGGCTGATATAGTCAGCACCGGCATTGCGGAAGGCCTCAAGGAAACTATCGACCGGCGAGATCATCAGGTGGCAATCGAACGGCAGGTTCGAGTGTGGCCGCAGGGCCTTCACCACGTCCGGCCCGATGGTGATATTGGGCACGAAATGGCCGTCCATGACATCGATATGGACCCAGTCGGCGCCCGCTTCGGTGATGGCCCGCACTTCTTCGCCAAGCTTGGAGAAGTCGGAGGCCAGGATGGACGGGCAAATCAGGGGCGTGGTCATGATCGGGATACTCGCGGATTTTGAGCCAAAAAGCGCTCTTCAGTGCTTAAAGCGCTTGTGTGGAGGTGGTCAACTCTTATTGGCCGGGTTGGCGGCTGAGGCGGGCGATAAAGAAACCGTCCTGACCACCGGGGCGCTGGTGCGGTAACAGGCGCAGCCAGCCTTCTTCACGTACCGAGTCCGCCGGAATGCCGAGTTCAGCAGCACTTTCCGGCGAAACCATGTTCAGCACGAAATCTTTATTGCGGCGCAGGAAGGCCAGGACCTGGGTCTCGCCCTCTTCGCGTTCCAGCGAACAGGTGCAATAGACCAGATCGCCGCCGGTCTTGACGCGCTTCGCGGCGGAATCGAGCAGGCGATGCTGCACATCGGCCAGCTTGGCGATATCGGCCGGCTTGGTGCCCCACAGCACATCCGGCTGGCGGCGCAGGGTGCCGGTGGCCGAACACGGCGCATCGAGCAGCACGATGTCAAACTTGCGATTGTCCTCGAAGCTTTCGGCGTCGGCCATCTGGATTTCGGCGGAAAGCTTCGTGCGTTCGAGATTTTCCTCGACGCGCTTGAGGCGGTTCTTCGAGCGATCGAGCGCCACCACGGACGCGCCGCGGCTCAGCATCTGCATGGTCTTGCCGCCGGGCGCGGCGCACAGATCAATGGCCGTCCTGCCCTTGATGTCGCCGAGAATATTGACGGCGGCCACCGCGGCGGCATCCTGCACCCACCAGACGCCATCGTCATAGCCGGACCATTCGCGCACATCGCCGCGCAGGGCGCTGCGCAGGGTGAGGCCGCCGAGATCGGTGCCTTCGAGCGCGTCCTTGTGGGCGGCCATATCCTCTGAGGTCTTGAAGCTGAGATCGGTGGCGGGTTCCTCGGTCAGCATGTAGGCGATGCCGTTGGCGTTGTCCTCGCCGTAAGCCGCCTTCCAGCGGGCATAGAGCCAGTCGGGCGCCAGACGCGACGCGATCACCGGCGGCAGGCCGCCTTCGCGGATAACGCCGCGCAGAATGGCATTGATCAGGCCCTTGAACGGGCGGGTGTTGGAGGCGCGCTCGGCCAGTTTGACCGTGGTGGAGACGGCGGCAAAATCGGGCACGTTCATAAAGCCGATCTGCACCAGACCAACGCGCAACAGATCGCAGACGGCGGCGGACGGCAGTTTCTTGGTCTTCTTCTCGATGATGTGATCGAGCTGACCCAGACGGCGCAGCACCAGCAGGGCCATGGCGCGGGCAAAGGCGCGTTCGCCTTCGCTCAAGGAAAGAAATTCGGCGCGCGTCACGGCCTCGTCGAAACCGGAGCGCTTGGTCAGGGCCGCATCGATCAGGCTCATGGCGGCGATGCGGGCGTTCATGCCGATATCGCCGTCGTCGTCGGTATTCACGGTCGGTTCGGGATGCTGGATCGGCGCTTGCTTGGCGGCGATCTTGGCGGCCATGCCTTTCGACGGCGGGCGTTTGACGAGCTTGCGCTGGAAGGTGGGTTTGCCGGCGGGAGGTCTGTTCGGGGCCATAAGGGGCGCGCTTTCTAAGATGCTTGGGAAGGTTGCGTCCTATATGGCTCCGAAGGGGTGTGCGTCAACCTTTGAAAGGTTAAGGGGTATCCACAGATGGCCACCTACATTTTTCGCGCTTGTAGTTCTGCCTTGAATTTATGCTGCAGGATGTTGGGACGCAGAGCTAGTAAACGGCCTTCTTCGTTCCTCGTGACAACTCTGGTTCCGGCAACCCTTTCGTTGAGCAGATATCACGTACTTCCGCCGCAAAAGCATCTGGCACCTTGGGATGCAAAACGATACCTTGGATTAGCTTGCAAATATCAATTCGCGGAGCATAAACGCGAAAACTCTCTTCCTCAGTCCGACGGAAGTGGTCGACTAAAAATTCATTTAAGCCCAGTTCCGTAGTGGGCGGAGGAACAACTATTGCTCGCGCTTCCGCTTCATATCGATAATAGGCGTCCTTATGCATGATGTGTTCAAACATATTACCGTAAGGGAGTCGGTCAGACGCATAGTCAATGTATCGAATGATCCCCATCAATGCCAGACTTGGAAGCACCTCTCTCAAAGCAGCATACGTTGTTTTGATTGCTACAGCTTCATTCACCTTTGTATAACACTGCCACATTGAATAGTTCTCATGCGCATTCATATGCCAACAAGATACATAGTAGTGGCTACGCAATTTCTCAGAAAAATGCGCGAAAAATGCCCGATTATGCGCGACGGTTGCACGTGCTTCTTCGCTCGTTGCGTTTTCTGCTTCACGTTGCCACCAATCAATTTCTCCGGGCGGTGTTGAGCCTTCAAGGGGGTCGCCCAAGGTGTCCGCTGTGGGCATGAATAAGCGCTCGTGCTCCAACAACCAACGGAATTTTTCCGCGTCCATATATCGCCAGATGATTTGTGATGAATCTTCAGGCTGCGGAAAAGAGGGATGTATATATGGCTGGCTTGTCATTTCGCCATTATCTGCATTGATCAGGCTATTCGCAAGACGGCCATAGCTTTATCGTCATAGCGGTACTTCCTTTTCGGGATAAGCAATTCAGACTATCTTTAAAAACCCTTTACCGAACTGTCGGCACACTCGTCTGGCCGTAAGACGTACTCCGGCGCTTCATATCCATACCCAGGGCGATCAGCGCCTTGACGCGGTTGTCCGTCGCCGGGTGGGTCGAGAACAGATTGTCCATGCCGCGACCGCTTAACGGGTTGATGATGAACATATGGGCCGAGGCCGGATTGCGTTCGGCACCGTGATTGACCGTGCCGCGCGCATAGGATTCGATCTTTTTCAACGCCCGCGCCAAAGCTTCCGGGTCTCCGGAAATTTCACCACCCATGCGATCGGCGGCATATTCACGGGTGCGCGAAATCGCCATCTGCACCACCATGGCGGCGAAGGGCGCCAGCACCGCCATCAGGATCACGACGATGATGTTGTTGTGGCCATCCTCGTCATCGCGCGAACCACCGAAGAACATGGCGAAATTGGCCAGTGACGAGATGGCGCCGGCCAGCGTGGCGGTGATCGTCATGGTCAGGGTGTCGCGGTTTTTGACGTGTGCCAGTTCGTGCGCCATGACGCCGCGAATCTCATCGTGCTCCAGCATCTGCAACAGGCCGGTGGTGGCGGCGACGGCGGCGTGCTCCGGATCGCGGCCGGTGGCAAAGGCGTTCGGCTGGTCGCTCTGCATGATATAGACCGCCGGCGTGGGCAGGCCAGCGCGACGGCTTAAGTCCGCCACGTCATCGTAATAGGCGCGCAGCAGGCCATTGGTGGTGCGGGGATCAACGGCTTGCGCGCCATACATGCGCAGCACGGCCTTGTCGGAATTCCAGTAGGCGAACAGGTTCATCGCCACGGCGAGCGCAAGCGCGATCAGCATGCCGGTGGGGCCGCCGAGCATCAGGCCGATCACGCCGAACAGCGCTGTCAGCGCGGCCAGCAGAAGATAGGTCTTGAACGGGTTCATTTACGTGTGGCTCCTTGAGAATAAGCGAATTGGAGCTTAAGATATGGAAATCCGCGCCCTTACACGCAAGACGGTTACGAAAATGTCATCTGAAACGCCCCCGACCCCACTAACGCCCCCGACCCCACTAACGCCCCCGGTCGAGAAACTGAACGATCTCAGCGCGCTCGAAACGAAGAAGGTGCTGACGCCCGCCGCCAAGCGCGCCCTGGCTGAGGCCGCAGAGCGTCGCGCGCAGGAAGAGGCCGAGATCGCCCGCGCCATCGAGGAGGGCGGCCCCAACGGCCCTGAGCCCACGCGCTATGGCGATTGGGAACGCAAGGGCATCGCCGTCGATTTCTGATCACGGAGGCTTATGGTCAGCGCGCCAGAGACGCCTTGGCCCGCGCCAGATTGCGCTTGTTGGGCGCTTGCGACGGTTTATCGAGCACGGTCAGCAACTGCTTTTTCAGCGTCTGTTTCAGACCGCCGCTAAGCTGGGACTTGCGATAGTGGTCAGCGACATAGAAGGCATCGACCGCGCGCTCGCCGTAACAATCAATGTGGGCGGAGGCGATATCGATATGCGCCCTGGCCATGACCTCGACGAGATCGGCCAGCAAACCGGGACGGTCACGTCCCGACACCTCGACAATGGTGACATTGGCGTTGCTGTCCTCATCGAAGGACACGGTGGGCGCGATGGCGAAGGCGGCGGTGCGCGACGGCATGGCCGATTTCCACGTCAGGGCTTCGGGCAACTGACCGCGCGCGGCAGCCTGCAAGGCGGTTTCGGCGTGTTTCTGGCGTGGTGCGTCATCGTGGGCGAATGGCATGCCGGTCGAATCCTGCACATAGAAGACGTCGAGCGCCTTGCCGTCCGATGAGGTGAAGACCTGCGCGCCGACGACGTTGCCGCCAAGATTGGCGAAGGCGCGCGACAGATCGGCGAACAGGCCTGTGCGGTCTTCGGCCGAGACCGAGAAGGCCGTGGCGTGGCGCAAGGTGTCGATACGCGCCCGCACCGCCGGCGCGGCATCGGTGGCGCTCCGGACAAGGGCGGCGTGGTTGTTGATCTCTTCCGGCGAGAAGGAAAACAGATAGGACTCGTCCATGGTTTTCAGCCAGGCGGCCATGTCGGCATTGTTTTCGCTGAGCGCGATACGGCGTTCATCGGCGCGCTCGGCCAGATCCTGACGGACGCGCGCCACAGTGTCGCCGCCGCGTCCGCCCCGGAAGGCCGACTCGGTGGCCGAGACGAGATCGCGCATCAACTGGCCTTTCCAGGCGTTCCACACGCCCGGCCCGACCGCGCGGATATCAGCTACGGTCAGCACCAGAAGCAGGCGCAGGCGTTCCGGCGTCTCGACGATATGGGCGAACGACGCCACGGTCTGTGGATCGGAGACATCGCGTTTTTGCGCATAGTCCGACAGCACGAGATGGTGACGCACGAGCCAGGCGACCTGATCGATCTTCCACTGTTCGAGCCCCAGCCGTTCGCAGGCCTTGCGCGCCGCGATCTCGCCGCCGATTTCCTGCCCCAGTTCGTTGCCCTTGCCGGTGTCGTGCAGCAGCATGGCGAGGTAGAGGCTTTCCTTGTCGGTGATCTGCGGCATGATCACGCTGGATAGCGGATGCTCGTCCTTGAAGCGGCCGGTATCGATGCCGTGGATGATATCGACGGCGCGCAGGGTGTGCTCATCGACCGTATAGGCGTGATACATGTTGAACTGGGTTTGCGCGACGATGCGGCCGAATTCAGGGATATAGCGACCGAGCAAGCCGGTTTCCGACATCAGCGACAGGGTGCGGTAGGGGTTCTTGCCGCGTACCAGAAGATCGAGGAACAGCTTGGCGGCTTCCGGGTTACGGCGCAGGGTCGGCGTCACCAGATCGAGATTACGCGCCACGGCGGTGAAGGCGTCGGGATGCAGGTCGAGATCGAGGCGATCGGCCATCTTGAACAGCATGAACATCGCCACCGGCGACTTCTGGAAGATGTCGGCGCTGTTGACGCTGAGGCGACCATTGGTGACCACGAAGCCCGGATGATCGCCCTTGGTCAGGTTCATGATGCCGGACTGGATCAGGTTCGACAGGCGGGTCAGCGGCTTGGCCTGCTGGGTTTCCAGCTTGGTGCAGAAGGTGCGGGTGAGCGCGCCCACCTCCTTGGCCGTCACGAAATAGCGGCGCATGAAGCGCTCGACATTGGGCTCGCCCTCACGGTCGATAAAGCCCATGCGGCGGGCGATTTCCGGCTGGAGATCAAACGACAGGCGCTCTTCACCGCGACCGGCGGCGGTGTGCATCAGGATGCGGACCTTCCACAGGAAATCGAAGGCGCGCATGAAAATGCCGCGTTCCTTGTCGGTCAGGATGGCGTTGAGGACGGTCGAATCCTTGCCGGCGCCACCGGCGAGATATTGGGCGATCCAGTAGAGGGTGTGCAGGTCGCGCAAGCCCCCCTTGCCTTCCTTGATGTTGGGCTCGACCACGAAGCGCGTGGTGCCGGCCTTGATGTGGCGGGCGTCGCGTTCTTCCAGCTTGGCGGCGACGAAGTCGAAGGCATGCGATTTCAGGCCGTCATGGGTCAGGCGCTCGTCGAGATCCTTCGCCAGGTCCTTGTCGCCGGCGATCAGGCGATGCTCCAGCACCGCCGTCATGATGGTATGGTCGCCCTTGGCGTATTTGATGGTTTCCTCGACCGTGCGCGACGCGTGGCCGACCTTCAGGCCAAGATCCCACAGCGTGTAGAGGATGAATTCGATGACCGATTCCGAGTGCGAGGTCTCTTTCCAGGCACGCAGAAAGAGAAGGTCGAGATCGGAATAGGGCGCCAGTTCGCCACGGCCGTAGCCGCCCACGGCCAGCAGGCTGAGGCGTTCGCCTTCGGTGGGGTTGCGGGCGCGATAGACGTGGGTGAGGGTGAAGTCCCACAGGGCCGAGATGACCTCGTCGGTGCATTTGGCCAGCGCCTTGGCGGTGGCGTAGCCGCCCTTGTTCTCACTCATGCGGTCGAGCACGGTGGCGCGGCTAAGGTCGAGGGCTTCCTTGAGGATGGTCACGGCGCGGCGGCGCAGGTCGAGCGTGTCGCCGCTTGAGTTCTCATAGGCCTCCGTCAGCGCCGCCCGCAATTGTGCGCCGTCGATGCGATAGGCAGGAGCCAGGGGATGCGTGACGGTTAGCATGGGAGGCGATTCACTCATAAAGGCGGAAGGCCTTACTCTTTAAGCAATTTGTGTAAATTATAGATAACTTCCAAGGCTTCTTTAGGGCTTAAATCGTCAGGATTTATCCCCTTGAGCGTGGTTTCCAGCTTTGAGGGCGTTTTTGTCGCCGGTTCTGGCGGTCGCGTGGCGGAAAACAGTGGCAGGTCATCGAGCCGAAGCTGGGTCTGGTTGTCTTCTTCGAGGCGGGTCAGGATATCGCGGGCGCGGCCCACCACGGCGGTCGGCATACCGGCCAGACGGGCTACCTGCACGCCATAGGAACGATCGGCCGAGCCCTTCTTGGCCTCGTGCAGGAAGATCAGTTCACCATTATGCTCACGCGCGGTCAGGCTGAGATTGTTGACGAATTTCAGCCGGCCTTCGAGCTTCGACAGTTCGTGATAGTGGGTGGCGAACAGCGTGCGGGCGTGGATGACATCGTGCAGGTTTTCAGCGCAAGCCCAGGCGATGGCGAGGCCATCATAGGTGGCGGTGCCACGACCGATTTCATCGAGGATGATGAAGGAACGTTCGGAAGCCTGCGTCAGGATGGCGGCGGTTTCGACCATTTCCATCATGAAGGTCGAGCGGCCCTGCGCCAGATCGTCACCGGCGCCGACGCGCGAGAACAGGCGGTCAACCACGCCCAGGTGCATGGATTTCGCCGGAACGAACATGCCGGCCTGCGCCATGATGATCAGCAGGGCGTTCTGGCGCAGGTAGGTCGATTTACCAGCCATGTTGGGGCCGGTGACCAGCGACAGGCGGGCCGATTCCGCACCGGAAGCATCGAGATCGACATCATTGGGCGTAAACGGCTTGCCTTGCGCTTTCAGGGCCGCGGCCACGACCGGATGGCGGCCACGGCAGATTTCCAGCCGGGTTGAATCGTCGATGACGGGACGCGCCGCGCCCCAGTCTTCGGCCAGCACCGCATTGGCGACCGAGACATCAAGCGCGCAGATGGCGTCGTGACCGGTTTGTATTTCGGCGGCGGCAAGGCGCACCTCGTCGCGAAGCTGTTCGAACAGCTCCATTTCCAGCGCCAGACCCTGCTGGGCAGCACGCTGGATGCGGCCGTCGAGTTCGATCAGTTCGGTGGTGACGAAGCGGACCTGATTGGCTAGGCTCTGGCGGTGGATGAACTGCTTTTCGCTGTCCTGCGCCTGGAGTTGTTCGGCCAGTTTCTGACTAAGCTCGATGAAATAGCCCAGCACATTGTTGAACTTGATGCGGATGGCGATGCCGGTTTCGGCGGCCAGGCGTTGCTCCAGCGCCAGAATAACCTGACGGCTGTCGTCACGCAGCGAGCGCGCTTCGTCGAGATCGGCGTTGAAGCCGGTACGGATAAAGCCACCATCGCTCAGCTTCAGCGGCGGCTCCTCGACCAGCGCCTGCTCCAGCTTGCCGCGCAACTGGCTCAGGGGCAGGGAGGGCACGAGCGCCGCGATGATGCCGTCAATCTCCTGCGGCGCGGTGACGGGATTGCCGGCCAGATCGACGGGGGTCTCGTAACGTGCATCGTTCAGAGCGTTGGCGAGGCCTTCGCCGATATGCAGGGCTTGCGCGATGATGCACAGGTCACGGGCGCCGCCACGATTAAGCGACAGCCGCGACAAGGCGCGTGCCTGATCGCTCAAAGACCGCATCGCGTGGCGCAGGGCGTCACGCAGATCGCGGCGCGGCAACAGCCATTCGACCGTATCGAGGCGGGCATTGATAGCGGCCGGTTGATAGAGCGGGCGCGACAGACGGCTGAGCAGCAGGCGCGAACCGCCGGAGGTTACGGTCTGGTCGATGGCGGCAATCAGGCTGCCCTCGCGCTTGCCCTGTTGCGTGCGGTCGATTTCGAGCGAATTGCGGGTGGCGGCATCGATGCTCAGATAGTTCTGTGAAATGACGCGCGACGGTGGTTTCAGCACCGGAATTTTGCCGGCCTGGGTCAGGTCGATATAGGCCGCCAGCAGGCCGAGCGCCGAAATCTCGGCGGGGCTGAATGTGCCGAAACCATCGAGGGTCGAGACGCCGTAAAGCTTGAGCAGGCGGGCTTCGCCGCTGGCCGGATCGGTCAGGGATGAGGGTTGCGGCTGGATAACTCCGCCGTACATTTTCAGCAGCGGATAGATGGTTTCGTCCTGCATCAGACGATCGGCCACGAGACTTTCCGAAGGACGAAGCGCCGAAAGCTGCGCGCCCAGTTGCGCCGGCTCAACCTCCAGCACTTCGACATCGCCGGTCGACAGTTCGACCGCCGCTAAAGCTAGTACGCCGCCGCGCGACGACAGCGCCACCAGCCGGTTGGCGCCACGCTCCTCCAGCAGGGTGTCCTCGGTCAGGGTGCCGGGGGTAACGACGCGGGTGATGCCGCGTTTGACGATGGCTTTCGAGCCGCGTTTCTTGGCCTCGGCCGGGTCTTCGAGCTGATCACACACCGCGACGCGGTGGCCCAGCCGGATCAGCTTGGCGATATAGGCGTCAGCGGCATGGGCGGGCACGCCGGCCAGCGGGATATCCTTGCCCTGGAACTGACCGCGCTTGGTCAGGGCCAGTGACAGGGCCTGCGAGGCGATGACGGCGTCCTCGAAGAAGATCTCGTAGAAATCCCCCATGCGCATCAAGAGGATGGCGTCAGGATACTGCGCCTTGATCTGGATATATTGCGCCATGACGGGCGTGGCGCCCTCGACATTGGGGCTTGCGTCTTGCGGGGTAAGGGCTGGGGTAGCGTTCATGGAGGGGAAGTTAACCATTGTTAAGAGTCATGAGAAGGGGGAAGGTCACGGAAAGTGTGCACAATCTCCGCCGACCGTTCGCGCGGGCGTTGAAAACAGTCCCATAAAAACAACAGCTTGCCGATTTATTTGTCAGACAATAAAGAAAAGTGACCTTACGTCCGAGTTCGACCTTTATAACCCATTGATCTTGTTATATGAGTTGGTCTCACAACGAAAATAATAATAATACAATTGCCAAACGTTTAGAGTTTCATATGCCCACCGAAAAACAGACCTTCAGCGACGACGAAGCCCTTCACCTGCACCAGTATCCGCAGCCGGGCAAGATCGCACTCCTGCCCACCAAGCCGATGGCAACGCAGCGCGATCTGGCGCTGGCCTATTCGCCGGGCGTGGCGGTGCCGTGTCTGCGCATCGCTGAAAACCCCGACGCGGCCTACGACTATACGGCCAAGGGCAATATGGTGGCGGTGATCTCGAACGGCACGGCGGTTTTGGGGCTCGGCAATCTCGGCGCCCTGGCCTCGAAGCCGGTCATGGAAGGCAAGGCGGTTCTCTTCAAGCGCTTTGGCGACATCGACTCGTTCGATATCGAGGTGAATACGCAAGACCCCGACGAATTCATCACGGTGGTGAAGAACATCACGGCGAGCTTCGGCGGCATCAATCTCGAAGACATCAAGAGCCCTGAGTGCTTCATCATCGAAAGCGCCCTGCAGGATCTGGCCGATATCCCCGTCTTCCACGATGATCAGCACGGCACGGCCATCATCGCCGCCGCCGGCCTGATCAACGCGCTGGAAATTACCGGCAAGAAGATGGAAGACGTCAAGGTCGTGCTTTGCGGCGCGGGCGCCGCCGGCCTGTCGTCGCTGTCGCTGATCAAGGCGCTGGGCGTCAAGCACGAGAACACCACGGTCGTCGACATCCACGGCGTCGTCTATAAGGGCCGCACGGTCGATATGGACCAGTGGAAATCGGTCCACGCCACCGAAACCAAGAAGCGCACCCTGGCGGAAGCCCTGGTCGGCGCTGATATCTTCCTGGGTCTCTCCGCCAAGGGCGTGCTGACGTCGGATATGGTGGCCACCATGGCCGCCAACCCGATCATCTTCGCTATGGCCAATCCCGATCCGGAAATCACACCGGAAGACGTCGCCAAGGTGCGCGCTGACGCCATTGTCGCCACCGGCCGTTCGGACTATCCGAACCAAGTCAACAACGTGCTGGGTTTCCCCTACATCTTCCGCGGCGCGCTCGATGTCCGCGCCCGCCGCGTCAACCACGAGATGAAGCTGGCCGCCGCCAAGGCGCTGGCCATGCTGGCGCGCGAGGACGTGCCCGATGAGGTGGCCGCCGCCTATCAGGGCCGTCACCTGAAATTCGGTCGCGACTACATCATCCCGTCGCCGTTCGATCCGCGCCTGATCTGGTACGTGCCGCCCTTCGTGGCGCAGGCCGCGATGGAAACCGGTGTGGCGCGCAAGCCGATCACCGACATGGATGCCTATCGCAAGTCGCTCGAACAACGCCTCGATCCCTCAGCCGGCTTCCTGCAAACCATCACCTCGTCGGTGCGTTCGCGCCCCAGCCGCCGCATCGTCTTCGCCGAGGGCGAGGATATTTCGGTCATTCGCGCCGCCCACGCCTTTAAGCTGCAGGGCCTTGGCACACCGATCCTGTGCGGCCGCGAAAACCTGGTCGAGGCCAATATGCGCGCCGCCGGTATCGATCCGGCCGAGGAGGGCATCGAGATCGTCAATGCCCGCCTGAGCCATCGCAACGCCGCCTATTCGCAGCTTCTCTATTCGCGTCTGCAGCGTCAGGGCTTCCTCAAGCGCGACGTCGATCGCCTGATCAATCTCGACCGCAACTCGTTTGCCGCCGCCATGGTCATTTCCGGTCACGCCGATGGCATGGTCACCGGTGTGACGCGTTCGTTCGACAAGTCGCTTGATGATGTGCTGCGTGTGGTCGATCCGGCGCCGGGCGGCCGCATCATGGGCCTGTCGATCGTGCTGGCCAAGGGGCGGACAATTTTCGTGGCCGATACCACTGTGGCCGAACTGCCGACGCCGGAAGAACTGGGCGATATCGCCATCGAAGCCGCCATGGCCGTGCGCAGCATGGGCCACACCCCGCGCGTCGCCTTCATGAGCTATTCGACCTTCGGCAATCCGTCGGGCGAACGTTCGGATCGCGTCAAGGAAGCGGTGCGTCTGCTCGAAGAGCGCGGCGTCGACTTTGAATTTGAAGGCGAAATGGCGCCTGACGTGGCGCTCGATTCTGCCACCTGGGCTAACTATCCGTTCCAACGCCTGACCGCGCCAGCCAATGTGCTGATCATGCCGGCCATCCACTCGGCCTCGATCTCGACCAAGATGATCGAAGCGCTGGGCGGCGCCACGGTGGTCGGCCCACTGCTGCTGGGTCTCTCCAAGCCGGTGCAGATCTGCCAGTTGTCGGATTCTGTGTCGAAGATCCTGACCATGGCGACCTTCGCGGCTTACGATATCCGGGCATCGGCGAAGATCTGACGCTGTTGCGTTTTGGGGTGAAGGGGCCTGTGTCCCCTTATGCTTGATCTCATAAAGAAAAAGGGCTGCCTCATTCAGGGGCGGCCCTTTTTCTTTTCAAGGTAAGGCGAGGGCGGCCGGCCCCCTCGACCCCATTACTCGACAGCGTCGTCCTTGAACTTCTGCACACGGACCAGCCACAGACAAAGCACTATGGCTACGATGCCGATGGCCGCCGTGTAACTGAAGAAGACGACATAGCCCGTGCCGAGCGCCTCGCGGCTGACCTTGAGAATAGCCGCCGGTTTTTCATAGGATATGGCCGGCAAATTACCGAACCATCCTTTGAAAATGGAGGACCAGCCGCCGCTATCGGCGCTTTTCGCGGTGGTTTCGATCAAACGGCCGGATTGTGACGCCAGAAGCTTGCCGGGCAGGGCGTAGAGCGAGGTGAATAGCGCGTACTGCTGCGCCGCATAGCCCTTTGAAATCAGCGATGACATATAGGCGATCAGGACGGTGCCGGCCACGCCCGCGGATATATTATCGGCCGCCAGGGCGATGGAAAATGCGGTCAGGCTGTTGCCCTGCGTCGCCAGCCACGCATAGGCCAGGTTGGAAAAGCCACAGACGATCGCGCCAAAGACCAGGCTCTTCTTCATGCCGAACCGGGTCATGACAAAGCCGCCCATCCCCACGCCCAGCATGGTCATGACCACGCCGAAGATCTTGCGCACCTCGGCGATGGCCAGCTTATCAAAGCCGAGATCAAGATAAAAGGCGCCGTTGACGTTCAGCACGAAGTCCGAAATCCGGTAGAGGCATATCGTGGCCAAAATCAACCAGGCGAGATTATCGTAACGCTGGAAAAAGGCGACGATCGGCACCACGAAGGTCTGACGCAGATAGGCGCCGGGACGCGTCACCAGATTACGGATCGGCAGACAGCTCAGCATCAGCAGGCCCAGCCCGACTGGAATGACCGACAGGAATTGCAGCAGGATGCCGTAGCTCTTGCTGGTCCATAAGGCCTTCACCGCCTCAAAAGCTGCATCGGTCGGGAACAGGAATTTGAACAGATCGATATTGGCGGTCAGGCCCGCGCCCATCAGGCAGATGGCGAAGAACATCAGAATAAGCCGGCCCAGCCACTCCACCAGTTCCAGCGCGGGCTTGGCCGGCGCATCACCATAATCTATGGGGCGCACATTGTGCACAGCCTCTTTCGGCACCAGCAACACACCGATTATGCCGAGGCCCATAAGGGCCGCCATCAGGGCATAGGCAAATCCCCAGCCCAGCGTATCAGCCAGGGCCAGCGGCACGATGCCGGAAACGAAAGGCGCTATGCGGGTGCCCCAGGCTGCGGCGGTGGCCATGACGGCCTGATGCTGGGTGGAGTCACCGGCCGTTTCGATCCGCCAGGCGTCAATGACGATATCCTGCGTCGCACCGGCAAACCCGATGATCACCGCCACGAGCGCCATCCAGCCGAGATGGGCCTGCGGATTGAGGCCAGAGATCGTGAAGAGCCCCGCCATAATGACGATCTGGCTCAGCAGAATCCAGCTTCGGCGGTGCCCAAGCATTTTGGTGAGCGCTGGCAGGCCGACACGATCAAGCACCGGCGCCCAGACGAATTTCAGGCTGTAGACAAAGGTGACCAGTGAGAAATAGCCGATGGTGGTGAGCGACAGATTGACGTCACGCAGCCAGACCTGAAGCGTATCGAAGATCAGCGACAGCGGCAGGCCGGAAGAGAATCCGAGCAGGATCATCACCAGGGCTGGCCGGGACAGAAAAGGCTTGAGGCTCTGCTTAAGCGATTTCTTTTCAGGCGCAGCGGGCGCGGGTGATGTGGTCATAGGCGGTCTCCGGACAATCGGGACAGCCTAAAGCAGTTTGCCGAACTGTGAAGGGGGTTTAAGCGCTTTCCGAAAAGTGTGACGCACTTTTCGGATCAAAAAGCGCGTAAAAGCAGAACATTAGAGCGTGTTCCGATCCGTGGAATCCGATCGGAATAAGCTCTAAGCGCTTTTGGCTTGCCGCTGTTCACCGGTCCAGGTTTGCAGGCGGTTTTTCAGCGCCACCAGCTCAATCGGTTTGGTCAGGAAGTCGTTCATACCTGCGTTCAAACTGGCGCGGCGGTCTTCTTCGTAAGCGTTGGCGGTCAGGGCGATGACCGGTGTGCGGATGCCCATACTGCGTATTTCACGCACGGCGCCGAGGCCATCGATACCGGGCAGGCCCAAGTCCATGAAGATGATATCGAACTGGCGGACTTTGAGGATGTCCAGCGCTTCCTCGCCCGATGCGGCGCGTTCGACGCGGCAGCCTTCGCGCTGGAGCAGGATCTGCGCCAGCAGGGCATTGACCGGATTGTCCTCGACCAGCAAAACCGCCTTATCCGGCGCGCATTCCGAGGCGATGCGTTCATCGTCATTGTGGGTTCTGGCAGGCTTGGTGTCGGCCTGATCGTGCAGGGCTTCGACACGTTCCAGCACAGATGAGCGGCGCAAGGGCTTGATCAGATAGCCGGCCCAGCCCTTTTCGCGCCAGGCGGTGATTTCATCGCGCTGTTCCGGCGAGAGCAGGATCAGGCTCTTGGGTGAAGGTGCAGCGACCGGGCCCTCGGCGAACATGGCGCGATCAGCCAGGATAATGCCTTGCGCATCAAGGCACTCATCAAGACGGGCGGCGGGGCGCAGTCGGCAATCGCCGGCCGCCAGATGGCAGGTGGCGCCTTCGATCAGGACGCTATTGTCGCTGACGAAATTGACGGCATGGGGATAAAGCTCATGAACGGGCTGATGACGCAGGCCATAGGGGGCACGAAATTCGACGGTGAACAGCGAGCCCTTGCCGACCTCGCTATCGAGCGTCAGTGTGCCTTGCATAACCTCGACCAGCTTCTTGACCACAACGAGGCCCAGACCTGCGCCGCCATAGCGGGTGGCGTGGCTGGCTTCGACCTGACCATATTCCTCGAAAATGCGCACCCGCGCTTCTTCGGGGATGCCGGGGCCGGTGTCGCGGACGCTGAAACGGATCAGGCCAGAGTCGCTTAAGCCGACATGGATCAGCACGCCGCCCTTTGTGGTGAACTTGATGGCGTTGCCGGCGAGATTGAACAGGATTTGACGCAGGCGGCCTTCGTCGGCATGGATGTAATCAAGGCGCGGATCAAGCGACCACACCACCTCGATGCCATTGCCGTGGGCGCGCGGCGATAAAAGCTCGGCGACACCTTGCAACAGGGGTTCGAGATGGACCTCGCTGGTTTCCAGTTCAATACGCCCGGCATCAATGCGGGCATAATCAAGCAGATCATTGACCAGGGTCAACAGATGGTCGCCGGATTCGCGGGCCGTCTGGATATAGGAGGCCTGATCAGGGCTCAAAGGCGTGCGGGTCAGCAGCGACAACATGCCCATCACGCCATTGAGCGGCGTGCGGATTTCATGACTCATCAGGCGGAAAAAATCTTCGCGGGCCTTCAGGCGCTCCTCGGGTGTTAGCCGATCGTCTGACTCATGGCCGGTCAAGGAAATATGCATTCGGATTTTTCCGCAGTTATCTTCTGATGTGGTGAGCTTAAGCTGAAAAGGTTAAATTCACTCAAAGATCGCGCAGATATAGCGTTTAATCACCCGATGACGCAGCGAAAGATGCGGTATGTGCTTGCATGCGCTTCTCCACCTGTTCATCGGCGGAGGCGGTGCGGCGATAGATCAGCGCCTCGGCGACATGGCGGCGTAAGGTGGGGCCGGATTGTTCCAGATCGGCGATGGTGCGCGCCAGTCGCAGGGTGCGTGTCCAGCCGCGCGCGCTCAAGCCTGTCTGTTGCGCCGCCTGAGTCAGCAAGGCCTTGGCCTTGTCATCCAGCGCGCAGATCTGTTCCAGACCGGAACCATAGGCGGTCGCGTTGAGGCCATTGTCGTGCGCTAAATCGAGCCGCTTGGCGCGTTCGATCTGGAGATCACGCGCGGCCAGCACCCGCGCTGCCACCTCTTTTGAGCCTTCGGCGGGCGCCGGCAGGGACATGTCCATGGCCGTCACCGGCGGCACGTCGATTTGCAGATCGATCCGGTCCATCAGCGGCCCGGAAACCCGTCCCTGGTAATCCTTCAGGCAGCGCGGCGCCTTGCCACACGCGCCCTTGCCAACGCCGCCATAGCCGCAGCGGCAGGGATTCATGGCGGCGACCAGTTGCACGCGTGCCGGATATTTGACGTGGTGATTGGCCCGCGCCACGATGATGTCATTGGTTTCGAGTGGCTGACGCAGCGAATCCAGCGCCTGCGGTGAAAATTCCGGTATTATGTAGCAAATACACCTACGTTTGTCACGCTTTTTGCGGCTTTTATCGCTAAATTCGAGACATGGAACGCCCTAACACCGTGGCTGGTTTAATCGCCAAACGAGACGAGCTTCACAAGCTGCGCAAGGCGCTTGAAAGCGAGATACACAAGCTCACTTGTGACATTGATCACTTGGACGCAGCTATAAGCCTTTTTGACGCCTCACAGACGCCAAGAGCCATCACCCGCTATGTGACGAAGCACAGAGCAAAGAAAGGCACTGTAGGCAAGTTCGTACTGGATTATCTCAGGACAGCGACAGCGCCGGTCACGTCACGCCAGATCACAGAGGCGTGGATAAGCAATATAAATCTATAGCGGCGTGTTTCTGTTTACTTGCGATTTTTGGGCTAGTTTTGCTCGCTTATTTCATCGGATCACACTTAGCCATACAAAGAGAACGCGATAGTGAACGCGCTCAAAACGCCCAAAGCGAGACCCAACGACAAATACTTGAGTCCTGTCTCAAACTGCGTACCGAGGTCGCAATTAAATGCACGGCCAATGTAGTAGATTCCAGAGACCAAAAGACAAAGGCCGATAAAGACCTTAATGCGCAAGAAAACATGGTTTTGTGGGCTGCTATAGCGGGCGTATTGGGCATACTCCAGCTTGGAGTTGGCAGTTTCGGCCTGTTTGCTCTTCTCAGAACCATAGAGCAAACTGACTTGTCTTTGAGTGAAGCCCGCGAAGCGAATACCGCCGCCGGTCAGGGCCGCCATAGAGGCCGAGTGATGCGGTGCTCTGAAAGGCCGTTCGCGTGTCAGTTCGCCCTTGGCGATCAGACCGGCCATTGACCATACCTGCGAGGTTTCCAACAGTTCGCGCGAGGTCAGCGGTGGCAATATGCCCGGCAGGCGCTGTGCCAGCATCGACTTGCCCGAACCCGGCGGGCCAACGAACAGCAGGTTATGGCCGCCGGCGGCCGCGATCTCCAGGGCGCGCTTGGGCACTTCCTGCCCCTTGACCTCATTGAGATCGAGCGGTTTGGCTGAGGCCTTCATCTCGCCGGCGACGGGCGGTGACAGCACGCTGTGGCCCTTGAAATGGTTGATCAAGGCGATCAGCGAGGCCGGCGCCAGAATATTGACATCGCCGGCCCAGGCCCTTCGGCGCCGTTATCTGCGGGGCAGATCAGCCCCATGCCGTAGCTCGAAGCCGCGATGGCGGCGGGCAGGGCGCCACTGATCGGGGCGATGCGGCCATCGAGCCGCAATTCACCGACGCAGACATAGCCTGACAAGGCGTCTTCAGGAATAACGCCCATGGCGGTCATGACGGCCAATGCGATTGGAAGGTCGAAATGTGAGCCTTCCTTGGGCAGATCGGCGGGAGAAAGCGCCGCCACAATGCGTTTGCCGGGCAGGCTCAGGCCCATGCCGGCGAAGGCACCACGCACCCGTTCGCGGCTTTCCGCCACGGCCTTGTCCCCCAGACCGACGAGCTGAAAACCGACCTGACCATTGGTGAAAACAACCTCGGCCTCGACGCGTCGCGCTTCGGCCCCTTCGAAGGCAATGGTGGTGATCCGTGCCGGCATATGCCTTGCCCCCATTCGTCGTTATTGTTTCGCGCGCAAGCTGGTACTGGGATACTGAATCTATCCACAGCCTACGGCGTTAATAAATACAAATCAAGAACAAAAATGGAACAAAAAGGAAATATTTGCCGCTTCTATGTGAGAAGCCGGATCAAGTCGCGGTATGTTCACTGTTTTTGGACGAAAACCGGCCTCGTTATCAGGCGCGGCCGTCAGGCGCGATTTTGCAGCGTCTCGGCTATCCGATCCCACAAAATCTCACCGGCATCAACCCCCTCGAAGGCCTTTAACTGTACGGCGCCGGTGGGCGAGGTGACGTTGATTTCGGTCAGATAATCACCGATCACGTCAATACCCACAAACATAAGACCTTTTTCCTTGAGCACCGGCTTGAGGATCTCGCAGATCTCGCGATCACGTTTTGTGAGCACCAGCGGTTCGGCAGTGCCGCCGACGCGCAGGTTGGAACGTACGGCGCCATCTTCCGGCACGCGGTTGATGCCGCCTATGATCTCGCCATCGATCAGGATGATGCGCTTGTCGCCGGCGCTGACGGCGGGGATGAACTTTTGCAGGACGAGCGGCTCGCGGCTTATGCCGCCGAAAATCTCGATCAGGGCGTCAAGATTGCGGTCACCGGCCTTGAGCTTGATGATGCCGTTGCCGGCAGCGCCATGCAGCGGCTTGAGGATGCAATCGCCATGACGGGCAAAGAAATCATTCAGCGCCACCGGATCGGAGGAGATGAGGGTTGGTGGTTGCAGGCCGGGAAAACGCGTCGCCAGCAGCTTCTCCGGCGCATCGCGCACGCTGGTCGGGTTATTGACCACCAGGGTCTGCGGATGGACGGTTTCCAGCAAATAGGTGGCGGTGATGTAGGCGATATCGAAGGGCGGGTCCTGGCGCATCAGGATGACGTCGAGATCATCGGCCAGGTCAAGCTTTTCATAATCACCCAGGGTAACGTGATCGCCCTTGACATCGCGCAAAGTGACCTTGCGGGCGCGGGCGAAGGGTTTGCCGTCCTCGTAGCTCAAATGTTCGGGTTGATAGACCCAGAGCGTGTGACCGCGACGTTGCGCTGCCATCATCAGCAGGAAGGTGGTGTCGCCACCGATATTGATGTTCTCGATGGGGTCCATCTGGACGGCGACGCGCAGGCTCATGGGGTGTTCCTTTATGCTGTCCGTCATATGAGACGCGAACGGGCGGATGGCAAGTTCAGAAGCGTTCGATTTTCTCAAAAGCATTGATCTGGTGGCGCGGCCATTGTCCGGGCGCTAGAGCATTTTCCGATCACATTGACTGGTAGCCAGAGTTTTTGAGGTAGTTGGTACATTCCGGGCTCTCGAAAAGTTTGAGGATTTCCCCAATCCGCTTAAACAGTCCGTCTACGGTTCTTTCGGCAGCTTTTCTCAACAAGGTTTTGAGTTTGGCAAAGACTTGCTCAATAGGATTGAAGTCTGGGGAATAAGGGGGAAGATAGAGTACCTTTGCGCCAATTGCCTCTATGATATCCCTGACCCCTGCAACCTTGTGAGCCGGCAGATTGTCCATG